>CAVQAI010000001.1:0-45900 GCA_963710495.1 uncultured Acidimicrobiales bacterium
CGGGCGAAGCGCCCCACGTGGCCGAGGTGTCGGTGTGGCTCGACTGCTACGAGCGACGGGACGGGGTGGACGCCGTCCTCGGCTCGCTCGGCCTCCCCTTCGCCAGTTACCTGGTGGTCGAGTCCCTCTACGAGGACTACGGGAGCACTCCGCACGCCGGTGCCCGCCACTGGCCGGACGGCCAACGCTCGCCGGGGCTCCTCACGGTCGCCCTCATCCACCGTCCGGAAGGGCTCGACTATCGGGAGTGGGTCCGGCGCTGGCACGGCACGCAGTCACCGGTCTCGGGGGAGTTGCAGCCGCGCACCCGTTACGTCCGCAACGAGGTGGTGCGAGCACTGACCGAGGGGGCGCCGGAGATCGACGGGATCGTCGAGGAGGGCTGGCCGTCCCCCGAACACGTGGCCGACCCGATGCTGTTCTTCAGTGCATCGACGCCCGAGGAGCTCGACGCCAACCTGGCCCGGATGATGGCCAGCGTCGAGGCCTGCCTGGACCTCACCCGGCTGCGCAGCTCCACCATGAGCGAGTACCTGACGGCGACCCTGCGCTGAGCCCGCCGGAACGGGCCGGGCGGGCATCACCTAGTCTCTGGCGTTGTCCATCCCTGACATCGTCCGCCGAGCGCGGCGTTCGCAGCGACATCGGAGGCGACAGCGTGGGTCTGTCCATCGGCATCGTCGGCCTTCCCAACGTGGGGAAGTCGACGCTGTTCAACGCTCTCACCCATAACGAGGTGCTGGCGGCCAACTACCCCTTTGCCACCATCGATCCCAACGTGGGCGTGGTGGCGGTCCCCGACGCGCGCCTGGCCCGCCTGGCCGAGCTGTTCGACAGCCGGGAAATCGTCCCGGCCACCGTCACCTTCGTGGACATCGCCGGGATCGTCAAAGGGGCCTCGGTGGGCGAGGGGCTGGGGAACCAGTTCCTGGCCGCCATCCGGGAGAGCGACGCCATCTGCCAGGTGGTCCGGGTGTTCCACGACCCCGATGTCATCCACGTCGAAGGGCGGATCGACCCGGCCGACGACATCGCCACCATCAACACCGAACTCGTGCTGGCCGACTTGCAGACCGTCGACAACCGGCTGGCCAAACTCGAGAAGGAGGTGCGCAAGCAGCCCGGCCTGGCGCCGGCCCTCACCGCCGCCCAACAGGCCCGGGTGGCCCTCGACGGCGGGCGCACCGTGGCATCGGCGGTCGCCGCCGGGGAGTTGGACCCTGCCCCCCTCGCCGACCTCCACCTGCTGAGCGCCAAGCCTTTCATCTACGTCTTCAATGTGGATGAGGACGCCCTCGGCGACGAGTCGCGACGGGAGGAGCTGGCCGCCCTGGTGGCCCCGGCGGAGTCGGTGGTCATGTGTGCGCAGATCGAGGCGGAACTGGCCACTCTCGACGCCGCCGACGCGGCCGAGCTCCTGGCCGGGTACGGCCAGGTCGAGTCGGGACTGGAGCAGCTCGTGCGGGTGGGGTTCCGCACCCTCGGCCTCCAGACCTTCCTCACCGCCGGTCCGAAGGAGTCGCGGGCCTGGACGATCCACGTGGGTGACACCGCGCCCCGGGCGGCGGGCACCGTCCACACCGACTTCGAGCGGGGCTTCATCAAGGCGGAGGTCGTCAGCTACGACGATCTGGTCGAGGCCGGCTCCCTGGCCGCCGTGCGCGCCGCCGGCAAGGCCCGGGTGGAGGGCAAGGAGTACGTGATGCAGGACGGTGACGTCGTCGAGTTCCGCTTCAACGTCTAGATACGGACTTCTTCCCTGGTCAGGGGTTTAACGACCCTCCGCAGTCCTCAGAGAGTCCTCAGAATTCCCGTGGAGCGCCTCGGAGACCATGGACTCAGCCGCCTTGCGGGTGCGGTCCTCAGCGGTCGGCCAGATGTGGCTGTAGGTGTCGAGCGTTGTGGATGCCTTAGCGTGTCCAAGGGCTCGCTGGACGGTCACCACGTCGCACCCCTGGGCAATGAGCCCCGGAGCGAAGAAATGCCTCAGATCGTGCAGGGTGACCCCTGAGAGGGGGGCTCGGTCCCGGGTGGTCCGCCAGCGCTCGCCGATGGTGTTCTGGTGGGGAGGATCCTCGCCTTCGCCGGTGAACGGCCACGTGTGCCGTTCCACATCGGCTCGGTATTCGGCTACGTACTCACTCAGCATGTCCACCAGTTGTCGGTGCTCGATAGACCTCCCGTTCCGATCCCCACTTGGGTGGTCGGATCTCGAACCCGCCGTTCTCACGCTGGATCTGCCGGGAAACGGTTAGCGTCTGCCGGTCTCGAAGTTTGCGTGCTCGGATGGCGCAGATCATTACCGCCGGAGTCAGAGCCGCGCTGAATCCGATCAAAATGCTGAATGCAGAGCTGTTAGTGGCGTGGGATCGGATGATCAGACATGCCGACTCGGCCAATGCTCGGGATGGTTGAGCAATTATCTCAACCGGGAACGGATGGGATCCTTCTGTTTAGGAGCTTGGCAGACAGTAGTAGATGGCGTAGCGATTCGGGACTGGGATGCTCGTCCCGGTCGGTTGACGTACTGAAATGCAGTGCCGGGCGATCCAGGTGAGCCGAGGGTCGGTCGTTGAGGGCGCCTGCAAAACGAGATGGAACTTGCCCTCTCGAACCATTGACTTGATTGCAGGGAGCGAAGGCTCCGGGATCGTGCCGGTGAAGCCTCCGATAGGGAGAACTTCCTGTCCGCTGTCAAAGATGAAGGGGGCAGCCAGCGCTGACGTCTGTGTCGCCATGAGGAAAGGTGCTCCTCGACGAGCCTGTTCCAGTTGAGGCAGCAAGGTGGCCGCTGACGCAGTCACTCCGAAGAACGCCCGGATCGCATGCGTGACGACGACAGGTTGAAACGGGGTGTCGAACGGCCCCAGGCGGTTCGATGCGATGGAGGCGGAGGCCACCGCCGGAACGAGCAAAATCGCCGCTAGAGACCCGGCGAGGCTCGAAGGACCGAGGCGGGGAGTTGCGCCGTCCCGCGACGAGACGAGGAGGCCAACTGCTGAGGCGATGGTGAGCAGTACCAAACCGGGTACCAGCCACCCCGGCAAACCCGTCCCAGCTTCGGGTAGCAGCCACGCTGCATAACCGGCCGAGACCAGAAGAGTCGAGCCGATGACGGCTCGCACCAAGGTCGAGCGACGCCCCCGCCACGCCAGCAGCGATCCTCCGGCAATCAATCCGGCGAAGGCAGGCGAGAGAGCAGCTACATAATACGAGTTCAGGCTGGAGCTGACACTGAAGGTGCCGGCAAGGCCGAGCAGCCAGGCTCCCCACAGGATGAAGTTCGCTCGCAGTGGATCGACTCTCGGCCGCCGGCGGGTGGCGATGAGGCCAGCGACGAGGGATATAAGTGAAGCCGGAAGCAGCCATCCTGTATTTCTCCCAAGTGAGCCTGTAAGTAGGCGCTTCCACCCGGGAGGTGGTGGGGGTGGGATCCGGAGTCCGATGGACTGGCTGAGCAGCTGGTTGGGCGACGCTTGATCCACCCGTCCGAAGCCGTTGTAGACGAAGACCTGCTGGAACACGGAGTTGTTCTGGCTTCCGTCCACATACGGGCGTGACGAGTTAGGAGCCAGCGTGACGGCGGCCATCCAAGTCAACGACATCACCGCAGCCATTACGGACAGTGCGCCTATGCGAAGCAGCCTCTGTCTCCAGCTGCCCACTGCGACAATCAAGTAGATGAGCCACAAGGCGGGCAGGACGATCCACGCCTCGATCATCTTTGCCTGGAATGCCAGACCGACCCAGATCCCGGCGAGGATGGTGCTCGACCATCGGCCAGTCATCACCGCTGTGACGGCCGAATCCGCGGCCAGCAGCAAGAGCAGGATCATCAGAGTGTCGGAGATATTGCCTCGGTTGAGCGCCACTGTCGCCGGAGAAATCGCCAGAACGACGGCGGCCAGAATGCCTGCGCTTGGCCCGCACAATCGACGAACGATCCGAAACAAGATGAGAACCGAAAGCACGCCTTCGACAACCTGAGGCAATACGATCGTCCAGGTGTGAAGGCCGAAGAGGCGTACCGAGAGCGCCTGCACCCAGAACGCCCCTGGAAGCTTGTCCAGGGTCACAGTTCCCGAAGGATCGAAGGCACCGAAAACGAAGTTGTGCCAACTCATCGACATACTTCGGACAGCAGCGGCGTAGTACCCCTCGAGATAGGTGCCCGCTCGCCACGAATATAGAACTGCAGCAAGCACTATGACGACCAAGAGCACCGGACGGGTCCACCAAGGTTGATCTGTCGGGGACAACCAGAAGTCGATCCGACGCCGCGCCGCCGAGCTGTTCTCCTGTGTCATTGTGCAAGCTTTCCATCTGCTTGCTTGGGAAGGGATTGCGCTGACCTATCGCCTGGAGCGAGGCGGCTATCGAGTATCACGAGTTGCGCCAGCAGGACCACTCATGGCTGCCATCCGAAAAGGCCCGATACCGGCGCGATCTAGGTATTCCAGATCGCCCGGTCGGTGCCCCTCACCGTGCTGGGGCCCTCCAGAAGAACTCGAGTTGGATGTTGTCGGGGTCTCGGAAGGTGAGCATGGCGTTCCGGGTGTAGTCCGGCTCCTTTACTCCTGAGTGCCGAATTCCCAGCCGGTTCAATCTCTTCGCCCATTCGTAGAGGTCTCCTCGGCGATCCACCAAGAACTCCAGGTGATCGAGGCCCGTATGGAACTCACTGAAGCGCTTCCCGGAATGCTCCTGATGACCGACGAGGCAGAGCACGAGCTGACTCTTCGGCTCAACGAGAGCGACGTAACGCATCCGACCGTCCTCACCAATGAAGTCATACAGTTCTTCCAGGCCCAACAGCTCTGAATACCAAGCTGCACTACTCACAGGGTCACGGACGGTCAGATTGACCTCGACACGGCCGGAGATCGACGGCACACCCACGAGTTTGTCAGCTCCACCGATCTGGAGGGAGAGGTGGCCCCAACGCCGGTTGCGTGAGACGGTCTCTCAGATGGCAATCAAGGAGTGAGGTGACTTTGTAGACGAGCGGCGCATCGCCGTGATGCCGGATCGAGGCGCTTCGAAACCGACGGGAGCACCTACTCTGGGTCTGATGATAGAGCCAGGACCCTTGTTGGCCGCCGGTCGAGATGCCGACATCTTTGAGTACGGTCCTCGGCTCGTGCTTCGACGTTCTCGGGCGGGGCGCTCTCTGAGCGAAGAGGCCCATGTCATGGAGTACGTCCGATCGCAGGGATACCCGGTTCCTGCTGTCGAGGAAGTGAGCGACGACGGCGTCGACATGGTCATGGAGCGCATTGAGGGCACGACGATGGTGGCCACGATGACCAAGCACCCATGGACGATCTCCCGGCAAGGCAACATATTGGCCGATCTCCATCGGCGGCTTCATGAGCTGAGCGCACCGGACTGGCTTCACGATGCCCCTGTCGGACATGGAAATTGCATGCTCCACCTCGATTTGCATCCTCTGAATGTGATGATGGGCAAACGAGGCCCGGTGGTCATCGACTGGACTGGTGCGTGCCGAGGCGATCCGGCCGTCGATGTGGCGTTAGCTTGGGTACTGATGACGGCTGGTGAGGTACCCACCGGGCGGTTGCTCCTCACGATCATGAGCCATGCACGCTCGGTCTTGGTGAAGAGTTTCCTTCGCTCCTTCGACGTCGATGTCGTGAAGCAAAGCCTTCATGACGTGGTGGCGTGGAAGGTCTTGGATCCGCACATGTCAGTCAGCGAACAACAGCGGATGTGGCAGGTCGTCAACGAAGCCGGTGGCGTTGCTCCCACTTAGCCGATGACGATGGGTGCTGTAGGTGCCCAAGAGTTCGGGGGACAAATCCGTGTGACCGAGAACTCCCGGTCAGATATGCGCGGGCCAATCGAGCAGGGCGGACTTAGGCGTCCGGTGGACTGAGCGTCCATGCTGCCACGACCAACGGTGGAAGCTGAGCCTCACTGCGCACAGGATGGTATCCGGCTGCCCGAAGGCGTTCTTCAAAGTGGTCGATCACTGTCATCTGATCCGCAAGCCGCCAGTCAAAGGTGGGATCACCAACGTCATGGCGTGAGGAGAACTCGTGAACGATCGGGGTGGAATCGACCATCACAAAGGTCACGTACCAGCGGCTCTCCGACGAGACCAGTTCCGCTCGGGTCGCCGAATAGTGGAACTTCAGTTCCATGCTCGAACCTTTTGGCTTGGCCGGCTAACCCGACGTGGCTCTTCGGGCCGCCGTCCTCTTCGCGGGGGCTTTCGGCGCCGGACTCTTCCTCGTCCCACCTTTCACTGGAGCGGTCTTCTTGCGGGCAGCCGCCTTTCGGGCCGCGGATTTGTGTCCAGGCACTCGCATTGCCGCACCATGGCCAGCCTTGACTACTCTGTGGGCGAGTTCGTTCGAGGCACCAACGAGCTGTTCGGTCATCTTGAAGGCCGAGTCGATGATCTGCTGACGGCGCCCGCCGTCTTTGTCCCCATCGGCGAACGTCCGATTGACGGTTTCGACAAAGTCTCGGACTGCGTTGATCGCCGTCTCCTCCGCTCTGGCGACAGATGCGATGACTCGATCTGGACCCAATTCGTTGTCGGTGCTGTGAGGACTGGTCATGGATTTCCCTTCCAGGGTTAGGTGCTCAAGGTGGCATTGCATTGGGACGTTCCACCGTCGGCAGCCTCAAGGCCAGCCGACCTGAGACACGATCGGAAGGTGTGCGGTTAGAGCAAACTCCCGACTGTCCCTCAGTGCAGTCAGACGATCTCTGCTCGTGGCTTCTGCGATCCTCTCCGACTCGACGGTGACGACGACCTCGAGGCGGTCGGCGCCGTCCTTTCTGAGGTAATCCTGGGGCGTGTCTCGAAGCGCCGTCCCATGGCCGCCTTGTTCATCTGCCATTTGGCGTCACCAATCAAGTTGCATGCACTCTCTCACCCCTCAGGAGGGTCAACTAGGGCCATAGGTCCCTATCGACCCGTGCCGGTGCCGACCTAGGTTCGAATTCTGGATCCGGTTCTCGTTGTCAAATTCTAGGAGGGAGTGCCGAATGACTGACTTCTCGATGGGCCATGGGAATCTTCGGGGGGCTATGAGAGATATCGAGTACCCGATCGATCCGCTCAACTTCTCGACACCTGGTGACGCTGGCAAGGTCGTGGCGATCGAATCTTGGAATGAAGGCGACACGCAGATGGTGACCGTCGAGTTCACCGACGGCGAGATCGTCAGCATGCCGATGACAAGAGCCGAAGCTCGGGCCAAGGCCGAGCATTGCTTCGGTCTCGACGAAATCACCGAGACATCCAAGAATGGCCTTGCTTATCGGTGGACCCGGATACCACGCCCCGGCTGAACTGGCCTCACCGGTAGAACCACTGACGGCGGCTGTCGGAATCCCCTTGAGCATCGAACGAACTTCTGACAAGGGCTCCGACAGATCGTGATCCATGACCTGGCACCCGATCGTGGTGATCCTCCAGTCTCAGGGATCGGTCGACTAAGAGGGGGCTTGTGGTGGCCGGTCCACGAAAGCAGCTGGGCAAAGCGTCCAACCTGAGCGAGAGCGGCAATCGACTCAGGTCCGGCCAGCTCGGGACTGTCGACGTTACCGCTTCAACCGTCGCAAACATCGGCCCCGGGATCGACTTCTACTTCGCATTCGGAGTGATAGCCGTTACGGCCGGCGTCGCTGCACCACTGACGATTGTCGCCGCCGGTGTGGCCATCGTCCTCCTGGCCTTCACGGTGGCCGAGTTCACCAAGGTTGAGCCTTCGGCCGGGAGCTTCATTACCTACGTGGAGACGGCACTCGGAGCGAGGGCTGGTGTCACCACTGCACTCCTGGTCACGGTGGGGTACACCGTCGCCATGGCAGGGGTGATCACCATGTCGGGGGGAATGGTGGCGATGACCATCTCGCATTACACCTCGTGGCATCCGCCGTGGGGGCCCATAACCGTCGTGCTGACTGTTGGCGCCACGTGGCTGACCATCCGTGGGGTCAAGCTTTCGACTGCTGCAGTGGGCTTGGCCGTGGTCTTACAGGTGACGATCATGATCATGATCTGCGTCGTCGTCCTTGTCGATCAGCGAGCGCATCTCCTTGGCACGCCTTTCTCTTGGGCACATCTCACAGGCGGCATCGCCGGTCTTTCAGCGGGCTTTCCCCTGGCCCTGTATATGTTCATCGGGTGGGAGAATGGGCCAGCACTCGCAGAAGAGTGCCGCAATCCAAGGCGCACCGTGCCGAGGGCACTGTATTTGTCGGTGGCGATCGCCGCCCTCCTCTTCGTGCTGTTTGCTTATGCGACGGTGACCGGATTCAACTACGACGTCTCGTCCATCGGACGCTCCTCGGTCCCCTTCCTGACCGTGGCTGATCGGTACATCGGGGGAGCGGCGATTCTGGCCTGGATCGCTGGCATCGTCTCAGTACTCGCCACCCTGATCGCCGGTACGAACTCGCAGGCTCGCATGCTCTTTGATGGCGGGCGATCCGGTCTTCTCCCGGCCAGACTTGGACGGGTTCGATCAGGATCCGACACTCCCGCAAATGCGCTCCTGGTCATGGCAGGCGTGGGACTCGGGATTATCGGCATCTGGTGGTTGACCCACATCGTCACCGGGGATTCGGGATCGATGAATCCGGTTGGGCTCTATGCGGAGTGCTCGACGATGGGAACGATCGTGATTCTCTTCGTCTATTTCCTGACAACTGTCTCGCTCCCGGTCTTTATGTGGAGGCGTCACCGAAGCTCCTTCTCCCCCTTCCGCCACGTGGCCGTCCCGGTTCTTGGATCTCTCACCCTGGTGGTGCCGTTTGTCGAGTTGTGCAAGCCGGGACAGCCCGCCCCCTACCGTGAGTTCCCGTTCATTGCCCTGGTCATCGTGGCTGTGACTGTGGTCCTCGGGGGTCTCGTCGTGCACCGTCATCCGGACACCGGAAGTGGCGAGGGGGCATCAATTCCTGGATCCGGACACCTGACGTAAGCCGGAGCCTCTTCGCTGAGGTGGATACCTGCGCAGGTGGCCAGGCTGCTGCGGCCGACCGAGCTCGGGACAGGTGACACGGAAACGTGGGCGGCCGCGGATCGCATCCGGCACTTGATCGAGATGGCGTCTAGTGGCCATCATTTTGGAAACGGTCCCGCCGGCCTTCCAAGGCGGGAGGGTGGGGCCTGCTGCAACCAACATCTCGAGGAGAATCGATGGCAAGGCCTCTCGACATCATCGATGCGGTACACAGCGCTTTGCGCAGTGATATGGCCACGATCGACGAGGCATCGCTGAGAGCCGCACGAGGCGAACCAGGTCTCGAAATCATTGTCGAGCGTTTCCGACGCATGGACGAGGTTCTTGTCTGGCATGCAGATGGCGAGGAGATGGGCATCTTTCCAGCTCTTGAGTCCGTCGCCCCTGACGTCGTCGCCGCCTACGAAATGGACCATCGTGGACTTGATGCCGCTTTTGAGGTCCTGCGGTCGGCTGTCAGCGAACATGACCCACTCGGGACAGCCCGGGCCACAGCAGCCTTTAAGTTCCATCTCGATCTGCATCTACTGAAGGAGGACCGGCATCTCTACGTGCTGTTTGCCGAGCGGCTGTCAGACGCTGCGCAGGCCGCCGCCATTGCGGGTCTGTCCTCAGGCGTTCCCAACGGACGATTCGGCGACTTCGTGAGCTGGCTGTTTCCTCTTCTCGGGGATCCGGACCGTGAGAACGTCCTGACCTACTGGCGTTCGGCGATGCCAGCCGAGGTCTTCGCCCGGTCGCTGCAGTTCGCAGAGGTTGCCATGGCTGATGCGACATCTGTGGTGTTGCCGTCAGAATGACGGGCGTCAACTGGAAGAGTCTTTCGGAGCTCCAGGCCGTCCGAGCCAAGTCAACTGACGGACGGAAAATCACTGGGACTTGCAGTGGCACGAGCGGGACCACGAACGTAGCTCGGCCGATAGGACCAATCATGTACGGTGCCGATCATGGAGTTGCCCCCATTGGTGTTGGCAGCCCAGGCCCAGGCGGACCGTCTTGGCTTTGAGTTGTCCTCGGAGCCTGAAGTCGGTCGGCTCATTGCCTTCTTCTCCAACGGGGTGCCGTCGGGAGGACGGGTGCTGGAACTCGGCACGGGATCCGGGGTCGGACTGGCTTGGATCGTCCATGGAATCGGCGAACGCCACGATGTCGAAGTGGTCAGTGTCGAACTCGACGAGGAGCGAGCAGCCCAAGCCCGAGCGATGGGTTGGCCGGAATGGGTGTCCATAGTGGAGGGTGACGGATCTGAGCTTGTGGGGACACTGGGTTCGTTCGACCTTATTTTCCCGGATGCTCCTGGGGGGAAGATCTTCAAGCTTCGCAAGACCATCGCCGACCTGCGACCCGGCGGCGTGATTCTCGTTGATGACATGGACTTGTCTCGCCACTCTGATCCCGAGCTTCGGGACGGACTGGCTTCGGTCAAGGAGCGGCTCTTTCAACACCCCGACCTCATTTGCGCCGAGCTGATATTTGCCAGCGGTGTGATCGTGGCGAGAAGACGGATCGACTGATCGCCTCCACGGGTGCGGCGCCAGAAAGGTCGTATGGGCCCTATTGGTCAGGGAGAGGTCAGTGTTCGATACGTGGCCGTGGCCTGTGACCTGGTTCCCCCACAGGTCATTCCAACGTTGCCGTGCTACCCAATCGTTAGGCGTGCGAGGCCGGTGAGGAGGGACGGCAACCCCCCCTCCCGGCCGGCACGTCGACGCCACAAGGTGCGGCACCATCGCCTGGCGTCCCAGCTTGGCCGGCGCCGCTTAGCGCTTGGCCGGGAGTGACCGGGCGAATCCGACGCCGAGTTGAACCCATTTGGACAGCTGGCGCTTGGTCTTCACCTGTGCCGGCGCCACCCGCAGCCAACCCTCCATAGCCCGGCCGCGCATGACCATCTTGGTGACGTTGGAGGAGTCGATGGGGGTGTCCGACCGGGCCGGATCGACCCGCACCAGCAGCCCACCCTGACCGCTGGCGGCCAGGGCCATGTTGCCGTCGATGAGGAACGCCAGCCCGCCGAACATCTTCTTCTCGGTCAGGCCCGGTTCCGGCGCCACCAGCTCGCGGATGCGGTCGGCCAGGTCCTCGTCGTAGGTCACTGCGCCCCAGGGTAGGACACCGCGCCCAGCGTACGTCTCGGCCACCGGAGCCGGAACCAGGACTTCCCGATCGTTGCCTGGTGCGTCGTGGCCGCCATTCCGCGCCGGGGCTCGTCAGGGGCTCCGGCCGGCGATTGCCTTGCAGGCCAGGATGGATGCACCTTCCTTCGTCGGACGCGTTGCGCTGGTCGGCATGCTCGCCGGTGCGGCCGTGCACGCGGCCATCGTGCCGACCCACTGGGGCGACTCGACGGTGCTGGCCGTCTTGTTCATTGCCGATGCCGTCGGGTTCGTGGCCGCGTCCGTCTGGGTGCTGTTGGGTGGACGTCACTGGCGACTCGTCTCGGCGGGCATGCTGGGCGGGACCGTCGCCGGCTATGTCCTCTACCTGGCGAAGGGTTGGGAGACGGCCGACCCGGTCGGGTCGTTGACCACCGGGGTCGAGCTGGTCGCCGCGCTCATGCTGGTGATGCCCGAGCGCCGGCCCGCCGGAATCCTGTCCGTCGGCGGATGCTCTGGACGTCGGTGCCGGTGGTGGCGGCCGCCCTCGTCGGAACCGTGGTGCTGGTCGGGGCGCCCTCCGTCAGCGCGGCCAACAGCACCAGCGGGTCGACCCACCCGTCGATGGGAGCCATGAAAGCCGCTTCCACGGCGGCGCCGATGGGGGGCATGGCGACCGCCCCGCCCAGCTCCGCTGATTCGATGCCCCGCCATGGGCGGCGCGGGAACCTCGTCCGGAATGCCCGGGATGGATCCGGCTTCGGCCCCGTCCGGGTCGATGGCGCCGACCGGAGACGACGGGAGCTCGGCCACCACGCCCGGCATGAGCACTCCGAATGGGTCGTCTTCCGGCACGAGTGCCATGCCCGGGACGCCCGGGATGTCGGCGGGAGTTCGGGATCGAGCGGCCCGTCCGTCTCGTTGCCCACCACCTCCCCGGCCGGCCCATCACCTGGCCGCTTTCGATGGGCTCGATGGGGCCGGGCATGGAGATGGTGACCCCCAACTGCACCACCCCGCCGACCTCCGCCCAGCAAAGCGCTTCCTTGTCACTGGTCGACCAGACCGTCGCCGCCGCCCAGCGGTACCAGAGCCTGGCCAACGCCCGGGCGGACGGTTACGTGCCGATCACACCCACGGGCGGTCCCGTCGTGCACTATGCCAAGCCGAGCTACATCGACGACGGCAAGCTCCTCGACCCCAACGCCATCGAGTCGTTGGTATACGCCAACACACCGCACGGCGCCGTTCTGGTGGCCGCCATGTACCTCATGGGGAGCAACCAGGTCGGGGCGAGGTCCCCGATGCCGGATGGTTGCCTCACCGAGTGGCATGTCCATACCAACCTGTGCTTTTCCAACGCCACGGGCGTGGTCGTCGGAACGAACAACCGTGGCACATGCCCGGCGGGCTCGAGCAACCACGTGAGCCAGCCGATGATCCACGTGTGGCTGGCCCCGGTTCCGGGAGGACCCTTGGTGGTGGACGCCTCCAACACACAGTCGGTGAAGGCGGCGATGCAACTCCCGTCGCCGAACCCGCCGAACTCGACCGCCTGACGATCGGCGGCACGGTCCCGCTCGCGCCGCCGGACACTATGGTCACGGGGTGACCCAACCGGCCACCGCCTCCGATCGATGAGCGCGGCTCGCCCCTGGAGCGGTCCGGCGGTGCAGTTGGAACATGTCTCGGTCGTCCGTGAAGGGCAGGCCCTCCTGGACGACATCTCGTGGTCGGTGGGGGCCCACGAACGGTGGGTGCTCCTCGGCCCCAACGGGTCAGGGAAGACGACCCTGTTGCAAGTGGTCGGCTCGTCGTTGTGGCCGACCAGCGGCGAGGTCGAGCTGCTCGGCCAGCGCCTCGGCCGGGTCGACATGCGGGAGCTCCGCCGGCGCATCGCCATGGTCAGCGCCTCCCTGGCCCGGGCCCTCCGGCCCGGGCTGCCGGCGTTCGACGTGGTGCTGACCGGCCGGCACGCCGCCCTGGAGACCTGGTGGCACGAGTACGACGACCAGGACCGGGCCCGGGCGCGCGCCCTGCTGGCCGAAGCGGGGTTCGCCGGTGCCGAGTTCGCCACCCGACCGTTCGGGCTGTTGTCCGAAGGTGAGCGCCAGCAGGTGCTGTTGGCCCGGGCTCTGATGGGAAGCCCGGATCTCCTGCTGATGGACGAGCCGGCCGCCGGTCTCGACCTCGGGGCCCGGGAGCGCCTGCTCTGCCGCCTGGCCGCCCTGGCCGCCGATTCGGCCGTGCCGCCGCTGATCTTCGTCACGCATCACCTGGAGGAGATCCCTCCCGGTGTGACCCATGCTGCACTCTTGCGGCGGGCCCGCCTGCTGGCGGCCGGCCCGGTGGACGAGGTCCTCACGAGCGAGGCCGTCTCACGCGCCTTCGACGTCGACGTGGTGGTCGAGCGCCGACACGGACGCTTCGTCGCCCGCTCGGCCTGACCGGGCCCCGTCGTCCGGCTCGAGTCGGAGCAGGACTGCCCCGATCAGAGCGAGGTATTGGTCCAATCGACCCCGACGGGGGGCACCGGCGTTCCGACGTCCAGTTGGACGTCCTCGCGGGAGCCCAGGGGGATGCTGCGCGGGTCGCCCTGGTACGGCCGGCCGCTGACGAACGCGGTGAGGGGCCCGGTGGCCGGCCCGACCTGGTCGCTGCTCAACGGCTGTTGCCACTCGTCGAAGAACTGGCCCAGGGTATAGAGCTGCTGGGTCGGGGACTCGATGTGGATCACTCCGTCCTGAGCGTGGACGTGCAACCAGTAGTAACAGCGCGATGCACCGTCGAATGGCCCATTCGGAGTCGGTTGGGCGATGGGGGACACGATCCCGATACCGGCCGGCACCGGTCGCAGCGTCCCGTCGACGAAGATGCTGAGGTGGGTGTGGATGTGGTAGGCGACCTGCTCGCTGGTGTCGCACTGGACGCCGTCGACCGTCTGGCCGATCGCCGCGGTCGAAGCCGGCGCCAACACCGGGCCCGCCTCGAGCGGGATCCCCTCGGGCCCGGCCGGGGCCGCCGCCCCAGGGCCCGTCGTGGACGGGGTCGCCGCGCCCGGGGTTCCCGTCTGCGGCGAGGACCCCGTGACCAGCACGCCCACCAGCACCCCGACACCCACCAGGAGAACGACCGCCACCACCACGAAGGGCGTGCGGGAGCGCCGGGCCGGAGATGGTGCCGGGTGCCGGCGCTCCGGGGGTCGTGTGGGTTTGGCCATTCCGTCTCCTGGGTCGTGCGGCACGCCCGCTGGCTGGGAGATCGCGGCCCGGCGGCCTGCGTGGAGGTTCCAGCGGCCACCCAGTTGAGCACGGCGTCCGCCGGGACGGCCGTCGGCCTGGCCAAGGTGGTCGGGCGGCAGAACCGAGCGACCGTCCGGCGCGCTCACCTGGGACCTTGGCGGTGACTGGATCGGCTCCCGCCGCCGGTGTAGAAAAGCGCGCGCGGGGACGGCCGTTGTAGGCGCGCCAGGGCCGATGTCGGCACTGTCATCCCCGACCATCCACCACTGTCGAATTACCCCTGGTTAGGGTTTTTTCCGCAAGGTCGGCAGGTCGAGGAGTTGATGCCCGTGATCCTTGTGATCATCATCGCGGTCGCATGGATTGTGATCCTGGCTCCCAACTTGATGAAGCGACGGGCCCGGCTGGGCGACGGGATCAGCTCGATCTCCCATTTCCACCACCAACTGAGCGTCCTGGAGCACTCGGCGCCCGAGCCCATCGTCGCCCCCGCCTATCGCCTCCGGACCGTCGACGACGACGGCACCATAGGCCCGGTGTCCGCCGTCGACGAGGACGGGGCTGCTCCGGTGCTGACGGTGGTCGGCGCCGATCAGCTCCCCCGACCGGCGCTCGCCTTTCTCGGTCGCGACCCGGACGAGGCCCCCGTCGAAGCGATGCCCGCCCAGGTCGCCTCCATGCCGCAGGTCAGTGCGGCGACCCGCCGACAGTTCCGGCGTCGGCGGCGTGACACGCTCGGGGTGCTGTCCGCCGGCTTCGTGACCACCTTCCTGCTCGGCTTCCTGCCGGGTGCCGGCATGGCCTGGGTGGTGTCGGGCCTCTGTGGCGTGGCCCTGGGCGGCTATGTCGCCCTTCTGGTGCGACTTCGCAAGTTGGCCGAGGAGCGCTCGCGGAAGCTTCACTACCTGAGGTACGAGCGCACGGTGCCGGCCGCCCACCCGGCGACGGAGTGGCCACCGGCGTCGAATGGGCGCTTCGCCCATCCCGCCTACCAGATGTCGGCCGCCCACTGATTGTCGACAGCTCCGGGCCGGTCCCCGGAGCGGACCGGGATCAAACGGCGAAGGCGAGCCCGGTGACCCCCGACAGCTCGGCCAGGGCAGCGTCGGGATCGGTGACCTTGATGGTGTGCATGCCCATGTCCCGGGCGGGCTTGAGATTGATGCCCAGGTCGTCGAGGAAGACGGCCTCCTCGGGCCGGACTCGGGCCGCCTGGCAGGCCAGCTCGTAGAAGCGCGCTTCGGGCTTGCGCACCCCGAGCGAGCGCGACTCGAGGACCACGTCGAACAGGGCGAGGATCGGAGCCACCTCGGGCGGGGCGGCCGTATCGGCGGCACCGAAGTTGTTGGTCAGGCAGGCCGTCGTGAAGCGCGCCGAGCAGCGGCGGACGGCCTCGACCATGGCCGGCCGGACCTCGCCGCCCAGCAGGGACAGGACGACCTGGCCGTCCACCCGGTGGCCGAGGGCCCGAGCCTCGTCGGCGAACGCCTCGTCGAACTCGTCCATCCCCAGCGACCCCCGCTCCAGCCTCGCCCAGGCATTGGTGTCGGGATTGGTCGAGTTGACCGTGCGGATGAACCCCTCGGGTAGGCCCTGCTCCCGTTCGTATCGGGCGAAGGCCTCGAACGGGCTCGAGGTGATCACCCCGCCGAAGTCGAACATCACCGAGCGGATCACGGGCGGCCGGCCGGGCGGGAGCTCGTCGAGCTGTCGATATCGTCCCGCATCGGGACCCAGAGGATAGACGCACTCCAGCGGGACGACCGCCGCCCCCGCCGCCCCGGTCCCGATCGGAGTTGGCCGGAAGAAACGGAGTTAGGGTGCGGCATGACCACAGACACCGAGCTTCGCCAAACGACACCCCCCGGCACCGACCCGGCCACGGGCGCAGCCCTGTCCGCCGTGGTGTCCTCGGCCGTCGAGGGTCGGGCCCTGCTCACCCACCCCTTCTACCGGCGCTGGGAGGCCGGGCAGCTGGCCCGGGAAGAGCTGGCCGAGTACGCCGTCCACTACCGGGCCTTCGAAGCCGCGCTGCCCGCCGTGCTGGCGGCCGTGGCCGAGCGGCTGGTGGCCGAGGACAAGCCCGGCGTGGCCGCGCTGGTGGGGGCCAACCTGGCCGACGAGCTCGGGGTCCCCGAGCCGCACCTGGCGCTCTTCGACCGCTTCGCCGAGGCCGTAGGCGCCGACACCGACCGCCGGGCCGGGCCGGCGGCCGAGGCCCTCGTCGCCACCTACCGGGCGTTGGCCGATGAGGGTCCCGACATGGCCCTCGCCGGACTGGCCGCCTACGAGACCCAAGCGGCCGCCATCGCCACCTCCAAGGCCGAGGGCCTGCGGCGCTTCTATGGGGTCGGGGCGGCCGCCACCGAATTCTGGGACGTCCACGCCACCATGGACGCCGACCACGGCGACTGGACCGTCGACGCCCTGACCGGCTGTGGTGCGGACCGGGCCGATGCCTTCCGGGGGGCCCGGCGGGCGGCCGATGCCTGGTGGGCGTTCCTCGACGAGCGGGAGGCCGAGGCGCCCACGTCAGCCGGGCTCGGTTCCCACCACTGACACGAAGGACACCATCTCGCCGGGGTACCCGCCGAGGTTGTGGGTGAGGGCGAGGGTCCGGTCGGTGCTGATCTGGCGCTCGGGGGTGGCTTCACCCCGCAGCTGCAGCCAGGTCTCGAAGAACATCCGCAGTCCCGAGGCGCCGACCGGATGTCCGAAGCTCTTCAGCCCGCCGTCGGGGTTGACCGGAAGTTGCCCCTCGAGGTCGAACGTGCCGGCCAGCACCTCCTTCCACGCCGTCCCGCGCTCGGCGAACCCGAGGTCCTCCATCAGCACCAGTTCGGTCGGGGTGAAGCAGTCGTGTACCTCGGCCATGGCCAGCTGCTGTCTAGGGTCGGTGATGCCGGCTTGGCGGTAGGCGTCCTCGGCGGCCCGGACGCACTCGGGGAACCAGGTGTAGTCGTAGTCGGGATCGATCAGGCCGGAGCCGCTGCCGGCCGAGAAGGCGAGCGCCTTGATGTAGAGCGGACGGTCGGTGTAGCGGTGGGCATCCTCGGCTCGGACGACGATGGCGGCCGCCGCCCCGTCGGCCACGCCGGCACAGTCGAACACGCCGAGGCGCCCCGCCACCCGGGGCGAGGCGCAGATGGACTCGATGGAGACCTCTTTGCGGAACTGGGCCCGGGGGTTGCGGGCCCCGTTGCGGTGGTTCTTCCACGAGATCCGGGCGAGCACGTCGGCGAGCTCGTCCTCGGGCACCCCGTACTTGTTGGCGTAGGCCGGGGCCACCATCGAGAACATGGCCGCCGCGGTCAGGGTGCGGGCGGTCCCGTCGCCGGGGATGGGGAAGGCGTTGAGGCCCTGGTAGCCGGAGTCCTTCACTTTTTCGGCCCCGACCGCCATGGCCACGTCGTAGGCGCCCGACGCCACGGCGTAGGCCGCCGCCCGGAGCGCCTCCGAACCGGTGGTGCAGTAGTTCTCGACCCGGGTGACGGGCTTGCCCTCGAGCTGGAGGGGCCGGGCCAGGGTGATGCCGCTCATCCCGGATTGGGCGGTGCCGAGCCAGTAGGCGTCGACCGCCTCCTTGGTCAGGCCGGCCGAGCCGAAGGTCTCCTCGCTCGCCTCGACGATCAGGTCATCGAGGCTCTTGTCCCAGTGCTCGGCGAAGCGGGTGCAGCCCATCCCGACGATCGCCACCCGATCCCTGATGCCGTGCGATGCCATCGTGCGCGCTCCTCTACGTGGTGACGTCGGCCGGGTCGGGTGCGCCGACCCGGCCGGCCCTCACCGGCTTGGCTTTCCAGAAGTAGTCGTGGATCCCGTCCGCGCTGTACAGCTTGCGGAACGTCATGGCCACCCGGTCCCCGATGGCCACGCGGTCCGGGTCGACGTCGGTGAGCTCCACCGGGAACCTCCCGCCGCCGTCGAAGTCGACCACGGCGAACACGATGGGTGGACTGGGGGAGTAGGCCAGGCGATCGATGGTGAAGGTGGCGATGGTGGCCTCGGTGTCGGCCCGGCCGACCGGGTCCATCTCGTCGACCGCCCCGCCTCGCATCGACACCCTCGAGGGCGGGAAGTGGATGGCTCCGCTGGTGCGGTCCTGGGAGCCGACGAATCCGAACTTCCAGGCCTCGTTGCGCCAGGCAGCCGACGAGGACACCCGCGCCGGCTCGGGCCGGCGCGGCGGCTCGGGCGTCACCATCCCGCGCCAGGCGAGGAACGTCCCATAGGACAGGTCGGTGGCGGCGGCGATCTGCTCGGCCACCGACCGAGCCGGGGCCCACGACGAGATGGCCTCGGTCGTCCGGAACAAGAAAACGTCGGCGCCGTCGGCGAGGGAGAGCACGGCCACCACCTCGCCGGGACCGGCCCGCTCGAGCAGGCCGGCGAGCACCAAACCGGGGTGGGCCGTGCCGGTCTGACCCACCGCGGCGGTGAAGTCGTCCCCGAGGGCGTCCTGGCCGACGCCGAGCTTTCCGGCCACGGATCTGACCGCCCGCCCGTGCATGCCGGTCACCGCCACGCGGTCGACGTCCTCGACGGTCAGGCCGGCGTCCTTCAGGGCCGACTCCCAGGCCTCGGTGCCGAGCGGCACGTAGCAGGTCTCGCCGAAGCGTTCCTCCCACACCCTCGACCGGCGGTCGCCCGCATCCCGCCAGCGGTCGAGGAACTCGTCGCTGACCGAAGCGGCCCCGAGGAACTCGGCGATGACCGGCGTCCCCGGGCTGTCGTCGCCGACCACGACGGCTGCCGCGCCGTCCCCGCCGGCCGACTCGTCGCCGGAGGTGGGCAGGCCGTCACGCCGGTCGGCCAGCACGGCCAGCGTGGTGCCGGTGCCGGCGGCCTCGAGGCTGGCGCGGAGGACCCCGGCCCCCGAGCGGAGCGCGCCGCCGAAGTCGAAGGCGCCCACCTGGGTGGGCAGCCGCAGGGCGGCATGGATGGTGGTGGCGTTGGTCTTGTCCAGATAGGCGGGGCTGGCCGTGGCGAACCAGAGCTGGGCCGGGGCCGCGCCCGGGGCAGCAGCGAGGGCCAGCCGGGCCGCCTCCACGCCCATGGTGGTGGTGTCCTCGTCGTGGCCGGCCACCGACCGAGTGCCCTTGCCCCCGCCGGCTCTGAACACCTGGGCCACCGACGAGCGCGGCAGCCGCCAGTAGGGGACATACCCGGCGATAGTGACCACGCCTCGGCTCATCTGCGTGCAGGTCCCTTCGTCTCGGTGCCTTGCCCGCCCCGGAATGGGCGGGAAGGCCTGGTGGCCCGGCCCCGGGCCACGGCCGGGGCGGGCCAGGTCCTTCCGCTGGTCAGGCGCCCGGCATGGCCGGTCCAGCTGGCCCATCCTATGATGGCCACAGTATCTGACGGTCAGTCAGGTAACCACCCGTGGCGGCGGCGCTGCCCGCTGATGGAGGCCCGCATGGATTTCGAGTTCACCCCTGAGCAGCTCGAATTCGTTCAGGAGGTCGAAGCGTTCCTCGATGCCAACGACGACCCGGAGGTCTTCGACCTCACCCGGGAGAACATGGCACAGATCGTCGACACCCCGTTACGCCGCAAGTTCATGGCCAAGGTGGGCGAGCGGGGCTGGCTCGGGATCACCTGGCCCAAGGAGGACGGCGGATCCGACGGCGAGGGCATCTACGAGTACCTGCTCAACGAGGCCCTGGCCGCCCGGGGTGGCCCTCAGATCGGCAAAGGCGTAGGCATCATCGGCAAGACCATCATCAGCCACGGCAGCGACAAGCTGAAGCAGGAGTTCCTGCCCAAGATCCTGCGGAACGAGGTCGAGTTCGCAGTGGGTTACTCCGAGCCCAATGCCGGTTCCGACGCGGCGTCGATGCAGCTGAAGGCCACCCGCGACGGGGACGGCTGGCGGCTGAACGGCCAGAAGACGTGGACCACCTCGGCCCACTTCGCCGACTGGTACTGGGTCGGCGCCCGGACCGACCCCGAAGCACCCAAGCACTTCGGGATCACCCTCTTCCTGGTGCCGATGGACCATCCCGGCATCACGGTCAAGCCCATCTGGACCATGGGGGACGAGCGGACCAACGAGGTGTACCTCGACGACGTGTGGGTCTCCGACGACTACGTGGTCGGCGAATTGAACCGGGGCTTCCAGTACATCTCCGAAGCGCTCGACCTCGAGCGCTTCACCCTGTTCACCTATTCCCCGATCGCCCAGCGGCTCGAGCTTCTGACCGAGTACGTGGCCACGGCCAGGCGCGACGGTGAGCGCCTGGCCGACGACGCCGTGGTGCGATCCCGGCTCGCCACCCTGCATACCGAGGCCGAGGTGGCTCGGGTCCTCGGCCTCAAGTTCGTCTTCTCCTCATCGCAAGGTGGTGCGCCACCGACTGCCGAAGCGTCCGAGTACAAGCTGTTCACCACCGAGTACTCGAAGCGGCTGGCCGATGCTTCCATGGACATCGCCGGCCCGGGAGGCCAGCTGCGCGTCCGGAACGAGGAGGCCCCGATGCGGGGCCGGGCCGAGTCCACCTACCGCTACACCGTCATCGACACCATCGGGGGAGGCTCGTCGGAGATCCAGAAGAACATCATCGCCCGTCGCAAGCTCGGGCTCCCGAAGAACTTCTGATCCCCGGCGACCGTGACGTGAGCGAAGTGTCCACCCCTACCGTCGCGCCGTCGACGTCAACGGCGCCGCCACCGGGCACGCCCGGCGGCCCGCTGGCCGGCATCGTCGTGCTCGACCTGGCCACCGTGGGGCCGGCGGCGCGGTGCTCCCGCCTGCTGGCCGACTACGGCGCCACCGTGGTCAAGGTCGGAACGGTGCCCGGCCGCGGCGCGGCGCCCCTCCGTCCGCCGTTCTACGCCTACAGCGGCTCGCGCCACTTGTGGTGGACGGCGCTCGACCTCAAGGACGCCGACGGGCGCGACGCGTTCCTGGCCCTGGCCCGCGCCGCCGACGTGGTGATCGAGAGCTTCCGGCCCGGCGTGGCCGACCGCTTGGGCATCGGCTTCGACCAGCTGAGCGCGGTCAACCCGCGGATCATCCTCTGCTCCACCACCGGTTACGGCCAGACGGGCCCACACGCCGATTGGGCCGGCCACGACCTCAACTACCTGGCCGTCGGCGGCTACCTGGCCTGCACCCAGCCGCGTGGCGACGGAGGCCCGCCCGTGCCCGGGGCGACCATCGGCGACGCGGCGGGCGGTGGGATGCAGGCGGCGTTGGCCATCATGG
Source organism: uncultured Acidimicrobiales bacterium (assembly GCA_963710495.1). Taxonomy (GTDB): domain Bacteria; phylum Actinomycetota; class Acidimicrobiia; order Acidimicrobiales; family RAAP-2; genus Bog-756. The sequence goes on from CAVQAI010000001.1 coordinate 21,551, forward strand.
CCGCGCTCATCGGCCGGGGGGAGGACGGCCCCGGTACCCACCTCGACGTGGCCATCGCCGACGGGGTGCTGTGGCTGACCTCACTGGCCGTCGACGAGCACCTGGCCACCGGAGCCTCCGTCGGCCACGGCCAGAGCATGGTCACGGGCCGCTACGCCTGTTACGACAGCTACCGGGCCGCCGACGGGTCATGGCTCGCCGTCGGAGCCATCGAGCCGCGGTTCTTCGCCAATCTCTGTCGTCTGCTCGGTTGCGAGGAATGGGTTCCCCATCAACTGGACGACGACCGCCAGGACGAGATCCGGGCCGCCTTCCGGGTGGCCTTCGCGTCCAGGGACCGAGATGCCTGGTTGGCCGAGCTGGCCGGCGCCGACACCTGCGTGTCGCCCGTGCTGTCACCGGCCGAGCTGGTCGAGAACGACCAGTACCGGGCCCGTCGCGCCTTCGTCGAGGTCGTCGCCCCGTCCGCCGACGGTGGCACACCCCGCCGGTTCCGGCAGGTCGCTCCGGTGTTCGCCGGCATGGAACGCCCGACGGAGCCGGTCACTGTGACCGATCCGGGGCGGACGGACACCGATCGGTTGCTCGCCGCCGCCGGCTTCGATCCTACGCGGATCGCCGAGCTGCGCACCAGGGGCGTGGTGGCGTGACCGGCATCGGTGCGGGCGACATCGAGGACCTCCTCGGGGTCGAACAGTACGAGGAGATCGGTGAGTTCCCGGTGGAGCAGGGCTACGTGTGGACGAGCTGCGCCTCGGTGGAGAACGGCAACCCGCTGTTCTGGGACACCGAGGTGGCCGACGCCGTGACCGGGGGGCCGATCGCCCCGCCCACCATGGTCTCGGTCTGGTTCCGGCCCCACCACTGGGCACCGGGCCGGGACCGGCCGGGCCTGCCCCTGCAGGTCCATTTCGACCTGAAGGAGGGTCTCGGCTTGCCCGAGGCGGTGATGAGCGACAACACGATCGTCTTCCATGAACCGGTGCGACCGGGCGACCGCCTGGTCACCCACCAGATCCTCCGTTCGGTGAGCGAGGAGAAGACGACCAAGCTGGGCACGGGGCGCTTCTGGGTCATCGACGTCGAGTACCACAACCAGCGTGGCGAGCTGGTGGCCGTCGAGAGCTACACCGGCTTCGGCTACCGGCGTCCGGGCCCGGTCGAGGAGGAGGCGCGGCGATGACCATCACCATCGGTCGCCGGTTGCACGGCGACGTCGTCGTCGGAGAGACGCTGCCCGAGTTGTCCTACCCGGTGACCGCCACCACGGTGGTGCTGGGCGCCCTGGCGACTCGCGACTGGCGGCCCATGCATCACGACAAGGATTTCGCCGTCGAGCGCAACGGCACCCAGGACATCTTCCTCAACACACCCAACCAGGCGGCCTGGTTCGAGCGGTATGTGACCGACTGGACCGGGCCCTACGGCCGCCTGCGCCGCATGACCTTCCGCATGCTCGGCTCGATCTTCCCCGGGGACATCATGGTGTTCCAGGGGGTGGTCGCCGATTCGGGCGTCGACGGCACGGGGTGTGGCTGGGTCGGCGTCGACATTTCGGTGTCGGTCGAGGGAGACGCCAAGACCACGTGCCAGGCCCAGGTGGCGCTCCCGATGACCGAAGACGACAATCCCTGGGCGCGGCGCGGAGACCGGTGGGCACCGTGACCGGTCCTCATCTGGTGCCTGGTGCGTCACCGACCGTTCCATCGCGAACCGAAGAGGAGCATTGACCATGTTGGACCTGCGTTTCAGCCCGGAGCAGGAGATGTTGCGGGAGACGGTGCGGGGCGTGTGCGCCAGCACCAGCCCGTTGCCGGTGGTGCGCCAACTCGAGGACGACCCGATCGGGTTCTCACCCGATCTGTGGAAGCAGCTGGCCCATCTCGACCTCATCGGGCTCCAGCTGCCCGAAGAATTCGGGGGGTCGGGCATGACCGCGGTGGAGGGCGTCGCCCTCTACGAGGAGCTGGGCCGGGCCCTGGCCCCCTCGCCCCATTTCGTGAGCGCCATCCTCTGCGGCAATGCCCTGGTCCAGGCCGGGGACGGTGGACAGCAGCAGGACTGGCTACCCGGCATGGTCTCCGGCGAGGTCATCCTGACCCCGGCGTGGCTCGAGCCCGGCAACGGGTTCGGTCCCCGGGGCGTGCAAGTGCGGGCCGAACCCCACGGGGACGGTTTCCTCCTGTCGGGGGTCAAACGCCATGTGGCGTTCGCCAAGGCGGCCACCAGGCTGCTGGTGCTGGCCCGGACGGGCGACGCCCCCACCGACATCGGTCTTTTCCTGGTCGACCCGGTCGCCCCGGGCGTGACCTTGACCCAGCAGATGAGCATCGCCTCCGATTGCCAGTACCGGGTGGACTTCGACCGGGTCCAGATCGGAACAGCCGACCGGGTGGGTGGCGCGCAGGCCGGATGGTCGACCTGGGATGCGGTGATGCACGACGGGATCATCCTGGCCGCGGCGCAGGCCGTCGGGGGGGCCAGGTACGCGTTGGAAATCACCGTGCAGTATGCCAAGGACCGCCACCAGTTCGACAAGCCACTCGGGGCCTTCCAAGCCCTGGCCCACTACCTGGCCGATGCCTCCACGGCCGTCGACGGGGCCGAGCAGCTCGTCCACGAGGCGGCCTGGGCCCGCTCGGAAGGTCGGAGCGTGGCCAAGCTGGCGCCGATGGCCAAACTGTTCGCCTGTCGCACCTTCCGCGACGTGACGGCCATGGCCCAGCAGGTCTTCGGGGGCATCGGGTTCACCGTCGAGTTCGACATCCAGCTGTACTTCCGCCGGGCCAAGGCGCTCCAGATCTCGTGGTGGGACACCCGTTACCTCGAGGAGCTGGTGGCCGCGGCGGTGCTCGACGGCTGACGCTCCGGCCGTCCGACGGTCCGGACGGGCGGGCCCCCGGCGGCCGCCCGACCACGGCTGACGCCTCCCGTTGTGCGACCGGATGGGGCCGGAGACCCAGCGCCGATCGGCGGATGCTCCAGCGTACGGTCCTCCCTGCTCGCCGCGGGCCGAAATCGTCCAGCCGATCCGCCAGTGCGCTACGGTCGACTGAGGCCGGGGAGTGGTTCATCGCCCGACGAACAGGGGGAGTTGCATGGCAAGCGACACCGCAGTCGTGGTGACGTCAGGGGGAGGGGCCGGGCCGGGCTCCGAGCACGGAGCCTTGTTCCGGACCCTCTTCGTCCACGAGATCGACGAGTACCCGGGGACGGGTAAGCGGACGGCCTATCTGGCCCTGGCCGTCGCCGCCACCATCGTCCTCTACTACACCTACTTCACCCAGACCGGGGTGACGCCCAATATCCTGCAGTACTACCACATGTCCTTCGCCTTCTATGTGGGGATCGTGGTGGTCTCCAACCTCATCGGCGCGTTCGCCTCGCTGCCGGCCAGCAAGACCGACAAGCTGGGCCGCTCCAACGTGATCATCTACGGGCTGCTGATCGTCGGCCTCCTGGTGGCCGTGGCTGTTCCCCTGTGCAACACCCAGTGGGAGTTCGCCGTGACGATCTGCGCCCTGGGCCTGGTCGAGGGGGCCATCTTGGTGGCCACTCCGGCCCTGGTGCGCGATTTCAGCCCGCAACTGGGCCGGGCATCGGCCATGGGCTTCTGGACCATCGGGCCCGTGGCCGGATCGCTCATCACCTCCATCGTGGCCACCAACACCATCGACTCCTTCCTTCGCAACCACGGGCCCGGTGGATGGAAGCTGACATTCATCATCTCGGGTGGCGTGTCCCTCGCCCTGTTCTTCGTCTCGCTGTTCCTGATGAAGGACCTCTCATCCCGGCTGCGGGACCAGCTGATGGTCACCGAGCGCGACCGGGCTCTCGTCGAGGCACGCGCTCGAGGCATCTCGGAGGAAGAGGTGGTGGCCGCCACCGCCCACCCGTGGCGCCAGATCCTCAAGTTGGACCTGATCGGTTCGGCCATCGGGATCTCGCTGTTCCTGCTCGTCTACTACGCGGCCTCGGCTTTCTTCACCATCTACTGGGCCACGGTCTTCACGAACTCGCAGGGGCTGAACCTGACGACTTCGAACGCCAACTACCTCAACACCTGGTTCTGGGGGGCCGACGCGGTGGCGCTGATCGTCTTCGGGATCCTCTCGGACCGACTGCGCGTGCGCAAGCCGCTCATGCTGATCGGGGCGTGCGGTTCGATCGTCATGCTCATCCTCTTCCTCCGCCAGGCAGACCACCCCACCACGGGCTTCTCCACCCTCATCGTTCTCGAGGTGCTGCTGGCCGCATCCATCTCCTTGACCTACGCGCCGTGGATGGCCGCCTACACGGAGATGATCGAAGCGAAGAACCCGGCCCTGGTCGGGACGGGGCTGGCGCTCTGGGGATGGATCCTGCGCCTGACCGTCGGGCTGTCGTTCATCTTCCTGCCCGTCGTGATCAACGCGGTCAACCCGGTGGTGGACAACCTGGTCTACGCCCAGACCTTCCCCAACGGGAGCGCCCCCTTCAACGTGCAGGCCTTCCAGCTGGCCCACCCGAAGTCGGTCGCCTTCGCCGAGGCCAACGCCAGTTGGCTCGAGCCGCTGAGCCAGCCCAAGAACGCCGCGGTGGTGGCCGCCGCCAACGCAGATCCCACGGCGGCCAATCTGGCCGCGCTTCGCCAGGCGGTGGGCCCGGTGGTGTTCGCCAAGGCGATCGCCAACGTCACCGAGCTGAAGACGCTGGTCGTGCCCTATCAGTCCCAGCTCACCTACCTGTCCGGCCATCAGACCTCGCTCACCTCGCTCGTCAACGGCGTGGCCCGCTCCCCGAAGCAATGGCAACGATGGTTCTGGGTCTGCGTCGCCGGGATGGTCCTGTTCATCCCGACCATCTGGCTCAACCGGGGACGGTGGAGCCCGAGCAAGGCCCGGGAGGACGAGATCGAGCACACCCAAGAGGTGGAGCACGAACTGCACGAGCTGGTGGGGGCCGGCACCTGAACCGGCGAGGATCAGGCACGGGGATCTACGAGCGTTGCCCGAGCGGTCAGGTCGCCCGAGTGATCAGGTAGCCGGGCCGCCGCCCGTGGACGGCATGGGCTGTACCGGAGTCGAGTCGACGCCGACCAGTCCCACCTCCGGCTCGCTCTCATCGAGGGCGCGCTGTCTCGCCCCCCCGAGCATCTCGCCGGGGTCACCCTCGTGGTGCACCCCGGCCACCAGTGGCGATCGGGCCAACACGACCACCCCGACCATCAGGACGAGGAGCGCCAGCGCCTCGAGGGCGATCCACCCCGGGCCCACCCGCAGCCGGTCGCCGAACAGGGAGAGACCGAGCACGATGCTGAGCAGTGGGTTGATGGTCACCAGGGTGGTCCGCGAGGCCGTGATCGGTCCGGCATGCAGCGCGTTCTGGAGCAGGAAGACCGTCCCGAGCCCCATCACCGCCAGCATGTAGGGCTGGAAATGGGTGAAGACGTGCCCCCAGCCGAGCTTGGTGTAGTTGGTGATGGCCTTGGTCAGGGCGGCGGTGTAGCCACCGGTGACGGCCGCCGCGGCCCCGAACGCCGCCGCCCGCCACCACCTCGGACCGCGCAAGGCGGCCACGATGCAGACGGCGATGACCCCGAGCAGAATGGCCGAGGCCACCACCCACTCGGCGGTGTCGGGGATGGCCTGGCCGCCGCTCGGCGCGGCGGCCAGGAAGAAGCCGCCGAGACCCACGACCACGGTCAGCGCCCCCAGCCATTCCTGCCAGGTGAGCCGGAAGCGGAACCAGCCACCCAGGATGAGCAGCAGGAACAGGAGCTCGGTGGTCAACACGGGCTGGACGACGCTGAGCTCGCCGAACCGGAGGGCGGTGGCCTGCAGCCCGAAGACGACCAGCATCAACCCGAACCCGATGAGCCAGATGCCCCGCCGGATGGCGTGGGTCATCAGGCTGAGGCGAAGGGTGGTCGACTCGGGTGCGGTCTCGACCCCGATCCGTTGGAGCACCGAGGTCAGGGCGTTGACGAGGGCGGCGGTCGCTGCCAGCAGGTAGGCCACCTCTCCGTTGTAGTCGCGATCACGATGTCGTGCCCGACGCGGTCCACGGCGGCGCCCCGGCCCCGCCCCACCCGGCAGGGGTACCGGGAGGAGCAGATGAACAGGGGCGGGGGCGGTTCGTCTCCCGCCGACAGCAACGGGACTCAGCCAAACGGACCCCAGGGACGCCCCTCGTGGCGCTTAGGTGGTGATGAGCTGACTGGCGTCGGCTCCCGCCCCGCATCCTTCGTCCAACGGGTCGTCGCCGGCCCCGGGCATGTGCAGCCCGAGGGCGTAGCCCTCGAGGAAGATGTCGGCCTCGTCGCGGCGGGGATAGCGCTGCTCGAGCTGGTGGAACCGGGCCGAGTGGGTCGGCTCGAAGAGATGGGCCAGCTCGTGGACGATGACCGAGTCGAGCACCCAGTCGGGCACGACCCGCAACCGCGCCGAGATGCGGATCTCGCGAGTGTCGAGCGTGCACGAGCCCCAGCGCTTGACCTGGGTGGTGGACCATCGGATGGAGGCGGGAGCCACACCGTCGAGGTAGCGCCGACCGAGGCTGACAGCCCGCTGCTCGAGCTCCGTGTCGGAGGCGTGCAGGTGCGGACGGTGCGACGCCAACCGGCGGGCCAGGGCCTCGACCATCTCGTCCCGTTCGGCACCGCGGAGGTGAGCGGGGACGACCACGACGATGCGGTCGCCTTCCCAGTGGGCACCGGCCGTCTTCTTTCGGCGCTTGCTGACCCGGACCTCGACATGGGGGTGGAACAGCGTGGGGGGCTCGGAGACGTAGGTCATCAGCCGCAGCGTAGGGTCCTGCTGTGACGGTGGGTGATCGGGCTGGTGGCCGGCCCGACCGCTCCTCGGGCTGAGGGCGCCGACACCGTCCCTGCCGCCTCGGCCCGGCCGCTTCTCGGACTATCCATGCTGGTCCTTTCGTGCACCGGTGGTGGGTCCGCGGGCCACGACAGGGAGGGGCCGGCCTGCCGGGTACGACGTGACGAGTGTAGGCATGTGGCCGTCGGCCGATGGGGGAGGTGAGGCCCCCGACGGTACGATGAGCGCGTGCGCCGGTATCTCACCCCCCGGCAGTTCGGGATGCACGTGACGCTGCTCGTCCTGCTCCCGGCCTTCGGCTGGCTCACCTGGTGGCAGCTGGAGCGGGCCCTGGGCGGCAACACGTTGAGCTGGGCGTACACCTTCGAGTGGCCCCTGTTCGCCGGCTACGCCGTCTACGTGTGGTGGCAGTTGATCCACGACCGGACGGCCGGCGTGTCCCGGCGCAGCACCGCGTCCGGAGGGGACGAACCCGGTGCCGGGGACGGTTCTCCCGGCTCGGCGCGCCTGGAGCCCGGCTGGGCCCTGACCGGAGGCCGACGGAAGAACGTGGCCATCGCGGCGAGCTCCGCCGCCGAAGAGGGTCGGAGCCAGGGCGAGCGATTCGAGCCCCAGACGGCGGCGGAGGCAGCCGCCCTGGCCGACTACAACCGATACCTGGCTGAGCTGAACGCCGACTCCACCGCCTCCAGCCCATGACCGGCCGGCCCCAGTCGCCCACCGGGGCCGCTGCACCCGATCCGTCCCCGGCCGTAGGGGAGGGATCGTGCGAGGTGCGCTGACCCGGTACCGCGTCATGGCGTTCGTGGTGGGCACGGCCCTGATCATCCTGGTGTTCGTCGCCATCCCCTTGCAGTACTGGGGCAACGACAACAAGGTGGCCGAAATCGTGGCCCCCATCCACGGCTACCTCTACATCGTCTACCTGGTGGCCGGCGCCGATCTCGCCCGACGGGCCCACTGGCGCCTGGGACGGATCCTGATAGTGGTGGCCGCGGGCTTCGTGCCGTTTCTGGCCTTCATCGTCGAGCACCACGTGAACCGCCAGATGCAGGCCGAGTTCGCCGCCGAAGCCGCGTCGAGGGAGGGGGACGGCAAGACGCCGGCGGACGGCACGGCGGCCGGGGACAGTACGACGGCCGCCGGGTCCGACGGGCACCGTGGGGGGACGCCACCTCCCGGTGACGCCTCCGTCATCGGCTAGCGGGCGCCCCGCAGCAGCTCGCCGGGTCGCTCCCCGGTCTCCTGCCCGTGGCGGAAGGTGGTGACTCCTGACTTGATCGTCTCGACGTAGCCGGTGGCGTCCTGGATGAGGCGCTTGCCGCCGGCGGGCAGATCGGACACCACCGTCGGGTTCCCGAGCTCCAGGCTCTCGTAGTCGATGACGTTGAGGTCGGCCAGCGCGCCCACCTCAACGGTGCCGCGATCGCCGAGGCCGTAGAGACGGGCGGTGTCGTGGGTCTGCTTCTTCACCACCCACTCGAGCGGTAGCCGGTCGCCTCGGGTCCGGTCCCGTGTCCAGTGGGTCAGCATGAACGTGGGTTGCCCGGCATCGCAGATGACCCCACAGTGGGCACCTCCGTCGGCCAGGCCGGCTGCGGCCCGAGGGTGCAACAGCATCTCCCGAGCGGGTTCGAGGTCACCGTCGGAGTAGTTGAGGATGGGGACGTAGAGCAGTCCGCGGCCCTCGTCCTCGAGCATGGCGTCATAGGCCACCGACAGCGGTGACCGACCGCTCGAGTGGGCGATGGAAGCGAGCGACCGCTCAGGGCCCGGCTCGTACTCGGGCGGGCTGCCGAGGGCGAAGGTGGTGCGGTAGGCCTGCTCCAGGCGGTCGACTTCGCCGGCGGCAGGCTCCCACGTCTCGATGGCATGGCGCACCTCGGGCCGCCTGAGGGCGGTGACGAACTCCTCGGGCGAGAGCCCCTTGGCCCTCAGCTGCTGGTAGGCGGGGATCAGGTCGAACAGGCAGTAAGTGGTGAAATGGCCCGACAGGAGGCCGGTCGCCCGTCCCGCCACCTGGGGCCAGAGGTCGGCGCCCTCGGACACGGCCCGCAGTGACTCGTCCATCAGCTCCCGCCAAAGGGTCGGTGCACTGTCTACCTGCAGGAGGGCGAAGGTCACCGGCCGCCGGATGGCTGCCGACAGCCGCCGCATCCAGTCGACTTCCTTTTTGGGCCCGATCACGTCCTCGCCGGCGCTGCCCACCGGCGCCAGCTCGAAGACCCCAGTCCCGAGCTCGCCGAGCGCGCTGCCGATGCCGAACAGCTCGTCCTCGGCGGCGAAGGTGCCCGGGACCGGCTCGCCGTCGATGGCCAGGTGGGCGATCGTCCGGGAGGTGGAGAAGCCGAGCGCACCCGAGGCGACGGCCTCCTTGACCAGTTGCTTCATCGACTCGATGTCCTCGGGCGTCGCCGCCTCGTTGTGGGCCCCACGATCGCCCATGACGTAGGAACGGACGGCCCCGTGGGCGATCTGGGTCCCCACGTCCATGGTCCAGTGCCGGCGTTGGAGGCTGTCGAGATACTCGGGAAACGTCTCCCATTCCCAGTGGATGCCCTCGGCCAGCGCTGTGCCGGGGATGTCCTCGACGCCCTCCATGAGTCCGATGAGCCAGTCGTGGCGATCGGGCCGGGCCGGCGCGAACCCCACCCCGCAGTTGCCGGTCACGATGGTGGTGACGCCGTGCCAGCTGCTCGGAGCCAGCACCTCGTCCCAGGTGGCCTGGCCGTCGTAGTGGGTGTGGATGTCCACCCAGCCCGGCGCGACCATCAGTCCGTCGGCATCGACCGTGCGGGCGGCCGACTGATCGGCCAGGGTCCCAACCTCGGTGATCCGACCCCCGTCGACGGCGACGTCGGCTGTCCGGGCCGGCGACCCGGTGCCGTCGACCAGCGTTCCTCCGCGCACCACCACGTCGTGCATGTGCAGGCCCCCTTCCAGGCTTGCACCGATGCTGGCACGGTCTGCGGCCCGGCCGCAACGACAGGTGGGGCCCTCCGTTCGTCGGTGGTGGCCCATCCGGCCCGGCGTCGCTTGCTGGTCAGGTCGGCGGGATCGAGTAGGTCACCTGCGCCTTTGCCACCACCTCGTCGCTCCCGTCGGAGAACAGCGCCACCTCGGCGACGGCCAGCCGGCGGCCCAGCTTGAGCAGTGTGCCGGCGGCCACCAGGTCCACCAGGGCCGGCTTGCGGAGGAAGTCGATGTGAAGGCTGGTCGTCACCGCCAGGGCCACCGGACCGATCTGGGCGACGATCACCAGCCAGGCGGCGCAGTCCGCCAGGGCCATGAGGGAAGGCCCGGCCACCGTGTTCCCGGGGCGGCTGTGGGTCTGGTCGACCGACAGGCGCAAGCGGACGGTGGCGCCTGTGACCTCCTCGACGACGTAGGGGACCGACACCCCTGGAAAGGCGTCGGCCAGGAACCTCTGGAGCTCGTCCACGGTCATGGCGGGGGACCGGGTCATGGCCCGAGCACTGTAGCCAGGGGTGGGGAGCGAATCCGGCGTCCGCCTCCCGGTCGAAATCCGATCGCCCGGCCCGGCGGAGAATCGTCCCGAGGGGAGCCTGTGGCATGGTGTTCGCCGGTGTTGAGCGAAGAGCACAAGGTCGCGGCCGAACTGGCCGCCGAAGCAGGCGTCGGGCTCATGGCGCTCCGCGTCGATTCGGAGGGCGGGAAGGCGCTCGGTCGAGAGGGCGACCGCTTCTCACACGATCTGCTGATGGCTCGCCTCGGTGAGGCCTTTCCGGAGGACCGGATCCGATCCGAAGAGGCCGATCGCACGGTGGATCTGGGGACGTCGGCCGGTCGGGTCTGGATCGTCGATCCCCTGGACGGCACACGCGAGTACGGGGAGGGCCGCGACGACTGGGCGGTCCACGTGGCCTTGGCCGTTGACGGAGTGCCCGTGGTCGGTGCCGTGGCCCTGCCGGCACTGGCGGTGGTCCTGGGAACGGGTCACCCCCCACCCCTGGCCGATGCCGCGACGCCTCCCCGCATCGTGGTCAGCCGGAGCCGTCCACCCGCCTTCGTGTCCAGCGTGGCCGAACAGCTCGGAGCCGACATCGTTCCGATGGGCTCGGCCGGCGCCAAAATCGCCGCCGTCATCAGGGGCGAGGCCGAAATCTACCTGCACGCCGGCGGACAGTACGAGTGGGATTCGGCTGCGCCGGTGGCGGTGGCCCTCGCCACCGGGCTCCATGCCACCCGGCTCGACGGCGCCCCGCTCCGCTATTCGCAGCCCGACCCGTGGTTGCCGGACCTGGTGGTGTGCCACCCCGTGTTCGTCGACGCGGTGACCAACGCCATCGCCGAGCTCGGCGGTTCGGAGACCATGGAGTCATGACGCCGTCGCATGGCGGCAGTCTTCGGGGCTCGGCGACGGCCGGCTCTGCCAGTCGGCCAAGCGCCGTCTTCGAACCGTCCACGCTCGGGCCCCTGACGCTGAAGAACCGGATCATCAAGGCGGCGACGTTCGAAGGGGCGGCACCGAGAGGGGAGGTCACCGATCAGCTGATCGCCTTCCACGGGCGGGTGGCGGAGGGCGGCGTCGCCATGACCACCGTCGCCTATCTGGCCGTGTCGCCGGAGGGGCGAACCGATCGGCATTGTGTGCTGCTTCGGGAGGCCGCCCTCCCCGGCCTGCGGAAGCTCACCGACCGGGTACACGCCACGGGGGCGTACTCCTCGGCCCAGATCGGTCATGCCGGGCCGGTGGCCAACAGCCGTTCGAATGGAAGCCCGTCGTTGTCCGCCTCCCGTCGGCTGAGCCCGAGCGGCACCGTTACCCGAGCCGCCACCGACGCCGACATCGGCCGGATCACCGATGACTACCAGGAGGGGGCGGCGTTGGCAGTGGAGGCCGGGTTCGACTGCGTCGAGGTCCACCTGGGGCACAACTACCTGCTCAGCGCCTTCCTCAGCCCCAAGCTCAATCGCCGCACGGATCGATGGGGTGGCAGCCTGGAGAACCGGGCCCGGTTCCCGCGCCAGGTCGTCGGGGCTGTCCGCCAAGCGGTGGGCAACCGGGTGGCGGTCACGGCCAAGTTGAACATGGCCGACGGTGTCCCGGGAGGGTTCTGGCTCGACGAGAGCATCGAGTTCGCCCGCATGCTCGAGTCCGACGGCACGCTCGACGCCATCGAGTTGACGGGGGGCAGCTCCCTGTCGAACCCGATGTACCTGTTCCGGGGAGAGGCCCCCCGCGAAGACTTCGGCGCCACCCTGCCGGCACCGCTGCGCTTGGGGTTCCGCGTCTTCGGAACACGGTTCCTCCGCGAGTATCCCTTCGAGGAGGCCTACTTCTTGCCCTACGCCCGGCAGTTCCGGAGTGCACTGTCGATGCCGCTCATCCTCCTGGGAGGCATCAACCGTCTCGAGACGGTCGAAGGAGCGCTCGCCGAGGGCTTCGAGTTCGTGGCCATGGCCCGTGCACTGCTGCGGGAGCCCGATCTGGTCTCCCGTTGGGAGCAGGGATCGGCGCGGGAAGGGCTGTGCATCCACTGCAACCGGTGCATGCCGACCATCTACAGCGGCACCCGTTGCGTCCTGGTCACCGACCCGACTAACCAGCGATGACGCTCGGCAGGCAGGCATTGCCTGCCGTATGCGAGCCGACGCCGGTCGTCTCCGTGGCTAGCTACTGCTCGGCACGAGTGGACCTACAATCGCATCGCAAATGCCCACGTAGCTCAGGGGATAGAGCACTCGTTTCCTAAATGAGGTGTCGCAGGTTCGATTCCTGCCGTGGGCACTTTTTTGTGTATGACGGGGAGAGAGGGGCCCGGGGGGCAAGGCGGCCCAAAACCGCCGCGGCAGGGACCGGGGCGACGGCCGCAGCGGCCCGGCACGCGGCGCAGCGCCGCAGGCAGAAGCCACCCGAACGGGGAGTGCAGGGCGCCCGGGCGGAGGGGCCTTGGGTCGTTAGTGGGTGGCCCGGCCGAGCTCACACCGCCAATTTCCCAGCTCACACCGCCAATTTTATTGACTCTTGGGGAGACGCCCGCACAACTAAGAAAGGAATTGAAATGAGAACCATTCTGATTTAAGCTCCAGCTTGGGGCGGCGCTCGTTGCCTCTTCAGACCGCACACGAGGAGTCGGTGATCCATGCCACGACAGAAGAACTTCCTTTCTCCTGCGCGATTCCTCGTGCTCGCTCTGCCGCTCGCCAGTTCCTTGGGGCTTGCGGCATGCAGCTCCGCGAATGCTCAGCCGGGGTCCTCGTCCCTAAGTAGTGGGCGACCCGTGATCCAGGTCGTAGCAGCAGAGAATTTTGGGGAAGCATTGCTAGCCAGATTGGCGGGAAACACGTCCGCGTAGTCAGCATCATCACCAATCCGAATACGGATCCTCACAGCTACGAACCAACTTCGAACGATGCCACCTTGATCGCCGGCGCAAAGATGGTCATCGAGAACGGCATTGGATACGACCCATGGGTGCCGAAACTGCTCAGCGCCGATCAATCGCATCCGACGGTGCTAAACGTTGGAACGGTGGTCGGCGTGGCCGATGGAGGGAACCCGCATCGTTGGTACAACCCCGAAGATGTCCAACAGGTCGAAAGACGGATTGTCTCGGACTATCAAGCACTGGACCCGGCCGATGCCCCCTACTTCTCGCAGCAGGCGGCGAATTTCAATATGAGCGCGCTGGGACCGTATAACTCAGCGATCAAGGCGATCAGGGCCAAGTACGCCGGAACGCCGGTCGGAGCCTCCGAGTCCATCTTCGCCATGTTGGCGCCAGCCCTTGGGCTCAATCTCATCACGCCGCCCACGTTCCTCCGAGCGATCAGCGAGGGAACGGACGTTACTGCGGCCGATAAGCAGACGATCGACAATCAGATCAAGAGCCACTTGATCAAGGTCTACGTCTACAACAGCCAGAACGTCACACCGGATGTCCAGGCCCAGTTGGCCGAGGTTAAGGCAGCGCACATTCCCTTCACCACGATCACGGAAACGCTGGTACCGACCAGTTCGACGTATCAGGCGTGGCAAACCCGGCAGCTCTTAGGAATCGAGGCTGCGCTGGCGAAAGCGACTCAAGGCGGGTAGCAAACGTCCAATTCCCCCACTATGAAGCTCACGCCTGGGTACGGGAAACTGGATATCCGGATTCAGCGGGGTTCACTGCGCCGAGGATCGCCCACTTGACGAGCCGCCGCTAACGGCCGCGAATCGGTGTGGCCTAATCGATTCGGGATTCAATTTCGTCCAGCGCGGCATCCAGTTCCCGTGTTCGCTGGTCCTCGACGCGCACCCACCGTATGGCGACGGGGATCATGGCGATGAACATGAGGGAGTCGCCGCCAACCCACATGATCGCCCCGCCGATGTGCAGATCGGTGAGGCGCGATGGTCCCCAGTTGCGAGTGAACGTGTTGTAGAACGAGAACAGCTCGTGCGTCGTTGCGGTCAAAGCCAGTCCGGTAAACGTGTCCACCGGCACGGCCAGGGCCAGGTAGACGAGCTGCAGGGGTGGCGACAGGGGGTGGCGGGAGGGTTCGATCCCGACGACCGGGCGCCAGAAGAGGTAGCCGACAAGCAGGAAGGCAAGATGCTCGTTGTCGTGGGCCAGATCGTTGCTGAGTGTGTAGTTATAGAAGCTCGTCAGGTGCGTGAACGGGATCAGGACGGCATAGGCCAGAAAGGAGAACACTGGATGGCCGATGACTTCGGCCACCCGCGATCCCATGACGGCGTCGACCACCCGCCGGGTCGTGCCGCCGCTAGCCCGTTGCAGCAGGTCGAGCGGGGCTCCCATGGCGAACAGGGGCCCGGCCACCATGATCAGCATCAAGTGTTGGGTCATGTGGTCGTAGAACACCTGGTCGTCGTAGGCGCCGATCACCCCTTCGATAGCGACGAAGGTGACGAGGAGTCCCCCGAGGAACGCTCCGGACCGGCGCAGAGACCAGGGCGTATCCTGCATCCGCCTGACCCGCAGTGCCCCCCACAGATACAGACCACCGGCGGCCAGTAACAGGATGGAGGGCACCCACCCGAGCTGGGTGGTGCCCAGCCGGCTCCAGTCGAGGGGTGCCATGTCGTCGGCTCTCAGGCTGAAGAGCAGCACTGCCATCTCACGATCCGACTGCTGGCAGGGGCGTGCGGAGCAGCCAGGCCACGGCCTGGGTGCCCTGGTCCGCCGTCCATCCGGGTTGGGGAGGGTGCTTCTGGTGGGCGATGCCCTCATCGGAGAGGAAGTTCTGGAGCTGCGAGGGAAGCTTCCCGGAATAGTTGGGGGCGGCCGTCGTGGCGAAGACCTCGTGCCCCGAGGGGTTGAGGAAGATGAAGCCGTCCGAATGGTTGATGTCGTAGGTCAGGGGCTTATGAGTCAACCAGTCGATCGCTGGTGGGTTGTCCTGGGGGACCTTCTGGTACGAGATACCGAAGTACTTGGCCATAAGGGCCAGATTCTGGGGGGACTCGGTGACCAGCTCCCAGGTGGCTCCGGTGATCCCGGCATAGGCCGACAATCGAAACGGCGTATCACGGCCCGGATCCACGGAAAGCTCCACGATCACGAGTTTTGACCGCTCCCCGGCCCGGTTTACTGATCGCTGGACCGCCCCCAGGTTTGCGGTGGTCATCGGACAAATGTCAGAGCACAGGGTGAGGAACGGTACGAGCATCACGTTCCGACCGCGTAGCGAAGCCAGGTCGAAAGTGCGACCGTGCTGATCGGTGAGGGGAACGGTCGAAACACTGGGCGGCACATTCAGGTTGACCAGCGCGCCGAAGCTCGCCGATGGGGCCGGAGGCGGCCCAGCTGAGCAGCCGCTGGCGCCGAGTGCGGCTAGGAGGAGGGCGCCGAAAACGCCTGCTCGAAGTCTCCGATCACAGCGCACCCGGTGAGGGTAATACTACGTGCTGTAGTACGACAAATCCGGGGACCGGGCGGCACTATCGGCACCGGCTCACGGATTTCGTCGGCCGGTTCAAACACCCTCAGTCAGACGGCACTCGCGGGTGCCCAAGGGCTCTCGGGTGGCTATTGCCGACTCCCCGGGTTGCTGGATTCAACTCCAATCGTCAGGCGGCTGATCCCAAGAACGGGGCATTGAAAGAGAAGACGCCGCCGTCGGATGCGGTCAGCCAGTAGCCGCCGGTGGCGTTGTCGTTGAGCCCGGCGACCATGGGCCGGTTCAACCGGATGTTGCCGGTCGAACCGAAGAAGGGCAGGTTGAAGCAGAAGACCCCTCCGTCGGAGGCGACCAACCGATAGCCACTGCCGTCGGCGGTGGCGGCCATGCCCACCACCGGCTGGTTGAGGCGGATGGCCCCGGTCGACCCGAAGAACGGTGCGTTGAAGGAGAAGATCCCGCCGTCGGTGGCCACCAGCCAGTAGCCCCCGGTAGCCGGGTCGACGGCCATGCCGACGACCGGCTTGTTCAGCACAAGGTTGCCGGTCGAGCCGTAGAACTGGTTGTTGCCGAAGGTGAACACCCCACCGTCGGAGGCCACCATCCAGTAGCCCCCGCCGCTCGGGGTCGGGGCCATCCCGACGATGGGCTTGTTCAGGACGATGTTGCCAGTCGACCCGTAGAACGGCGCGTTGAAGGAGAAGATCCCGCCATCGGTGGCCACTAGCCAGTAGCCCCCGGTAGCCGGGTCGACGGCCATGCCGACGACGGGCTTGTTGAGCGGCGTGCCAGTCATGGCGCCATAGCAGGTGGCCGCGCCGAAGGCCGCCACGTCACCCGCCGAGTCGACCTCGTAGTACCCGGCACCGCTGGGGAGCGCCGCCGACCCCACGACCGATCCGGCCGGCAGATGGCTCATGCACCCGCCGGTCGGCGCCACCGGCGCCTGACCCGGAGTGGTCACCTGGTTGGCATTGGCCGGTGTCGACGGCGCGCCGATGCCGTCGATGGCTGTCACGGAGTAGGTGTAAGTCGTCCCCGGCTGGGCGGTGGTGTCGGTATAGCTGGTTGATGGCGGGACGGTATTGATGGTCGCGCCGTTGCGATCGACCTGGTACGACTGGATGCTCCCACCGGTTTCGCTGGAGGACGTCCAAGTCAGCTGGACAGAGGTACCTGAAACGGCCGTGGCCCGGACGTTCCCCGGCATAGACGGTGTCGCCACGGTGTTCGAGGTCCCCGGTGTGGACGTATGACTGGTGTTGTCGGTGGCGGTGACCTCATAGGTGAACTGCGTGCCCGGCTGCACTGACGAATCGGAGTAGGCGGTCGATGTGGCCGGCACCGTGGCGATCGGAGTGTAGCTGCCGCCGCTCTTCTTGCGGGAGACGGTGTAGCTGGTGATGATCCCCGGCGGGTTCTCGGTCGAGGCTGTCCAGTTGACCCCGATCGACGTCGAGGACGTGGCCAACGCGGTGACGCCACTGGGAGTGGATGGGGTCGAGGAGCCCGACGAGCCGTAGGTATAACTCTGCACATCGAACGTCTGGCCCGCCGCGTTGGTGGGTGAGACCGTGACCGTGTTGCCGGCCACGGTGACCAGCAGGAAGTTGTAGACGTCAGCCGCTGACTGAGGGGTCGGGGCATTGCAGGAGGATCCGGATCCGCTGACCCCATCGGAGCCGCTGGGGCTCCATCCCAGGGCGTAGACGGCGGCACTGGCCAGCAGGCTGGTGCAGCTGGAGCCTTCGTTGACCGGTTCGAGGACTCCGCCGCCGCCGCCGGTGACGTAGTTGGTGATCTGCCCGGCTTGGCGGGGGTTGATGCGCTGATAGGTGTGGGCGTGGCCGTTGAAGGCGATCTGGACCCCGTTGGCGGACAGCAACGCCTCCAGGCTGGTGGAGGCGTTGGGGTTGGCCGAGCTGTTCTGCAGGTAGACGTCGCTCGGCTGGCTGGAGTTGTCGGAGCGGAGCGGGAAGTGGAACACCGCCATCTTGACCCCACCGGGGTGGGCGGCCAGATCGCTCTTCAACCACTGGTACTCAGCCGAGGTCGGGGTCCAGTGGTCGTCGTAGTCGACCTCGAAGGGCTCACATTCCGTCACCGGAGTCGTACCGGTGGGCGAGCAGGCCTGCCCAGTGGTGTTGGTCAAGTCTCCCTGCTCGTGCCACGCCGCAGTGAGTACGTAGATGCGGACATTCCCACTCTGGATGGCGTACCAGCTGTCGGGGTTGTTGATAGCTGTGGTGTTTCCGACACTCGATGCCGGATACGTGTCGTAGGCGTAGGTCCCGGCCGACGACGAGGCGGTGTCGGGAGTGGGGTAGATCTGCAGGTCCTCGGGCCCGTTGAGCCCGTGGTCACCCTGGGTGTGGAAGGTCGGGATGCCGTTGGTCTCCGGCCAGTACGACGGACCGAACATGTCGCTCACCTGGGTGCCGGTCTGCGCCAGGTCGCCATAGTTCGTCTGGGTGCCGCTGTTGTAGGCGGTGTCCCCGGCCAGGACGGCGAACCTGGCTCCCGACGTGTCCAGCTGCTTGTCGAGGGCGGCCTGGTCGGTGTTGAGGTCGTTGGTGAACTCGGTGCCACTGGGAGCGCCGCCGGAGTAGTAAGACTCGCCTAGGTCGTCGAGTACGGCGAACTTCAGTGAGCTGGTCGAACCGGTCGCGTCCAGCGTGGTGAACGTCTGGTCATGCTGTGAGGCGGGAAGCAGGTCGGTGGCGCCGCTCGTGTCGCTGGAGAACACCGCATAGCAGTACTCGCTGCCCGCCGACAGGCCGGTGAGCGGGACCGACCACTGGTGCTCGGTGGTGCTCCCGACGGTGAATGTCGCAGTGGTCATGCCGCCCGCGGCGGCAGTCGGGTTGACGGGGCCGGGCAACGAGGTGGGCGCCGCGATCGCCGACGCCGACCAGCTCGTGACGGAGGAGGGGCACGAGCCGCCAGGCGCCAGGGCGAACTGGACGGACCCGGGCGTGGCTGAACTCGTCGCCCAATTCACATAGGCCGAAGTCTGGGTCAGATCTGTAACGTAGGGCGCGCGGGTCAGACTCGGGTTGAAGCCACTGTAGGGCGTCACGGGAAGAGGGCTGTCAGTCGCCGCCCCCGAGTGGGCCACCGTCAAGACCATCGTCGCGGCCACGACAACGCCCAGAATCGAACAAATGGCCAGTCGTTTCATCGCTGTCCGCCTCCCTCCCCGTCCGGGAGACTACCGGTGCAATGATTCACCCGCAATGCACTGGACCGCGTTCATCCGCTCGGTGTTTAGGTGATCACTGAGAGCGTTGCCTGAGTGAGAAGCTTGGTGGCAGTGAGCGTGCAGAGGGGCTCGGTTCCGCGACAACTCACTTCCGTGGAGGTGATCATGAGAGTACGAACATCGATCGCCCGATGCATCAGGCGGGCCGCGGCCGTTCTTGGACGAACTGCCATCATGAGGCTCACCGGTCGGTCTTGCGAGCCTTGCGCTCGATCCCATTGAGTGTGCGGCGGAGGACGGCCGCTTGCGCCGGCGTCAGAGTTTCGGCAAATCGGACAAGAGCCGCAGTGGCGTCAGGGTCCACAGCAAGAGTTTCATGCATGAGGACCGCGGTGTGAGTGCCTCTCGTACCAACGGGGGCGAACCGGATGGTCCGTCCCTCCATTCTGCGACGAGCAACTCCCTTGTGGACCAGACGGTCGAGGACTGTAGCCACGGTCGTATAGGCGTAGTCGGGAAGCGCATTTGCTACATCCCGCCCACTCGATTCGCTGTCCGGGTTCTCCCAAAGGATTTCCATCACTCGACGTTCGAGATCTCCAAGCCTGGCCACGCCGCAGGTGCAGTTGTCACACGTGCACGGATCACAGGTGCACATCGGGTTATCACATGTCGTGGTCGCACTCATGAAGCACCTCGCTTCGGCGTAGCTGGCTATTTGGACCGGGCCTACTGTTCCTAGAGCATCAAGACCAACATGTAGCCCATGGTTACGCACATGGCGATGTGACACGCCCCCTCGATCCGGGGTGCAATCCATCGTGCGCTGGTCTCTTCCACACCTTCATCCGTGGTCCCTGAGTCCTGAGAGGCGGTCACTGAGCCTCCCCCCACAGAAGCAAATGCATGTCTCTGGCCCTGAGCAATGCGAGAAGTAGACAACTCTCCAATCCGGTCCAGCTCCCAAATCGCCGAGGCGAAGAGGGAAGCGATGAAGATCAGGGGTAAGAGCACGAAATTCGTAGTGGCACCGGTGGCTGCTCCCATGGCCATGCTTCCTCCGGATCCGACTTCGGTCGGGACGGCAGCAAGATACATGTAGAGCATGGCCATGGACATGACCAGATGGATAAGGCGGCGGGAGAGCCGGTGCACATGCTTGTCATGCGCAAGCCCGGTGCTCGGGTCCTTGACGAACTGGTAGCAGCGCCAGACGAACCATGCGGCCAGAACGGAGAAGACGACCTCCCACAGCCCGCTCGGAATGGGATTTAGGTCCGAGACCAACATTCCAGCCATTGCCGTACCCATGAGAATATGGGCCAGGTCTACGTCCTCATGAGTCGGACGTGACCAGGCGCGGGCCGCCACTAACCGACCAGCGCTATAGACCGCGACAGCGACCATCACTCCGGCGAAGAGGTCATTCAGCCAACCGGGATTGGTCATGTCCATGCCCCGTTGAGACCGGCCGCCGAATCTGGCGACACCGGGTCTGCCCTCGGTGGCCACCTCCAGTAGGCGACAGCCAGCAATATGAGCAACGGGCCGGAGTTCACGTCGGTCGCCCCGTTGGTGAAGAGCGTCCCGAAGTTCTGACCTACAACCCAGAAGGCCAGACCGATCACGGCGGCTAGGGCGACCGTCACATTGGCGAACAACGGCGGAAGATAAGTTCCAATGGCCACGATCAGCAGCAGCACGGCCAATACGGCCGTCACGGCTAGTCCGTTGTGATCGACGCCGCTGGCCGCATGGCGATCGATCCACGCCATCCACCCGGGCTCGCCGTTGGCCTCTGTGTCGATCAAGTTGTGCAGGCCACGCGACGAGCGGTTGGCGCCGAGGATGGCGAAGTAGGAAAGGGATCCCCACAGCACCAGCCACAACCCCTTGGCGATCGGGGCGCCGACTGTCCGTGCCGCGATGAAGGATGCCTTTTGGCCAGCCCGATCACTTGGCCACAGCAGCACAGCGAGCAGCGCATAGAGCATCACGGCTCCTGGGGCCCCATTGACAGGGTTGGCCGTACCGTTGAGAACGCCACCGAGACCCTCGCCTACCCACCACACTCCGACGGCCCACGCGATGGATACGGCTAGCCCCACCTTCACTGTTGGACGCCACGCGATGGCCACTGCGATACCGGTCTGCGCCAGGGCAAACAAGGCATCGGTGATCACGGCATGGTGCCCGATGGTCGATCCCGACCAAGCGATCGGTCGAGCGATGATCGAGGGATTGCCCTGGGACATCCCGGAGATCATTTGAAGTCCAAAGCTCTTCGTAAAGAAGAACGCTTGCAACTGCAAGACACCGTCGATCAGCCAGAAAGTGGCCAGCACCAATTGCAAAGTCCGCCGACCATCAAGTCTCGCCCACGCCAGACTCTTGGGCGTGTCGACAGCAGAACTCGAACGTCCAAGCGCTCCCGTCCATTCGCTGATCATCGTCTCGCTGGTCACCCAGGTCCCCCTTCTGAGCCCTCGTGCGCCGCTACGACACCTGAACGCGCCGCAGCCAAGTAGCTTCGCTCTCAACTACGTTATGTAGTAGTAAAAAGTATGCCGACTGGATCCCCGCCGGTCAAGCTCGCGAGGAGTACGATGGCTGCGTCCATTGTGCCCCGGCACCCATGGGCAGCTAGAACCGATCATGGCTCCACGGTGTGCACGGCGCCACTACGGCCCACCACACCTCTCGCAGCCAGTCGGACGTAACCCATCGCTCGGGGTACTCACCAACGAGATCGAGCACACCATGGGCACATAGGTCCTGGAGGTGTCGCCGGGTAGGAGTGACGGTCAGCCGGCACTGCCCTGCAATAGCAGCCGTGGCATTTGCCCCGGAACGGCCCATGAGATAGTCGCCAGGTCTCTGGCGTCCCGCCCGTCGTTCTTCACCCGCCGCTTGCCCCAGTCGTTGCCGTGGGGGTTGGAAAGGTGGACCTCGTAGCCAAGGTCTTTCAAGAGGTCGACCGCCCAGTACCAGCCATAGGTGGCCTCGATCACCACATGGCTGCCCTTCGGCGCCTTGCTCGCTTCCTCGGCGAACCAGACCGGGTCGTTGTTGATGCGGACGCAGTCGAGTGACGTGCTGAACGAGGTTTCAAGACTAAGGCGGGAGCGAGTTGGGGACATCCTCGTCTTAGCCAGCTTTCAGCTCGTCCATATGTTGATTGAGCACGACCTCGCCGACGAGCTGCGGCTGAAAATCTATCCGGTCGTGCTCGGAGCGGGCCAGCACCTCTTCGGGGAGACGAGCCGGGCGAAACTCATGCGGCTCCTCGAATCTCGTTCTCTTGGTGACGGCGTGGCCGTAGTGACCTACGAAGCCGTCCGAGACACGTAACCAATACTGCTCACAGACGGGAGCCGACCAAGCGAGAAGTGCCGATACTGGCCAGGCGCCAAGGAGCCCCAGTTCGCCGGGAGCGGGACGCTTATCGATCGTGGTAAACGGCACGTTGGGGACAGGCGTCCCAGGTACTGGCCACAGGTATCAGTTGATGGGCGTCTCACGGTCATTCGGCTCCATCGATTCTCTCGGTCGCGGCCTGCTGGGTTTCTGGGCCTTTCGCTTGACTCGTACCCGAATCGGGATTAGGCCAGTTTGTGCCAGTCGTGGGGGCCAAAGTTCATTCTGTCAGCGGCGGTGAGCAGAGGACTGCCGCCGCCCATCGCTGGTGGGTGACAACGACGACAGGAGGACTACGCCATGATCAGGAAGATCGCAGTTGTAGTAGCCGGATTGGCGGTGGCGACAGGAGGACTCGTCGCCGCGACTGCCGGGGTGTCCGGAGCACACACGGTCACGATCACGGCCGGAGCCGGGAGCAGCATCAGTTGCAACATTACTGCCTCGGTCAAGCTCGCTCCGAGCCTCAAGGACGATTGGGTGCAGAGCCAGCACACAACCGACCCAGATGCAGCGGTGAGAGCCATCGTTAATACGACCTTCGCCGCGAACGGACCGGTGATCATCAAGGTCAAAGGCACGGGCACTTGCACGGGGAATGTGACCGACGGCGTTAATACTGCGCCCGTCACCGCCATCAAGTTCTCCGTGACCAACGATCCCGCCCACCTCGGGAACACGTCGGAGGCAACCTGCAGCTCCCTGGTGACCGGCATGCCGCCCAGCACGGCGGAGTACGACTCCACGATCGACTACACAGCGACTGGAGCCAAAGTCACACCGACGACCGTCACTGACCAGGTGATCCCACCGGCAACGTTCAATATCACAGGTGGGACAGTCTCCGGATCATTCGCTGGCGGGACATCCTCAGCGACCGGGGTTCCGGACACCACCACGGTCCTTGCTGTCACTCAGGCACCGGCGACCTCGACCAATCCCGTCCCGGCCTATCCGCAGTGCCAGCCATCGATCAAGATCAAGCCCGCCAGCGCCAAGAAGCCCGAGACGGCCACCCCCAAGGCCCCCAAGGGCCTGAAGAAGGTTGGGATCGTCGCTGGGTCCACCTTGACGTTGACCGATCCCTGATCACACCAGAACCATCTGCGGCCCAGAAGGACGGGGCTTCGGCCCCGTCCTTCTGACCGTAAGCGAGCTAGTGATTCCCTCGGCGGAACTCGCCGGGACCGCAATAAGGAAGCAAGAGTCCCCGAAGAATCCGCGGCAAAGAGGTCTTGACTGTCCCCTACCGCCGGGAGGGTTGTCCCGCTCCGGCACTTCGGAGCGTGTGGATACCAGAAGGAAGAACTCTGCCGCGTGACTTAGGTTCCGAATCTTTCCACACCAAGGAGACGCCCTAACAGTTCCCTAACACCCTCTCGGTACAGTCAGGATCGGCTCGACTCCGCAGATCGTGCATTCCAATCAAGGGGGAACAATGCGAAAGATCCTGGTGGCAGCGGCAGCACTCGCGATTCCTATGTCGGCGGCAACGGTGGGGGTTGTCGGAGCGTCTGGCACAGCCGGAGCTGCGTCTCCGGTGACATGCGCCAAAGTCTCCGGGTCACTCACGGGAACCGTTCACTTCAAGGGGTGCAACACCCCGTTTGCAAAAGGGAATGCGGTAGGTACCTCGCTTGCCACCGGTGGGACGATCAGCTGGGCAGGCAAGCATCCGGGCTCGGTCTCGCTTTCGGGTTCCGTCACTAGTCCTGGCCAAGGAATCTCCGCGACTGGCTCGAAGGAGTACGACGCATCAGAGGTGGTAACTGCTGTCACTGGAAGCGCGGCATCGGTGATCAAGGTGGGGGACGGTGGCTCAGGGAAGTTCTGTGTCACTAAGACTGGCCACCTCACATTGGTTAAGGGCAGCCTGTTCAAGGTGTGATGTAGGGCAGCTCACGAGAAGCGATTCCATTTGTCGAGCAGTATCTGGCACGTGAGAGTTCGCAACGAGTTCTTCCCACGTCGGCTCGGAGCAGAGCGCTGGCAGATGGACGCCGGCGGCGAGCATGCCGAGGAGCTGGACCGAAGAGGCTAGGCGA
>CAVQAI010000002.1:0-13160 GCA_963710495.1 uncultured Acidimicrobiales bacterium
ACGGAGCGGAGACATCTCCGAGGAAGAGGGGCGTGAGCCCCGATGCGCCCGGGCCGGCGTGCGCCGGGAACAACCACCCCGGACCTACCGTCGCGGCCGGCGCGGCAGACCACGGCGACGGCGCGCGGTGACCCGCCACGTCGCGCCGACGACCTCTGATGGTGGAAGGCACGCACCCCTATCGACCGCCCGCCGGGGGGGCTGAAGCCGGCCGCCCGGCCGCGTTGAGCCGTCGGGTTCAGACGGGCAGACCGAGCGATCGGTAGACGTCGGCGGTCGCCGCAGCCGTCCGCGCCCAGCTCAGGGTGGCGGCTCGCTGCCGTCCGCGCTCGGCCAGCTCCGACCGGAAGCCCTCGTCGGAGAGAAGGCGGTCGAGGATGACGGTCAGACCCTCGGCGTCGCCGGGAACGAACGTGGCGGCACCGTCGCCGGCCACTTCGACCACGGCCGGGACGGGCGTCGAGACCACCGCCGCACCACAGGCCATGGCTTCGATCGGGGGGAGGCCGAAGCCCTCGTAGCGGGAGGCGTAGCCAACCACGGTCGCCGCTCCGTAGAGCCCGGGGAGGTCGGCGTCGGGAACGTGCCCGATCTCGACGGCGCCCTCCGGTGCCCGATGCCCCCACAGGCTGTGCCCGGTCAGCACCAGTGGCAGCGCGGCCGAGCGACACGCCGTGGCCAGGGTGGCGATGTCCTTGCGCGGTTCGATGTTGCCCACGTGGAGCACGAACCGGTCGGGCAGCCGGTAGCGGGACCGGACCGCGACCACCTCGTCGGGCGAGGGTGGGACCATCCCCGGACCGGGCGCCGAACGGATCACGACCGCATCGCGACCGGTGAGGGCCTGACCCGTTCGGCGGTGAAGGCCGACACGGCGATCACCGTCGGCGCGCCGGAGGGCGAGGCGAAGCAGGACCCGCTCCCCGGCCACCCGGAACCTGGGGAAGGCCCACGGAGCGTCGACGATCGCCATGTCGTGCACGGTCGAGACCGTCGGCCCCGGGCGCCGGAGCGGCAGGTCGACGTCGAGCCCGTGGGTCAGGTCGGCGGAGCCGAACCCGGCGGCGCTCACCACCGCCCGCCGAATCCCGTGGGACTCCTCCTTCACCAGGGCCGACACCCCGTCGGGCAGCTCGGACAGCCCCGACGGGTGCACGGCGGCGAACAGGTCTGCCCGGAGGGTCCCGGCCAGGGCGCCGAGGAGCCCACGGATGTAGGTGGACACACCGCCACCCCGGCCGCTGAGCGGCAGCGCGTTGAACATGATCCGCGGACGGCTGGGCACAGACGTGGTCAACCGACGGGGAGCAACGACTGCGAGTCGACCCCGCTCTCGATCGAGCGACCCGGTTCGATCCCCAGCCGGTCGAGGTCGGCCATGCCGAGGGACACCCCGGCGATGATGATCGGCCCGATGGAGGAGACGCCGACCCAGAAGATGTCGAAGAGACCGTCGACGTAGTGCCCGAACAGGACGACCAGACCGAGGGTGCCGAGCAGCGCCGGCAATCGGAACATGGTCCGCATGGTCACGTAGACGAGGAACACGAAGGCCAAGGAGCCGACGATGCCGGTCGAGGCCAGGTTGTCGATCACCACGTTGGGCGGCGCGGTCACGGTGATGAACTGGGGGAGGTTGTAGAAGCGCATGCCCTCACCGAACAGAGGGCTGAGATGCCAGACATGGATGGCCGCGCCGAGCTGGTCGAACCGGATGGAGACCGAGTTGAACTTGGGGTTGTTCCGGGCGTTGACCGAGAAGCTGTAGTAGAGCACGGCCACGACCGGGATGGCGCCGGCCACGATGAGCTTCGAGCGGGCCCGGAGGTCGGGGTTGAGGAGGAGGGCCAGGCCCAAAGCCATCACCAGGATGATCCACGACTGCCGCGACTGGGAGGCCAGCAGGCCCCCGATGCAGAGGTACTTGTTGACCCGCGCCTCCGTGCGGCTGACGCCCGCCCAGCTCGGGTTCAGCTGGGCCACCACGATGGCCACCCACAGGATGGCCCCGATGCTGTTCTTCTGGTACACGCCCCACTGGGCCGGTTGGAAGTGGAGGGCCACGGCGTGCTCCATGGCGATCAGCGCCACCACCGACGATCCGGCCAGGTAGAGCCGGAAGGCCTGGCGGGTCCGGCCGTGTGTGGCAATGACCCAACCCACCAGGACGCTCGCCGCCAGGTAGGAGAAACGGTGGAACCAGTCCACCACGCTGTACCGGTTCGGGTGGGCCGCCACCACGAGGATCAGCACGGCCTCGTACCAGAGGACTCCCCGCAGGAACTGCTTGAGGTAACCCGCCGCCGACCACCGGACATGGAACAGGCTGACCAGTCCGGCCAGGAAGACCAACAGGTCGGCCAGGCTCAAGTTGGTGCTGGCTCCCCCGACCCGCTGGATGAGGAGGGCACCGGGGAGGGCCAGCACGGGCAGGAGCACCGGGTCGGCCATCACCACGCCGGCCACCAGCACCAGGGCGGCCAGTCCGAGACCGATCTTCAGGTGCCCGACGGCAAGTGCACCGACCAGACCGGCCACCGCCACCAGGACCAGCCACAGCACCGAGGCCGACGCCAGGCGCCGGGCGGCCCGGGTGTCGGACAGACGAGTGAGCATCGGCCGGGGCTTGGCTGTAGTGGTCCGGCTCATCGGGTGGGCGCTCTCTATCGCTCCAGCCTCGGCGGTGGGTGACCGAGCTACAGAGGTGATCGGCGCCTCAGCAGCGTACCTTCAACATTCCTTGAATTCGCGGCCCGGGCAGGACCGCCAGTGGCCATTTGCGCCTCAAGGTCGCCGGGCGCGGTGTCGACGCTATCTCCAGGCCCTCAGTCTCGGGCGGACCTGCATCCCGAGTTCAGAAGCTCGAGGAATCCGTCCGGCATGGGCCAAGGGACGGACATGGCACTGCAGACCCCCGGCGACAGCACCGTGATCACCTCCGACGTCGGGTCGACGCCCGAGTCGGTCGTGGTGTGCTCGCTCGAGCCCTGGGGAACGGTCCGCCGGAGGGTCAGGATCCTGGTCGACGAGATCGTCGAGCTCCGGCCGGCGCTCGAGGTCCTCTATGTGGCGCCGCCGGTGGACGTCCCCCACCAGGTGCGCCAACACCGGGTCCCGGACATCGCCGTGCCCCGTCTCCAGCAGGTCCATCCCCGGATCCATGTGCTGCGACCGCGCAAGTGGTGGCCGCGGGCTTTCGGCCCGTTCGCCGACCGGTCCCTCGAACACCAGGTGCTCGACGCCGTCAGCGCGCTCGGACTCCATCGCCCGCTCCTCTGGATCAACGACGCCAGCTACGCCGCGTTGGTCGTGCGGACCGGGTGGCCATGTCTCTATGACGTCACCGACGACTGGCTCTTGGCCCCGCTCAGCCCTCGCGAGCGGGTACGGCTGATGGCCAACGAGAGCCTCTTGCTGGAGCACAGCCAAGCGGTGGTCGTCTGCTCCCCGGCGCTGCAGCATTCGCGGGGGCGTCACCGTGACGTCGACCTGATCCCCAACGGCGTCGACGTGGAGCTGTTCCGCACACCGGGCCCACGACCGGGGGACCTGCCTCCGGGCCCGGTGGTCCTCTATGCGGGGAGCCTCCACGACGAGCGCCTCGATGTCCCTCTGGTCGTCGAGTTGGCCAGGGCCCGGCCCGACGTGCAGGTGGTGTTGGTCGGCCCCGACTTCCTGAGCGCGGCAGCGGGGGCCGAGGTCCGGGCGTTGGACAATGTCCACCTGCTCGGCCCCCGGCCCTACCAGCGGGTACCCGGCTACATGCACCATGCCGAGGTGGTGATCGTTCCCCATCTGGTCAACCCGTTCACCGAGAGCCTCGACCCGATCAAGGCGTACGAGTCCCTGGCCGCCGGTCGCCCGACCGTCGCCACCCCGGTCGCCGGGTTCCGTGAGCTGGGTCCTCCGGTGGTCGTCGCCGCCCGTGATCAGTTCGTCGAGTCGGTCGGTACCGCCCTGGCCGGCGACGGGCCGGCCGGGCCGGCGGTCACCGATGTCACGACGATCCCCTCCTGGCGGACGCGGGCCGAGGCCATGGTGTCGGTCATGGACCGGGTGTGGAGCGGAGCGGCGCACCGATGACTGGACCGACCCCGACCGCACCGAACATGACCGTGCCGACCATCAGGGCGACCGGGCCGACCATCACCGGGCCGACCATCACCGGGCCGACCATCACCGGGCGGCCCGGAACCCGTGCATGGGTGGGCACCGGGATACCTCGATCGGTGACGGCCACCCCCTATCCTCGGGTCCGGCTCGACACCCCCACCCGGGCCGAAGCCCTCCTCCCCGATCCCCCTCCCGACCAATGACCCTCCAAGAGTTCTTCTCGACGCTGTGGCGCAGGCGACTGATCATCGTGGTGAGCGTGGTCGTCGCCGTGGCCGCCGCGTTCGCCTACTCGAAGGTGGTGACGCCCAAGTACCAGTCGACCGCACTGGTCCAGCAGACCAGCGGCACGGCCAGCACCACCAGCGGGCAGAGCTCCTCGCCGGTCAACCTGCCCGATCCCGTCCAGACGCTTGGCAGCACCGCGGTCCAGGTCAAGGCGGCCCAGCTCCTCAAGGACCCCAACCTCTCGGCGTTGACGGCGGCGGTGACCGGCACGGCCGACCCCACCACCGGAACCCTCACCATCACCGCCACCGCATCCGAGGCGGCCCAAGCGCAAGCCATCGCCAAGGCCTACTCGCAGGCGTACGTGGACCAGATCCAGTCCCTGGTGCAGGCCCAGGTCGACAAGATCAACGGCCAGCTGCAGTCGCTGCAGAGCCAGATCACCGAGCTCAACGGCAAACCCTCCACCCCGGTCACCCAGGCCCAGATCCAGGGTCTCACCTCTTCCTACAGTTCGCTCCAGACCGAACTGAGCAACATCACCTTCGGAGAGCCTTACGCTTCGATCCAGGTGGCCGCCGGGTTGCCCACCAAGCCTTCGGGGCTCAGCAAGTCCAAGCTGCTCGCCATCGGGGCGTTGGCCGGGTTGCTCGTCGGCTGCGGCATCGCCCTCGGCCGCGAGCAGTTCGACACCCGCCTGCGGACCAGCCCGGACATCGAGGCCATCACCGAGGCGCCGGTGTTGGCCGAGCTGCCCCAGGACCACGACGTCAAGGGCGGCAAGGTCGCCATCGCCATGGTGCAGGCCCCGCAGTCCCTGATGGCCGAGTCGATCCGAGAGCTGCGCACGAGCCTCCGGGTGATCTTGCACGACGTGCCCTGCCCTCTGATCCTGGTCACCAGCCCCGAGCCGGGTGACGGGAAGACCTTCGTCACCGCCAACCTGGCGGCCGCCTGGGCCATGAGCGGCAGCAAGGTCATCGTGGTCTCGGCCGACTTCCGGCGGCCGCGACTCGAAGAGGTCTTCGGGCTCGAGACGACGGGGTTGCCTGGTCTCGCCGATCTCATCCGGTCCAATTGGAAGGACGACGAGCAGGCCGTCAGTGCCCACTCCCACCGTCACATCCGGGCCGCGACCAGCGGGGAGGTCCACTGGTCACCGGGGAGCACCAGAGTTGTCCCCGATCCCTCCGCCCCACCGACCAGAGGCGAGGTCGGCGAGTCCTCGGTCAGCTCGTTGCTGGTGGAGAGCGGCATCTGGGGCCTCCAGGTGCTCCCGGCCGGCACCCAACTCGAGAACCCCAGCGAGCTGTTCGGTAGCCCGGGCATGCAACCGGTGCTCGATCAGCTCCCCGTGCTGGCCGACATCGTGTTGTTGGACACCCCGCCGGTGCTGGCGGTGCCCGACACCGCGATCCTGGGGAGCGTGGCCTATGGCGCCGTGGTGGTGGCTTCGGAAGGGCGTACCGGTCGCGGCGACCTCGAACGGGCCATGCGCCGGCTGGACGCCACCCACTGCCGCGTGCTGGGCATCGCCGCCAACCGGGTGCGGCGTTCCGGCAGCGACCCCTACCAGTCCTACGCCCACAAGCAATGAGCCGACCGGCGACGGCTGGGGCCGCCAGGCCGGTCGCCGCCGGGTGAGAACAGGGTGAGGAGTGGGGTGATGGCCGGTATCGATGTGGTGGTGGTGGCGTTCGGCGCCCCCGAGCTGCTCGAGGCGTGTCTGGCCACCCTCGGGGAGGCCTACCCGGTGCTGGTGGTGGACAACTCGTCCGACGCGGCGGTGCGCGCCGTCGCCGAGCGACACGGTGCGGGCTATGTCGACCCGGGCGAGAACCTGGGCTTCGCCGGTGGGGTCAATCTGGGATTGGCCAAGCGGGAGCGGTCGGCGGCCGACGTGTTGTTGCTCAACCCCGACGCCTCGATCACCCCGGAGGGCGTGGCCCAGCTGGCGAGCCGGCTCCACGCCACCGACGACCTGGCCGGCGTGGCCCCCGCCCAGGTCGACACCGAGGGGCGGGCGGCGCGGGTCGGCTGGCCCTTCCCCACGCCCGCCGGCGCCTGGGTCGAGGCGGTCGGCCTCGGGTCCCGGCCGTCCCGGGTCGATTTCTTGATCGGCTCCGTGCTGCTCATCCGGTCGAGCGCCCTGGAGGAGGTCGGACCCTTCGACGAGCAGTTCTTCCTCTACGCCGAGGAGACCGACTGGCAACAGCGGGCCCACCGCCTGGGGTGGCGGGTAGCGCTGTGCCCCGAGGTGGTCGCCACCCATGTCGGAGCGGGGACCGGTGGGGACCCGGACCGGCGCGAGATCCGCTTCCACGCCTCACAGGAGCGCTACATCCGCAAGCACCACGGCAGGCGGGGCTGGCGCCTGTACCGCGCCGGCGTGATGGCCGGCGCGCTCGTCCGGGCCCTGGTCCTCCCCGGCGACCGGGGCCGCCAGGCGTCGGCCCGATTCCACCTCTACCGGAGCGGCCCGGCGGTGATGGCGGTCCGGCTCGGGTTGGCGCCCGACGGCAACGGTGCCGGGACCCGGATGGGGCCGCCGCCGGTGACGGTGGCCCACGTGGTGGTGACCGACGCCTTCGCCGGCGTCGAGCGCTACGTCTGCCAGGTGGCCGACGAGCTGGCCCGCCGCGGCCACACGGTCGTCGCCGTCGGGGGGAACCCCGAGAGGATGCGGGCCGAGTTGGACGACGCCGTCACCTTTCGGCCGGCACCGTCCCTGCCCGGCGCAGCCCTGACCCTCGGACGCCGGCCCCGCCCCGACCTGGTCCACGTCCACATGACCGCGGCCGAAGGCGCGGCCTGGCTGGCCCGCCCCGTCACCCGGGCACCCATCGTCGCCACCCGGCACTTCGCCCGCGAGCGCGGCTCGAGCGCGCCGGCCCGGGCCCTTGCCCGGCTGACCTCACGGGCCGTGTCCCGGGACATCGCCATCAGCCGGTTCGTGGCCGACACGGTGCGGGACCCCACCGTCCTCATCCCCAACGGCGTCCCCGACCGCCCGGCGGCCGGGCTGGAGTCGACCACCGTCGTCATGATGCAGCGGCTGGAGCCCGAAAAGCAGCCCGACGTCGGCCTGCGGGCCTGGGCCCGGTCGGGGCTGGGTGACCGGGGGTGGCGGTTGGTGGTGGCCGGTATCGGGGACCTGCGCCCGGCCATGGAACACCTGGTCGGCGAACTGGGGGTCGAGGGCAGCGTGCGCTTGGTCGGCCAGGTGGAGGACACCGACCAACTGCTGGCCGGGGCGGCCGTCTTCCTGGCCCCGGCGCCGGCCGAGCCCTTCGGGCTGTCGGTGGTGGAGGCCATGGCCCACGGGGTGCCGGTGGTGGCGGCCGACGGCGGAGCCCACCGTGAGACGGTCGGCGAGGACGGGCTGTTGTTCGCCGCCGGTGACGCGGCGGCGGCGGCGGCGGCGCTCGCCACCCTGGCCGGGGACCCCGCCCTCCGCCGGGCCATGGGCACCCGCCTGCGCCGGCGCCAGCAGGAGCAGTTCTCCCTCCGGGGCCACGTCGACCAGCTCGAGGCCCTCTACGCCGAGGTCGTCGCCGCCGTCCGCCGCTAACCGCCTCCCGGGCCGACCTCCGGGCCCGCCGAGGCGCGGTACAGATCCATCTGCGCCCGGGCCACGCTCGCCCAGGTGTAGCGGTCGCCTCCGGCGATGCCCGCCTGGCGCAGGCGGTCCCACAGGCCGGGCTCGTCGAGGAACCCGGTCAGTGCGGCCCGCAGGGCGACAGGATCATTGGGGGGGACGAGCAGGCCGGCCTCACCCACGACGTCGGGGAGGGCACCGCTGGTGCTGGCCACCACCGGGACGCCGGAGGCCTGGGCCTCGACCACGACGCGCCCGAACTGCTCGACCCATCCCGGCATCGGCACCGACGGGACGGCCAGGACGTCCAATCCCCGGTAGACGTCGGGGAGGGAGGCCTCGTCCACGTGACCGTGGAAGGTGACCCGGTGGGTGACACCGAGTCGGCCGGCCAGAGCGGCCAGGCTGTCGGCCTCCTCGCCGGACCCGAAGACCTCGACGGCCAGCCGGTCGTCGCCGGCCGCCGCCTCGAGCAGGACGTCGACCCCCTTGTGCCGGATGAGCCGCCCGACGAAGCCGACCCGCAGGGTGCCTTCGGGTGCCGGGCGGGACGCCGGCCGGAACCGCGCCACGTCGACCCCGAGCGGCAACAGGATCAGGTCGCCGGCCAGTCCCTTGCGGCGCAGGATCTCGCCGGCCTGGCGGTTGCAGGTGTAGGCCCCGGCGGCCCGGGTGAGGGCCCGGCGCTCGAACCAGCGGAAGGGCGGCGGATAGCGCTTCTCGATGTTCTGCGCCGACGACACCACGAACGGCACGCCGGGCGACCGCAGCCAGCGCAACAGCAGCACCTCGGCCACGGCCAGGCCGAAGGGCTCCTCGTGCATGTCCACCAGGTCCCACCGGCCCGAGCCGAGCAACCGCCAGAGGGGACGCGGGTCGTAGAGGAACAGGTTGGGATGGCGACCGAACGTCTTGACCGCCACGACGAACCCGTCGCCCTCGGGGACCAGGTCGACCGGCGACCCGCCCTCCTCCCACCGGGCCGCCGCCACCAGGGTCAGGTCGGCACCGAGGAGTCGGAGCTGGCGCTCGCGCTCGCGCCAGGCCGTCACCACCCCACTTTTGGAGATGCGGAGGACGCGCAGGCTCACCGCACCGGTGGTGCGCTGTCGGCACCCCGACCCCGGTACCGGAGCACCCGGGCCGGTATCCCGACGGCGACGCAGTCGGCCGGGAGGTCACCGGTGACCACGGCGTGGGCCCCGACGACCGTGTTCGCCCCGATGGTCACCCCTTTGGTCACCGTCGCCTTGCTGCCGATCCAGACGTTGTCGCCGATGCGGACGGGTGCGCTGTCCCGTCCCTGGTCGATGATGGGCGCACCGGTCGAGTCGAAGGCGTGATCGTGGTCGCGGATCGAGACCATCTCGGCGATGAGGCAGTCGCGCCCGATGGTGACGTCGGCGTCGGATGCGACCGTGCAGTGGTGGCCGAAGACGGTGCGCTCGCCCACGTCGAGGCGGCCCCGGCACTCCAGGTTGAACCCGTCGTCGAGGACACAGCCCGTCCCCAAGCTGACCGGCGCGCCACGAGCCACCAGGAACCGGGCCCCTCGCCGGACGTCGCAGCGGGCCCCGAACCTCACGCGCCGATGGCGCAGGCGGATGAGGGCGAGACCGGCTCGGCGACGGACGAAACCGCGTGCCCGGTGCAACCATCCGAAGTCGTCATGGCCGCCACCCGTCGCCGGAGCCGCTGCGGTCATCTGGTCGCCCCGGCCCAGAGGCTCATCGCCGAGACCCTACCCGGGGGACCCGACGAACCGGGCCTTCGATCACCACGAGATGGTCCTCGGCTGGCTGTCCTCGGAGGCCGTGCCGCTGAACGTCCACTCCTCGGGAGGGATGCGGGCGCTCGGGACGAGGGTCATCGACCCGTGGCTGCCGGGCATCACGAACTGGACCGTCACCGTGGAGGTGGCCCCCTGGGGGACGGTGATCGGCGCGGCCAGCAACCAAGTCGGGCCCTCGGCGCCCTTGACGGCCAGCGGGCCGGCTCCGGTCAGGCTCAAGTGGGACGCCGCTGCCGGCAGGTTGACCGCCACCAGACCGCGGTAGCCGCCGTAACTGACGGGCACGCCGGGGAACGGCCCGGCGATGAACTGCGACTCACCCGGCGGGGTGTTGTTGACGACCCGGGCGGTCATGGTGACCTTGGTGTCGGAGCCCGCCGGGGCCGTGGACACATCCACCCGCACGGGCATGTACTGATCGAGTTTGTTGCCCCCCAGGTTGATGAGCGAGAACGCCACCGAGCGCGGCGTGAGACTGCCGCTCACACCGCTCGCCACCCAGGCGGCCTGGTGGGCCGGATCGCTCGACCAGACCATCAGGTGGCGTCCGGCCACGGCTCCGGTCATGGCCTTGGCCAGCGAGGTCAGGTCGATCGACTGGCCCTGGAGCTGGTCGAGGACAGCCCGGGACAGCGCGCCGAGCGCATCCTGGCGGTCGTTCGCATCGGCCGCGTTGTCGGACAGCCCGGCGTACTGGTCGTGGAGCAGGAACTGCTCGACGTTGCCGGCACCGATGGTCTGGCCGTCGACGACCACCGGACCGGTGGCCTCCAGCAGCTTCTCGAGACCGGCCACGTCGAGAGCGAGCACCCCATCGACCGTCTGGCCCGTGAGGGCGGTCCACATGCGGGCGGCCAGCGGCGCGGTGACGTCGAATTGCGGGGTGAGACCGAGGTTGCGCAGATCGAGGCTCGGGTTGAGCCAGCCCCAGTTCCGCTGGAGATCGCCGGTCACGGGGACGGCGCCGACCGGCAGAGGGTGGTCGCCGGACGGTTCGAACGAGCTCATGTGCACCGTCCCGTTCGACATGGTGGCCGTGCCGACATCGAGGAAGGCCCCGGAGCCGGCCCGCATCTCGGCATTGTTCGAGGCCAGCACCAGATAGGTCTGCGGTCCCTGCAGGATGGTCGCCACCGCGGCCGACACCCCGGCAGCTTTGGTCAGCCGGGAGCGGGCCTCGTCGAGTTGTCCGGTGAACTCGTCGTGCTTGGAGGCGAGCGGCGCCACCAGCGCCTGGGACGGACCGGTGTCGACGTTGGTCAGTTGGTGCTGAGCCGTGGCCGACACCACGGCCAGCGAACGGAGCGAGGTCACCCGGTCGGGCCCGGCGCCGTGCGGTTGATGGAGCACGCCGTGAACCTGGGTGATGAACGACGAGCCGACCCCGGACACGGTTCCCGCGGCCGAGCTCAGGGCCCGGACCGAGCGCAGCTGCCGACCGATGACCGGGACCACGGTGATCGGCCCGAACAGCGGCGAGGACAGGGCCACGTCGGCCGCCTCGAACTCGGCCCGGGCGGCGTCGAGCTGGGCCACCGACGAGGAGGAGGTGAGGTCGTCGGGGCCGAGCTGGGACCGCACCTGCTGGAGAGCGGCCAGCCCCTTCTGGTCGTGGTGGTAGGCGGACACGGCCTTGACGGCCAGGATGCCCATCCACGCCACGAGGAGAACGACGATGGCGCCGACGATCAGCCACCTGCGACGACGCCGACCCTGTCTTGTGCTCAACCCAACCACTCGTCAAACGGTTCGAGCCGGGCGCGCGTACCCTGGCAGGTGCCCGGGCTCCGGCGAGACGGACAAGGGCCTGACGTGACGATGGTACCGGACCGGTCCTCGCTGCCGGTGTCATTGCCGCCACCGCGCAGGCGGGGTGGCGTGAGCCCCGCGCCACCCCGCCTGCACAACGAGATGGCGCGCCGGGGAACCCGCGCGCCCCGCCACTAGCATCCCGATGTGTCGTTTACCGCCGTCCGAATGGCAGTCGGCCGGGTGGTGCTGGTCGCCGGCGTCCTGGTGCTCCTCTTCATCCCGTACCTCCTCTGGGGGACGGGACTGCTCACCGCCCAGAGTCAGGCCCGGCTGCGCGCCGCCTTCAGCGCCGACCAGCAGCTGGCCGGCTCGGTTCCGACCAAGCATTCGGTCCCGTCCCGAGACGTCAGCAATCCGGAGCCGCCCCAGGTCGCCCCGGCCATCGCCGATCCGCCCATCGGCAGCCCGGTGGGTACCATCGCCATCCCCAAGATCGGTCTGTCCATGGTGGTGATCGAGGGCACCGACGAAGCCCAGCTCGCCCAAGGACCGGGGCACTACCCGGGCACGCCGTTGCCCGGCGAGTTCGGCAACGCGGCCATCGCCGGACACCGCACCACCTACCTGCACCCGTTCTACAACCTCGACGCCCTGGTTCCCGGGGACGCCATCGATCTCACGACACTGCAGGGGATCTTCGTCTACGACATGACCCGAGCAACAGATCGTCGACCCGACCGATGTGGCCGTGGTCGACCCCACCCCGACGCCGCCCTCACGCTCACCACCTGCAACCCTCGCTACAGCGCCAGCCAACGCCTGGTGCTCCATGCCCGCGCTGGTGGCGAGCTACCTGACCCACCCGAAAGCGTCGGCCGTGAGCGCGACGGTCGATCGCCACCGGGCGGCACCCGTCGAGTCGGCGCCCACCAAGACTGGTTGGCTGCGTCGCTGTGGGGCGTACTGGTGGCCGCCCTCATCACCGCGGTGTGGGTCGCGGCCCGGAGGACCCGGCGGGGAGCCCGCGCCGCCGTCATCGTGGGCGGCCTGGTCGGCTGGCTGGTGGTGGTGTTCTTCTTCTTCCAGTCGGTCGCGCCCCTACTTCCGGCCAGCTACTGAGCCGGCCTTAGGTGATCAGGCGAGGCTTCGGCGGCGACGGAGGAGCAGTCCTCCGGCCAGCACCCCGGCGGTTCCCACGATGGCCAGGCCCTCGAAGTCCGCCCCGGTGAAGGGCAGGCTGCTCGTCCCGGTCGAGGGGGTCGGATCGTGCCGCGTCGACACCACTGCCGGCGCCGGCGTGTTCGAGCTTGCGCCTACGATCGGCGTGCTCACGCACGTCGGTTGCGTCATCGACCCGGTCGACGTGCAGTCTGCACCGGCCGTTCCGGACGCCATGGCGAGAGAGGCCACGGCCAATCCCGATACGACGATAAGTCGTCTTGCCACATAATGGTTGCCCCTTCGTTGCGTAGAGGCTTCGCCTCTGCGTCACCCAAAACGGTCACGAGCCATGCACTGGCCTGCAACCGCCTCTCCCATCATGGCGTCTCGTCGGTACATTGACAACGACACCATGGGGGTATATTGCCTGGTCGTCACGGTGGGTGTTCGGTGTCGCGCCGGCCGGTTCTTCAGCCCTTCCGAGAGCGTCGGCGGGGCTTTCGGGGAGCGCCGGGG
>CAVQAI010000003.1:0-25475 GCA_963710495.1 uncultured Acidimicrobiales bacterium
ATCTGGACAAATGTTCGCGAGTGGCGTTTGTCAAGTCATAGCCGAAGTAAATGTGCCAAACCTGCCAGGCACAGCACCCGGCCGGCGATCTCAACCCGCCCCATGACGATCGATTCCGGCCTAATCAGCGAGGGCAGCGGCGAGTGCCGCGGCCTGAGCAGATCGAAACTCACGGGACACGCCCGCCTTCGATTGGACGAGGTCGAAGCCGTGGTAGGCACCCTCAACGACATGGAGTTCGCATTCGACGCCGGCGTCTTCTAACCGACGCGAGTAGGTCATGCTCTCTTCGTGGAACAGGTCCAGAGTGCCGATCCCGAGCCATGCCGGTGGTAGCCGTGATAGATCGTGGTTGCGCGCCGGCGCAGCCAGAATGCTGACCTCTGTTGAATCTGGAAGCTGACCCAAGTAGGACTGCCAGCCGAAATGATTTGCCCTGTTGTTCCACAGCCTGAATTTGCGCTCGTCGATGTCAGTGCGATCGGTGGTGCGGTCATCGAGCATGGGATACGAAAGCATTTGGAAGGCGAGTTGTACCTCGCCTCGGTCACGGGCGAGCACGGCCAAGGCTGCGGCAAGTCCTCCGCCGGCGCTCGCTCCTCCGACCGCGATGCGTCGTGGATCGATGTACGGCTGTCGGGCCAGCCACATCAGAGCGTCGTAGCAATCGTTTAGAGGAATAGGAAACGGGAACTCGGGCGCCAGCCGGTAGTCGACTGATGCAATCACGATCCCGAGCTGCCGGGCGAAGTACGTGCAGACTGCATCATCCTGAGCTGCTGAGCCGACGACGAATCCGCCGCCGTGGATCCACAGGAGGGCTGGGAGGAGCTCCTCGCTGGAGGCGCGACCATGCAGCCGTATCGAGATCGGACCGATCGATCTCACGGTCACGTCACTTGGAGACTTTTTGGGCAAGAGGTGAGCAAGCGTCCGGTGGGCACCCAGCGATCGCCGGCTGACGGCAGCACGCGGCAGCCATCGGGCAACGTTTCGAAGATCCGGGTGAAATTCTTTTTGTCGGGCATTCAATCGTTGAGCATCGGTAGGATTTCCCTCTCAAAGAGACGAAGGCTGGACCACGCCCGCTCGGTCGGCATACCTCCGCAACGCGGGTGGAACAT
This sequence comes from uncultured Acidimicrobiales bacterium, assembly GCA_963710495.1. GTDB lineage: Bacteria > Actinomycetota > Acidimicrobiia > Acidimicrobiales > RAAP-2 > Bog-756. Next base: position 1,125 of record CAVQAI010000003.1, read on the forward strand.
TGCGAACGGAACGGTGGAGTCCTTCTGCTCCTCGATCATCTGCGCCAGGGTGATGACTCGGTAACTCCCGCTGGCGCGCAACTGATCGATGTCGGCGACGGTGCGGAAGGGGTTGGTGAGCCCCTCTTGAGCCTGCCATGCCCCATAAGCGTTCATCTCGTGCATGAAGAATGGCGCCATCTGCTCCCAGCCCGTGTCGGGGTCCTCGGCGAGGGCCACAGTCACGGTCGAGCCGATCGGGCACGCTCCCGGGTCGGGACGACCCAGCCGGATGACCTCCTCGACGTAGTACGGCCAGAACCCGGGATCGGTGGGAATGAAGCCTTCGGCGATACGACGCCGCTCGTTCGGCGGCAAGCTTGGAACTTCCACCGAGCAGGACGGTTGGCCCCCCGGGCCGGTACGGAGCCGGAGTCACTTGCATCGTGCGGCCTCGAAACTCCAACGGCTCACCGGAGAAGGCGGCCTTAATGGTGGACACCACAGTCACGCGCTCGGCTCGCTCGTTCTTCGACACGTCGAACATGGCGAACTCCTCGTGCACGTAGCCACCGGCGACGATCAGGTCGATCCGACCCTGGCTCAGGTTGTCCAAAACATGTCCTCGTCCAGCCGGAGCGGGTTGTAGAAGGGGGCGATCAGTGTGCACCACCCACCGGTGGCGAAGATACGCGTCTACATCTGACACGAATCTACAATCTTCCCGATAAGCCCGGGAGCGCCGACGCACTCAAAGACCACGGCGGGCTTGGTGATAGCCCCTCGAAGACGAGCTCGAGTCAAGTCTCGAAGGCCGACGACGGCGGCGTTCGGGATCACCGGCGGCACTGACGACTGTGCCAGGGCTCATGGCACATCACCAGGCATCAGGGGGGGAACCAGTTCGTCGGAGGACAACCTCCGGGTTTCGGTTGGACCGCATTTCCCGGACATTCCGCGTACGGCACCGTCCGGAAGGGTGCACCCGACGGTTGACCCCGACGATGCCTTCGACATGCTTCTCGGTGCGATCATTGCCTGCACCATCGTCCCAACGATCGGGATGCGGAACCCACAGTTCGAGCGGACGGTAGACCTTCTGGTCCGCATGCTGCGGCCGTGCTGACGCCCTTCGAGGGTCGCCCACAACGCACGTCCTTCTTCGGGGCGGCGGAACGCCCCGAGGTGCGGTCGGGGACGGTCAGCAACCGCTTACCCCGGCAGCGATCCATCTGGGGCACCCCTCCGCCCTGGGAAGGGTCCTGCCATACTTCCCTCAGAGGCCGGGCCGCCGATCGGCGACGTCAGGTGACCGACCAGGGCCTGTTCAGCAGCCTGCCCAGCCGATCAACGATCATCGCAATATCGTCAGCAGACTCCGTCGCGAGCGAGGCGTATGACCCAACCAGTGGAGGTGCCCACATGGCCGAAGTCCCACCGCCAGCAGAGGAAATTCTGCTGACCCACTTCATCGTTTCGAACGACGTCGAGCGCTCTAGGCGCTTCTACACCGAAGTACTGGGGGGCAAGGTGGTCTTCCGAGGGACCGAGACCGGACCCGTCAATGTCAAACTATCCAACAGCTGGATCGTCATCAACGCCGGCGGAGGCCCGACCGACGACAAGCCGGCGGTCACCCTGGAGACGCCGAGCGATCCCGACCGGGTCAGCAGTTTCCTCAATATCCGGGTCAAAGACATCGGGGCCGTGTACGCCGAATGGACTGCCCGGGGTGCTCGATTCCTGACGCCGCCGAAGCAGCACCAGTATGAGATCCGTTGCTACATCCGCGATCCCGACGGTCATCTGATCGAAGTGGGTCAAACGACGGACCCAGCGGGGGACTGGTCGCCCGCCGAGTGGCCGTCGAGTACCTCCGGCGAGAGGTCCGAGTGAATGCTGAGGTCAGCGGCGGAGATCTGGTCCCAGGGACCTCCTTCCTAGGTTCCGCCGTACCGGCAACGGGTGTCGTCCTTGGCTGCCCCGGTTGGCCCGGGGAGAGCGCCAGGGAGGGCGGGCGCGGTCTTTGTAGTGTGCGTTCATGGACCGATCATTGGCGTCGTTGGCGCCTCCCGTGACCGGCCGATTGGGCGCGGCGACGTCCGTCCGGCTGGAGCTGACACCGATCGACGTGAACTCGGCTGAACTTCTAGCCCCGGTATTCGCCAAGGAGGAGGTATGGCGATTTCCCTATGGCCGGGGCCTCACGCGGGCCGAGACGGAAGCATTCGTCAGCTCGTGGACTCAGCACTGGAATGTGCTGGGGTTCGGATTGTGGCTGGTCACCGAGCGAGAGCAAGCCTCGACCATCGGATATGTGGGGCTGTCCGTACCAACGTTCCTTCCGGAGGTCCTGCCCGCGGTTGAGGTGGGTTGGCGGCTCGCTCCCTCGGCTTGGGGTCATGGCTATGCCAGCGAGGCAGCGGAGGTGGCGCTTACCTGCGCCTTCGATGTGCTGGGGTTGGAAGAGGTGCTCTCGCTGCCACAGGTTGAAAACCCGGCATCTGTAAGGGTCGCCGAGAGGATCGGGATGCGGCTCGATCGAACCGCGATCGTCCCAGCCACGGACGAGAGGGGACCCGTTGAGGTTGCTGTCATGAGCGCGACGAACGCCGAATGGCGGCCGCCGGCCCGAACCTCGGGCTAGCGACGATGACCGGTGACCACCCGTCCGGTGTGGTCCCGTGGCCGGCGGCGCTCGGTCGCTCGTCGCGGTGTCCAACTTCCCCGGGTGCGTGCCATCCCGCCAATGGCCCCGACCTGTTTACCGCCTATGAATCAGCGTCATCGCCCGTCTCGATCGGAATTGGGACTCCGGCAAGCATCTCGTTGTACTCGGCCAACGCATCCAGGTGGTCCTGATCCGCCCGGAGGCCGATGTACCCGTCGGGACGGACGACCAGCAGGAGCCTGGCCATCCGCTGCTTGACGCCCACGTCGAGGAAGGGCTCGAGGATGCCGAGCGACTCGAAGACCTCGAGCGATCGGGGGTGGATGACCGTGGCGCGGTCCCATTGCATGGGCCCCGGGCCTTCCGGCGAGCGCAGCGTCGCTGAGATGACATCCAACTCCTCGCCGCTGAAGCTCGGCAGCGGGGAGTAGCCCCGTCGGGCCGGCCCCGACGACGAGTACGGGTGCATCCACATGCCATATCAACGGCTTCCACTTGTGGCCCCCAGCGGGCGGCATGGCCGACAAAGACTGGGCACGGCATGAGTCAAGCACACATGGCAAACAGGGCCGATGTTTCAGTGACCTAGTGCGTGCGTTCCGGTTCGGTCCAGGAGCCATTGGCTGAGCGATGCGGTCCAATTGAATCCCAATGGCGCAGGCCAGGTCATTTCATGGTGCGGGGATCCGCGGATAGACACCGAGTTTGATTCGGTCGAACTAACGGTGCTGCTCGTTCCGCTCGAAGTAGAGACTCACGAAAAACGGTCATCTGCCATCGGGACCGGTAACGAACACCCACAGGCTGCTCGTCCTTCGTGAAGGCCGTCTTCGCCTGGTGGCATTGTGGCTCGAGATGGGCGTTGCGGCACTCTATTGGGGAGCCGGACAGAGCTTCGGGCTGCTCTTGAGTGGTCAGGCCACCGACCCAAACAGTGGACCCCTCGTCATCCTTCTGGGCTTGACCGCGCTGGGCGCAAACACGGTGACGAAGCGATCGCCCACACAGAACGTTGATCGGCCACATTCGACCCACGAACCTTCGTGGGGCCGGATCGCGGCCTGACGGTGGGCACGGTTGGGCCATCGCCCACCTGGGTCCGGTGGGCCGACGTCGGCCGGCCCACCGGACTCTGGACCCGGAGTGACAGGTTCAGCTGGCTGTGCCGCTGGGTGCGGGCACGTTGCACTTGGCCTCGATGGCAGAAGCTGCCTTGTCCAGACGGTTCTTGAACGTCGTGCCCTTCAGCCGGGTGATGCGCTTCTCGAGGCGGTCAGCCAGCTTGGTGTGCCCGGCCGCCGAAGCCTTGGCCTGGGCCGCGGTCAGCTTGGGCAGACCGGCGGTGATGTCGCCCTCGACCTTTTGGATCCGGTCCAGCACCTTTGTGGCGTTGGCGCAGTTGAAATTGGCCAGTCGGGTGGCCGGGGTCGGGGTGGTCGTTCCGGCCGTGGTCGCTCCGGCAACGCCGGCCGCGCCGAGGGACAGTGCTCCGACAGCCACGACTCCAACGACGGCCTTCTTCGCCGCGGGGATGATGCTCATGGTTGGTTCCTCCTATGGGGCCGGCGGTTCCGGCTCTCCACCAGTTATCGCCGGTAGGCATAGGCGATCCGTGATGTACCTGTTAGGAGAGGATGATGGTGCCCTCCGTGGCCGATCTCGAAGTGCTCCACACCAACCGCGGCGACTCCGACTGGTTCGTCGATCTGGTGGGCCCGGAGGAGATGAGATGTCCGGGCGGAGCGACGACGGGTACCGGCTGCTCCTTCGTCATCCCGCGACGTGACAGGGTCGGTCTCGGCTGGCATTCAGTCGCCGCTCCAGCATCCGAGGATGACATCGGCCACCGTCACGGCCACATCCCCGGAACTGGTGGGCGGTTGGCCAAATTGCGGGGGGAGCCCGGCCGAATCGACCAGCAGGACTTTCCAGTCTTTGCGCACGACCACCGATCCGTTGGTGGCCTGGAACGCGCCTTGACCGAGCCCTTGGATCGTCCGGGAATTTCCCATCTTCTCGGCGAGCTGTTCGAAGTAGGCCTTGGTTTGGTCCCAACTGGACAGTTCCTTCACCGACAGCACCATTGCCCCGGTTGGGTATCCGTACTGGCACGAGTACAGGTCATCGGCCCAGACAGGGGTAGAGACCTTTGCCTCCTCGCCGATGGCCGAGTCGATCTCTTGAATGGCCTCGGTCCGGCAGATCATTGTGGCGATCGTGGAAGGAGTCGGGCCGGCGGGAAGGGGGGCCTCGGTCGTCGGGCTCCCGACTGCCCCACTGCTACAGGCGGTCGCCAAGACGGCGAGGAGGAGTACGACGATGAGAACCCTTGTGCCGGCTCCTGTCTGCACGTTCCGCACGTTCCGCATGTTCCGCACGTGGTGCCCCTCGTCGTGGAGCTGAAATGGGCGGGCTGCGCCCCTGGACCTCATGTGACTCTTGGCCGATCGGTGGTCGGCCATTCCGGATTCCCTGTACCACGGAATTGAGCCGGTACTGCGAGGTGCCGTAGCCCCGCAATGATGCCGCCGAGAATCGGCGACGAAAAGACCGCGGCTTCACCGGCAAAGAGCGGGCTCACGACCTTGCAACCGACGAGTGGGGGTTGGGCGACGTTGCCGCCGAAGGCACCTGCCAGGTTGCCTCGGGTCTTCCTGAGGGTCTGACGGGCCGACGCGAGGGCACCGGCAGGAACACGCAAGCCTCTCACCACGCGAGCACCTCACTTTCGCCCTGGGCGCCAACAGCCCGGCTGTCGGGAGTTGGGGTGGATCGAAACGAATCCCGTCGGATCGTGACATGTAGGTTAACTCCGGGCGAACCTTCGGCCTATCGTGTTCCCTTGTTTCAGAGCACCCTCAAAGTTAGATTTCGCTCGATGGGCGTGGCCTCGGCGATCGGACCGCTGGCCAGTGAGAGGGGCCCGTCGATGACGATGAAGAGGGCGCCCGTACGCGTCGGTTTGAGATCGCTGGCCGTGCTGGCGGTGGTCATTTCATTCTTCGTCGTGATGATGGGGTCGACTCCCGGGACGCCTGCCATCAGCGCGACACCGAACAAGTCCGCCAGTGTGAAGGTTCCCCTGGCGGCCGATGTTCCTGATGCTTCGACGCTCCAACGCCGAAGGATGGTCGGCGCCGGCCAGCCAACAAATGTCTGATGCCCCAGCTGAGGCGGCTCTCGACTCCAATGCCTTCAGCTATTGGGCTGCGCAGACTGGGTCGGCCATACCCGAGTCGATCACCATCGACATGCGAACACCCCAGGTCGTGTCCGGTCTCATCTACGAGCCGCCGCAGACGCCATCTCCCCTGGGCGTGATCGGTCAATAACCGGGTCCTCGTTCACGGCCTACACGTCGCCCGACGGTCAACCTGGACTGCCGTGACGGGGGCGACGGTTACCTTGGCTGGTCTGAGCGGAACGATCCTGCGCGGCCTTGCCGTGACGTCACACAATCAGGGCACCGGGGGTGTGGTGGGAATCGATACGGTCACCACGGTCGGGTGAGATGAGCGAGCCCGGCTGCTCGGGCGCCGACGGCGGAACCCGGTATGTCCTCCAGATGCGATCGGCCTATTTGTCGAGGCAGGGCGTGGCGGGAACGCCTCTCCCTTCGCCGCCGATCTCTCCGAAGACCAAGCAGGGCTTCCGAGTCGCCATTCGACTCGCCAACTTGGAGTCCGTTCAAATGTCACCACCACCTGGGGCAGCCGCGTAGTCACGGGCCGTGATCAGCACAGCCGAGCGACCTGGGGGTGGATACAGTGAGTCGGCATTCATGGACATGGCCTGAGAGACGTTTCTGGTCTCCAGCCGACCTCCCCTCACGGGATTCGGTGGCCACGCCGGGCGGCAGTTATCGGAGTTGGTGGGGGGACGGAATGAAGGGGGAGCGGTGGGCCATCTAGTCCGTCACCGAAGTCCGTCGAGGCGCACTGTGCTCATGCGTTTGGCGTTGTGTTCCCTGGCCTCCGGCCTGGCCGTAACCGCACTGAGCGCATCGGCGGCATCGGCCAGGCCATCAGCCGCCATGGCGCCCTCGCCCTTCTTCGCCCAGGCGTTCGATCCCGCCGCGACGTCGATCGGCCTCGCCGACGACCCAGGACACGGACCCCTCATCGCCTTTCGCAATATCCCCGGAAACGTTTGGGCCAAGGAAGGCTCGCTCGACGCGGGATGGACCTTCCTCCAGGGTCCCAACATCCAGTCGTTCGCCGTGGCCAGTGACGATCGTCACGGCCCGCTCATCGCCGTGCTCGACAGCACCGGGACGGTGTGGGCCAAGGAAGGCTCGCTCGACGCCGGGTGGATCCAGGAGCGAAGCGGGGTGAAGGCACTGGCCGTCGCCGGCGATGATCGTCACGGCCCGCTCATCGCCGTGCTCGACAGCACCGGGACGGTGTGGGCCAAGCAGGGCTCGCTCAACGCCGGGTGGATCCAGGAGCGAAGCGGCGTGCAATCGGTGGCCGTGGCCAGCGACGTCTTCCGGGGCCCGCTCATCGCCGCGCTCGACAGCACCGGGACGGTGTGGGCCAAGCAGGGCTCGCTCAACGCCGGGTGGATCCAGGAGCGAAGCGGCGTGCAATCGGTGGCCGTGGCCAGCGACGTCTTCCGGGGCCCGCTCATCGCCGCGCTCGACAGCACCGGGACGGTGTGGGCCAAGCAGGGCTCGCTCAATGCCGGGTGGATCCAGGAGCAAAGCGGCGTGCAATCGGTGGCCGTGGCCAGCGACGTCCTCCGGGGCCCGCTCATCGCCGTGCTTGACAGCACCGGGACGGTGTGGGCCAAGCAGGGCTCGCTCAATGCCGGGTGGATCCAGGAGCGAAGCGGCGTGCAATCGGTGGCCGTGGCCAGCGACGTCCTCCGGGGCCCGCTCATCGCCGCGCTCGACAGCACCGGGACGGTGTGGGCCAAGCAGGGCTCGCTCAATGCCGGGTGGGTGCTCGAGAAGGGCCCCTAACCCAGGAGGCGTTGGGCGCGTTTCCTCACAACTGCGGCATCGGCGAGGGAAAGGTTGTGTCGTCCCCTCTGCCGGTTGCGGGTGGGCGGCAAGAAGGCGGCCTCGGTATGGCAACCGGAACAGCAACGGCGGCAGAAGGCTCTCCCATTGGGTACAGGCGCTTCAGCCGCTAGGAGTCTGAGCGCGGCCCGCCGAGAGGGGCACGAATCGGTCACGGATCCCACGTGGACGGACCCGCACCCTTCTCCGAGGTTGCCGTAGGATCTGGAGCACTTCCGCAGGCGACGGTGTGCGTCGCCTTGCCGTGACAGCACAGATCCCGGACGTTGAAGACGGAAAGGTCGTGCGGAGATGAATGAGTCCAGCATTTACTCCTGTGATGACCACCTGGACCTGCGGGCGGTCCCGACGGGCCTCTGGCAGACGCGGTTGCCCGAGGGCCTGGTCGAGCGCGGTCCACGGGTCGTCACCGGTGAGGGTGAGCCGATGTGGGTCTGCAACGACCGTGTCCTGGGCCGCAGTGGACTGCCCCAGGGGGACAAGGTGCAGGTTCTGAGTGCCGTCACCCGAGCTGGTCTCGAAGACGACGGCTTTCGTGTGAGCAACCCGAAGCTGCGGCTGGAGGACATGGACCTCGACGGGGTGTGGGCCTCGGTCATCTATGGTCCCATCCCGCTCACGCTCTCCATCCCCGAACCTGACCTGCAGACCGCCTGCTATGCGGCTTGGAATGATTGGGCGATCGAGGAGTTCAATGCCTTCGCGCCCGATCGGCTGTGCGCCCTCCCGTTCCTGCCCAGTCACTCGCCCGAGGCCGCTGTCGCCGAGCTCGAACGGGTGGCCGGCCTCGGCCACCGAGGGGCGATCATCGATGTGTTCGACTTCGATGCCGGTGATCCGGCGTGGGACCGGCTCTGGGCTACCGCCGAACAGACCGATCTCCCGCTCAGTTTCCATATCAAAGAAGGTGCATCCCCGAGGCTGAGCTACCAGGTCGGCCGCTGGCAGTCGGTGGCCTTTGCAACCCTCCTTCCCCTTCAGCTCGATGAGGCTCTGGCCATCATGGTCTTCTCCGGGGCCCTCGAGCGCCACCCCGGACTCAAACTGGTGTTGGCCGAGGCGGGGGTCGGATGGATGCCGTACTTCTTGGATCGGATGGACATGGAATGGGGGAACCTCCGCGACAAGGTCGACTACGCACCCAGCGCCGCGCCAAGCGAGCTGTTCAAGAGACAGGTGATCACGACCTTCGAGGAGGAAGCGCTCGCCTACCAGTTCATACCGCACCTTGGTGCTGACTCGTGCATGTGGGCAGCCGACTTCCCCCACACCGACAGTACCTTCCCGGAATCGCGACGCTCCATCGAGGAGACACTGGTAATGCTGCCGGATGAGGATCGCCGCAAGATAACGGCCCTCAACTGCGCCAAGCTCTACGGCTTTGACTATGTCGAATGATCCGACAGTTCTGGCCGATCCAGGCGCCGTTGTCGGCTTCGATCACATCGCGCTGCCAATGGACGATACGCAAGCCATGATCACGTTCTATCGTTCGCTTGGCGTGCAAGTCACCGAGGGCCCTCATTTGGTTCAGGTCCACCTGGGGAATCAGATGGTCAATTTCCATCGTCCTGAATTGTGGCGCCGGAACTTCGAGCTGCGGGCGCCCCAGGCAAAACCGCCGTGTGGCGATATCTGTCTCGTGTGGGAGGGATCGGCGGAATCGTTGCTCACCATTCTCGGCCGAGCTGGGGCACGAATCATCGAGGGTCCGGTTGAGCGAGAAGGCGGCCGCCGGATCAACGGCTCCAGTGTCTACGTGCGCGATCCCGACGGCAACTTGTTGGAGTTCATGCGGTACCCGGAAGGAGCGACGTGATCGCTGAGTTGGTGATCCGCCCCGAGCGGCGGTGTGCAGCGAACCTGGGCCCCGGGGGCCCATCAGATAGGCGACGGGGGTCGACTTGTCATGGTCAAAGGTGAAGGCATCGCCGTGGCTAGGGGGGTAACCCCCGATGAGGTGTTCGATTTCGTGCTCGATCCGGCCCAATACACAAAGGCCGACACCAAGATGGTCTGGGTCACCAAGCTGGCGGACACACCCGACGGCATGCTGGCCCGCGAAGACGGCAAGTTCCTGGGTCGGTTCTCCGGGTCGGTGATCACTCGGTATCGCTGGGAGCGACCCCACCGCATCGACGTCACCCTGGAGCACGGAGTCCCGCGAGGCCTCCACGCCTGGTTCGAGATCGAAGCCGTGGAAGGCGGGACGCGCATCCATCATGTCGAAGAGTTGGACCTGGGTCACGGCCCGCTCGGGTGGTTGCATGACCTGGTCGCCGGTAAGTGGTTTGCGAGCTCGGTCGAGGCAGAAGTGGCTGAAATCGCGAGACTTCTCCAGGCGGGCGAGCGCGGTCAGGGCGGGCCGGGGGCGCACGGGCGAGGCAACAGCTGACCGAGTGGGACGAGTCGAAGGCAAGGTGGCCATCGTTACGGGCGGCGGCGGCGGGATCGGAAGCGCCACGGCTCGAACGTTGGCTCGAGAAGGGGCTTCGGTGGCGGTCGTGGATGTCGACGGAGACCGGGCCTCGACGGTGGCCAGGGAGATCGAGGCGGCCGGTCGAGCCGCCCTGGCCGTCCAGGCCGACTTGTCCCAGGAGAGCGAGGTCGTCGAAGCGATCCACGCCACGGTCAGCCGGTTCGAAGGCCTCGACATCGTTCACAACAACGCTGCCCTCACCGAGTCAGCCTTCCTCGCGCGGGACACCCGGGTCACTGATCTCGCACTCGAGGTCTGGGAGCAGACAATGGCTGTGAACCTGCGGAGCCAGATGTTGACCTGCAAACATGCCATTCCCGAGATGGTCCGGGATGGCGGAGGGTCGATCATCAACATGTCCTCGGGGGCGTCGCTTAAAGGCGATCGAACCCGCACCGCCTACGGCGTCTCCAAGGCCGGTGTGAACACACTGACCATGTATGTGGCGAGCGGCTACGGCAAGCAGGGGGTGCGGGTCAACACCATCGTCCCCGGTCTCATCATCACTGATGCGGTGCGGGCCCACCTCACCGAGAGCATGCTGGAGGGATTGGGACGGATGATCCTCGTACCCCGGCCCGGCGAACCGGAAGACATCGCCAACCTGGTCCTGTTCCTGGCGTCGGATGAGTCCCGGTACATCACCGGCCAGATGATCGCCATCGACGGTGGGATGTCGGCACATGTCGGCAGCAGCGGAGGCGATGAATGAGCCGGCGCCGAGCTCCCGATCGGCCGCGGCGGCCAATGCCGAGGACGCATGCCCCATCGGCTTTCCGGTGCCGGCGGGTACCCCTGTAAGCTCGCCGAGAGGCAGGGAAGTGCCACAGACGCTGGCTGGGCCTCGACGATCGACGTCGCCAACGAGGAGGGACGAGTCATGCCAAGGATCGAACCCATCCCCTTGGATCAGCTCGCCGAGGAGCCACGGCGAATCATCGAGGACGGCGTGGCGAACGGCACGTACGCAACTCCGATCCCGCTCCAGATCTTCGCCTACCGCACCAATCAGATTCTGATGACCAATGCGGCCCGGAGCTCATGGGGGCAACAGACGCTCCTCGGAGGACGGATCCTCGAGCTGATCAGGATTCGGAGCGCTCAGCTGGGAGAGTGCCAGCCGTGCATGCAATCTCGCAAGCACGACTCCATCTCCGATGAGGACGTGGCCTGCCTGATCGCCCCCGGTCATGCCGATTTGACGAAGCAGGAGCGCCTGGCCGTGCAGTTCCTCGACCTGCTCTCTGCCGACCATCACGCCATCGACGACGAGACCTATCGCCAGCTGGGCGAAGTATTCACGGCCGCCCAGATCATCGAGCTCGGCTTCACCTGCGCCAACGCCATGGGCTTGCATCGATTCATCCATACGCTCGACGTCTTCGGGGACAGCCAACCGGTGATCGCCTACGACCCGAGCCAGGTCGACTCGGCCATCAGCGCCGTTCCGGAAGAAGCCCCCGCATGAGCCAGACGGTTTTCGTCACGGGCGCCACCGGCCTGGCCGGCGCCAACGTCTGCCGGCTCCTGGTCGAACGAGGTGACCACGTCCGGGCCCTTGCTCGCGTCACCGCCGATACGGATCCTCTGGTGGCGGTGGGAGTGGAGGTCCTCGCCGGGGATGTGACCGACGCCACGGACGTGCTCCGCGGGGCGACCGGCTCCGATGCTGCCGTCCACTGTGCCGCGCTGTTGGGCGGGGCCAGCCAGAATCTGCCTGACTTCGAGGCCGTGAACATCCAGGGGACGAAGAACGTTCTCGACGCGGCCGAGCGGCTCGGGCTCCGACGGGTCGTTGCCGTGAGCACCGGGACCTTCTTCGACACCTCGGGCGGACTCGACCGCGAAGATGCTCCCGTGTCGAAGGAACCGAGCTCGGACCCCTACACCATTACCAAAATGGCGGCCTTCGAGGATGCCATGGCGCGGGCCGAAGCTGGTCAGGACGTCGTTAGCACGCATCCCGGGGCCATCTTCGGCCCTTCGCCCGTGGCGAGCAACGCGCTCGGGAAGACGAGTTTCAACCGGGTCCTCGTGTCGGCGCTTCGCCAGCGATTGACCCAGTACCTGCGATTTCCGGTGAGCTGGGTCTACAGCGATGACGTGGCCCGGGGGTGCATCCTGGCTCTGGACCGGGGTGCGTCCGGCGAGCGGTACATGCTGGACGGGCGCCCCGAAGACGTCACGAGCATTGCGGCTGCCTGCAGCCGGATCTGTGAGCTCGCCGGGATGGACCACCGGGTGAGGGACATCCCCCCGTCGGACGATCCTGAACTGGCGCAGGTCTTTGGGCCCACCCTGGTCGCTATCGCGGCCAAGGCGGCGTCGGAACGTCCGGCGGCCCGCCGTCTGACCGATTCGAAAACCTACAAGCGCTTGGGCTACGACCCCATAAGCCTCGATGATGGCTTGCAGCAGACGACCGATTGGTTGCGCGCCATCGGCAAGATCGGGGAGTAAGAGGTCCGCATCGGGCCTGATGGTCTCGGGTGCCGCTGATGCCGACGCCGGCGGCGCCTCCTTGGGTCCAGCCCAGCTCAGCCCGAGTGCCGCTGGCGAGCCGTTCAGGGATCGCCCTTGTGGCTCCCGACGTCGTCTCCATCCGGGCTCGACTCGGCGCCGAGGCCGTGACGGGCGCCGCTGACGTCGAGGCGGCCGGCCCCGTGGGCCACGAGCTTCCGCCAGCGATCGGCGATGGCACGGGCCACCGGCGATGCATCCGGTGGTGCCGCCTCGGCGACCAGGTCGAGGTCCTTGAGCGCCCATTCCAAGGAGAACTGGGGACTGTCGTCTTGCGCCTGCATCTTGGCCAACTTGGTGGCGGCGAAGGCCGAGACCAGCGGGCTCCCGGCGACCGCGTCGGTCAGGGTGTCATCCGGAAGTCCGAAAGCGGCCGCCACGGCGACGATCTCTGCGACTGCCTCGACCTCGAAGGCGAGCCATGTGTTCAAGACGAGCTTCATACGGCTCCCAGCACCGGCGGGCCCGAGCCAGAGGGTACGGCGGCCGAGGACGGCGAAGACGGGGTCTACGATACCGCTCGCTTCCCCGGGTCCCGATGCCAGGACGACCAATTCGCCGCGTTCTGCCGGGATCGTGCTCCCTGACACAGGTGCATCCACGAACATCACATCGGGGCGTCGGTTGTGCACCGATGTGTCCAGCTCGAGCGTGGCGTCGACGCCGATGGTGCCCATCTGGGCCCAGACGGCTCCCTCGGCCATGGAATCGAGCACGCCCCCATCGGTGATCACGTCGGTGACCACCGCGGCGGTCGGCAGCATGGTCACCACGACATCGGCGCCGGCCACGGCGTGGCGGGGATCGTCCGTCACCTCGGCACCGGCATCTCCGAGGGCTGGCAAGGGCTCCGAGCTGCGATTCCAGGCGTGCACCGGGTGCCCGTGGACGAGAAGGCGTCGAGCCATGGCCGAGCCCATCGCGCCGGTGCCGATCACGGCGACTGTTACGGGTGCCACAGGTTCAGACCTCCGATATGGATTCGGATCACCCAAGGCAGGATCCGCAGCCTCGTCATTGCAGTGCCACCTCCGTGCTTCGCTACGATCTGATCGCGGAATAAGTATGTCATCGGTACTTGATGCCGACCGCCAGTCCGACCCGGATGGCATGGGATGGCGTTTCGCCACGATCCGTGCCGCCATGTCAACCGTCTGCCTCGCGGCACGCCGGTGGCTCGAATCGGCGGGCGGGAGGTTCGGCGAATTCGAAGGTTCCGACCTGGGCTCTACCGGCTGGTCCGCCGATTGCGACGTCACCTACGCTCTATAAACGGCTCGACTTCCACCTCTTCGGAACGGCCACGACAGCTGCTTTCGCCTCGAACCGGCGTCACGACCTCCGGGTTCGCCGGCAACGACCGTCTACGTCTTGAATCTGCGTCTTGAAGGAGTGCACCAGTGAAACTTGCCAACGCCAACGACGGTGCCGCCCTCGTCCTCGATGAATCGATCGCGGATGTCGCCGAGGTGTCGGCCGGCCGTTTCGGCCCAGATCCCATGGACATCTACGACGGCTGGGCCGCCTTCGTCGAGTTCGCGGCCGGCGTCACCGCCGGTACCGGCCCACTGGTCGAGGCGGATCTGCGGAGCCCGGTGCCTGCGCCGCGACAGGTGTTCGCCATCGGGCTGAACTACCGGAGCCATGCGGCGGAGTCGGGCATGACCCTCCCGACGGTGCCGGCCACGTTCACGAAGTTCCCGGCCTCGCTCGGCGGGCCGTTCGCCGACATCGAGATTGCCGGCGGCAGCATCGACTGGGAGGTCGAGCTGGTTGCCGTCATCGGTCGGCGCGCCGACCGAGTCGACGAAGCCGCCGCATGGAGCCATGTCGCCGGCCTGACGGTCGGTCAGGACATCAGTGATCGCGAGCTGCAGTTCGCCGCAGGTGCGCAGTTCTCGCTGGGCAAGTCCCGGCGGGGCTACGGGCCGATGGGGCCGTGGCTGGTCACCACCGACGAGGTCCCCGACTCCGACGACCTCGGCCTCGGCTGTTCGGTCGACGGCGAGAAGGTGCAGGACGCCCGGATCGACGACCTCGTCTTCGGCGTTCCCCGGCTCGTCACGGAGCTCTCCGCGGTCCTCCCCCTCCTGCCCGGTGACGTCATCTTCACCGGGACGCCGGCGGGGGTCGGGTTCGCCCGGCAGCCGCCGCGGTTCCTCCAACCCGGCGAGGTGCCGGAGTCCTGGGTCGAGGGGATCGGCACGATCAGGAACCGCTGTGTCTAGCGGGCCGACGAGCGCCCCCCGGCCCGGGAAGGTCACGATCCTCGGTCACATCACCGACGCCTTCCGGACCATCGTGCCGAGCCCGGACGACCCGGCCGGGCCCCTCCCTCCGCTCCTGATCGCGCTGACGGTGGTGACGGGACTGGTCGACGCCTTCAGCTACCTCGAGCTCGGCCATGTGTTCGTGGCGAACATGACGGGTAACGTCGTGTTCCTCGCCTTCGCCCTGGCCGGCGCACCCAGCTTTTCCATCGCGGCGTCGTTGTCGGCCATCGGATGGTTCGCCTTCGGATCCCTGCTCGGGGGCAAATGCGCGGTCATGTTGGCGGATCATCGCGGGCGGATGCTCAGCCTCGCCGCCGCGGCCCAGGCGGTGCTGGTGGTGATGGCCATCGTGCTCAGCGTCGCCGGCGGCTCCCAGCTGGTGGGTGGCTACCGCTATGGGCTGATCGGCCTGCTGGCCGTGACCATGGGGGTGCAAAATGCCATCGCCCGCAAGCTGGCCGTTTCCGACCTGACCACGACAGTGCTCACGCTGACGACGACCGGAGTCTTCGCCGACTCCCGGTTGGTGGGGGGACCGGGCTCCAAAGCGGGCCGGCGGGTGCTGAGCATCCTCGCCATGTTCGCCGGCGCTCTCGCCGGGGCCGCCTTCGTCGTGCACGCTTCGAAGACGCTGGCGCTCGTCGCGGCCCTTGTCCTCGTCGTGACGGTCGCCATACTGGCCGGTCTGCTCTCCCGACATAGGCCCGCTTGGGCCGGGTCCTAGGCGGTAGTCAGTCGGCGGGTCGGCGTCGTCGCCGCCACCCGATCTGTTGCCCACAACCACCCGATCCCGCCGACCTGGTCGGTTTCCGACGGCCACCGCGCCGATGGTGGCCGATCCGAACTCGGGTCCGCTGCCCCCGGTGCTTGTCGGAGCCGCCCGGCCGGTGGACAGGCGGACGACGGGGAACCGGTGGCTCAGATGGCCGGTCGCTCGGCCTCGGGCACGTAGTGACGTTCGCCCGCGCCGTCGAGCCAGACCCGCATCACCCGGTTGGTCGACGGATCGTTGAACACCTCGTCCGTCGGTCGCCATCCGTGTCCGGGTCGCTCCGACTCACGATGGCGGCGGACGAAGAGGCTGGCGACGGCGAACCCGGCCACCAATACGAAGACGAGGATGCCGATCACCACGCCCATCCCGTGGCTCAGGCTCCGTCTTGGGCAACAACGACCGCGGTCCCGTAGGCGACGATTTCGGTGAGCGACTGTCCCATCTCCGAGGAGTCGAACCGCATCGACACGATTGCGTTGGCCCCGGCCAGCTGAGCATTCTCGATGAGTCGGTCCATGGCGTGTCGTCGACTGTCCTCCACCAGGCGGGTGTACTGCTTGACCTCACCACCGGCGAGTGCCTTGAACCCGGCCGAGATCCCCTTGGCCATGCCCATCGAGCGCACCACGACGCCGAACACCATCCCCAGGCTCCGTTCGATGCGCCAGTCGGGGAACGCCAAGGCCGTGGTGACCGGGAACTGCGGCGCCCCCGGTTCCCCGTAACGGGGCTCGTCATCTGGCATCTCCGCGGACCTCCCGACGAGTGAGCGAACGCATACAAGGCTACAACGGCGCGTCGTCATCGCTCGGGACCGATCGTCGGGGGGACGGCCTGGGCCGTCGAGAACGGTCGGGGTCGAGTCGGTTCCTGTCAGATCGACGAGTCGGCCGTGAGGGGCGTGGCTTCCAGCGCGCAATAGGAAGGACACTCGGCGCGCTCGGCGCCCTCGGGGCTCTCCGGCGAACCGGCCGGTGCCCTCGTGGGGTTGCGGATGCCGACGGCGGCGAGCAGCCCACCGGCAGCGCAACAGCCGGCGGCGATGTAGACGGCGGTCCTGAACCCGCCGGCCAGCTCAGCGGGGTGAAGGTAGCTGGTCCCGTCGATGCCGGCCAGCGCTGGGAGGATGGCCACCGCCACGAGGCCCCCGATTCGGGCGACATCGTTGTTGACGGCCGACGCCAGCCCGGCATGTGTGTCCGGGACCGAACTGAGCGCGGTGGCGGTGAGCGGTGCCACGGTGATGGCCAGCCCGAGCCCGAACAACAGGACGGCCGGGAGCACACCAGACAGGTAGGAGGTCTCCGTCGTGGTGCGGGCCAGCAGCGCCAACCCGGCCCCGACGACGATCGGCCCGACGCTCATCTGGAGCCGGGGTCCGATTCGGCTGGCCAGGCGTCCGGACCGTGCCGACAGCAACAGCATGACCACGGTGAGAGGAAGCAACGCCAGCCCGGACTCGAGCGGGCTGTAGTGGTCGACCACCTGGAGCTCCACCGGCAGGAGGAAGAGTGTGCCGCCGAGGGCGGCGTACACGATGAAGGTCACGGCGTTCGTGACGCTGAACTGACGTTGGCGGAAGACTTCCAGGGGAAGCATGGGCCCGGCCGAGCTCCTCTCCACCACGAGGAAGGCAACGGCGCTCGCTCCTCCGGCGGCCAGCATGGCGATCACCAGGGGATCGGCCCACCCCCGGGACGGCCCTTCGATGAGACCGTAGGTCATGCCGGCCAGGGCCAAGGTGGCCAGCGCCGCGCCGGGGATGTCGATGGGAGAGGCGGAGGAGGCGTCGCGTGATTCCGGGACGTGCCGCGCCGAGAGCACAAGCACGGCCACCCCGATGGGGATGTTGATGAAGAAGATCCATCGCCACGAAGCGGCGGCGATCAGGTACCCGCCGAGCAGGGGCCCGAGGGCCGTGGCCACCCCTCCGAGGCCGGACCAGGCCCCGATGGCCCGTCCCCGGTCGTGCGGGGCGAAGGATGCCTGGAGAATGGCAAGGCTCCCCGGCGTCAGTAGGGCCCCACCGATGCCTTGGAGGATGCGGGTGATGACCAGCGCGGTCGTGCCGGGAGCGAGGGCGCAGGCCGCCGACGAGGCCGCGAACCACACCACACCGATCGAGAAGATGCGTCGTCGGCCGTAGTGGTCGCCGAGGGAGCCGCCCACCAGCAGGAGGGCGGACAGGGTCAGGGTGTAGCCGGTGACCACCCATTGCAGGGAGGACAGCGAGGCGTGGAATTCACGCCCGATGGTCGGTAGCGCGATGCCCACCACGGTGGCGTCGATGGCGGCCATCCCTGACCCGAGCACAGTGGCCGCGATGACCCAGCGCCCCGGGCCGGATTCGTAGCGGAGGCCTTGTTCGGGAACATCGGTTTCCCGAGGCAGGGATACGTGCTCGTGCGCCAACGAGAGCTGGTCCTCAGCCGTGGGGCGGTGGATCGGTCGATGGCGGTAGCACTGGCTGCCTCTTTCGCGACCGCATCGGGTTCAGCCGGTCGCCTCTGCCACGGTAGCGGCAACCCCGTCCGCCTCGGGCCGGGAGGCTGTGGCCACGGGGCCTGTCTTGATCGGCGGATGCCGGCGTCCGGCGAATGGCCGCGGACCTCGGTCAGGGCGGTGGATCCTCAGCGGAGAACGGTGCCCCCGTCGATGCTGATCACCTGGCCATTAATCCACTGTCCATCGTCGGACATGAGGTGGGCGACCATGGCGGCGATGTCGGCGGGCTCTCCGAGGCGCCAGCTCTTGGTGTGGCGCAGGGAGCGCGCCAGGATCTCTTCGGCACCGACGGCGGCGATCATCGGGGTGACCACCAGTCCCGGCGCGATCCCGTTGGCCCGGACAAGGTCCCGTCCCCACCTGGAGGCGACGTGTCGGACGAGGGCGCAGATCCCGGCCTTGGCAATGGCGTACGCCGGCCGCGACGGTTCCCCGAGGAAGGCCGCCGCCGAGGCGGTATAGACGATGCTTCCGCCGCCTCGGTCGAGCAGGGCGGGCACGGCGTGCCGGGTGCATAGCACGTGTCCCCGCAGGTTCACCGCCAGGATGTGGTCGAAGGTGGCCATCTCGATGGAGACGACGTCGGTGTCACCGCCGATGGTGGTGGGGGAGAGGTCGGCGGCGTTGACGTGTACCGCGTCGACACCGCCGAATTGGGCGGCGGCGCGCTCGAACAGGTCCGACACCGAGCTCTCGTCGCCCACGTCCATGTGGATGGCCAGTGCCCGCCCGCCCTGGCCGGTGATGCGGTTGGCGACGTCCGTTGCCCCCTCCGCGTTCAGATCGCCGACCACGACGACGGCCCCCTCCTCGGCCAGGCGCAGGCAGGTCGCGGTGCCGATACCGCCGGCGCCACCCGCCATGACGACCACTTTGTCCTCGAGCCGTCTCACGGCGTGAGGCTTCCACAGCGCCCGAGGATGGGTCAACCGCGCCGCCGGGCCACGAGCCGGCCGAACAGGTGAGCAAGGAGGTCCACCGGGAGATCAGCCGCATGTCGCAGCAGGCGCGGCGGGACGCGTCAAAGGGGCCCGAGGATCGGCGCCGCCACCCGATCCGTTCTGGTGAGCGGGCGACGTCGATGGCGGCGAGGTGTGCCGCGTCGCGGCCCGGCGGCAACTCCAAGCTCGACGGCATACCGGGTTCCTGTACCGCCAGGAACGCCAGACCTCCCCGCCAGTACCAAGGTACACCAGGGTGGGGGTCTTGCCGCAAGCACCAAGAGCGTGCTGACAATGCACGTCAGGGAGCCGGGACACAGGCGATCGGCACGATCGACAGTGGGGATCAGACGGGACCGAGCGGTCGGAAGGGGATGGGTGTCCGATGGGCAGTTACGTGCTGGGATTCGACGAGATCGACCAGACACAGGTGGCGGAGGTCGGCGGCAAGGGCGCACACTTGGGGGAGCTCTCGCGGATCGAAGGTATCCGCGTGCCGGCCGGCTTCTGCGTGACGACGGATGCCTTCAAGCGCATCATGGCGGACGCTCCGTCGATCGACGGCCGGCTCGATCGGCTGTCGGGCCTGAACCCGGATGACCGGGGGGCGATCCGCACGCTCAGCGCGGAGATACGCCGGACGATCGAGGGGATCGCCATCCCCGACGATGTTGCGTCGGCGGTCACCCGATCGCTCGCCCGCCACGGCGAGCATGCTGCCTACGCCGTCCGGTCCAGCGCTACGGCGGAGGATCTGCCGACGGCCTCCTTCGCCGGCCAGCAGGACACGTACCTCAACGTCGTGGGGTCGGCCGCCATCCTCCGGCATGTCAGCTGGTGCTGGGCCTCCCTGTTCACCGACAGGGCTGTGACCTACCGCCTGCGGAACGGCTTCGACCATCGGACGGTCCACATGGCCGTGGTGGTGCAGCAGCTGGCCTTCCCCCAGGTGGCGGGCATCCTCTTCACGGCAGACCCCGTCACGTCAAACCGGAAGGTCGCTTCTGTGGAGGCCAGCTTCGGCCTCGGCGAGGCACTGGTCTCCGGCCTGGTGAACGGCGACGTCTACCAGGTGCGCGACGGTGACCTCGTCGCCAAGACGATCGCCACCAAGAAACGTGCCATCCAGGCCTCGCCGAGCGGCGGAACCCGGGAGCGGGCGATCGAGCCGGAACGCCAGGATCAGCCGGCACTGACCGATGCGCAGGCGGTGCGGCTGGCGCAGCTGGGCCGGCGCATCGAATCCCACTTCGGCCAGCCTCAGGACATCGAGTGGTGCCTGGTCGATGGTGAGTTCCAGTTCGTCCAGAGCCGGCCGATCACCACCCTGTTTCCCATCCCCGCCGTCGGCGACCAGGAAAACCACGTCTATGTCTCGGTCGGCCATCAGCAGATGATGACCGATCCCATGAAGCCCCTGGGGCTCTCCTTCTGGCAGATGACGACCCCGCGGCCCATGGCCGAAGCCGGCGGGAGGCTGTTCGTCGACGTCGCGCCATTGCTCGGCTCGCCGACAACTCGCACCGGCTATCTGGAGGCCTTGGGGAGATCCGATCCGCTCATCGGTGATGCGCTGTGGACCATCCTCGATCGTGGCGACTTCATCCCGACGCTCCCCGACGAAGGTCCGGCCGGGACGCCGGGCGGCGGCGGCCTCGCCCCCATCGAGACCGATCCGGCCATCGTCACCGAGCTCATCGGAAACAGCGAGGCGTCGCTCGCCACCCTGCGCCACGACATCGCGTCGAAGACGGGATCGGCGCTGCTCGACTTCGTCCTTGTCGACATCGAGGAGCTCAGGCGGATCCTGTTCGATCCGCGGAGCCACCAGGTGTTCATGTCCGCCATGGAGGCAACCTGGTGGTTGAACGAGCATCTCGAGGCGTGGCTGGGTGAGAAGAACGCGGCCGACACGCTCACACAGTCGGTGCCGCACAACGTCACCTCGGAGATGGGGCTGGCCCTCCTGGACGTGGCCGACGTGATCCGCCCGCATCCGGAGTTGGTGGCCTGGCTCCAGCGTGTCGAGGACGAGGGTTTCTTGGACCAGCTGCCCACGCTCGAGGGAGGGAGCGGCGCTCGAGACGCCATTGAGGCCTTCCTTCACGAATATGGCATGCGCTGCGTCGGTGAGATCGACATCACGAGGCCGCGTTGGAGCGAGCGTCCCGCCACACTCGTGTCCCTGCTCCTCGACAACGTCAAGAACTTCGAGCCGGGAGCGGCAGAACGGCGCGTCGAGCGAGGTCGCCAGGAGGCTTCGGAGAAAGAACGGGAGCTGCTGGCGCGCCTGCGGGAATTGCCGGACGGGGAGTCCAAGGCCGATGAAACCAAACGGATGATCGATCGGGTCCGGACCTTCATCGGGTACCGGGAATACCCGAAGTACGGAATGGTGAGTCGCTACTTCATCTACAAGCAGGCTCTCATGGAAGAGGCCGAGCGCCTCGTGGAGGCCCATGTGCTTCGGGAGAAGGAAGACATCTTCTACCTCACCTTCGGGGAGCTCCAGGACGTCGTACGCGCGAACCACGTGGATGAACAGCTCATCGGGCGGCGCAAGGAGGCGTTCAGGTCGTACCAGGCGCTGGCGCCCCCCCGGGTGTTCACCTCGGATGGCGAGGTCGTAGCCGGGACCTACCGCCGCGTCGATGTCCCGGCCGACGCGCTGGTCGGCCTCCCTGTCTCCGCCGGGACCGTCGAGGGACGGGCTCGCGTCGTGTTGGATGTGGCCGATGCCGTTCTCGACGCGGGCGACATCCTGGTCACTCCCTACACGGACCCCAGCTGGACGCCGACATTCGTAGGGATCGCGGGCCTGGTGACGGAGGTGGGCGGCCTGATGACACATGGCGCCGTGATCGCACGCGAGTACGGCGTGCCGGCCGTGGTGGGCGTGGAGCACGCCACCCGGCTGATCCGCGACGGGCAGCGGATCCGGGTCAACGGAACGGACGGGTACGTCGAGATCCTGCCCTCGGTGCTCCATCCCTCGTAGGCCAGGACCGTCCACCTGGATCAGCTGACTGAGGCGTCCGTCGGGCCGTTCGCCCCTCGGTTGAGGACCGCCCGGCCATCCGGCCCACCGGGGTGGCTCAGGGGCCCGAAGCGTTGGGCTTCAGCTCGAGCGAGTAGACCTCGAGCGGGTCGTCGAAGCCCTTGAGCAGACGGTGGCCGGCCGGGCGGAACGAGAACGGCCTGGCCGCCCGGGCGGTGGCCGTGTCCACCAGGACCTCCTTCGGGATGGCCAATTCGGCCAAGCGGGAGGCCAGGTTGACCACGGCGCCGTAGTAGTCCCCGTGCCGGGTAATGACGTCGCCGAAGGCCAGCCCGCCCCGGGGCTCGACCCCACCCACGTCGGAGGCCATCAGATCGCGGGCGATCGCACACCCCGCCGCCGCATCCAAGGCTACGAACAAGACCTCGTCGCCGATATGCTTGACGATCCGACCGCCGTGGCCGGCGGCCACCTCGAAGGCGGTGACCTCGAATGCGCCGATGAGCTCGATGAGGTCGGTCGGCGAGGTGTGCAGGGACAGGGGTGTGAACCCGACCAGGTCGATGAAGCCCACGGCCAGACGGAACAGCGAGCGTTCGCTCCTGTCCGCCTGGGCCCTGCGCTGCCGGTCGATGGCGTCGCGGAGGTGGTGACCGAAGACCGTACCCATGGCGTCGCCCAGCTCCAGGGCGGCGGCGGTGGTGTCGGCCAGCTCCTTCGCCCACAGCACGATGTCGACGTCGGGGACGTCCATGGCGGGCTCGACCGTCTGCACGTAGAGCGACACGGCTGCCTCAGCCACCCGGGCCAGGGAGCTCCCGAGCACCCGCAGCAGCTCCCCGCCGTGCTCCCCGAGGGGGTTCGCCCCGGTGAGGATGGAGGTGAGGTCGGCGTCGCGCTCCGAGAACATCGGGGTCTTTCCGTCGGGGACCACCACCCCGAGTGTTCGCCACAGCATGATGACCTCGGAGACGTCCTGGTCTGCCCGCGCCGCCAGGTCGTCGGCGCTCAGGGTGGCGCCCCGGGCCAGGACGAGGTCGCCGGCCAGACCGGCATACCGGCACTCGAGCCGCGCCGTTTCGATCTGGTCCTCGGTGGCGCCGAGCGACCGCAGGTACGTCTCGATCGCCTCGTTGCCGTCGACGGCCACCACGGCCGCAACGTTACCGTTCCCGGTGTCCCCGCCTCCGGCCGGTGGAACGGTGGGCGGCGAGGCGCCGGGGCAGCAGGGCGGGGCGAACGTCACCGGTACACTCCCGGCGTGGTCACCGCCGGGCCCGACGGGGATCGGGCCAGCTTCGGACGGCTGGTCTCCGAGGGCGAGTCGGTGCCGGTCGAAGGCTGGGACTTCTCCTGGTTCGAGGGCCGGGCCACCGAGGAACGACCGTCCTGGGGCTATTCCGCCCTGGTGGTGCCGCGGCTGGCCACCGCGGCCGCCGTCCTCGACCTCCAAACCGGCGGTGGCGAGGTCTTCGCCGAGGTCATCACCCGAGCCACCATCGTGCCCCCGGTGCTGGTGGCCACCGAGTCGTACTTCCCCAACCTGGGCCGGGCGAGCCGGACCCTGGCTCCCCTCGGAGCCGAGGTGGTCGAGGTCCCCGACGACGGGCCCATGCCGTTTCCGGACGGCCACTTCGACTTGGTCATCAGCCGGCACCCGACGGTGACCGTCTGGGAGGAGATCGCCCGGACCTTGAGGCCAGGCGGCACCTATCTCTCCCAGCAGATCGGGGCGGGTTCCAACCGGGAGCTGACCGACTTCATGATGGGGCCCCAGCCGGTGTCGGACCGGCACAGCGCAGCCCGGGCCCGGGCCGGCGCCGAGCGCTCGGGCCTGGAGGTGCTCGACTTGCGCCAGGAGTCGCTGCCGGTGGCGTTCGAGGATGTCGGCGCGGTCGTCGCCTTCCTGCGGAAAGTGATCTGGACCGTCCCGGGGTTCACCGTTGAACGGTACCGGCATCGCCTGGCTGCCCTGCACGAGCGGATCGAGTCGCAGGGCCCGTTTCTGTCCCACGCCGAGCGGTTCCTCATCGAGGCGGCCAAGCCGGACGGCCCGAAACGTGCAGGGCGATGAGCGGGGAGCAGGAGGATCCGACCGAGATGTTCCGCGCCGTCATGCTGTTCGCCTCCACCCTCGGCATCGAGGTGGTCGCCTACACGGCGTCCGAGGTGCGGGCCCGGATGGCA
>CAVQAI010000004.1:0-26540 GCA_963710495.1 uncultured Acidimicrobiales bacterium
ATAGGGGGACTTCGGAATTGAGCGGGGTCTGACCACACACCGGGGATCCGCGAGCGCGTAGCGGGGGTCCACCAGTCTGAGGTTGTTCGAAGACTTCAGATGGAGGACCCCCGTTGGTATCTGACCCTACGCGCGCGCTGGCCTGGATGATCGGACTTCCGACCGTCCACTTCCTCTTCGGTGAAGACGGCCCTGATGGCGAGGCCATCGTCCATGTCGAAACGACGCAGTCGAAGACGGGATGTCCAGGGTGCGGGACGGTGGCCCGGGTGAAGGACCGCTCCTGGGTTGAGCTCATCGACCTGCCGATCTACGACCGGACCTCCCGTCTCGTCTGGCACAAGCGCCGCTTCACCTGCGTCGATGCCGACTGCGCCATGGGCAGTTGGACGGAGGAGGATGTGAGGATCGCCGCTCCCCGCCAGGTGCTGACGACGAGAGCCGCCCGGTGGGCCACTCGCCAGGTCGGATCCCACGCCCGGAGCGTGAGTGAAGTGGCGAAGGACCTCGGCTGTGACTGGCACACGGTGAACGACACGGTGATCGCCTATGGAGAGGCCCTCCTCGAGGCTGACCAGGACCGGTTCGGCACCGTCGCCGCCTTGGGCATCGACGAGGTGCTCATGACCCGGTTCGGTCCCTATCACCGCCAGACCTTCTCGACCCAGCTCGTCGACGTGGACCGAGGGCAACTCCTCGACGTCGTCCCTGGTCGGGGCAGCACCGAGCCCATGGCCTGGCTGGCCGAGCAAGGACCCGCCTTCCGGGCAGCCATCGACTACGGCACCATCGATCTCTCCGGTCCCTATCGGCGGGTGTTCGAGGTGATGGTTCCCTCGGCCACTCTGGTCGCCGACCCCTTCCATCTCGTCCGCCACGCCAACGCCAAGCTCGACGAGTGCCGACGGCGGGTCCAGAACGAGACCTTGGGTCATCGAGGAAGAAGGCACGATCCCCTCTTCCGGTGCCGGCGCCTGCTGACCCGAGCGAAGGAGCGCCTCGACGAGGCGGGTCAGGAGAAGCTCACCGGACTGCTGCGAGCCGGCGATCCGCACGGAGACGTCGCCACCCTGTGGGAGGCCAAGGAGGCGGTCCGCGAGATCTACACCCACGTGAACGCAGAGCTTGCCCTCGAGTGGATCGACGAGCTCAGTCGAGACCTCCAGGATTCCGACTACCCGATCGAGGCCCGATCCCTCGGACGCACGCTGCGCCGGTGGCGGAAGCAGATCGCCGCCTGGCACGAAGCTCACGTCACCAACGGACCGACCGAGGCGGTCAACAACTTGATCAAGCGAGTGAAGCGTGCGGCCTTCGGGTTCACCAGCTTTCGGAACTACCGGATCCGCTCACTCCTCTACGCCGGCAAGCCCAACTGGTCCCTGCTGACGACGGTCGCACCCCGCTGAGATCCGAAGCGCCCCATTATCCATTCCTCACCTCCACAGTCGGGCCACGTTGGCGCGTGGCAAGACCCCCTCCATTGCCATCATGCACCTAATCGTCGATATGCACTAGGGACGTTTTGTTACGACCGGAACCCTCCTCTTCGTCGCCTGACCCCGAGCATCTTGTCTGGCATGAGGAGTGATTCCCCCGAGGTCGTTGCGGCTGGTCGGCCAGTTCTAGACCGGATCGATCGGCCGCCACGCCAGCGAGCAACGGTTGGCAACTGATTCGGGCATCTCCAATCGATCCCCTCAGACAGTGTCGCCGGGCTGCTCCAAGGCAAATGGTGGGTACTCATCGTTGAGGAGCAGGAAGTAGGACTGGACGCGCAGGTACCAGCGCGTCACATTGAGGACAAAGGCCCGCATCCCTTCGGGCCAACGGCCAGTGAAGAGCACAGCGAAGAAGGCAATCACCGCAATCACCCAGGCAGCGATTTCCAGCACGGCCAGTGCGATCAGCTGCGGGATAACGAGGATGATCCGGAACCCGACCGTCAGGCGGTTCCGGTCGGTCAGTTGAGCTCGGAAATCGACGCGCAATCGGGGTTCTTCGCCGCTATCGGCCTGTGTCATTGCAAAAGTGAACGGTGGGTACTCTTCGCGCATGAACAGCGCGTACGTATAGGCGCGGATCTCATATCGCAGATACATGGACTGGATATTGGCGAAGCTCTCGGGGAGTTCGCCAGTGAAAAGAATGACGAACCAAGAGATGATGCTGACAACCTCGGCCAAGATCCGCAACCCGTACAAGATTATGAAATGCGGAATGGCAAGCAACCAATTGAGGAGCGGTCGCCAGTTGGCGACCTTCTCGGGTGGTTCGAAGGTAAGTGTCGCCGGATAGGAGGAGTTCATAGGCTGCATTTGGCACCTCGCCGCGTCGATCTCGCAATGATCAACGCTAGCCGCCGATAGGTCCTTTGGGAAGGAATGTGTTCGGCGCTTTGCATCGCCTTTGACTGCCCGAGCTTGCTGTCCGTCCCGATCCACGCTTGTGACCAATTGGGCCAACCCACCGCGCTCTGCGTCACCATGCCCTCGAGCCTGGGCGATCGAATCGACGTTGGCACGAATTCACCCCGCCGACGCCACATCCACCACTCCAACGGCCCCCGGGTTTACGTTGATCGTGGTGGGATCGTTCGCATACGCGGTCATGGGGGGGCGCTGGTTCACGGTGATCGCCTTTGTGGTCACCGTGGTTGGCTTCAGCCTTCCGGAGAAGGGAGTCGCCCTGCTCGGCGTGGCTCTCTTCGCCGCCGACCTCGTCATCCGAGCACGAAGGGCGTTGCAGGCTCCTGAGTCCGCCGACCTGAAGCGCCGGGGTCGCCCGAATGAGGTCGAGCCGCGATCTCGAGATGGGTAGCGGACCGGGGACTCCGGCCTACCCCCACCAAGATGTGGTCTTGGCCTACTCCTCCTCGGGTTGGGCGCGCCCTCGTCGTGGTTTGGCCCTAGGTGGTGGGGCCGCCGAGCCAACCTCGTTTGCGGAAGAAGTAGAGGAGGATGAGCGCGGCCACTATCTCGAGGCCCAGCCCGAAGATGAAGAACGGGACGCGCCCCGTGATGTGCCCGATCAGAAACGAGAAATTCTGACCGAAGAACCCGGTGAGGTAGCTCAAGGGCAGGAAGATGGTGGCGATGATGGTCAGTTGCTTCATCACCACGTTCAACCGGTTGGAAACGGTTGAGACATGGGTGTCCATTACGCCCGATAGCAAATCCCGGTAGCTATCGACGACATCGGCGATTCGGATGAGATGGTCATAGAGATCACGGAAGTATCGTGCTCCTTCTTCCGTGCTCCCGGGCAGCTGCACGACGCCCGACGCCAACGCGGCAAACATGTCGCGTTGAGGAGTGACGACCTTACGCATGTTGATCAGCGACCGCTTCATATCGAACACCACGCCGAGTTGGGCTTCAGTCGGCTGGCGCAAGATCGCATCCTCGAGTTCGTCGATACGGTCGTCGAAATGACTCAATACCGGGAAGAACGTATCGACCAGGCTGTCGACGATCGTGTAGAGGAGAGTCACCTGGAGGGTGGCATCGCCAATCGTGTGGCGACGGTCGATGCGCCCGTAGACGTCAGCCAAGGCGGGGCAATCCCCATGATGCACCGTCACCACACAATTCGGCATGAAGAAGATGTGCAGCTCCGACGTCCGGGAGCCGTCGGGAAGGACGCCGTAAACGACGAAATAGGTGAATTCGTCGAACTCGTCGATCTTCGGTCTCTGACCGAAGTGCTCGGCGTCCTCCACTGCCAGGGGATGGAACCGGAACGTGTCGCTCAGCAGGCGGGATGCCTCTTCGTCGACGCCGTCGAGGTCGAGCCAGAACGAGGACCCGGACGACACCAGTTCGACCACCGCGGCCGTCGTCGCCGGTGTCCTGGCCCCATCGACCACCAAGTTGCCCTGCATGTGACCGATTCTTCTCCGTACGACCCAGTCTGGTGGGGATCCCTCGGCCGGCCTGCTCGACTGGCACTGCCCTTGGCGCCCGCCCTGGCCAGGAGGGAGGCGGGTCGGTCCGAGGTCTTCGGTCGGCGCTATTCAGGTGGTCGGCGCCGTGGTCGTTGGAACGGTGGTGGTCGGCGCCGTGGCGGGAGCCGCGGGCGGAGCCGTGGTGGCCGGGAAGCCGTTGCCGGCAAGGTCAGACCCGATGACCACGATGACATCAAGTCCGGTGGCGTTCGCCACCGGCGCGGTCGAGCCCAGCGATTGGACCGCGGTCATGGGCACCCCGAGCTCGGAGGCGACGAGCACCGCCGCCTGCTGCTGGGCCGGGGCATAGTAGACGGTCGTGGTCGTCGCCGGCGAGGTGGCGTTCTTCGGAACCGCAACGTTCCATCCTTGCTGCTGGAGCTGCTGGGTGAAATGGCCGGCGGCGTTGGGCTCCTGAGTCCCGTTGGCGACAAGAATCTTCACGCTTGCATGTGGCAGCGTCGATGTGGTGGTCGATGGCGGACGTGTCGAAGTGACCGGTGGGGTCGAAGTCGATGTGGCTTTGAAGTGAGGCCCGACCACTGATCCGACAAATCCGGCAACGGCGAGTGCGGCCAGGCAACCCAATGCGATGCCTATGCGCCTGCCCCAAGGGGACCGTTGGTGCGAGTGAAGAGGACCCACCAGGGAGATGTTAGATGGCACGTCCTGCAAGACCACTGATTTGTCGACGGCGGCTTGGAGTGACCCCTTGCGATTGGCGCCTCTCTCACGGGCAGCCGCCCGCACGCCTGGACCGGAGCGACGCCGTAACGGGACGGGTAGACGGGGACGAGCAGGAAAGAGCAGGGTCATGCCGACCGCAAGCGAACCCCCGGCGCGTGGGCAAGAATGAGATAGAGGCCACAGATGGAGGTTGAACAATGGGCAATGGAGCGAAACAGGGTGATGGCATTCCGAAGAGGATTGTCGTCGGAACCGACGGCTCCGAAACCGCGGAACGGGCCGTCTGGAAGGCGACATCATTGGCGAAGGCACTGGGAGCCGAATTGGTGATCGTCTCGGCGTACACCAAGCAGCCTCCCGCAGTCGCCTCGGCTGGGATCGAGCTCGACGCCGGATGGGTGAAGGCAGCCGGCGCGGCGGCCGAACAACACGCCGAGCAAGCGGTGCAGTCGGCTCGATCCTCCGGGGTCCAATCGGCGTCCGGGCGCGCCATACCCGGCAATCCCGCTGACGTACTACTCAAGGTCGTCAACGATGAAGATGCGGATCTGCTCGTGGTCGGATCGAAGGGGATGCAGTCAACAGCTCGTTTCCTGCTCGGCCCGGTCGCCAACAAAGTTTCTCGTCGGGTTCAGGTCGACCTGCTGATCGTCGAGACGAGTCCGTGAGCCTCGCCGGCTAGCCGGCAACATGTTCGGGTCTCGTGCTGGATCGCAGGACGAACTGGCGAACCCCAGGATCCCCGATCGGGGAATGCCGGATGGTGCACAGCAGTCACTCTGGACCGGTCTTCGTTAGCCTACGACCATGTCGGTGGTTCCGGAGACCCGCTACGCCACCACGGGTGATGGGCTCCACATCGCGTATCTCGTTGAGGGGGCCGGATCGCACAATGTCGTCGAACTGAGTAACGGCACCCTCTTCTCTATCGACGCGACGCCCGAGCAGCCTCGCTGGCAGAATTATGTGGACCGGTTCGGGTCGTTCGCCCGACTGATCAGGTTCGACTTGCGTGGAATCGGCCTTTCGGACCCATTGGGCTCGTCTGACCCCCCGACAGTCGAACAATGGGCGAGCGACGCGCTGGCTGTGTTGGACGCCCAACAGGTGGCAAGAATTGCAGTCATCGGTGTCAGCTTCGGAGGCTTGGCCGCCCTGATGCTCGCCGCGACCCACCCCGAGCGCGTCGAGGTGTTGATCCTCGTGAATGCCTTTGCCCGCCTCGTCCGAAGCGACGATTACCCATGGGGTGTACCGGCTCAGGTGTGGGAGCAATTCAGTGATGCCCTCATCGAACCCGAATCGTCCTCAGCGGACGACCTTCCCCTGATGCTGCCCGGTCTGGCTTCCGATCCGACCTTTTCCTCCTGGTGGCGCCGGGCGGGTCATCGGGGAGCGAGCCCGGCCACGGCCCGAGCCGTGTGGCAAGCGACAGCAACGGATCTCAGGTCCGTCCTGCCCGCCTTGTCTGTGCCCACCTTGGTCGTTCATGCCCGCGGTAATCAGTTGGTCCGGGTGGATCACGGCCGGTACATCTCGGAGCACATTCGAGATTGCCGATATGTTGAGCTCGACACGGCTGACCACATCCCGTGGGCGAGTGATGCCGACTTCGCCGGCGAGATCGAGGAGTTCTTGACGGGGGAGCGTCAACTGGCTCCCACCGATCGCTTCCTCGCCACGGTGCTCTTCACCGATATCGTCGGCTCGACCGAGCAGGCGACCAGCCTCGGGGATCAGGTCTGGAAAGAACGCCTCGAGCTCCATGATCGAGCAATCGACCGGCAGCTGAGTCGGTTCGGCGGACACCTCGTGAAGAGAACTGGCGACGGCGTCCTTGCCATTCTCGACGGGCCCGCTCGGGCCGTGCAGTGTGCCGTCGCAATTCGAGGTGCGGTCGATCAGATCGGTCTTGCCACGCGAGTGGGTCTTCACACAGGGGAGATCGAGCAACGCCAAGACAACGACGTGTCCGGTATCGCCGTCCACCTCGCGCAGCGTGTTCAGAGCGTTGCTCGGCCAGGTGAGATCCTCGTGTCGCGAACCGTGGTCGATCTAGTTGTCGGTTCCGGTCTTCAGTTCGAGGAGCGGGGTGAATACCAGCTCAAAGGGGTGCCCGGCACTTGGGCACTGTATTCAGTGGTCGCCTGACAGATCCCACTAGTCCCGGACGTGCGGGTCGTTCAGAGCTCCACCCTCGATTTGGGAGGCGGCTGGCCCAGCCAACCGGTGATCTCACTGGCCGGTGCGGGCCGACCGAAGTAGTAGCCCTGTATGACATAGCACCCTATTTGGGAGAGAACCTCGACCTGGGCCAGCGTTTCCGCTCCTTCGGCGATCACATCCAAGTCGAGTGCCTCGGCGATGCCGATGATCGACCGGACCAGGGCTACCGCCTGACGATCGTCATCGAGGGGCTCAACGAAGCTTCGATCAATCTTCAAGATGTCGATCGGGAAGTCGCGCAGGTAGGCCAGGGATGAGTACCCCGTGCCGAAGTCGTCGATCCCAATTCGTATTCCCAATTGTTTGAGCTCGTCGAGCTGGCGCAGCACGAATGGTGAATCGACCAGAAGGAGTCGCTCGGTGATCTCCAGGACGAGTGCATCTCCTGGAAGATTTGCCGCGGCCAATGCTTCTTTGACCTCGCCAACCAGGTCACTGTCGAACAGTTGACGCGCCGAGAGATTGATCGCCATCGTCATCCGTCGTGCCGGGTCCAGCGGCTGCCAGTCCCGAGCCTGTCTGCAGGCCGTCGCAAGGACCCAATTTCCGAGCGGGACGATCAGGCCTATCTCCTCGCAGACCCCGATGAATTCGCCAGCCGGAAGCACCCCTCGTTCTGGATGGCGCCAGCGGATGAGCGCCTCGAACCCGACGGTTCTGCCGGTCTCGGCGTGGACGACCGGCTGGTAGTGGACCTCGAACTGCCCTTCCTCGAGGGCGCCTCGCAGCTCTGACTCCAGGACCAGGCGAGCTGCTATCCGCTGTTGCATGTCTGCCTCGAAGACCGAGAGGCGGCTCTTCCCGGCCGACTTTGCCTCGTACACCGCCACGTCGGCATCGCGCAGCGCGTCTTGAGCGGTTGAACAGGACGCCAGGTCGACGACGCCGATGCTGGCGGTCACACGGACGTGGCCTCTCGTCAGCTCGATCGGCTGCGCCACCTCCCGAAGCAGGCGTTGTCCAACCTGGATGGCATCGGGTAGTGCACAGCCCTTCAGGTAGACGACGAATTCATCGCCGCCGAGCCGGGCCACGAGGTCCTCGGCTCCGGTGCAGGCCCGGATCCGACCGGCCACTCCGATCAGGAGCTCGTCGCCAACCGCATGGCCAAAGGCATCGTTGATGGCTTTGAAACCGTCCACGTCGACGAGGAGGAGTGACGAGTTCTCTTCCGCCGGGTTGGCCAGGGAACGGTCGATGCGATCCGACATCAACAGACGGCTGCCCAGTCCGGTCAGGACGTCGGTGTTCGCCTGCTCGATCAGCGCTCTGGTCTGAGCCCGGCTCTTCGTCGATCGAGCAGCCAGAACCTCACCGATCAGCAACCAGATTCCCAGGGCGATGGGCAAACGTATCCAGATGTCGGCGGTGAGCCCCTGTTGGCAGTAGACCCAGGTTGGGGCAACGAGACAGGCAAAGCCGACGGACGTCCACGGCGCTTGAGTCAGTCCGATGTAGATGAAGGCCAGCGTCAGGAACCCGGTGTAGTTGACGGCGACGCCGTTGGTGCTGGCGGCCAGAGCAAACTCCGTCCCCAAGACGAGGAGCGGGAAGAGCATGAGGAGTCGAACCGGCAGTTGTTGCCAGGGCAACAGCACCAGCATGATGCCGGCAAGGACCGCCCCGAGGAAGACAACGACGACGGCAGTAGGGGTGGTTTCCGGCGCGTGCAGGGCCCATGAGGTGCTGACCACCACGAGCGCAAAGAGCCCCACCATGCCGGCGCCCAGGAAGACATCTTGCTGGCTCGGCGACTGCTGCCGGCCGGCCCGACGGGGCACCGATCTCATGCCCCTCTATCGGCAGAGGGGCCACCCATCTGGACTTTCCTGTGGCGGATCGAGGTCAGGTCGAAAGGGTGCGGCACGGGCGCCCGGTCGGTCGGCCGGCCGCCCGAGCGGTGACGGCCTCGGGCCCACGATGGCTATGAATGGCGCAGTGCCAACGCTCCCGGGGCGGAGAGGCGGTGCTCGCCCAAGCCCTCAGATCGCTGACCGTTCGGTCTCCTCCACTGGGAAGGTCCCAATGTGTCATCGTATCTGTCAGCTCTAGACCGAAACTGGGTACGTTCGTGGTATCGGAGAAGGAGGAGCCGTGTCCGACCCACAGCCGACTCATCGGATCGTCGCCGGCGTAGACGGCTCTTCGTGCTCGTTGGATGCTCTCGAATGGGCGATCCGGCAGGCGCAACTGATCGGTGCCCGGGTGCTGGTGGTGACGGCATGGCAACGGCCGGCGGCGGTGGGATGGGGCCTTCCCGTTGCTCCCCCGCCCACCCCGCCCGAGGACGCCAATTCGGTGCTTGAAGAGGTCTTGGAACCCATCCGCAGGCGGCACCCGACCGCCGATGTCCAGCTGAAGACGGTGCAGGGCCACCCGGCGCCGGCGCTGGTGGAAGCATCGGAGGGCGCCGACCTCTTGGTTGTGGGTAGCCATGGCCACGGAGCGTTTGCCGGCATGTTGCTCGGGTCCGTCAGCAGGCATTGTGTGTCCCATGCCAAATGCCCGGTGCTCGTCGTGCGGGGCGCATCGTGACCGGGCTCCGGCCCGGAGCGGACGCAGTGGGAACCGGCCTCTAGCCCGCCGCGAACGGCCTGAAGCTCTCGAAGGAGGGTTCCACCAATGGGTCGGGCAGTCGGAAGGCGCAGAGACGCGTGGCCCGGTCCATCGGTCGTGCCTTCCACCCCGCGTTGACTTCGAAGTAGCGAGCGGCTGTCGCGACCGAGGGCCATCGGCAGTCGTCGAGCACGATCAATCCTCCGGGCCGAACGAGCTCGCGGAGGAAATAGAGATCGACGAAGACGTTGTGGAAGACGTGGCTCCCGTCGACGAATGCGGCATCGGCCACAACGCCTTCCGTCGCCAGCTGTGGTAACGCCAACTGAGATCGCTCGGCCAGCAGCACACAGAGGTTGCTGAGGCCGGCAGAGACGATGGCCTCCCAACCGCGGTTCTGAAACGAGTCTTGGTATGGGTCGATGATCAGATGCTCCGCATCCCGCTCCCCTTGGCGGAGAAGGGCCTCACCGATGGCCAGAGCCGAACAGCCGTAGGCGAGGCCGATCTCGATGACGACCCGAGGGCGTTCAGCAATGAACAGGTCGCGAAGGGCATCGCAATCCTGATGAGGGAGCGAGACCCTGGTGAAATCACTCCCCGGATACCCAGCTCCGACGTCGGCCAACCTTTGCCGCGCCCGGCGGACGCTGGCGAGGAGCTCTCCTCCATCTGGCACCGTCCGACCTTCGTCCCTTTCCGTCATCTCCGGTGGGAGCCACCATCGGCGGTCCCCGCCGCATTCGCACCGGCGCCGAAATTCGGGTGGTGCACCGATGGCCAACCGACGGTCACCGAGTTCATGCTGGCCGGCACGGTGACCCCCACGCGACTTCGCGGTCGGCGCCTCGGTCGCCTAGCGTGGTACGGGCTGGGTACGGCTGACCCCACCGGCCGCTCCCAGGTCTGGAAAGTGGCAGCGCTCGTGGCAGCTCGGGCGGAGCGGTCTCGG
Organism: uncultured Acidimicrobiales bacterium; assembly: GCA_963710495.1. Classification (GTDB taxonomy): domain Bacteria; phylum Actinomycetota; class Acidimicrobiia; order Acidimicrobiales; family RAAP-2; genus Bog-756. Next base: position 10,368 of record CAVQAI010000004.1, read on the forward strand.
GTAGAACAGACACCAACAATCGAGCATCGGGAGGCGTCCAGTGACCAACGTTCACAGGAAGGACCCCGACAAGATCGCCAATCTCACGGCCGACCAGTACCGAGTGACGCAAGAGAGCGCCACTGAGCCGGCGTTCAACAATGCCTTCTGGAACAACGACGAGGCAGGCATCTATGTCGACGTCGTGTCAGGCGAACCTCTCTTCGCGTCGACCGAGAAGTTCGACAGTGGTTGCGGCTGGCCGAGCTTCACGGTTCCCATCGAGCCGGACAATGTTGTCGAGAAGACCGATTCTACTCACGGTATGTCCAGGGTCGAAGTCCGATCGACCCACGGCGACAGCCACCTCGGACATGTCTTCGACGACGGCCCGGCCGACCGTGGCGGATTGCGCTACTGCATCAACTCCGCCGCCCTCCGGTTCATCCCGGTAGAGGACCTCGAACGTGAGGGTTATGGTGCCTACCGCAAGCTCTTCGGATCGATGGAGGCAGAGAAGGAGGAATGACATGACCGAGACACGTGAGAAGGCCGTCCTCGCCGGAGGTTGCTTTTGGGGCGTGCAAGACCTGATCCGTATGCAGCCGGGAGTCATCTCGACCAGAGTCGGCTACGCCGGTGGTGACGTTCCCAACGCCACCTATGGACACCATGGCAACCATGCGGAGGCAGTGGAGATCACATTCGATCCGAAGCGCACCACCTACCGGAACCTGCTCGAGTTCTTCTTCCAAATCCACGATCCCACCACGATGGATCGCCAAGGAAACGACGTCGGGTCGAGCTACCGTTCGGCCATCTTCTACACCAATGACGAGCAGAAGAGAATTGCCGTCGATACGATCGCCGATGTCGAGGCCTCGGGCTTGTGGCCGGGCAAAGTCGTGACGGAGGTGTCGCCGGCGGGGCCATTCTGGGAGGCGGAACCCGAGCACCAGGATTACCTACAGAAGTATCCGAACGGTTACACCTGCCACTTCGTGCGGCCGGGGTGGAAGCTCCCGCATCGCGCCGACGAGGTGGTCACCTAGCGTCGTGCCGTTGTCTTGCCAGTGGATCTCGAGCCGACGGTGCGGGAGGATGAGGTATGGATCCCGGTAGGGCGAGAGAATTACTCGAACGGGAGCGTCGACGTACACAGGAGCGGCTCGACGAGATGCTCCGTCAGGGTCAGGCCGATCGGACTGCGGCCAACGAGCCTGGAGACATGTTCGATTCCGCCCAACCCTTGACCCAGCAGGGAACTGATGATTCCTTGACCGCAGAGCTTCGCCGCCACCTGGATGCCGTCAGCCGGGCAGAGCGCCGTCTCGAGGTGGGTACCTATGGCTTTTCGGTGCGGTCCGGGCAGCCGATCCCGGATGAGCGCCTCGAGAGCGATCCAACAGCAGAACTGACTGTTGGCGAGGCCGTGCAGATGCCAGAGGGGGAGTAGTCGAGGCCTTCGGACCGGCGCGCCACGATGGGTGGCCATCGGGCTTCGGCCCCACACCCAAATTCCAATTCCGGGCTATTTCAGGATGTTCACTGCTCGGGCGATGACCAGGCCCAGCACGGCGAGAGAGCTCGAGGCCTGTACCGCCATGGCCAGCTTGGTCCAACGGGCCACCGGCATGACATCGGTCGGGCTGAGCGCGGTTGCGTTGGTGAACCCGAGATAGAGGTAGTCGAAGAATTGCGGACGCCACCCTGGTGGTGCGATGTGCGGACTGAGGTGTTCGGGAAATGCCAGCTCCGGGAACTCTGGTGTCGTTCTGGCCCGCGCCTCGGGGCCTCCCCCATCGAGCTCCCAATAGAGGAAGGAGAAGGTGATGATCAGATAGAGCCAGACGAGGGAACCAACGCGGAGAAGCTGCGCCGGTGAGTTCGTCTCCGGCCCACCCACGATCAGGTCGACGACAAGCCTGACCGTCACGGCGGCAGCGCCGACAACCAGTACCACGACCAAGATGATCGACAACCTCCGTACGAGAACGGAGCGACGGTCTATACGACCCGGATCCGCCACGATCAAGGCGACCAACAGGATGCCTTCGATCACGGAGATGATCCAGTCTGGACCGAGGCTGAATCTGGCCGGGAGCAGAACGGGCAGGGTCATGGCGACGATGAGCGTGATGGCCATCGGCCACCGCTTCTCACCTTCGATCGTGATGGTCGGGGAGGCCATCTCAGAACCTCAGCGGAGTGTCCCAGAGCCGACCGAGTCGATGGCCGACATCGGGGAGCAGGGTAGGGCACCACCGTGTCCGGGTGTGGTCGGGGGTCTTCACGAAAGAATCGAGTAGAGGCTCTTCCCGACCAGCCAGAAGCCGAGCGCCAATGAAACGACGACGATGATCTGGTCGGTGTGGGTGTCCATCCAGGTCCTCAGTCGGGTGAGGAGCACCTGGCTCTTGTCGGGGTTGAGGAGGGCCCCGACTTCCATGACGAGGTACGTGCCGGTCGAGATGAGGCAGAACAAGACCAGCGCCAGGTAGCTCTCCCACGACGAAAGCTTTGCAGCGACCACGTCGGCAACCCCCGCCGCCACGAGTCCCCAGGGTTGGACCAGCGGAGCAAGCCCCATGGCGTAGAGCGGCGACATGCTGTCGATCCCTGTTTGCCACTTCGGTTGCTTCTTGGGCTTCTTCGGCTGTCCGATCATGCGGTACCGGCGCACTCCGATGATCACCAACGCCACTCCGATGGCGAGCTTGACGGCCAGGGCGGCGAGGGACGGTGCGGTACTGGGTTGCGGTGGATTGTTGCCGGTCGCCAGCACCGTGATGGTGACGACGACCGCCAGGGACAACAGCCACCCGAAGATGAAGGCAGCGCCCTTCTTGACGCCATTTTTGGACGCGAGGACCAGGATGAATGCGGTGAGGGGAATCGGCTCGAGCGTGATCGCCAGGCCGATGAGAATCAGATCAAGGGTCAAAGGTGATCCGATCGCTCGTAGAACCACGACATGTAGACGACCTGCCGGTTGACCCGGTGTGCGAGGATCTCACTTGGCCTGGCCCGGTCCGTTCGCGTCGTCAGGTGCGCCGCCACTGCACCCCCTTTTGCGACGATGGGCTCATGAGCTAAAGGCCGCTGTCGCTTCTCGCAGTCTGTCACCAACTGCGCGGGCGCGCCACAGGAGGGTTCCGATGGGAGGCGATGACACGGGTCGACAAGGTCGAATCGATCGGCACGACCGTTCGTCACGGGACACCGACCGCGATGGACGGTCGGTGTCCATGCTGTCACGGTCGAGGCGGCCGATGGTCATGAGCGTGGTGGCCAGTGACCCGGGACTTTCGGCCCTAGCCGCTCCTCGGTCGGATCACTCAAGATGAGCGATGAAATGGCCAGATCGGCTGACGTGGTCTGGACTGGGGAGGCAAGACAGTGAGCCGTAAGATCTTCGACTTGTTGGCCAGTGCGGTCGGGCTGGTCATGGTGATCGTGCTGGTCGTGGCCGGTGCCCTACTCATGTGGGGCTACAGCTTCACCAACTCGAGCGTCCACGACCAATTGGCCGAACAACAGATCTACTTTCCTCCGGCGGCTGCCTTTGCCCATGCCGCCCCGGGCACCGAGATCACGCCGAGCATGATCCCGTCCGTCTCGCAGTACGCCGGCCAGCAGTTGCTCACCGGGCCCCAGGCTCAGGTCTACGCCAACGACTTCATTGCCGTCCATCTCTCGGAGCTGCCGATGGGTGGCGTCTACGCCAAGCTCAGCACCGCGTCCCGCGCCCAGCCGAACAACGCCAACCTGAAGGGGCTGGTACAGACGTCGTTCCAGGGGACGACTCTCCGGGGTCTTCTGTTGGAGGCCTATGCGTTCTCGGTCTTCGGGACGATCGCGTTCTGGGCTGGGATCGCCGCCTTCTCCCTGGCCTTCATCATGGCCATCCTGGTCGTGCTCGGTTTCTGGCACGCCCGAAAGACGCCAGAGGAGTCCAAGTTGGCGGTCCACGAATCCCGGGAGCGGGTGGGCGCCAGCTGAAGGGCCCGGTTGCCACCCGGCACCACTCCTGCCTAGCTGATGATGTCCTTGCGGTTGAACCACCACCAGGCGATGACCAAGGGGATGATGACGTACGGAAGCTGGAGGATCGTCCCCCGGATCATCTCTGTGGTGTCAGCGGACTGGAGGAACAACGCATGCCAGCGGTCGAGGTAGTGGGTGGGGAACACGAAGCTGATCCGGTCCAAGGCCGGGATGTTGTTGAGGATCTGGGAGACGATCCCGAGGCCGACGCCGCCCGCCACCGCTCCGAACGCGTTGTCGGTCATGGTCGACAGCATGAAGGCGAAGGCGACGTAGGCGGCCTGGCTCCACGCCACATACAGCGTCGCCAGGGCGAGACGCGCCAGCGCACTTCCCGGGGACACCGACACCAACGCGGGCGTGCTCACCGCATGCCAGCCGAACGCAAGGGTTCCCACCGCCAGGGCGATGACGGACACCAGGATTGTCGCGATGACGGCGAGCAGCGAGGCGACGGCCAGCTTGGTGGCGAGTAAGCGATTGCGGGTGACGGGCCGTACGAGCAGATATCGGAGCGTGCCCCAGCTGGCCTCTCCCGAGACGGTCTCACCTGCGAAGAGGGCCACCACCACGATCAGCAGGAATGCGCTCACCGCGGTGAGGGCCGCAATCGTAAGGTTGATCCCCGAGGCGGTGGCCAGATCGAGGAACTCGCGATTGGGACCTTTGGGAGGATTGGCCTTGAACGCCACGGTGAAGATGATCGGGATCACGGCGAGTATTCCGAACCCCACATAGGTGCGGGTGCGGCGCACCTGTTTGCGCATCTCGACCCCGATCATGGTGCCGCGTCCTCGACGAGACCGATGAAGGCGTCTTCGAGCTGGTGGCGGGTGGTGATCGTCTCCACCCCGACCCCGGCGTGGACCAAGGCGGCCACGACGTTCTTGCGCTCGGCCCCATCGAGCTCAACGGTCAGGCCCCGTCCTTCAGTCGAGACCTCACGAACACCACCCAGGTCGCCGAGCACGAGGTGAGCCCGTTGCACGTCGTCTACCTCCAGATAGACGGTGGCCGCGGCGCCGACGAGCTCGGACACGGGGCCCATGGCGATGAGCCGCCCTCTGTTCATGACCGCCACGTGATCACAGATCTGTTCGACCTCGCTCAGCAGATGGCTCGAGACGAGCACCGTCGTGCCGGCGGCGGCGACCCGCCGAATGACGTTGCGGGTCTCACGCATCTGTTGTGGGTCGAGCCCATTGGTCGGTTCGTCGAGCACCAGCAGATCCGGATTCCCCAGAAGCGCCTGGGCGACCCCCAGTCGCTGTCGCATGCCCTGCGAATAGGTCTTGAACCTTCGATCGATCGCCGTGCCCAGGTCGGCTATCTCGATGGCTCGGTCGAGATTCGCTTCGGACAGTGGCTGACCACCGGCCTTCCAGAACAGCGCTAGGTTCTCCCGGCCCGACAGGTGGGGAACGAAGCCGGCCGACTCCACCAGGACACCGACTCGGAACAGCACGGAGGCGCCCGGCGTTACGAGATCCCCGAAGACTCGAACCGTTCCGGACGTAGGGCGGATCAACCCGACCAGCATGCGCATGGCCGTGGTCTTTCCCGCTCCGTTGGGCCCGAGCAGACCGAAGACACTGCCGCTTGGCACACGCAAGCTCAGATGATCGACGGCGAGCACGTCGCCGCTGTAGAGCTTGGTCAGGTCCTCGATGACGATCGGGTCTGGCTTCACACCGTGCCTCTCCCTCGTTGGGTGTGGAGGAGTGCCGAAGGGAATCGGCTCCAGAAGGATTGCGTTTCGGACGCTCCGCCGCAACCGACGTGGTTCTATGCGGCGCCCGGATCGATCCCCGAGTCGAGCCGCGCCACCAGCCGGCTCGGAGCCACGGCTCGGTAGGCCTCCTCGCAGAGCAGGGCAATCTCGTCCCAGTCGACCCGGCCATCGAGACGCACACCCAGCCATCCTCTCGACCCGACGTAGGGGGGCCTGAAGAGCCGGTCCGGTGCTGCAGCGATCAGGCTCTCCTGGGCCCCCGATGGTGCGGCACACCAGAGGTGCGGGAAGTGGTTGTCGTGATGGCCGCCTGACCAGAGCATGACGAACTGTCGCTTCACGAAGAAGGCCGGGGCACCATGGCTTAGCTTTTCGGTCGCGGACGGGAGCGACAGGCAGATGGCCCTGACCCGGCGCTCGATGTCTCGGGCCTGCACCGTTCCAGCGTAGACAGGCGGAAGGTCCGGCACCCGATTGGCGTCGGTGGCGCCCTCACCCAGCCCTTCGAAGCTCGCCGTCACCGTCACACGCACCCGGCACCGCCGGGTACCACCTCGGTAGCATTCCGATAAGAGGGGATCCCTCCTGGGGGTTCGCCGAGGGGTTGGGTGGCTGGCTCCGGCTGCACGTCAGGCAGAGCTCGTCGTCTGGCCCTCGTCAACAGACTGGGTGCGTGATCCAAGGAGGGTCCTGTGCCGGAAGAGAGCCACCCCACTCGTATCGTCACCAAAGTCAGTAGCCGCTCGGTCGCCGAGACCGTGGATCGGCTCCGTGCGATCCTGGACAGCAAGGGGATCCAGGTCTTCGCTGTGATCGATCAGCGCGACGCCGCTCGCCAGGTGGGACTCGAGCTACGCGAGACGGTGCTGGTCATCTTCGGAGATCCCCGTGCCGGTACTCCGGTGATGGAGGCATCACCCCTCGCCGGCGTCGATCTTCCCCTGAAGGTGATGTGCTGGTCCGACCGCGGGCAGACCAACGTCTCCTACGAGGCACCTCAGTCGTTGGCGGCCCGCCATCAGCTCTCTGCCGACCTGGCGGCGTCGCTGGGCGGGATCGATGTGCTCACTGATGCGCTGGTCGCTCCTGGGTGATCGGCTCAGGGCGCGGTTCCGAGTGAGGCGTCACGTCTGACGCCGCAACGGTCGGGATCGGGGGATCGGCGCGGTCGAACTGGTGCGCTGGGGGAGGCGCGGCGCCGGACGCGCGGCGCCGGACGTCTGTCGACCGGCGTCGTCTGAGGGACTGACGACGACCCACGCCTGCGGCCGCCGCTCGGGCGCCGCGGTTGTTGCTCGGCGCGTCGGGGTGGCCGCTCCCGGTGAGCATTCACGCTCGTTAGCGCAAAATCCGGTGGCCAACCCTCACTTTTGACGAGGCGAACCAGAATTCTTCTATGCCATCCTCGGTCCGTTAGTCGTCTTACGGCTATGGAGCTTGGGGGGAACTAGGGCAGGGAATCAATTGGGGAATATGGCCGGCACATGCGACGGTTGGCAGACCGAATCGCATTCTGGCTGGCACGAGCGCTGCTGACGGTCGGACGTCCGCGTCGTCAGGCCTGGATACCGGTCCGCCGGCTGTTCGCTCGGTTGACGTTGGGGGATCGATGAGGCACCGCGATATCGCCTCGCTCATTGCATTGTGGTCACCGATAGCGATGGTCATCGACGTCCCATGGCGGATCCCTTCCTGACGGGACACTGATGAAAACGCGAGGGGCACTCTGCATAGTCATAGTCGTGATCTCGGTCGTGCTCTTTCCGGCATCGATTCGGGCCGACTCGTTGCCTTCACCTGCCGCGTCGGCGAACGCCCCCGGCCTGGTCCTCGATCCGACCGTGACTCGAGCAGATCCTGCGATCACCTGGGATCCGCAGTCACACCTGTACCGCATGTACACGACGGAGCTGTGGTACGCCAACGTCCCCGAATGGGAGGCGCCGACGCCGACCGGTCCCTGGCGGTCGGTGGGCGAAGCGCTTCCAGCGCTGCCGGCATGGCACGGGGTGGCGTTCTCTACCTGGGCGCCGATCGTGCGGGACGTCAACGGCGTGTGGACGATGTGGGCGAGCACGGCCGATCAACAGGGAGCCTTCTGCCCGTTCCGGGCCACTGCCCGGGACGCGGCGGGACCGTTCACCGTCGACCCGAGACGTGTTCTCTGTGACACGGCACTCAACGGTGACATCGACCCGTCGCTCGTCCAGGTCTCCGGGCAGTGGTGGTTGCTGTACAAGACCAACGCCAACGCCGTGAACGAGCCGACCACGTTCCTGTCGCAGCGGATCGGCCCCGACGGTCTGCCCTACGGGCCGAGGCTCACCCTCCTCACCTCGGACCAACCCTGGGAGCACGGGATGATCGAGGCGCCGAGCCTGGTCCGGAACCCGGTGTCGGGGCAGTGGTGGCTCGTCTTCTCGGCCGGTGACTCCGATCCCGCCAATCCCAGTTACCAGATGTACACGGCGCCCTGTGACGGTCCGGCCGGGCCCTGTGAGATTCGAAAAGTCGTCAACCTGGTGAGGCCCAACGCCCAGGGCGGGGCGCCGGGCGAGGAGAATGCCTTCGTCGACGCCGACGGGCAAGCCTGGATCGCCTACAACCCGGGCGCCTTCTTCGCCCCACCCACCGATCGACCGCTGGCACTGGTCAAGCTCGACTTCGACGACCAAGGCGCCCCCTACGTCGTCACCCCCTGAGCCCGGCGGCACCGCCTACCGCTTGACCTCCTGAACGAGCCAGCCGTTGCCGTCGGGATCGCTGAACGAGATGAAGGAACCGTAGTCGTCCCGGTTCGGGTCGGGGCCCGGGGTCTGCACGCCGTCCTCGAAGTGGAAGATCTCGCCGATGTCGACGGCTCGCCCGCTCAGCTCCTCGTGGGCCGCCTCGATGTCGTCGACGATGAGGTGCAGACCCTGGAGGGATCCGGCGGCGGGGTTCTTCATCAGGGTGACGGAGCAGGCGGAGCCGGGCGGCGTGAGCTGGATGATGCGGAACTCGTCGCCGGCCCGGTGGTCCACATCGAGGTTGAACCCGGCCCGGTCGACGTAGAACGCCTTGGCCCGATCCATGTCCGACACGGGCACGACGACCAGCTCGAGTTTCCAATCCATCAGGCCTCCGGTCTCGTCCTCGTACCGTCCCGTTCAGCCGGTGCTGACGAGGCTACCCTCGGCGCCACCAGGGTCAGGGCAACGGAACGATCCGAAGGAGGCGCTCGTGCGGGCACGGAGGCTGAGGGTGGTGGCCGTCACGGCCGGGATGGGTGTGTTGCTGGCGCTGGCGCCCGGTGCTGCGACGGCGTGGGGAAGGGGGCCGGCCGGTGCGGCGGGTTCGTCGCACGGCCATGTCTCGGTGATCGCCAGCCAGACGCCGGCTTTCGCCGGCGACGCCCCGGACCCCGACGTCCTCTATTCCGGGGGGACCTACTACGCCTTCACCACCGGCACCCCGCTCGGGAATCACATCCAGGTGCTCACCTCGGGGAACCCGGCCACCGGATGGGGTTCGTACAACGGGCTGCCCTTCGGGTCGAGCGCCCTCCCGTCGCCCCCGGCCTGGGAGACGATGGACACCCAGACCTCTCCGGGCGTCTTCTTCTACGGCGGTCATTGGGTCATGTGGTACGACGCCTCGGTCGGACCCCACCTCATCGACAGCGGCTTCAGCTGCCTGTCGGTGGCCACGGCCAGCTCGATCACCCCGAGCTCGCCGGTGTTCACCGACACCACGGCCAGTCCCCGGTACTGCAATGGCCCGGCCGGGGGCGTGCTCGACCCCAGCCCGTTCGTGGACCCGGCCACCGGCGTGGCCTACCTGCTGTGGAAGACCAACGACGGCAGCTCGGCGGCGCCGTCCCAGGTGTGGTCGCAGCCGCTCAGTGCCGACGGGACCCAATTGGTCGGCTCGCCGACCGTCCTCCTCACCGTGGACCAGGCCGACCTGCCCTGGGAGACGACCTTTGACGACCCCCAGATGGTCCTCGGTCCGAGCGGCTACACCCTCCTGTTCTCGGCCGGGGACTTCCTGTCGGCCAGCTACGCACAGGCGATCACCACCTGCAGCGGCCCCAACGGGCCGTGCAGCCAGCCCAGCGGGCCGTTCCTCACGTCCTACGGCAACGTGGCCGGTCCGGGCGGTGGCTCGCTCTTCCAGGATGCGGGCGGGTCCTGGTGGCTCGGATACGCCGGGTGGACCGCCGGCTGCACCAACTACGGCTGCGGAGGGGCTCGACGCCTGTTCACCGCACCGATCGACCTGACCAACGACCTCAACGTCCCCTGCAATGCTCCGGCCGGCGCGCCCACCGGCTACCGGCTGGTGGCCAGCGACGGGGGCATCTTCACCTACGGCAACCTCCCGTTCTGCGGGTCGACCGGGGCCATCCGTCTCAACCAGCCGGTCGTCGGCATGGCCTCGACCACGGACGGCGGCGGGTACTGGAACGTGGCCCGGGACGGCGGTGTGTTCGCCTTCGGCAATGCCCGCTTCTTCGGCTCGACCGGGGCCATCCACCTCAACCAGCCGGTGGTCGGCATGGCCCCCACCGGGGACGGGCAGGGCTACTGGCTGGTCGCCTCCGACGGCGGCATCTTCAGTTTCGGTGACGCCGCCTTCTACGGGTCGACCGGGGCTATCCACCTCAACCAGCCGGTGGTCGGCATGGCCTCGACTCCGACCGGCCACGGCTACTGGCTGGTCGCCGCCGACGGGGGCATCTTCAGCTTCGGTGACGCCGTCTTCTACGGGTCGACCGGGGCACTGCGCCTCAACCGGCCCATCGTGGGCATGGCCTCGACCCCGAGCGGCCACGGCTACTGGCTGGTCGCCTCCGACGGCGGCATCTTCAGTTTCGGTGACGCCGCCTTCTACGGGTCGACCGGGGCTATCCACCTCAACCAGCCGGTGGTCGGCATGGCCTCCACCCCGAGCGGCCACGGCTACTGGCTGGTCGCCGCCGACGGGGGCATCTTCACCTTCGGTGACGCCGGCTTCTTCGGCTCGGCCGGTTCCCTACCGCTGAACCGGCCGGTCGTCGGCATGAGCCACTAGGACTCGAGGGAGGCGTCCCGGGTCCGGACCGAAACGGGGCCCTGGCTTCCGATCCTGCTGCCGGGTCTCGGCCGGCATCCGCACCTCCGCTGACCCTCGGTGACGGCCGGCGACTCGGGCGATGGCTAGTGGGCGGATCGTTTGGGCGCCGGTTTGACCGCCATCTGGCGCACCCGCTCCCGGCTGACCCCGAGCCGTTCGGCGATGGCGTCGAGGGTGAGCCCGAGGCGCCGGGCCTCCTCGATCGATTTGGCCCGTTTCCGAGCCTGCTTGGCCCGCTTGGCCTCTGCCTCTCGCATGGCCTCGTTGGCCGCCACCACTCGGTCGAGGGCCTTCCACGCCTTGGCGCTCACCGGTCGGGACTCGAAGGGCATGAGCACATTTTGCCATTCACAAGCGTTCTGTGGCGAAATGCATCTCGCAAGGGAGCCCTTGTACTAGCGTGAGCCGAAATAGCTGGTCACGCAGCGTGGTTCTCGACACGGCGGGGTTACTTTTGCTGACGATGGTAGGTAGGATTCCGTTGGGTTCGCCGATCGGATCGAGCTGCCGTCCGCCGCACCAGTGAGCGGGCAGACGACTCGGGCCATCGCCGATTCGATGGTGCTCCGGTGCCACCATGGGGCGAGATCGGCAGCGGATGACTTTGGGGGGTAACCGGCGAAATGGAGTTCGGGCGGCGCACCACAGCGATGACGTGGACCGTCGGCCACCGGGGGACGAGGGCCTGTGAGCCGAAGTCCGTGGCCGGCACGGCTGGCGATCCGGCCGGTGGCGGGGGCTCGGCGGTCACCGGGGGTCTCGACGGGCTGATCGCCCGTGCGAGGCAGGCATCGAGTATCCCGGCGACGGGCCGGGCGTACTCCCCGAGGACCACGTGCTAGCAGAGGAGACATTTTGAAACGGTTGATCGTCGTCTTCATCTCGGTGCTGACACTGTTCACGCTCAGTGCCACCCTCGGAGGGGCGGCCTGGAGTGCTGCGGACACTTCGACCACCGCTCAGATCATCTTCGATGACGCCGCCCAGCAGGCCGAGCTCATCATCCCCACTCCGGCGTGCCCAACGACGCAGCCCGACTGCCAATGGAAGTTTGTGCTGCAGATTCCCAAAGGGGACATCACCGTCGGCGTTGTGTTCGGGACCTCGGGCACCTTGACCATCCCGTATCCGGCGAACTTCTGCGGGGTCATCCAGGCCGACGCCTACGTGGGCCCCCCGTTCGTGCCGGAGCGAGGCTTCCAGCACACGATCGAGGACTGCACACCCCCGACCACCACGACGACCACGACCACCACGACCACCACGACCACCATGGTTCCGCCGGTGGTCCCGCCCGTGGTGACGGGCAATCACTCCCCACCACCGACGCCGCCGGCCCCCCCGGCCCCGACCCCGACTCCGACCCCAGCGGCCACGCCGGCTGCCACACCGGCAGCCCTGCCGTTCACCGCCACACCGACGAGCGCCGCTCCGACGCAGCTCCCCTTCACCGGCGTGAACACCAAGCCGCTGTGGATCCTGGGGTTGACGCTGGTTGCCCTCGGCCTGGCCCTGCTCACCTCGGCGGCCACCTGGCGGAAGCTGAGGCGCCAGGTCCTGGCCACGGTGCAAGGCCGCCTGCTCAACGCGGACCGGTCCTTCTAGCTCCCGTTGGCGGGGTGGCGACCCACCGCCTCGTCACGCCATCCGGGCCAGGCGGTGGATCCGTTCCGGGGCGTCGATGGCCGTGGTGACCCCGGCGCCGAGGGGCCCGACCTGCGACCCATAGCAGCCGACCACCTCGGGCTTGCCCGGACCGGAACCGGTCAGCTCCACACCGTCGGGCGGTCGGAGCTCGAATCCCCGGGCCTGCAGTGCATCGGTCAAGGCCCTGACCCGGTCGCCCAGAAAGGTTGCATAGGGGAGCTCCTCGTAGACCAGCCAGTCCACATCGGGATGGCCATCCACGACGGCCAGGCAGGCCGCCGCGGTGATCTCGTGGTCGGGATGGCTGATTCCGAGGGGGATCATCCAGGTGGACAGCCGCGACCGGCTGACGATGGCCTCGAGGTCCGAGGAGATGGATCGCACCAGGTCGTCCCCCCACGGCCCTTCGTATCCGTAGACCGGGGTGCGGTACTGGTCGTCCCAGTGCTCGAGATGGCGGTGGTCACAGCCGAGCAGCCGGGCGGCCTCGACGTCCTCGGAACGCCGGGCACCGACGATGTCCGCCCCCGGCTCGAACACGCCCGAGAGCGCCTCCCAGCCGGTCACCGGGTCGACCGAGGCGGGGCCGCCGGCGAAGACCGTCACCATCGAGGAGCCGGGGTGGGCGGCCAGCAGGTTGGCGCAGCTCAGCGCCAGGTCGTCGAGATGGGGGGAGACGCCGCCGAGGGCCGAAAACTCGCTCATCGAGTGGCTCACAGTGGGCCCGGCCGGACACGGCCGCTCCCGACGGACGGTCCGCTCTGTTCCAACGGACTCACGAGGGTCATTGGCCCACCGGCCGGCGGGCGACACCGGGTCTGGGAGCCCTGACGGCCCCCAGACCCGAATGACCCCTTGGCCTAGCCGAGCGCCATCCCGACCACGGGTTGGTTGAGCTTGAGGGCGCCGGTCGAGCCCTGGAAGTGGGCGCCGGTCCCGAAGGTGAAGATCCCACCGTCGGCCGCCACCAGGTAGTAGCCGTCCCCGGTCGGTGCGGCGGACATGCCGACGACCGGCTGGTTGAGCCGCAGGTTGCCGGTGGACCCGAAGAACGGAGCGTTGAAGCTGAAGACGCCACCGTCCGACGCCACCAGCCAGTACCCCCCGGTAGCCGGATCGACGGCCATCCCGACGACGGGCTTGTTGAGGTGCACGCCGCCCATCGAGCCCTGGAACTTGGCCCCGGGGCCGAAGGTGAACACGCCGCCGTCGGCCGCCACTAGGTAGTACCCGTCCCCGTTCGGAGTCGAGGCGATGCCGACCACGGGCTGGTTGAGCTTGAAGCCACCCATCGACCCGTAGAAGTTGGCGTTCGATCCGAACGTGAACACGCCGCCGTCGGATGCGGTCGTCCAGCAGCCGTTCCCTCCGGGAGCAGGCGCGACGCCCACGATCGGCTGGTTGAGGACGGCGTTCAGGCCGGCGCAGTCAGTTGCCCGTGGGCCGTGGCCGAAGACCAGACCATTGGCATCGGCCAGGTTGTAGCTGCTCCCGCCGGGCACGGCGGCCATTCCGACCACCGGCTGGGGGATGGTCTGCCCACCCTGTGAGCCGAGGAACGGCACGTTGAAGCTGAAGATCCCGCCGTCCTTGGCCACCAGCCAGTACCCGGGGGGTGGCCCGGGATTCGAGATGGGGGCCAGCGGCCCGGCCGGTGTTGGCGGGGAGGGGCTTGGAGCCGGATTGGGCGCCATGACGCCGAACGCACACTCTCCGGTGGCATAGCCGCCCACGGTGTTGGGCGACCCTCCCGAGTCCCCGTACTGGGCAGCCGGTGAATTCCCCGTGCAGATGAGGTTCCCGGCGATCTGATTGGTCAGGAATTCGCTGCCGTCGGGATCACCCAGCATGTTGCCACTGAAGGTTGCGCTACCGGCGATGTGGTTGCGGAAGCTCCCCAGCCAGCACGAGTTGAGTCCGGTCACCCGCAGGTTGCCGCCGATGGTGTTGTCCTCGTAGTCGCTGTAAACGGGGGATCCTCCTCCCGGGAAGGTGTTGAAGACCCCGGGGAAGGGCGGGGTGAAGCAACCGGGCCCTTCACTGGCGACATTGCCGCCTCCGCCGGATTGACTGGCATCCCCGCCGATGGTCGAGTCCGTGACCACCATGCCCAGCGGGCTGGTCGCCGTGACGCTGCCCTGGACGGTGGCCGGGGAGTTGAGGGTGGGCGAGCCCGGGCTCGGGTCGTCGAAACAGGCCGCGTCGCTCGCCTTGCAGCCGAGGATGACCGTGCCTCCGCTACCCACCGTGATGTTCCCCTGCACGGTCAAGCCCGACGAGGTGGCAGCTACGCCCCCGTTGAGGGCGTAGCTGGCCAGCAGGGAGTTGGCTCCGGCCGGGACGGTCACGTCGCCGGTCACGACGACCTGACCGGCACTGATTTGGCAGGTCCCCGAAACGGTCACCGAGCTGTAGGTCCCTGCGGCCAACGGGCCCGTGCAGGTGGCCGGGGCCGGGGTGGTCGCCGAAGCGACGGACGAGCCGGCCAGCAGGCCGAGCGGAACCACCAGCAGGGTGGAGGCCAGCAGGGAGAACAGCAGTGTCCGGAATCGCCGGCCCCTCCCGGGCTCTCCCGATCGCTCCCGCTCCGGGGGCTGGGCGCCCCTACCGATGGTCAATGCTCGACTGGTCGCCACTCGACGCCTCCGTTGCTCGTTGGTGGATCCGCGCCACCCGTACCGGCACGTGCCGAAAGTCGCCCTCCCGGTGAGGTCGACCAGGGCTCAAGCGTGCCTGGTAACGCGATCGCTCTGATCACCCGTCTGGTCCGCCCCTCCCGCAGCTTGTCGGATGAGACTCGGGAGGTCAAGTGGATCTGCTCCCCCGACGACGCCAAGCGTCACCACCGTCGGCCGACATCAGCACCGCCCATTGGAGTCAGCGCGACAGGAGACCGGCCAGCGCATCCAGCGAGGCGGACGCATCGGTCGGCACCGTCACCACGAGCCAATTCGCATCGCTTCGGACCTCGATGGAGAACTCGAAGAACGCGCAACAGGCCTTCTCGCGGCGGGCGAGGTCCACCGCGGCCAACAGGTTCTCCGACGGAGGCTCGAGCCGGAGGCGCAGTCGGCCTTCAGCGGGGCGCTCGGATAGGTCGACCGCTCGATGGAGGAAGTCGTGCCACTCAGCCAGGCGGCTGGACGCATCCTCCTGGCTGAGCGTGCAGGCCACGGGTGGTTCCATGATGTTGTCCCTACGCCTCCAACCCCACGGGCCCTCGAAGCGACCGCTTTCCGGCCCTCGCCTCGACCTTAGGCGTCAAATGTGGCGGAGCACGCGGGCCGGGTTGCCCACGGCCACGACCCCGGGAGGAAGGTCCCTCGTCACCACGGCGCCCGCCCCCACCACGGTGTCCGGGCCGATGGTCACGCCGGGCAGGAGGATCACGCCGCCCCCCAGCCAGACGTTGTCTCCCACCACGATGGGCTCGGCCGCCTCCCATTTGTCACGGCGGGGGCCGGGCTCGATGGGGTGGGTCGGCGTGAGGAGCTGGACGTTGGGCCCGATCTGGACATCGTCCCCGATGGTGATGGCCGCCGCGTCCAGGGCCACCAGACCGAAGTTGACGAACGTGCGGGCCCCGATGCGCAGCTGGGACCCGTAGTCGCACAGGAACGGGGTGCGGACCACGCTGTCCGGGCCGAACGCCCCGAGCAGCTCCTCGAGGA
>CAVQAI010000005.1:0-18076 GCA_963710495.1 uncultured Acidimicrobiales bacterium
GACAACGATCAGTGGGCCGCCGCCCGCCAGGCTTCGACGCCGAACGGAAAAGCGTCCCTGACTCGGCCGACATCGGTAGCCGGCGGTGATTCGAGCGAGCAAGGCAGCGGGTGACGCGGTGATCGCACGGAGCGGGCCGGCAGCCGGCTTCCGGCGATCGCTGGTGGGATCGGGATTGACTAACCCTTCTCAGGTGTGTCATCCGGCTCGCCGACCTTGGCCGAGGTAGCTCACCGGGAGGAGGGTCCCTAGCCGTCGGCGACGCTCGGGGTGGCGCCGGCTTCCGGCTCCCCCCGCAGGTGGGGTGTGAGACGAAAGGCAGCGTGGTGCGTACACGCGGGACGAAACCGCATCCCCGCGGTGCACCGATCGACGCTGGTGTGTCGGCGCCCGACGCACCAAGACGTTGCCGGTGATTACCCAATCGATACGTGCATCAACATCAGGAAGGCCACAGATTTGAAGGGCTGACCCTGGTGCAAATGGTCGAGGTCGGGAAGTAGACGAACCGGGGTGACGACGACAGCCAAGCGGAAGAACAGCCAACGAGGTTCGGTGCTGATGAGGACGACGATCGAGCCAGCAAGAAGGGTGTCCGCCACCGATCTCCTTGGTGTAGTTGCACTAAGGTGTGGCGCGCCAACCCCGCCGAAGTGAAAGCACAAGATCTTGGCTACCGATGGTGAGAACAGTCACGAGCCTGCCGCGCACTACGACCGTGTGCACCGCGCCTGGCGCCTGATCATGGGGGAGGAGTTTCACTACGGCTACTTCGAGGACCCCGAGACCCCTCTGGAACGGGCGACCGCGGCTCTGACTGATCAGATGCTCGAGAGGGCCGGCATCGTCGCTGGCGACCGGGTCCTCGACATCGGATGCGGAACCGGGCGGCAAGCCTGCGATCTCGTCGCCAACCTAGGGGCCTCGGTGCTCGGGATCACCACCAGTGGCAGCGGCGTGGCCGCCGCCTCCCAGCTGGCCGCCGAGCGTCAGCTCGACGGTGCCCGTTTCGAGCAGCGGGACGGGACCGACAACGGTCTCGGGAGCGGGCGGTTCGATGTCGTCTGGGTGCTCGAGTCGTCCCACCTCATGCGGGATCGGAAGGGGCTACTGAGCGAGTCGGCCCGGGTCCTCGGCCCGGGAGGCCGGCTGGTGCTCTGCGACATCATCCGCAAGCGAGAGATCCCGTTCACCGAGGTCCGTTCCCGCCGGGCCGAGTTCGCCACCCTCCGGGCCGCGTTCGGTGATGCCCACATGGAGCCTCTGGAGAGCTACGCCTCCGACCTCCGAGACCTCGGGATGACGGTGACCGACTGCTCGGACATCAGTGGCCCCACCCTGCCCACCTTTCCCGCCTGGCGTTCCAATGTCGCGACCCACCGGCCTGCCCTGCAGGGCCTGTTGGATGAGCAAGGCGTCCACGACTTCGTTCAGGCCACCGATATCCTCGAGTCTTTCTGGCGCGACGAGACCCTCGGGTACGGAATACTTGCAGCCGCCAAGAGACCGTGAACTCAACCGCCCTCTGAAGCACCAACGACAAGAAAGGACCCAAGCGTGGGCACAGACCAGAGTACGGCCCTAGCCGTCATCAGCCAGTTCCTCGTGCGTGCGAACAAGGCACAGGACGGATTGACTGACGACACCGGCCTTTGGGGGGACGGCCTCGGTCTCGACTCCTTGGAGGCGGCGGAGCTGTCCGCGATGCTCGAGGACGAATTTGGATCCGATCCCTTCTCGGCAGGCGGCGAGATGCCGGAGAAGGTGGGGGACATTTTGGCGTTCTATGAGCCCGCTTCGAGCGGATGATCCTGCTGCTCGAGAGAGCCGCGGCGGCGTCTGGCGGCCAGACCGCGGTTGTCACCCCCGAGGGATCGAGCTCCTACGGCGAGCTGCTGGAAGACGCCCACCGGGTAGCCGCGGCTCTCATGGATCGGGGCATCACCCGGTTCGCCTTGTTGGAACCGGACGTCGGGTGGGTGATCCGGATTCTGGCCGGTGCCGCCCTCGTCGGGGCCGAACCGTGCCAGTACCAGGCCGACTCGGCGGCGGCTGATCTGGAAGAAGCTGCCGCTGCACTCGGACATACCACGGTGGTGACCCGGCGGGACGATCTCGGGGATACCTTCGCGGTGGTCCGCCCCGACGAGCTAACCAAGGATCCACCCGGCCGGGTGCCGCCCGTGTCCGATACGCAACCCCTGGTGATCCGGACCACCGGGACCACCGGGCTTCCCAAGGCGGCCCGCCACGACTGGCAGACCCTGGCCCGGACGGTGGCGGCGGTTCGGCCCACCCCGGATCAGCGCTGGCTGCTGGCCTATGGCCCGCATCAGTTCGCCGGCATCCAGATGCTGCTCCACGTGGTGGCCAGCCAGGCCACCCTGGTCGCGCCGTTCCCCCGGCAACCCCGCGACGGTCTCGATGCCCTGCTGACCGACCAGGTGACCTGCGTCAGTGCCACCCCCACCTATTGGCGGTTCCTGCTGGCGGAAGCCCGCGGCCGCAAGGTCGAGCTGCCTTCCCTGCGCCAGGTGACGTTGGGCGGCGAGGCCAGCTCAGCCGACTTGCTGAACGATCTGCGGGCCGCTTTCCCCGAAGCCCGGGTCTCCCAGGTATATGCCTCCACCGAGTTCGGCTCGATGACGTCGGTCACCGACGGCCTTCCCGGGATCGGGGTCGAGGCTCTGTTCAGCGAGACCAATCCCACCTCGAACCTGCGCTTTCAGGACGGTCAACTGTGGGTACGGGGCGGTGCCGGAATGCTCGGCTATGTCGGCGACACCGAGGTCGGACCGGCCGGCGCCGGAACCGACGACTGGCGACCGACCGGCGACCTGGCCGAGATCGTCGACGGACGGCTGCTGTTCCGGGGTCGGGATTCGGAGGTCATCAATGTGGGTGGGGTCAAGGTCCACCCGCTGCCGGTGGAGAACCGGATCGTGGCCCTGCCCAGCGTGGCCCTGGCCCGGGTGTTCGGGCGGGCCAACAAACTGACCGGAGCCATCGTGGCGGCGGAGGTCGTCCCCGAAGGAGGGGTCGACCAAGCGGATGTCGAGGCCATCCGGCTCGAGATCAAGTCGGCGGTGGCCGACCTTCCCCGCGCCTGGCAGCCGCGGTCGGTCGCCTTCGTCGAAACGCTCGCCACCAAGGGGGATAAGACGGTGAGAAGGATGGAAACGTGAGCGGGATCGACGGGGCCCGGGTAGCCCTCATCACCGGTGGCAGCAAAGGGTTGGGGGCCGGATTGGTGGACGCCTACCTGGCCGCCGGCTACTGCGTCGAAACCTGTTCGCGCTCGAAGACCGAACGGGTGGAGGCCTGGGAGAGCGACCCGGACATCCAGGGACGGTTCACCTTCACCGGTGCCGACGTGTCGGTCTCCGAGGAAGCCGATGGCTTCGTGAAGCAGGCCGCGGCTCGCCGGGGCAGGATCGACGTGTTGGTCAACAATGCCGGGGTGGCTCGGGAGGGGGTCATCGGCCTGTTCGCGGATGCTCCCATCGATCAGGTGGTCGACCTGAACCTGAAGGGAACCATCTACGTGACGAGGGCGGCGAGCCGGGTCATGCTGGCCAAGCGGTCCGGCGCCATCGTGAACATTTCGTCGGTCATCGGGCTATCCGGATATCGGGGATTGTCCGTCTATGGTGCGACCAAGGCGGCCCTCGACGGGTTCACCAGGGGACTCGCCCGGGAACTGGGGTCGCGGGGCATTACGGTGAACAGCGTGGCGCCGGGATACCTGCGTACCGAGATGAGCCATGGCTTGGACTCCGAGCAACTGGGTCAGATCACCAGGCGAACTCCGCTCGGACGGCTCGGGGAACCGCACGACGTAGCCCGAGCGGTCCTCTTCCTGACCGACGCCGCCAACAGCTACATCACGGGACAGGTACTGGTTGTCGACGGCGGATTGAGCTGCTGACTCCGGTCCCCACCGTTCCAACTCGGCGGGGGGATCGAGGTAGCCCCCATTGAGGTCTCTGGTACCGTTCTGGTTCCCGGAGAAGGAGCAAGAGCACACGTGAGCACCCAACAGACGGTCGGACGCCCATGGTGACGATACCTTCCGCCTACTGCACCATTCTCTCGACGAACTACCTCCCCAGGGCCCTGGCGCTGGCCGACAGCCTGCGGAGGCATGAGGACGGCGCCACCCTCAAGATCCTGTTCATCGATGTCGCATCCGACGAGGGTCTGCCCCAGCTCACCGGGGTCGAATGCCTGAGCACGGCCTCACTGGGCCTGCCCCGACGAACCCTGTTGGATCTGGCCATGGTCTACAACCTGGTGGAGCTGGCCACTGCGGTCAAACCGCTTCTGCTCAAGGCACTTCTCCAGGAGAACGAGCAGGTCGTCTACCTCGACCCCGACACCTACCTGACATCCCCGATGGTCGAACTCTGGCCGGCACTCCAGGCGACGGCCGGCGGCATCCTGCTCACCCCGCATTTCCTTCGGCCGACACCCCCTGACGCGGATATCGGCGAAGGGCACATGCTCCTGGTCGGCGTGTATAACCTCGGGTTCTGCGCGGTCGATCGCCGGGCCCTCGAGTTCCTCGACTGGTGGTGGGGCCATCTCCACGATGAATGCCTCTACGACCCCCTCTCCGGATTGTTCGTCGACCAGAAGTGGATGGACATCGGAAGCACGCTCTTCGAGGCGGGCAGCTTTCGGCACTCCGGCTACAACGTCGGCGTGGGCAACCTGCCCGAGCGTCCCCTCGCCCGCGACACCGACGGCTACTACAACTCGTCCAACGGTGAGCGCTTGCGGCTGTTCCACTTCCACGCGTTCGACTCGAGCACACCGGAGAGGCTCTCGTCGAGGTTCCGGCACTCCCGCGAGAACGCGGCGCCGGAGCGATGACGTCATTCTTGGGCTTTGCCAGGAGTACGCCGAGATCCTGGGTTCATTCGAGCGGAGTCTCCCGCCACCTCCGCCGTATCCGTATGGGACCGACACCCGGGGCAGGTGGATCTCGAGGCAACTCCGGCGCGCCTATCGGACGGCGACAAAGGGGGCGGCCTCGCCGCTGCCCTCGCCTTTCGAGCCATCGGAAGCCCTCGAATACGACAAGTGGCGCCGCCGGGCTTGGCAGCCGCTGGCGCGGGCATTGTTGGGCGACGCGGCCAAATGTGTTCGCATCGTTCTTCCCGAGGAGTGGGAGCGTGTCAAGAAGCGGTTCCCGAAACTCGCCGACAAAGCCAACAGTCGATTCTCCGGCGGAACCGGAATGTGGGGCTGATCCGTTTCGGCCAGCCGTTTCATCACCGGAGGCGGCGGAGGTTTCCGGCCCCGGTTGGCTGGCGGGCGGGCGACGGCTGTCCTAGTCTGACCAACTACTCAAAGCACGTGCGCCATGGGGAGGTGGGGGCCCGGAGGTCTCGGCACCGGCTGGCGCTGGATGAAGGGATAGAGCCGCGTTGGGAGTCACTGTCCGTTTGAAAGACCGTCGCCGAGTTCTCATAAACGCCCTGCACCGGCGCATGGGGGCAGGTTTCATTGGCAGGGATCTCGCCGTCCTGCGACGGCTGCAACGCGCCGGCCGGGTGACCATGGGACCCGGCACCTACGGTGTCCCGGAGTTCTTCACCAACCGGTATGACCCCACTTCGCTCCACGTCGGCAACTATTCGTCGGTTGCGGCAGTCGTCATGCTGGGTGGGGGACACCCCGCCGACCGGGTGACCACCTATCCCCACCGCGTCAACATGGGGATGGAGGGCGCCGGCGAAGACGGCTTCCCGACCCGGAGTAAGGACACGG
The DNA here is from genome assembly GCA_963710495.1 of uncultured Acidimicrobiales bacterium. Lineage (GTDB taxonomy): Bacteria > Actinomycetota > Acidimicrobiia > Acidimicrobiales > RAAP-2 > Bog-756. Next base: position 5,776 of record CAVQAI010000005.1, read on the forward strand.
TGATCGGTTCGGACGTCTATATCGGCTGGCGAGCCGTGCTGCTCAGCGGTATCACCATCGGGGACGGGGCGATCGTGGGTGCCCAAGCGCTGGTGACCAAGGATGTTCCGCCCTACGCCATCGTCGGCGGTAACCCGGCAAAGCTGATCCGGTATCGGTTCCCCGAGGAGCAGCGACAGGCGCTGCTGGAGATCCGGTGGTGGGACTGGCCAGAGCAGGAGTTCGGGCCGCCGTGCCGTTCCTGGCCGGCGACGACATCGATGAGTTCATCAAGTACGCCCGCGGCCGTTCACCGGGGAGCAGCGGCCGGCGGTCTGAGCCGCCTGCCGCCTCAGGCGCGCTTGCGCCAGTAACGCCCCGAACCCGTCGATGTCCTCGATCGGCTCATCGATGCCGTTGGCGCCTCGGTAGTCGTGGACCGCCTTTCCGGCCTGGGATTGGTGGCTTCCGAAATCGTCGATGATGCAGAACCCCCCCGGCGACAGCTTGGGGTACAGCACATCGATCGCCTGCCAGGTGGACTCGTACATGTCACCGTCGAGTCGCATCACCGACAGGACCTCGATCGGTGCGGTGGGCAGGGTGTCCTTGAACCAACCGACCAGGAACTTCACCCGCTCGTCGAGCACCCCGTAGCGCTCGAAATTGTGGCGGACCTGATCGGCGCCGATGCTGAGGCCGCCGCGCTTGTGCAACTCGTCCCCGGCGTCGGCGGGAAATCGGATCGGGTCCGGCTTGGGCAGGCCTTGGAAGGAGTCGGCCACCCAGACGTTGCGGGTGGTGTCGCCTGCCGCCACCAGGTTCGCCTTCATGAAGATGCAGGCACCGCCCCGCCAGACACCGGTCTCGATCAGGTCCCCGGGTACGTCGTCTTGGAGCACCGTCTGGACGCACTCCTGGATATTGTCCATCCGACGCAACCCGATCATCGACTCCGCCCGGGCCGGCCAGTCCCAGCCCATCTCCCGTAGCTTCGGGTCGTACGGCTTCTTGTAGGCGATCTCGAGGTTGAACCGCGACGCCAGCTCGCCGACGGAACTGGCCAGCCGCTTCTTCCACGACGGCGAGCCCTGGGTGCGGACACCGCCCAGAATGCTGTCGTTGTCCTCGGCCAGCGCCGCCGGTCAGGCTCCTCTTCATCAGGTCGAGATAGAGGGACGACGCCTGGGTAGTGGGTTCGACTGGCACACGGGGACAATAGCAAGAGTTGGGATGGGGCTGATAGGGGGTCATGCCGCCGCCGTACGACCACCCTTCGGCGGCCGGATGTGCCCGCTTCCGGCGAGGAGCCCGGCAATTCGTGGAGCATCGGGTCGGGAGGGACCAGGGAGGGTGGATGTCGCCGAGAGCAGGCTGCACTCCCTAGGCTTCCCCGTGATAGGGAAGCTATTGGAAAATCCTGTGCTGCTATCGTGGCTCAATCTCAGCGAGGGGTGAATTGGCGATGCCGGTTGGAAGCGACCCGCTTGGCTGGGACGAAATGTTTGATGACCATATGCTTGCGCTTGACAGCGCGCACGTCTTCTTCACGTCCGCCCAAGCGCTGGCTTCGCGACTCGTCCTTCATTCTGGAGGTCGGCTGTGGCCGGGGTGCACAGGTCGCCACCCAAATCCAGAGAGCCTGGCAGGACCTCCGGGGTCCCGGGCGCCGGGTGGTGGGCATCGACGTCGATCGCCGCGGCCAGCCAGAACCCGATCATCGACGAGTTCCACCTCATGGGTGATGACCAGCGGTGGCCGATTGCCGACGGCGTCGTGGACCTGGCCGTCAGCGACTGGGTCCTCGAACACGTCCAGGATCCGGCATTGTTCGTGGCTGAGTTGACCCGGGTCCTACGACCCGGGGGGGTGTTTCTGGCCAGGACCGTCAGCCGCCATTCACCCCTCTCGATCGGCGCCCGGATGGTGCCCAACCGGGCGCACTCGCGGGTCCTCAAGGTGTTGCAGCCAACCCGACTGGAGAAGGACGTCTTTGCCACCGCCTATCGGATGAACACCCGTCCGGCGCTGCATGCGCTGCTTCGATCGCGACTTCGAGTGGGCGGCGGCATCACGAACCGGCCTCGACCAGTACCTCAAACCATGGCCGAAGTTGGGTGGTTTCGTCGAAGGGGTTGAACGTCGTCTCCCCCGTGCCGCCCAGATGGCTCTGGTGGTGTGCGCTCGGCGAAAGGTGGTGGCGCCGGAGGAGTGCGGGTTCACGCACTCAGCTGGTTGTAGACCCACTCGTAGGTCTTCTCCATCCCGTCCTCGAGGCTGATGGACGGGGCCCAACCCAGGGTCTCGGTGATCAGGGTGTTGTCGCTGTTCCGCCCCCGCACGCCCTGGGGCGCATCGAGGTTGTAGCGGCGCTGGAGCTTGATGCCGGCCACGTTCTCCACGATGTCCACCAGCTCGTTGACGGTCACCAGCTGTTCGCTCCCGATGTTGAGCGGCTCTCGGACGTCGCTGTCGGTGAGCCGAAGGGTGCCCTCCACGCAGTCGTCGATGTAGGTGAAGCTCCGGGTCTGCTTGCCGTCGCCCCAGATCTCGATCTCGTGCTTGCCGCTGAGCTTGGCCATGGCCACCTTGCGGCTGATGGCCGCCGGCGCCTTCTCCCGACCGCCGTCATAGGTGCCGAGCGGGCCGTAGACGTTGTGGTAGCGGGCCACCCGGGTCTCGAGCCCGAAATCCTCGTAGAAGTGCCGGGCCATCCGCTCGCTGAAGAGCTTCTCCCAGCCGTAGCCGTCCTCGGGCATGGCCGGGTAGGCGTCGCTTTCCCGTAGCGGCTCAACCTCCGGCGATTCCTGCTTGCCGGCGGCGTAGACGCAGGCCGACGAGGAGTAGAAGAACCGCTGGACACCGGCGTCGCGGGCGGCCAGCAGCATGTGGGTGGAGATCAGATCCCGACAGCATGCACAGGGCCTTGTTGTTCTCGATGAAGCCCATGCCGCCCATGTCGGCGGCCAGGTTGAAGACGGTGTCGATACCTTCGCAGGCGGTCCGGCACGGGTCCAGCTCCTGGAGGTCGGCGACCTGATTGTCGACGTCGGGGAAGGTCTGGTGCCACTGGTCGATCGGCGCCTGGTCGACCGACCGAATGTGCTCCACCCCCTGGTCGCGCAGCCGGGCGACCAAGTGACCGCCGATGAACCCTCCACCGCCTGTCACCAAGACGTTCTTCATCGGCATCTCCCTTGCTTTCGCCGGCACGATCCGCTGCCCCGAATATCAACCCGGCCGGGGCGCCGTTTCGCCTATGCCAGCCAAATGACCCCCGGAGGACCCCGTTACCTTATCGGCCCTGGCGGCGGCGACCAAAATACCCGTATGGATGTCAGGAGAGAGGCGTCGCGCAACCCCCGGATGCCGAGTCGTCGAGCCAGTCGCCCGAAGCGCGGTGGGCGGAGGCTCACCTCGGGAGGCGCCGCTCGAGTTCCTCGTGAAGGTTACGGGCCCAGCCGGACGGACTCAGCCGGGTGGAAAGGGCGTGGCTGACGGCGGACATCTCACCCAAGCGCTCCGGGGATTGGCCCGACATCCTCGACAGCGCCGCACTCCACCCGGCGATATCGCGTTCGGGAATGGACCAGCCGTTGTAGCCGTCTTGAAGCAGGCCGGGAACCGCGCCGGCGGTCTCGCTGACCAGCAGTGGCAGGCCGGCCGCCGCCGCCTCGTGCACGACGAGGCCGTAGTGCTCTCCGCTGGAGGTGAGGACCAAGCAAGAGCTCTCGTGCATGAGCGCGGCGACCTCGGACGGCTGGAGAAAGCCGTGCATCGTCACTCCCTCGAGATGTTCGAGATGGCGCTTCTCGGGACCGAGACCGACGATGTGGAGATCCCACGGATCGGGCACCTCGGCTCGGTAGCGCCGGTAGGCTTCAGCCAGGACGTCGACCCCTTTGGGCGGGATGAGGCGACCGACGAAGAGAAATCGACGCCGCGAGGCCAACTCCTCGCCGGAACGGGGACCGGAGTCGAACAGCGGCGTGTCGGCCGTGTACGCGCCCCGGATGATGTCGCCGGGGCCGAAACCGATGCGCCGAGCCAGGAACTCCGTCCTCTCGCTCGGCACGAATACGACGTCGAACAGCGGTTTGATCAGCAGCGGGTGCAGTCCCCGGCCGACCCACTGTTTCGGGGTCGACCGCCAGATGCTGTCCATGAACATCATCCTCAGGACGTGTGACGGCTGCTGCTTCATGACCTTCCGATAGCTGGCGGGGATATTCCACCCCGCGCACGTGATCGCGTCGGGCTGGAAAGCCGCCACCCGCTCGATCAGCATCTGGGGGTCCTGCTGCTCATCCCACGCCAGGATTTCCGAACGCTCCAACGCCGAAAGCGGTTCGAACGCGGTGTTCTCCGAGGTGCCCGAAAGCACGATCAACAGGTGGTCACCGAGATCGTGGAGCGTCCGGGAGTAGGCATCGGAGTTGCCGTTGATGCCGCCTCCCAGGGCAACCAAGCGCCACGCTCTGGTGGATCGAAGACTGCGAGCTTCGTTCGGGAATCCCGCGGCATTCTCGACCATTTTCGAAGATTAGCATCGGCGCCCAGATCGCCTTCTTACCCCCAGCGGCGACGGCCGGCTCGCGTCTGTCCGGAATTTGGCTGCTCATAGTTGACCCCATATAGTAAAGGCGCAGTTGGAGACGCTTGGGGCTTGGTGTGCGCACGATTACCGGTTCCTCCACCATTGACCAATTGGGGTGATGAATGCGGCGGCTAGTTTGGGTCATTTGCATGATCGTGCTTCCGTCGCGGTTGAAACGACACCTGGGTCGGTGGCTGTTCGGCTGGGACATCCATCCGACCGCCCGTCTGAGAAGAAGCATCGTCCTGGTCCGCCACCTGTCCATGGCGGCGGGGTCGAGTATCGGTTCGTTCAATGTCATAAAGGACTTGGAAGAGCTGAGACTGGCTGAAGGTGCAAGCATCGTCAGCCGGAACTGGATCACCGGCATTCCGCTCTCCGTCGACTACTTCCCGAACTCGCCGAACCGGCGCCCGTCCCTGGTCATGGGAAAGCAAGCAATACTCACGCTCGCCCACAACATCCATTGCTCGGACGTCGTCGAGATTGGGGATTACTCGGCGGTCGCCGGATTCGGATGTACCATCCTGACCCACAGTCTGGATCTGGTCCGTGACCGTTTCATTACGGGGCCCGTAGAGATTGGCGAGCACAGCGCCGTCATGTCAGGATGCACGCTCCTCAACGGCACCAGGATCCCTCCACGCTCGATTGTCTCTGCCGGCTCTGTCGTCAACACGAAACTGACCCAGGAATTGACCCTCTACCGCGGGAACCCGGCAGAACCGGTTCGCTCTCTCCCCGAGACCCTGGGGTTCTTCCACCGGGGAGAAGACGGCCCTGGCGCCGCGCCGGGGGCGACCACCGTCCGTTGGTGAACCGACGGGCTCAATGGCCTCCTACCCCAGTGGGTCGCCGCGTCACCACCAGAACTGAATGGCAGTACAGGAGCATTAGTGTGTCGGGGACCGTGTCCCGACAGCGAACAACCAGTGGAGGTTTGTGATCGGCATGGCAGTGTCCGACTCAGATACAACTTCAACACTGACCTTCTCTCAGCTCGTCTTCTCGGATTTCATGCGATACGAGTCAGGTCGAACTCCGAGCTGGTATCAGGTGGTGACCCGAAGCCTCACGATGACCGGACTGGTTGCGTCGATCATTGTGCGAGCCCAGCAAAGCCTGTGGCATTCCGGGCACATTAAACTTGCGTGGATTCTGCGGAGTGTGGGGATCGTATTGGTCGGAGCCGACTTCGCGCCTGGGATGACAATCGGAACCGGTCTGTATCTGCCCCATCCCGTCGGGGTTGTCATCGGCAACGGGTTGAAGATCGGCAACAATGTGATGCTTGCACAGGGTGTGACCGTGGGTCTCCGAACGGCGAACCGTAATGAGCCGGCGGAATTTGCCACCATCTGCGACGGGGCGACGATATGGTCGCACGCCACCATCGTCGGATGCGTACGCATCGGGGAAAATTCCGAGATCGGTGCAAACTCTCTGGTCGTCGCCGACGTTCCCGACGGCGCAATTGTGGTGGGCGTTCCCGCGAGGAAGATCGGCGAGGTGAACCCCGAGCATCCGCCACAAAGCGGCACCAACACTTTTGCCCCTGCACCGCAATGAGCCAAGCCCTCAGGGCGACAATTGGACCCTTGACCCTGAGCGACGGTCGATGACGGAACTGCTCAATTTACGGGATGCGCTGAACCTGGCCACCGCGCCGGCGACAACCGATCCAGACAGCGAATACGCGATCGGCCTCGCCTGCAGTTTCACGCCCCTGCACCTCGAGACCTTCATCAGGGCCTACGTCCTACAACGGGGGTCGGCCACAAGTGTGCGCTTCGAGAGCGGCATTTACGGCGACCTTCCCGGCGGTCTCACTCGAATAGGGGATACGCCGACCCGCGCATGCGTCGCGGTGGTCGAGTGGCAGGACCTTGATCCCAGGCTCGGCTTCCGTGAGAACGTCCATGCACCGTTCGCTGAGGTTGATGACATCTGCGCCACGGCGCGCCTTCGCCTCGATCGCCTCGTCGTTCGGCTCGAAGACCTCGGCACGCGAACCCCGGTGGCGCTGGTGCTTCCAACCCTCGACCTGTCCGCCGTCTACGGGGGAAGGTCGCATCGCCTCAGTGTGCTGCGAGCCCGGTTGGACCTCATACTGGCAGAGTTCGCCGAGCGCCTTGTCACCGCGCCAGGCGTCTCGATCGTCTCGAATGGAAACATTGCGGACACCCACACCAACCGGAGGGATCTGCGGAACGACCTTCGTTCCGGATTTCCCTACTCGGTGGACCATGCCTCTGCTGTCGCCCGCGCGGCCACGGATGCCATACTGCCGTGGCCGGCGAAAAAGGGGGTGATCACCGACCTCGACGACACCCTGTGGCGCGGCGTCGTCGGGGAGATTGGTGCGGACGAAGTCACCTGGGACTTGGACTCCGGCTCCCACGTTCACGCGATGTATCAGCAATTGCTCGCAGCCCTGGCCGAGCGGGGCACGCTCCTTGCGGTGGCAAGCAAGAACGACCCCGAGGTGGTGCAGCAAGCCTTGCGCCGATCAGATCTCCTTGTCGATGCCGACCTGATCTACCCCGTGGCGGCGTCATGGAAGCCCAAGTCAGCCGCCATTGAGGAGATTCTCAAATCATGGAACATCGGGGCAGCAGACGCGGTCTTCGTGGACGACAACCCGATGGAGCTGGCGGAAGTCGCGGCGATGTTCCCCGACATCACGACCATGCAGTTCCCGACTCAGAATCCGAACGCGGTCGCTGACCTCCTTCGCGAGCTCATGGATCTGTTCTGGAAGGAATCCGTCACTGCCGAGGACCGTCTTCGACGGACCACCTTGCGGTCGGTCGTCGAAGTGGAGGGTGCGCGAGCCAGCGCCCACGACGAGCCGACCTTCCTGCGCGATCTCCGCGCAAAGGTCACCATTGAAACCGAGGGTGCCGAGGAGCAACCCCGTGCGCTCGAGCTGGTGAACAAGACGAATCAGTTCAACTTGAATGGGCGCCGTCTTGACGAGACACAGTGGCGCGACCTCTGCACCCGGCCCGGGGCCTTCGTCTGGACCGTCTCCTATGAAGACCGGTTCGGTCGTTTGGGCATCATTTCCGTACTCGCGGGCGTTCGTGAGGGTCCCTCGATCACCGTCGATTGTTGGGTATTGAGCTGTCGGGCGTTCTCCCGTGGTGTGGAGCATCATTTGCTCAGATCGCTGTGCGAACAGAACGGGGTGGGGGAGATCCTGGTGGATTTCATAGAGACGGAGCGCAACGGTGTCGTTGCGACAACGATGGAACAATTCCGTGCAGAGGCAGATGGAAGCATGGCGCGCCTCGATCTCGACGCGATTCGGCGGAGTGAGTTGAGCCAAATTCATGCTGTGTTGATATCGCAACACTGAGCGACAGGGAGATGTGTGGATGGAAGAACTAGATGAGCGTCTGGCGCAATGTTTCAGAGACGTGTTTCCCGATTGGTCGGGCGAGCAAATCCAGAGTGCAAAGAGATCCGAACAAAGCGACTGGGATTCGATTGCGACGCTGAGCCTGTTGGCGGTGCTCGAAGAGGAGTTCGCCTGCCAATTGGACGACGCGGACATCGAACATCTCGACAGCTATGAGGGAGCTCGGGCGGCAGTCCAGCGCGCCGCGACTTGATCGGTGTTCCATTGAGACCCCGCATTTCGACGGCTCCTACCCGGTGGGCGTGAGTAGCTCGAAATTGACGGAGGAACCGTGGCGGTCTCTATTCCGAATTGATCAAGAAATCGCCCAGCTGAGCAGTCGAGCCGAGCTGGACTATCTCGACGAGCGGTCTCATGACGTCGATCGCCGGCGTCGTTGTCACGGGGACCAAGCTGGCGGTCTGATCGGTCAGCATCCTTGGTAGACGTCCCGTGAGCGCGGTTATTGCGGGTGCGTGCTGGGTGAGATGCGCGCATAACGCCTCGCCGGCCGCCTTGGCCGCGACGTAGGCCCCGGAATTCTTTCGGACGTTCATCGATAAAGACGGTCGACGGATAGAACGTTCGCAGGCTCCCCATGATGCGGTCCTCCAGTGCCGTCACGAGGTCGTAGAAGCCTTTGACATAGATATCGGCGTACCCATCGAAGGCGGCGGCATCGAAGAACTCGTTACGATCCACGACGATTCGTGGGGTGGCGAAGTAGTAGAGGTGAGTTACGCCAGCAACGCCCTCGAGCTGAGGCGCCGCCGGCGATCTTGCGTCGTAGCGCAGCGTGGTCGCCGATCCCCCAGCCGCATTGATCTCGGCGGCCACCGCGGCGGCCTCGATGTTCCCGACCGCGTAGGTGATGGTCACGGAGCCGCCCCCGCCCGCGACGAGCTTGGCGGTGAGCTCTCCCAGACCTCGCGATCCACCGACGATGAGGGCGTGATGGCCGGCGTAGGCTCCATGGGTGCTTAGCTCCGCCACGGCCACTGCGCTCAGCTGACGGGTCGGCTCCGGCCGGAGAAAGGCTTGCACTCGGCCCCTCAGAGCCGCGCCGTCAATGGCCACGTCAAGCATGTTGATGCGCGGCTTGACCGACTCGACGCGGTAGTCGACCTCACGGTCGCCCTGGTCAGTTAGTTCGACGCGGATCGAAGCGAAGATCGAGTGCAGCCCTGGGCACTCCATACCCACGAGCCGCGAGAGTGCGGCGAGGCCACGCAATCGATGGGCGCCCACCAGCGGCACAGCTTCTGGGAACGCTTCGCGGAACGCGTCGGAGTTGGCCGCAAAGCCGATGGTCCCCGAGCGTCCTTCGATGTCGGGGAGGCCGAGTTCTACGGGATCGCCCGGGGGATCGAGCGGGCCATCGAACGGGGGAATCGCCGAGACCTCGGGGGGTGCGTCCGGATCGAGACCCAGCTTGAGCGTGGTCGTCTCGACGCCATCGACCAGCGCCTTGACGGTGACTTCACGATCGGAGCCCAAGCCAAAGCTCAACGTCACGGTGTCTCCCACGTAGATCGGCTTGCCGAACCGGACCTGCAGATCCTTCACCCCGCCCGAGAGCGGCCCTCGTCGTCCAACCTCGTTGAGCATCCATAGCGCAACGTGGACACCGTGGACCACGGGCGCTCCGAAAACCGCACGCCGTGCGGCGATGGGGTCCATGTGCATCGGGTTGACATCGCCCGACAGCGCCGCGAACCTTTGCTGATCTTCGTCCGTGAAGCTGCGCGTCGCGATCCTCTCAGCCATCCCTGCGATCCTCTCCCCCATCCCTGCTTGCGTCTCCATGCGGACGCCTCAGCCTAGCGGCCGTGTCCGCTGCCAAATGTGTCGTGTCTATGAACGACAGCTGTGCGGCCGATCTCACCAGCTGACGGCGCGGTCTGCTCGGCGCCCGAGGCGTCGGTCTCCCGAGGAGATCCGCGGGCACAAAGGCATGCGAGCTCGCCAGACATTCGGAAGTGCCCTGAGTGGGTTGTGCCGCTCGTCGATCTTGCCCAGCCGCGGAGCTTCCCGTCGGCGCTCGTAGCGCCACTTGGCGGTGTTCTCCGTGTCGATGCCGAGCTCCTCGGCCAGCACGGTGGCCGCGGCGGCAGTGGGGGCCGGATCACCGGGCCAGACAGCTGGCAAAGACGGCTTCGAACCGGTCGGCGGCCACCTCGGGGGAGAACGTCATCTCGGCGTAGCCCCGCCCCGCCCGGCCCATGGCGGCCCGGGCTTTGCCGTCGCCGAGCAAGGCGGTCACGGCCGGCCCGATCTGCTGGCGCTCGGCGGGGTCGACCACCACCCCGGCTCCCTCGGCCTCGAGCAACTGGCCGATGGAGTTGTTGGCGGGGAGGAAACCGACGATGGCCCGCTCGGCACACAGGTAGGTGAGCACCTTGGAGGGGACCGAATACCGACTGGCGTCGGGCTCCAGAATCGCCACCAGCAGGTCGGCGGTGCCCATCACCTCGGGCAGGTCCGGATAGGGCTGGTAGTCGAGCAGGAGGAGGTTCTCGGCGCGGTGCTCCCGCTTCCACGACTCGAGCCATTCCCTCCCCTTCCCTTCCGAGATCACCACCACCCGGGCCTCGGGGATAGCCGTGCCCAGATGATCGGCGACTGCGGCCAGGATGCTCGGGTCGTGCTTCAGCCCCAGGGTGCCGGTATAGAGGACAACCGGGGTGGAGGCCAGGCCCATCCGCCGGCTCCACCGGTTGTCCTTGGCCCGGACCGGGAGGTCCTCGATGGGGGCCCAGTTGGGGACCACGTGGATGGCCGACTCCTCGACCCCCCAGGAGCGGAGTTTGGGCTCGAAGGTGGGGGAGATGGCCACGATGGCCGCGCTCGATCGGGCAATGGCCCGTTCGAGGCGGTCGGCGACCCACCCGATGGCGGCCCCGGGAGTTCCCAGCCTCTGGGTGGCGGCGGCGGAGATGGCCGCGCTGTAGATGTCCTGGTGCCAGAAGACCATCGGGATGCGCCGCCACCGCAGGCGGGCGGCCACCAACACGTGGGCCAGAAGCGGGATGTTGGACAGCACGGCCACGTCGGGGTGGTGCGATTCGATCAGCGCGCCGGCCCGCCAACCGTAGGACAGCTCCTGGATGACCCGCTTCACCGGCGAGTACCGCTTGAATTCCCCCTTCATCGGGCACGGTTCAAAGCTCAGGGTGACCGGGTCGTCGTCGAGCGGCTCCACTGCCCCTTTGCCGGTCACGTAGGACGGGCAGTGCTGGTGGGTGACCCGGTGACCCCGGCCGGCCAGGGCCCGGCTCAGCTGGACCTGCCCGGGGTGCCCCGAATAGTCGTGGATCACGATGGAGAACCGTGAGGGCGCGGCTGGGCGGTGGGTGGTCGGTGGCCATGGGGTCGGCGTTGGCGATGAGGTGGGTGGATCGAGGTGGCAAGGCCAGGTCCGAAACTCTACCCCGGCCCCGGCGCCGGGCTCTCACCCCGAACGCAGTCCGACCGGCCGTCTACCCGGCCGCCATTCCGGGCGGTATCCTTCCACGGTGCCATCCCGGGAGCATCGCGACATTTTCTCGACCTGGGCTCGAGCTTTGTGTCTCGCCGGAATCTTCATGATTCCCTTCACCCGGTACCGGGGAGGCGGCATCCAGATCAGCGACCTGATCTTCGTGCTGGGCATCATCATGCTGGCCTTCTCCAAGCGGAGGCCAAACGTCGAGCCGATGCCGGTGGCATGGCAGGTGGCCCTGATCATCGTCGTGATCGGAGGCATCGGAGCCTGCCTGGTGGCCCTGGACCTCCTCCTGAGCGTGCTGGTGCTGTTCCGGATGATCTTCGTGCTCCTGTTCTGGCCCTGGCTCATCCGTTACGTGCTCACCACCCGGCGCCTGAAGCATCTGGCCATGTACACCTACGTCGTCGGATGCGCGGCGTCGGGGTTCGCGGAGATCCTCCAGAAGCTGCATCTCTATGCCCTTCCGGCCTCTGCCGGCGGACGGGCGGTCGGCTTTACGAGCCAGCCCGACGAGTTGGGCGCCATCTTGGCCCTGGGCCTGGTGTTCGCCATCGGTTTGACGATGGAACTCGGTTTCGGCCGGCGCCTCCATCGCCTCATCTCCGTCACGTTGATCATCTTCGGCCTCCTCCTCAGCAGCAGTGTGTCAGCCATGCTGGCGGCGGTGGCCGCGACTTTCGTCCTCTTGGTCCTGCGCAGGGTCAATCTACGCAGGGTAATTACCGGCGCCGTGGTGATCGCCGTCGTGTACCTCGCGGCGATCCTCTTTCTGGGTGCGAGCAATCCGGTCGGACGGTTGACGTCCACCGTGGGGAACTCCACGACCGTGAATACC
>CAVQAI010000006.1:0-10491 GCA_963710495.1 uncultured Acidimicrobiales bacterium
CGATCGTCGCGCCCGTCGAGACAGCCTGGGTCGAGCGCGATGACCTATCAACCCACCCCGGCGCCGTCAGCCCACCCCCAGCGCGCCGGCCAGTCGGGTGATGGCCGCTTCGGTGCGCACCCCCCACCAGAACAGGTCCTTGCCGTCCAAGAACAGGGTACGGCCGATGGGCGCCAGTTCTGCGGCCTGGCGAGTCGAGAATGGATAGGGCTCGCTGGGGGCCAGGACCAGATCGGGACGACGCTCGGCGGCGTCGTCCAGGGTGACCGTCGGGTACGGGCCGTCGGCGTCGAACACGGTCCGGATACCGAGATGCTCGAGGAGCGAGGCGCCATAGGTCGGAAGGCCGAGCGCCATCCACGGTCGCCGCCAGATCGGGATGAAAGCGCGGGAAGTCGTCGGTCGGGGTGGGGGAAGGTCGGGTGGCGTCCAATGCACCTCCACCTTCTCAGCCAACCCCGTCACACCGGAGAGCGCGTCGGCCAGCGACCGAACGGACAGTGCATGCACGGCGAGGCCGCGGTCGACGAGGACGGCGTGGTCCTCGTGCCGGTTCTCCTCGGTGTCCATCACGACGAGGTCGGGGGCGAGCTCGACGATCCTGTCGACGGCGGGGTTCTTGGTGCCGCCCACGTGCGGGAGATCCGGTCGTTCGCAGAAGCGCGTACAGGCGACGGGCTCGCGGTCCCAGGCCGACAACGTCTCGGTGACGGAAGGGACCAGGCTGACGATCCGCATCCCGCGCCGGTCAGCAGTCGTGCGGAGGGCTCGGGGCCACGATCGCCGCCGGTACCGCCATCAGGCCACGCGGGGGCCGGGGAGACTGAGGTCCGTCGTCCCGGCCGCCGTCACGCGGGCGGCCGAGCCGGGCGCCCCGGGGCGGTCGGGCGCCCCTGGGCGCCGGCCGCGCACGAGCAGCATGGCGGCCACTCCGACGAGGAAGACGACCATGGCCAGGAAGTAGGAGCCCCCGAGGACGAGCTGCCAGCCGTGCTCGTGCAGCTCCTGGTCCTCCCCATGGGGCAAGGTCCAGATCGGTGCGATCCAGAGCCACACGGCGGCCGCACCGGCCCAGAGCCGGCCTCCCCGAGGGCGGTCATCGGCCAGGCAGAGCCAGGCCAGGATGGGGACGACCCAGACCATGTGGTGCACCCACGTGATCGGTGACACCACCATGCCGACGGTGGCGCACACCAACACGCCGAGGAGGGGCGACGACCGTCGGTAGGCCCATACGGCGAGGGCCATGCCGGCGACGAGCGCGATCAGGTCCAGGCCGTAGTACACGGAGTGCGGCACGACCTTGTGGTGGAAGCGCTCGAGCACACCGGACAGGCTCTGGTTGCTGATGTAGTCGTTCCCACCCACCCGGCCGGCGTCGAATGCGTACCGGGTCCAGAATTGCCACGAGGTACTGGGCCCGACGGCGGCGACCACCAGCCCCACGCCGACGAAGGTGACCAGCGCCACGACCGCGCTCCGGCCGCGGCGGACAAGGAAGAGGAAGGGCACGAAGATGAGGGGCGTGAGCTTGGCTGCCGCGGCCAGCCCGATCAGGACGCCTTGGGGGACGACCGTGTCTCCCAGTCGGATGCGGGCCGTCAGGTCGGCGAGGATCATGGCGACCAGGATGAGGTTGACCTGTCCGTAGGCGAAGGTGAGCCCCACGGGGTCGAGCCAGACGGCCGGCAACATCAGGACGAGGGACCACTGGACGAGCGCCCGTCTGGACAGCGTGGGGCGGGCCGCCCGCAACGAAAGGGCTACCAGCGCGGCCAGGGCAACCAGGTTGAGCAGGGCCCAGAAGTACTGGGCCGGCTGGCGGGGCACCAGGGTCAGCGGGCTGAAAGCCAGTGCCGAGAAGGGCGGATAGGTGAAACTCAGCGGGGGGGATGGGTACCGGACGGCGTAGAGGTGGCCGCCGAAGAAATGCGATCCCCCCATCATGTAGATGTCGAAATCCAGGGGGGAACGGTGCACCTCGAGGAGCACCCGCAGAGCGGCCAGGCCGGCCGAGACCCCTCCGAGGAGCCATAACCCCTGGTCGGAGAGGTGCCGGCGCCCGGCAATCCCACGGGGTCGACCTGGGTGCAGCGTCTCGCGAACCGGCGCCACGCCTGAAACGATACCCCTGCCCGAGGCCGGGCCTGTCCGCGGCGAGCCCGACCGGACCCGGGGTCAGGGGCCCGAAGCGCCGGCCGGCGCCACCCCGCCGGTCGTGGAGTTTGACAATTCGATGACAATTTCGCGGGCTAACGTTGCTCGGAGATTTCGGCGACGGGTGCCCGGAGCAGGGCGGGGTCCGGAGTATCCCGGAGGATCCGGAGAAGGAGCTACGTGGGAACGCCCGCCTTGGTGCAGGAAGTCCAGACGCCCCGTCGAACCGGCCTCCCGGCTGCCCCTCTCCTCACGGGCTCGATCCTCATCGGCACCTGCGGCGCGGTGGGCATGGTGCTGGCCGGCACCCGGATCGGCGCCGTCCCTGGCGACGGCTACCGCTGGTTCTTCTCGCTCCCGGGTCCCTCACCCCTCATGTCGGCGATCTTCTACCTGTCGATCGCCGTGCTGATCGCCGGGTGGGTCGGGGTGGGACGGGTGGCCTTTGCCGGCCGGCTCACCGTCCGGCGGGCCTGGGTGATCCTCACCGCCTGGGGCCTCCCGTTCCTCCTCGGGCCCCCGTTGTTCAGCCGTGACCTCTACAGCTACGTCGGCCAAGCCTTCGTCGCCCACCGCGGTCTCGATCCCTACTCGGTCTCACCGTCCGTGCTCGGCCCGGGACCGGTGCTCGCCTCCATCGCCGGCGTCTGGCGTCACACCTTCTCCCCGTACGGGCCGTTCTTCGTCACGGTGTCGAAGGGCATCGTCGGTCCGGCCGGCGGCTCACTCGTGGCCGAGGTCCTCGCCTTCCGGGTCCTCGAGTTGTTCGGGGTGGTGCTCATCATGGTGTCGCTGCCGCGGCTGGCACGCCACCTCGGCACCGATCCCGGAATCGCGCTCTGGCTCGGAGCCCTCAGCCCGCTCGCACTGTTCAGCTTCATTTCGTCCGGCCACAACGACGCCCTGATGATCGGCCTGTTGGTGGCGGGCGTGACCGTGGCGGTCACCGGCCGCCTCATGACGGGGGTGGTGCTGTGTGCGGCTGCCGCCACCGTGAAGCTCCCGGCCGCAGCCGCCATCATCTTCCTCGTCGTTGACCGATGCCGGCAGATCACGGCTGACCGCCGGCGGGTGGTGATTGCCCAGGCCGTCGGGGTGACCGCCGTCGTGTTCATCGGCGTGACGCTGATCTGCGGCTACGGGTGGACCTGGATGGGGCCCGGCGCCCTCCACGTCCCGACCGAGCTCCGAGTGCTGACCACGCCGTCGGTGTCCCTCGGCACCTTCGTCTTCCACCTGCTCCACCCGCTCGGCATCCCGGTGACCAGGTCTGCCGTCGTCACGGCGACCCAGTACGTGTGTGCTCTGGCCGCCATCGGCGCTTGTGTGTGGCTGCTCGTGACCCTGGGCCGGCACGAGATGGTGCGATCGCTCGGCCTAGCCCTCATCATCATCGTCGTCGGGAGCCCGACGGTGTGGCCCTGGTACCTGCTGTGGGGCCTGGTGCTGCTCGCAGCCTCCACCGCGCAGCGCTCGAAGGTCCTCGCCGTGGTGGCCGCATTGGCCATGCTGTTGGTCGGGCCGGGCGGAAGTCCGGAATTACTCGGCAATTCGTACATCCTCGTCTCACTGGCCTCGGTCGCCGGCGTCGTCTGGCTGGCCCGGGGCCAACGGTGGCGGTCGGTTGTCTCCGGACATGGCGCCTGAACCGCGCATCGCCCCGTCGCTCGGGGGCCCCATCGGACTTGGCGGAGGCGGAGGCCACGGAGTCGAGACCGGAGTCGACGGGAGCCACCAGGCCCCAGCCGTGATGGACGGCGTCCAGCCCGAGCTCGCCGCAACACCGAACGGTCCCGGTCTCGTGACCGAGCTCGACGTCACTTCGGCACCATCGAAGGCCGGCGACCCGGCTGCATCGATGGCCGGCGACTCGGCTGCATCGATGGCCGGCGCCACCGCCACTGAATCCGCGCTGACCGGAGCCCCACCCCGGCCCGGGCCCGGGGGCCTACTCCGGTCCTCCATCGAGACCCCAGTGCGGATCGACCCCCCGCTCCGACTCGAGCCCGAACTCCCGCTCGACGAACGACTCCCGTTCGACGGCCAACTCCCGCCCGACGACGAGCGCTCGCCCGGGCGCCGGCCCCGGTCGGGGCGGCCGCCGACCCGGACAAAGCGGTTGACCACCGCGATCCGGTCGTGGCCGGCCTGGATCGTGCACCCGGTGCTGATCTATCTCGCCTCGCGGGCGTTGACTTGGGCCACCCTGGCCGTCACCAGCATCTTCACCCACGTGGGCGTGAGAGGTGAGATTGACCGGTGGGACAGCCGCTGGTTTCTTCGCGCCGCCCAGTTCGGCTGGCCGACCCAATTGCCCCACCACAACGGCCACGTGGCGGCCAACACAATCGCCTTTCTGCCGGCCTTCCCGCTCACCTTCCGCTGGCTCTCCCAACTGACCGGTCTGTCGCTGTTGACCGCTGGTGTCATTGTCACCTCGATCTCCGGACTGACCGCCATGGTCGGCGTCTGGCTGCTGATACGCGCCTACGCCGATGAGCACGCGGCGGACCGGGGCACACTCATGCTGGCCGTGTTCCCGGGGTCGTTCGTCTTGAGCCTGGTCTACTCGGAAGGATTGGTCCTCACCTTCGTGGCCTTCGGGCTCCTCGCCCTCATGCGCAAGCGCTGGCTGCTGGCCGGTGTCCTCGGAATGCTGGCGACGGCTACGACGCCGATCGCACTGGCCTTCGAGGTCAGCTGTCTGTGGTGCGCGTACCGGGAAGTGACCAGGGACCGCAACTGGCGTTCGCTGGCGGCGCCGATTCTGACTCCGCTCGGCTTCCTCAGCTACCAGGTCTGGCTGTGGGTCCACACCGGGAACGTGTCGGCCTGGCGCCTGACCGAGCGTGGAGGTTGGAAGAGCTATCCGTCCTTGGTCTACGCCGCCCACACCGTCGGCGTATTCCTCAAGGACCCGATCGCCACCAACAAGACCGACGACCTGCTGTTCGTCTGCACCGTACTCACGGTGATCGCGGCCGTGATCGCCATCCGGGCCCGTCTCCCGATACCGATGCTCCTCTACGGGCTGGTGGCAGCGGGGATCGCGTTCGTATCCGCTCCGGTGGGGCTCCGCCCCCGGTTCATCTTCCTGGCCTTCCCGCTGATCGTGGCAGTCGGGACACGGTTGCGGGGCCGGGCCTATATCTGGGTGGCGGCCATCTCGGCTGCGCTGCTGATATTCGCCACCGCGTACGAGGTGAGCTCGTGGGCCGTCTTTCCGTAAGAGGGCTCGGGCCAAGCGAGCGCGGCTCCGGCCGGGCGCGACCCGAGGGTCCGCCAGGAAGCCCCCCGATGCCCGGGGCCACCACGACCGTGGCGCCGCCCGGGAAGATCGTCGAATCCGAGCCCGCCGGTCCGCCGGGTCCCACCGAAACCGAGCCGCCCGATCCGAGCGGGACGCTCGGGCACCTGACCCCGTCTTCACAGGTCGAGCCCGAACGGCGCGGCGCCAACGCCAACGCCAACGGTGACGGCGATGGCGATGGCGACGGCGATGGCGATGGCGATGGCGGCGGCATTGCGCAGGAGCAACGAACGACCGCCCTGGACTACCTCGGCACGACCATCAGCGTCGGTACGCCAGAGCGTGCAGCCTGGAGTCTCGTCTGGCTGGGGGTGATCATCGGTGGACTCGGATTCTGGGGCTCCTGGTCCTCGTGGCCGCCGGCCGCGTTACTCGCCCCCCTCGTGGTCCTGGTCGGCATTGGCGGGTTGGCCGCGTCGTGGGTCGTCCGGAACCCGCGCTCGCCGGTCCTCCAGCTCGGAGCCTTGGCCTCGGTGGTGGTGTCGACACTCGCCCAGCAGGGGGTCGCCATCCACCTCCGCCAGTTCTACAGCACCGATTCCGGGGCATTCAACCAAGCCGCGGCGCGCCTGCTGCAGCAAGGGCAGAACCCCTACACCTCGACCATGGCGTCGGCCGCTCGTCTTCTACAGCACCCGGCGGACAACTGGACCTACACGATCAGCGGCGGGTTCGTGAACCACGTGTCCTACCCGGCGGGGTCGTTCTTGTTGCCATGGTCGGCGCTGACGTTGGGCTTCAACCACGCCGTGGTCGACTGGATGGACCTCTTCGCCTGGCTGATCACCGGCGTGCTCATCTTCGCCCTCCTGCCCGGTTCGCTGCGCTGGCTCGGGTGCCTCATCCTGACCGTGCCGATCTTCGCCGCCATCTTCGGATCGGGCGGTACCGACGCCTCGTTCCTGCCCTTCATGGTCCTGGCCGTGTGGCGGTGGGATCGCTTTGCGCTCGGCCGCGGTGCCGGCTGGGTCCGGTGGATGAGCCCAGTCGCTCTGGGGCTGGCCTGCTCGATCAAGCAGACACCGTGGTTCTGCATCCCCTTCCTCGTCCTCGGGGTAATGATCGAGGCCCGGCGCGGTGGTCGCCGACCACTGCCGACCGCCGCCGCCTATCTGGGCGTGGTCGTGGGCATCTTCCTCGCCGTCAACGGGCCCTTCATCGTGTGGTCGCCGGTCGCCTGGGCTCGCGGGACATTCCTCCCCTTCCTCCAGCCCCTGGTCGCCGACGGGCAGGGTCTGGTCACCCTGGTGCTCCACGGGTTCGCCCACGGGGTGTCGTTGCCACTGCTCACCGTGGCGGGCCTTCTGGTCCTGCTGTCCTTGCTGGTCGCCTTCGTGGTCGCCTATCCGGTCATGAAGCGGATCTGGCTGATCCTCCTACCGCTCTCGTTCTTCGTGGCTCCGCGGAGCCTGTCCAGCTACCTGCTCGATCTGTACCCCGCCGCCCTCGTCGCGGCCGTGAGCGTCGCCCCAGGGTCGACCCTGGAACTGGTGCGTAGGTCGAGCCGAACCAAAGCTCCCCTGATCGTCGCCACCTTCGGCTCGGCCGTCGCGGCCGTCGTGGTCTCCGCCCTGGCCTTCACGGCCGTGCCCCTGCAACTCGCCATCCAGAGCGCGGTCGCCTCTCCGAATGCGTCGGCACTCGAGTCGGTGACCCTGGCCGTGCACAACACCACCGGCGGCGTGCTCAACCCGCACTTCATGGTTACCATCAGCTCCGATCACCCGGACGGGTTCTGGCTGCCGGCCGACGGTCATCAGGTCGTGCTCCCGCCATACGCCTCCGACGTGCTCACGCTCTACCCGCCGCACCGCATCGGCGCACCCGCACATCACGCCTACTGGCTGGTGACGGCCTACACCGGCTCACCCGAGGCGCTGAGCACGTCGCCGGTCCAGCAGTGGCAGCTCGGGTCCTCGTCCTGACCCCAGCCCGCGGCCGGATCGGCGATGTACTGGTCTACGCTCGCCCACCCAGATAGTTCCGGGTCCAGCACGGCATCGGGCTCCTGAAATAGTCGCGGGTGCCGAACTCCCCATGACAGGATCACCGACAAAGTCCCAAGGCAACACCGAGTCTCCCGGTCGAGGGTGGCGACACCGGGCGGTGGGTGCGCTGGTCCTCCCGGTGCTCGTGGTGCCATTGCTCGCCGGCTGTGGCGGGCCGTCCCCGTCGTCGAGCTCGACCAAGACGACCGTGCCGCTCCCAGCCGGCCGCGATCCCTCGGTGGTCTCCAAAATGGTGTGTCGAAGCGAGGCCATCCACGACGTGGGACTCGCACTCGGCGAGACCGCCGCGGTGACGACGCCGACATGGACGGATCATCTCTATACCTGCCACTACGAGTATCAGAGCGGGACGCTGACCCTCTCGGTCAAGGAGCTCTCCAGCTGGCCCGAGACCCTCGCCTACTTCCACGGTCTCGGCAACCAGCTCGGCGTGGTGAGGAGTCTGGCAAACGTGGGTCAGGGGGCGTTCCAGACCACCAACGGTTCGGTCGTGGTGCGCAAGGACTGGAAAGTGCTGCTGGTGGATCCCACCGGGCTGCCAGCCCAGTTCGGCAACCCGCCCACCACGTCCGGTGACATCGCGGTCACCGTGGCCGATGTGATCCTGGGGTGCTGGGCGGGCGACTGACGGCCGGGGGCCGGGGCCGGGGGCCCGGGGCCGGGGGCCGGGGGCCGGGGGCCGGGGGCGGCCGAGGCTAGGTCGGACGCCGGCCGGGGCCCGACTCGAGATACTCGGCCATGGCGGCGGCGATGCAGGCGGCGGTCTCCGAGCGAGCCCGTTGTTCGCCAAACCTCCGGCTGAGCGAGACCACCGTGCTGCCCAAGCCGATCGCCTCCTCGATCGCATCCTCGGTGGCCCGGCCGGCGATGACCAGTGACGGGACGCCGGCCGCGGCGGCGTCGCGCACCACCGAGCCCGCCGCCTTTCCGGCGAAGGAGGTCGAATCGAAAGCACCTTCGCCGGTGACGACCAGCGAAGCCGCCTCCAGAGCCTCACCGAAGCCAAGGAGCTCGGTGACCACCTCGTACCCCGAGCGCAGGGTCCCACCCAGGGCCACGATGGCCGCGCCCAGTCCTCCGGCGGCCCCGGCGCCCGGCAGGTCGGCGACGTCGAGCCCGTACTGGCGCCGATACCGGTCCGCCACCGAATCGAAGCGGGTGGCGAGCTCGACCATCTGGGCGTCGGTGGCGCCCTTCTGCCGGGCGAAGCGGGACACCGCCTCGAAGAACCCGACATGGACGTCGCAGGCCCCGACCAGCTCGACCGTCCCGAGCCCGCCTGCCCCCTCGACGGCCCGGAGCGCCCCGAGCCCCCCGTCGGTGGTGGCCGAGCCGCCCAGGCCGACGATCACCCGGAGCGGGTCGGCACCGGATCGCGACGCCTCGAGGGCACGGGCCGCGGCCACGACGAGTTGGCCGGTGCCCCGGGTGTCGGCCGCCACCGCATCATTGCTGGCGGCACCCCCGGCGAGGACCAGGCCCGAGGCCCGGGCCATCTCCACGATCGCCACCGGCCCGGCCCGCAACCACTCGGCAACGACCGGTGCGCCGAGTGGCCCCGACACCTCCGCCCTCTCGAGCTGACCGCCCAGGACGTCGAGCACCTCGAGGAGCCCCTCGCCCCCGTCCGCCAGCGGGATCCGGCGGACCATCCGACCCGGCGGGCAACCCCGGGCGATGGCCTCGGCCGCTTGGCGGGCGGTCACGGTTCCGCGAAACTTGTCCGGTGCGGCGAGCACTGCGTCGCCGGGTCGGGTCACCGACACGAATGCCCAGACGCCCGTTGGGGCCTACTCACCGAAGAGCAATCCGTAGTTGGCGCCTCGTCGGAGGTGGTGACCGCCGTCGATGGCCAGGTTCTCGCCGCTGATCCAAGCCGACTCAGGACCAGCCAGGAACCGCACGGCCGCGGCGATGTCCTCGACGGTGCCGAGACGCCGAATGGGCATCTCGGACAGATAGTCATCCAAGAGCGGACCGCCGGCGGTGATCGGTGCCATCAACTCGTCGTCGATGATCCCCGGCCGCACGGTGTTGACCCGGATCCCCGAGCCCCCCAGCTCCTCGGCGGCGTAGCGGCACAGCATGTCGATCCCCGCCTTCGCCGCGCCGTAGGCCCAGAGAAACCGATGGGGGAAGTGGCCGGCGCCCGACGACATGCCGATGATCGAGCCGCCGGCCGGATCAGCGCCACCGGCCCCCGTTCCGACTCCCGCCGCCATCAACGGGGCGGCGTGCTTGATGGAGAGGAACGTCCCGATGAGGTTGAGGTCCACGGTGGCCCGGACGGCCGAGACGTCGGCGTCGGCCATCGGTCCCATGTGGGCTGCACCCCCGGCATTGGCGAACAGGATTTCGAGGCGCCCGCGCTCGGCGGCGGCCGACTCGACCGCGGCGGCGATCTCCTCCTCGACGGTGACGTCGGCCACCACGTATTGTGCCGTCCTCTCGGCTCCCGCCCGGCGCCCGGAGGCCCTCGCCGCTGATTCCAGCAGGTCGACCGCGACCCGGAGCTTCTCCTCGGTTCGCCCGCAGATGGTGACGTGGGCGCCGTCCTGGACCAGTCGGGTGGCGGCACCGAGCCCGATGCCGCTGCCGCCGCCGGTGACCAGCGCAGCGAGGCCGGTGATGTCGTTCGACCCGTTCGTCTCGTTCCCCACGTCGGCTCCTGGTTCGCTCGGGTCCGGCTCGGGCTCGCCCTGGCCCGGACACTGCTCCTGCTTGGGTTTGGCTCCCATCTGCCCGGGTTTGGCTTTCGTCTCCGGCAAAGGATCAGGGCGCCTCGGGCCCGGTCTCCGGGGCCCCGCCAAGGCCCCGATCCTCCGGACACGCGCCAGCGCCCCCTACCCCGGGCCGCACGTGGTACAAAATATCCGGCCCGGAGTCCCGGTGCAGCATGCTACGGGCCCGGACCCACGGCAATCCGGCCCGACCCGACAGACACAGGGGTGAGAGGCACAGAAGTGAGCAGAACCGTCATGAGCTCGGGGCGGTCGGGGCAACCCGCGGAACCGA
>CAVQAI010000007.1:0-623493 GCA_963710495.1 uncultured Acidimicrobiales bacterium
AGGTGATGCTCTACCAACTGAGCCACGTCCGCGTCAGGGCAACACCCTAGCAGTTGGGCAAATACGGACTCCGTCCGGATGCCTGGTCGAAGCCCTCAGGCCGGCACTTCCGCGTGCCACCACGGCACCGGTCGGACCAGCCGGTTCGTCGCGCTCAGCAGTGACTCGAACGACTGGCGCAACCCTCGGGCGATGGTGTCGATGTCCGGGACGAGGTCCCGGCAACCCAGGACGCCCACGTACACGGTGTCCAGATAGGAGAAGACCGTGATGTTGACGGCCGCTCCCTCGATGATCGGTCCGATCGGGTACATGGACACCAGCTGGGCGCCAGCCAGGTAGAGGGGGAAGTCCGGCCCCGGCACGTTCGAGACGATGAGGTTGAAGACCGGTGGGACGTGGTCGAACACCCGGAGGTTGCTCGCCAGTCTGGTGAGTCGACCGGCTAAGGCCGGCACCGCGGCCTCGGCCCATCCGGAGAAGAGGTCGGCGTCGACCATCCGAGTCTGCTCCTTGGCCACCTGCACGTCTGCTTGGATCTGCCGAAGACGGGCCGCTTCGTCCCCAACTGCGGTTCCGAGGGAGACGAGCATGGCCGAAACGCGGTTGCCCAGGGCACCCCGCTCCGATTGGTCCCGCACGGACACCGGTACCAGCGCAACCAGCGAATTGGCGAGCCTCTCGCCCCGGGCGTCGAAGAAGCGGCGCATGGCTCCGGCTGCGACCGTCAGCACGACGTCGTTGGTCGTGCCGCCGACGATCTCGCGGATTCGCCGCACGTCCCGCATCGGTAGCTCGGCAAAGGCCACCCGGCGGTGGGCGGAGATGGCCCGATTGATCGACGTGGCCGGCGCCTCGAAGGGTGAAGGGGGCGGCGTGCCGTCCGCTTGGCGATTGCGCCCGGTGAGGCCGCGGGCGGTCTGCACGGTCTTCGAGACGGTCCGGGCCACGGCACCGGCGTACGACGGGAATGAACCGAGGACGTCGCGCCACCGGGCCAGCTCACCCGGAAGGGGGCCCGGCGACCAGTCCGGTTCGGTCTGGGCCGCCGGCTCCGGCAAGGGGGCCAATACTCCCGCCGATCCCGTTCGCGTCGGACGGCGTGGGGCCGGGCGATGGCCGGTCGGCGCGCCGAAGCGCGGACGGGGTGCGGGCTGGGGCGTCAGATCGAAGAACACGCTCAGCACCTCGGCTCCCGACACGCCGTCGAGGATGGCGTGGTGCACCTTGGGCACCAGGGCCAGATAGCCGCGGGCCAGCCCTTCCACCACGTGGAACTCCCACAGGGGCCGCGTGCGATCGAGCGGACGCGAGGCGATACCGGCGACCAGCTCGGCCAGCTCATCGAGCCCGCCCGGCGCGGGCAGTGCCACCCGGCGCACGTGGTACTCGATGTCGAAGTCGGGGTCGTCCACCATGGCGGGATGCTGCAAGCCGAGTGGCACCTCGAGGAGACGTTGCCGGAAGGGCGGCACCAGGTGGAGACGGGAACCCACCAGATCGCGCACCTGCCCGAAATCGACGCCACCGTCGGCGCCCGACGGATCGAAGATCAACGCGCCGAGGATGTGGAGATGCGTCGTCGGGGACTCGAAGGAGAGGAAGGCACCGTCCAGGCCGCTGAGGCGTTCCACGTCCCTACCGACCCGTCGATCCGAAGCCGTCGAGTCCCCGCGCACTGGCCGGCAGCTCCTCGACCTCGGTGAAGTCCGCCCGCTCGACCCGCTGGATGACCAGCTGGGCGATGCGGTCGCCCCGGCGCACCTCGTAGGCCGTCTCCGGGTCGGTGTTGACGAGCACGACGGCCAACTCGTCGCGGTAGCCCGAATCGATCAGTCCCGGTGAGTTGAGACAAGTCACGCCGTGGCGGAGGGCCAGCCCGCTCCTCGGCTGTACGAAGCCGGCGTAGCCGTCGGGCAGGGCGATGGAAAGGCCAGTCGGCACCACGGCCCGGCCACCCCGGGGAGCCAGGGTCGCATCGCACCGGGCGACCAGGTCGGCGCCGGCGTCGCCATCCCGGGCGTAGGTGGGGAGCGGCAGCCCGGGATCGAGCTTGACCACCGGCACCCCAAGCGAGGGGGCAGAGCGCAGCGAGGGGGCAGAGGGCGGCGCGACAGGCGCGCCCGGGGCCGCCCCGTCGTCCGAGGCCGCCCCGTCCACCGTGTCCACGCTGCTCTGTGGTCCCGGGGTCACCCGGACGCCTCCGCTTCTCCCCGGCCTGACGCTATCGTCCCGGCCGGACCGGTTGCAGACTTCCTGGTCGGGCCGGTCGCAAGGTAGCGTCACCGTCCGTGCTGGTATGGATGGACCTCGAGATGACCGGGCTCGACCCCGCTCGCCATGTCATCGTCGAGGTGGCCACCCTCGTTACCGACGACGCCCTCACCATCGTGGCCGAGGGGCCCGATCTGGTGGTGGCGGCCACGCCCGAGCAGTTGACGGCCATGGACCCCTTCGTGAAGGGCATGCACGCCAAGAGCGGGCTGCTCGCCGCCGTCGAAGCCTCGACCGTCTCGCTCGAGGACGCCGGAACGGCCACCCTGGAGTTCATCCGCTCCCATGTGGACAAGGCCCGGACCGTGCCGCTGGCCGGCAACTCGATCGGCACCGATCGGCGGTTTCTGGCCGCCCAGTTGCCGGAGATCGAGGAGTACCTGCACTACCGTTCGGTGGACGTGTCCACGGTGAAGGAGCTGGTCAAGCGCTGGTACCCCGAGGCAATGGCGGCGGCACCGGCCAAGGCGGGCGGCCACCGGGCCATGGACGACATCCGCGAAAGCGTGGTCGAACTGGCCTACTACCGTGGCGCCGTCTTCCGGGAACGATCCCCGGGGTAGGTACCGCCACCGAGAGGAGCATCATGGCCGGCTCCGCCGACCCGCAACGGGAGGCCTCGGCCCCACCGCCCACCATCCCGACCCGGGCCCAGGCCACGGCCGCTCTCACCGCGCCGGGTCAGGCCTT
Organism: uncultured Acidimicrobiales bacterium; assembly: GCA_963710495.1. Classification (GTDB taxonomy): domain Bacteria; phylum Actinomycetota; class Acidimicrobiia; order Acidimicrobiales; family RAAP-2; genus Bog-756. The sequence continues at coordinate 2,965 of CAVQAI010000007.1, forward strand.
CGAGATGGAAGAGCTGGTCATCCGCGGCATCGCCACCCGGACGTGGAAGCGCGCCCCCGAAACCCTCCGGACGGTACTCGAACTGTCGTCCCTGCACGGAGAGAAGGACTTCCTCGTCTACGAGGACGAGCGCATCACCTTCGCCGAGCACTTCCGCACCGTGGCCGGCCTGGCCCAGGCCCTCGGCGACCGGTTCGGCATCGCCAAGGGGGACCGGGTGGCCATCGCCATGCGCAACCTCCCCGAGTGGGTGATGGCCTTCTGGGCCTCGATCGCCGCCGGGGCGGTGGTGGTCCCCCTCAACGCCTGGTGGACCGGGCCGGAGCTGGCCTACGGGCTCAGCGACTCGGGCACCTCGGTGGTCTTCGTCGACGAGGAGCGGCGGGACCGGATCCTGCCCCATCTCGACGAGCTCGCCGACCTGCGGGCCGTGGTCGCCTGCTGCGAGGAGCACGATCCGGCCGGCGGCCGGCGGCAGTCCGAACCTGCGACGGTCGAGCGGGCGGGCCTCGACCCGGTCCCCGTCATCCCCTTCGGGGAGCTCACCGCATCGATCCCCGCCGACCTCGCCCTCCCCGAGGTGACCGTCGACCCGGACGACGACGCCACCCTCTTCTACACGTCGGGCACCACCGGCCGGCCCAAGGGGGCGGTCGGCACCCACCGCAACAGCGTCTCCAACTTGATGAACCTGTTCTTCGTCGCGACCGTCGGTAGCATGCGGCGCAGCGGGACCCCGGCGGACGGGGCGAGCGACACGCAGAACGCCAACCTGTTGTCCGTCCCGCTGTTCCACGCCACCGGGTGCCACGCCGTACTCGTCTCGAACACGGCCGCCGGGGGCAAGCTGGTCATGATGCACCACTTCGACCCGGAGCGGGCCCTCGAGCTCATCGAGCGCGAACGCATCACCATCTTCGGCGGGGTGCCCTCCATGGTCATGCAGGTGATCGACTCGCCGAGCTTCGCCAAGCGGGACACCTCCTCGGTGCGCTCGATCTCCTACGGCGGCGCGCCGTGCCCGCCCGACCTGGTCCGCCGCATCACCGAGCACTTCCCGGCCGGGGCTCCGGGCAACGGGTACGGGCTCACCGAGACCTCGGCCATGACCACCATGAACGCCGGGGACGACTACGTGCGCAAGCCCGACAGCGTGGGACCGCCCGCGCCCGTCTGCGACGTGGCCGTGGTGCCCGAGGACTACGAGGGGGAGGTACCGCCCGACGGGCCCTCCGTCCCCGAGCGCGTCGGCGAGCTGTGGATCAAGGGCCCGAACGTGGTGCGGGGCTACTGGAACCGTCCCGCCGACACGGCCGCCACCTTCACCCGGGGCTGGCTGCACACCGGCGACGTGGCCCGCATCGACGAGGAGGGATTCGTCCACATCGTGGACCGGGCCAAGGACGTGATCATCCGTGGCGGTGAGAACGTCTACTGCGTGGAGGTCGAGGGCGCCCTCTACGAGCACCCGGCGGTGGCCGACTGCGCGGTGATCGGCATCCCCCATCCCGTCCTGGGCGAGGAGGTCGGGGCCGTGGTGGTGCTCCGACCCGGTGAGGAGGTGGGCGGCGACGAGCTGGCCCGGTTCGTGCGCGAGCGTCTGGCCGCCTTCAACGTGCCGACACGGTTCTGGTTCCGGAGCGATCCCCTCCCCCGCAACCCGGCCGGCAAGGTGCTCAAGCGGCAGCTGCGCTCCGAGCTGGTCGACCCCTGACGGGTCGGGCCGACCTCACCCCTGGGGCGCCAGCCGGGCCCGGGTCTCGGTCACGTCGCGCTCCATCTGCCGGATGAGGGCGTCGACGCGGTCGAAGGCGACCTCGTCACGCAAGTGGGCGACAAACGAGAGTCTGGCCTCCTCGCCGTAGAGGTCGCCCGAGAAATCGAGCAGGAAAGCCTCGACCAGCAGGTCCCCCCCGGTGCGGTAGAAGGTCGGACGGTGCCCGACCGAGACGGCCGCCGGCCAGCGGGTTCCGTCGGGCCGCTCGTACCAGCCGGCGTAGACACCGGCGGCCGGCAGGCAGATGCCGGCCGGCACCTCGATGTTGGCCGTCGGGAAGCCGAGCTCGACCGCACCCCGGTGGTCACCGTGGACCACCGGACCCCGGACCTGGTGGGGGCGTCCGAGCAGGACGGCGGCGGCCTCGACCCGGCCGGCCGCCACCAGGTTGCGGATCCGGGTCGACGAGATGGCCTCGGGCTTTCCGGCACCCGGCCGATCGGCCTGCAGGGAGAATCCCTCGACCTCGAAGCCCGCCGCCGCGCCCATCTCCTCCAGCAGGGCCACGTTGCCCTTGCGCCCGTGGCCGAAATGGAAGTCCTCGCCCACCACCACCAACCGGGCGTCGAGGCCGGTCACCAGCACCTCGGTCACGAAGTCCTCGGCCGTCTCGTTGGCCCGCTCGCCGTCGAAGGGGATCACCACCGCCCGCTCGACGCCGGCCTCATCCAGGAGCTCGAGCTTCTGCTCTAGGTCGCAGAGCTGACAGGGGGCCGACTCGGGCCGGACCACGGTGGCCGGGTGACGGTCGAAGGTGACCACCACGGTGGACAGTCCCTCGGAGGCGGCGTGCGCCCGCAGCCGGCCGAGGAGGGCCCGGTGCCCGAGGTGCAGACCGTCGTAGGCCCCGATGGTCACCGCGCTGCCCCCCGGCGGCGGCCGGGAGGCGGCCAGGTCGGTCACGATCTCCATAGGCGGGAAGGTTACCGCCCGGTAGGCCACGGTCGGCGTGGGCCGGGCGGGATCGAGGGCGGCCGGCAACCGTTCATCCGGCCGCCTCGAGCACTACCGCCGGCCGGATCCGGTCGGTCTCGGTCGCCTCGTAGACGGCCAGCAACCGGTCACCTTCGTCGACCAGACCCCACGGGCCGTCGCCGGTCACCCCGAGGGGCACGCGGTCGAGGGCGAGGCCCCGAGCCACGTGCTGCTTGATCTCGGAATCGACCACCACCTGGTCGAGGTGGCGGAGGGCCTCGGCCGGGGTGAGCACGAACGCCGGGCCCAGCTCGTCGATGAGATGGGCCTCCTCGGCTCCGAACGATCCCACCCCGGTCCGTCGCAGGTTGCGGAGGTGGGCACCGCCACCGAGGGCCGTCCCGAGGTCGGCGGCCAGCACCCGGACGTAGGTCCCTGACGAGCACTCCACCTCGATGCGGAAGACCCCCGGGGTCAGCCCCGGGGCCACGTCGAAACGGAAGACGGTCACCGACCGCGGCACGCGCTCGACCTCCACCCCCTCGCGGGCGAGGGCGTGGAGCCGACGACCGCCCATCTTGATGGCCGAGACCATGGGCGGCACCTGGTCGATGGTGCCGGTCAGCGTGCGCGCCGCCCGGCGGACGTCGGCCAGGGTCACGTCGTGCATGTCCCAGGTCCCGGTGACCTCGCCCGAGGCGTCGAGCGTGGAGGTCGACGTGCCCAGCACGACCTCGGCTTCGTAGGTCTTCGACAGGGCGGTGAGGAACCGCAGCAGCCGGGTGGCCCGTCCGAGGCCGACCAGGAGGATCCCGGTGGCGTCGGGATCGAGAGTGCCGGCGTGCCCGACCCGCCGCTGCCCGAAGATCCGCCGGCAGCGGGCCACGACGTCGTGAGAGGTCCAACCGGCCTCCTTGTCCACGACCACCACACCGGTGACCTGGTCGGTGGTGGAAGCGGGGCTCACCCGTCCCCCGCCGGCCGGCCGCCGGGATCGCCCCCCGGCCCCCCATCCCGGATCCGGCGTAGGACATCCTCGACACGCCCCCCGGCCACGACGGCCGGGTCGAGGGCGAACTCCAGTTGCGGGGTCCGCTTCATCCGCACCTGGCGGCCGACCTGCCGCTGGAGATGGCCCCTCCGCTCGGTCAACGCTTCGGCTGCCTCGTCGGAGAGGGAGCTCAGGTAGACGCGGGCACGACGGAGATCGGCGACGGTGTCGACCCCGGTCACGGTGACCATCCGGAGACGCTCGTCGGCGTCGGCCAGGCGCTCGAGCTCCTCGGCCAAGATCTGGCGGAGCACCTGGTTGACCCGCAGGGCACGGGGATAGGGGGCGGACCCCCGGTTGTCGTGGCGACGGTTGGACACTGCACCTCCGCTCCCGCCGGCGAGGCTGCCGACCGACCGTCCGGCGACGGGCCGGCCCTAGGTCCGGGGGATCTCCCGCTCGTCGAAGGTCTCGATGACGTCACCATCCTTCAGGTCCTGGTAGTCCGAGAGACCGATACCGCACTCGAACCCGGCCTGGACCTCGCGCACGTCGTCCTTGAACCTCCGGAGCGATGTGATCGTCCCCTTCCAGATGATCACGCCCTCGCGCAGGAAGCGGACCTTCGAGCCCCGGGTGATGACGCCCTCCCGCACGTAGCAGCCGGCGATGGCGCCGATCCGCGGGACCCGGAAGATCTGGCGCACCTCGGCCTCGCCGGTGACCACTTCCTCGAAGACCGGCGAGAGCAGGCCGAGCATGGCGGCCTCGAGGTCCTCGAGGAGCTTGTAGATGATCTCGTAGGTGCGGATCTCGACGCTGGCCTTCGCCGCCATCTCACGGCTCCGACGGTCCGGCCTGACGTTGAACCCGATGATGGCGGCGTTCGATGCCTGGGCCAGCTGGACGTCGTACTCGGTGATGGCTCCCACCCCGCGGTGGATGAAGCTGACCTTCACGTCGTCCCGCTCGAGCTTGCGCAGGCTCTCGGTGACCGCCTCGAGTGACCCGCGCACGTCGGCCTTGAGAATGAGGTTGAGGGTGGCGGTCTCCCCGCGCTGGATCTGCTCGAAGAGGTCTTCGAGCTTGGCCCCGCCCAGGGCCGAAGTGGCGGGCGGAACGTGGCCGGCGACCCGGTACCGGTGGGCCCGGGCCTCACCGATGGTGCGGGCCTGGGCCAGCTCAGGTGCCACCCGCAGCTCGTCCCCGGCATCGGGCGGCTCCGAGAAGCCGAGCACCTGGACCGGAGTCGACGGCGGTGCTTCCTTGATCTGTTCGCCGTGGTCGTCGACCAGCGCTTTGACCTTGCCCCAGGCCGCCCCGGCCACGATGGGGTCGCCCACCCGCAACGTGCCGCGCTGCACGATGACCGAGGCCACCGGGCCGCGTCCGACCTCGAGCTCGGCCTCGAGGACCACGCCCCACGCCCGCCCCTCGGGGGTGGCCACGAGCTCCTCGACTTCGGCCACCAGCACGATCTGTTCGAGCAGGTCGTCGATGCCCAAGCTCTCGAGCGCCGAGATCTCGACGGTGATGGTGTCGCCACCCCATGCCTCGGGCACCAATCCGTGCTCGGAGAGCTGCTGGAGAACGCGGTTCGGGTCGGCCTCCTCGCGGTCGACCTTGTTGACCGCCACCACGATGGGCACGTCGGCCGCCCTGGCGTGGTCGATGGCCTCGACGGTCTGGGGCATGACCCCGTCGTCGGCCGCCACCACCAGCACCACGATGTCGGTCACCTCGGCGCCCCGGGCCCGCATGGCGGTGAACGCCTCGTGGCCCGGCGTGTCGATGAAGGTGAGCGGGTGTCCGTGCCACTCCACCTGGTACGCGCCGATGTGCTGGGTGATCCCGCCGGCCTCACCGGCCACGACGTTGGCGGACCGGATGCGGTCGAGCAGGAGCGTCTTGCCGTGGTCGACGTGGCCCATCACCGTGACCACGGGCGGGCGCAGCCGCAGCTCCGACTCGGGCACCTCCTCGTCGTCCTCTTCGAAGAACTTGGCCAGCAGCTCGGCTTCGCGCTCCTCGCCCGGATCGACCAGCCGCACCTCGGCGCCGAGCTCGGCGGCGAACAGCAGGATCATGTCGTCGCTGAGGGACTGGGTGGCGGTGACCATCTCGCCCTGGAGGAGGAGGAAGCGGATGACGTCACCGGCCGACCGGTTGAGCTTCGGACCGAGGTCCCGGGCGGTCGAGCCGCGCTCGACGATGACCTCGGCATCGGGGACGGGCGCGGTGGACGGCGCGTAGGCGGTCAGCTGGGTCGGCTCGAGCTCCTCCAGGTTGCGGCGCCTGCGGCGCGGACGACGCTGGTTGGGCCGGCCCCGGCCCACGCCGGGACCGCCGCGACCGGGTGGGCCACCCCCCGGGCCACCTCCCCCGGGACGGCCGCTGAAGCCTCCGGGGCGCCCGCCGTAGCCGCCACCTCCACCGGGGCCACCGGTGCGGGTTCCCGGCCGGCCGGTGCCGGCGCCGGCCCCGGGTCCACCGGAGCGGCCGGCGTAACCGCTCGATCCGCCCGGCCGGGCACCAGCCGGGCCCGGGCTCGAGCGGCGCCCGCCCGACCCCGGCGGGGGCGGGATGGGCTTGCCGGTCGCCGAACGCGGCGGTCCGCCCGGAGGCGGCGGGATGGGGCGGCCCGACGAGCTGGTCGGGGGGCGGGCCGGTGCCGACGGTGGAGTGGGCGGGCTGCCCATGGTCGGGTTGGTGGCCGCCGGTCGGCTGGGAGCTGACGGGGGCGGCGCCGGAGCCGGCCGGGGTGGCGCACTCGGGGCGGCGGCAGCCGGAGCCACCGGGGAGGATGCCGGGGGTGCGGTCGGCGGAGCCGGTGGGCGCGGCACCGGGGTGGCTGCCGCCGGGGGCGGTCCGGCGGGACCCGGGCTGCGCACCGGTGCGGGAGCCACGGTGGGCTGCTCCGATGCGGGCCGGCTGGTGATCAGGCGGGTGCCGGGGCGCTTGGCCGCGGCCGGGGCGGGGTGGTGCTCGGCCGCAGCCGCCGCTTCTCCGTCAGGTGCAGGCGCCGACGTGGCCGGGGTGAGATCCGGAGCCGGCGTTTCGGCTGGGGCCGGAGCCGGAGCGGCAGCCTTGGTGCTCGCCTTCTTGGTGGCGGCGGGCTTCTTGGCGATGGGCTCCTCGGGCTGAACCGGCCGACGGAGGCCCTCTCGGTCGGCCTTGCGTCGGGCGCGGTCGGCCTGGGCGTCCTCGATGGAGGACGAATGGCTCTTCACCCCCATCCCGAGGGACAGGCAGAGGTCGAGCGCCTCCTTGTTGGTGAGTCCCAGCTCATGGGCGAGCTCGTAGACCCGGATCTTCTTCGGCAACGCCTGTTACAGTCCTTTCGTCCTGTCGCCGGTGCCGGTGCGCACATGCGACTCCCTATCCTCGCACATCATCGGGCCCGACCCTCCGAGCCCCCGCCCTCGCTGCCGCCGGCCAAGAGGCACGTGACCAGGCGGTCGCGGTCCAACTGACGATCCTCCAGGCGAACCCGGAATGCCCGGTCGAACGCCCGTCTGGCGATGGCCCGGTCGACACAGGCGACCGAGCCCCGGCACAGCCAGGCCCCACGCCCGGGGAGGTGACGGCCCACCCTCAACGAACCCGTCGGGTCTCGCCCCACCCGGACCAGCTCGTCCACGGGACGCGTGCACCGGCACCCGACACACGTCCGCATCGAGACTATGCCGGGCTCCCCTCCCCCGAAACGCCCCCGGTGCCGTCGGTTTCCTCCACCGGTGCGCCCCCCTCGGCCGCGGCCGACACCTCGGCCGTTTCGACCGATGCGGGAGCAGTCTCGTCGGCCGCGGTACCAGTCTCGTCGGCCGCGGTACCAGTCTCGTCGGCCGCGGTACCAGTCTCGTCGGCGGCCGGAGCCGTTTCGTCGGCGGCCGGAGCCGTTTCGTCGGCCGCCGGAGCCGTTTCGTCGGCCGCCGGAGCAGTGTCGACCGACGCCGGCGCCGTCTCCTCGCCGGCGGCCCCGGCTCCGTCGACCCCCTGCGACCACTCGGAGGCGGACACCGCGGTGCCCCCTTCGGCCGGTTGCCAGACCATCTCACCCGCCTCGTTCTGGACCCACTCGCCCTCGGCCCATTCCTCGCCGGCGTAGCCCGCCTCCTCCTCGGCGAGCTGCGTCTCGCTCTTGATGTCGATCCTCCATCCGGTCAGACGGGCGGCCAGGCGGGCATTCTGGCCCTCCTTGCCGATGGCCAGCGAGAGCTGGTAATCGCTGACGATGACCGTGGCCGTCCCCGTCTCGTCGTCGAGACGCACCTCCCGCACCCGGGCCGGGGCCAGCGCCGACTGGATGAGGTCCACCGGATCGTCGGAGTAGGGCACCACGTCGACCCGCTCACCACGCAGCTCGTTGGTCACCATCCTGACCCTCGAGCCGCGGGCCCCGACGCAAGCGCCGACCGGATCCACATTCGGATCGTTGGACCAGACTGCGATCTTCGTCCGGTGGCCCGGCTCGCGGGCGGCTGCCTTGATCTCGACCGCACCGGAGGAGATCTCGGGCACCTCGAGCTCGAAGAGCCGCTTGATCAGACCGGGGTGGCTGCGGCTCACCACGATCTGGGGGCCCTTGGTGGTCTTGCGCACCTCCACGATGTAGGCCTTCAACCTCGCCCCGTGCTCGTAGCGCTCGTAGGAGACCTGCTCCGCCTGGGGCAGTAGGGCCTCGACCTTGCCCAAGTCGAGCAAGGTGTAACGGTTGTCGGTCTGCTGCACGATGCCCGTCACGATGTCACCCTCGCGGCCGGCATACTCCTCGTACTTGAGGTCCCGCTCCACCTCGCGAATCCGCTGCAAGATGACCTGCTTGGCCGTCTGGGCCGCGATCCGCCCGAAGTCGTCGGGCGTGTCGTCCCACTCGCGGATCACGTTCCCGTCTTCGTCCAGCTCCTGGCCGTAGACGCGGATCTCGCCGGACTCGGGGTCGATGGTGACGACCGCCTCCTCGGCGGCATCGGGCCGGCGCTTGTACGCGGCCACCAGGGCATTGGCCAACGCGTCGAGCAGGGTGTCGACCGAGATCCCCTTGTCACGGGCAATCTGGCTCAGCGCGTCCAGGAACTCGAAATTGGGCTTGCTCATCAGGTGCGACCTACTTCCTCTTCTTCGTCCCAGCCGACGCCGTCCCGGCGCGCGGCGCGTCGCCCCTGTCCCCTCCCGGCCGCGGCCCGGGACCCCACTCGAACACCGTGCGTACCCGATCCACGTCGTCGTAGCCCAGTCGGACGGGACCGGGTGCACCTTCGACGGCAAGGTCGAACCCGACATCGTCGGCGGACACCAGCTGGCCCCGGAGACGCCGATCCCCGGCGACCTGCGGCCGGGTCTTGACCATCACCGTCTCACCCACCGCCCGGGCGAAGTGGTCCGGCGTGCGGAGCCGGCGCTCGACCCCGGGACTGGAGACCTCGAGCGCGTACCTACCGGGGATCGGGTCGAGCTCGTCCAGCACGGCCGACGCCGCCCGGTTGGCCTCGGTCAAGGCGTCGAGGTCGACACCGCCGTCCCGGTCCACCGTGACCAGGAGGACGCCCGACCGCAGCTCCACATCGACCAGCTCGAGGCCGGCTGCGCCCATCACCGGCCGAAGGGTGGCGTACAAATCGTCCATCTGCGCTGCCTCCTCCCCGGTACCGGCGCTGCCGTGTCGTGATCGTCGTCATATCCTGCTCTGCACCTGCTTCGGAGGCGTTTCTGACCAAAACAAAAGCGTGGGCTGTCCGCCCACGCTTCAGCAGCGTCACTTCACTCCAACCGAACGGCAGCCGAGGATTGTACCAGGGCCGTTGGAGACTGTAAACGCGGTGACGTGCGCATTCCGGCCCTCAGCCGGCGCCGAGATGTTCCACCACCGAGGCGACGGGCAGCTCCCGCTCCTCGCCCGAGACCCGTGACCGCCACTCGACCACGCCCCGGGCCAAGCCCTTGGCCCCGACCACCAGCCGGACCGGCACCCCGATCAGATCGGCGTCGGCGAACTTGACCCCGGGCGAGACGTCGCGGTCGTCGTAGAGGACCTCGATGCCGGCCGCCACCAGCTGTTCGTGGAGCCCGTCGGCCGCCTCGCCGACCTCGGGGGCTCGGCCGGCACCGAGCGCCACCAAGTGGACCTCGAAGGGGGCGACCGCCGGCGGCCAGGCCAGGCCGCGGTCGTCATGGTGCTCCTCGGCCACCACGGCGAGCAGCCGGCTCACCCCCATGCCGTAGCACCCCATCGAGAAGAGCGCCTCGTCGCCCTGCTCGCTCACGAACGTGCCCCCCGGCATCACCTCCGAGTACTTGTGCCCGAGCTGGAAGGTGTGGGCGGCCTCGACCGACCGGACCAGCTCGACGGCGTGGTCGCACCGGGGACAAGGGTCACCGGTGCGCACCTCGGCATACGAGCCCCATTCGTCCACCGAGAAGTCGCGGTCGAGCACGGCGCCGCTGGCATGGTGATCGGGGCGGTTGGCCCCGACGATCCAGGGGCCCCGGGCCCGGACCTCGACGTCGCCGACCACCCGAATCCCGTGCCCCTGCTGGCCGGCCGGGCCCACGTACCCCTTGACCAGATCGGGATGGGCGGCGAAGTCGTGCTCGTCGAAGAGGCGCCACCCGCTCGGCAGCCGGGCCTCGCGGTCCCCGGGCACCAGCAGGAGGGTGGGACGCCCCTGGTCGTCCATGACGGCCAAGCTCTTCAGGAAGTCGGCGGCGGTGACATCACGGTCGGCGAAGAAGCCGACCACTTCGGCGATCCCGGGCCGGCCCGGCGTGTGGTGCTCGACCAAGGGCGGTGCCCCGGTGCTGTCCCCGGCCGCGTCGTCGCCGGCGGCCGCCGCCGATGCCGCCCCCCGGGTGGCCGCCTCGACGTTGGCGGCGTACCCGCAGGAGGGGCACCGCACGAAGTGGTCCTCCCCCACCGCCGAGGGCACCATGAACTCGTGGTTGACGTCGCCGCCGATGGCGCCGGACTGGGCCTCGACCGGGACGGCGTCGAGATCCAGGCGCCCGAAGATCCTCAGGTAGGCGTCGTAGACGGCGCGGTACGAGGCCTGCATGGCCCCCTTGTCGACGTCGAAGGAGTAGGCGTCGGCCATGATGAGCTCGCGGGTGCGGAGCAGACCGAAGCGGGGCCGGGCCTCGTCCCGGAACTTGACCTGGATCTGGTAGACGGTGAGTGGCAGCTGTCGGTAGGAGTCCACCTCGGCGCCGACGGTGACCGTGACCACCTCCTCGTGGGTGGGCCCGAGGACGAACGTCCCGCCCCGCGCCTCGACGGTCATGGCCGGAAGGGCGTCGCTGCCGAACAGGGCGGCCCGGCCCGACTCCTCCCAGAGCTCGATGGGGTGGAGGGCGGGAAGCAGCACCTCCTGGCCGCCGGCGGCGTCCAGCTCCTCCCGGACGATCTGCTCGATGCGGCGTAGGACGCGCTGCCCGAGCGGGAGGAAGGTGTACACGCCCGACGCCAAGCGCCGGATGTACCCGGCCCGGACCAGCAGCTGATGGCTGGCCACCTCGGCGTCGGCCGGCGCTTCGCGCAGGGTGCGGACGAGCAGCCGGGACATGCGCATGGTCGGCGATCCTACTGTCGGCCCGGTGCCCACCAACGGGGGCCGAGCGGTGCCGACCGCTCAGCCGGTCGGTTCGGGTCGGCCGTCGCCGCCGGGGCCTCCGGGGTCTCGGGGGCCGTACTTCTTGCGGATCAAGTCCACCTTCGTCTCCGACGCGTTGGCGTCCTCGCCCTTGGCCTCGATGAGGGCCTGGCGGTCCGCCTCGGCCTCGGCCTCGGCCCCCGAGTCGGCCGCCGCCAGCCGGGCCTGTACGCCTTCGGCCACCAGCCGTTCGGCCTCCTCCACCAGCGCGGCGACCATCTCGTCCTCGGGGACCACCCGGATGATCTTGCCCTTGATGAAGAGGTGGCCCCGCCGACGCCCGGCGGCGATCCCCAGGTCGGCTTGGCGCGCCTCCCCGGGGCCGTTCACCACACAGCCCATGACCGCCACCTGGATGGGCAGGTTGCGCTCCTCGAGGGCGGACTGGGCCTGTTGGGCCACGGCGATGACGTCGATCTCGGCCCGCCCGCAGCTCGGGCAGGCGATGAGGTCCAACCCCTTGCGCTCGCGCAGCCCGAGGGCCTCGAGGAGCTGGCGTCCGGCCCGCACCTCCTCGACCGGATCGGCGGTCAACGAGTAGCGGATGGTGTCGCCGATGCCTTCGGCCAGCAGGGTGGCGATCCCGGCGGTGCCCTTGAGGAGCCCGGCCGGTGGTGGCCCCGCCTCGGTCACCCCGAGATGGAGCGGATGGTCGAAGGTCTCCGAGGCCAACCGGTACGACTCGATCATCAACGGCACCGACGAGGCCTTCACCGAGATCTTGACGTCGTCGAAGCCGACGTCGGCGAAGTAGGCCAGCTCCATGCGGGCCGACTCGACCAGGGCCTCGGGTGTGGCCCCGCCGAAGTGCTTGTAGAGCTCCGGGTGGAGGGAGCCGGCGTTGACCCCGATCCGGATGGGCACGCCGCGGTCCTTCGCCTCGGCGGCCACCTCTTTGATCTCCGCTTCCTTGCGGAGGTTGCCCGGGTTGAGCCGGAGCCCCTGCACGCCGGCCTCCAGCGCGGCGAGGGCCATCTCGTGGTGGAAGTGGATGTCGGCGATGATCGGCACCGGCGAGCGGGGGACGATGCGAGCCAAGCCCTCGGCGGCGGCCTCCTCGTTGCAGGTGCAGCGAACGAGATCCGCACCGGCGGCGGCCAGGGCGTACACCTGGGAGAGGGTGGCCTCGGCGTCGGCCGTCTTGGTGGTGGTCATGGACTGGAGGCTGATCGGGGCCCCACCGCCCACGGCCACATCGCCGACATGGATCTGCCGGGTCGGCCGCCGTTCGGTGGTGGTCCAGCTCGTGCGGCCCATGCCGCCATGCTACCGGCGCTCGATTTCGTCCCCCCGTCGGCGCCGGGCGCCCCGTTCAGCCGAACGGGTTGGCCATCGGATGGAGGATGTCGGTGAGGAAGGCCGGCACCACGAGCACGGCCAGGAACATGAGGAAGAGCCAGGTGAAGGGCATGAGCTTGGCCACGTCGGCGTGGTACATCACCTTGCGTCGTCCCGTGCGGATCTTCTCGTATACGGCGATGGCCACGTGACCGCCGTCCAGCGGCAGCATGGGGAAGAGGTTGAAGATCCCGAAGAAGATGTTGATCACGATCAGGATGTAGAGGAAATCCCCGATCCCGGCGTGGGCGGCGTCGGTTGCCGTCTGGACGATCCCCACGATGGACTGGGCCCGGGTGCCGTTGGCCGCGGCCTGGTTGGCCGCCTTGGCGCTGGTCACCTGATCGAGCCGCTGGGAGATGCCGCTCGGCGAGAACAGGTGCTCGACGCCCGACACCGAGGACCAGGCGAAGCGTCCGAGTTCGGCCCCGGTGGAGGCCACGGCGTTGAGCGGCGGCCTCGTCTCGACCGGCGACCCGAAGGTGACCCCGATGAGCCCGAACGGTGCCGACCCGGCGGGCGCCTGCACGTCCTTCTCGTGCAGGGCCCGGCCGTTGGCCGGGGTCACCGTCAGCGTCTTTGGCCCACCGTGGCGGGTGACGACGACGGTCAGCGGTTGATCCGGATGCCGGTGGACCGCGGTCGTCAGGGCATCCACGTCCCCGCCGACGGGCTTGCCGTTGACCGAGACGACCACGTCGCCGGGCTGGATCCCGGCCAGCGCGGCCGGGCTGGCCCTGCCCCCGACCGGGTTCAGCGCCTGGATCTGCACCTGATTCGAGTTGGGCACGCCGACGAAGGCCAGCAGGACCCACAACAACACGAAGGCCATCAGGAAGTGCATGGCCGAACCGGCCACGGCCACCAGCAGCCGGGCGTGGAACGGCTTGTCGCGGTAGAGACGTCCCTCGTCGGCCGGGTCCACCTCCTCGAGGTTGGTCATGCCCGGGATCTTCACGTACCCGCCGAGGGGCAGCGCCTTGATCCCGTACTCGGTCTCCCCCCGGCGGAACGACCACAGGCGCGGCCCGAAACCGACGAAGTACTCGGTCACCTTCATCCCGCCGCGCTTGGCCGCCAGGAAGTGCCCGAGCTCGTGGACCATCACGATGACGATGATGGAGGCCACCACGATCAGGAGGGTGACGTACCCGGTCAGGACGGCGAGCCCCGCGATGACCACGATGGCCACGGCGAGCTCACCGGCCAACCGCTTCGGCGTCTTCGCCCCGGCCGGTTCGCCAGGCCCGCCACGGTCGTCGGTCGGGAGCGGCAGCCCCGCCGGCCGGTTGGTCTCGATCGTGCTCACGCCGCCTCCCGTCCGGCCACGACATGCTCGGCCACCCGGCGGGCGCAGGCGTCGGCGTCCAGCACGTCGCCGACGGTGCGGTCCGGGGAGCGCCCGCCGGCCCCCGAGGGTCCGGCGGCTTCGTAACGGTCCAGGGAGGCCTCCACCACCTCGGCGATGGCCGTCCAGGCGATGCGGCCGTCCAAAAAGGCCTGGACCGCCACCTCGTTGGCGGCACTGAGCCAGGCAGGGGCCAGGTCGCCGGTGCGCCCGACCCGGTAGGCCAAGTCGAGGCAGGGGAAGCTTGACCGGTCGGGCACCTCGAATTCGAGGATGGACGACCGGGCCCAGTCGAGGCGCCCGTACCCGACGGTCAGGCGTCGGGGGTAGCCCATGGCGTACCCGATCGGGAGGCGCATGTCGGGCGCCGACAGCTGGGCGATCGTCGCCCCGTCGACGAACTCGACCATCGAGTGGACGATCGACTGGGGATGGATGACCACCTCGATGGCGTCGTAGGCCAGGCCGAAGAGCTCGTGGGCCTCGATCACCTCGAGGCCCTTGTTCATGAGCGTCGAGGAGTCGACGGTGATCTTGGGGCCCATCGACCAGGTCGGGTGGTTCAGCGCGTCGGCGACGCCGACGGCGGCGAGCTCGTCCCGGGTCCGGCCCCGGAACGGTCCGCCCGACGCGGTGAGCAACAGACGGGCGACGTCCGACGGGCGGCCGGCCTGGAGGCACTGGTGGATGGCGCAGTGCTCGGAGTCGACCGGCACGATCTCGGCCCCGGCCGTAGCCCGGGCAGGGCGGACCACGGGCCCCCCGGCGATGATGGATTCCTTGTTGGCCAAGGCCAGGCGTCGGCCGGCGGTAAGGGCGGCGAGGGTCACATGCAGCCCGGCGAACCCGACCACACCGTTGACAGCCACGTCGGCCACCGTGGCGAGCGAGGCCAGTCCCTCGGTACCGGCCACGACCTCCACGCCGGCGGGAACCGAGCGGGCGAGGGCCGACGCCAGCGTTTCGTCCCCGATGGCCACCACCTCGGGGTGATGGCGCCGCGCCTGTTCGGCAAGCCGCTCGACCGAGCGATGCGCACCGAGGGCGACGACGTCGAACCGCTCGGGTGATCCCTCCACGACCTCGAGCGCCTGGGTGCCGACCGAACCGGTCGATCCGATGACGCTCACCGACACCGGCCGCTCGGTGTCGACCGGCTCGGGGTCGGCCGACGCCCAGCGGAGCTGTTCGGCGCCAGCCGCGGATCCGGTCATACCCCTAAGCCTGCCCGAAATTCAGGCGATATTGAGGGCACGAACCAGGTAGTAGGTGGCCGGGAGCACGAACAGGAGCGCATCGACCCGGTCGAGCAGGCCGCCGTGGCCAGGGAGTAGCGAGCCCATGTCCTTCAGGCCGAGATCCCGCTTGAGCAGCGATTCGCACAGGTCGCCGATGGGTGCGACCACCGCCACCACCACCCCGAGCAGGGCCGCGTTGGAAGCGCTCCACGGGTGGATCGAGCCGACCACCACGGTGGAGACGAGGATGGAGAAGACGGCGCCGCCGAACAGCCCCTCCCAGGTCTTGTTGGGGCTGATGTTGGGCGCCAGCGGCCGGCTGCCCAGCCATCCGCCGATGGCCAGCGCGCCGATGTCGTTGGCCACGGTGGCGATGACCGCCCCCAGCAGAAAGGCGATGCCGTGCCGGTTGGGGAAGTCCGACGGGGCCAGCAGGAGGCCGGCGTAGGAGCCGAGGAGCGACACCCACCCGACGGTCAGCAGGGTGGCCGCCGAACCGGCCACGGGCGAGCCCCGCTCGATGCCCAACAGGTACCAGATGAAGGTGAACACCGTGATCAGGACCAGGATCAACGGCAGGGCGGCGACGCCCTTCGTGTAGGCCCCGATCATCAGCGAGATGGTGCCGACCAGACCGAGCAGGCTGGCCGGGTGGTAGCCGGCCCGCCGCAGCACGCCGAAGCACTCGCCGGCGGCGAAGGTCACCACCACCACGCAGAGCACCAGCGCGGCGACGGTTCCCACCTTGAAGGCCAGGAGCGCCACCACGGCGACGGCCAGCCCGGTTCCGACTCGCACTCCGATCGAGCTCGTCTCCTCCCGTCGGCCCGGGGCGGTTGCCCCCTCGTCCCCCCGACCCCGCGGCGGCGGCGGTCCCCCGCCCGTCGGCTCCCGGGTCGCCACGCCGCCGGCCGGTCCGGGGCCGGCCTCCGGCCCACGGCGGGCCAGCCGGCGCCTGGTCGCCCCGGCGGCAACCCCCACCGCAGCCACCGCCGACCGCGAACGGCGGGGACTCGGTTCTGGCTCGCCCTCGGCTGCGTCGGTGTCCTTGCGCTCGGCGGTGCGGTCGGCGGCGGCCAGGCCGGCCAGGCCGCGACGCCGGCCCGCCCCGGGGACCTCGGTGACCGACGCGCCGGGCGGCTCGGCGGCCAGCGGCGTGTCCGGGACGGCGACCTCCTCCGGCTTCTTGGCCCGCAGGCGACCCGGTCGCATGCCGTTCCGGCGCGGCCGGCCGTGCCGGGTGCCCCCGCTCGGTCGGCGCTTCTCCGCGCCCCCGACGGCCTCGGTCGGAGGCCCGGATGCCTCCGGTGGTGGTCCGGCCGGGACCGCCCCGAGGATCGTGACGTCGTCACCTTCCGGCGGCTCGATGCCCCCGAGCTGCACGGTGGGCTCGCCCCGATGGTGGGGACCGGGCGCCACCACGGCGGCCGGAGGGACGGCCACCTCGGTCCCCGACGGCCCGGGCGGCTCGGACGGCCCGCGGCGGCCCGTCCAGGTGGGACGCGGGTAGCTCGCCCTCGGGCCGGGAGATCACCTCGGTCTCCTCGGTGATCGGATCGGCCGGTGTGCCCTCGTTCGCGTCGAGGCCGGGCTCGGGGCTGACGCGTCGGGACGGGCTCGGCGACCCGGGCCGCACCGAATCGAGGTCGAACTCCCAGGGCCGGCGTTCGACGTTCGTGCGGTCCGACTCGTCCAGCGAACCCAGTGCCACCTGGTCGGTGCCGAACATGGCCGGTTCGAACTGGTCGTCGTGGGCTACCCAGTCGGCGTCCTCCTCCCGCCAGGTCGGGGCGGCCACACCGGGCGTCCCCGGGTCGTCGGTGTCCCGGGCCAGCACGGCCGGCACCTGCCCGGTGGGCGGTTCGGTCCAGTGCGGGAGCTCGGTCGTCGCTCCGGTGGCCGGAACGGCGGTCTGGCCCGGTGTCACCGGATCCACCGCCGGCCCGGCGCCCGCCGGCTCGGCAGGCTCGTCGGTGAGCCGCACCATGGGTTGGCTCAAGCCGTAGCCCTCCGGCTCGGTGGCGAAGCCACCCGGAGCTTCGGCGAACGAGCCCGTCCCGACGTCCGACTCGGCCCCGACATCGGGATCGGTCCCGACATCCCGGCTCGGCACTGACCACGGGGAGTTCGGACGTGATCTCGCCGGCCGTTTCCGCCCCGACGATCCGCACGCGGTCACTCACCGGGCCCGTCGTCTCCGGACGGGTGGCGGGAGGAGCCAAGGGAACATCGTCCTCTCGCCCCTCGGGGACGTCGTCCACGTCAGTCATTTCCTCCCATCAGCCGTGCCGACGATGGGCCCGGCTGCCTGTCAGAGCTCGAGGAGCTCCTGCTCCTTATGGGTGAGCAGTTTGTCGATGGCCGCCACATGCTCGTGGGTGATCTTTTCGAGCTCCTTCTCCACTCGCTCGAGCTCGTCACTCGAGAGCTCACCGTCCTTCTGCATGGCGTCGAGGTCGTGGCGTGCCGTGCGACGATAGTTCCGAACGCTCACCCGGCCATCCTCCGCCTTCTGTTTGACCACCTTGACCAGCTCTTTCCGACGCTGCTCGGTGGGGACGGGAAAGGAGAGGCGGATCACCGTGCCGTCGTTCGAGGGTGTGATCCCGAGGTCGGAGCTCTGGAGCGCCTTCTCGATGGCGGCCAGCGACCCCTTGTCGTAGGGGGACACGACCAGCAGCCTGGCCTCGGGCACACTGAACCCGGCCAGCTGGCGCAACTCGGTCTCGGCGCCGTAGTACTCGACCTTGAGGTGCTCCACCAGTGCGGGTGTCGCCCTGCCGGTCCGGATCGCCCCGAACTCCGATTGCGTGTGGTCGACGGCCTTGTTCATATGGTCTTTGGCCTCGGTGACCACCAACGCGATCAGCTCGTTATCCATTGGCAATCCAGCGTAGCCACCGGGGTCGGCCCCCACCGAAAGAACAGGCCACCTGGGCCTTCATCTCACCAGCGTGCCGATGGGATCACCGCTCAACGCCACGCGGATGTTCCCCGGCGACATGAGGTCGAACACCCGGATGGGAAGCCCGTTGTCCATGCAGAAGGTGATGGCGGTCAGGTCCATGACCCGGAGATCCTTGGCCACCACCTCCATGAAGGAAACCTCTTCGTAACGGGTGGCCGTCGAGTCGACGCGGGGGTCGGCGCTGTAGACGCCGTCGACCCCCCCGTGGGTGCCCTTGCACAGCAGGTCGGCCTCGATCTCGGCCGCCCGGAGCGCGGCCGAGGTGTCGGTGGTGAAGTACGGATTGCCCATGCCGGCGGCGAATACCACCACCCGCCCCTTCTCGAGGTGCCGGATGGCCCGTCGCCGGATGTAGGGCTCGGCGACCTCTGCCATCTGGACGGCGGAGAGGACCCTGGTGGCCTGGCCGTGGTGCTCGAGCGCGTCCTGCAGGGCGAGGGCGTTGATCACCGTGGCCAGCATCCCCATGGCGTCGGACGTGGCCCGATCCATGCCCGCCCCCGCACCCGTCGTCCCCCGCCAGATGTTCCCGCCGCCGACCATCACGGCCAGCTCGAGATCGAGGTCCTCACGAGCGCCGGCGATCTCGAGGGCCAATCGCTCCACCACCGCGGCATCGATGGTCTCGTCCGAAGCCGACGAGGCCAGCGCCTCGCCGGACATCTTCAGGACGATGCGCCGCCGGTCACCCATCCGTGCCTCAGTCGCCCACAACGACCTGGGCGAATTCCGTCACCGACGCCGGACCGAGTAGCTGGGTGATGGTCTGCTTCTCGTCGCGGACATATGGCTGGTCGAGCAGGACCCGCTCCTTGTACCAGCCGCCCAGCCGGCCCTCGACGATCTTGGGCAGCGCGGCATCCGGCTTCCCTTCGTTGCGGGCGATCTTCTCCACCGTCTGACGTTCCGCTGCCACCTCGTCAGCCGGTACGTCGTCGCGCGAGATGTAGATCGGCCGGGCGAAGGCGATATGGGCGGCGATGTCATGGGCCAGCTGTTCCGATCCCCCTTCGAGGGCCACGATCACCGCGTTGACGCCCCGTCCGGCCTGGAGGTGAAGGTAGGAATCGATCGCTCCGTCGCTCGGCGCCTCGATCCGGACGACCGTCCCGATCGAGATGTTCTCCTTCAGCGCCAGCTTGAGCTGTTGCAGCTCGTCCTCGCGCTCGGCGACTGCCCCCGGCCCGCGCTCGGCCACCAGCTGCGCCAACGAGGTCACCAGGTCGACGAACTCGGCCGACTTGGCCACGAAATCGGTCTCCGAACGAAGCTGGACGATGGCGGCGGCCCGGCCCGACCGGCCGACGGCCACCGCCCCTTCGGACGCCTCGCGGTCGGCCCGCTTGGCCTGGTTGGCCAAGCCCTGTTCGCGTAGCCAGGTGACGGCCTTGTCCATGTCGCCGTCCATCTCCTCCAGGGCGCGCTTGGCGTCGAGCATCCCGACCCCGGTCAGCTGGCGGAGCTTCTGGACGTCTTTGGCGGAGAATGCGGGCACGGTCAGGCTTCCTCGGTCGGGGTGGTGTCGGCGTCGGCCGACGCGGGCTCGGGGGGGTTGGGGGACCTGGGATCGGCGGCAGCTGGGGCGGGCTCGGGGGCGGCCGCGGTTCCGGCAGCCCCGCGGCCAGCCTCCGTGGCGGCAGTGACAGTGGCGGCCTCAGTGGCGGCGGGTTCGGTCTCGGGTCTGTCGGCGACCGCTGTCGCCGTCCCCGCCGAGGCGGAGGCGGCGGCCGGCTGGGCGGAGGCTGCCGGGGTCGGCGGCGTCGCGGCTGTCGAGGTGGCCGGCCCGGCGGGGGCCGGTGCAACCGGCACCGAAGCGGAAGCGGGCGGAGGCGTCGGTCGTTGCTCGGCGATGAACTTCCCCTCGACCACGGCGTCGGCCACCACCCGGCACAGGAGGGCCCCGGCCCGGATGGCGTCGTCGTTTCCCGGGATCACGTAGGTGATGACGTCCGGATCGCAGTTGGTGTCGACCACTGCGACCACCGGCATCCCGAGCTTGTTGGCTTCGGTGACGGCGATGTGCTCCTTCTTCGTGTCGATGACGAAGATGGCCTCGGGGAGGCGCTCCAGGCTCCGGATCCCGCCGAGGTTCCGCTGGAGCTTCTCGAGCTCCCGTGTGTGGCGCAGGGCTTCCTTTTTGGGCATGGCGTCGAAGTCGCCGGCCCGCTGCATGGCCTCGAACTCCTTCATCCGGTTCACCCGGGCCGAGACGGTCTGGAAGTTGGTGAGCATGCCGCCCAGCCACCGCTCGTTGACGTAGGGCATGCCGCAGGCCTCGGCAAAGGTGGCCACCGGGCCCTGGGTCTGCTTTTTGGTGCCGACGAAGAGGATCGTGCCGCCCCCGGCCACCAGATCGCGGATGAAGCCGTAGGACTCCTCGATGCCCTGCATGGTCTGGCGAAGGTCGATCAGATAGATCCCGTTGCGCTCGCCGAGGATGAACCGGCGCATCTTGGGGTTCCAGCGCCGGGTCTGGTGGCCGAAGTGCACTCCGGCGCCCAGCAACTGCTTCATCGTGACGACAGCCATGTCGTGACTCCTTGACGGTTGACATCCCGACCACAACACCCCTGCGGGCAGGGGCGACCGTGGACGCGGTCGGGCGTTCGCTCGATACCGACTGGTATGCCGGGCCGAATGGCCTGGCCCGTCCATGATAGTTGCCCCCCGGCCGGGCCTCCACACGCGCCCGCGCCGGGTGCCGGCATCGGCGTCGGCGGGCGGTGCGGCCCGGCCGCGCTCAGCCCGTGGCGGAGGGGACCCGCTTGGACGCGGGGCCGGTGGCACCGCGTCCGGCGGAGGCCTTGGCCTTGGCACCGTCGGACCGCCGGGCCGCCACCTCGGGACGGTCGGCCAGCTTGGCCCGCAGCTGGAGGACTGCCTTGGTGTGGATCTGGCACACCCGGCTCTCGGTGACGCCGAGGATGTCCCCGATTTCGGCCAGGGTGAGACCTTCGTAGTAGTAGAGGGTGAGCACGGTCTTCTCGCGTTCGGCCATCTGGCTCACCGCCTGGATCAGGGCCTCCTTGGTCTCCTTCACCTCGAAGGTGTCCATGGGGCCGGCGGTGCTGTCCGGCAACGTCTCCCCCAGGGTCGAACGGTCCGAACGGTCCCCGCCGCGGAACACCTCGTCGAGGGCGACCACACCGACGAAGGAGATCTTGCGCAGGGCGGACTGGAATTCGGTCTCCGTCATGTCCAGGTCGGCCGCGACCTCGGCATCGGTCGGGGTCCGGTGCAGGGTGGCTTCGAGCTTGGCGTAGGACTGCTCGACGGCGCGGGCCTTGGCCCGGACCGACCTCGGCACCCAGTCGATCGAGCGGAGCTCGTCGATGATGGCGCCCTTGATGCGGGGGATGGCGTAGGTCTCGAACTTGATGTTGCGCAGCGGCTCGAAGCGCTCGATGGCGTCGATCAGCCCGATGATCCCGTAGCTGGCCAGGTCCGCCTCGTCGACGTGTCGGGGTAGCCCCACTGACACGCGGCCGGCCACGTACTTGACCACCGGGGCGTAGTGGACGATGAGCTGGTCGCGGAGCGCCCGGTTGCCTGTCTTCTTGTACTCGGTCCACAGCCCATCGATGCCGTGTCCCGCAGTGTCGACCTGACTCGCCAATTGTCCCCTTAGGCCCGTGGGTGGGTTCCCGAATACACTGCTAGCAGGCGTTCCTTGCTCACATGAGTGTAGACCTGCGTCGTCTGCAGACTGGCGTGGCCCAGCAATTCCTGCACCACCCGGAGATCGGCGCCCCCATCCAACAGGTGGGTGGCGAAGCTGTGGCGGAGGGCGTGGGGGTGGGTGGGCACCGGCGAGCGGCGGTCCAGCAGCCGGCGGACGTCCCGGGAACCGATCCGCTTGCCACGACGGTTCACAAAGAGGGCCTCAGCTGGACTTTCATCCGTCAGCATGGCGGCTCGGGGGCCATCCAGCCATGCCGCCAGAGCCTCGGCGCACGGCTGGTGGATGAGCACCTGGCGTTGCTTGGAGCCCTTGCCCGTGACCCGCACCACCAGGCGGGCGAGATCGACGTCGGTGACGTCCAGACTGCACAGCTCGGCCACCCGCAGCCCGCCGCCGTACAGCAGTTCCAGCACGGCGTCATCCCGCCGGGCGACTTCGGGGGGAACGCCGTGGACGGGTTCCTCGGACGGCTCGAGGAGCTCGTCGAGCTCCCCATGGCCGAGGACCCGGGGCAGCCGCGAGTCGGGGGAAGGAGCGCTCAGTTTGGCCGCCGGGTCTTCGGCCACCAGCCCCCGCCGGGCACACCAGTGGAAGTAGGAGCGCAGGGAGGCGGCCGTCCGAGCGATGGTGGCCCTCGAGTAGCGCCGCGTGGCCATGAAGGCCAGGTAGCGACGGAGCATCACCCGGTCGACGTCTCTCGGCCCCTCGGCCCCGGCGCGCCCAGCCCACTCGGCGAACCGCTCCGCATCGGTGGCATAGGCGCGTACCGAGGCGGGCGAGAGGCCCCCCATCGACCGCCGGTACGCCGCGAACTCCCAGGGCACACGAGCACAGTACCGGGCCGATCCCTACCGGTCGGGCATCCTCCCCGACCAGGACGGCGCGCTCCCCGACCGGGACGGCGCGCCGGTGGGCGAAACGCGCATCCCGGGACGCAGAGGGCTATGGTCGGACCCGGCCCGGGCCCGCACGTCGTCGTGGGACCCTGGAGCAGCTGATTCGCCTGGCCGACGACAGGTGGTCGCTTCGGTCATGGACTCAAGGGGGACTATGTCTGATCGAATCGACCGACGCTCGTTTCTCGTCAGGGGGGCGGTGGCCGGGGCCGGCGTTGCCGCGGTGGCCGCGTCGGGCGGCCTGCTGGATGCCTGCAGCTCGTCGGGCACCTCGGGCAGCGGGAGCCATCCCAACGGGATCAGCACCGCCACTCCGAAGACCGGCGGCCAGCTCATCTTCGGGACCGAGGCCGAGGAGAAGGGGTTCAGCACCACCCTGGGCACCTTCGACACCACCGGCATCCTCTATGCCCGTACCGTGTTCGACCCGCTGGCCATCATCGACGCCAGCGGGGCGGTCCAGCCCTACCTGGCCCAGTCCATCACCCCGAACAGCGACTACACCGTCTGGACCATCACCATGCGGCCCAACGTGGTCTTCCACAACGGTGCGCCGTGCGACGGCGCCGCGGTGGCGGCCAACTTCGTGGCCCAGCAGCATTCCCTCCTCACCGGGCCGGCGGTCACCACGATCAGCAATGTCTCGGTCACCAGCCCGCTGGAGGTCACCGTCACCATGGCCTCCCCCTGGGTCCCCTTCGACTACTACCTGGCCGGAGGGATCGGTGGGCAGATCGCTTTCATCGCCGAACCGAACTGGCTGGCGTCGAACCAGCAGACCAACCCCGTCGGCACCGGGCCCTTCGTCTTCCAGACCTGGAACCAGAACGACCACTTCACCGCGACCAAGAACCCGCACTACTGGCGGCCGGGCTATCCCTACCTGGACAGCATCACCTACAAGCCGATCCCCGACAGCCAGCAGCTCCTCAACAGCCTCAATTCCGGTGTGGTCGACATCATCCACACGTCGACCGCCGAGGTGACGGCCCAACTCCGGTCCAACACCTCGCTCGGCTACGTCGACGACTCCCAGCACGTGGCCGGGGAGCCCGACATGAACTGCCTGCTGCTCAACCTGTCCAAGCCGCCCTTCGACAATCTGAAGGTGCGCCAGGCGGCGGCCATGGCCGTCAGCTCGGCCCAGTACGCCCAGGTCATCGACAGCGGGATCTCCCCCACCTCGACCGGTCCCTTCGTGTCGAGCTCGCCCTTCTACTCCCCGACCGGATACCCCGCCCCCGACATCAACATGGCCAAGTCGCTGGTGCAGCAAGTCCGACAGGAAACGGGCCAGCCGGTCAGCGTCACCATCAACCACGTCCCCGACTCCAGCACCACGAAGATCGCCGAGTACCTCCAGGCGCAGCTCCAGGGGGCGGGGATGACGGTGAACCTCAGCCCGGTCCAACAGGCCAACATCATCAACACCGCCCTCCAGGGCACCTTCCAGGCCCAGGTATGGCGCCAGTTCGGGGCCGTGGACCCCGACCTCAACTACATCTTCTGGAGCCCCACCAACATCAACTCGGTGTTCTCCATCAACATGGCCCGCAACAACAGCCCCGACATGCAGACCGCCCTGATCAAGGGGCGACAGTCGCCGGCCATGGCTGACCGGGTGGCGGCCTACCAGCAGGTCGGTCGCCTGATGGGCTCGGAGATCCCCTACATCTGGACCGACCGCACCGTCTGGACCATCGGCGCCCAGCCCAAGGTGGAGAACTTCAACAACCCGACCACCCCGGCCGGGGGGAAGGCCTACGGGATGATCACCGGTGCCGTCTGGCCCACCCAGATCTGGCTCAACTCCTGATCTTCGTAACCGGCGGCCCGTAGCGGGCGGCGGGCCCCAGGTGGCAGGGGGTCGTGCCATGATCGCGGCATGAGCCGCATCCTGGTCGTGGAGGACGACAAGCGGATCCGCTCGTCGATGCGGTTGGCCCTCGAGGACGAGGGCTATGCGGTCGAGGACGTCTCCAACGGGGAGGAGGCGGTCGACCGCTTCAGCGAGGAGCCGGCCGAGCTCGTGCTCATCGACATCATGCTGCCGGGCATCGACGGCTTCGAGACCTGCCGCACGCTCCGGCGTCACAGCACGGTTCCCATCATCATGGTCACGGCCCGCTCGGACACCCACGACGTGGTGGCCGGCCTCGAGGCCGGAGCCGACGACTACGTGACCAAGCCGTTCGTGGCCAAGGAGCTGGCGGCCCGCATCCGGGCACTGCTCCGGCGATCCCGCCCCGACGACACCGGCACGTCGGCGCTCAGCTTCGGGGACGTCGAGATCGAACCGGATGCGGGTGTCGTGCGCCGCGGGGGCGAGGAGGTCCACTGCACCCGCACCGAGTTCCGTCTCCTCTGTGAGCTGGCCGATCACCCTGGCAAGGTCCTGAGCCGCGAGCATCTGCTCGAGCGGGTCTGGGGCTACGACTACTTCGGCGACGGCCGGCTGGTCGACGTGCACGTGCGTCGCCTCCGCACCAAAATCGAGCCCGAGCCGGCCAACCCGCGGTTCATCCTCACGGTGCGGGGCATGGGTTACAAGCTGGCGGTCTGAAGGCGTGTCCCCGGCCGAGCGGACCGCTGAGCCCGACGCCACCGAGGATCCTGCCCTCGGGCGTCGCCGGACGCGCCTGGCCCGCCTCGCCGACCCCGACGGACGACGGCTCCGCTGGCCCCACTTGTTTCCCGGTCTCGGGCTGCGGGCCCGGGTCACGGCCACTTTCGCCATCGGCGCCTTCGCCCTATCCACGTTGATGGCCGGGATCACCTACTTCTCCGTGCGCCAGAGCTTCCTCAACGAACGCCAGGGGGCGGACCAGCGCCAGGCCTTCGCCAACGCCTCCCTGATCCAGAGCTCCCTCCGGTCCTCCGACGTCCAGATCCATCAGATCCTGGAGGAGGCCGACACCACCGTGCCCGGGTCGCTGTCGGTGCTGCACTCGGGGGGCCAGTGGTACGCCAACTCGATCTCGATCGGTCAGGGCGCCATCCCCGCCCAGGAACGGGCGTTGGTCCTCAACGGCACCCCCGCCTCCCAGCTGTTCTCGATCGGTGGAACCCCCCAATTCGTCATCGGCGTGCCGCTCCCCGATGTCAACGCCACGTACTTCGAGGTGTTCTCCCTCGAGGAATTGGCCAGCACTCTGCGCACCCTGGCCTTCGCCCTGGCGGCCGCCGCGCTGGTCACGACGGTGGCCGGGGCGGCCCTCGGTCGCTGGGCCAGTGGCCGGGCTCTCCGCCCGTTGGCCGGGGTGACCGACGCGGCGGTGGCCGTGGCCGGCGGTGAGCTCGACACCCGGGTCGACGCCGGCGACGACGTCGACCTGCAGGAGCTGGCCGAGGCCTTCAACCGGATGACCGCCAACGTCCAAGAGCGCATCGAGCGAGAAGCCCGCTTCACCTCGGATGTGAGTCACGAGCTCCGGTCCCCGCTCACCACGCTCACCGCCACCGTCGGGATCCTCGAGGCCCACCGCCACGAGCTCGACCCCCGCGCCCGCAGTGCCCTCGACCTGCTGGACGGGGACCTGCGCCGCTTCACCAGGATGGTGGACGACCTCCTCGAGATCTCCCGGTTCGACGCCGGGTCGGCCGAGCTCTCCCTCGACGAGGTCGACCCCGGCGAGCTGGTCCGCCGAGCCGTGGCCGCCGCCACGCCGTCGGCCGGCGACGGGGCGCGCCCGGCTCACCGCATCCCGGTGGAGGTCGGGCCCGGGGTCGAGGGGCTCCGCCTGCGGGTGGACAAGCGCCGGTTCGAGCGGGTGATGGCCAACCTGTTCGAGAATGCCGCCGTCTATGCCGGTGGCGTGACCCGGGTGGCGGTCGAGCGCCACCCGTCGGCGTTCGATGCCAACGGGACGACCCAGTCCATCCGGGTGGTGGTCGAGGACCGGGGTCCCGGCGTCCCGCTCCAGGAGCGTGTCCACCTCTTCGAACGTTTCTACCGGGGTGGGAGGTCCGGCCAGCGCTCGACCAGCGAAGGCACCGGTCTCGGCCTCTCGCTGGTGGCCGAACACGTCCGTCTGCACGGCGGCTCGGTGTGGGTGGAGGACGCCCCCGAGCGCGGCGCCCGGTTCGTCGTCGAGTTGCCCCTGGCCGCGTCGGGTGACGAGTGGGCCTCGTGATCGGAGCCGTCCGGACGACCCGCCACGCCATGGCCACCGTGCTGGTCGGGGCCGGCCTCACCCTGGCCGCCTGCGGCATCCCGGTCGGGGGCGGCCCGACCGCCATCGCCAAGAGTGACGTGCCCTTCCACCTGCTCAACCCGCCGACCGCCTCCACCGAGACGACCGCTCCCGCCGTCGGAGTGCCCGAGAGCATCTACATGGTCGCTCCGACCCAGCACGTCACGGCCGTCTCCCGCGAGGTGCCGGTGCCCCCCACCGTGGCCGACACCATCGACGAGGTGCTCGGTGCCCTGCTCGAGGGGCCGACGGCCGAGGAGTCGGCCGCCGGGCTCCAGACCTTCCTGGTCACCGGCGTCAAACCCCAGGTGTCCACCTCGATCTCGGGGGACACCGCCACCGTCAACTTCACCACCAACCCCGTCCAGGTGGGCCCCAATCAGACCCTGGCCATCGCCCAGATCATCTTCACGGTGACCCAACCGCAGTTCGGCATCAACCTCGTGTCCTTCGAGATCGACGGTACGCCCAAAGAGGTGCCCACGGCCAGCGGCGCCAACGTGGCCGGGCCGGTCAGCCGCCTCTCCTACCTACCCCAGGCCCCGACTGCCTGACCAAGCGGGAGGATCATCGCCGCCGACCCCGTCCCACGGCAGACGGGGGGCGCCGGACCACAGGTGCTCGAGGTCGTAGAACTGCCGGGCCTCGTCGAGGAAGACGTGCACCAAAAAGTCGCCGTAGTCCATCAGCACCCAGCGGGCATCATCGAGACCTTCGACCCGGGTCGGGCTCCGGCCACCCGATTGGCGCACTTGGCGCTCGACTTCGTCGACGATCGTCCGCACCTGGCGATGGTTGCGCCCGCTGGTGATGACGAATGCGTCGGTCAGGCCCAGCAGCTCCCCCATGGCCAGGACGACGACGTCCTCGCCGGACTTCGCGTCAGCGGCCCGGGCCGCCACCAGGCAGTCGTCAGGGACGGCCGACTCCCCCTCGCCGACGGATGTGGCCCCGATCGAGCTCAAGCGCGACCTCAGGCGGGCGCCGCGCTGAGGCGGCGCCAGGATGGATTCGGGGGAGCGGAGGCCGGCGCAGGGGAGGACGCCGACGGCAGAGCGGACGCCGACGGCAGCGCGGACGCCGACGGCGAGCGCGGACGCCGACGGCAGCGCGGACGCCGACGGCAGAGCGGACGCCGACGGCAGAGCTGTGACCACCTGGGGTCCCGGGGTGCGGTTGCCGGCCATGACCACGATCAGGATAGTGACCGCCAGGCAGAAGGCGATCAGCACGGCACAGCCGATGGCCAGGTGCCGGCGTTGTCTCCGGGCGGCGCGCTGGGCCCGGCGCTCCTCGGGCCGGGGCAGAGGCGTCGCCGACGGATCGGTTGCCAGGGCCTCTGCGGGCACTTGGCTCGGCTCGGAGGAGGGCGACGCGGCCCCGTCCGTTTCCGCGCCCGCCGGTGCTTGGAGATCGGAGGGCGAAATCCCGAGGACGTCCCGGGGACGGCTCCTGACGTCGGCCTGGGCTCCCTTCGAGCCGGTGGGCGAGCCCGACCTCGTCGGGGTCATCGGCGCCGTCATCTCCCCGTAGCGTACAGACCACGTTGGTGGATGCAACGGATGACCGCTTCGGGGATCAGTCCGTCGACCGGCTCCCCGGCTTCGAGGCGCCGCCGCAGGTCAGTGCTCGAGACGTCGGAGGGAGACACCGGTACCGGCACCGTCCGCCACCCGGGCGGCGGACGCCGCGGCTCGGACCCCGGACGTCCCACCACGGCCAGGGTCACCTGACGGCGGAGGGCGGGCTCCTCGTGCCAGGTGTCCAGCATGGGGACGACGTCGGACCCGACCACCAGAAAGAGCTCGGCTCCGGGGTGGGCCTGGAGGAGCTGATGGACGGTGTCGATGGTGAACGTCGGTCCGCCGCGGTCGATCTCCAGCCGGGAGGCCTCGAGGTCGGGCCGGTCCTCGACGGCGGCGGCGACCATGGCGTAGCGGTCCTCGGCCGGGGTGAGCGGCCGCTCCCCCTCCTTCTGCCAGGGTTGGTTGGCCACCACCAACAGCATGCGGTCGAGGGCCAGTGCCCGATGGACCGACTCGGCCACTTCGATGTGGGCCGAGTGCACGGGGTCGAACGTGCCCCCGAGGACCCCGATCCGGAGGGCGGGCATCGAGGGTCAGGTGCCCGCCAGCGTGGCCACCACCGGTGCGAGGGCCTCCATCTCTGCTTCGTGCACCACGATGTAGGAGAACCCGAACTGGTCCCGGCGGCGGCGGAGGGTCTCGGCGATCTCGTCGGTGGAACCGATCAGAGCGATGGGCGAGCCCTCGACCTGCTCGGGAGCGACCGACATGGCACTCGCCAGGCGGGACACCGCCTCCTGGCGGTCGGGCACGATCTGGACCAGGAACGTGAGGCACTGGAGCTCGAGCTGGTCGAAGCGCGGACCGGCCGCCTGCCTGATCCACTCGAGACGCCGGTGGTAGTACTCGGCCGACGTGGTCTCGAGCACCTCGGGGCCGATATAGCCCGCCGCCAGGCTCGGGTTGACGCCGACGATGTCGGCTTCCCGGGCCGCGACTCCGAGCACCCGCGGGCTGCCCCCGCCGATGATGACCGGGGGGTGCGGGCGCTGGACCGGGGAAGGCGTCCCGAGCGCACCGGTCACGGTGTAGTGCTCGCCGCTGTAGCTCGCCTCACCTTTCGACCACAGCTCCTTCATGATGGCCAGGCTCTCGATCATGCGCGAGACCCGTGCCCCGGGTGGATCGTGCCCGATACCGGACTGTTCGTAGTCGCTGGTCATCCAGCCGGCGCCCAACCCGAATTCGACCCGGCCCTCGGAGAAGAGGTCGAGGGTGGCCACCTCCTTGGCCAGGACGACCGGATGCCGGTAGTCGTTGTCGAAGACCAGGGAGCCCACCCGGAGGTTGGTGGTGGCCTCGGCGGCGACGGTGAGAGCGACCAGCGGGCCGTACTGGTCGTCGAAGTGGTCGGGAATGAACAGGGACGAGTAGCCGAGATCTTCGATCTTGCGGGCCGTGGCCCGCCAGGCCGCCGCAGAGTCGGCCCTGGACAGCTGGACTCCGAACCGGAACGGTGGCATGGCCCGAGCCTACGGGAAGGGTCGGCTTCGAACCGAGCCGGTGCCGGTGGTCTCGTGGCTGACCCATCTGCCGTCGGCGACGCCAGATTCGGACGTGCGAAGTATCCTTCGTGAACTGGGGCGTCATCTTGGCGTCAGGTTCGTTGAGCAAGGTGAGCGGGACGATGTCCCAGTCGCCGCCGACGGACGAGCCTCCGACTCCCTTCAGGCAGCCGCCCGTACGGCGCCGATCCCTCCGAGCCCGTTCCGACGAGGGGGTCGAGCGGAACGCCCGGATCACCGGCCTCACTGCTGCGGTCCTCGTCGTGCTACTGGCGGCCGAGGGCTTCACCCTGCTCAGCATCCACCGCCTCCTCCGGCCGCACGTCTTCATCGGGATGCTCCTGGTGCCGCCCGTCCTCCTCAAGGTGGCGAGCACCGGCTGGCGGTTCGTGCGCTACTACCTCGGCTCCCCTGCGTACCGGGCCAAGGGCCCACCGCCGCTACTGCTCCGGCTGCTCGGCCCCGTCGTCGCCATCCTCACCGTGGTGATGGTCGGGTCGGGCATCGCGCTCGTGCTCGTCCCGCACTCGGCCCGCGCGCAGCTGCTGTTCGTGCACAAGGCGAGCTTCGTGCTCTGGTTCGGCGCCATGACCCTCCACGTGCTCGGCCACCTGCTCGATACGGCCCGCCTGGCGCCCGCCGACTTCGTGACGCGCACACGGCGTCAGGTGAGCGGTGCCGGTGTGCGGCTGTGGCTGCAGGCGGCGGCACTGGTCGCCGGGGTGATCCTCGGTATCGTGACGCTGCCGGCGGTCACCTCGTGGGTAGCCTCGGGCGGCGTGTTCTAGGGAGGGTGAATGCGGTCGACCACATCGGGCGGGGCGGTGGAGCCGAACCGGCCTGAACAAGGGGTCCGGTGAGGATCCTCGTGGCGGAGGACGACCCCGGCCTGCGCTCCGTGCTCGAGCGGGGGCTGCGCGAAGAGGGCTACGTGGTCGACGCGGTGGCCGACGGTCCAGATGCGCTCTCCTACCTCCGCTCCTACCAGTACGAGGTGGCCATCCTCGACTGGCGAATGCCCAAGCTGAGCGGCATCGACGTCGTGGAGACGATGCGCTCGAGGGGTGACCGCACACCCGTCCTCATGTTGACGGCGCGCGACGCCACCAACGATCGCGTCGAAGGCCTCAACCGGGGAGCCGACGACTATCTGGTCAAACCCTTCTCGTTCGCCGAGCTCACGGCGCGCCTCTCGGCGCTCCAGCGCCGACCGGCGCTCGTGCTCGACCCGGTGCTCAGCTGCGGCGACCTCGTCTTCGACCCGTCGACGCGCCAGCTGTCGCGGGCCGGAACGCCGATCGTGCTGACCGCCACCGAGACCGGGCTGATCGAGCTCCTGTTGCGACGGTCGCCCGCCGTGGTGGCCCGCCGCACCATCGCCGTGCAGGTCTGGGAGGACGAAGCCGAGGCGGTGGGCTCCAACACGATCGACGTCCATGTCGCCCGGCTCCGAGCGAAGCTGACGGGCGCGAGCGCGCACATCCGGACGGTGCGTGGCATCGGATACCGCGTCGTCCCGGAGTGAGGCAGTGGCGATGACACGGCGATCGGCTCAATGGGTGCACGCGGCGAAGGTCGCGTCGGTGGCCACCGCCGTAGTGGCCGCAGTGGCGCTCGTGGCCGCCCTCGTCCTCAATGCCGCGTTCGTCGACCACCTGAGCCACAACATCGACGCCCAGCTGGCGGCGCGCCTGTCAAATGCGTCCGAACAGGCCCACACCCCGTCGAGGAGCCAGAGCCCGCAAGTCGGCGACCTCGACGATCCGCCGTCGTTCGTGTGGGAGGTCTCACCGGCGGGAATCCCGACCGCGCTGACGACAGGCGCACCCCATCTCCCGCCGCGCACGTGGAGCGACGGAACGAGCACACAGGAGCTCGCCGGCACCACCTTCCGGTTGGATGCGAAGGCCACGGCAGATGGCTGGCTGGTCGTCGGCGAGAGCGTGCTCAAGGTCAGCCAGGCCCGCTCCGACGTCCTGCTGATCGAGGCACTGCTCGGCGCCCTCCTGCTGGCAGTGACCTTCGCCGGCTCGTTCGTCGTCGGCCTGCGCGCCTCGGCCCCGATCGAGCAGATCCGCAAGCGCCAGGCCGAATTCACCGCGGACGCCTCCCACGAGCTGCGCACCCCGCTCAGCGTCATCGAGGCCGAGGTCGACCTGGCACTCAGCCGGCCACGCGACGTGTCCAGCTACCAGTCGACCCTCCGACGGATCTCATCAGAGAGTGGACGCCTGCGATCGATCGTCGAGGACCTGCTCTGGCTCGCCCGCACCGACGGAGAGCTGCCTGAGCGTCACAGCACCGGGATAACCGACATCGCCGGGGTGGTCCTGTCCTGCACTGCGCGCTTCCGTGCCGTGGCGGACGCCCGGTCGATCTCGCTCACCTGCGAGGCCGAGCAGCGGCCGGCCACCATCCGGGCCGACGCCGAGGCGGTGGACCGACTGGCGAGCGTCCTGCTGGACAACGCGTGCCACTACGCCGGCGCCGGGGGCGTCGTCGAGGTCCGGGTCGTGCACACCGGCGGCCGAGTCGGCCTCAGCGTGGAGGACTCCGGTCCCGGCATCCCGCCGGACCACCGTGAGCTCGTCTTCGACCGGTTCCACCGTGTCGACTACGAGCCGGGCGGCACCGGCCTCGGCCTTGCCATCGCCGACGCGGTGGTGCGCACCAGTGGCGGCACTTGGTCGATCGGCCGCTCCCACCTGGGAGGTGCCCGCATGGGAGTCATGTGGCATAGGACGGCGGGCGTCAGGCCCCCGGGCCCGCGGCACCCGGCAGGCGAGGAGATCGGGACTCGCGGGTGACCGCACGCCCGCGCATCCTCTGACCAGCACCTTTCTTCCGATTTTCTTACGAACGCGTCATGTTGGCGTCAGGAAGGGTCCCTATTTTGTGAGGTGATGACCAGCCGAATCCCACCGCCCCGGACGGGCCGTCGCCTCGCCGATCCCCACCGCGTCGCTGCAGGCCAGCGAGATGCTGCACTCCAGCGTTCACGGTCGATCACCAAGACGGTCGGCATCGCCTCGGTCGCCGCGGTGGCCGCCTTGGCCATGTACGTCGCCCGGGCCTTCCCGGGCCATTCGACGACCACGTCCGGCTCGACCTCGACCGCGTCCGGCGGGCAAGTGGCCGGGAGCTCGACGCCGGGTTCTTCGGGCGGCTACTCCTCCAATGTTTCCCCGCCCAGTGCCGCTCCCGCGCCGTCGTATCGACAAGCCCCCGTCGTCAGCGGCTCGACCTGAGCGCACCGGAGTTGAGCACGCTGACGGTCGGAGCACCCCGTTCGCCCCACTGCGCTGTCTACCGCGGCACGGTCTGGTCGACGAGGGTTGACCTCGTGGTGACCGACCCGGGCACCATGATCGCCGCCGTCGAGATCCTCTGGGACGAACTGGACCACGTCGACCGGGTCGCTTCGAGGTTCCGTCCGGATTCCGAGCTCGAGCGCCTGCACCGTCAGGCCTCGTCCGGCGAGCCCGTCGAGGTCTCGTTCGAGCTGTGCGAAGCTGTCTCGCTCGCCCTGCGCGCGGCCCGCCTCACCGGCGGCATGGTGGACCCGACGGTGGGCAATGCAATGTGCCGGCTCGGCTACGACCGCGACTTCTCGGCGGTGGCTGGAGGCCGACCGGGCTCACTGCCTGACCCCGCCCCGATCGCGGGTTGGCGCTCGGTCGTCGTCGACGCCCAGCGCCCGATCGTCGCGCTGCCCCCCGGGACACGACTCGACCTCGGTGCCACGGCCAAGGCGTGGGCGGTCGATCGGATCTGCGACGCGATCTGGCGCCAGCTGGGCTGTGGCGCGCTCGTCTCCCTCGGCGGCGATCTCGCCGTTCGCGGGGCTCCCGAGGGCGGGTTCGACGTCGGGATCGCCGATATCTGCGGCGATCCGGCGGCACCGGTGGCGGTGGCCATCTCGACCGGGGGACTCGCCACCTCCGGCATCGGCAATCGCCACTGGCTGCTCGGTGGCACGCCCGTGCACCATCTCGTCGACCCCTCGACCGGCCTCCCCGCCGACACCCACTGGAAGACCGTTTCGGTCACAGCGGGCTCGTGCCTAGACGCCAACACAGCCTCGACGGCGGCGATGGTCATGGGCCGGGGAGCCGCCGACTGGCTCGAGGAACTCGGGCTCCCCGCCCGGCTGGTGCGGCCGGACGACTCGGTGGTCACCGTGGCGGGCTGGCCGACGGATCCCACTGAGCGGCCGGCACCGGTACTGCGGCCCGCCCGGCGATGACCATTCCATTCTCGGCGATAGCCGCTACCGTCCAGAGCTCGAAGGCACTCTGGTACCTCACGCGCTCGACCGGGCTGGTCGCCCTGGTGCTGTTGACTGCCACGGTGGTGGTGGGCGTCATCGCGTCGGTCGGCTGGACGAGCGAGCGGTGGCCCCGCTTTCTCTCCCAGGACGTCCATCGGAACCTCTCACTCTTCTGCGTCGGGTTCGTGGCGATCCACGTGGTCACGACGGTCAGCGACGGGTACGTCCCGATCGGGTTCGCCGACGCGTTCGTCCCGTTTCAGACTGCGTACCGCCCGCTGTGGGTCGGGCTCGGCGCGCTCACCTTCGACCTGCTGCTGGCGGTCCTGCTCACCAGCGCCCTCCGTCACCGCATCGGGTTCACCTCGTGGCGCTTCGTGCACTGGCTTGCCTATCTGTGTTGGCCACTGGCGATGTTCCACGGTCTCGGGAGCGGTTCGGACAGCTCCCGCTCCGTGGTGCTCATCATCGACGTCCTCTGCGCCGCCGCAGTCCTGGCCGTCGTGGCCTGGCGACTCGTCTCCGGTCGGACGTTCAGTGACACCCAACGGGTCGTGGGCGCAGCCCTGGCGGGCACGCTCGCTGCCGCCATCGCGGTATTCGCCGTGGTCGGCCCGCTGCGACCCGGCTGGTCAATCCGGGCCGGGACGTCGTCCGCGCTTCTCGCCGAGCTGGCCAAGAAAGCCGCGGGCAGCCAGACAGCCACGACCTCGGCGGGGTCGGCCACCACGACCACGCTCACCACGACGTCGGGCTCGGGCGGTTCGGGCGCCGTCCCGACCCCTCCCTTCACGGTCCGGGTCTCCGGGACCCAGACGGCCACCGATACCGGGGGCGGCCAGACCCAGGTCACCCTTTCGTTGCATCGCCAAGACGCCTCGTCGACGCCGCTCGCGGTGGTGCTCACGGGCACGGCCCTGCAGGGAGGCGGCGTTTCGCTCTCCTCGGGCACAGTGACCTTCGGCTCGTACAGCGGAACTGTGACCGGGCTCAACGGTGGCACCATCAACGCCATGGTCAGTGGGCCGAATCCCCTGCAGCTGGTCATCTCGCTCAACGTCGACCAGAACACCGGGGCGCTGTCGGGGACGGTCACCGGGAGCGTTGGGCAACGGAGCCACCGCTGATGGTCCCGGTGCCAGTCAGTACGACCGTGGGACGCGGCAACTCCCTGCAGCCCCCGGTGGCGGCGCCGACCGGGGCCGAGCGCCTGCTCGCCGGCATCGGTGGCCGCGCCGACGCCGTGGGGCTCGAGGAGCACCTCGACCGGTGGGGACCGCTCCCCGTCAGGAAGGCGTCGTTCCTCGACGAGCTCGAGGCGAGCGGACTGCGAGGTCACGGCGGGGCGTGGTTCCCGGTCGGTGTCAAGTGGCGGGCGGTGCACGATGGCGGTCGCCGCAGGCCGGTCGTCGTGGCCAACGCGGCCGAAGGCGAGCCGGCGAGCGGCAAGGACCGGTTGCTCATCCAACGTTTGCCGCACCTCGTGCTCGACGGCGCCGGTGTCGCGGCCTCGACCCTGGGGGCCACTCGGATCTACGTTCATGTGCCCGCCGCCGCGGTCGGTTCGGTCGAGCACGTGCTCGCCGAGCGGGCGAGGGCCGGGCTCGACCCCTGCCCGGTGGAGGTGGTCGTCGCACCCGACCGCTTCCTTGCGGGCCAGGAGACCGCCGTCGTCAACACGATCGCCGGCACTCGACCGGCCGTTCCCTTGTTCCAAGGGCTCACGCCGATCCGCCAGCGGGGTGTGGGCGGGCGGCCGACCCTGGTGCAGAACGTGGAGAGCCTGGCCCACGTCGCCCTGATCGCGCGGTTCGGTGCCGGCTGGTTCCGGACGGTCGGGACCCCGGAGTCGCCCGGCACCGCGCTCTTGACGGTGACCGGTCGGTGGGCCGAGTCCCGCATCGTCGAGGCACCCCTTGGCACCCCATTGGCAGCCGTGCTCCAGCTCGGGATCGACGAGACGCCACGCGTCCAGGGCGTCCTCCTCGGTGGGTACGGAGGGGGCTGGGTGAGCACGAAGCTGGCTTCCTCACTCGTCCTCACCGAGGAAGCGGCGAGGAATGCCGGCTCCTCGATCGGCGCCGGCGTGGTCGCGCTGCTGCCGGTCGACGTCTGCCCGCTGGCCGAGGTCAGCCGGGTGGTCACCTATCTCGAGGGCGAAGGTGCGGGCCAGTGCGGGCCGTGCGTAAACGGGCTCTCGATGCTGGCCGCCGCCGTGCACCAGCTCGCCTATCGACCGAACTCGCTTCGCGGCGGGGTGGCCGTCATCCCGGCCATCTGCGATCTGGTCGAAGGTCGGGGTGCGTGCCGTCACCCCGACGGGGTCGCCCGGTTCGTGCGCACGGCGCTACGCGTGTACGCCGACCACGCCGAGGTCCACCTGCGCCGCGGCCCGTGCAAGTCGACACCGGTCTTCCTGCCGGTTCCTCGGGGTCGCGCCGATAGACAACCGCGGATCGCGACCCATGGCGACCCGACCACCGGTCGGGTCGCCGGGAGGGCGACGGTGAGCAAGGGCGGCGATACCCCGAAGCGACCGGGCTTCTCGCTCGTCGTGAACCCCATCGCGTGTGACGGGCACGGCGTCTGCGCCGAGCTGTTCCCCGAGCAAATCACGCTCGACCCGTGGGGCTTTCCGATCGTCGGGCCGGTCGAGATCCCCGCCCGGCATCTCGACCACGCGGAACGGGCCGTGGCTTCGTGCCCGCGCCTGGCGCTCACGCTGGTGAGGCGCTCGTCCTGACCCTGCCAGCCCTGAGGCGGAACCGACGATCGACGGCGGAGATGCCCACACCGAGCGTCGGAGGCCTTACGCTGGTGAGGTGACCAATCCCGTCCGGCCCGAGTGGGCACCCGACTCCTGGCGCTCGCGGCCCACCGCCCAGCAGCCCGTCTGGCCCGACGAGGCCGAGCTCAAGCGGGTCCACGCTCAACTCGCCGGGCTGCCGCCGCTGGTCTTCGCCGGCGAGGCCCGCCATCTCACCCGCGCCCTCGGCCAGGCGGTCGAAGGACGGGCCTTCGTGCTCCAGGCGGGCGACTGTGCCGAATCGTTCGCCGACTTCAGCGCCGACAACATCCGGGACAAGCTCAAGGTCATCCTGCAGATGGCCGTGGTGCTGACTTACGGCGCCGGGGTGCCGGTCGTGAAGGTGGGGCGCATCGCCGGACAGTTCGCCAAGCCGCGCAGCTCCGCCACCGAACAGATCGGGGACGAGCTGCTCGACTCGTTCCGGGGCCACATGGTCAACGACGACGCGGCCGAGCACCAAGCCCGTGTCCCCAACCCGACGCGGCTCGTGGCCGCGTACAACCAGTCGGTGGCCACTCTCAATCTTCTCCGTGCCTTCACCAAGGGCGGCTTCGCCGACCTCAGCCAGATCCATGCCTGGAACCAGGAGTTCGTGGCCTCCTCCACCGAGGGGCAGCAGTTCGAGGCCATCGCCAACGGCATCGACAGCGCTCTGCGGTTCATGGCCGCCTGCGGCATCGACCTGACGGCCGAGGAGACGCTGCACGAGGTCGACTTCTGGACCAGCCACGAGGCACTCATCCTCGACTACGAGGAGGCGCTCACCCGGCGGGATTCGCTCACCGACCGCTGGTACGACTGCTCGGCCCACATGCTCTGGGTCGGCGAGCGCACCCGCCAGCTGGACGGGGCCCACTGCGATTTCCTGTCCGGCATCAACAACCCGGTCGGGTCCAAGGTCGGGCCCACGGCCGGCCCCGACGACGTTGTCGGGCTGTGCGAGCGTCTCAACCCCGAGCGGATCCCCGGCCGCCTCACGCTGATCACTCGCCTCGGCGTCGATGCCGTTGAGTCGGCCCTGCCTCCGTTGCTGCGCGCCGTCCGTGACGAGGGCCATCCTGTGGTCTGGGTGTGCGACCCGATGCACGGCAACACCTTCACCGCCGATGCCGGCCAGAAGACCCGGCGGTTCGACGACATCATCGGCGAGCTCAAGGGGTTCTTCCGCTCTCACCGGGAGGTGGGCACTCAGCCGGGCGGGGTGCACGTCGAGCTGACCGGGGACGACGTCACCGAGTGCCTCGGGGGCATCGAGGAAATCGTCGAAGACCAACTCCACCAGCGCTACACCACTACCTGTGACCCGCGGCTCAACGCCCGCCAATCGCTCGACCTGGCTTTCGGCATCGCCCAGCTGCTGCGGAGCTGAGCCGCTCCGCCAGTCGTTCC
Source organism: uncultured Acidimicrobiales bacterium (assembly GCA_963710495.1). Classification (GTDB taxonomy): domain Bacteria; phylum Actinomycetota; class Acidimicrobiia; order Acidimicrobiales; family RAAP-2; genus Bog-756. The sequence continues at coordinate 41,516 of CAVQAI010000007.1, forward strand.
ACCAGTCGACCCTGGCGCCCACCGTTTGCACCCCGGGCACGGCGATGACGGATCCCTGACTTCCCCCTGACCCATTCCTCATGGACGCGGTCGATGCTCACCGGCGAGGGGCACGTCGCCCATGAGTCGGTCGACCTTCTGGGTACTCGGGCAGTCATTCGGCGACGTGCTGACCGGGCTCGGGACCGAACTCAACGCGGGCCGCTCTTCGTCCTGCTCGCCTGGCCATCTTCCCCAATGCGGTGCCGAGCACCGATCCAACCGGTCGTCGGGTACAGGTCCGGCGGTCATCGAGCCACCGGGCCGATCGTGCCCCGCAACCCATCGATGTCGACGCCGAACCACGACCTCCACGGCCCGTCCCCGGCCCTGACCACGCGACTCACTCACCGAGACGGACCGAACGCCCGCTCAGGCTCCACCCAGCGCCCCTCCCGCCCTGCGGGATGAGAAACCCGAGGTGCAACGGGGGGTCATTGACCCGTCGCCGGCGAACCACCAGACTGGCGCTCGCCCGGTCGCCGTGGGGGCCGTCACCCGCGACCACCGACACCATCGTTGCGATCCTCGTCCGGGGCCAACGAACGCCGACCGATGGAGCCGTCACCCACGATGTCCCTTCCCGTCTCGCACCCCCACGCCCGCACGACTTCGAGGCGGTGGCGACCGCTCGGTCGAGTGCTCGTCGCCGCCGCCTTGACCGCCGGACTGCTCGGGGCCGGTGGCCTGGCCGGGACGTCGTCACGGGCGGCGGCCGGGGCCGCCCCGCGCACCACCGGGGTGTCGGCCTACTGGCTGGTGGCCTCCGACGGCGGCGTGTTCTCCTTTGCCGGTGCGCCCTTCTACGGCTCCACGGGCAACATCGCCCTCAACCGCCCGGTGGTCGGTATGGCCGCCACCCCCAACAGCGGCGGCTACTGGCTGGTGGCCTCGGACGGCGGCATCTTCTCCTTCGGGAACGCCCAGTTCTTCGGCTCGACCGGCAACCTGCGCCTGAACCAGCCGGTGGTGGGGATGGCCGCGCTACCCGACGGCTCGGGCTACTGGCTGGTGGCCTCGGACGGTGGCATCTTCACTTTCGGCAACGCCGGCTTCCACGGCTCCATGGGCGGTGTCCGGCTCAACCAGCCGGTCGTCGGGATGGCCGCCACCCCGGACGGCGGGGGCTACTGGCTGGTGGCGGCCGATGGGGGGATCTTCTCCTTCGGCGACGCCCAGTTCTACGGCTCGACCGGGGCCATCCACCTCAACCGGCCGATCGTCGGGATGGCCGCCACCCCGAGCGGCCACGGCTACTGGTTCACCGCCTCCGACGGTGGCGTGTTCGCCTTCGGCGACGCCCAGTTCCACGGCTCCCTCGGCAATGTGCCCCAACAGCGCCCGGTGGTCGGTATGGCCGCCAGCGCCGACGGCGGGGGCTACTGGTTCGCCAACAACAACGGTCTGGTCTCGGCCTTCGGGGACGCCACCTACTGGGGGTCGGCTCCCCAGGTGCTGGCCCGGCCGGTGGTGGGGATGGCCGAGGCCGACGGCAGCGGGAACTTCACCGGCTCGTCCTACCCGTCGGGGACGTTCGGCTACGACATCTCCGATTTCCAGTGCGGCGGCCAGCCGCCCCCGCCCCACACCATCGGGGTGGTCGAGGTGGTGGGCGCCTCGAAGGCGCCGGCCAACCGGTGCCTGGCCCAGGAGGCGGCGTGGGCCGGTGGTGGTCTCAACCTCTACGCCTTCCTGACCTTCGGCCTGGACCCGTCCAGTTTCGACGGCTCCTGCGCCGGCATGGAGTCGCCGGCCGCCTGCGACTTCGGGTTCAACACCGCGGTGGACGCCTTCCAGAAGGCCTCGATCCCCGGCGTCAACCCGGCCGTGCCCTGGTGGCTGGACGTCGAGACCGATGGGGCCTGGAGCGGGGACCCGGCGGCCAACGCCTCGCTGGTGCATGGGGCCATCGACGGCCTCCATTTCGTCGGGCTCAACAGCGTCGGCATCTACGCCAGTCCGGGCAACTGGAACTCGATCGTCGGGAACTACGCCCCACCCGTCCCCTACTGGGCCGCGTCCTGGGGGGTGGACCCGGCCACCACGTGCGCCAACGTGCGCTCGCTGTTCGCCGGCCCGCTCCCGGCCGGACCGGTGCAGATCGTCCAGTACAGCTCGCCCAGCTTCGCGCTGGCCCTCGGCGGCATGGACACCGCCTTCGACGACGACTACGCCTGCTGAGCGGCGGCCGCCGGGGCGGTGACCGGGCCACGGGCGGTGTCGTTGTAGCCGAGCAGGTGCCAGCGCCCGCCGTGGACCTCCCAGGTGGTCATGGAGGCGTGGCGGGTCTGCAACCCGAGGCGGGTCCCCGCCAGTCCGCCTTCGACCGGCAGCTTGGCCAGGAGGGACGCCTCGACCACGCCGGCATGGCAGGCGACCACCATCAGCTGGCCCGGATGGCCCCCGGCGAGGCGGTCGAGGGCCTCGGCCACCCGCCTCACGAATCCGGTCCAGCTCTCGCCACCGGGGGCGATGGGCTGGTCGGGATCCTCGTCCCAGTCGATCAAGTCGAACCGTTCGGTGAACTCGGCCCAGTTCAGCCCGTCGGCCTCCCCGGGGTGGAGCTCGCACAGCCCGCAGTCGGTGACCAGCGGTGGCGAGCCGGGCCGGGCCCCGGGCCCGGTCGGCCCGAGGGCCGGCGCCACCAGCTGCGCCGTCTCGACCGCTCGGGGCAGCACGCTGGCATAGAGGGCATCCGCTCCCCGGAGCTCCCCGGAGGCCAGCAGCCGGTCCCGCAGGTCCTCGACCTGCCGGCGACCGAGGTCGGTGAGGCCCTCGCACCCCTCGGGGCCGCCGCAGACGCCCGAGACGTTGCAGACCGCCTCGCCGTGCCGGATGAGCACCAGCCGGGTGGCGGCCCGGGACGGGGGCGACACGGTCCGCACCCCGGCGGGGGGCGCCACGGCCCGGCCGTCGGCCGGCGCGGCGGGCCCGTCGGCGGCGCCCTCACCGGCGCCGGCCAGGGCGTCGAAGCCGGATCCGGCCGTCATGCCAGATCTCCCACGAACTGCTCCAGTTGGCGCAAGGTCCGGCATTCGACCACTTCGTCGCAGTGGGTGGCGTACTCCCCGACGATGGAGTCACCCGAGTTCCAGTAGGCGCGCGGCTCGGGGTTGAGCCAGTAGACGTGCCGGGCGCGGGCCTGGAGGTCCTTGACCACCCAGGCCTGGGAGGCGTGGTAGTTGTTGCGGGCGTCACCGAGCAACAGCACGCTGGTGCGCGGCGTGATCTCCTCTCCCCACCGCTCCCAGAAGACGGTCAGGGCATGCCCGTAGTCGGAATGGCCGTCGACCCAGATCACGTCGGCCTCGGTGTTGATCCGGTGCACGGCGGCGGCCGGGTCCTCCGCCCCCTCGAAGAACCGGCTGACCTCGTCGATCCCGTCGATGAACACGAAGCTGCGCACTTTGGAGAACTGCGAGCTGATGGCGTGGACGAGGTGGAGGGTGAACCGGGCGAACGACGCCACCGAGCCGGAGATGTCGGCGATGACCACGATCTCGGGCTTGGACGGGCGCGGGTAGCGGAACCGGGGCTCGAGGGGCACGCCTCCGGTGGACAGGGAGTGGCGCATGGTGGCCCGGAAGTCGAGCGGGCCCTTGCGCCCGTGGCGGCGCTTGCGGGCCAGGCGCACGGCCAGCTTGCGCGACAGGGGTTGGAGGGACTTGCGCAGGGCGACCAGCTCGTCCCGGGTGGCGTGCATGACGTCGATGTCCTCGGGCAGGGGCTTGCGCAGCGACTTGGCCAGCGCCTCACTGCCCCGGTCGGCCACCAGGCGCCGGCGGATCTCGTTCTCGATCTCCTTGCGCAGCTGGTCGATGCGGGACTGGTACTCGTCCCGCAGCAGGCGCTCCTCCAAGGTGGTGAGGCCCGGCGGTGCCGCGTCGCCGTCGTCGGGCATCGGGGTGCTGGCCCGGGCCTGGTCCACCAGGCGGTCGAGCACGGCATCGAGGTCCAGGTTGCGCAACGTGCGGTAGAGGTAATAGGTCCCCCCGACCGGCCGGCCCGCCTCCATGCCGGCGTAGCGGGTCACCGCCTGGCGGGCCACCGCCGCCACCAGGGCATCGTTGGCCCCGAGCAGCGCCTTGTAGAGCAGGTCGGCGAGCTCCTCGGGGGTCATCCCCTCCTGGCCGGCACCGCCCCGGCCGCGCCCCTGCCCCCGCCCCTCACCTTGGCGGTCGCCCCGTCCGGCGTCGGTCTCCTCCCCGGGCGCCGCCTCGCCGGCGTCGTCGATGCCGTATTCGGGACCCCGCAGGGCGAAATAGATCTCGAACGCCGTCTCGAAGGCCCGCCAGTGCGACGAGGTCTTCACCAGGCTCGCCCCGAGGGCGTACTTCACCGCCTGGCGGTCCTCCATGGGGATGTGCCGGAGCACCTCGGCGGCATCGAGGTGCTCGGTCAGCGACACCGGGATGCCGGCCGCCCGCAGCTCGGCCACGAACCCGCTGAGCAGGTCGAGCATCGGCCCGCCTCGATCTCAGTCGGGCGACGTCACGCCGGCCAGCTCCTTGGCCGCCCGGTCGATGTCGGTCTGGTACTTCAACAGGATGTGGAGCGTGTCACGGGCCTGGTCGACGTCGATCGACTCGACGCCGAGCACCACCAGGGTGCGCGCCCAGTCCAGCGTCTCGGAGACCGACGGGTCCTTCTTGAGGTCGAGGGTGCGGATCGAGCGCACGATGCGGGCCACCTGGTCGGCCAAGTTCTTGCTGATGCCCGGCACCCGGGTCTCGATGATGGCCCGCTCGCGCTCGAGCTGCGGGTAGTCGATGTGCAGGTACAGGCAGCGCCGCTTGAGGGCCTCGGACAGCTCACGCGTGTTGTTCGAGGTGAGGAAGACGAGCGGGATCCGGGTGGCCCGCACCGTGCCGAGCTCGGGGATGGACACCTGGTACTCGGAGAGGATCTCGAGCAGGAGCGCCTCGGTCTCGAGCTCGACGCGGTCGACTTCGTCCAGCAGGAGCACCACCGGCTCGGGCGAGCGGATGGCCTCGAGCAGGGGACGGGCGAGCAGGAACTCCTCCGAGAAGATGTCCTCTTCCAGCTGCTGCCACGTCTGGCCGGCATCGGCCTGGATGCGCAGGAGCTGTTTCTTGTAATTCCACTCGTAGAGGGCCTTGGACTCGTCGAGGCCCTCGTAGCACTGGAGCCGGATGAGGCGGCTGCCGGTGGCTCGGGCCACCGACTTGGCCAGCTCGGTCTTGCCCGTGCCGGCCGGCCCCTCGACCAGCACCGGCTTGGCCAGCCGGTCGGCCAGGAACACCACCCCGGCGATGCCGTCGTCGGCCAGGTAGTCCACGCCGGCCAGGCCCCGGCGGACGGCGTCGATCGAGTCGAAGTGGGGGGCGTCGGGGACCGGGAACCCGGAGGAGGGCCCGTCCCCGGCCGGGTGGGCCGGGCCGGCCGGATCTGTCACCTCGGTCATGACCGCACCTGCCCGTCACCCATCAGCACGTACTTGAGGGTGGTCAACTCCCGCAGCCCCATCGGCCCGCGGGCGTGCAGCTTCTGGGTGGAGATGCCGATCTCCGCACCGAGGCCCAGTGCCTCCCCGTCGACCAGGCGGGTCGAGGCGTTGACCACCACGGCGGCGGCATCCACCTCGTCGGTGAATCGACGGGCCGCCCCCAGGTCTGTGGTCACGATGGCCTCGGAGTGACCCGATCCGAAGCGGCTGATGTGCTCGATGGCGGCATCGAGGTCGGCCACCACGGCCACCGACAGCCTGAGGTCCAAGAACTCGGTGGCGAAGTCGTCGTCGGTCGCCTCGTCCGCCCCGGGCACGAGCGCCCGCGTCGGGGCGTCCCCGAGCAGGCGGACGCCGGCCAGGGCGGCCGGCAAGCGGGGCAGGAAGGCCTCGGCCACCGCCGCGTCGACCAGCAGCGTCTCGGCGCTGTTGCACACCCCGGGACGCTGGGTCTTGGCATTGACCAGGATGGCCTCGGCCATGGCCAGGTCGGCGGCGGCATGCACGTAGACATGGCAGTTGCCGGCCCCGTCGATGATGTAGGGCACGGTGGCGTGCTCCCGGACCGATGCGACCAGGGCCGGGCCACCCCGGGGGATGAGGCAGTCGATGAACCCCTCCAGCTGCATGAAAGCCGTGGCGGTGGCCCGGGCGGTGTCCTCCACCAGGCCGACGGCGTCGGCCGGGAGGCCGGCTTTGCCCAGGCCGTCCCGGAGGGCGGCGGCGATCACCGTGTTGGAGCCGATGGCCGAGGACGAGCCGCGGAGCATCACCGCGTTGCCCGACTTGAGGCACAGGGCGGCGGCATCGCTGGTCACGTTGGGCCGGTTCTCGTAGATGATCCCGACCACCCCGAGGGGCACCCGGACCCGCTCGACCCGCAGGCCGTTGGGCCGGACCCAGCCGTCGACCACCTCTCCGACCGGGTCGGACCGGCCCGCCACGGACCGCAACCCCGAGGCCATGGCGGCCAGGCGACCGTCGTCGAGCCGGAGCCGGTCGAGGGAGGTGCCGTCCGCTCCGGCCTGCTCGGCCCGGGACAGGTCGGCGGTGTTGGCCTCGAGCACCCGGTCGGCCCGCTGTTCCAGCAGGTCGGCGGCCAGACCCAGGGCTTCGTCCCGGGAGGCGGTCGACGACCGGGCGACCACGCGCCCGGCGGCGCGGGCCCGGGCGGCCTGCTCGATCAGCGAGCGAGGGGGGATGGACGGCACCGCGTCATGGTAGTGCCCGCGCCATGCCGCTCCGATGGGCGGCAGCCTGGTTCAGGCCAGGACCACCAGGTCGTCACGGTGGACGACCTCGGGGGAGACCTCGTCGGGGAGCTCGTCCGACCGGCGCCCGGCCCACGCCGCCACCACCGACGAGGGTTGGCGGACCAGGCCCTTGGCGAACACGGCCCCGTCCGGGCCCACGATCTCGACGGCGTCGTCGGCCGAGAACACCCCCCGCACGGCCAGGACCCCGGGCGAGAGCAGGGACCGGCCCCCGGCGACGAGCGCCTGGCGGGCCCCGCCGTCCACCTCGATGGTGCCCGAGGCCCCGATGGCGAAGGCGATCCACAGCTTGCGGGCGGGGAGCCGCCGGTCGCGGGCCCGGAACCGCGTGCCCACCCCCGGGCTGGCCCCGGTCACCGCGGCCAGGACGCCGGGCCGGGCCGCGTCGGCGATGACCGCCTCGACACCCGACCAGACGGCGATCTTGGCCGCCGCCAGCTTCGACCCCATCCCCCCACTGCCGGCGGTCGTGCCCGGACCCCCGGCGATCCGCTCCAATTCGTGGTCGATCTCGACCACCTCCTCGATCAGCGAGCCATCGTTCACCCGGCGCGGGTCTCCGGTCATCAACCCGGCCGTGTCGGTCAGCAGGACGAGCAGGTCGGCGCCGACCAGGTGGGCCACCAGGGCGGCCAGGCGGTCGTTGTCGCCGAACCTGATCTCCTCGTCGGCCACGGCGTCGTTCTCGTTGACCACCGGGACCACCCCCAGCTCGACCAGCCGGGAGAGCGTCTGGCGGGCGTGGAGGTACTGGCTGCGATGGACGAAGTCGAGGGGGGCGAGCAGCACCTGGCCGGCGACCAGCCCGTGGGCGTCGAAGGCGTCGCTCCACACCTGCATCAGCCGGTGCTGGCCCACCGCCGAGGCGGCCTGCAGGGTGGCCGGGTCGGTCGGGCGGGGCCGGTCGGGGGCGAGGCTGGGCCAGCCGGCGGCGACGGCCCCCGAGCTGACGACCACCAGCCGGTCCCCGGCGGCATGGGCGGTGGCCACCTCGGCCGCCACCTTGGCGATGGCGGCCGTGTCGACCTGGCCGGCATCGGTGGTCACCGACGACGAGCCGACCTTCACCACCACAGTGCGCTCCCCGGCCGCCACCGGCCCGGTCCGGTGCCCCGTCACCGGCGGCGCCGGCCGGGCTCGACGGTCAGGTCGGGCTGGTCGCGGAACCACTCGAAGGACAGCTCGCCGATGAGCACGAGGTCGCCGTCGGCGGCCCCGGCCCGGGCCAGGGCCCGGTCCACCCCGAGCCGGCGTAGACGGTCCTGGACGAAGGCGGCGGCCTCGTCGGTGGTGACGTCGTTGAGGGCGACGGCCCGCTCGGCGGCCCGGCCGTTGACCCGGAACACCCCGGGCTCGACCCGCTCGATGGCGAAGCCCTCGGGCAGGGGCCGGTGGATGACGACGCCGGCGCCCGGCTCGGGTTGACGGCTCCGGTCCTGGTCCACCAAGGTGGCGAGTCGCCCGACCAGCTGGCGGAGGCCGACGCCGGTCACCGCCGAGACGACCAGATCGGGCTCGAACGATCCCGAAGTCGCCGCCTCGCCGGCCACGTCGACCTTCGACCCGACCACCAGGCGGGGCCGGTCCAGCAGTTCGGGCCGGTACCGCTCGAGCTCTTCGAGCAGGACCCGCTGCTGCTCGAGGGGAGTCACGCCGGTCACCGGGTCGAGCTCGATGACCAGGGCGAGCACACGGGCCCGGGTGATGTGGCGGAGGAAGCGGTGCCCGAGGCCCCGGCCGTCGGCCGCCCCTTCGACCAGCCCGGGGATGTCGGCCACGATGAAGTCGACCCCGTCGCCGGCCCGCACCACCCCGAGATGGGGTTCGAGGGTGGTGAAGGGGTAGTCGGCGATCTTGGGACGGGCCGCCGACAGTCGCGAGATGAGGGTGCTCTTGCCGGCGTTGGGGAAGCCGACCAGCGCCACGTCGGCCACCAGGGCCAGCTCGAGCCGGTACCACTCCTCGTGGCCCTTCTCCCCCTGCTCGGCGAAGGCCGGGGCCCGGCGCCGGTTGGTCAGGAAGGCGGCGTTGCCCTTGCCGCCCCGCCCCCCGGACCCGGCCAGCCACCGATCGCCCGGCCGGGCCAGGTCGACCAGGAGGGCGCCGTCGGCCCGCAGGGCCCTGGTCCCGACCGGTACCGGCACCTCGAGGCCGGCGCCGCGCGCCCCGTGCTTGCGCTTGCCCCCGCCGTGGCCGCCGTCCCCGGCACGCCGGTGGGGGTGGTCGCGGAACCCGAGGAGCGAGGACTGGTTGGTGGTGGCCACCAGCCACACGTCCCCGCCCCGGCCACCGTCGCCGCCGTCGGGGCCGCCCCGGTCCACGTGGGCCTCACGCCGGAACGAGACCGCCCCGGCCCCGCCGTTCCCCGCCTTGACGTGGAGCTGTGCCTCGTCGACGAAGCCGGACATGGGTCGATCCTACCGATCGGCCCTTCGGCCACCGGGACGGGCCCGGGGACGATCAGGCCTCCTCCAGCACCGACGACCGCAGCCGGTCCATGGCCGGGACCACCCCGAGCGACCGCTCCAGCGCGTCGTAGCCGCCGAACTCGGAGCGCACAGTGGCCAGGAACTCCACCATGGTCTCGGGCATCACGTGGAGGATGGAGGGGGCGAAGCGGAGCACCTCCTCGACCGAGTCCGGGTACTCGGCGGTCAACCGGTCGAGCAGGTTCTCCATGGCCGCCGCGCTGAGCATGTAGTCGTCCACGATGGTCTCATCGGGCACCCCGAGAAAGGCCAGGATGAGGGCGGCGAGCACGCCGGTGCGGTCCTTGCCGGCGCTGCAGTGGAAGACGGCGGGCATCGATTCGGCCTCGGCCAGGGCCCCGATGGCACGGGTGAGGACCGGGCCGCCGTCGGTGACCATGGCGACGTACCGGGACGCCACGTAGGAGGCCTCGCGCCAGGAGGGAAGGTCCTCGGCCGAGGGGAGCACGTCGGTCAGGGGAAGGTCGAGGTAGCGGACGGGGACGAGCTCGACCGGGAACCGTCCGCGGGTCGTGGCCTCGTCCACCGTGCGCAAATCGATGACGGTGGCCACCTCGAGGTCGACCAGGGTGGCCCGATCGGCCTCGCTCAGCCGGTTGAGCCCGTCGGCCCGGAAGAGGTGGCGCCACCGGACGCTCCGGCCGTCACGCGTGCGGTAGCCGCCGAGGTCGCGGAAGTTGACGCAGCCTTCGAGGGGAAGGGCCCGCCCCGGTGCCGCTCTCCCGGGGGCGCCGTCCCCGGGCGGATCCGGCGGCGGCGCCGCGTCGAGCCGGGCCATGGCTGGGTACGGTCCCTGGGCTGGAGCCGGACCGGCCGGTCAGCCGGCGACGACGTCGACCAGCTTGCGTCCTTTGCGCTGGGTGAACCGCACCGTCCCGGCCGTCAGGGCGAAGAGGGTGTCGTCCCCGCCCCGGCCCACATTCTGGCCCGGGTGCACCTTGGTGCCCCGCTGCCGCACGATGATGGCGCCGGCCGGCACCTCGGTGCCGCCGAAGGCCTTGACCCCCAGCCGCTGGGCGTGGGAGTCGCGTCCGTTGCGGGTCGAGCCGCCGCCTTTGGTCTTGGACATCGGTGAGTGCTCCTCGGGACAGGTGGATGCGGGCGCCGGCCGGTCAGCCGACGGCCCGGATGGAGGTGATGGCGATCGTCGAGTACCGCTGCCGGTGCCCCCACCGGGTGGATTGGCGCGACTTGGGCTTGTAGGTACGGGCCCGGATCTTCGGTCCGAGCTCCTCGCCCACCACGGTGGCGGTGACCGACGACCCGGCCAGCTGGGCCGGCGTGGCCAGCACCGTCCCACCGTCGACCACCAGGAGGGGCTCGAAGGTCACGGTGGCCCCGGGCGTCTCCCCCAGCAGCTCGACCCGGACGGTCTGGCCCTCGGCCACCCGCTCCTGCTTGCCCCCGGTCTGGATCACGGCGTACATAGGGACGACAGCTTACCTCGGGCCGGCGGCCCTACAGCTCCGGGTCCTCGAAGACGATGCCCCGGCCGCCGCAGACCTCGCAGGTGGTCGACATCGACTCGATGAGGCCCTCGGAGACCCGCTTGCGGGTCATCTCGACCAGGCCCAGCTCCGAGATGTCGAACACCTGGGTGCGGGTCTTGTCCCGGGCCAGCGCAGCCCGGAGGGCGCTGCCCACCTTTTCACGGTTCTCCCTGATCTCCATGTCGATGAAGTCGATCACGATGATGCCCCCGATGTCCCGCAGCCGGAGCTGGCGGGCCACCTCCTCGGCCGCCTCGAGGTTGTTGCGGAAGACGGTCTCCTCCAGGTTGGTGGTGCCCACGTTCTTGCCCGTGTTGACGTCGATGACGGTGAGCGCCTCGGTCCGGTCGATGACCAACGACCCCCCCGAGGGCAGGTAGACCTTGCGGTCGAGGGCCCGGTGCAGCTGCTCGTGGACGTGGTACCGCTCGAACACCGGCAGCGCCTCGACCTCGGGGTCGAAGTACTCGACACGGTCGGCCAGCTCCGGGTTGACCGCCCCGACGTACTCGCGCACCTGGTCGTAGAGGGCCAGGTCGTCGATGACCACGGCCCGGTACTCCCGGTTGAGCTCCTCGCGGATCACCCGTACGGCGATGGCCGGCTCCCGGTAGAGAAGGGCCGGTCCCTGGCCCTCGATCGCCTCGGCGGCGATGGACTCCCACTGCTCGACCAGCCGGTCGACGTCGTTGCCCAGCTCCTCGGCGCTGGCCCCGGCCGCCGCCGTGCGGACGATCAGGCCGTGCCCCGGGGGCCGCACGGCGTCGACGATGCGTCGCAGCCGCTTCCGCTCACTGTCCTCCAGCCGTTTCGAGATGCCGTACGCCGTGCTGTTCGGGACGAGCACGACGAACCGTCCGGGGAGGGAGACCTCCTGGGTCAAGCGGGCGCCCTTGGCCCCGATGGGGTTCTTGGTCACCTGGCAGAGGATGGACTGACCGGGCCGGAGCAACTGCTCGATCCTCGGCTGGGCCGACGACGTCTCGACGTCGTCGGTGTCGTAGCGGACGTCCCCGTGGTACAGGACGGCGTTCTTCGGCGTGCCGATGTCGACGAACGCCGCCTCCATGCCGGGCAGCACGTTCTGCACCCGTCCGCGGTAGATGTTCCCGTCGATCTGGGTGGCGTCGTCCGAGGCCCGGGAGATGTAGTGCTCGACCAGGGTCCGCCCCTCCAGCAGCGCGATCTGGGTCATCTCGGGGCGCACATGGACGCAGATCATGTAGCGGCCGACCGCCTTGCCCCGCCGCTCCCGTCCGCCTCGGCGGCCGGCGGTCGGGGTTCCCTCGGGTCGGGCCGGGGTGGCCGTGGCGGCGGTGGTCGCCCGGCCCCCTCCCCCGCTCCTCGACCCCTTGCCCTTCTCCCCGCTCCCCGAACGAGACCGCGATCGGGTGCCGCCACCCGACCTCCCGGGGCTGCGCGGGTTGGCCGGCCCGGCCGAGCGGGCGCCGTTGCGTCCGCCGGGAGTGGCCAGCACGGGACCGGCATCGGCCGCCACCGGCGGGGCCGGTCGGGTGTCGCCGATCTTCGGGCGCCGGCCGTCGGCCGGCGGCGCCGCCGGCCGGTCGGTGCCGGCCGGGACGACGGGAACCGAGGGCATCTCCCCGGCGGACGGTTCGTCGGCCTCCGACGGTGCCTCATCGGCACGGGCCTCACCCGTACGGCTGCGCCCCCGGCCGCCGCGGGAGCCGCGCCGGCGTCGGCCCTGGCCTCCGCCGCCCGTCCCGGCCGAGCCGGCCGATCCTCCTGAAGTCGCCCCGGTCTCCGGGGCGCTCAGCCCGTCAGGTCCCGGGCCTTCCCCGGCTGACCGGTCGGCCTCGGTGCCCGCGCCCTTCGGGCTGCGGTCCTCTGGGGCGACTCGGGCCGCCGGCGGTGGTTCCGCCGGCACACCCACCGGTCGCCCGGCTGCTGCATCTGACATCGAATTCCCTTCCGATACTGCTCACGAGGCCCGCTCCCAGGCGTGCCCGACGCGGTCCGCATCCATCTGACGACCCCACTCGAGGGGCTCGGCCCGGATGCCGTCGCGCTCAATCCATTGATGTGTCCTACAAGCCCGGTCGAGGACCGGGGTTCCGATGGTGAATCCATGGCCCGGCCCGTTCGTTCCGGGATCCGTCCCGTGCGACGTCGGGCCGGAGGCGGCCACAGCCCGAAGCAATTCGGGCGGCCGGATGCCCCGCGACAACGTGGCCAGCTCGGTCACCAGGCGAACCGTGTCGGCGGCCGGTGTCGAGGGCCCGGCCGATGCCGGGGGGTCGACCACGACGAGGGACAGGACGGCGGGCCGGACGTCGTCCTCCACCGACCGACCCTTCCGCTCCCTGACGAGAAGCACCGAGGGCGCCTGGAGGAACGTCGCCACCTTCGCCGCCAGCCCGTCCCGGGTCACCCCGGCCACGTCCACGGTCCACGAGCACGACGTCACCAGCTCCTGCAGGGAGCCCCGGCCCGGCGTGAGCGGGGCCGCCTCGCGCACCACGATCCCGTCGGGGAGCAACGGGGTGAGCACGGCGGGCAGCGACGTCACGGCGACGCCCTCGGGCCCGGCTCGGTCGGCGTCCAGGACGACGTCGAGGTATTCGGCCTCCGACTCGCACCCGGTGGGCAGGGCCAGGCCGAAGCTCAGACGGGGGCGGGGCGAGAAGCCTTCGGTGTAGGCCAGCGGCAGCCGGGCCCGCCGGAGCGCCCGCTCCCACATCCGGGCAACGTCCCGCTGGCTGGTGAAGCGGATCTTCCCCAGCTTGGCGAAACGAAAGCGGATGTGCACCTCAACCTCTCCCCTCTGCGGCCCCGACGGGGGCCTTCCGGTCCGGCCGGCCGGCCGGAACGGCGCCGGACGGCGCCGTTCCGAGAAATCGTACCGGCACCTGGCCCCCGGTTGAGAGATCCTGCCCGGTGCCCTGGCTGCCGCCGGCCGGAGGGACGGCCGAGGCCACCACATGCTCGACCCCGAACCCGGTGCAGGCCCCACAGTCGTAGCAGGGCGTCCACCGGCAGTCTTCCAGCCCGTGCGCCTCCAGGGCGTCGAGCCAGTCCTGCCACAGGAAGTCCCGGTGCAGCCCGGCCGAGAGGTGGTCCCAGGGCAGCACCTCGTCGCCGGTCCGGTGGCGGTAGACGGTGTCCTCCAGATCCATGCCCAGGTCGGCGAGGGCGTCGGTCCACAGTCCGAGGTCGAAGTGCTCGGACCACTCCTGGAAGGTTCCCCCCCGGCGCCACACCTGCTCGATGACCGCCCCCACCCGGCGATCGCCCCGGCTGAGCAGCCCCTCCACGGCGGTGGCCTTCGGGTCGTGCCAGCGGACGGTGAGGCCCCGAACCGGTCGGGCGGCGTCGCGGACCAGGCGGACCTTGCGGGTGAGCTCCTCGATGGTGTTCTGGCCGAACCACTGGAACGGGGTCTGGGGCTTGGGGACGAACCCGCCCACCGATGCGGTCACCGTCACCCCCCGGTGGTAGCGCCGGCCGATGGCCACGCACTGTTTGCCCAGCTCCACGATGCCGAGGGTGTCCTCGTCCGTCTCGGTGGGGAGGCCGACCAGGAAGTAGAGCTTCACCCGGCGCCATCCTTGGCTGAAGGCGGCGTCCACCGCGGCGTAGAGGTCCTCCTCCCGGATGAGCTTGTTGATGACCTGGCGCATCCGCCAGGTCCCGCCCTCGGGGGCGAAGGTGAGCCCGGTGCGACGGACCCGCTGGATCTGGGCGGCCGTCCCGACGGTGAAGGCATCCACCCGCAGGCTGGGCAGGCTGACCGACACCTGGCCGGAGCAGGCCGGATCGTCGATGATCGAGGTCACGGTGTCCTCGATGCCCGAGTAGTCGGCGCTGGACAGCGAGGTGAGGGCCACCTCGTCGTACCCGGTGCGGGCGAGGCCCTCGCTCACCATGGTGCGCACCTGGTCGGCCGGCCGCTCGCGCACCGGTCGGGTGATCATGCCGGCCTGACAGAAGCGGCAGCCCCGGGTGCACCCCCGGAAGAGCTCGACGTTGAGCCGGTCGTGGACCACCTCGATGAGCGGCACCAGCTGGCGCCGCGGGTAGGGCCAGCGGGCCAGGTCGGCGATGGTCCGCTTCTCCACCCGTTCGGGGATGCCCGCCGCCCGGGGCACGGTGCCGGCCAATCGGGGCGGCCGGCGGGTCGGGCCCCGTCCCGAGGCGGGCTCGATACCGGACTCGTAGTCGGCCTCGTAGCAGGACGGCACGTAGACGCCCGGGACGCGGGCGAGCGCCTCGAGCACGGTTTGGCGCGGCGACATGGCCGCCGAGGCCGACCCGGGGCGGCGGGCGGCGGCCAACACTTCGTTCATCTCGCCGACGACCTCCTCCCCGTCGCCGAGCACGAAGCAGTCCACGAAGTCGGCCAGCGGCTCGGGGTTGAAGGCACAATGGCCCCCGGCCACCACGATCGGCTCCCCCTCGGTGCGCCGGGCGCTCGTCACCGCCACCCCGGCCAGATCGATGAGGTTGAGCACGTTGGTGTAGACGAGCTCGGCCGACAGGTTGAAGGCGAGCACGTCGAAGGCCCGGGCCGGCAGGTGGCTCTCCAGGGAGAACAGGGGAACGCCGGCCGTGCGCATGGCCGCCTCCATGTCCACCCAGGGGGCATAGGCCCGCTCGGCCGCCGCGTCGTCCCGCTCGTTGAGGATCTCGTAGAGAATCTGCAGCCCCTGGTTGGGCAGGCCGATCTCGTAGGTGTCCGGGTAGAGGAGCAGCCACGACACCGCCTGGGGCCCGTGCTCGGGAGACTGGGCGCCGAGCTCGCCACCGATGTACCGAGCGGGCTTCGTGACCTGGGACAACAGCGGTTCGATCCGCGGCCAGAGTGACTCCATCTCCCCCGTCATCCTAGGGGCTGGGAGGGGTGGCCGGGTCCGCCACCGGCCCGGGCCCGTTCAGCCGGTCCGGCCCGGGCCGATCCGGTCGGCCCGGGCGGGCCCGTTCAGCCCGTCTGGGTGGTCGTCGTCGTCCCGGCCGTCGACCCGCCCGCCGCGGTGGTCGAGGGAGGGGTCGAGGTGGGCAGCTGCACCGGCTGCTGGTTCTGCACCACCGCCTCGGACGGGGGGATGCCCGGGGCGCTGACCGGGTGGGCGGCCAGGTAGTCGAAGATCTGGGCCACCACCGGCGCGGCCGCGGTGGCCCCGTAGCCGGCCTGGTCGATCACGCACACCACGACGTACTGGGGGTTGGCGACGGGTCCGAACCCCACGAACCAGGCAGTCGGCTCCTTGCCCGCCACGGTGTCGGCCGTTCCCGTCTTGCCCGCCACCCCGCCGGGGAACGCGGCCAGTCCCGGGACGCCGTAGGCGGTGCCGTCCTGGCTGGTGACCACCCCCTCGAAGCCGGTGAGCATGGCCTGGCGGTTGGTCGGTGACATGGGCACGTGCCCGACCACCTGCGGGGTGAACCGCTTCACCACCTTGCCCGACGGGGAGACGACGGCCGCCGCCACCTGCGGTGCGTAGCGAGTGCCCCCGTTGGCGAAGGTGGAGTAGGCCACGGCCTGCTCGATGGGCGTGATGTACGTGCCGCCCTGGCCGAAGGCCATCTCGATGTTCTCGCCCGTATACCACGACGTGTTGGGGAACGCCGTCGGGTCTTCGGCATGCAGCTTGACCCGCTCGGGCTGGCTGTCCACCCGGCCGGCCACCTCGCCGGGGAGGTCGATGCCGGTCAGCTGGCCCAGGCTGTACTGGGCCGCCGTGTCCTGGATCGGCGTCTGGCCGTACGAGGCCGCCTTGGCGTAGAAGAGGTAGCCGAGGTTGTAGAAGAAGTCGTCGCTCGACACGCTGAGGGCGCTCGACACGTTGAAGGTGCCGCCCGGGTCGCCCGGGGCGTCGTGGAAGGTGCAGGTGGTGCTGTTGTACTGGCAGTCGGGCGTCTTGAACGTCCCGGTGTCGTAGTAGGGGGTGGTCGGTGAGATCAGCCCGGTGTTGAGGGCGGCGGTGGCCGTGTTGAGCTTGAAGGTGGAGCCCGGGGTGTAGCGCCCTTGGATGGCCCGGTTGAGGGTGGGCTCCATGCTCGTCGGTCCGAAGAGCTGGGCGTTCTGGGCCGCGCTCGAGGCCCCCCACCCATTCGGACAGGTTGTAGCTGGGGTAGGAGGACATGGCGTAGACCGCCCCCGTCTGGGGATCCATGACCACCACGGCCCCCTCGGTGGCGGCCGGGTAGCACCCCGACTTGTTGTTGCAGGCCGGGTCGAAGGAGTTGCGCAGCGTGCCGATCTGGGTGGCCAACGCGTTGTCAGCCACCTGCTGCAGGTTGGTGTCGAGGTTGGTCACGACGTTGTCCCCGGCCGTGGACGGTGTCGTCTTCAGGGTGCCGACCACCCGACCCACCGGGTCGACCTCGAGCTCCTGGCGGCCAGGGGTCCCGCGCAGCTCGGGCTCGTACTGGTATTCGAGCCCCGACTGCCCGAAGGCGTCGCCCGGCTGGTAGCCGTCGGCCAACCGCGACTGGAGCTCGGCGGCGTTGATGGTCGAGACGTAGCCGAGCGTCTGGGCCGCCGGGTAACCGTGCTGGGCCGGGCCCGTCAGCTCCTGCTGGGGGTAGTTGCGCTCGGTGGTCTGGACCGAGGACACCCCCGGGAAGTCGTCCTGGTGCTCCTTGATGTAGAGGATGTCCGACAGGGGGGCGTTGTCGAGCACCGGCACCGGCTTGTAGGGGCTGAACCGGGGGTCGCTCAAGGTGGCCTCGATCTGGGCCGGGGTCTGCCCGATCAGGGCGGCCAGCCGGCCCACCACCGCGGGCTGTTCCTTG
The DNA here is from genome assembly GCA_963710495.1 of uncultured Acidimicrobiales bacterium. Taxonomy (GTDB): domain Bacteria; phylum Actinomycetota; class Acidimicrobiia; order Acidimicrobiales; family RAAP-2; genus Bog-756. The sequence continues at coordinate 59,031 of CAVQAI010000007.1, forward strand.
GCTGCCACCTGCGAGAGCGTGATCTGCTGCACCACCACGTTGTTGACCAGCGGGTTCCCGTAGCGGTCGAGGATGAGGCCCCGGGCGGGCTCGACGGGCACGGTCCGTATCTGGTTGGCCGACACGGCATGGGCGGCGGCCGGCGCCTGGAGCACCTGCAAGGTCCACAGGCGCAACCCCAGCAGGGCGAAGAGCAGGACGACGACCAGGCCGGTGACCCGGAGGCGGAGCCCGGGCCGGGCCGCGGTGGTGTCGGGCGCCTCGAGCACCGATTCGACCGAGAACCGGCTCTGGCGCATCTTCGGCTGACGGGCCTGCTTGCGGGGCTGGTTGCGGGATCGTTCGGGGCGGAGGTAGCGCCGCGGCCCGTTGAACGGATGGCGCAGGGAGCGGCTCACGGCGCACCAGTATCCCAACTCCGACCCGGGCCCGGTACGCGCGCTGTCCCGCCGACCGTCGGCCCCGGGCTCCTCACCGCAGCACGCCGGTCGAGACCACCGAGGTCGGTACGCCTTCGGTCGAGGCCTGGGGCAGCGCCCAGGTCACCGGCCGCATGGCCGGCAAAGCCAGGACGGCGTTGGTCACCGACACCAGCACCACGATGCGGGCCACACCCACATGGAGCATCTGGGGCTGGCCGAGCACCGAGCCGAGCACGGGATAGACCACTTCGTAGAGGGCACTGCCGGCCAGGGCGGCCACGGGGGGCAGCCAGACCGCCGTCCGGTCGAGGGCCACGGTGGCCACGCCGACGGCGAAGCCGAGCAGGCACCCGACCAGGGCCGAGAGTCCGAACGGGGTGGGGAGGAACAGGTCAGAGACCAGGCCGGTGACAAATCCCATCGATGCGCCCCGGGCCGGGCCGCCCACGATGCCGGCCAGGATGGGCAACAAGAGCATGATGTCGGGGTGCACGCCGCTGATGCGGATATCGAGCACCAGCGTCTGCTGCACGGTGAGGAACAACAGCAGCACCAGGCCGACCCGGACGGCGGTGCGTCCCGTCATCGGCTCACGACGGCGGTGCCCACAGGACGACCGACACGTAGCGGAGGTGGGACAGGTCGGCCAAGGGCTCGAGCCTCACCGACTCCTGGGATGCGTTGGTACCGGTGCGGGCCGACACGACCGTGGCGACCGGGATGCCCCCCGGGTAGATGGCCCCCTGCAGACCGCTGGTGGTGAACTGCTGGCCCGGCCTGATCGGCGTGTTGGGACTGACGAGGTCGGCGGCGAGGGGCTTGCCCCAACCCTGCCCGGTGAGGACGGCGAGGGACCCGGCCGGTGGGCTGTAGGTGACCCCGACCGACGACTGGCCGTCGGTGATGAGGCGCACGGTGGCGGTGTTGTGGTTGGCCTGCACCACCTGGCCCACCAACCCGCCGGCGCCCACCACCGGCATGTCGAGCTGCACCCCCTGGTTCCGGCCGACCCCGATGTCGATCGTGGCCGCGAAGTCGCTCGTCCCGTAGTTGGTCACTTCGGCCGGCACCGTCTGGAGGTTGCCGATGAAGGGGAGGTTGAGGAGGGCGCTGAGCTGCTTCATGCGTTCGACCACGTCGGCCTGCGAACGCTCCTGCAGCTTCAGTTGGTCGATCTCCTGCTGGAGCTTCTCGTTCTGCTGGCGCACCGAGCCGTAGTGGACGGCGCCGGCCAGGAAGCTCCCGACCGGCTCGATCACCGCATCGACACCGGACCGGATCGGGGAGAAGGCGTCGGCGGCCGCCGATCGCAACCCGGAGGTGATGCGGTGGAGGCCGCCCCGGGCGTCCAGGGTGATGATGGAGACCGAGGCCAGCACCAGCACGAGCAGCACCGTGCGAGGGCGGCGGGAGCGCCGCGTCGTCGCCACTTGGAGCGAGCTCTAAGTCGTCAGCGGGCCGACGACGTGATGAGGACCTGCTTCAGGGCCTCGAACTCTTCGAGGCACTGCCCGCTGCCGATGGCCACGCAATTGAGGGGATCCCGGGCGACGACGATGGGCATCCCCGTCTCCTGCGTCAGGCGGCTGTCGAGACCGTGCAGGAGGGCCCCGCCCCCGGTCAGCACGATGCCCTGCTCCATGATGTCGGCGGCCAGCTCCGGTGGGGTGCGGTCGAGGGTCACCTTCACGGCGTCGACAATGGCCGACACCGGCTCGTCGATCGCCTTGCGGATCTCCTGGGTGGAGATGATCACCGTCTTCGGCAATCCGGTGACCAGATCGCGTCCCCTGATTTCGGCGTGGAGCTCCTCCTCGAGCTCGTACGCCGACCCGAGCGCGATCTTGATCTCCTCGGCCGTGCGTTCCCCGAGTGCCAGGCTGTACTCCTTCTTCACGAAGGAGACGATGGCTTCGTCGAGCTCGTCGCCGCCGATCCGGATCGACTGGCTGGTCACGATGCCGCCCAACGAGATGACCGCCACCTCCGTGGTCCCCCCGCCGATGTCGACCACCATGTTGCCGGTCGGCTCGTGCACCGGCAGCCCGGCGCCGATCGCCGCGGCCATCGGCTCCTCGATGATGTACGCCTTGCGGGCCCCGGCGTACTCTGCCGCCTCCATGACCGCCCGCTGCTCGACGCCGGTGATGCCCGACGGGACGCAGATCACCATGCGCGGCTTGGCGAACCGACGCTGGTGCACGCGGTGGATGAAGTAGCGCAGCATCTTCTCGCAGATTTCGAAGTCGGCGATGACCCCGTCCTTCAGCGGTCGGATGGCCTGGATGTGACTCGGCGTGCGCCCGATCATCCGCTTGGCCTCGGCCCCGACGGCCAGCGGCCGCCCGTCCTTCACGTTGACGGCCACCACCGACGGCTCGTTCAGGACGATTCCCCGGCCACGCACGTACACCAGGGTGTTGGCCGTTCCGAGGTCGACCGCCATGTCACGGCCGAGGAGCGAGAAGCTGTTGTCGCGCATCAAGGATGCACTCCTCCGTCAGTAGTGGTCCGGGCGGGACGAGCGCGCCACGCACAGAGGTGCTGCTGCAGCACTCGTGCCCGAATGGCAGCCGGGTTTGCGCCCCTCAGGCTAGGGGACATGACCGATGGGCACAAGGTCACGCGGCCCGCTCCCGTCCCGGCGGCGAAACGTTCCGGCGGAGGCCGGCTGGTCCAGCCGTTCCCGGCCGGCCCGAACCCCGCATCGGCGACCTGGCCTGGACCGCCGGGCCCGGAGGATCAGCTCCGGCCTGGGAAGAAGAGCTCGATCTCCCGGGCAGCCGATTCCGGGGAGTCCGAGCCGTGCACCAGGTTCTCCCCGGTTTCGGTGGCCAGGTCCCCCCGGATGGTGCCGGGGGCCGCCTCCACCGGGTTGGTGGCACCCATCAGGGTGCGCACGATCTTGAAGGTGTCGGCCGGTCCCTCCACCACCATCACCATCACCGGCGAGCGGGTGATGAAGGCGACCACATCACCGAAGAACGGCTTGTCCCGGTGTTCGGCGTAGTGGGCGGCCGCCACGTCGGTGGTGATCCGCCGCAGCTCGGCCGCCACCAGTCGCAGACCTTTGTGCTCGATGCGGGCCACGATCTCCCCCACCAGGCCGCGCTCGACCGCGTCCGGTTTGCAGATCACCAAGGTGCGTCCCACGAGCGGGGCAGGCTAGCCGAGGCCCGTCGGGTTGTCAGTCGGGCACCGGCCGCGATCAGGCCGCGTCGTGGACCAGCTGGCGGCGGGCGTCGGCCACGACGTACAGCGAGCCGCAGACGACCACCCGGTCGTCCGGACCGACGCCGGCGACCGCCTGGGTGGCGGCCTCGCCCGGATCGGGTACCACCGAGACCACCATGCCGAGGCCGGCGGCGGCCGCCGCCACCTCCTCGGCGGGCAGCGACCGTGGAGACCGGGGGGCGCACGCCACCACGGTCCGCACGCCGGCGGTGAGCAGTGCGTCCAACATCGCCGCGGGATCTCGCCCGGTGAGCATGCCCACCACGGCCACGGTCTCGCCGGCCACCTCGAACTCCTCGACCAGTGACCGGGCCAGCACGATCATGCCGGCCGCGTTGTGGGCGCCGTCGACCACCACCAACGGATGGCGGCCCACCACCTCCAGGCGGCCGGGTACCGACACTTCGGCCAAGCCGGCCTCGACCACGCCGTCGGCGAGTGGGGAGCCGAACAGCGCCTCCACCGCGGTGAGGGCGCACGAGGCGTTCTCCCCCTGGTGGGCCCCGTGCAGCGGCAGGAGGAGCTCCCCGTAACTGGCCCCCGGGGTCCGGATGTCGAGCAGGCGGCCGCCGACCGCCATCCGGTTGGACGTGCAGGCGAAGTCCCGCCCGCGGACCCAGGTCTCGGCCGCCCCCGCCTCGGCGGCGGCGCGGCCGAGCTGGGCCACCAGGGTCGGATCCGACTCCCCGATCACCACCCGGCTGCCCGCTTTGAAGATGCCCGACTTGTCACGGGCGATGTCCTCCAGCGTCGGCCCGAGCACCTCGGTGTGATCGAAGCTGACGTTGGTGAGCACGGCGACGTCGGCCTGGACGACGTTCGTGCAGTCCCAGCGCCCGCCCAGCCCGACCTCGACCACCGCCATGTCCACCGCTTCGTCCGCGAACCAGGCCAGCGCCGCCGCGGTGAGCAGCTCGAAACGAGTCGGGCGGTCGTCCATCAGCTGCTCGAGCCGGGCCAGCGACTCGAGCATCTCGGTCAAAGCCTCGTCGCCGATCGGCTCGCCGTTGCGGGAGATCCGTTCGTTCACCCGGCTGAGGTTGGGACTGGTATAGGTGCCGACGGTCAATCCCTGGGCACCCAAAAGGGCGGTGGCCATGGCCGCCGTCGAACCCTTGCCGTTGGTCCCGGTGATGTGGATCGACGGGTACGCCTCCTCCGGGTCGCCGAGCAGCCCGGCCAAGGCGCGCATCCGCTCCAGTGTCGGGAGAGCCCGCCGCGACGGCATGGAAGATTCGAAGTCGATGTGCCCGTCGAGCCACTCCAGTGCGGCAGGCAGGTCGTCGAAGGTCATGGGGATCGGGCGGGATGGCCGATGCCGGAAAGGCGTGCGGCCGTCGGGCCCGTCCTCAGGATGCGGCCCGGCGGCTCCGGGTCGACTTGGCCGGCGGGGCGTTGAGCGGCACCAGGGTCGGGTGCACCTTGTCCAGCACCACCGCCCGGTCGACGACGCACTTGGAGATGTCGGTGCGGCTCGGCAGGTCGTACATGACCTCCAGCAATACCTCTTCGAGGATGGCACGAAGCCCCCTCGCCCCGGTGCCCCGGAGGAGCGCCTGCTCGGCAACGGCCTCGAGCGCGTCCTCGGTGAACTCCAGCTCCACGTGGTCGAGCTCGAACACCCGCCGGTACTGGCGGGTGAGGGCGTTCTTCGGCTCGATGAGGATGCGAATGAGCGCGTCCTTGTAGAGATGGGAGACCGCGCTCACCACCGGGAGGCGACCGATGAACTCGGGAATCAGCCCGAACTTCATCAGGTCCTCGGGCAGCACGTGTCGCAAGAGCTCCGAGTCGTCGCGCTCGGACGCCTTGCGTACTTCGGCCCGGAAACCCATCCCCTTCCGGCCGATCCGGTTCTCGATGATGGTGTCGATGCCCGCGAAGGCGCCCCCGCAGATGAACAGGATGTTGGTGGTGTCGATCTGGATGAATTCCTGATGCGGGTGCTTGCGTCCACCTTGGGGGGGCACCGAGGCGGTGGTGCCCTCGAGGATCTTCAGCAACGCCTGCTGCACCCCTTCGCCCGACACGTCGCGGGTGATCGAGGGGTTCTCCGACTTCCGGGCGATCTTGTCGATCTCGTCGATGTAGATGATCCCGGTCTCTGCCCGCTTTACGTCGTAGTCGGCCGCCTGGATGAGCTTGAGGAGGATGTTCTCCACGTCCTCCCCGACATAACCGGCCTCGGTCAGCGCCGTGGCGTCGGCGATGGCGAAGGGGACGTTGAGCATCCGGGCCAACGTCTGGGCCAACAGAGTCTTTCCGCACCCGGTCGGCCCGAGCAGGAGGATGTTCGACTTGGCCAGCTCCACTTCGTTGTCGTGGTTGCCGTTGTTGCCGGCCTGGACCCGCTTGTAGTGGTTGTAGACGGCGACCGACAAGATCTTCTTGGCGTACTCCTGACCGATCACGTAGTCGTTGAGGAACTCGAAGATCTCCTTGGGCTTCGGGAGCTCGTCGAAGGACAGCTCGGTGGTGTCCGCCAACTCCTCGGCGATGATGTCGTTGCAGAGGTCGATGCACTCATCACAGATGTACACACCGGGACCAGCGATCAGCTTCTTGACCTGCTTCTGGGACTTGCCGCAGAAGCTGCACTTCACAAGGTCGCCACCGTCTCCGAACTTCGCCACGTCGGTCCTCTTGTCCTCTGCTCAGTGGTTGGTCAGCATGTCAGCGGTTCGTCAGTGCCCCGGTACTGCACCCGTCGGCTCGATCTTCCAACACTAGCGGTTGCCCCCGCGTCCGCCGGTCCTGTCGTCCGATCAGGCCGCTCCGACCGCCTCGATGGACACGGCATCCCTGGCGGTGATGACTTCGTCGACCAGGCCGTAGGCCACGGCCTCCTCGGCTGTCATGATGAAGTCACGGTCGGTGTCCTTGGAGACACGCTCGATGCTCTGGCCCGTGTCGTTGGCCAGCATGCCGTTCAGCAGATCCCGCATGCGCAGGATCTCCTTGGCCTGAAGCTCGATATCGCTGGCCTGTCCCTCGACCCCGCCGAAGGGTTGGTGAAGGAGGATGCGCGCGTGCGGCAGGGCAAACCGCTTGCCACGCGTACCGGCGCCCAACAGGACGGCGGCAGCCGACGCCGCCTGGCCGAAACAGAAGGTGGACAGATCGGGTTTGATGTACTTCATGGTGTCGTAGATGGCGAACAGCGCGGTGATGTCGCCGCCGGGCGAGTTGATGTAGAGGTGGATGTCCTTGTCCGCCTCCTCGGACTCGAGGAAGAGCAGTTGGGCGCAGACCAGATTGGCCACCGTGTCGTTGATCGGCGTCCCGAGAAAGATGATTCGCTCCCGGAGCAACCGCGAGTAGAGGTCGTAGTTGCGCTCGCCGCGACTGGTGGACTCGACCACCCACGGCACGCTGTAGGCCTGTGCCCCGATCGCTCCGGTTCCCTCCGTGAATGTCATTCCGAGCCCTCCCCGTCCTGTTCCACGGTCAGATCGTCCCGTGACACCGGTTTTCCGTCTTCATCAACCAGCTCCACGTTGTCGACCAACCAACGCATCGCCTTGGCCTTGCACCGGTCCGAGCGTACCGCCGCCAGCCGGCCGGCCTGTTCCAACTGCTCCCGTACCTTGCCGACCTCCATGTCCACCCGCTCGCCGATCACGGCCAGCTCCTCGTCGAGCTCCTCGTCGGTGACCTCGATCCCCTCCTCCTCCACCACGGTGCGCAGGGCGAGGTCGATCTTCACGCTCTCGAGGGCGCTGGCCCGCAGCTCATCGACGAATTCCGTCTGGTCACGCCCGGTGACGGCCAGGAATTGACCGATGTCCATCCCCTGGCCCTCGAGTCGATGGCTGAGATCGTGGATCCGCTCCCGCAGCTCGACGGCCACCAGCTGGTCGGGGATCTCCTCGGTGACCAGCTCGGCCAGCGCCTCCGCCGTCCGCCGCTCCAGGGCCACCCGGGCCCGCGCCACATGCTGCTGGCGGAGGCGCTCGCGGAGATCGGCGGTGAGCTCGTCGACGGTGTCGAACTCCGAGGCCTCCCCCGCCCACTCGTCGGTCACCTCGGGGAGGACCAGTTCCTTGGTCTCCTTGACCAGGACCCGAAACGAGGCGGCCGGGCCCTCGGGCCCACCTTCGGTCTCGAAGCTCAGGATGTCCCCGGCCTTGGCCCCTCGCAGCTGCTCGTCGAGCCCGGGCACGACGCCGCCGCCGCCCACTTCGTAGAGGAGGTCCTCGGCGTCGAGGTCGTCGTCACCGCCTCCGCCCGGACCGGTCCGCGAGCCGTGGATGTCGATGGTCACCTGGTCGCCGTCCCGAGCCGGCCGTGACACCGTCACCAGCTGGCCCGAGGTCGCCCGGAGGCGGTCGAGCTGGGCGGTGACTTCGTCGTCGGTGACCTCGAGGCTCGGCAGGGTCACCGAGAGCCCCCGGTATCCGGGTACGGCCACGGTCGGCCGGACCTCCACCACCGCGTCGAAGGAGACGGCGCCGGAGTCGTTGCCCGAGGTGATGTCGATCTCCGGCTGGTCGATGGGATCGACCTCGGTGTCGGTGACGGCACGGGCGTAGAACCCGGGTAGCGCTTCGCGCAGCGCCTCCCCCCGCACGGCCGTCGCCCCGCCCATGCGGGCTTCGATGACCCGGCGCGGGACCTTTCCGGGGCGGAAGCCCGGGACCTTCACCTCCCGGGCCAGACGCTTCATCAGCGAGTCGAGGGCCTGGTCGATCTCCCCCTCGTCGATCTCGACGGAGAGGCGGACCCTGTTGCCCTCAACGGGCGCTGCCGTGGCTCGCATATGAACTGCCGAGTGTACCGGCCGCCGGCGGCGCGGCCGGAGCCACCTCAAGCCGGGAGATTGACCTCGATGGCGTCGGTCACTTCGGGGGCCTCGGGGTCGACCATGGGCCGGAACCGCTGCACGATCTCGCCGGTCGGCGACACGAGGAACTTCTCGAAGTTCCACTGGATGTCCCCGGCATCCCCGTCGGCGTCGGGGAACGCCGTCAGCTCCTCATAGACGGGGTGACGGCCCTCGCCATTGACCTCGATCTTCTCGAACATGGGGAAGGTCACCCCGTAGGTGGTGGAGCAGAACGTGGCGATCTCGTCGGCCGTACCCGGCTCCTGGCTGCCGAACTGGTTGCAAGGGAAGCCGAGGACGGTGAAGCCCCGGTCGCCGTAGGTCTTCTGCAGGCGCTCCAGACCCTCGTACTGAGGCGTGAGGCCGCATTTCGAGGCAACATTGACCACCAGGAGCGTCTTGCCCCGGAAATCGTCCAGGGAGGCCGGATCACCGTTCAGGGTACGGAGGGCAGGGTCGTAGATGCTCATGAGCCGAGTGTAGGTCGGGGCCCCGGCGCCGTGACGGCCGACAACCCCCTGCTGGGCTGGTCGGCCGGGCCCAGGCAGGCGGAGGCTCGGGAAGCGGCCGCTCGGTAAAGGAAGCCCAGCCGCTGGTCGAAGATATGAGCAGGCATTGCTCCAGGTTGTGGCGCAGCCGAGGGGTTGGTTAGCGATCGATGTCGGTAAAGGTGGTACAGACAAGCCCGAGGGTCGCCGATCGCCACGCCATCTCCGGCTCCGTCGTGCGGGCCGTGTTGCACCTGGTGCGGGCTACGGGCGGGGACGCCGCCGTCTCCCAGGTGCTGGCCCTCGCCGGCGACCGTCGCCCCTTTTCCGACCTGGTCGACACCGGCAGGTGGAGCTCCCTGGCCGAAGCGGCGGCGCTGTTCGATGCCGCCGCCCTCGTCACCGGGGACGGGGCCGTCGCCCTGCACACCGGCGAGGCGTTGTTCGACCAGCCCGACGGGGTGCTGGCCTCCGCGGTCCGAACGGCCGGGTCGGTCGGTGCCGCCCTCCAACAGGTGGGCGGGCTTCTCGGACGGTACGACAGCACCTCGGAGGCGGTTCTCCTCGAGAGCGCCCGGGACCACGCGCTGGTGCGAGTGTCCCCCGTGCACCAACCGGCACGTCATGCCCATCTGTGCGAGATGACCCGGGGCCTGCTGGCGCGGCTCCCGGTCCTCGTCGGTTCGGGCCCGGCGTTGATCAGCGAACCGGAGTGCAGCGCCCGGGGCGGCCCCCACTGCCTGTACGCCATCAGCTGGGACGAACGACCTGAAGGGGAGGAGCGGACCGAGGAGGCGACGCCGGGCACCGACCACCCCGGTGTCGAGGCGGCGTCGGTTGACCTCCAGCCGGTAGGGGCCCAGTCCGGCCACGTCGAACGGGCAGGAGCCGGTCCCGGGGGAACCGAGCCGGCAGGAGCCGGTCCGGGGAGAACCGAGCCCGTGGGCGCCGCGTCCGGTGACTCCCGGCCGGGCCCGGCCGGACCCCTCGACGCCGAGATCCCCGAGACGGCCGGGGCCGACGACGTCGGGCGGTCTGGTCCCTGGTCCGTCACGGGTCCCGCGGCGGCGGAGGACGACTGGACGGGATCGGAGCTCGACCGGATGCGGACCCTGATCGAGGGGGCCTTCGCCACCGCGCAGGAGCTCCTCCACGACGACGCCGGAGCGCTGCTGTCGGAGATCGCCGTCCGGGCCGACGCCCTCGTCACCAGCCCCCGCTACCTGCTGATGGTGCGGACCCGACCGGGAACGCCGGTCAAGCTCCATCACCGGGGCCTCGAGGCGGACGAGGCTCGGAGCCTGGCCGCCGAACTCTGGCCCGGCCACCCCGACGAGGCCGGAGGCACGCGTCTGGTGGTCGACATCGCCTCGGGACGCCACCGGTACGGCCGGCTGGTCGAGCTGAGGCCAGGGGCGGCCGCACCGGCGGCCGAGGTCAGGCTCCTCCGCCTCTATGCCGACTACGCGGCCACCGCGCTCGACGTCTTCGGCGTCCTCGACGCGGCCCGGCGCAGTGACACCACGGCCCGGACCTTGCTTTCGTTCGCCGAGCGGCTTTCGGAGGTCACCACCCCGGCCGATCTCGTGCAGTTGTTGGCCGACACCGTTCCGGCCGTGGCCGGCTGCGAGCGCGCCACCGTCTTCCTGTGGGAGAGCGAAACGGGACAGCTGGTCCCCCGGGCCCGGAGCTCCGGCCGGCAACCGGCCGACGCCTATCTGGGTCCCATCGTCCCCCTGGCCGAGCCCGGGACGGGTGTGGGCGGTACCGAACCCGGCAGCGGGATGGAGCCGGATTGGAGCTGGGCCGGGCCCAACGGGCGCGGGGCGCAGCCGGCCGAGCCCGGGTCGGCTGCGGCAGAAGGGGCCCCGGGGGCGCCGCCCGGGGTGCGAATCGGCCTTCCCGTGGTGGACCACCTCATCAACCGCCGCCAGGTGGTCGTCATCGACGCCTCGAGCGAGGACCCGGTCCTCCGGGACCTGCTGGCCCGTTCGGGCACGGCGGCCTCCGTGGTCACTTCGCTCTTCGCGGCCGGCGAGTTCCTCGGGGTGATCGCGGCCAATTTCGGCCCCGAGGAACCGACCGAGGCCGTCCACGACCCGGACCTCCACGAGCGGCTCACCGGCCTGGCCGACCAGGCCGCCACCGCCCTGCAGAACCTCGGCCTCCTCGAGAAGGTGTCCCACATGGCCTGGCACGACTCGCTGACCGGGTTGCCCAACCGGCGCCTGTTCGAAGACCGGGTCGAGCAGGAGCTGGTCCGCTCCCGGAGGGTCGGCGAGCCCGTCTGCATGTTCTTCGTCGACCTCGACTACTTCAAAGGGGTCAACGACACCCTCGGGCACGCGGCCGGGGACGACCTGGTGAGGCAGGTGAGCCGGCGGCTGGTCGCCACGGTGCGGCGCCAGGACACGGTGGCGCGGGTCGGGGGCGACGAATTTGCCATCCTCCTGCCCGGCCTGTCGGAGCAGGCCGACATCGACGAGCTGGCCGAGCGGACGCTCGAGGCCATGAGCACCCCGTTCGCCGTCCTCGGGGAGGAGGTGGAGACTTCGGCCTCGATCGGGATCGCAGTGGCGCCCGAGCACGGCGACACGTACGACGACCTGCTCAACCGGGCCGATCAGGCCATGTACCGGGCCAAGGCGCTCGGGCGCAACTGCTACGAGATGTTCTCCGGCCCGGGGACCGTCCGGGAGGGACGCCCCCCGGCAGTGGACCCGGCGTCGCTCTCGGCCGACCTGGCCGGGGCCCTGGAGCGGGATGAGTTCTTCGTGCTCTACCAGCCCTACATCGACCTGCGTTCGTCCGAGGTGGTCGGAGTCGAGGCGCTGGTCCGTTGGAACCACCCGAGACTCGGCGTGCTGGAGCCGGCCTCCTTCATCTCGCTGGCCGAGCGCAGCCGGCTGATCGTGGCCCTCGACTCGTGGGTGCTCAAGAAGTCGTGCCAGCAGGCTCGTGGCTGGTTCGAGGGCGGGCTCGGGCCATTTCGCCTGGCCGTCAACCTGGCCTCCCGCGATCTCGAGGACCCCGAACTGTTCGCCCGGGTCCAGCACACGCTGACGGCGACCGGCTTCGACCCGTCGCTGCTCGACCTCGAGATCACCGAGCGGGTCGTGGTGGACCGTTGGGGCCCGGCCAAGGACAACATCCAGCAGCTACGCCGCCTCGGCGTCAGCTTCACCATCGACGACTTCGGGGCCGGGAACTCCTCGCTCAACCGCATCGGATCGTTCCCGGTCAGCACCTTGAAGATCAACCAGTCGTTCGTACAGGTCCTCGGCCCGGAGGGCGAGGACGACTCACTGGTCTCGGCCATCATCTCCATGGCCGAACGGCTCGGGCTCGAGTGCGTGGCCGAAGGGGTCGAGACGGCGCTGCAGAGCCGGATGCTGCTCCAGCGTGGCTGCACCACCGCCCAGGGGTACTACTTCAGCCCGCCCCTGGCGGCCGAGGACATCGGGAGGCTTCTGGCCACCATCGCCGCCGATGGGCCCGTGATCCTCGGCAATGGGGGCTGAGCCCGGCCCTCTGGCCAGGGATGCTTGCTTCTGCAAGCGGTCCGATGGGGGCCATCCCCCCCTCATCCAGCCCGGACCGATACGTTCGTGGTCCATCCGAGCACCGGATGTCCGCCATTCGCATCACGAGGAGGAGCCATGGCGTCGTATGAGGGTTACTGCGTGAAATGCCGCGAGAAGCGGCAATTCGAGGGGGAAGAGGTCGAGATGGCCAACGGGCGGCGGTCGGCCAAGGGCAAATGCCCCACCTGTGGGACCGGCATGAACCGGATCCTCGGGAAGAAGGCCTGAGCGTCCCCTCCCTCTAGCCCGGGACCAAGCGGCGTTCGGGCTGGAGGGCACTTTCGGGCTGGAGGGCACGTTCGGGCTGGAGGGCAAGGGTGGAGATCACCGCTCCTTCGCGGAGGCCCCACTCGCTCACCACGACCCGGTCCAACCCGAGGTCTTCCACCAACGTCGACAGCGCCACCGCCCCGATGGGTAGGAGGGGCGCCCTCCGGGCGTGGATGCCGGGCAGGGCCAACCGGGCGTCGAGGTCGAGCGTGGACAGGCGGTCGGTGAGCTCGAAGAGTTGACCGGCCGGGATCTCCACCTGGTTGACCGGCCGGGAGGAGGCCGAGACCGTTTCGGGCCGGTGCAGCACCATGGCCAGGCGGGCCAACGCCCGCACCGTCCCCCCGCTGGTGATCACCCGGTTCCGGGCGCTCGGGACCCCGACCAGCATGGTCCGGATGGGCTCGGACCGCTGGCGGACCAGCCTGGCGATGGCCACCCGGTCCTCGGGGGTCAGGAGCTCGCCGGTGCCGAGCTCCCCCCGGAGCCGAGCGGTGCCGAGGGGCATGCTCGCCACGGAGAAGATCTCGTCCATCGTGCCGGTCCCGGCCTCGAGACTCCCTCCCCCGAGATCGAGGCCGAGGACGGGCTCGCGGCCCACCCACACGCCGGCCCGCTGGCCGAGGAAGCACAGCCGGGCCTCCTCCTCGCCGGCCAGCAGGGTGATCGACGTGCCGAGGATCCGCTCGAGCCGGGCGAGCAGGATCGCGCTGTTGTCGGCGTCCCGCAGGGCGGCCGTGGCCAGCGCCACCACCACGTCGACGCCGGCCTCCTCGGCTGCGGCCTGCAGCCGCCGCACGGCCCGCACGGCGGATGCGGCTCGATCCGTCGGAACGCCCCCGGTTCGGGCCACCTCGGTACCCAGATGAAGGAAGGACCGGCGGCGCAGCACCGGCGCCAGCGAGCCGTCGCGGGAGGCGTCCACCACCATGAGGTGGAAGGAGCTGCTGCCCAGGTCGAAGACGGCTACTCGGACGGTCGGCACCGGCGTGACGCTATCCGCTGGCCGTCTGCTGGCGGGGCATCCGGCTCGGGCTCCGACCTCGAGCTCGGCCGGGACCGGCCTCGGGGGGCTTTCCGGGACCTAGTGCCCTAGGGAGGGCGCGGCCGATGGCTCACAATGACTCGGGGGCCTGAGGATCGGACCCCGGGGAGAATACGAGTTGAGTCGGTTCCAATCAGCCCAGGCGACGTCGTGGTCCCTCCGTGTCGGGGATTCGACCGTCACGGCGACACTGCGGAACGGCAGTCGCCGGGACCGGGCCACCACTGGTGAGGACGGCCTCCGATGAGGACCGCCGTGCTGGGAGCCGGTTCGTGGGGCACGACCGTGGCATCGCTCCTGGCCTGCCGGCATCAAACCGTGCTCTGGGCGAGGAATCCTGACGTCGCCGGATCCATCGACGTCGAACACACAAACCCGTTGTACCTGTCCGATTGTGAGCTTCCAGTGGAGCTCACCGCCACCGCCGACCTGGCCAAGGCTGTGTCCGACGCCGAGTTGTTGGTCGTCGGCGTGCCCACGACGGGCTTTCGGACGGTGCTCGAGAAGGCCGCCGACTGCATCCCCCGGTCGATTCCGGTGGTCAGCCTGGCCAAAGGGCTCGAGCGCGGCTCCCTCCTGCGAATGACCGAGGTGATCCGCCAGGTGCTCCCTGGTCATCCCGTGGCCGCCTTGACCGGTCCGAACATCGCCCGGGAGGTCATCTCGGGAAAGGCCGCAGCAGCCGTCATCGCCTCCGAGGATCTCGACGTGGCCAATGCCATCCAGAGCGTGTTCACACGGGGTGTCTTCCGCGTGTACCTCAACGAAGACGTCATCGGTTGCGAGATGGCGGGTGCCCTGAAGAACATGATCGCCATCGCCGCCGGGATCGGTCAGGGCCTCGGCGTGGGCGACAACACGCGGGCGGCCATCATCTCGCGTGGGCTGGCTGAGCTCACTCGACTGGGGGTGGCCATGGGGGCCCAGCCGGCCACGTTCGCCGGACTGGCCGGTGTGGGTGATCTGATCGCCACTTGCATGAGCCCCTACAGCCGAAACCGCACCGTGGGCGAGCAGCTCGGCCAGGGGCGCCGGCTCGAGGACATCCTGGCCGACATGAACATGGTCGCCGAAGGCGTGAACACAGCGTCTGTTGCGCTCGAGCTTGCGGCCCGGCACGATCTGAATCTGCCCATCTGCGCCATGACCAACCGGATCATCAACGGGGAGATCACACCGTTGGAGGCCTACCGCGGTCTGACTCCAGCCGGCCGCGAGGCAGATCCGGGCTGAGCCGGGGGCGGCCTGGAAGACAGCGTTGTCGCTAGCCGGACAGCTCGGCGATGAGTCCGGCATAGAGGATCAGATGCCTGTCGCCGACGAATTGGTCGAGGACGTGCTGGCGGGCCCTCGAGCCGAGCGCGACGATCTCGTCGGGACGGACGAGGAGCCCGGCCAGCGCCTTCCCGAATGCGGCGAGATCCGCAGGATCCTGGAGCAGAATGCCCGTTCCGACGGCGATCTGTTCGGTGATGCCGCCGACGCTCGAGGCCACGACGGCCTTGGCCTTCCACATCCCTTCGGCGACCGTCAGCCCGAAGCCTTCCGCGAGGCTCTTCTGGACGATCACGGTGGCATGACGCTGGATGGCGTTCACCATGGCCGCGTTCTCATCGATGTCCTCCATCGGCAAGGTGACCAGGCTGACCCGGTGACGAGCGTCGACGGGTAGCTCCTCCCAGCTGGCCAGGCATTCAGCAAACACCTCGGAACCCTCCGGGTCGTCGGTGACGTCGTCCACTGACGGACCCACCAGGGCGAGGTGGGCATCCACTTCCTCTGCCAGCTGGGAGGCGAACCCGCGCATGACCCCTGCCATGTCCTTCAACCGGTCCCACCGGGAGATCTGGGTCACCAGGGGGATGCCGGTCCCCAGGGGGGCCTCGCTCATTGACACGATGGTCGCCTTCCGTTCGACATGCCCGGTGGAGCCGTCGCGGCGGGTGTATCTGACCGGATGGTCGGCCACGCCTTCAGCCAGTCCGATCTGACGGAGGACAAGGCTCACATCATTTGGGGACATGTCATCGTTCTTCGGTGAGAACGGATCGATCGATGGTGGGATCACCCGCACCTTGGCCTCATCCATCCACGACGGAACGTACTTACGCAGCGAGAAGACGAAAGCCTCGCAGAAGGCAAGATGAGGCTGGAGGAACGACCAGGCCTCTTCGGTCCACTGGTTGGTCGACTCACGCCCGACGTGGCATCGCCAGATCACCCGGGCACCAGCTCGGGACAGGACTGCGGCCATGCCGGCTGTCTGGGGGTCGTGAAGGAGCACCACGTCGCCGGGCCGGACGCGGCTGACCAGGTCCCGGGCGTTGGCCCCGGTGGTGACGCGGTAGTGCTCCGCCTCGCTCGCCGAGAGGCGACCGGCGTCACCGGCAGCCCCGTGCAGACGATTGTGGATCCGTTTGGTGATGGAGAAAAATTCGGAATCGCCACTCATCACCAGCCAACGGATGTCGACATTGGCATCGAGGGTGTAACCGACCAGGACCTGGAGCATTTCGGCGACGCCGCCGCCGGCGGCCGTCGAGCTCACGTTCCATACGGTCACGCCTTCGAGCAAGCGACTGGCCTGCGTGGCGGCTCGCCGGAGCTCCGCATAGCGCACCGGTCCGATGAGCGGTTCGAGACGGGAAAGTGGACGAACGGGTACCTCGACCTCTCGGATGGGGTGATCCTCTGCAGTGGATTCAGACGAGATCAACCTCACGATCCTCCCACACGCCACTCGTCCGCCTTCGGGCAACGGAAACCCATCCCGGGTGCAGCAATCCCTCCGACGGAACGTTCGATCCGAGGCGAACGAGGGCGGATCAGCTCACCTGACGGTCATGGCTCTCCCAATACGAGCGCCGGAGCTCGCGCTTGAGGGGCTTGAAGGCTCCGGACATCGGGAGTCCGTCACGGAACTCCACTGACTTTGGGACCTTGAAGCCAGCGATGAACTGGCGGGCGTACTCGATGAGCT
This sequence comes from uncultured Acidimicrobiales bacterium, assembly GCA_963710495.1. Classification (GTDB taxonomy): domain Bacteria; phylum Actinomycetota; class Acidimicrobiia; order Acidimicrobiales; family RAAP-2; genus Bog-756. Next base: position 75,879 of record CAVQAI010000007.1, read on the forward strand.
CCTCGGCACTCGCTTTCATGCCCTGATGGAGGACCACGATGGCGTGCACCGACTCACCCCAGCTGTCGCTCGGGATCCCGATCACCGCGACGTCTTCCACCGCAGGGTGCGAAGAGATGACGTTCTCCACCTCGATGGAGTAGACGTTCTCCCCACCGGAGACGATCATGTCCTTCATCCGGTCCGTGAGGTGCAAGAGACCGTCGTTGTCGATGAAGCCCATATCGCCGGTTCGGTACCAACCGTCACGCATCACCGCTCGGGTCTCCTCCGGCTTTCTCCAGTACTGACGCATGAGGTTGCCGCCCCGAGCAACGACTTCCCCCGCCTCGCCTCGGGGGAGAGCGTTTCCCATCGAATCGGTGATCTGCAGCTCGACCCCGAACACCGGTCGGCCCGATGAAGCGAGCGCGTCGCCGCCATGCCGATGGTCCTCGGGGCCGAGCATCGTCAGCACGGAGGCCGCTTCTGTCATGCCGTACCCCTGGATGAAGTCCGTCTCGGGAAGGAGCTCCAGCCACCGGAAGAGGAGGTCCGTCGAGATGGGAGATGCCCCGTACACGAGTTGGCGGAGTGACTGCAGGCGGTCAGGCGAGAATCCTTCGACTCGTTCCAGCATGGACAGCATGACCGGGATCATCATGGTCGTGTCGATCTTCTGCTCCTCGATGACCCGCACTACCAGCTCGGGATCGAAGAGGGGAATCGTCACCGACGTCGCTCCCGTGGCCGGGATACCCAGGACTCCGGCGACCACCGCGGCATGGAACATCGGCGATTGGAACAGGAAACGCCGCTGTTCGCGGAGTCCGATCATGTGGAGCACGTGGTAGACGTTGAGCACTTCTGCTCGCTGCTCGAGCAAGGCGCCCTTGGGAAAGCCTGTGGTTCCCCCGGTGTACATGAGAATTGCGGGATCGCTCTCTCCTGGCTCAGGTGGGATGATCGGCTCCCCGGCACTCAGCAGGTCCTCGTAGTCGATGAGACTGCGGCCACCCACCGTTGACTGATCCACGGACGCACCACCGATCACGATGACCTTGTCGATCCTCGCCCCCGCCTGGCGGGCCTGGCCCAGGACTGGGGCGAAGACTCCATCGGTGAAGACGACCCGAGAGCCGGAATCGTTGATGACGTAGGCCAGCTCGGAGGGCGTGAAGCGGATGTTGAGCGGGTTGACGATGCCCGCTCCGAACATGCCCGCGTGATAGAGCTCCAAGTACTCATGACCGTTCATCGCAAGCACCGCGAATCGGTTGCGAGGTTTCGCTCCCAGCTCGCTCTTCATGGCGCTCACCAACCGCAACAGTCGGTCGATGTGGTCGGCGAAGGTGCCCTGGTAACGCAGGCCGTCCCGCGTCACGTCGACGAACGCCACCTTGTCGGCCAGCTGTTCGACGCGCGGCAACAGGAGCCGGGGATAGACGAGTTCCTTCATGACACTGCACCTCCGTTGACGCTCGTCTCGGTCACGATTTTCGCGTCCGACTCAGACCGCCGCACTCTCGCCACCACGAGCTCAGCGGACGACAGCGGATGCGTTCGGCAAACACCCCGAGGCCAGGACAAGCACACCGGCGCAACTCTGGCGAGCAGCGGGCCCAAATCAGGGAATCAGCCCCGCTCATCAAGGTCATCGCCCGTCTTTGCTGATCACTCATCGAAGACTCCCACGTCCATTCTGAGAGCCTTTCGGGCACCGGGGCAGTGCCAAAAGTCCCTTGAGGGCCGGGTCGCGGGTCGCTTGGCGCCGGCTTGCGGTCATGTCCACCGCATGTCGGCTCGCTGGCTCCAATAGACCTGTGGATCGAGATCGAGGGAGGTGAAGCGATCGTCGTCCGCCGGCATGGGGTCGTCCAGGGCCGCGGCATTGGAGCGCAGTTGGGCGACTGTCACCGCTCCCGAGAGCACCACATCGGCCCAGGGTTGAGCCAGCACGGCGGCGAGGGCCGAGACATCAGGACGGCTACCGAGCGGCGCGTCTGCCGACCCACGATCGGCGAGTCGACCGTTGGCCAATGCCTCCTTGACAATCACCGTCCATCCGGCGGCCTGTGCCTCGGCCAAAGCCGGCCCGGCCGAGGTCTCGAGAAGATTCCAGGTGGCCTGGACGGCAGAGAACAATGGCCGGCCGTCGACTTCGATGTCCAGGGCTCGTCTGAGGACGTCGGCCTGGCCCGGGCCGCTGAGGGTGATCCCGACGGGTACACCGAGCTCGGCGAGGGCGCCCAGGACCCGCCGGTCGTCCAGGACCCCGGATTCCAGGGTTGCCGAATGGACCTGGTAGAGCCGCAGCCACGGCCCGAGCAGGGCTTCGCTCTGGGGCCATTGGCGGACCAGCGCGGCGACCGAGTGGTCTTTGACCTCCGGGACCGCAGCCGTCACCGTCCAGTCGGCCGTGTAGGTGTAGCCCCACTTGGACGACACCGTCACTTGATCCGGACCGATCGCACGAGAGGTCAACCACGCACTGAGGAACTCCTCGGCTCGGCCGTAGGAACGAGCTGCGTCGAACCACCGGATCCCAGCCGACCATGCGGCATCACAGACCTCGTGACAGCGTTTCTGGAGCGCCTCGATCGATCGATCCCCACCCAAGTCGGCACCATGGCCGACCGTGAGGTATCCAGGACGGCCCAACGCGGCCAGACCCAATCCCAAGACGGCCATACGACAGTCTCACTCGTCGGGTCGTGCTCCGGCCGACCCCGGACCCCGCCGCGAGCGGCCGTCCCGCTGAGCCGCTAGTTGTTCCCACATCGTTGTGGGAACAACTAGTACCTGAAAGTACCAGTTCAAGGCCGTGGATGCGATCCGTGGATCGACAAGGCCCCATCCGAACCGGTCGGAGCAATCGACATGTGACAAAAGGCACTGGTCCAGATCGGGCGTCCCCGTCAACGTGGAGCCCAAGGGGTGCCCTGCACATCGTTAGGAGAGGACGGGATCATGGCAACTACGGAGCAAGACGAAACGGCCGAGCGCACGCACAAGCTCATCGAGTCGGTGCGCGACGCCGAGGATTCGGCGCTGGAGGCAGTGCGGAAGTTTCTCGACACGGTGAATGGGGTGTTCCCGGATGCGAATGCGGAAGACGGGCCTCGTCGCAAGATCATCGATTCGGCTTTCAAGATGACCGAGCAGCTCGTGGGTGCATCGACCCAGCTGGCGGAGAAGGTCGTCAAGGTGGCCAGTAGCGCACCCAAAAGCGTCCGCGACTCCTCGAAATAGGAGCGGTTGAAACGCTGCGGACAAACTGGGCGCTCAGAGAGCGGATGATGGCACAATGTTGAGCACCGTCCTAGATGTGTTCCGGCTTCGCCAGTACTTCAACGTGATCACGGCCACCCGGGAATGGGTCGACGGTATCCGTGAGGATGCCGACCTTCTGACGGACATCCGTAGAGCAATGCTGAACGTGCCCTTCGAGCGGCCGAGGCAGGTCGAGTTGCGGCCGTTCCCATCACCCGAGCCGTATGACCTCTCCTGGTTCGAGGGTCGGCGGTTTGCCCTTCTCGCCACGGGCGGAAGCGGGGCGTTGGCCTCGGTGGTGGGGGCGGCTCGTGCCCTCGAAGAGGCCGGTATTCGTCCGGCGGTGATCTCCCTGTGCTCCGGATCGGCTCTCTTCGGTTTCCCGATTGCCGCCGGGATCCCCGCCGAAGACGTTGCCGAATTCGTCTTGAGCTTCGAGCCCGAGGATTACGTCGATGTGGACTGGGCCCGATTGGCAAAGCTGGTGCCAACGGCAGCGCGAGGGTTTGCCGGCGTGATCAAGGGTGAGCGCATCGAGGCCACCTATCACCGGTTGCTGGGCGACATGACCTTGTCTGAGATGCCCATAGCGGCCTACGCACCGATCTGGAACATTGAGGAGAATCGCGTCGAATACATGGGTCCGAGGACCTACCCGGACCTTCCGGTGGCGCGGGCCGTCCGACAGGCCATCGCCCTCCCGTTGTTCGTCTCGCCCGTCCAGCTCGACGGGCGTTACTGGTGTGACGGTGGGATCGTCGACATCTTTCCAGTGCGTCCGGTTCTCGACATCGAGGAGCCGTGCGATGCCACGCTCGCCATCAACGGCTTCTATCCGCCGGGCTTCGTGGGTGAAGATGAAACAGGATGGCAGGACCGTGCCGCCAGCATTCTCTACCTCGCCAGCCAGGTCCGGACCTGTCAACAGGCGGAACTGGCCCGTGTCAACCTGCACCGCCTCCGCCACGCCACCGAGATGGTCATGATCGAGCCGGTTCCCTACCGAAAGGTGCAGGGCGTGGGGTTCTACCGGCAGTTCCTCAATCCGACCGAATGGCCGTCGTTCATGCGAGCAGGACGAATCGAGACACGCCGCGCCCTGATGGCACAGAATTCTCGAACCACACGCAACGCCGAGTCGTCCACCGCGCCTCCAGGAGTCGGAGCTCGGAAAACCTCGATGATGGGCGCCGGTGAGGGGATGACGGCTCCGGCACCGGCCGAAACACGGCGGGCTCGGTTCGATCAAGCCACGGGAGCGTAGATCCGGACCTGAGAAGCCAGCAGTGCCTGGCGGCTGACTGCCATACTGGCTCTCGCAACCTCGTTCCGGGGGTGGCGATGGAGCATGGAGAAAGGCTGGCCGCTGGTCGGCTGGCAACAAACACACTGATCGACACGGTCTCCCACGTCGAGTGCGTTCACCGCGCCATCGCCACCAGGGCGTTCACGTTCACCGATCCGGTCAGCCTTCCTGTCCGGTTCGTCCACGATGGCATCACGACCGCAATCTATGCCTTGATCCGGCGGGGTGCCCTCACTGGCGGCTTGATTGCGACGGAGCTGTTCGGCTCCACAGGCAGGTCGGACCGACCGGCCGGATCCACCCCTCGAAGCAATCTGGCCCTTGCCGCCCTGAACGCCATCCTGGGGGACGAACTTGCTGATGAGGGCAGTCCCTTGGCGATTCCGATGTCGGTCAGAACGTCCAGGGCAGACGTCGCCCCCCAGCACGACGATCTCACGGTCGCCTTCCCTGCCGCGACTCCGAAGGTGGCGGTCTTTCTCCACGGCCTGGGTGAAACCGAAGACTCGTGGCGGTTGCACGCGGATCGTCAGGGCGGCAAGGAAGAGTCCACCTACGGTTCTCGCCTCACTGAGGACTTCGGGATCACCCCTGTCTACCTGCGCTACAACACCGGGCTCCACATCTCCGAAAACGGCCGTCATCTGAACGCCCTCCTCGCTGCCTTCGTCGATGCCTGGCCCGCCGGTTTGGACGAGTTGCTCCTGGTGGGTCACTCCATGGGAGGCCTGGTTGCCCGCAGTGCGTGCCACCAGGCGTGGCAGCGAGGCGACCCATGGGTATCGGCGGTTCGGCACGTCGTCTACCTCGGTTGCCCGCACCTGGGTGCTGGGCTGGAACAGTGGGTGAGCCGTCTCAGCGAGGCACTCACCAAGCTCCAACCAAGCCGTCCTCTTGCTGCGGTTCTCGACCGGCGAAGCGCCGGAATCAAAGATCTGCACTCTGGCTGTCTGCTCGAGGACGATTGGCGTGATTCGGGCGCTCGGGCGAAGCGGCGGGTCCACGACGTCCCGCTACTCCCCTGGGCCAAGCACTACACGGTGAGCGCCACAGTCACGACGAGCCGCCACGGACCACTCGGTCAAGTTGTCGGTGATCTGCTGGTCCAGCCTGAGAGCGCCCTTGGCGGGACTGGCCAGGGCCGCCATATCCCGTTTCCTGCAGAGAACATCTGTCACGTCGACGGACTGCATCACTTCCAGCTTCTCAATCACCCCACTGTGTACGAAGCGATTCGCGGGTGGCTGGCGGCTGCACCTGACGGGCACCCTGAAGTCGCACCTGATTCGGTCAAAGGCCGGCGCGCCAGAGCCATGGATGCTCCGTAGCCGTCACGGCTGCCCGGCCTGTCTTCGTTGCAATCGAGCCCAGCGGGGAACCAGGTCAAAGCGACGAGGAGGACCGATACCGGGCTCCGGTCAAGGGTCACCGTGCCACTGCGCCTCGCACCGGATCGTCCGAGCGGGGCGTCCGCTATCAGCGAGACACCCGCGCCTATGGCCGGTTCAGTTCTTGCCGAAGATCGTCGACCGAGGCCGGCACAGCTCACCCGACGAGCACACCGGCCTCGCGCAAGGTATTCAAAGCCTCAGCGGTGTACGCCGAAATCGTCAGAGTGCCTCTCCAAGGGATGACGGCCTCGAACCGGCGGCTCTCTTCGGGGCGGTAGTCCTGGCAGGCGGCTACGAAATGTCGTGCTGGCCGTGGCCTGCTGTGCCATGAGACTCAGATCGGCTCGCTCGCCGGGTCCGGTCCACCCCTGGAACTGGCGGTCGGCCGAGGCGGTGACTCGAGGCGTAGGGGAAGCCCGACCGGATGGTGATCGCCGCCCAGGTCGAGAACCTCTTCGAATCCCTCACGAAAGCATTCCATGAGGACCTCGGCATCGGGAACCGCAGCGGAGTCGATGGTGAAGCCCACACAGCACGAACCGCAATAGGTGAAGAGCGTTGCATTCACTGCCGATCCTGTCGTCGGCCCGAAGGCGTAATAACCCGAAACCGGTGCCCCGCTGAGGTACAGCTGCGAATTCATACCCGGTACGTCGCTGGCCAGTAGATCTATGTGCTTGAGCATGCTCCCGACCACGCCCGAGGGGAGAAAGTTCAACGTGCCAGCGATCGTGTTCGACAGCGGCAGGGCGCGCTCCTCGCGGGCGACGCGGCAACACTGACCGGTTAGGCGCACCCGCTCAGCGGGGTCAGCTACCCCGACGGGCACTCTGAACCGGGTCAAGGTGATCCGATTACTCGCGGCTGGGTCATCCGCCTTGCGGGTCGAGACCGGCATGGTGAGCCGCAGGTCTCCTACGGAGTCACCGTGACGCTCGTGGTAGCGACGGAGACCACCGGTGAGCGAAGCCACGAAACCATCGTTGAGCGATCCTCCAACCGACCTCGCCGCGTGTTTCAGCTCTTGGAAGTCCACGTCCAACATGCTCAGGTGCCGATCGAGGCTCCGGCCGGTCATCACGTGAGAAAGCGTCCTGGGAACTGGCTCTACGAACCGAATGACCGAACGGGTCGTAGCCAACGCTTCGGAGGTCGAGCCCAGTGGATGCCGGGCGACGCGGACTGCCGTCGGCAGAGCGCCAGACAAACCGTGGCGAAGGGACTCGATGACGCGGTGCGCGTTGTAGCCGAGTGAATCTCGGACGAGCGAGATGGTGCTGGGCAGGTGCGCCCAGTCAGGGACCGGGACCTCCTCCCCCGGGTCGGCCGCACTCGTGGTTTCGAACAGCAACATGGCCAGGTGCACCCCACCGATGCCGTCGGTCAGCGAGTGATGAATCTTCATGACCAACGCGGCTCGGTCGCCCACCAAATTCTCGACCAACGTGAACTGCCACAGCGGCCGGGACAGGTCAAAGCTGCTCATGGCTTCCACCCGGGCGAAATCGATCACTGTTTGCCGAGTGTGTGGCCAAGGACAATCGATGCGGCGGAGGTGCAGTGTCAGATCGAAGTCCGTGCCCACCCAGGACGGCGGCACCAGCCGGCCCAATGGTTGAACAGCGCGCTGCCGGAAGCGCGGCACCAGCCGTGTGGCCCTCTCCAGCCGTGCCGCCAGCACCTCGAAATCGGGGCGCTTGTCGAGCCAGGCGATGGCGACGATCGTGACTCGAAGGTTGGGGTCGGCCTCGAGATACCACGAGAAGGCATCCGTGTCCCGCATGAACCGGGCTGATGGATCGGTCATGGTGACTCCCCGATCGGGAACGCCCCTGTCGCATGTCGGGCCACTTCGGGTTCCTTCGAGATCGGGCCCATGCAGGTGGCTAGCGCCTTGCCATAGTCGTGTTCGGGGCCGACCCCTCTGCCGCCTTCGGTCTCGCCCCGGGACCCTTGGTGGCCTTCCCGATGGTGTTCCGACCCGCCTTGGCGACCAGGTCCGTCCGTCCTTCGATCGCCCTGACCAGGGGCCGCTCGAAACGCTTGCGGACATCCACCTCTTCAGGCATGCCTCATACCTCCCGCCTCATGCTGCTGGTCGGCCTCTTCTCACCATGATGAACCCTTCTCGAGCCCCTGACGAGGGCACAAGGTCCCATCTCCAGGGCTCCCGTCGCCACCGGCGGTTGCGGATCCGGCCGTCAATTGCCCTGAGCCACGGATGCTGAGTGTCGAGCAGCTGGCAATGTCATGACAGCCGCTCAGAGGGATCTAGATCACGGGAGCCGCTGATATCGAAGCCACCGCCACCGGCACTCGTCGAGCAGAGATTGAAGGCGTTGTCCTCCCCGATACCGCCCGAGCTGTTGTTCAGGGCCACGTCCCAGTCGATCACCTGGCCTGGGTTACGGTTCGCCACCCGGTTCTCGACGAGCATTCAGACCACCACGACCATATCGGCATGGTAACGACACCTCGGCGTCAGCCCTCCAAGTGGATGGGACGTCCCTCTCGTTCGCTGATCGCCTCCGTGGCAGCTTCGACCAGTTTGTGTGCCAGTTCGGAGAGCGCTCGAGCAGCCGCAAGCTCCTCCCCGATCATCGGCAGGTTGGCATCGACGGGGTTGCGACGCGCCCACCCCGAACCGGTGAACGTGACACCTCGAATGGCGACCGAGGCCAACGCCTTTGTGTGGTCACCGTCCTCCTCGAAGGTCATCTCGATCTCGCTTGTTTCTTTCATCGTGTGAACCCCCTTAGGTCCTATCCCAATGACCCGAGGCTGGAGATCAACGTCGGCGCTCTGGCTCGTCGCAAGGATCTTTCGGACCGCCGCCCCGCTCGCCAACTAGCGGATGCAGGCCAAGCGATGGGGATCAGCGGACAAGCCAACCTAGATTGCCATTCTTCCGAAAGGCAGCGCAGCTTGGCAACGCGCCCTTTGTGGGCTAGCCGGATCTGAGCGCTGCTGGCCGGCATTTGTTGGGTCGGGCGATAACGTTCAGCCAGGTGTCATGTATTGCGTCACGACCGGGGCTGCGACTCCGCCCAAGGCGTCCACCCTGAGAACAGGTTGCACCCCTTGATACCGAGCCGGACAGGCTCGAGGTGGTGCATAGTGCAGGAATGTCGGAAAGTGACGAAAGGGCAACTCCCGGAGTGGGCTCCGCCCGAAACCCCGCCTTCCTTCGTGCCATACGACCGATCTTCGCTCTGTATGCGTCGTACTTCAGGTCAGAGGTGCGAGGCTTCGAGCAACTGCCGGAGCGCGGACCTTTCCTCGTGATCGGCAATCATTCGGGCGGTCAGATGCCGCCGGACATCCCCGTCCTCCTGACCGAATGGTGGCGCCAGAGAGGAGAAGATGAGCCGATCTATGCGCTCTTCCACCACCTCTTGCTTGGGATCCCAGTCGTCGGTCCCTTGTTGAAGCTCGGCGGCGCTGTCGAAGCCGGTCCGACTGACGCGGAGGCAATCCTTCGCGATGGAGGGATACTTTTCGACTATCCCGGTGGAGACTATGAGGTCTTCCGTCCTTGGTGGGAGCGAAACCGGATCGAGTTCGGAAATCGGCGCGGATTCATCCGACTCGCCCTACGCGCACAGGTCCCGATCATTCCCGCGGTTTCTGTGGGCACCCACGAGACCTTGATCGTTCTGGCTCGAGGACAACGCGTCGCCAAGCTTCTGGGGCTCGACCGGTTCTTCCGCATCAAGGTCATGCCGCTGGTCTTCGGGCCTCCCTTCGGTCTCGTTCCAGGGGGAATACCGACATGGCCCCTTCCCGCGAAGATCACTGTCGAGCTGTGCAAGCCGATCGACTGGTCGTCGACGTACGGTCCTGATGCCGCCGAGGACGAAGCCATCGTCCACAGGTGCTACCAAGAGATAACCCAGACAATGCAGGCAACGCTTGACCGACTCGCTGCCGAGCGGCGGTTTCCGGTCATCGGATAGCGAATCTCTGAACTCGTCTCTTGAGTGGTGTCCGTCGACTGTCCCGGTCCTGAAGGAGCCAAAACCATGCCCTGCGGCCCTGTTCGACGGGTCTACGTCATTCTTTTCATCCGCTCGCGCTTGAACCACTGTTGCCGCCGAACGACTCGGCGATCGATCGAGCCCACGGATAATCGGGTTTGCCGCTTGGCAAACGGACGATCTCCGGCAGAAGAAAGATCTCCTGTGGAACCTTGTATCCACTCAGCCGGTCGCGACAGTGGGCCCGGAGATCCCCAAGATCGAGTTCGCATTGCGCCCTGAGTTGCACGAGGGCGACCACTCGCTCGCCGAACCGGGCGTCGGGCAGGCCGATCACGACGGCATCGCTCACATCTGGGTGGTCCTTCAACGTCGCCTCCACCTCGTCAGGAAAGACCTTCTCGCCGCCCGTATTGATGCAGAGCGAACCCCGACCCAGCACTGTGATGGTCCCATTCGCCTCCACGGTCGCCATGTCACCGGGAAGTGACCATCGCCGATCCCCTCGTTCGACGAACGTCGCTGCCGACTTGGCCGCATCACCCAGGTAGCCGATCGGGATATGGCCTCCCCGGGCCAGATGGCCGATGACACCCGAGCCCGGTCGCACCGGCTCGAGATCGGAGTCGAGCACGTTGGTGCGATCGTCCACCCGCAGATGGGGAGCCCCATAGGGGTCGTCGGGTGCTGCCTCCCCGCCCAACTGACCGGTCTCCGAGGATCCGAACCGATCAGCGACGATACGTCCCGGTAGCAACGCCTCGAGTTGCGCTTTGGTGGACGGAGAGAGCACAGCACCTCCGGAGCCCACTGCCAGCAGGGACGAGAGGTCGTAGCAGTCAGGTTGCTCTACCAGCACGTCGAGGAGCGGTCGGGCAACCGCGTCACCGACTACCACGATTGTATTGATCCGTTCGGCTTCGACCAGACGCCAGACCTCGCCGGGGTCGAGGGATCCCCCTGCGAGGGTAACCACCTTTCCCCCACCGAAGAGAGTGGAGAAGGCCAACCAATGTCCGGCGGCGTGAATGAATGGCGGGATGGCAAGCGCGTTCATGCCCGGGTTCAGGATCCGGCCGGTCAGCTCTTCGGGGGTGGCGATGTAGTTCCCGAGCGAAAGCGGATCTCCGCCGCCCATGGCAGCGAAGAAGACGTCGTCGTGGCGCCACAGGACACCCTTGGGCATGCCGGTCGATCCTCCGGTGTAGACGCAGTAGAGATCGTCCGCGTGCCGAACAGGGAAGCCTCGCCCGGGAGATCGCGCTGCGAGCACCTCTTCGTAGTCCTCGGCCCAACCGGACCGGTCTGTGCCATCGGACACTTCGAGGACAGCTCGTGACTCGACCATGGCACCCAGCGCGGCATGGGTCGACTGCTGGAAGCGGCTGTGGAAGGCGAGGCCGACGATACCGGCATCTGCGTAAAGGTACCCCAGCTCCCTCGAGGTGTAGCGATAGTTCACGTTGACCGGTACTGCCCGGATCTTGAAGCAAGCGAGCATCGCTTCGATGTACTCGGTGCCGTTGGACAGCTGAAGGCCGATCGGATCACCCGGATGCACTCCGACCGCCTCGAGGTGGTGGGCCAGTTGGTTGGCACGGCGGTCCAGATCGGAAAAGGTCAACCGGCGGGCTCCCGATACCAGCGCTTCACGCGACCCCACCGCGTCGACAACGCTCTCGAAGAGGTCGGCCAGATTGAACTCCACGGTGCTCCCCGGTGTTGGGCCTTCCGGCGACCGGTGATGCGTCGTTCGGCCCTGCTGTAGATTCAGTGTTGGACGCAGTATTCCAGGTGGCAGCCATGCTGTCCCTTGGATTCTGCGCGATGCAGGGAAGGGGACAAAATGGTGGACGCCGGGGCGGACGATCCGGTGGTCGGCAGCCTCGCGGGGTTCCAGCCCACGCCGGGCCCGTCACCTTCGGTTGCTGAACGAGTATGCGGGTCGTACCAGGCTGCAGCACGGTTCCTGCATCGGCGCGCCGTCATCCGCGCCACACGCGCCGTGCCCCGGACCCTTATGTTCATAGGATCCGCATTGCTGCGTGGAGAGGTCGTCCCCGCGCTCCCGGCCCCACACCTCTCGGTCGGTCTGGCCGCCCAGGTCGCGATGGACGAGGCCCTTCTGGCCATGGCGATGACACCCCGGCGGTTTCCGCTCCCCGGCGACTACTCGAGGGTGGCGGAAGAACTCGCTGAGGCTGACGCCAAGTACACCCGGCTTGGCTGGATCGACGACCCCACCACCTACTACCAGAACCCACCGCCGCTCTCCGGCACCGACTTCGAAACACACCGGGGCTGGGCCCTCGGCCTCAACTACGATCGTCTGAATTGGGAAAGCGGGTTCAGCCTCGATCACGATGAGCCTGGCGGCGAACGCTGGATGGCCTTCCGGCCGAACCGGACAGCCACGGCAAGCGTGCTCCGCCACCCCGATGGCCCGCGTCCCTGGGTGATCGCCGTGCACGGGTTCTGCATGGGGTTTCCGTTCATGGACTTTCAGGGACTTCATGCCAGCCGGCTCCACCACGAGCTCGGCATGAACGTGGCCTTCCCGGCGTTGCCACTTCACGGACCACGCCGGGTCACCCTGGTGAGCGGCGAACCCTTCCTCTCATTCGAGTTGATGAACGCGGTGCATGGACTGAGCCAGGCCGTGTGGGATATTCGGCGCCTGATCCAATGGGCGCGCGAACAGGATGCGACTTCGATCAGCCTGTACGGCGTCTCACTCGGTGCCTACACCGTATCGCTGCTTGCGGGCATCGAAGAGGACATCGACACCGTTGTGGCGGGAATCCCGGTGTCGGACTTCCCAAACTTGTTTCACGAGCACAGCCCTCACGACATCCGCGCCCGGGCCATTGAGCACAAGATCATGGGAGGACCCGCCGAGCGCGTCTTCCGTGTGGTGTCCCCTATGAGCTTCGAGGCGAAGGTGCCTCGAGCCCGGCGCTTCATCTTCGCCGGGTACGGCGACCGCTTGGTCCCGCCAGACCAGGCGCAGCGCCTCTGGGAGCACTGGGGCAGGCCGCGCGTCTCGTGGTACGCAGGCAACCACGTCGGCTACCTGTGGTCCAAGCAGGTGTCCGACTTCCTCGTCGCCGCGCTCGCCGACTCCTCGGCACCCGTGACCGAAGCCATCGCGAGTTGACCCGATGGAGGTGATGAGCGGACTCGACGCCAGGTTCCTCTACTCCGAGACGCCCACCGCTCACATGCACACGATCAAGGTGGCGGTCTCCAACGTGTCCGAAATGGAGGACGGTTTCTCCTACGACACGTTTGTTGAAGTCCTCGGCCAGCTGCTGGTACGGCTTCCGCCGTTCCGCCGCCGAGCCGTGCCCGTCCCCTGGGGGCTCGGGCATCCGGTGTGGATTGAAGATCCCGAATTCGACCTCACCCGCCACGTGAGCCGGCGCGTGCTCGACGGCGAAGGCGGTGACCACCAACTCGCCGCCACGATCGCCGAGTTCGCTGGCACGGCCCTGGCGCGCGATCGGCCACTGTGGGAGCTGGTGGTGGTCGAAGGCCTCGACGGCGGGAGGATAGCGGTAGTCGCCAAGATCCATCACTCCGTGGCCGATGGGTCCGCGGCGGTGGCCCTGCTGCGGAACGTGGTGGAGGGAGCCACCATCAGACCGCCAGCGGAGCCGATCGAAGACGACTGGAGCTCCGAGCCCGTCCCGTCCACACACCAACTGCTCATGATCGCCGCACACGACCACCTGAAGCGGATGAAGGGCCTCCCCCACTTACTCCAAGAGTCGGTCACGCGTGCCACTGCATCCGAGAGGCGCCGGCGGCGCTTCTCGGTAAGGCCGCCCCTCCCCCTTCATCACATTCCCAGGACGTCCTTCAACGTCTCGCTCGTCCACGAGCGGACCTTTGCCATGACGAACCTCTCGATGGAGGAAATGAAGGCGATCCGGCGTTCGGCGAACGTCACCTTCAACGATGTGTACCTGTGCGTCTGTGCCGGTGCCCTGCGGCGGTACCTGTCGGACCGGGGCGAGGTGATCCGACGTCAGCTCGTGGCCAGCGTCCCGGTCTCGACCGACCCCAATGCCGCTCGCATGTTTGGCAATCGCGTCGACAATCTCTACGTCGGTATCGGCACCGACCTTGCCGACCCGCGTCGGCGACTCCGGCATATCCACGAGGGGGCGGTGGCGGCCAAGGAGGTCAGGGCCGTGCTCGGCCACCATCTCCTCGAGCAGCGGGCCGATGTCGTCCCGCCCCAGATCGTTCGCGCCACAGTGCGGATGTGGAGCCGGTCGCACCTCGCCGACCGGGTGGAACCACCCCTCAATGTGGTGCTTTCGAACGTGGCCGGACCAAGCGAACGGATCCTCCTCGGACCGATCAAGCTCGAGTACCTCTATTCGGTGGGGCCAATTCTCGAAGGAATAGGCCTAAACATTACGGCGTGGAGCTACGAGGATGCGCTGGGTGTCTCCGTGCTCGGTTGCCCAGTGAGCGTCGCCGACCCCTGGCTGATCATCGACGCCCTGCACGACTCCCTGGCCGAACTGAGGGACGCGTTCAGAGGGGAATCCGGGCAACCGGTGGGTAAGTCCGTCGGGAGTCTGGGTCCAAATGATCACGGCGTGTCGGAGACGACTGGTGGCCGCTACACCTCGAAGGCCTGAGCCGACGCACTGATGCGGGAGTTCCCACGTTCAACTGCGCCACCGAGCTTTCGGGGAATCGTGAATGAGCCAGAAGGGTTCGGAGCTTCTCGACGAGGTCAGCGCCCCAGCGCGGAGGACGGCTACTGGAACATGGGCGATGCGTTGCTGCCGTACAACAAGTGTTCGGTAGCCGAATGGTGAGGCTTATCCGCTGAGGTAGCGTTGCACCGTTGGCCTATCGAGGTCAGTATCGACCACATAGGATCCAGATGGCACCGTTACGGGAAGTGGCGCAGCTTGGCAGCGCGCCTGCTTTGGGAGCAGGAGGTCGCGGGTTCAAATCCCGCCTTCCCGACCAGTAGACCCAGGTCAGACGGCCTCGGGCAGATCGTCCGCTGCGGCGGCTTCGTCCAGGGGTGCAATAGGTGTGCAATTCGCTCGTCCGGGCCGTGCGGTCACCGAACAGCGTTTTCGTTGCGTCGGCACGTGCGAAGCGACAACTGGCGAAGTGAGGTGCCGGTAATGGTCCTCGATCATCCGGGCGCTGTTCCCCGCGGCGTCGGCGATGGCCTCGTTGGTCATCCCGTGGGCGCCGACCTATCGACGCCCACGTATGCCGCAGCTCGTAGGGCGTCCACGTGCCGTCGATACTCATTGGCCTCGGTGGCGCGCTCCGCCGGTACCGGTAATTGTTCCGGTCTACTGAAAGGCCGAACGGGTCGGGAATACGAGGTTCAGCTCGGTCCACATCTCAGCGGCCTCTACACTCTCGGCTACCTGCCACGTTCGGTGCGCCGTAGGGCATCCACGGTGACCGAAGGGAGCTCCAAGGATCGGATGCTCTTCTTCAGCTTTGGGGGGCCGACCCGGTAGCCACTTGATGGCTCCTCGATTGAAGCCTGCCGGACATGCAGCACCGGTTGGTCGGCGTCCAGGTCCACGCAGTCCCACGTCAGCCCCAGGACCTCGCCGGGACGGAGGCCCACGGTGAGCTGCACCAGCCAGGCGACGCCGTACCACCATTCCGGCAAGGTTGGCGACGAAGGTCGCCAGCTGACCGTCGCTCCCGTGTTCCCACCCGGACGGGGAATATCCGTCCGGGTGGGAACCTCAGGCTCAGTCTCCAATTACTCAGAATTACTACAGGTTCGAGTAGGAAACCTGGGCAACCGGGAGTCCGAGGACGTCCTCGTTGTCGAACCAACCGTACCGGACCCCGCCAGTGGCGGCTTGGGTACTTCCTGTGTCCCGGGTGCTAGCGAAGACCGATGTCGACGCGGAGTTCAGCACGCTGTACGCAGCGAAAACCTCACCGCCCACTGCCGTGAACATCAGGTTGAATGTGTACCACCCACTGGTGCTCAACAGCGTCGGCCCTGCGGTTGCATCCGTGCCCAAACCGAGAAGCCAGCCACCACCGCTCGAAGTGAGGGCGAACGAGTTGTCCGACAAGTAGTTGCCCGTGATGCCGGTCAGCCCGACGTCCCAGTTCACGACCTGTCCCGGGTTGGCAGCCGCCCAGCTGGCGTCGAGGTAGATCTTGATCGAGGTGGTGTATCCGCCCGTCGGAAACACCGTGTGGTTCATTACCCATGGGTTCTGGAACTTCGTGTAGGGACCGGTGCAGTTCTCACCGCCCGGGACCGTGCAGCCGTGAAGGGTCTCGACGGCTGCCGGAGGGCTTTCCGCGCCCGATACACGAGCGTACTTCGACTGGCCCCCCGGTCCCGGGACCGCCGGAGCGTAGGAATTAAAGTTGGTGAAGGTGTGCTTGACGATACCGATCGTGCCATACCCGGTTGCAGACCCGTCACAGGGAGAGTTGACCGGGTTGTTGCACCAACCACTGGTGTTGCTACCCAGCTTGTTATGCCAGTTCTTCGCCACACCAGCCTGCTTGCGAAGAGCGGTGGTGGCACCGCTCGCCGAAGCGGACATCACCGCCAGCCCGACGCAGCCGGTCAGAGCCAGTACGCCGATGAGCGCGCGAGCCCCCCTGATCTTCCTCGTTCTTCCAATCATCTGAAGTACCTCCGCCTAGTGGGGATGGATGGATTCCAGCGCCCGGTACCCCATAAACCCGCCGCCGTCCTCGTTCTGGATAGCACAACGACGGCATTCTGCGCCACAAGAACTGGGGAATGGGATCGCCGAGACGGTTCCTTGGGTGCCTGATCTGGACTGCGTTTCTCGCATCATCGTGACTTTGCTCCGCAGGTATCGACCGCGAGGTACGGGATCTGGCGACGGAATCGTTGCAGGTTCGGTGAGCACCACTATTTTCAGCAATACAGCGCTGAAGATTCGGTCGGTCACTCAGGGTGACGGTGCGTGGCGGGTCCGGTTCACCACGGATGATGACCAAGGGTGCCCTGTCGCCGGATCGGTGAGAGATTTCTGGACCTCGCAGCGATCGAGCGCTTGCTCTCGCGAGCGGCGCACCCGCGAAGACTTGAAGAGCGGGTTCAGTCAGAATTTTGCAAGTGGCCCTGGACCGCAAACGCGTCGAGCAGATTCCCGCTTTCGCAGTCACCCGCAGATCGAACGTCGAGACCTACTAACGGCGGTCAGATGCCGATGAACGGTCTTACGGCTGACGGCGATGTTCTCGGCACCAGGGTCGGCGCCGAAGTCCACCAGCTCACTACCGAGGGCCACGATCTCGTCCTCCCAGCGGTGAGCGATCCGGCTGGACGATCGATGGGGTCGCCTGGAGCGAGGCTCGAGCCCGGCCGACTCTCCCCGTCGGTAGCGGGCGAGCAACTCATAGAGCCCGCCCCGGTTCACTCCATGCGCCCGGGCCAGCTCGGCGATGGGCTTGCCTGTCCCCAAGTGCGTCTCGATCAGGAACCGCCCCTTGTCCACAGGAGAACCTCCCAACCTCGGTGTCTCCTATGTCTTGACACATCCCTCCACCAAACTGTCTCCCGATGTCCTGAAATCGGATACCGCCTTCCCGACCACATGCGGTTGACCCCATTGGGTGGACCGGACCCAGCAAGACCAAGGCCCGGGCAGGTCCCTGCCGCTCGGGCTCAGGCGCTCATCGCGAGCGGGAACGAGGCGGCGATCTCGTCCGCCGGCTTCGGAACCGAGAACAGGAATCCCTGGGCCAGATCGCACCCGAGCGAGCGGAGGATCTCGAGTTGGTTCACCGTCTCGACCCCCTCGGCCACCACCTTGAGCCCGAGGGCGTGCGCCAGGTCGATCACGGACGAGACGATCTGTTCGCTGTCGGGCCCGATGCCCAGCTGCTCGATGAAGAAGCGGTCGACCTTCAAGATGTCCACCGGGAACTGCTGGAGGTAGCTGAGGGACGAGTACCCGGTTCCGAAATCATCGATGGCCAACTGGACGCCGATTTGCTTGAGGGCCCGGAGCACCTCGAGCGCGGAGTTGGCGTCGTGCATCAGGGCACTCTCGGTGATCTCGAGGGTGAGGCGCTCGGCGGGAAGCCCGGTACGGGACAACACGTCCTCCACCGTTTTGACGATCCGGGCGTCCGTGATCTGGCGAGCGGACAGGTTCACTTCCATCGATCCGCCCCGGCGACGCTGCTGCCTGCGTCCGGTCCAGCGCCTCAGTTGCTCACATGCTTGCTCGAGCACCCAAGCGCCGATCGGCATGATCAAGCCGCTTTCCTCGGCCACCGGGATGAACCGGTCGGCCGTGACCAACCCCTGTTGGGGGTGGCGCCACCGGACGAGCGCCTCGACACCGACCGCGCCCGAACCGTCCAGCTCGACGACGGGCTGGTAGAACAGCGTGAGCTCATGCTCGTCGAGGGCCCGATGCAACGAGTGCTCGGTGGCCATGCGGTCGAGAGTCTCGATGCGCATGCGCTCCTCGAATGTCTGTGCCGCCGACCCACCCCGGCGCTTGGCCCGGTACATGGCCTCTTCGGCATTGGCCAGCAGTTTCGATGCCTCGCCGACCCCGAACACGTTGAGGGCGATCCCGGCCGAGGCATTGATGAACACCTTGGCGCCGGCAACGTCGAACGGTTCGTAGAGGAGGGAGCGGGCGTGGTCGGCGAACGCTTGGGCCCGGCGATGGGCGTGGCCGGTGCGATCGACGAAGAGGGCCAGGAACTCGTCCCCACCGAGCCGCGCCATGAGATCGGCGTGACCGGCCATGGTGGAGAGCCGCTCGGCCACCGCCACCAGCACGCGATCACCGATGTCGTGGCCCATCGAGCTGTTGACCCCCTTGAACCGGTCGAGGTCGAGGAGGGCCACGGCGACAGAGCCGGCCACCCCGCCAGAATCGGCCAGCGCCCGGGCCAGCGCCTCGGTGAACTGGACCCGGTCGGGGAGTCCGGTGAGGGAGTCGCCGCCGCCGGCGTCGGTGGCCTTGGCGGCCTTGGCCGGAACGTCCTCGAGCTCCTCCCGCGCCTGGATGAAGCCGCTCACGCAACGGGTGGCGCCATACCCGGTGGTGAACGTCATGGCCTCTGCGTCGACGCGGCGGCCAGCCCGGTGCGCCAACTGGAAGCGGTGGACGTCATCGTTGAGCGGGCCGTCGGAGCCACCATCGTGACGGAACGGTGACGAGCCGAGCCCGACGGGGAGGACCGTCTCCTCAGCCGGCCGCCCGATCACCTCACCCCGGCTCCAACCGAAGAGCTCCTCAGCCCGCGGGTTCCACTCGATGACCAGCCCGGCCGCGTCGACCTCGAGGAAGGCGTCCGGGCACGTCGAGATCAACCGGTTGCAGCGATCACGCCACCGGGTGAGCTCGTCCACCGGAGGCCGCCGGATTCCCTCAGTCACCATGCCGCGCTCGCCGCGTGCGACCACGGAGCAACCCCGGCTGATCGACCATCACTCTCCCCGTCCCGCCCGGCACGATTCTTGTGGCACACAGCCGACACTGGGAGCCAGCCACTCCGGAGCATGGTAGGCACTCCCCTGGCCTCCTTCAAGCATTTCCCGACGTCACGACGGAGGGTGAACCGTGCCGGGCCGGTGAGCTCCCGACCCGCCGCCCTTCCACCCATCGGACCTGCGACTGGGGCCGCCCCGTGTACCGTGCCAGACGTGGTCGTCGTCACCGGCACGCGCCAGAAGGACTGTTGGGACCTCGACGTCCTGCCCCCCGTCGAGGAGGTCCGCCCCGGGCTGTGGTCGATCCCCGTCCCCATCCCGAACAATCCCCTCCGCTACGTCCTGGTCTACGGCCTCGAGCTGCGGGGCGGCGGTGTGGCCCTGGTCGATGCCGGGTGGAACACGGACGAGGCGTGGAAAAGCCTCAACGACGGCTTGGCCGCGGCCGGCGGCAGCATCGCCGATGTCCGAGCCGTGATGGTGACCCACATCCATCCCGACCACTACGGGTTGGCCGGCAGGGTGCGGGAGGCCTCCGGCGCCTGGATCGGGCTGCATCCCGCCGACGCGGTGATGCTCGAGTCGCGCTATGGCGACACCGACGAGCTGCTGGCCGGCATGCTTAGGTTGTTGCGCGACTCCGGCGTGCCCGAGGACAAGCTGCCCGACCTGGCCATGGCGTCGATGGCGGTCAAGTCGATGGTGACCATGGCTGCACCCGACGTCCTCTTCGAAGACGGGGAGGACATCGAACTGCCGGGCTGGTCACTGCGGACGATCTGGACGCCCGGGCACTCCCCCGGTCACGTCTGTTTCTTCAGTGACGACCGCAAACTGCTCATCTCGGGTGACCACGTCCTGCCGCGGATCACGCCCAACATCTCCGTGCACTCACAGCAGGTGCCGAACCCGCTCGGCGACTACCTCGACTCCTTGGCCAAGCTGCGCAGCCTCGAGACCGAGGAGGTCCTCCCCGCCCACGAGTACCGGTTCTCCGACCTGGTGAACCGCTTGGATGAGATCACCGCCCATCACGCGGCGCGGCTCGCCGAGATCGAACAGGTGATCCGGGACCAGCCCGGATCGACGGCGTGGGACATCACGCTCCGGCTGCACTGGTCGCGTCCCTGGAACGAGATCGAATCGTTCATGCAACGGCAGGCGAACGGGGAGACCCTGGCCCACTGCGTCGTCCTCGAGCTGGAGGGCCGCATCCGTCGGACAGGCTCCTTGCCGGCCCGGTTCTACCCGGTCGGGTCCTGACCCCGGGAGGAGGGCTCACCCGGTGCCGGCCGATCGTCGCCACCCAGCTCGGCGGCCAGCCGCCGGCGTTCACGCCGCTTCAACAACCAGCGCACGCCGATGGCGACGACCACCAGCCCCCCTACCACGACGAGCGACCACATTCCCACCTGGGCCAGGATCCGTTGAAAGGAGAGCCCGACGATGTAGCCGAGGAGGGTGTAGCCGATGCCCCACACCAGGCCGCCCAGGGCGTTGAAGAAGAGGAAGACGGGGTAGCGGACACCGCTCATGCCGGCCAGACCGGGGATGATGGCGCGGGCGAAGGCCACGAACCGGCCGATGAACACCGCCGGACCTCCGTAGTGCTCGAGCATGCCCATCGTGCGGCGGACGGCGGCGTTCCCCTTGAGGGGACGGCGCTCGAGCAACCAGGGCCCGGACCGCTTCCCCACCTCGAAGCCGACCGAGTCCCCGGTGATGGCGCACACCACCACCACCGCCATCATCACCTCCAGGTTGACCGCGTGCAGTCCGGCCAGGACTCCGCCGATGACCACGGCCGTCTCGCCAGGGATGAAGAACCCGACCATGAGGGCGGCCTCGGCGAACGCCAGGAAGCCGACCAGCACGTAGGCGGTCGGGCCGTGGAAGTGGAGCAACCAGCCCTCCAACCCTCCCGGCTGAGAGGCGTTCCCGATGGCGGCCACCAGGGCCGAGTTCAGGACGCCGACGACGCTGGCCGCCGTCATCGATCACCCGTCACCGATGGGCGGGTGTCACCGGCACGGGCTTCACCGGATCAGGGTCACACTGGTCCAGGTCCGCCGGCGACACGCCGGGCAGGTCATCCACCGGTCGAAGGCTCGTCGGGGCAGCCAGGCCGGAATTGGAAACTGGCACCAGAGGAACTCGATGAGCCCGACCCGGCTGACCGAGCCGCAGGTCGAGCAAGCGACGACGAACAGCCCGTGGGGAGGCAGCGGGTCCGTGGCCTGCTCCGCCCAGTTGGCCGTCTCCCGCTCGCTGGCCGGTGTGGCCTCCGAATAGAGCGCATGCTTGCCGGCCGGACGTGCCCGCCGCGGGACGGGGCCAGAAGGCACGGCGTTCTCGCCGGCCATCCGAGGCGGCCCGTCGCCGACCTCGGCATCGGGGCCGACGGGCATCCAGAAGAGTGCCCGCTTGCCCAGCGGGTCGAGCCCCGGTGCCACTATCCGACCGGACCGGCGACCGCGCTCGTCTCGACGATGGTGCGGGCCAGCTGGCGGTAGGCGACGGCCCCCGGAGAGCTCGGCGCATGTTGGAGGATCGACTTCCCCCGCGCCGGCGCCTCGGCGAATCGGATCGACTTGCGCACCGGCGGCTGGAGGACGGGGATGCCGTAGCGCGCCTGGACCTCCTCGAGGATGTGACGGGCGTGCCTGGTCCGGTCGTCGTACATGGTGGCGACGATTCCCCGCACGCTCAGGCTGCTGTTGGCAAAGGTCCGCACGTCTTCGATGGTCTCGAGTAGCTGGCCCACGCCGCGGTGGGAGAGCGCCTCGCACTGCAACGGGATCAGGACGGCGTTGGCGGCGGTCAGGCCGTTGATGGTGAGGACCCCGAGCGAGGGCGGGCAGTCGATCAGGACCAGGTCGTAACGGTCGAGAACCGGTTCGAGGGCGCGCTCCAGCACATGCTCGCGACCGGTCCGAGTGAGCAGGTGGACCTCCGAACCGGCCAGGTCGATGGTGGCCGGCACGAGGTCGAGGGCGGCCACCCCGGGCACCGGCAGGATGACTTCGGCCAGCTCGGCCCGGCGGACGAACACGTCGTGCAGGGAGCGGTTGAGGGCGTCGGGGTCGAACCCCATCGAGTAGGTGAGGCAGGCCTGCGGATCGAGGTCCACGACCAGCGTCCGCCGGCCCATCTCGGCCGAGGCCACGCCCAGGGACTGGACCGTGGTGGTCTTGGCCACGCCGCCCTTCTGGTTGGCCACGGCCAGCACGTCGGTCACCCGGGGAGTCTACGCCGCTGCACCGGTGACACCAGGGGGCTCACGGGCCGGCCATCCCGACCATGGGTTGGTTGAGTGGCAGGCCACCCATCGAGCCGTAGAAAGGGACGTTGTAGGAGAAGACGCCGCCGTCGGAGGCGACGAAGCGGTACCCGCTCCCGTTATCGGACACCGCCATGCCCGTGACCGGGGCATTGAGCGTGATCGCCCCGGTCGAGCCGTAGAAGGGAGCTCCCCCGAAGGAGAAGACACCGCCGTCGGAGGCCACTTCCCAATAGCCGCCCGAGTTGGTGTCGTTGGCTGTGCCCACCACCGGGCGGTTGAGCCGGATGCCCCCCATCGAGCCCTCGAACGGGGCATCGCCGAACGCGAAGATGCCACCGTCGGAGGCGACCAGCCGGTAGCCGTGGCCGTCGGTGGAGGAGGACATGCCCACCACCGGTTGGTTCAGACGGGTGCCCCCCATCGAGCCGAAGAAGGCCGCGTCACCGAAGGCGAAGATCCCGCCATCGGCGGCCACCTCCCAGTAGCCGCGACCGTCGGGGGTGGCGGCCATGCCCACGATCGGCTGGTTGAGCGGCCGCCCGCCCATGGACCCGTAGAAGTGCGCACCACCGAACGTGAAGATCCCACCGTCGGCGGCCACCTCCCAGTAGCCCCCCACGGCCGGCGCCATGGCCATGGCCACGACGGGCGCGTTCAATCGCATGCCGCCGGTGGAGCCACAGAACGGCATCTGGCCGTAGGTGAAGATGCCCCCGTCCGCGGCGACCAGGTCGTACCCGCTGTACACGCTCGATGGGACGTCACACCGGGGAATGGAGCCGATGGGAGTGGTCCCCCCGGCGTTGCCCGTGAGCCGGGGATCGTGGTGGAACATGGGCCAGGCCGCCCCGGAGATCGCCTCGGCTCCGTTCGAGCCCCCGATCTCGTAGTGGTCGATCTCACCCACCCCGTTCGGCGAGGACGCCGACGCGGTGTACCCGGCCAGCGTGATCCCGATGCTGCCATTAGGGTCGTCAGTGACCAGCGGCGCGTTCTGCAGCCCGAGTGCGGGGCTGAGGTCGGCGATCTCGGTCCCGGAACGCCCGTCGAAGATCCGGGTGCCGGCGATGGTGGGGGCGATGACGTCGTCGTACCCGTTGCCCGACAGGTCGGCGGTGACCACCGATCCGATGATCCGCCCGATGTTGGCCGCCCTCCACATCGTCTGGCCGGTCGCCGCATTCAGCACCCACACCGAGCCCGAGCCACCCGTACCCTGGTCGGTCCCTTCGACGACTTGGAGTGACCCGTTCCCCAGCACGTCCGAGAGGGCAGGGGACGAGAAGGTGCTGCCGTCCACCGACGTCGACCAGACCAGCTGACAGAGGGTGTTGTAGGCGCGGACGGTGTCCGAGTCGGAGGCACCGGGGAAGAAGGAACCGGTTCCGACCACGATGCCGGTGGCCCCCCCGGACAGGAACCCACCGACGGCCGGCGACGAGTCGACCACCTGATTGGTGTCGGCCCGGCAGAGTTGGTTCCCGCTGCTGGTCAGGATGCGCAGATGGCCCCCGTTGGAGTACGTCTGGCCCTGGCCCTCGCCCGCGCTCTGGTCCCCGCCGACGATGATCTGGTTCTGGCCGGTGCCGTAGAGGTCGGCCAGCGCGGCGGTCGAGTGGGTGCTGTCCGAGTTGAAGAACGGCCACCCGGCCAACGGGCCACCGGTGCCGGCGTTGAGCGCGTAGGACACCTGGCCGAGTGACCCGGCCACCGTGTCGGTCCCTCCGAACTGAAGGGTTCCCACCGTCAACCCAGCCTGGACCCCGGTGGCCGGGGCGGTGTCGGTCGGCGGGTTCACCACGCCCGTGTGCCACAGCTGCCCGCCCGAGGGTCCGAAGGCCTGGTAACCGCCGGTCGTGGGGTCGGCGTCGTTGCCGGATCCGATGAGCACCGACGAGAGCCCGAAGCCCACGGGCGACACCGATGCCGGGGAGTCGATGGGCCCACTCTCGTTGGTCGTCGGCCACCCGGCCACCGAAGTGCCGGACGGTGAGGTGCTCCCCAGGTGATAGCCGTAGACGAAGCCGCGGCGGTCCCCGACGACGACAGAGGATTGGCCGTCGAGGTTGGCCACCGTCGGAGACGAGAGCGCGATGGGCTGACCGTCGTCGGGCAGTGCTCCGGTGGACCAGGTTTCGGTCCACCCGGGAGGGACCCCGATATGGCTTTGCACGGCCCAGCCGGCGGCCGCAACGGTGGTCCTCGGTACGGGACCCTTCGGTACCCCGGCCTGGAGGGAGGCGGCCCCGGCCGTGGGTGGGCGGGCGACGGCCAGGCCGGTCAGCACGACGACCAGGACGACGACAGGCGAGATACGCCTGAGGAGCCCAGTGGGGAGCGTGATGCCGGGCGGGCTGTCCGACAGCCGGGTCCGAACGAGGGTCGATCGTCGCCGCACGATCCGCCCGAGGTTAGGCGGTGCTCCGCCCCGCCGCCGAACGCCCCTCTGGATCGCACCATGAGGGTCGCCGGCTGCGAGACTCCATGGTCATGGCACCGGAGCTTCCCGAGCTCACCGTGACCGACCGCCGCGCCTGGCGGGCGTGGCTCGGTCGTCACCATGACGACCCGACCGGGGTCTGGTTGGTACTGGCCAAGAAGGGCACGACCCGCCCGACCAGCCTCAACTACGACCAGGCGCTCGAAGAGGCGCTGTGCCATGGCTGGATCGACGGCCAGGTCGGACGGCGGGACGATGCGACCTACCGGCAGCGGTTCACACCACGCCGGGCCCGGAGCCCGTGGTCGAAGCGCAACGTCGGGATCGCCGAACGGCTGGTGGAGGCCGGCCGGATGCGGCCGTCGGGCCTGGCCGAGGTCGAGCGGGCCAAAGCCGATGGCCGCTGGGAGGCCGCCTACGCCGGCCAGGCGGCGATGGCCGTACCTCCGGACCTCCAGGCCGCCCTGGCCCGAAATCCCCGGGCCCGCGCC
Source organism: uncultured Acidimicrobiales bacterium (assembly GCA_963710495.1). Taxonomy (GTDB): domain Bacteria; phylum Actinomycetota; class Acidimicrobiia; order Acidimicrobiales; family RAAP-2; genus Bog-756. The sequence goes on from CAVQAI010000007.1 coordinate 101,482, forward strand.
ATGTTCGACCGACTGACCAGCCAGAACCGCTACGCCGTGCTCTATCGGATCGGGAACGCCAAACGGGCCGACACCCGTGCCCGCCGGATCGAGCAGTACGTCGCCATGCTCGCCCGCGGCGAGACGCTCCATCCCCAGCGACCACGGCCCAAGGCGTGAGGATGCCGAGTGAGGGCCCGGTCGGGCCGGCGGTATGGTGCCCGCCGTGGTCACCGTCGAGGAGGTCGGCCGGGTGGCCATGGAGCTGCCCGAGGTCACCGAGGGCGAGCGCCACGGCAATCTGACCTGGTTCGCCGCTGGGAAGGCATTCGCCTGGGTGCGGCCGTTCAGCAAGGCCGACGTCAAGCGGTTCGGCGCGACATCCCCACCCGCGGGGGTGATCGTGGCGGTCCGGGTGGCGGACCTGATGGAGAAGGAGGCCGTCCTCGCCTCCGCGGCGAAGGGGTTCTTCACCATCCCTCACTTCGACGGGTTCGCCGCCGTGCTCATCCAGCTCGAGACCGTGGGCAAGCGGGGCATGCGTGAGGCGGTCGTCGATGCCTGGCTGGCCTGCGCCCCGACCCACCTGGTCGACGGCTACTTGGAACGGTGAGGGGCGAGCCGAAGTTCGGGCTCGGCGGTAGGCAGCACCCTGGCACACAAGGGTACGGGCCCGGTCGGACGGGAATTCCGGCCCGCTCACATGGGATTCCGGCCCGCTCACAAGGAGTCAAAGGCCTCGATGGAAAGCTCGTCGACCACGACGACGCCGTCGACCTCCTCGGGCGGGCGGCGGCCCTTGCTCACCCACACGGCGCGCATGCCGACATTGAGCGCCCCGACGATGTCCCGCTCCCAGCTGTCACCCACCATGACGGTTTCGTCGGCGGGCCGTCCCAACCGCCCGAGGGCCACCTCGAAGGCGCCCGGCTCGGGCTTGCCGAATCCGATCTCGGCCGAGATCACCACCGCGTCGGTGGCGAAGGCGAGGCCGGTCCGGGAGAGCTTCAGCCGTTGGATGTCGGGCGGGCCGTTGGTCAGCACGCCGGTGGGCATGGCGGCTCCGACCTTTCGGGCCGCATCGACGGCCGAACCGATCGGTGGGTGTCCGGATCGTTGGGCCTCGATGTAGCACTCGGACGCCTCAGCGCTCCGCCGGACATCGGTGTCCAGGGAGTCGAGGATGCCCTCCCAGGCCGCCCGGCGGTAGGCCGGCACCCAGCCGGACAGCCCCTCGAGGCAACCGTGGCAACCCACGAAGGTTGCCCACAGGCCTTCCCACGAGGCGATGCCCAGCCGACGGCACTCGGATGAGAAGGGCGACTCGTGCCAGAGCCGGCGGGCGTAGGCCAGAGCGGCGTCGACCGCCGTTCCGGCGCTGGCCGGGCCGCCGGCCGAGGCCGGGCCGCCGGCGACGGTGAGCGCCTCGGCCATCGAGGCACGAGCGGCCGCCTCTTCCACGACGAGGGTGTCGTCCAGGTCGAAGAGCACGGCGTCCATGCCGCCATGGTGCCCTCGTTTCGGCACCCACGCCGGCCCGGTCCCTACAGGCTCGACGACAAGGCGTACCTCTCGGTCTGCTCGGCATTCGTATCAGGCGGGGTCAACCGTGACCGTGAGAAATTGGAGTGCTTCGGGAGGGACGGTGCACGGAGTGGTGTCAGCTGGGGCACACGTCACATCGAACTGGGCCGTCACTGTGGCCGTACCGGCTCCGACCACGCTGAACGTCGCCGTGGCCGTCTTGCCCGATGACCGATAGAGGCCCCCTTGCAGCACCGAGTTGTCTGAGATCGTGGGTGGTGAACTGTTCCATTGGCCGTAACCACTCCGCCCGCCGGTCGAGACGAAGGTGACGGTCAGCGTGGAGCCCACCTTGACGCAGACAGAGCCCGTTTCCGAAGACTCGGTATAGGCAACATTTCCGGAGGGACAGTTCGACTGACCGGATGGTGTCGTCGCAGCAGTCGAGGGACTCGGCGGGCTGGCCGTCGAAGGGCTGGCCGCCCCGCCCGCCGACGAGCCGGACGGACCACCGGGAGACGAGCTGGGTGGCCTACTCGCTGACGTCGTTGCTGGGCCGGAAGACACCGTCAAGCTCACGACGGATCCCCGATCCACGGATCCTCCGGCCGACGGGTTGGAAGCGATCACCGTCCCGGCGGGCAATTGAGAACTCGATCCTGAAATCGCACCTACGGTCAGGCCGGCCTGAGCGAGGGCGGCGGTGGCGGCCGCCTGGCTCAAGCCGACGATGTTCGGCACGATGGCCGAGCCCTGAGTCGGTGCAGTCGTCGTGGTCGGCGAGGTTGTCGTCGTTGTCGATGGGCGGACGGCCGACCGGTGAGAAGTCGAATTTCTGAACAAGAAGATTCCCGCAACGATCAGAAGAACCGCGGCGGCCACGAGTGCTGTCTCAACCGCCTTTTCGCCTGACCTTGTTGCTTCTGGTCTTGCTGATGATCAGGTTGTAGAGGACTCGGCGGGTCCATGCCCGGGGATCGTCGTACTTGCTGATGCGAGCCCATCGGCTCCAGGCGCGGAGGAAGGCCTCCTGGGTCAGGTCCTGTGCCGTCTGACGGTCACCGGTGAGCAGGTAGGCCATTGCCACCAATGGCTGCTTCGAACTGCGGAAATAGGCGTCAAAGACACGCCTGAGGGCCCTTGTCGGTTGCAGGGCCGTCGAACAAACTGAGAAGAGCGTCGAGTAGGGCGGCGAGGACGATGTCCAGGATCCGACCTCCCGGTCAATCGCTCCTGGTCATCCGGTGTCGGTGACTACGTCGTTCCTTTCCCAAACCGAGACGTGGCTTCGGCTGTCATTGGTGAACGGCTCCCGATTCCAGTCGCCCCATCGCTCGCGCAAGGTCATACCGGCGAGCTGGGCCATGAGGTCCAGCTCGGATGGCCAGACATACCGGAATGGCGCCGAAAAGGTCTCGAGTCGACCATCGGTCAGCCAGTAGTGGTGCGAGATCGATCGCTGCGTCGCCACCTCGTACTCATCGAAGCCCAGATGCGTCGGCGTGACGGTGAGGGGTCGAATGGTCTCACCGGGCGGCAGCCGTTGTAGGTCGGGGACCACCACCTCAATCACGAATCGACCCACGAGATCCAGATGGGCCGCGGCATTTGCGAAACAAGCAATCTGCTCTTCCTGGGTGGTCAGGTTCATGATCGTGTTCCGTACGAGATAGACGAGCGCGAAGGTTCCGCCGACACGGGTCGTGGCCATGTCCCCGATCGTTACGCCGATGGCGTCCGAGCCCGGCTGCGCCCTCAGTTCCGAGATCATGGCCGGCGACAGGTCGATCCCATGCACCCCAATGCCGCGTTGGCTGAGTGGCAACGCCAGGCGACCCGTCCCGATCCCGAGTTCGAGAACGGAGCCTGTTCCGGCCAGCTCGGCGATGAAACGCACGGCCGCATCGACGAAGGCGGGCTCAAAGATCTCCGGCCATTTCTCTCGGCAGGTTCGTGCAATCCGCTCGTCGAAATAGTCTTCGGGCACGCACAGAGTGTGCCAGGCCTCGACTCAGCTGCCGCCCTCCGACGAGTGCGAGATCGGACGGTCGCGCCCCCGGCAGGAGTCGAACCCGCAACCTGATGGGTAGAAACCACCTGCTCTATCCAGTTGAGCTACGGGGGCAAGATCTGGAAGCCCGCTGGCAGCGGGGCTCCCGTCGGTCTGTGCCACACTAGAGGCTCCTTGGTGGCCGTAGCTCAGTTGGTAGAGCGCCGGGATGTGGCCCCGGAGGTCGCGGGTTCGAGCCCCGTCGGTCACCCTCGGGCACGGTCAGACCAAGCCGGAAGCCATGTCCCAATCGGTCAGTCGAAGAACACGCGCCTCTAGCTCAATGGCAGAGCAACGGACTCTTAATCCGCAGGTTCTGGGTTCGAATCCCAGGGGGCGCACCCAACAGGGTGTATGACCACGAGTGATCGGTGTCCGTCGAGTAACGCCTGATCAGTCACTCTGTAACGGGTGATCGGCGACCTGCGCTCAGGCGCAGGAGGTGGCGGGGTTGCCCGAGACCTCACAGGAATCGGCTTCCTAGCGGGGCGCGATTCCCCACACCCCCGTCCAACGCCCGGCGGGCCGGAGCACGATCAACTCGATGCCCGAGCGGAAGGCGTCCGGAGGACAGCTCATCGGCTCTACCGCCACCGCCGTGCGCCGCTCGCCGATGTCGAGGGTGTCACCGGTGTAGATCATGAAGTAGCCGAACCGCTCGTCTGCCCACACCGTGATCCCCCCGGCGCCGTCCGGATGGTCGAGTTGGACGCAGGCATGCCCGTCCGAGTCCCGCTCGATCCCGGTGAATCCGGTATCGAGCTTGGTGACACCGATCAGCCTCCCTTGACGGAAGTCGAACTCCGTTCCCGCCACCGACGCTCTCCCGGTGGGAAGGCCGCGGTCATCCGTGACCAGACGGTGGTCGGCGGGGACCTGCAGGCGTAGGTGGTCGACACTGCTCGTGCCCACACCGAGATACGGGTGGAAACCGACCCCGAACGGGAGGTCGGCCGAGCCGATGTTGTCGGCATCGGTCACCACCGTCAGCCCACCCCGTCCCAGCCGGTACTCGATGGTGAGACGCAGGGCGAACGGGTAGGCCGGTGACGGATGGAGATCGCAGGCCAAGGCGACCCGGTTCTGGGCCCGTCCCACCATTCGCCACGGCATCCACCGCACCAGGCCGTGGATGGCGTTCCCTCGCGCCGGCTCGTCCAGCGGCACCTGGGCCTCGACGCCTTCGAACGTGTAGCGCCCGTCGCCCAGCCGGTTGGGCCAGGGTGCGAGCACCTGGCCCCGCCCCCCGGTGCTCCACTGCTCGGGCCCGAAACCGGACACGATCTGGCGGTCTCCCACCGTGAAGGAGCGAAGGGTGGCTCCGACCTCGGTCACCACGGCTCGCTGGTGGCCGTGGCCGATGACCCACTGGTCCCCCGTGGCGGCGGTCGTCTCGGCCGGTCGCTGGTCGTCGGTCGGGGTGGCAGAGGTCATGATGTGGGCGGCCGGGACGGGATCGCCGGGCGGTCGAGGCCGACCGGTATGGTAGGCGACGGGCGCATCGGCCCGGCCGGCCGGCGGTTCGCAGGACCTGAGCCACAGGCACTCGGCGCAGAAGGGCCCCTGATCCAGGCAGATAGAACCGGTTCAAATGCGCATCCTGATCACCAACGACGACGGCGTGTTCGCCCCCGGAATCGCGGCGCTGGCCCGGGGTCTCGCCTCGGCCTTCGGAGACCGGCACGAGCTGGTCATCGTCGCCCCACTGACCGATCACAGCGGCACCGGGGCGGCGGTCGGCCCGGTCTACGAGCGCGAGTCCATCCCCTACGAAGCCGTCGAGATCCCCGGGTTGGGCGGCACGCCCGTCTACGGAATCGAGGGCCCGCCGGCCCTCGCCGTGATCCTCGCCTGCATCGAGGGGTTCGGCCCCCGGCCCGACCTGGTGGTGTCGGGGATCAACCATGGTGTCAACGCCGGCCGGTCGGCACTCCACTCGGGCACCGTCGGCGCCGTCCTCACCGGGGCGCAGTTCGGTATCCGGGGTCTGGCCGTCAGCATCGCCTGGGGTCAAGATCCCATTCCGTGGGAGTCACCCGTGCGTCTCGCCACCGGTATCGTGCCCGTCCTGGTCGCCCAGCCGCCGGCCACGGTGCTCAACCTCAACGTGCCGGCCGTCCCACTGGAGGTCCTCCGGGGACTCCGGCCCGGCCGGCTGGGCACGACCGGGCTCATCCGCTCGGTCCGCCCCGAGAGCACTCCGAACCCGGTGGCGGGGCCGCCGCTCGACACCACCGCCGGCGCCATCACCCTCACGCTGCGGGGGGCGGGATCGCCGGCCGACCGGGCGGCGGAGCTGGCCGAGCTGGACCCCGAGTCGGACACCGCCCTCCTCGCCGAGGGCTGGGCCACGGTGACACCGATCCTCGGCGTCCGTGAGGACCGGTCCGACCGGGGGCACGAGGCATCGGAGGCGGCCCTGTCCACCTACGCCCCGTCGGTCAGCCCCCGACAGTGACACCACGACTCGGCCCGGAACCGGCTAGGCGAGTTGGTCCTGGAGCCAGTCGAACATGACCTGGGCCGCCAAGCGGATGTTGTCGGCCTGGCAGTGAGTTGAGGCCCCGTCGGCCGCGGTGAACTCGACTGCCGTGGCCGGACCACCGACCTCGGCCACGAAGGCCCGGTGCTGGGCCCGGGGCTCGTCGCCCTCTCGGTCGCCGATCAGGGCGAGCACCGGGCAACGGATCGACTGGGTCATCGGGCCGAGCCGGTACTCCGCCATGGCGTCGCGCCAGGCATGGAACGAAGGAACGCCGAAGCGGTGGCAGATGGCGGCGATGCCCCACTGCATCTGGCGCGGCATGAGGTCCTCCGGCACGCCCATCACGTCCTCGGGGCGGATATCCCGCGCCATCCGGAACACGTCGGCCCCGACCCAGGCCTCCATGTAACGGCTCATGTCCACGACGGGCGGATCGACCACCAGGGCGGCAATCCGTTCGTCGGTTGCCGCGCTCCGAGCCGCGAAATACGAACCGAAGCTCTGCCCCGCCAATGACAGCCGGTCGGAATCGACGTCGTCGCGGTCGACCAAGGCGTCGATCACCGACCGAAGGGGCACCTCGTAGTCGGGGCGGAAGGTCATGGCCGGATTGGCTCGCAGGCACCCGGGCTGGCCGGGACCGTCGAAGACGAAGACGTTCCACCCCCGTTCGGAGCCGGGTGCCCCCAAATGGAAATAGAGCTCCTCGGCACTCGAGTCGAAGCCTCCGATGCCGATCAGCGTGGGAGCCGCACCGGTCGGCCCGGCTGGCGAGTCCGGCACCGCGGGGCGCACCAGATAGCCCGGGAGCGATCCGCCCTCGAACGGGATCCCGATGCGCTCGACCGGTGGATCGAGCAATGCAGCGGCGTCGAGGAAGCACACCCGGCTCCGTTCACCGGTCTCGATCGATCGGGCCGGGTCCCCCTCGGTGTAGTACTCCGCCGTCCGGTAGTACGTCGACGCCCGCAGCAGGTGGTCGCGGCCGCTCGTTCGCCGCCCGGCGGCGAGACACCCTCTCCCCCGGTCCTCGACCCGCTGGGCCAGACGTTGAAAGGCCTGCGCCCAGCTGCGCGGGCTGCCGTCGGTTATCTCGGCCACCACCGCCAGGCACTCGCCCACCGTCGAACCGCCGTAGTCGGCCACGCCCAAGGCCCGGATCAGTTGGTAGTTGAACTCGTCGTCCCTGAACCCCTCCAACCGGACGGCACTACGGACGATGTCGGAGTCTTCGAAGGACACGGCACCATTCTGTCCGGCGCACCGGTCGCTCGTCCGGCCAGGACCTACCCTGGAGTATCGCGCGTGTCGGCCATCCAGACCACCGCCGGTGCCGACCGGGCAGGCAACCTGGAGGCAGCCGGCCGGCTCGTTGAGCAGGCCGCCGGGGCCGGGGCCGAGCTGGTCGTACTTCCCGAGTACTTCTCCGTGGCGGGGAGCCCGGCGGTCCTGCAGGCCGGGGCGGAGACCCTGGACGGACCCACCGTCGGATGGGCGCGCCACCTCGCCCGCCGCCTGGGCGTCCATGTGTTGGCCGGGAGCTTTCCCGAGCGGCCGGTGTCGGGAACCGACACCGGCGGGCGACTGTTCAATACCAGTTGCCTCATCGGCCGCTCCGGCGCGCTCGAGGCGGTGTACCGCAAAATCCACCTCTTCGACGCTGACATCGACGGGACGGCCCTGCGGGAATCAGCCACCATCGCGCCCGGCACCGGTCTGAGCACGCACACGATCGAGGGGACGGTCGGGCCGGCGGAGACGGAGCAGCCGGTTCTCGGCCTGTCGATCTGCTACGACCTGCGGTTCCCCGAGCTGTACCGGATCCTGGTCCTCTCGGGTGCGACGGTGGTGACGGTGCCGGCCGCCTTCACCGCCACCACCGGTCCGGCCCACTGGGAGCTGCTCCTGCGGGCCCGCGCCGTCGAGAACGAGATCTACGTCATCGCCGCCGGGCAGGTCGGAACGTTGCCACCGGGCATGCCGCCCTGTCACGGTCATTCGATGATCGTGGACCCCTGGGGGTCGGTCCTGGCCGAACGCCAGGAGGACAGCCCCGGCATCGTGGTCGCCGACCTCGACCTCGACCGGCTACGACGGATCAGGTCCGAACTCCCGGTGTTGGCGAACCGGCGGCCGTCGGCCTACCGTTGGCCCGATGACGCCGCCAGGAAGGCACTCGGAAATGCCGAATGACACGGGCAGGGCGGGCGGGTCGGCCTCGACACCGCACGCCTCGAACACGCCGCCCTACGAAGTCGGCATGTTCGAGTCCCAGGGCGTGCGCCTCTACTACGAGATCCACGGACACGGGCCTCGCGTGCTCGTGTTCCTGCACGGCATCCTCATGGACGCCAACATGAACCGGAGGCTGGCCAACGACCTGGCGGCTCGGGGCAACCGGGTGATCCTCCTCGATCTCCCCGGTCACGGCCTCTCCGACAAGCCGAAGCGCGCCTCGTTCCATCGCATGGACATCTACGCCGAGCATGTCGTGTCCCTGCTCGACCACCTCGACGTGGACCGAGCGGTCATCGGCGGGGTCTCGCTGGGCGGGAACGTGAGCCTGCTGGTGGAGGCCCTCGCCCCCGAGCGGGTCCAGGGGCTGGTCATCGAGATGCCGGTGCTGGAGTGGGCGTTGCCGGCGGCCGCCATCACCTTCATCCCCATGCTGTTCTCCGTCCATTTCGCCCGTCCCGTGGTCCGGCGGGCCGCTGCGCTGTTGCGACACTTGCCGCGCACCGGCCTCGGGGTCCTCGACAGCGTCTTGAACACGTTGTCGAGCGATCCGGTGGAGATCGCCGCCGTCCTCCATGGCGTCCTCGCCGGCCCCATCGCCCCGACCGTCGACCAGCGCTCCGCCATGAACGTTCCCGCCCTGGTCGTCGGCCACCCGATCGACCGGCTCCACCCGTTCCACGATGCCGAGCAACTGTCCAAGCGCCTGCCTCAGGGCCGACTGGTCGAGGCCAACTCGATACTCGAGCTCCGGATGCGGCCCGAACGCCTCACCGACCAGATCGCCGAGTTCCTCGACGGTATCTGGCTCCCGCCCGCCCGGACCGACCTCGAAGCCGGCTGAGCCGAACGCGGCTCAGTCCTCCGGGCCCCGGCGGCGGGACCGCTTGCGCTCCGAGAGGCGCCGCTTCTCCTCCAGGCGCCGCTCGGTCGCTCGCCGCGAGGGTCGCGTCGGACGCCGGGGCTTCTCGATGTGCAGCGCCGCCGCCACCCGGGCACAGAACCGTTCGGTAGCCAGCTGCCGGTTGCGTGACTGCGAGCGCTCGTCATCGGCCACGACCCGGACCTCGGGGCCCAGCCGAGCCAGGAGGCGGGACCGCTGCCGAGGGCCGAGCGAGGGCGAGCCGGCGACATCGAAGCGGAGCTCGACCCGGGTGCTCACCTTGTTGGCATGCTGGCCGCCCGGGCCGCCGCTGGGACTGAACCGGTACTGGAGCTCGGCGCGCGGGAGGACCAGGGACGGCGTCACGCGGAGCAGGCCGTCGTCCTCGTGGGCTGCGCTCACCGGACGGTCCGGGAGTCGGCGACGCAGTCGGCATCTCGAACGGTGACCGGGCCCACGTCTCAGAACCTACCCGTGGCCCCGCCCTACACTCGCACCATGCCCGATCACGCCGCGTTCGGGCCCGACGCGGGCTTCGACGGACAGAGCGTGCTCATCACCGGTTCCTCGTCAGGCATCGGCGCGGCCACGGCCCGCCGGTTCGCCGCCCTCGGGGCCGCCGTGGTGGTCAATTCGTCGACGTCGGTCGATGCCGGACGGGCCCTCGCCGCCGAGCTGCCCGGCGGCCGCTACATCCAGGCCGACATCGCCGACGAGGGCCAGGCCCGGCGGTTGGTCGAGGGGGTGGTGGAAGGCAATGGCCGCTTGGATGTGCTGGTCAACAATGCCGGGACCACCCAGGTCATCGCCCACGGCGACCTGGCCGCGGCAACGCCGGAGGTGTGGCGCCGTATCTTCGACGTCAACGTCGTCGGCACCTGGCAGGTCATCGTGGCCGCCGCCGACCACTTGCGGACCTCCGGACAGGGTCAGGTCATCAACGTCTCGTCGGTGGCCGGCGAGCGCCCGACGGGCAGCTCGATCCCGTACGCCTGCTCGAAGGCAGCGGTGAGCCACATGACCCGCCTGCTGGCCAACACGCTCGCCCCGGCGGTTCGGGTGAACGCCGTCGCCCCCGGCCTCATCGACACTCCCTGGACGGCCGATTGGGACGCCGTGCGGCAGTTCGTCGAGGCCCAGGCTCCACTGCAGCGCTCCGGCTTGCCCGAGGACGTGGCCGAAGTCATCGTCGGACTGGCCCGGGCCGCCTACGTGACGGGCGAGGTGGTGGTGGTCGACGGCGGTCTCCACCTCCGCTGACGCCGCCGGTCGGCTCCGGTCCGGTCCTGCGGCGGCACCCGCCCTGGTCGTCAGGCCATAGTGGTGGTGATGGCCAGCGCGCCCTGAAGCGTGCGGGTCACCGGCGTCCGGTCGGCGATCTCGGCCAGGCGCTGTTTCTGCCCGGTGGAGAGCTCACCGTGCACCCGGATCGAGCGTTCGATCCGCTCCTCCTTGGCCGCGCCGTCGCCGGTGCGCAACAGCCGCGCCCGCACGTCGACCGCGCCCAATCCCCAGCCCTTCCGGTTGGCGTACATCCGCAGCGTGGCCGCCGTGCACTGGACCAATCCGGCCAGCAAGAGCTGGTAGGGGTTCGGTCCCGTGTCATCGCCGCCCACTTCGGGGCCCTCGTCGGCCACGAAGCGGTGGCGGCCGGCCCGCACCTCGCCGCGGTAGCCGGTGTCGCTCGTGACCGACACCATGGCGATCGTCTGCTCGCCTTCGACGGGCGCAGCCTTCGGGGTGCTCATGCCCGCCTCGGGGCCGCGATCGCGCGTTTCATGCCGACTTCGTAGCATCCCGCGCCCGAGCCCGTAAAAGATCCGCAAAATCGGCCCCTCCGCGGGCTCGAACTTGGTGTGGCGCACTTTCCAAGGGACTTCGGACATGTGACAGTGGGGGCGTGGGATCTGTCACCCGACCCGAGCAATGGGGCCGACACGAGCCCGCCGACCTACCGGCAGGTGACGGCCTTCCGTCGACCGGCCCGGAGCCCTGGATCCTGGCCGCGGCCATCATCGCTCCGGTCGCAACCGCGGCTGCGCTGATTCCGGCACGGGCCAGACTCGACACCGCGGACAACGCCCTCATCCTGGTCGTGGTCATCGTGGCCGTGGCCAGCACCGGACGCCGGATGGCGGCGGCCGTGGCGGCCCTGGCGTCGGCGCTCTCGTTCGATTTCTTCCTGACCCGGCCCTACTACTCCTTCCGGATCACGCGTCACCAGGACCTGATCACCGAGATCCTCCTCCTGGTCGTCGGCCTGGCCGTCGGCGAGTTGGCCGCCCGTGGTCGCCACCACCGCGCCGAGGCCCGGCAAGGTCGCCACCAGGTGGCTCTGCTCCACTCGGTGACCGAGCTGGCCGCCTCCGGCCAGGATCCCCAGCTGGTGGCGGCCACCGCGGCAGATGAGCTCCGCGATCTCCTCTCCCTGCGCGAGTGCCGGTTCAGCACCCATCTCCCGGCCGGCGTGACGGCGCAGCTGACGCCGGGCGGCGAGGTGAGGATCGGTAGCGAGACGTGGCCCACCGGCGACCTCGGATTGCCGACCCGGAACATCGACCTGCCGGTACGGAGCGGCGGATGGCTGCTCGGTCATTTCCTGCTCACCCCGACGCCGGGCAAACCCGTCCCCCCTGATCGCCTCCTCGTGGCGGTGGCCATCGCCGATCAGGTCGGCGCCGCCCTGGCCGTTGATGACGGCCCTGGCGGGCTCGCCGGCCGACCAGACAGCCGATAACCGCGAACACCGATCGAGCCCGCTTTGCGGTCCTCCCAGCCCGTGGCGGCGGGGGCCGGTCGGCCAGCAGGCGCACGCCTCATCGTGGCGGCGATGATCGTCTGCGCCGCTGCTTTCCTGGCCGCATGTAGCGGAGGATCGTCGCAGTCGGCGCCGACGACGACCTCACCTGATGTCACGACAAGCGTCCTCAATGCCTACCGGGGGATGTGGGCCGACTTGGTCAGCGCAGCCCGGACCTCCGACTTCCGATCGGCCCGCCTGTCCCACCATGCCTCTGGCGATGCGCTCAACCTCTTCGTACAGGGTCTCGCCAGGGACCAGCTGCACGGCATCGTGACGAGGGGTGAGCCGATCATCCACCCTGAGGTTGCGTCCTTCACCCCATCGGAAGACCCGACCCGTGCGACGGTCACCGACTGCTTCGACGACACCCACTGGGTCGAGTACCAGACCTCAGGCAAGCTGGCAAAGAATCCTCCTGGAGGCCGTCGCTCGACCAAGGCCGACCTGCAGAAGGCAGGCGGCGCCTGGAAGGTGACCCAGCTGACGGTGGGAGCCACCGGGACCTGTTGACTCACGGACCATCGGTCAGGTCAACGTCCTCACCGAGATCGAACGCGAATTCCCGCCGGGCGATGATGTGGACATCGATGGATACCGCGGCAGCGAGTCGCGAGACCTTCCGGACTGTGGATCCTCCACCCCACAGCTCCTGCCACCGGCTCCGGGCGCTCGAGCCGACCACGATCTGGGTCACATGGTCGCGGCGGGCATGGTCGACGAGGGCATGGGCGGGATCGTCTGCTTTGATCTCTTCCCAGTCGGCTCCGACGTCTGCGGCCCACTGGCGCAAGGTGTTCAACTGATCGCCGGAGGTCCGACGGGCCTCTCTGGCGGTAGTGACATGGAGCACTTGGAGATCGGCCTTGATCCGGGTCGCCATCCGGGAGGCTCGGCGCAGGATTGCATCGGCCCCTGGAGCCATGGTGACCCCGACAAGGATGCGCTCGTGTGTCTCCCACACCGCGTCCGTTTGTCGGTCCCGGAGATACTCACGCAGCTGCCCCTCGGTCTCGTCAGCGAGGAAGCGGAGAGCGAGCTCCCTCAGCGCAGTCAGGTTGTCGGTGCGGAAGTAATGGCTGAGCGCCTGAGGGACCTTTTCGGGCGGGTAGATGTTGCCGTGGAGCATCCGCCGTCGGAGCTGCTCCGGCGAGGAGTCGACCAATTCGATCTGGTCGGCGAGGCGAACGACCCGGTCAGGCACCCGCTCGCGGATGGGTGCGTCGATGATTCGTTCCACCGCGTCGGCGATGCTCTCCAGATGCTGCACGTTGAGCGTGGTGACCACGTCGACGTCAGCGTCGAGGATGTCCAGAATGTCCTCCCAGCGCTTCTCGTGCCGACCCGAACCCGGCACATTGCTGTGGGCCAGCTCGTCCACCAGGACGATCTGGGGATGGCGCTCGAGCACGGCATCGAGGTCCAGCTCCTTGAAGCGGGAGCCCCGGTACTCCACGACCCGCGGAGGGATGACTTCCAGGTCGTCGATCAATCGCTCGGTGCTCTGGCGACCATGGCACTCGACGAAGCCGATCGCCACGTCGGCGCCCCGCTCCCTCCGTCGGCGACCCTCGTCGAGCATGGCGTAGGTTTTGCCGACACCGGGAGCGGCGCCGAGGTAGACGCGGAACCGCCCCGTGGCCTCGACCGGCTCGGCGCCTGGCACCGCACCCACCGGGTCAACGGCTCCGGCGGGTTGGTTCGCTCCGGAGGTCACCGGATGGCCACCCCTCGCCGGTTCGGCCGATGCGGGTGGAGATCCGGACGGAGCCGATGCCTGGCGCGGGCGATCGGGTCGAATCGGGTAGGAGCCCTCGAGTCGGCGAGACGGACCACTCGCCGAACCGTGCCTCTCCTGCGCCCGTCGTTCACCGGAGCTTGAGCAGCGCCTCGTTCAGCTGCAGGACGTTGATGTAGCTGCTCCCGAGGAAGCCCAGCTGTGCCCCGTTGTTCTCACGGGCGATGAGCGCCCGCAGGGTTGCTGGAGCGATGCCGGTGGCGCTGGAGACCATCGGGATCTCGGCCATGGCGTCGGCGGCGGTGATGTCGGGGTCGATGCCGCTACCCGAGGTCGTTACGAGATCAGGAGTTGGATTGACACCCCGCTGGTGCCAGTAGGCGACCAGAGCCTGGGTATTGCTCAACAGGACCTTGGACCGAGGGCCGAGGTTGGTTGCCCCGGATTCGCCGGAGTTCAAGACTCCGGGCTTGCCGGGGACATTGTTGGCCCCGAGCGGGTTGTCTCCCCCACCGGCGACCGGGCTCAACGAGCCGGCGTAGGGGCCGAGGGCATCCGGCCGGCCTTGGAACACGCAGCTCCCGAGCGGGTGACCGGGGCACTTCGTCTGTGACCAGTTCTGGCCGATGAGGGTCGAGCCGTTGGCGCTGATCGAGCCGTCGGCCTGGTGCTTGAACAGCAGCTGGGCGACGCCGGTGCCGGCAAAGGCATAGACGAACCCGAAGAAGACCGTGATCATCACGATCGAGATGAGTGAGCGGCGAAGATGGACGAGCATCAGACGGTCTCCATCAGTAGGCGTGCAGCGCGACGAGGATGAGGTCGATCAGCTTGATGAAGATGAAGGGGACGATGATCCCGCCCACCCCGTAGATCCATACGTTTCGACGCAGGATGGCGGCCGAGCCAGCGGCGCGGAACCTCACTCCGCGGAGTGCCAGCGGGATCAGCGCCACGATGACCAGCGCATTGAAGATCACCGCCGACAGCACTGCACTTTGTGGGCTGTGTAGTTTCATGATGTTGAGTGGCGCGAGCTGCGGATAGGTGGCGAGGAACAGCGCCGGGATGATGGCGAAGTACTTGGCCACGTCGTTGGCGATGGAGAAGGTGGTGAGCGAGCCTCGGGTGATCAGGAGTTGCTTGCCGATCTCGACCACGTCGATGAGCTTCGTCGGGTTGGAGTCGAGGTCGACCATGTTGCCGGCTTCCTTGGCGGCGGTGGTCCCGGTGTTCATGGCCACCCCGACGTCGGCCTGAGCCAGGGCGGGGGCGTCGTTGGTGCCGTCGCCGGTCATGGCGACCAGCTTGCCGCCCTCCTGCTCCGTCTTGATCAGCGCCATCTTGGCCTCTGGGGTGGCCTCGGCCAGGAAGTCGTCGACGCCGGCCTCCTGGGCGATGGCGGCCGCGGTGAGCGGGTTGTCGCCCGTGATCATCACGGTGCGGATGCCCATCTGCCGCATCTCGTCGAACTTGTCGCGGATGCCCTGCTTCACCACGTCCTTGAGCTCGATGACACCGAGGATGTCCCGACCGTCGGCAACCACCAGCGGCGTGGATCCGGCGCGGGAGATCCGCTCCACGAGCTCGTCGAGGTCGGGAGGAACGCTGCCTCCCTGCTCGCCGGACCAGCGCTTGACCGAGTCGGCCGCGCCCTTGCGGATCTGGCGGTGGTCGACGTCCAGCCCTGACATACGGGTCTGCGCCGTGAACGGCACGAAGACGTGATCGGCCTCGAGCTCACGCTCCCTGATGTTGAAGCGCTCCTTGGCCAACACGACGATCGAGCGGCCCTCGGGTGTCTCGTCGGCCAGAGAGGCGAGCTGCGCGGCGTCGGCCACTTCCTGTTCGGTGTGGTCACCGACGGGAAAGAAATCCGACGCCATGCGGTTCCCGAGGGTGATGGTGCCCGTCTTGTCCAGCAGCAGCGTCTGCACGTCGCCGGCCGCCTCGACCGCTCGACCGCTCATGGCCAGCACGTTGCGCTGGACGAGGCGGTCCATACCTGCGATACCGATGGCCGACAAGAGTGCTCCGATGGTGGTCGGGATGAGGCAGACCAGCAGCGACACCAGGACGACCACCGACACCGTTGCCCCCGAATAGTGGCCGAACATCTGGAGTGTCACGACCACGGGAATGAACACGATGGTGAGCACGGCCAGAAGGATGGTGAGGGCGATCTCGTTCGGGGTCTTCTGGCGGTTGGCCCCCTCCACTAGGGAGATCATCCGATCGATAAAGGTGTGCCCCCGCTCGGCCGTGATCCGCACCACGATGCGGTCGGAGAGGACCTTGGTCCCGCCGGTCACGGCCGATCGGTCCCCTCCCGACTCGCGGATGACCGGGGCCGACTCGCCGGTGATGGCCGACTCGTCGACGGAGGCAATGCCTTCGGTGATCTCGCCGTCGGAGGGGATGAGGTCGCCCGCCTCGCAGACGACCATGTCTCCCTTGCCCAGCTCCGCGGCCGGCACCTGCTCCTCGGTGCCGTCGGGCAGGAGGCGCCGGGCTGCAGTCTCCGACCGCATCCGGCGGAGCGTGTCGGCCTGGGCCTTGCCTCGGCCTTCGGCCATGGCCTCGGCGAAGTTGGCGAACATCACCGTCAGGAAGAGCCAGATAGTGATCGACCAGGTGAAGGTGCTGGGGTGGGCGATGGCCTCGATGAAGGTGATCACGGTGCCCACCAGGACCACGAACATGACCGGGTTCTTGATCTGGATCGCCGGGTTCAACTTTTTGAACGAGTCGACCAGGGCCTGCCGGAGGATCGGGCCGTCGAAGAGGCCGCGGGCCTCGGCCACGCCGTGGGCCTCGGTTCCCGGCCCCGGTTGACCCGGCTGGGTGGCGGTCATGGTCATCAGAAGAACTTCCCGTGGCTGAGCTGTTCGACGATCGGGCCGAGGGCGACGGCGGGGAAGAAGGTCAGGCCACCGATGATCACGATCACGCCAATAGTGAGTCCGACGAACATTCCGTTGTCGGTGCGGAAGGTACCGAGCGATTCCGGAACCACGTTCTTGGCGGCGAGAGAACCCCCGAGGGCGAGGGCCGGGATGATGATGCCGAACCGACCGATCAGGAAGGCAATGCTTTGCGTGACGTTGTAGAAGGTGGTGTTGCCTGTCAGACCCGCCATAGCCGAGCCGTTGTTGTTGCCCGGCGAGGTGAACCCATAGAGGATCTCGCTGAACCCGTGGGGGCCGGCGTTGAGGGGGCCAGCCCGGCCCGCGTGGATGGACACGGCGATCGCCGTCAGGATGAGCACGGCGATGGGCATGACCAGGGCGCCGAAGCCGGCCAGCTTCACCTCCCTGGCCTGGATCTTCTTGCCGAGGTACTCGGGCGTTCGCCCGATCATGAGGCCACCGATGAACACGGCGATGATGGCGTAGATGAGGAGGGTGTAGAGACCGCTTCCCACGCCGCCAGGGGTGACCTCGCCCAACATCATGCCGGTGAGCGGGCCCATACCCCCGATCGGGTTGTAGGAGTCGGTTGCGCTGTCGACAGCACCATCGGAGGTCTGCGTCATCGAGACGTTGAAGAGCGCGCTGCTCGTGTCACCGAAGCGCACCTCCTTACCCTCGGTGTTGCCCACCGTCGAGTGCACCCCGGCAGCGGCCACCGCAGGATTCTGCTGGTGCTCGGCATAGCTGGTGTAGCCGACCCACACAGCGAAGATGAGGACCATGGCGGCCAGCAGGGCGGCGCCGTGGCGGATGCTCTTGACCATTTTCCCGAAGGTGTAGGTGAGCGCGAACGGGATAGACAGGGTGAGCCAGATGTAGAGCAGGTTTGTCAACCCTGTCGGGTTCTCGAGGGGATGCGCCAAGTCGACGTTGAAGAACCCGCCGCCGTTCGTCCCGAGCTGCATGATGGGGCCCATGAAGCCGGCGGGACCACGGGCAACGGTCTGGGTGACGCCGTTCAGCGAATCATGGATCGAGACCGGCCCGGCCAGGGTCTGCACTGCACCCTGACCGACGGCAATGAAGCCGGCGAGGAATGCCACTGGCAAGAGGATGTAGAGCATGCACCGGGTGATGTCGACCCAAAAGTTGCCGATCGTGGGAGAGTTCCGGCGGGAGAAACCCCGCACCACAGCGATCGCGACCGCGATGCCGACGGCCGCACTCACGAACTGTTGCACGGTGAGTACGCCGATCTGCGAGAAGTACGACATCGCCGTCTCGCCGCCGTAATTCTGCCAGTTGGTGTTGGTGACGAACGAGGTGGCAGTGTTGAAACTGAGTGCCTGGCCGACGGCACCGAAATGCTGCGGGTTGAGCGGCAAAGACCCTTGGATCCTCAGCAGCAGATATCCGACGCCAACGAACGCGGCGGAGAAGACCACCATCGAGCCGGCGTAGCGCTTCCAGTTCTGCTCCCGCTCCGGCTCGGGACCGGTCCCGAGCATCCGGTAGAACGGCCGCTCGACCCAGCCGAAGAAGTGCACCCGGCCCTCGAACACGGCCGCCATGTAGGAACCCAGGTACCGCCAGGTGAAGCCCAGGGCGATGACCAGGATGATGATGGTCCAGGTGAAGCCCATCTAGAACTTCTCGGGCTTGAACATGGCGATGCCGAGATAGATGAACATCACCGCGGCGATGCCGAGGAGGATGCCCTGGGTGACCGTCATACCCGGTCCAGAGCCCAGATGAGTCCGAGCATCACCAGGGCGAACCCGATGATGCCGAGCACTGCGAGGAAATCTGCCATGGATCAAGTATCTGCCGATCGCTGTTAACAGAGTCTCAACAGGAGCCCGTAGTCCTTAATAATTTGTTGACGAGCCCATTCCTTCTGGCCGGTGGCCCAATTCGGTATGACAATGAGGACGTGCGCCGAAATCTCACCGGTTCGATCGCAGGAATCGTTCTCGCGGTTGGTCTCGGGGCCGCCATGGTGCCGCTCCGACCGCATCTGGGCACCGCCGCCGCCGCTTCAGTGTTCGTTTTGCCCGTCGTCGCCGGAGTCATCATCGGCGGCTTCCCGGCCGGAGTGGCGAGCGTTACCGCCGGGTTTCTGGTCTACGACTTCGTGTTCCTCCCTCCCTATTACCGCCTTACCGTTGGCAGCCCGCAAAACTGGGAGGCTCTGGGCGTTTACGCAGTCGTCATGCTGCTGGTGGCTCGAGTGGTGGCCGATCTCCAGTCCGCACGTTCCGAATCCAACAGGCGGGCCATCGAGACCCGTCGACTCTTCGAGCTGTCCGAGCTCCTGGTGGAGGACCGGTCCGTCGAGGACCTGCTGAAGACCATCGTCGGCGCGGTCGGGACGGTCTTCGAGGTGCCCGGGGTCGCCCTCCTCGTACCCGAGGGCGACCGGCTGGAGGTCGCCGCATCGGCCGGCGAGGCCCTCTCCCGGGACGAGCTCCATGCCCTCGAGCCGCTGTCCGGAGTGCCCGTGAGCCTCGACACCCGGCCCGGTGACCCCGGCGGGATCCGCACGGTGGCCCTCACCGCGTCGGGCCGGCCGGTGGGCATGCTCGCCATGCGGGGCCGGCCCGGCTCCGAGGCGGACCGCGCCCTGCTCCTCACCTTCGCCAATCACGCCGCGCTCGCCCTCGAACGGATGCAGCTCCGGGAGCAGGCGGTGCGCTCGGAACTGCTGGAGGAGGTAGACCGCCTTCGGCACGCGCTGGTCGGGGCGGTCTCTCACGATCTGCGGACACCACTCGCCACCATGAAGGTGGCGTCGTCGACGCTGCTGCACCCGGCTTACCCGCTGTCGGACGGCGACATGCATGAGCTTCATGGGCTGATCGACGTCGAGACCGATCGCCTGACCCGCCTGGTCACCAGCCTGCTCGACATGACCCGGATCGATGCCGGGGTGCTCGAGGTCCGGCGGGGTCCGGCTGCCGTCGGCGAGCTCGCGGCCAGTGCGGTCGCCACGCTCCGGTCTACCTTGGGAGATCGTCCGGTCGTCGTGGAGGCGGCCTCCGACCTGCCGCTGGTCGACGTCGACCAGATCCTGATCGGCCAGGTGCTCGCTAACCTGTTGGACAATGCGAATCGGTACGCTCCACCGGACAGCCTGATCAAGGTGGCCGGCGAAGCGCAGGGCGATCGCATCACCCTGTCGGTGATCGATGCCGGGCCAGGGATACCGGTATCGGAGCGTGAGGCGGTGTTCGACAGGCATGTTCGCTTCGACACCGGCGGGCGGGCGGGGCTCGGCCTGACCATCGCCAAGACCTTCGTCGAAGCCCATGGAGAGCACATCTGGGTCGAGGACGTGCCTGGCGGCGGGGCCCGGTTCGCCTTCACCCTTCCTCGGGTTGCCACCAGCCGGGTCGGTGGATAGCCCCAATGGCGAAAGTGTTGGTGATCGACGACGATCCCTCGCTGCTGCGAGCGCTCCGCCTCGGCCTGCGGGCCGGGGGCCATGACGTGGTCACCGCGGTCGACGGCGAGCACGGGATCGCCCAGACAGCAGTGACCGCGCCCGACGTCGTCGTCCTCGACCTCGGCCTTCCCGACATCGACGGACAGACGGTGTGCCGGAGGATCCGACAGTGGAGCGAGGTCCCGATCATCATCCTGTCGGCCAGTGGCAGCGAGGACCGCAAGGTGGCCGCCCTCGACGGCGGGGCTGACGACTACGTAACCAAGCCCTTCGGGATGGCCGAACTCGAGGCGCGGATCCGCACCGCGCTCCGCCACGGGCGACCCGGATCCGATTCCTCCGCACCGGCCACCATCACCATCGGGTCGCTCGACCTCGACCTCGTCCACCACGAGGCCCACCTCGGGAGTGAGCCGGTAGAGCTCACGGCCAAGGAGTTCGATGTACTCGCCTTTTTGGCGCGGCATGCAGGGAGGACGTGCACCCACCAGATGATCCTCTCCGAGGTGTGGGGCACGGGGTACGGGCGCGAGGCGCGTTATCTGCACGCCTACGTCCACCGGCTCCGGCAGAAGCTCCACGACGGCTCGGGCAACCTGATCCGCACCATGCCGGGCGTGGGCTACAGCCTCGCTCCCGATCCGGCCAGCGGGTCGTGATGCAGTCGCCAGGACACGGCTCCCATCGGGCGACCATGGCGCCGGGTTCGATGGGGGTCACCACCGCGAGGCGTAACCTGGACGGTACCGGCGCGGACGGACCTGAGGTGGTACGGGCCCGCTTCGATCGACCGGCACATCGACCGGTTGCGGACCGGTCCTAGGGTCAGGAGGCTGTCGACGTGGCACGGGGAACGCTACGCCTCTATCTCGGCGCCGCCCCGGGTGTCGGTAAGACCTACGCCATGCTCAACGAGGGGTGGCGGCGGAGGGAGCGTGGCACCGACGTGGTGGTCGGTTGGGTGCAGGACCACGACCGGCCCCACACGGACGCCCAGCTCCGCGACCTCGAGGTCTTCCCGCGTCTCATGCGGGAGTACCGGGGCCAGACGTTCGAAGAGATGGATGTGGAAGGCCTGGTCGCCCGCCGCCCGGAGCTCGTCCTGGTGGATGAGCTGGCCCATACCAACATTCCCGGGTCGAAGCATGCCAAGCGTTGGCAGGATGTCGAGGAACTCCTCGATGCGGGCATCAATGTCATCTCGACGGTCAACCTGCAGCATCTGGAATCGCTCAACGACGTCGTCGAACAGATCACCGGGGTCGCCCAGCAGGAGACGGTCCCCGACCCGGTGGTGCGAGCGGCCGACCAGATCGAACTGGTCGACATGGCTCCCGAGGCCCTGCGTCGGCGGATGGCGCACGGCAACATCTACCCTCCCGAGCGCATCGACGCCGCGCTGGCGAACTACTTCCGCACCGGCAACCTCACCGCCCTTCGGGAGTTGGCCCTCCTGTGGGTGGCCGACCGTGTCGATGAAGAGCTCAACGACTATCGGGAGCGTCACAGCATCGCCGGCCCTTGGCAGACCAAGGAGCGCGTGGTGGTGTCGCTCACCGGCTCGCGCGGCAGTGCCGTCCTCATCCGGCGAGCCGCTCGGATGGCCATGCGGACCAAAGCCGAGCTGGTCGGGGTGCACGTCCGGGCCGACGACACCCTGACCGGAGCCGGTGCGCAGGGTCTGGTCCGCAATCGAGCCCTGCTGGACGATCTCGGTGGTCGGTTCGTCGAGGTCGTGGCCACCGACGTGGCCCCCGCCCTGGTCCAAGTGGCCCGCGCCGAAAACGCCACGCAGCTGGTGCTGGGCGCAACCCACCGGAGCCGCCTCAACGAATTCCTTCGCGGCTCGGTCATCAACGCGGTCATCCGGGCGGCCGGCGGGGCGCTGGACGTCCATGTCATCGCCACCGAACCGGAGCTCGAGACCGACTCGGAAGTCGGCGACCAGCGACCGGCAGGTGCCGACATCGCCGTGCCCGAAACCGGGAACGGCGCCCGCAATGGTCGCTCCCGCCACCGCCACCTGTTCGCACCGATCCCCGTGCGTCGCCGGGTGGCCGCACTGGTAATCGGTGTCATCGGCTTTCCACTGCTCACCTTGGTGCTCACCGCCAACCGCGGCGTGGACAGCCTCGCCACCGCCCTCAGCTCGTACCTGGTCCTGGTGATCGTCGTGGCCGCCATCGGAGGTGTATGGCCAGCCGCATTGGCCGCCCTGGCCGGGTTCCTGCTGTCGAATTACTTCTTCGCTCCACCGATCCACACCTTCACCATCGCCGATGCCCGCGACATCCTCGCCCTGATCATGTTCCTGGTGACGGCGGGCGCGGTCAGCCTGCTGGTCGACCTGGCGGCACGACGCACCGCGGCGGCGGTCCGTGCCCGGTCCGACGCCCAGATGCTGGCCCGGGTGGCCGGCCGGATGGTCGCACCTGAGGGCAACCCTCTGCCGGCCCTGCTCGACGAGCTGCTCACCACCTTCCGCTTGGAGGCCGTCGCCGTGCTCCGCTCGGCAAGCGGCAAGGTCGACACGGCGACCTCGCCGGACCCGAGCGCGGCGGGACCGGCCGGATGGTCGTCGGTGGCGGCGACGGGAACCCGGCCCCCCGGTACGCCGGCCGAAGCCACCGAAGTGCTGCCGCTGACCGACCGTGAGGTCCTCGCCCTCCGCGGTTCGGGCCTTGCTGCCGAGGACCGCGAGATCCTGGCCGGGTTCGCCGCCCAGTTGTCCGCCGTCCTGCAGAGCGACCGCCTCCACGCCGAGGCCGCCGAAGTCGACTCGCTGGCCCGGGCCAACCAGCTCCGGTCGGCGTTGCTGGGGGCCCTCAGCCACGACCTCCGCACCCCGTTGGCGTCGATCAAGGCGGCCTCGTCCAGCCTCCTCTCTGACCAGCTCGAGTTCGGACCGGAAGAGACACGGATCCTCGTCCGCACCATCGACGACGAGGCCGACCGGCTGAACGGCATCGTCGAGAACCTGCTGGACATGAGCCGCCTCCAGACCGGATCGATGGAAATCCTCGACCAGAGCACCGACGTCGACGAGGTCATCGAAACTGCCATTGCCAGCCTGGGGCCGCGCGGCCAGACCATCGACGTTGCCTTGGCGCCTGCACTCCCCCGCGTCCGGACCGATCCGGTCCTGCTGGAGCGGGCCGTGGCCAACCTGATCGACAATTCGCTGGTCCATGCCGACGGGAAGGGACTGCGCGTCGAGGCGTCGCCGGTGGCCGGCAGGGTCGACATTCGGATCATCGATCGCGGCCCGGGCATTCCACCGCGGGGCCGCGACCGGGTGTTCCTGCCCTTCCAGCGGTTCGGTGACGACTCGACCAGCCGGGCGGGCCTGGGGCTTGGCCTGGCCGTGGCCCGGGGCTTCGTGGAGGCCGTCGGCGGAGACCTCGACATCGAGGACACGCCCGGAGGCGGGTGCACCATGGTGGTCAGGCTCTCGACGGCCGGGCCGGCGGAACAGGCGGGCCCGTCGGAAGCACCGGCATCGGCATCCGCTGACGTCGCCGCCCCGGAGACCGCCGGCTCGACATCGGGAGGCGATCCCCTTCCGTGAGCATGTCGAGCCCGGCCTCTCGAGCCCGACCGGGCACGGCGGACGAGCGGGAGGCTACGGTGCTGGTCTGCGACGACGACACCTCGTTGTTGCGAGCGCTCGATCTGAGCCTGACGGCACGGGGCTACGAGGTGGTCGTGACCAGCTCGGGCGAAGACGGGCTCGACGAGGCGGCACGCCACCATCCCGATGTGGTCGTGCTCGACCTCGGGCTGCCCGGGATCGGCGGCGTCGAGGTGATCCGCCGGATCCGGAAGCACAGCTCGGTCCCGATCATCGTCCTGTCCGCCCGGCACCAGAGCGTGAACAAGGTCGAGGCACTCGACGCCGGCGCCGACGACTACATGACCAAGCCGTTCGGCATGGACGAGCTGTTGGCCCGCCTGCGCGCCACGCTGCGGCGCACCGCACCAGGCGCCGAGGCGCTCACGGTCGAGGTGGGCGGCTGCACCATCGATCTGGGGGCGAAGCGCGTCCTCCGTGACGGAACCGAGGTCCACCTCACGGCGAAGGAGTGGGGGCTCGTCGAGGCGCTGGTGCGCCGTCCTGGGCGCCTGGTGTCGCAACGCCAGCTGCTCCGCGAGGTCTGGGGGCCCGAGTACGAGACCGAGAGCGACTACCTGAGGGTCCTGATCGCCCGGGTGCGCCGCAAGCTCGAGCCGGATCCTTCCCGCCCGCGCCACTTCCGGACCGAGACGGGCATGGGCTACCGCTTCGAGTCCTGACCGGGGGGACGGCCCGTCGGCGCCGCCCCGACCACTCCTAAGATCGCCGCCGTGGACCGGGCCACAGTGGACCGCTACGACGAACGGGGCCTGGCATGGGCCGCCACCCACGCCCGGGCCGGTCGGCGCGGGGAGGCGCAGTCCTTCGCCCACCGGGTGGGGTCGGCCGGGCTCCGGCTGGACGTCGGATGCGGCGCTGGGCGCTACCTGCCCCATCTCGGATCGCCGGCCGTCGCCCTCGACGCTTCTGCCGCCATGCTCGAGGCGTGCCGCCATCAGGTGCCCACCGCCCTCTACGTGCAGGCCGATGCCGAGCACCTGCCCTTTGCCGGCCGATCGCTTCGAGGCGGGTGGTCGTGGATGACCCACTTGCACATTCCACGACCCCGGCTTCCCCTGGCCCTGTGGGACCTCCACCGCACGCTGGCCGTCGGGGCGCCACTGGCGCTGCAGGTCTTCCACGGGGAGTACGAAGGCCGCGATCTGCCCGGTGACGTCGTCGGAGGGCGGTTCTTCGCCGGCTGGACCGCCGACCGGCTCGTCGACCAGGTCGTCGGGGCCGGCTTCGAGGTCGAGGAAGGGTCCCTGGCGGTATCGGGCGACGAGGTCGGGCTCCGGGCGGTCCGGGGGCGCACCCTGGCCGACACGGTGACCGAGGGCATGCGCCTGCTGGTGTGCGGGGTGAACGCCTCCTTCTACTCGGCCGACGCCGGGGTCGGCTACGGCCGGCCCGGCAACCGCTTCTGGCCGGCCGCCCTGGGCGCCGGCATCGTGGATCGGGATCGAGACCCGATCGACGCTCTCGTCCGCCACGGCGTCGGGATGACCGATTTCGTCAAGCGCGCCACCCGGACGGCGGCCGAGGTCACCGTGCCGGAGTACCGGGCCGGGTACGCCCGCGTCGAGCGACTCGTCCACTGGCTCCGGCCCGGAGCGGTCTGCTTCGTCGGACTGTCGGGATGGCGCGCCGTGGTCGATGCCCGGGCGACGGCCGGACCCCAGGAGGTGGGCATCGGGGGTCGCCCGGCCTACGTCATGCCCTCGACCAGCGGGCTCAACGCCCGGACGTCGCTCGCCGAGCTCACCGAGCACCTGGCTGCCGCGGGCGACCTGGCCGACCGCGGCTGACCCGGGGCCGCGTCCCGACGCCCCGCCGCCTGTTCCCCGGACCGGACTGGGTCACGCCTTCCAGGGGCCGACCCCGGCTATCCGCTCCGGGGTGATCCGCACCACACTGCCCAGCGACGGATCGTCGACCGGGGGGAACTTGACTCCCGGGCCCAGATAGACCTCGGCCAGCCGCTGCAGCAAGGGCGCGGCACCGCCGGGGACCACCTCGGCCTGGCCGTACACGACGAGGTAGTGGTCGAGACCTTGTTCGGAACGGCCCTCGGCTTCGATGGAGAGGGCGACCCGCGGGTCCCGCCGGATGTTCTGCACCTTGCGCCACTCCCCCATGTGACCCGAGACGATCTGGTCGCCGTCGAGGCCCACCCACACCACAGTCACCTGGGGGCGGCCGTCGGGCTCGAGGGTCACCAGGTGGGCGAGGCGCCCGGCCGTCAGGGCGTGACGCACCTGGTCGGTCAGGATGGCGTTCACGGAAGGATCATGCTCCGGACATCCCATAGGCGTAGGTGGCCACCAGCCGGGCCACGAGTCGGCCTTCCGACACCATGGCTTGCCGGTACTCGCCCCAGTCGGGGTGCTCACCCTGGATGGCCCGGTACAGGTCGACCAGCTCGTCGACAACCGGGTCGTCCTCGGCTCTCGCCACCTCGGTCAAGGTGACCTCGCCCTCGAGGACGACATAGGCGAAGAAGTCGTCGCGGCTCACGTAGAGGGAGGCGCGGGGATCACGGCGGAGGTTGCCGGTCTTCGCCCGGTCGTCGGTGACCGATACCCGGACCGTTCGGTCCGCCCCGGCCACGTAGATGATGTTCGACAGCTGGGGCCTCCCCGACCGCCGCAGCGTGACCAGCACACCCCGGTTGCGCTCCTCCACGAAGCCGAACGCCTCGTCCAGCGGTAGGCCCACGTCCCCACCGTAGCGGCAGGCGGCCCGGCGCCCGTCCTCTTCCCGACTACACCGACAACGTCCCGCGGTCGGCCCGCACCCGGCAACCGATCATCTCCTCGGCGATCGCTCGGGCCGCCAGGTCGCGGTCGTCGCTGAGGGCCACGCAGCGCCGGCCGTCGTCGGTGTCGCACAGGGCGACGACCCGAGCCGGCTCCAGCCCGTCGTAGGTGACGGTGTAGGTGACGACGGTGGCCCCGCCCCGGTAGCCGTCGAGGGACCCGACCACGTCGACGACCTCGGTGCGGGCCCCGGCCGCCCGCCCCAGGTCGGCCAGCCGCGGGGGCCGCCCGTCGGTGAGCGCCGACCACACGGCGAGGCCGGGCTTGGTGAGGAGCCCGCTGACGGTGGTCACGACACCGAGCTCCCCGGGCCGGGACCTGACGGCCTGGGCCACGGCCGCGGTGGCCTGCAGGACGAAGTTGTTGAACGGACCCCCGGCGAACGCCATGCCACCGGTCACCGTCGGCGTGCCGCCGACATCGAGGCCGAGGGCGCGTTGTTGCACCCGGACCGCCGCCGGGAAGCAGCTGTAGACCTCGACCACCTCCGCCTCGGCCAGGGGACGCCCGATCCGGGCGGCGGCCGCTTCGGACAGGATGGCCATGGCCGGCCAGGTATGGGGCCGGCGACGGGCCAGCAGTGAGACGGCGTGGCTGGAGTGCAGGCCGACCAACGGGTGGACCCAGCGGTCGGCTCCCACACCGTGCCGGGTGGCGGCGTCCACCGAGCAGAAGACCAGGGCCGCAGCCTGGTCGACGGTCCATTGCGAGGCGTGCCACTTGTTGTAGGGGAAGGCCAGGGGGCGATTGGCCACCGTGGGGGTAGCGATCTCCCCGGCGTCCATCGGCTCGGGGAAGGCGGCACCGGGGTGGGTCGAGGCCACCCGGTTGAAGCGCGCCCAGAGCCGGGCGATCTCGGCCCGGTGGGCCGCCGGGGACTGCCCCTCGGCATGGCGCAGGGCGTTGTCGATCATGGCGTACTGCTGGACCGGTTCCCACAGGCGATGTACCTGCTCGACCGGCTCCAGCAGCGGACCCCGGCGGTGGTGGACGACGTCGGGCCGCGCCCCGGCCGGCTGGGGCGTTTCGCCCGCGTCCGGCCACCGGCGGGCCCAGCGCCGGGCCTCGCCGCCCACCACCACGGCCACATCGGACCGGCCGGCGGCGATGGCCGACAGCGCCTGGTTGATCAGCACCTGCTGGGGGATGCCCAGCTCGGTCACGTGGGTGCGGGCCCGGGAGGCCCCGACCCCGTCGGCCACCAGGCGAGCGGGGTCGGGATAGGACCAGGTCCCCTGGGGAACGGCGACCCGGTCGACGGCGGCCAGTAGGGAGGGGGCGCCGCTGTCGGCGGCCGCCGCCCGGACGGCTCGGGCCATGAGCTCGGTGGCCTCCTCGTCGGCCGACGCGGTGGCCACCCCGACCAGCACCGGGACGCGCCGACCGGCGGCCCGGTGCCGGTCAGCGGACGGGGGCACCGGGATGACAGGAGGTCGGCGTCGGACCCGGTCCGCGTCCCGCCGTCCGCCCCACCCGTCGGGCCCGGAGCATCCTTCCCAACTGGCGCCAGGTGACCGGGACGGCACCGAGAGCCAGGGCGTCGGGCCGGGCGCGCTCGGGCACGTCGTAGTGGGCCTGATGGGGTCGGTCCGGCTTGTGCTGGAACCATTCGCGTCGCATGCCGAGCCGGGCCGCAAAGGCATGCAGCTCGGCATCGGTGTCGGCCACCAGGTGTGACCACCGGTCGGTGACGGGCCCGAGGCGCGCCGGCTGGCGCCAGTCGTCGAGATAGACGGCCACCGTGGACGATCCCCGCCGGTTCAGACGATCCGGCCGGCCTGACCGGACCCTGTGACGACCGGGAGGCGGGCAAGCTCCCAGGCCAGCATGCCGCCGGCCAGGTTGCGGACGTCGAAGCCGGCCGACGCCAGCGCACCGGCCACGGCGGCGGACCTCCCCCCCACCCGGCAGACGCAGACCAGCGTCCGGTCCGACGGGAGCTGCTCGAGTCGCTCGGCCACCAGGCCCATGGCCAGATGGATGGCCTCGGGAGCGTGTCCGGCCTCCCACTCCTCGTCCTCACGCACGTCGAGGAGGAGGGCGCCGGCCTCCGCCAGGCGCTTCGCCTCCCCCGGATCGACGTCGGTGACAGCCATCGGGTCGGACACGGCCTCACGGTACCCGACGCCCCGGCCGGGCCGGCCAGGTGGGGCCGGGCCTCCCCTGAGTGCGGCCGGGAGACGCGCTCCCGACGTCCGGTCAGGCCGGCAGGTCCATGAGCTCGATCCGTACCCCGTCGGGATCGGTGCAGTAGACGAAGTCGAGCCGGGCGGGCCCGGCTTCGAGACGGGTCCGGGTGGCCCGCACCATGTGCCCGCCCAGGCGCTCGATCTCGCCTCCTAGCGCATCGACGTCGTCCACTCGCATCGACAAGTGGGTGAGGCCGAGCTGGTTCATGGGACGCCGGTCACTCGGGCCGGACGGGTCGGGGTGCGAGAAGGCCAGGAGCTCGATGGTCACCCCGTCGCGGCGAAGCATGCGCGACTCGACGGCCACACCCTCGAGCTCCATGAGGCCGGCGAACTCGTCGCCGACCTGATGGGACGCCACCAATTCGAAGCCGAGGCCCTCACGGTAGAAGCGCAACGACCGATCGAGATCCGACACGCAGATACCGATGTGGGAGAAGGAGGCGGTCACGCGGCTCAGAGCCGGAGCTGCATGTACCAGGGATAGCTGACCGGAGGGCGCGACACCTTGGTCAGTCGCTTGGCCGACTCGCGTGGAAGCTCCAACTCGAATCCGGCCAGGTTGAGGTCGAGTTGCTCCGCGGTGCGCGGCCCGATGATGACCGAGGTGACCCCTGGGCGCCCGAGCAGCCAGGCCAGGCTCACCGCCGTCGGCGTCGTCTCCAGCTCCTTGGCCACCTGGGCCACCTCGTCGACGATCTCGAAGTTCCGCTCGGTGAGGGTCAGCATCCGCATTCCCTCCGCCTCCATCCCCGAACCCTGGCTGAGCCGGCCGTCCGCCGGGAGCTCGCCATCCCTCGAGTACTTGCCGGTGAGCATGCCGCCACCCAGCGGGCTCCAGACGATGATCCCCATGCCGTGCCGGGTGGCGGTCGGCAGGATGTCCAGCTCGATGTCCCGCCAGATCAGGGAGTACTGGGGCTGGAGGCTCACGAACGGCGTGGCCCCCAACCGCTCCGCCGCCCACTGGGCCTCGACCAGCTGACTGGCGTAGAAGTTCGAGCAGCCGACATAGCGGACCTTGCCGGAGCGCACGAAGCCGTCGAGGGTGGCCATGCTCTCGTCGATGGGCGTGTCGTGGTCCCAGTTGTGGAGCTGGTAGAGGTCCACGTAGTCGGTCCCGAGCCGGCGCAGGCTGTCCTCCAGAGCCCGGGTCAGGTGGGCCCGGGACGATCCCCGGTCGTTGGGGCCGTCCCCCATGGCGTTGTAGCCCTTGGTGGCCAGCACGACCTGGTCACGCCGGCCGGCAATGGCCCGGCCCACGATCTCTTCGGACCGTCCGGCGTTGTAGACGTCGGCGGTGTCGATGAAGTTGTGCCCGGCGTCGAGGAATGAGCCGACGATCCGTTTGGACTCGGCCTCGTCCGTGCCCCACTCGGCGTTGCCAAAGGTCATCGTGCCGAGGCAGGCCCGCGACACGCTCACACCGGACCGGCCCAACGTGACATCGCTCATGGCCGGCCACGCTAGTTCGGGCGGCCTTCGCGTGTCACAGGCCACCACGCCGCACGGTCGGCATCGACCAGCTGCTTGCCAGCCACCGAACGTACGAACGCGATGGGCCCCCACAGCCGGCCCACTCGGCCCCTCTTCTCTTCGTGATCGACGACCAGATCCGTCGCCGCCTCGATCAGGACTCGCGCCCCGGCTCACCCTCCAACGAGACGTGCAGGAGATGCCCGTCCTCGGAGTTGACCCGCTCCAGGTGCAGCTTGCGGCCATACACCGTGGCGAGGGCCAACCCGGACGAGGCCAACAGGAGCGCGCCGGCCAGGCTGAGCGAGATGTCGAGACCGCGCCCGAAGGCGCCGTAGGCGGCATTGACCACCTGGTTCACGATGTGGGCGATCGACGGATTGGCGGCGACCGCCTTGTTGGCCCCACCCTGATAGGTACCGGTGGTGACCGCCTCGACCACCACCTGTTGGAATTTCGCCGGGATCCCGATGGCGGTGAGGCGGTGGACCAGGTTCACCGTCAGCTGCCCGTTGACGATGGAGCCGAGCACGGCCACGCCGGCGACGGCCCCGAGCTCGCGGAACGTGTTGGTGGTCGAGGCGGCCATACCGGAATGCTCGGAGGGGACCGAGCCCAGGGCGGCCGAGGTGACCGGCACCATGGCGATCCCGATCCCGGTGCCGGCGAGGAACATCGTCCAGCCGATCTCGGTGACCCCGGCCGTCGGGGTGATCCAGACGTCGGTCAGGAGGATGCCGACCCCGGCCACCAGGCACCCGGCCGCCATGGGCAGCCGAGGTCCCCATGCCGCCACCCAGCGACCGGTGAAGATCGAGGCCACCACCATGCCGAAGGCCATCGGCACGAAGTCCAGGGCCGTGCGCAGGGGCGAGCTCGACCCCACCACCTGCACGTAGAGCGCGACGAAGAAGAAGATGGCGAAGGTGCCGAAGTAGACGGTGCAGGCGATGATGTTGGCGCCGGCGAAGGCCGGGCGCTTGAAGAAGCGCACGTTGAGCACGGGGTTCTTGACCCGCAGCTCGACGAGGACGAAGGCCACGGCGGCGACCAGGCTGCCGGCATAGAGCGTGGCGATCCACCACGTGCCGTACCCGTGGGTCTCACCGAGGATGGTGGCGAAGGTGGCCGAACCGAGGGTGAGCGCCCCGAGGAGGAACCCGCCGTAGTCGAAACGGGCTTTGACCGGGTCGGCACTCTCGGGGAGCACGACGGCGGCACTGGTGAAGGCCAGCACGCCGAAGAACACGTTGAACCAGAAGATCGCCCGCCAGGACCACCCGTAGACCAGGAGCGCGCCGATCAGAGGCCCGAGGGCGAGGCCGAGGCTGGAGACGGCGGCCCACACCCCGAGCGACCGTGCCCGCGCCGCCCGGTCGGGGAACAGATGCCGGATCATCGAGAGCGTGCCCGGCTCGGAGGCGGCGGCCCCGACGCCCATCACCACGCGACCGGCGATGAGGATCCTCGGATCGGGGGCCACGGCGGCGATCACCGATCCGGCACAGAACACCGCCACGCCGGCCAACATGACCCGCTTCCGGCCGAACAGGTCGCCGATGGTGCCGAAGCTCAGCATGAGGCCGGCGAAGGTCAGGGCGTACCCGTTGACCACCCACTGGAGCTGGCTGACCGAGGCGTGGAGATCACTCTGCACCTGGGCCAGCACCACCGTGACGATGGTGTTGTCCAAAAACGTCAGGAAGAGGACGAAGAGGAGGGTGGCCAGGGCCAGGGAGGGAGCCCGGGCGTCCGACCGGCGCTCCCGTCGCGGCTCGAGGAGCGGGACTGTCGTCATGGCGAGGAATGCTGTACCCGAGCTGGAAAACGTCCAATCATCGGCCGGGGCCCGGAGACCGCTCTCACCGGCACGGCACGGTTCCACCAGGGATTTGGGGCTTCGTACGGTTCTCCCCGGGCGTCTCCGGGGACCCGGTCAAGGCCCGGGGGGCGCCGGCTCCGGGCCGGCGAGCGGCTCGGCCAGGGCGCGATCGACGAAGCCGCCCAGCGCGGCGTAGGCCTGCCGGCTGGCGTCGGCCCACGGCATGAGGATCGGATACACGTGGAACATCCCGGGCTCCTCATGGGCGGTCACGTCCACCCCCGACCGAACGAGGTGGTCGACGAAGGTCCGGATGGGGTCGCGGAACATCTCGTCGCCCCCGAAGACCACCAGCACCGGAGGCCAGCCCGACACGTCCTGGTCCAACGCCGACACGGCGGCGGCCGATGCGTCGCGCCCGTGGAGGTAGGCGGCCGTCGGAATGTTCCAGGGAAGGATGTCCCGGCTGGCGTTCTCGGAGACGGAGGGCTCATCGAGGCGGAGGTCGACCTCCGGCGAAAACAGCACCAGTCCGCCGATGGGCCGATGACCCGTCCGATTCATCGTGAACATCAGCGACGTTGCCAGGCCGCCACCGCTCGAGTCCCCGGCGACGAACAGCCGGGCCGGGTCAACGCCTCCCGACAGCAGGGCCTCGAGCACCAGGACCATATCCTCGAGGCCAGCCGGGAAGGGGAACTCCGGTGCCAGCCGGTAGTCGGCGACAAAGACCTCACACCCGGTGCGGCGACAGATCCATGCCGTAAAGGCGGCGTACATCCGCGGCGACGTCCCGATGTAGCCACCGCCGTGGAGATAGAGGAAGGTGCCCCGGGCCTCCTTGCCGCTCGGTCGGTACCAGATGCCCGGTACGCCGGCCACCGTATCCGGCTCGACGCGCACGTCGAGGCCCCGCACGATCGGCGGGAGGAGCACACCGCACAGGTCGTCGAGCACCATCTCCACCGACCGGTACTCGTTGATGGGAAGCGAGGACGCGTACCCCATGAAGGAGCGGATGGTCTCCCGGGTGACGGCCACGGCCAGGTTGTGCGGGGGGCTGCTCCCACCGGCCCACGGACGGCGGAACGGTACCCGGGCCACGGCCGTGGCCATCGTTCCGGCCAGGCCGGCCAGATCGGTGGCCGTGATCGGCCACCGCGCCGTGGCCACGCCTTCCCGCCGGCCCATCACCATGGCGCCGGGCCGATCAGACCGGTTCCGCCGCCAGGGTGGCGCCGAGCCGGAGCAGCTGCTCGGTGGCGCCGCCCAGGGTGAGCTCGAGGTGCTTGGTCATGAGGAAGAAACGGTGCAGCGGATAGTCCCGGTCCACCCCCACCCCACCGTGCAGGTGCACCGCGGCATGGACGACCCGCTGCCCTCCGTCCGCCGCCCAGAACTTGGCGATGGCCACTTCCTTGTCGGCGCGGAGGCCCTCGTCCAGCCGCCAGGCGGCCTGCCAGGCGGTGAGGCGGATGGCCTCGGTGTCGACGTAGGCGTCGGCGGCCCGCTGGCCCACGGCTTGGAACGTGGCGATGGGCTTGCCGAATTGCTCGCGGGTCTTGGTGTACTCGGCCACCAGCGCCATGGCCGACTCGACCGCACCGGCCTGGGCCAGGGCGATGGCCGCCGTGGACCGCTGCACGAGCCAGTCGACGATGGCGGCGCCCTCCTCCAGCGAACCGAGGAGCGCATCGTCCCCGACCGGGGTGGAGGCCAGCGTCAGTAACGCTTCGGGTCGACCGGTGTTGGTCGTCTGGCGCTGACGGCTCAGCCCTTCGGCCGAAGTGGGAACGATGAACACGCCGAGGGCATCGGGCTCGACCCGCGCCGGCACCAGGACGGCGTCGGCGATCATCCCCGAGGGCACGCAGGCCTTGACGCCCGACAGCACCCAGCCGGTGCCGCTCCGCTCGGCGACGACCGCCGGGGCCAGGGGTGTGCCGCCGAGCTCGGCCAGGGCGGTGGTCAGCACGGAATCCCCGGCCACCACGTCGGGGAGCCACCGCCGACGCTGGTCCTCGCGGCCGAAACGGTCGACGGCGGGAGCCGCCGCGGCCAAGGTCTCGACGACCGGCACGTAGGCCGCGGTCTTGCCGGCGGCCTCGACGATCAGTCCGGTGGCCAAAAAGCCGAGGCCGGCGCCGCCGACGTCCTCGGGCAGGGAGATGCCGAGCAGTCCGGCCGATGCCAGCTCCGCCCACAGCTTGGTGTCGAACCGATCGCCGTCGGCCTCGGCCTCGAGCTCGCGGAGTCGCTCGTGGGTGGACAGGTCGGTGAAGATCCGGCGGGCAAGCTCGCGCACCGCTTCCTGCTCGTCGTCGAAGGAGAAGTCCATGGTTCGGTCGTCCTTGCTCTCAGGCGTCTCGGGAACCTAACGAAGGGACCGGGGCAGGCCCAGACCGAAGATGGCGATCAGGTCGCGCTGGATCTCGTTGGTCCCTCCGCCGAAGGTCAGGATGACCAGGCTCCGTGCGTACATCTCGAGCCGACCGGCCAGCACCGCGTCGGGACTGCCCCGGGTCAGGTAACCCGCCTGGCCGACGACCTCCAACAGCAGCCGGAACGCCTCCATGTAGAACTCGGTCCCGAAGACCTTGGTGGTGGACGCATCGGCCACGTCCAGCCTGCCCTGGGTTGCCGTCCACGCCACCTTCCAGTTGATCAGCTTGAGGAACTCCAGCCGGGCGTAGACGCGGGCCAGGTGGACCTGCACCCACTCCTGATCGATGACTCGCCGCCCGTCGGCCAGCTTGGTGTTCTGGGCCCAGCCCCGGACATCGCCGAGGGCCCGCTCGATGATGCCGGCCGAGCAGAGCGTGACCCGCTCGTGGTTGAGCTGGTTGGTGATCAGCGACCAACCGCTGTTCTCTTCACCGACCATGCTGGTGGCGGGCACCCGGACGTCCTCGTAGAAGGTGTAGTTGATGTTGTGCTCGCCGAGCAGGTGCATGGGGACGACCTTGATGCCGGGGGTGTCCATGGGCACGATGAAGATGGAGATGCCCTTGTGCTTTGCCACTTCGGGGTCGGTCCGGGTGGCCAACCAGATGTAGTCGGCATCGCCGGCCAGCGAGGTGTAGATCTTCTGCCCGTTGATCACGTACTCGTCACCGTCGCGTACGGCCCGGGTCTGGAGCGAAGCCAGGTCGGTTCCCGAGCTCGGCTCCGTGTAGCCGATGCAGAAATGGATCTCGCCGGCCAGGATCTTCGGGAGGAAGAACTCCTTCTGCTCGTCGGTGCCGAACTGCATGATGGTGGGACCGACGGTGTTGATGGTGAGCATGGGGACCGGTGCGCCCGCCCGCATCGACTCGTCGAAGAAGATGTACTGCTCGAGGGCCGAGCGGCCCTGGCCTCCGTACTCCACCGGCCAGCCGATGCCGAGCCACCCGTCCTCGGCCATCTGCTTGACCACCCGGCGCATGTTCGGCCCGACCCCGTGGCTCTCGGCCAGCTGGGCCTCGACCTCGGGCGTCAGCAGGCCGGCGTAGTACTCGCGGAGCCGGTTGCGCAGGGCCTCTTGTTCCTCGGTGTAGCCGATCTCCATGGAGTCCCCTCCGAATCGTGCCGGCCACCGGAGCGTGGGCGCCCTCCGAAGGCGGCTGCTGGACTGTACAACGCGGCCCGGCGGCCCCCCGTGCCGGCCGTCAACGGCGGACCTATCCTGGCGAGCGAGTCGGGTCACCGGCCCCGACCTGCGCTAGAACACGTTACAGAGAGGTCCGCCGCCCCGCCACCGTGGCGGTCATCGGCCGGCGCTCGGCGGGGGTCGCCCGGGACGCCGGCACGGGAGTCCGGGCGCCGACAGTAGGGTTACCATCGGGTAAGTTTCCAGGCCCGCAGCTCGAGGAGGATCGCATGCCTGAAGCCGTCATCGTCGCCACCGGCCGGACCCCCATCGGGCGGGCCAACAAGGGATCGCTGGTCGACTGCCGGCCCGACGACCTCGCCGCCCTGGTCATCCGCGAGGTCCTGGCCAAGGTGCCCGCCATCGACCCCCAGTCGGTGGAGGACGTCATCATGGGGTCGGGCCAGCCCGGCGGCGAGGCGGGCTACAACGTGGCCCGGGTGGCGGCCCTGCTGGCCGGGATGCCCGACGTGCCCGGGGTCACGGTCAACCGGTACTGCTCGTCATCGCTCCAGACCATCCGGATGGCCGCCCATGCCATCCGGGCCGGCGAGGGAGACATCTTCGTGGCCGCCGGGGTGGAGACCGTCAGTCGCTACAGCTTCGGCGCAGCCGACACCGGCCCCCACAACGGAGCGTTCGCCGACGCCGAAGCCCGGACCGTGGCGAGGACCCCGGCCAGTGGCGACCCGTGGACGCCCCTCGAGGGAACGCTCCCCGACGTGTACATCGCCATGGGCCAGACGGCGGAGAACGTCGCCGAGCTGATGAAGGTCAGTCGCGAAGAGCAGGACGAGTTCGCCCTCCAGTCGCAGACCCGGGCGGTCGCCGCCCAGGAGTCGGGCTTCTTCGAACGGGAGATCATCCCGGTCACCACGCCGGCCGGGGTCACGGTCGTCAAAGACGACGGGCCGCGACCGAATACGACCCTCGAAGGTCTGGCCACGCTCAAGCCCGTCTTCCGCGAAGGCGGCACCGTCACCGCCGGCAATGCCTGCCCGCTCAACGACGGGGCCGCGGCCGTGGTGGTCATGAGCGACACCAAGGCACGCGAGCTGGCTATCACTCCCCTGGCCCGCATCGTCGCCAGCGGGGTGACGGGCCTCAACCCCGAGATCATGGGCCTCGGGCCGGTGGAGGCCATCCGCCAGACTCTGCGGCGGGCCGGCATGTCCATCGCCGACATCGACCTGGTCGAGATCAACGAGGCGTTCGCCGCCCAGGTGGTCCCCTCCGCCCGCGAGCTGGGCATCGACTACGACAAGCTCAACGTGCGCGGTGGTGCCATCGCCCTCGGCCACCCCTTCGGGCAGACCGGGGCCCGCATCATGACCACGCTGCTCAACGCACTCGACGACACCGGCAAGACCATCGGTCTCGAGTCGATGTGCGTCGGCGGCGGCCAGGGCATGGCCATGATCGTCGAGCGCCTCTCGTAGTTCGGCGCCCGGGACGCGGGGCGGTTCCGAGCGCGCCTCGAGCTAGTGCCCGGCGTCGAACTCGACGGGCAGGGTGAGCGGGCCGCTGACGCCGAAGAGCGGCTTCCACGGAGCCGGGCCGACGCGTCGGAGGTTCGGCATCCGCCGGGCCATGGCCACCAACGCCTCGGACAACTCCGCCTTGGCCAGGTGGACGCCGAGGCAGTAATGGATGCCGCCGCCGAAGGTGAGCGTGGGCGCCGGCCCGTCACGAGTGATGTCGAACCGGTCCGGGTCATCGAAGACGGCCGGGTCGCGGTTGGCTGCGGCTGTGTTCGCCCCGACCAAGGTGCCGGCGGAGACATGGAAGCCATCCAAGTCGACGTCCTTGGTGGCGACCCGCATGGTTCGGAACACGACGGGCGAGTGGCGGGTGACCTCGTCGACCGCCCGGGGCCCGAGCTCGGGCTGCTCGGCCAAGCGTTCCCATTGGTCGGGATGGGCACAGAAGACCTGGGCGGCGGCGGCCAGCTGGCTGCGGGTGGTGTCCGTGCCGGCGTTGAGGATCGCCGAGACCAGCATCTTCAACTCGTCCCCGCTGAGCCTGTCGCCCTCGTCCTCGGCCCGGATGAGCTCGGACACCAAGTCCTCGCTCAGCGCGTTGCGGCGCTCCTCGACCATGGCGCCGATGTAGGCGTCGAGCTCTTCGAACGCCCGCATGATGTCCGCCTCGTCGTTGCCCAGGTCGAAGTTGAAGATCTTGAAGATCTCATCGGTCCACGCCGAAAAGCGCTGCCAGTCGTCCCGAGGCGCGCCGAGCAACTCGCAGATCACCGGGATCGGGTAGGGCCGGGCAATCTCGGTGACCACGTCACACCGGCCGTCCGGTGCGACCGGATCGATCAGCCCGTTGATGACCTCCACCATCTTGTCGCGCAGGCGCTCGGCGGCGCGCGGTGTGAACGACCGCGAGACGAGGCGGCGCAGGCGCTGGTGCTCGGCGCCGTCGAGGCTCATGATCCCCGAGACGGTCCGGTCCCAGAGCGGGCCCGACGTCACCCCTTGCACCTCGAGCCCGAGTCCGATGGGCATGCGGAACCCGGGGTCGCGCAGCACCTTCTGAACCAGCTCGTAGGCGAGCAGTTCGGGACCGAGGGGCCCACTGGCGACCGGCCCCTGCGCCAGCGCCGCCGCGTTGAACCGGTGCGGGTCCTCTTGGTACGCCGGATCGAAGTAGTCGAGCGAGGGTAGGTCGGTGATCAAGCGGCTCAATCTACCAGCGTCGCCCATCGGCTCCTCGGCCGGGACGACGGCGTACCGCCCTCCGCCCGGCCTCAGATGGTCAGGCCGCCGTCGACCGAGAGCACCGCGCCGGTGGTGTAGGACGACTCGTCGGAGGCGATGAACGCAACCGAGGCCGCGATCTCGGCCGGGGTGGAGAACCCCATCGGCGTCATGATGCGGGTCAGCACCTTCGGGTCGACGCCCTCGGGCAACTCGAATGCGCCGATCAACGGGGTGTCCACCCCTCCGGGGGCGACCACGTTGACCCGTACCCCGCGGGAGAGGAACTCGGCGGCCAACGCCTTGGAGAACATCAGGAGGCCGGCCTTGGAGGCGCAATAGGCGGCCGAGTAGGCCTGGCCCATCAGGGCGGTGTTGGACGCCACGTTGACGATCGACCCGCCGTGCTCGAGGAGGTGGGGAAGGGTGGCCCGGCACACCAGGAACGGCCCGGTCAGGTTGACGGCCAGAATCCTGCTCCCAGCGCTCGGTGGGCATCTCCACGGTGTTGTAGAAGCCACCGATGCCGGCGACGTTGCACACCACGGTCGGGTGGTCCGAGCCCCTCCACCACTGCGGACACCACCTCGGACACCGAGGTCTCCGAAGTGACGTCACAGGTGAAGGCCGAGGCGTGGTGCCCGCCGCCGGTGATCGAGGCGACCGTCTCGGCCAGGTTGTCGGCGTCCACGTCGAGGGCGGCCACCGTGGCCCCCTCGGCAGCCAGCCGGGCCGCCACCGCCCGCCCGATCCCCGAACCCGCCCCGGTCACCACGGCCACCCGGTCGGTGAAGCGGTGCCCGGTGTGGGCGCCGATGGCGGCGTCGGCCTCGTCGTGCTCGGCTCCCCCGTGACCCAGGGTGACCCGCCTGATCGGGCTCATCGGCCCGTCCCCTGGACCTGGGGCGCGAACTGTTCTCGCAGCGTGTGCTTCAGGATCTTGCCGGCCGGGTTGCGGGGCACCGTCGGGACCAGCTCGAGCTGTTCGGGGATGGCCTGGACCCGGAGATCGCGGCTGCGCAGGAATTCGACCATCTCCTCGAAATCGAAGGTCGAACCGTCCTGCACGGCCACCACGGCGCAGGCGCGCTCCCCCGTCTTCGGGTCGGGCAGTCCGATCACGGCCACATCGGCCACCGCCGGGTGGGTGTAGAGCAGGTCCTCGACCTCCTTGGCCGAGATGTTCTCGCCGTGGCGGATGATCACGTCCTTCAGGCGACCGGTGATGGTGACGTAACCCTCGTCGTCCACCATGCCGAGGTCACCGCTGCGGAAGTACCCCTCGTCGTCGAAGGCATCGGCATCGAGCGAGGGGTCGAGATAGCCGGGGATGACCTGTGGGCCCTTCAGCCGGATCTCGCCCTCGACCCCGGGGCCGGCCCGCCGGCCGTCCAGCCCGACCACCACCAGCTCGACCCCGGGCGTCGGCCGGCCCTCGGTGGTGGCCAGCTTCTGGTCGGGGTCGCCCATGGTGGACATGACCACGATGGGGGCTTCGGTCAGGCCGTACCCCGAGACGATGCCGACGCCCCCGATCTCGCCCTTGAGGTCGTGGTGGAGCTGGGGGGGCTTCGGGGCTCCGCCCCCCGGGTAGGCACGGACCCGGGGGAAGATCGGGCTCGTCCCGGCGCCCCGCTGGGCCGACAGGTAGGCGAGGTGGAAGGGCGTGCCCGACCCGGCCAGCGTGACCCCGCGCCGGGCCAGGAACTCCGGGGTGGCCACCGGGTCGAACGACTCGGTCGTGAGCAGGGTGCAGCCGGTGAAGAGGGCGGCCATGAGCCAACCGATCCCGCCGATGTGGGTGAAGGGGAAGACGAGGGCCGACACGTCGTCGGGCCGGATGTCGAGGCATTCGGCCATGGCCAGCGCCGAGGCCATGACCCGCAGGTCGGTGTGCGGTGCCCCCTTGGGGTCGGCCGTGGTGCCCGAGGTGTAGAAGAGCCACCGGATGGGGGCGTCGGCCGCGCGTCGACCGGGGCGTCGTCGGCGGCGGGCAGGGCGGCGGCGTCCCCGGCGGGCAGCTCCCGGTCGACCACCAGCACGTCGAGGCCGGGACGGCCGGCGGCGATCTCCCGGGCCATGGCCTCGAAGTCGAAGTCACGGTAGACGGTGGGCACGGCCAGCAGGGAGGCGCCGCTCTGGGCGGTGATGAACCCCACCTCGCGACCGCGATAGATCGGGATCAGCGGGTTCTGCCGGGCCCCCAGGCGGGCCAACGCCCCGACCAGCACGAGCGATTCGTTCCAGGTGGGCAGCTCCCAACTCACGCCGGTGCCGCGACCCACCCCGTACTGGCCGTGCAGACCGGCCGCCGCGGTCAGGCAGGCGTCGCGGTACCCGGCGAAGGTCAGCTCGTCGGCCGGTGTCCTCCTCGGCCAGCACGGCATCGGGCGTGGCCGCGGCCGCGACCGCTCGATGAGCCCCCACAGGGTCGGCGCCCCGACCCATCCCCGCGCCGCGGTCCGACGCTCGAGCTGCTCGACGAAGTCGGTCATGGCCCGGCCGGTGCTCCGGCCGGCTCCCACAGCTGGTCGGCGTAGGTGTCGGTGCCCGGCACGGTGCCGATGAACGGTGCGGCCCACACCACCTGGCCGAGCCCGGCGTCGGCCAAAGCCGGCCCCTGCCCGGCGAAGACGTCCTCCCAGGACGATTCCGGTGGCTCGTCGAGGAAGAAGAGCAGGAGCATCCGCTCGGCGGCGGTCGGCGACCGGGGGACGTCGCCCGGTGCATCGGCGAGCAGGGGCAGGGGGCTGAAGCCGAGGACGGAGGCCACCGAGCGACCCGGGCAGCACCGATGGGAGGTACTCGTCGCGGTACCAGGAAGCGAGCTGTCGCGGCGTCCACCCCGACAGCCGGCTCGACGAAGACCGACACCATGCCCGGGAAGCGGTGGTCCAGGGTGAGCTCGGCCGGCACCCCGTCCTCGTCGC
The DNA here is from genome assembly GCA_963710495.1 of uncultured Acidimicrobiales bacterium. GTDB lineage: Bacteria > Actinomycetota > Acidimicrobiia > Acidimicrobiales > RAAP-2 > Bog-756. The sequence goes on from CAVQAI010000007.1 coordinate 142,715, forward strand.
GGCGGTGCTCCCACTCGAACCGGTAGAGGCCGGTGTGGATGTGGTCCCGCTGCTCGAACATCCGGCCGGCGGCGTGGAGGGCGTTGACCTGGTCGACGGCCCACCGGTTCCACTCGTCGTGGTGCCCGTCGAGCACGTAGTAGATGCCGAGGTAGCTCCCCACCTGGGGATCGGCCACCAGGGCTCAGGCCCGTCGAGCGCGGCCGCCGGCAGGCGCAGGGCCTTCAGCGGGGCGGTGGCCACGAAGCGGGCCCCGGCGAAGTTGTAGGCGCCGATCTGGCAGCCGGCGTAGAAGTGGTCCCGCTCGTACCAGCGGTTGTAGGCCACCTGGTGGCCCCGGTGCGGCTCGACCAGCGTGTAGAGCATGGTGCCGATCCGGATGGGATCGTCGGTCACGCCGCCGGTGGCCGGCGTCGAAGGCGGGGTCATGAGGCCCGGGCTCCCTTCATCTCGTTTTCGACCTCGGCGGCCACTTCGGTGGTGCAGCCGCTCGATCGCTCGGCTTGCCCCCGGCGCAGGGGCGGCAGTTGGGCCGCCCGCTCGCCGAGGACCCGCTTGTCGACCTTCATCATCGAGGTGATCGGGAGGCCGTCGACCACCACCACCCGGTCGGGGGCCTTGTAGTCGGCCAGCACGGAGGCCACCGTGGCGCGCACGTGACCGAGCAGGGCCGCCTCGTCCCGCTCGGCGGCGGCCGGCGTGTCCCGCCGACGGGACGACGAAGGCGACACCGATCTCGCCGAGCACCGGGTCGGGTGCCCCGACCACCGCCACCTGGTCGACGGCCGGATGAGCGCCGAGCACCCCCTCGACCTCGGCCGGGTAGACGTTGTAGCCCCCCCGGATGTAGAGCTCGTTGGCCCGCCCGACCAGTTGCAGGCAGCCGGTCGTCGTCCAGCCGAACCCGAAGTCGCCGGTGGTGAGCCAGCCGTCGTCGGCCAGCACGGCTCGGGTGGCGCCCCGTCGTAGACCACGCCCGCAGCCGCCGGGCCCGGTCGGCGGTCCGCCCCAGTAGCCGCGCATCACCGCCGCCGAGCGCAGACGGACCCGCCCGACCTCGCCGTCGCCGACGACCCGGCCGTCTTCGTCGACGAGGCCAGCTCGACACCCGGCACCGGCCGGCCGACGGTGGTGGCGACCACCTCGTCGGTGTCGCCGGGGACCGTGCCGGTGCCCAGCGAGGCCTCGGTCGACGTGTAGCGCACGACCACCGGGACACCGAACCTGTGCGCGCAGGGCCGCCACCAGCTCGGGCGGCACCCGGGAGGCCCCCGTGCCGACGATGCGGAGGGAGGAGATGTCGGCCCCGGCCAGGTCGGGATGGGCCAGGACCAGCGCCCACTGGGTGGGCACCCCCTGGGCCACGGTGATCCGCTCGTCGACCATGACCCGGATGGCGTCGGCCGCCCGCCACGGGGTGGGGGTGATCACCGTGGTCACCCCGTTGGCGATCTCGTCCCAGGTGCGGGTCATCGAGCCGACGTGGGCGAAGGGAAGCGGGGACAGGCGCCGGTCTCCCGGCTCGGACAGCACATCGGTGCCGGCCGCCACCGCGGCCAGGCTGCGCGTGGTCGAACACGGCGCCCTTGGGCAGCCCGGTGGTCCCGCTCGTCCACACCACCGCCACCGGGTCGTCGGCGCCAGCTCCGGCCGACCGGGTCGGGGCCGGCGCCGCCGGTGGCATCGCCGCACCTCCGATCGGCCGAGCACGGCCCCGCTCGGCCCGCCCGGCGGCGGTGTCCCGTCCTCCGACGACGGTCGACCGCCGGTCGGGTCCGCTCGAGGATCGAGGTGACCTCGCCGCCGCCCAGGCGGAGATTGATCCCCGAGGTGACCGCGCCCAGCCGGGTGGCGGCGGCGTAGCAGACCATGTAGTCGATGGAGCTCGGGAGCATGAGGCAGACCACCGAGCCGCGGCCGACCCCGGCCCCGGCGAGCAGCCCGGCCACACCGTCGGCGGCCCGGTCCCACTCGGCGAAGGTCAGCCGGCGCCGGGGCGAGGCGCGGTCGGCCGGCTCGACATACGCCTCGACGTCGGCGTTGACCTCGGCCGCGGCCCGGAGCACGTCCACCACCGTGTCGAGCTTCCCCGTCGATCTGACGCACCGTCATATCGCGGTCGACTGTAACAGGACGGCCTGGCGCGCCTCCTGCGGGCACCGGTCCGGAGCCACCGGACCGGGTGGCGTCAGAAGGTGAGCACCCCGCGGGCCAGCTTGCCCGCCTCCATGTCCTCCACGATCTCGCGGAACCCCTCCAGCGGCCGCTGCTCGGTGACCAGCTCGTCGAGCATGAGCTGGCCGGACAGGTAGAGCTCCACCATCAGCGGGATGTCGTGGTGGGGCCGCGACGATCCGTAGCGGCAGCCCAGCAGGCCGCGGTCCACGTAGGCCAGGGCGTTGACGTCGACGGACACCTCGGTCCCCTGGGGCGGGATGCCGATGGCCAGGGCGTTGCCGCCCCAGTCGAGCACGTCGAGGGCGTTGCGCAGCACGGCGGGATGGCCCACGCAGTCGAACGACCAGTTGACGCCGCCGGTCCACCCCAGGGCCCCCGACACCCGGTCGGGCCCCGGGGGCACCAGCTCGCCGGATGGCCGCCACCGCGTCGTCGGACGAGGCGTCGACGAAGTGGGTGGCCCCGAACTGGCGGGCCAGGCCCTCCTTGGAGGCCAGGGTGTCGACGGCGATGATCCGGCTGGCCCCGGCCAGGCGCAGGCCCTGGATCACGTTGAGCCCGACACCGCCGACGCCGAACACCGCGGCCGTCTCCCCGGCCTGCACCTTGGCCCGGTTGAGCACGGCGCCCACGCCGGTCAGGACTCCGCAGCCGATGAGGCAGGCCGACGTCATGGGGACGTCCTTGGAGATCTTGACCGCCTGGACCTCCTTCACGATGGTCGACTCGGCGAACACCGAGGTGCCGGCGAAGTTGGACGCCGGCTCGCCCTTGAAGGTGAAGGGCTGGGACACGTTCCCGAGCGTCTTGACGCACCAGGTCGGGTGTCCGGTGCTGCAGGCCCGGCAGGTGCCGCAGCTCTGGAGGGTGGCGATGACCACGTGGTCGCCCGACCTTGACCGAGCGGACCTCGGAGCCCACCGCCTCGACCACGCCGGCCCCCTCGTGGCCGAGCACCGAGGGCGCCTTCCACGGGATGGTGCCGTTGATCACCGAGAGGTCGCTGTGGCACACCCCGGCGGCGCCGATCGCCACCCGGACCTCGGTGGGACCGGGGTCGCCGACGCTCAGCTGGTCGGTGACCTCGACGTCGTCACCGGTGTAGACGATGCCTCGCATGGCACCCCTCTCTCTCTCGTATCTCTGTGCGTTCGTCTCTGTGCGTTCAGTTCTGCGCTCTGTCTGCGGTGCGATCCGGCGACGGGTGGTCCGGCGACGGGGCGGTGCCGACGGCCGGCCTGCCGGCCTGCCTCACCGGCCGGCGCCGTACCGCAGCCGCAGCTCGCGCTTGAGCACCTTGCCGCTGGCGTTGACGGGAAGGGACTCGACCAGCTCGCACCGTGCGGGGGACCTTGTAGTTGGCCATACGGCTCCCGGGCCCAGTCCACCAGCTCGGCCTCGACGTCACCGCTGGCGCCCCGGCGGCCGGGACCACCAGGGCCAGCCCCACCTCGCCCATCCGGGTGTCGGGGACACCGATGACCGCCACCTGGCCCACGCTGGGGTGCTGGCGGAGGACGGCCTCGACCTCGGCCGGGTAGACGTTGAACCCGCCGCTCACGTACATGTCCTTCAGGCGGTCGGTGATGGCCACGTTGCCGGCATCGTCCATCACCCCGACGTCACCGGTGTGCAGCCAGCCGTCGCGTCGATGGCCTCGTCGGTGGCCTCGGCGTCGTTGAAGTAGCCCTGCATCACGTTGTAGCCCCGCACGACGATCTCGCCGGCTTCGCCCCGCGGCAGCTCGACCCCGTCGGCGCCGACGATCCGGACCTCGACGTCGGGGATGGCCCGACCCGAGGTCGCCGAGATCACCTCGGCGGAGTCACCCCGCCGGCACATGGTCACCGTTCCGGTCGCCTCGGTCAGCCCGTAGGCGGTGAGCACCGTCTCGATGCCCGAGGTCGGACCACAGGCGCTGCACCAGCTCGACCGGCACGGCTGCGGCGCCGGTGACCACCAGCCGGAGCGAGGAGAGATCGAACGTCTTGCGGTCGGGGTGGTCGAGCATGGACTGGAAGATGGTGGGTGGCCCGGGCAGCACCGAGATGCGCTCGTCCTCGATGCGCTGCATCAGCCGGTCTCGACGTCGAAGACGGGCTCGGGGACCATGGTGGCCCCGGTCATCAGGCAGGCCAGGATGCCCGCCTTGTACCCGAAGGTGTGGAAGAAGGGGTTGACGATGAGGTAGCGGTCGCCCTGGCGCAGGCCGACCACCTCGGACCAGGTGGCGAAGGTGCGCAGCGTCTGGCCGTGGGTGGTCATGGCCCCCTTGGGGCGGCCGGTGGTCCCCGAGGTGAAGACCAGGTCGGAGAGGTCGCCGGAGGTGATCGACGCGGTCCGGCCGGCGGCCACGTCGGCCGAGCACAGGCCGCCCTCGCTGCAGGAAGACCTCCCACGTCGACCACCTGGTCGCCCTTGGCGGTCGACCGCGGCGGCACGGCGTCGTCGGTCCGCAGCATCACCACCCGCTCGAGGTCGGGCAACTTGTTCGCCGGCCGCGACCGCCTCGTCGAGCATGGCCGGGTAGTCGGTGCCGAGGAACCCATCCACGGTGAAGAGGATCCGGGCTCCCGACTGGCGCAGGATGTAGGCCGCCTCGTCTCCCTTGAACCGGGTGTTGAGGGGCACCAGCAACGCACCGGCACCGACGGCGCCCAGGGCGGCGACCAGCCACTCGGCGCAGTTGGGCGCCCAGATGGCCACCCGGTCGCCCCGCTCGATCCCGTTGGCCACGATGGCGCGGGTGGCGGCGGCCACCTCGTCGGCCAGCTGGTCGAAGGTCAGCCGGATGGTCGTCCCACCGGGACCGTTGCGGTCGACCACGGCCTCGGCTTGTCCGAAGCGGGCGGCGGCGTCCTCCACCAGGCCGGGGATGGTCCCCCACTGCAGGTCCCCGCGGTGACGAATCGGCCTCGCCATCTGACACGCCGTCAGGGTAGTGCATGCCCGGTCGACGACCGGCCGGCTGGCCGGCCTGCTCAGGGATGCTGGCTGCTGACCGACACCACCTCGCCGGTCATGAAGGTGGCGTAGTCACTGGCCAGGAAGGCGATCACGTTGGCCACCTCCCACACCTCGGCCCCACGCCCGAACACCTCGCGCCGGCTCGAGCTCGGCCAGCTCCTCGTCGGACATCACCCTGTTGAGGAAGGGGTGGACGGCCAGGCTCGGTGCCACCGCGTTGACCCGCACGCCGTGGTCCACCGCCTCGACCGCGCTGCACCGGGTCAGCGCCATCACGCCGGCCTTGGCCGCGGCGTAGTGGGCCTGGCCGGCCTGGGCCCGCCACCCGAGCACCGAGGCGTTGTTGACGATGACCCCTCCCTCGCCCCGGGCGTAGAGGTGGCGCGAGGGCGGCCCGGGTGCACCGGAAGGTGCCGGTCAGGGTGACGTCGAGGACCGGTCGACCACTGCTCGTCGGTCATGTCCACCACGTCGACCTGCCCCCCCAGGCCGGCGTTGTTGACGGCCACGTCGAAGTGGCCGTGGCGGTCGACGGCGGCGTCGTAGAGCCGTCTGCACCTGGGCCTCCTCGGTCACGTCGCAGGGCACCGCCAGCGGACGCTCGCCGTCCAGCTCGGGGAGCGCGGCGAGCGTCTCGGCCGCCTCCCCCAGCCGCCGCTCGTGGGCGTCGGAGACCACCACGGTGGCCCCTTCCTCGACGCAGCGCTGGCGGTGGCGAACCCGATGCCGGTACCGGCGGCGGCGGTGATGACCACCACCTTGCCGGTGAGCAGCCCGTGGCCGGGCGGGGGGTCGGGGATGGCCACGCCGGTGACCGCCGGCGGGTCGGTGGCACTGGCGGTCATGGCGCGGTCCCCTTCGGTTCGGGCGGCAGGCCGAGGACCCGCTCGCCGATGATGTTCCTCTGGATCTCGTTCGAGCCGCCGTAGATGGTCTCCGACCGGCTGAACAGGAAGGTGCGCTGGAACTCGTCGAGCTCATAGGGGAAGGAGGTCGAGCTACCGTGGCCGGCCATGCCCCGGATCGTCCATGGCCAGCTCGCCGAAGCGCCGGTGCCAGCTGGCCCAGTACAGCTTGATGATCGAGGCCTCCGGCGGCGCCACCGGACCGTCGTAGCCCGACAGGCTGCGCAAGGTGTTGAAACGGAGGATCTCGAGCTCGGCATAGGAGCGGGCGAGGCGCTGGCGCACGAGTCGGATCGGACGTCCGTCCGTTGGCTCCGGGCCAGCGTCGATCAGCCGGTCGAGCTCCCGGCGGAACGAGAGCTGATGGCCGAGGAGGCCGACGCCGCGCTCGAAGGCCAGGGTGGCGAGGGCCACCTTCCACCCGTCGCCCACCGTCCCCGACCACGTCCTCGCGCCGGGTGCGGGCACCGTCGAAGAAGACCTCGTTGAACTCGGAGGTCCCGGTGAGCTGGGTGATGGGTCGGACCTCGATGCCGGGCTGGTCCATCGGGACGAGCAGGTAGGAGAGGCCCCGATGCCGCACGGACCCGGGCTCGGTGCGGCAGACCACGAAGCACCAGTCGGACTGGTGGGCCAGCGAGGTCCAGACCTTCTGCCCGGTGACCACCCACTCGTCCCCGTCGAGCTCGGCCCGGGTCTGCACGTTGGCCAGATCGCTGCCGGCGTCGGGCTCGGAGTAGCCCTGACACCACAGCTCGGTGCCGGCCAGGATGGGCGGGAGGAAGCGGGCCTGCTGCTCGGGCGTCCCGTAATGGATGATCGTCGGGCCCAGCAGGCCCTCCCCCAGGATGCTCACCCGCCCGGGCGCCCCGGCCCTGACGTACTCCTCGTTGAAGATCACCTGCTGGGTGATGGACAGGCCGCGACCCCCGAACGCGGACCGGCCATCCGATCCCGGTCCAGCCGTCGGCGGCCAGCACCTTCTCCCACTGCCGGCGGATCTCGAACCCGAACGTCTCGTCCCCCGATCCGCCCCGGCCACCGAGGGCGGCGAACTCGCCCACCACGTGCTCGGCCAGCCAGGCGCGGATCTCGAGGCGGAAGGCCTCATCCTCGGGTCGGTCTCGGAGGTCCATGGGTGAGGGTCAGGCAGGTCCGGCCCGAACGGGGTGGGACCGCGGTGGAGCGGTCGGGGCAATCGGCGTATCCGAAGATCGGAGTAGCCGAACCGGGAGCGACGTTAGCAAAGCCCGTGCGGCCTCCCCGAGGGCTCGGACGATGGGCGGGGAGGCCTCCGGAAACGGGAACAGCCCGGTACGGGCCGGTGTTCCACCCTTGTGATCGTGACCTTTCGTCCGCGGCGAGTTCGTGGTGGCGGTAGGTCGAAGGAGGGTACACATGACCGAGCAGACCGACACCGGTGGTCGGGTGGAGCGGACCGACCAGGAGTGGCAGGAGAGGCTCTCCCCCGAGCGTTACGCCGTGCTGCGGCAGAAGGGCACCGAGCCGGCCTGGTCCGGCGAGTTGCTCCACGTCGAGGGGAGTGGCATGTTCACCTGCGCCGGGTGCGGCGCGGCCCTCTTCCCGAGCGGCACCAAGTTCGAGTCGGGATCGGGTTGGCCGAGCTTCTACCGGGCCCTCGACGACGGGGTGATCGAGGAGCACGCCGACCGGAGCTTCGGCATGGTCAGGACCGAGATCACCTGTGCCCGTTGCGGTGGGCATCTCGGGCACGTCTTCCCCGACGGACCGGCCCCGACCGGGCAGCGCTACTGCGTGAATTCCCTCTCGCTCGAATTCGAGCCGGACAAGTCCTGACTCGCCTGGCGACCTCCTGGTCCCGTCCCCTCGGCGGGGTCGGATGCCGTCAGCCGGTCCTCCAGGAGCACGAACAGGTCCCCGAGGGCGCGCGGCCGCGGCCGTCTCCCCGGCCCGCAGCAGGAAGCGATCGGCGTCGGCCAGGGCTTGGCAGGCGACGAAGGCCTCCGGCTTGGTGAGCCGGACGGCGCCGGAGAACCGGATTGGGACGGGATCGGGATCGGCCATGCCGGCAAGGCCTCGATTCACCGATCGATCCGCGCCGGGCGGTCCCTCCGTCGGCGCCCGCCGTTCCCCGTCCGGTCGTAGCCCGATCGCCGGCTCATCCGGATGGAGAGGAGCAGGCCGATGGCGAGGCCACCCGAGGCGGCCACGACCATCCAGTACGGGAGGGCGAGCGGCCACCCCACCCACATCAACGGGGAGCCCACGGAAGGCCCGGCCGAGTGACCGTCGTGACGCGCCCCGGCCCGGGCGTCACGCCGACGCCCCCAGGGGATCGCCCGCCTCGTCCGAGGTGCCCGTCCCGGCCTCCCCTTCGTCGGGGCGCTGGCGTTCGATCCGGTGGACCTCCACGGTGGCGAACCGCAGGGCTGCCCCGACCTCGTCGGCCACGATCTCGACCTTGAAGCGGCGGTCGCCGTCCTCGGTCTCCCAGCTGCGCTGCTCGAGGCGGCCGGTGACCACCACCCGCATCCCCTTGGTCAGGCTGAGGGCCACGTTCTCGGCCAGGTCCCGCCAGGTGACGACGTCGAAGAAGGACGTCGCCTCCTCCCACTCGTTGGTCTGGCGGTTCTGCCATCGGCGGTTGACCGCCACGCCAAGGGAGGTGGTGGCCTGACCCTCGCGGGTGTAGCGGATCTCCGGGTCGCGGGTCAGGTTGCCGACGATGGTTGTCGTGGATGCGGTGCTCATGGGTGACTCCCCTGTCTCGTGTCTGGTCCGTGCACCCCGGCGCGGCGACCGCGGGTGGCAGGCGACCACGGTGGCCACACGCCGGGATCAACCGACCGTGACGGTGGGCCCTTGCCGGATCCGACGCGGGCACCTGGCCGGGACCTTGCCGGGAGGGGTCATGGGCACAGCCGGCGACCGGCGGCCACGATGGCGCGGCGGGCGACCCCGGGGGGACTGCGGACCTACACTGAGCCGGGCACGCCCGCCGGGCCGGCCCGAGAAGACCTGAACGAAACCGTGCGGAGGACGATCACGATGAGGCGACCCGGGTGACGCTGTACGGCGACGACATCTACACCGAGGCGGAAGCCGACCCGGACACCCTTTCCAACCTGGGCCCGTTGCGCAGCCTGGCCGGCGTCTGGGTCGGTGAGAAGGGCCAGGACCGGCACCCCGTGGCGAGCGGGACGGAGCGCAATTCGTTCGTCGAGCACATCGAGCTGCAACCCATCGACCCTCAGACCAACGGGCCCCAGCTCTTCTACGGACTCCGGTACCACACCCACATCGTCAAGCCCGGGGAGGTCGAGACCTTCCACGACCAGGTCGGGTACTGGCTGTGGGAACCGGCCGCCAACACCGTCGTCCTGACCCTTGGGATCCCCCGGGGCCAGGCGTTGCTGGCCGGCGGCACGGTCGAGCCCGACGCCACTGCGTTCTCGGTCGAGGCGGCGGTCGGGAGCGAGGTCTACGGGATCTTGTCCAACCCCTTTCTCGACCAGGCCTTCCGCACGCTCAGCTACCGCATGGACGTGCAGGTCAACCGGGACGGCACCTGGTCGTACGAGGAGGTCGGCGTCCTGGACCTGCCCGGTGACGACGAGCCCTTCCAGCATGTCGACCGCAACACACTCACTCGGGTCGCCCCGCCCACACCGAACCCTCTGGTCCGGCGGAGCAGCGTCGATGGCGACCTCGGAATCGGAAACCTCCAAGCCGAAAGCGGGATACTCCTATGAACCATTTGATGCGAGAGCTGGCCCCGGTCACGGACGAGGCCTGGGCCCAGATCGAAGCCGAAGCCACCCGCTCGATCACGCACGTCCTGGCCGGACGCCGCCTGGTGGACTTCTCCGGTCCCCACGGCTGGGGGCACGGTGCCGTCGATGTGGGCCGGGCCGACCAGGTCGATCCGGGTGAGCTCGACGGGGTCGAGGTGGCGCAACGCTCGGTGCTGCCCCTCCTCGAGCTCCGGAGCGCGTTCTCCCTCTCCCGCTCCGAGCTGGCCGACGCCGATCGCGGCGCCACCGACCTCGACCTCTCCACCGTGATCGCCGCCGGGCGTGCCGCCGGGCTGGCCGAGGACCACGTGGTGTTCCACGGCCACCGGACCGGGCGGGATCTCCGGCATCGTCGCCGCCTCCCCCCATGAAGCGGTACCCATCAGCGACGACTACAGCCATTACCCCGAACACGTGGCCACCGCAGTGGGAGTGCTGCGCGCCGCCGACATCGCCGGCCCGTTCGCCATCGCCCTCGGCGCACGCTGCTACACCGGCGTGACCGAGACCACCGAGCACGGTGGCTATCCCGTCTTCGAGCACCTGCGCCAGATCCTCGGCGGCCCGGTGGTGTGGGCCCCGGCGGTCGACGGGGCGGTGGTGCTCAGCCAACGCGGCGGGGATTTCCAGCTGACGGTGGGTGAGGACTTCTCGGTCGGCTACCGCGCCCACGACGGGGACACGGTCGACCTCTATATCGAGGAGAGCCTGGCCTTCCGCATCAACACGCCGGATGCCGCCGTGCACCTGGCCTACCTCTGAGCTGCCCGGCCATGGACCCTCGAGCTCACCACCCGACGCCTCCGGGACCCGCCGGGTGAAGACATTCGGCGACGTCACCGCCGCGCTCACCGACCGGGCCGTGGCCGAAATCGAGGTCCACCGGCCGCCGTCCAACTTCTTCGACCCCCCGTTGCTCGGACAGGTGCTCGAGGCAATCAGCTGGGCCGACGCCCAAGGTGGCCGGGCCGTCGTGCTGTGCTCGGAGGGCCGGAACTTTTGCGCCGGGTTCGACTTCGGATCATCGGACGGGCCCGAGCCCGACCACCTCCGTACCCTCTATGACCACGCCGTGGCGCTGGTCGCCGGCCCGCTTCCGGTGGTGGCGGCCGTACAGGGAGCCGCAGTGGGCGGGGGGCTCGGCCTGGCCCTCACCGCCGACTTCCGCGTCGCCTCGCCGGACAGCCGGTTCGCCGCCAACTTCGCCCGCCTCGGCCTCCACCAGGGGTTCGGCATCTCGGTCACGTTGGCCCGGGCCGTGGGTGCCCAGCGCGCCCTCGAGCTCCTGCTCACCGGGCGACGCATCGACGGCCATAGAGCGCTCGACATCGGCCTGTGCGACGGGTTGGACGCCGACCCCCGCGCCGGCGCCCATGCGCTGGCCGGCGAGATCGCCGCGTCCGCTCCGCTGGCGGTGCGGGCCATCCGCCGGACCCAGCGCGCCGGGCTGTCGGAGGCCGTGGCCGAGGCGGTCGAGCACGAACGAACGGCGCAGCTGGCGTTGATGGGAACCGACGATTTTCGAGAGGGCATCGACGCCTCCCGGGAGCGCCGCCGGCCCGAGTTCTCGGGGCGTTAGCCGGAGAGCGGGCCGAGCCGCCGTCGCTCAGCCGCCCAACAGGTCGGTGGTGAGCTCCGCCCGGGTGGCGTCGCCGAGGAGCACACCGGGTCGGCCCTCGGGGTACTCGGGATGGTCGATCACCAGACGCACCGGACCGGTCCGAAATGATTCGACCTGCCGGTCGTCGAGGGAGAACCGCACGTAGTGCACCGCCGAGGTGACGGTTTCCCGGGTCAGGTTGGCCTCGTGCTCGGCGTCGGGGATGGAGGGGACGACGGCCGCACCCGACCCGTCGTCACGGCCGCCCAGACGGAGCTGGCAGGCTCGCTCGACGCCGACCAGACGTGGCAGCCAATGGCGCAGGGCCGCGTCGTCGGTGAGCTCGAGGAAGAGCGTGGCCGACAGCTCCCCGGGAGCCGGGAGGAGTCGGTTGTAGACATCGAGCTCGTGCTGGATCTGCGGCGTCGGTCGACATCCGCTCGGCGCGGGCCATCTCCTGGACCTGGAATCGCATGGTCATCCGGTTCTCGAAGGTGAGCGTGGCCACCGGACCGATGCTGACCCGACGCAACCGCTTGACGGCGATGACCTCGGACCGGAACGCGTCCCGCTCCCGCTCGTAGGCGCGCTGGTCGAGCGATGTCGTCGAGGGTGAGGAGGTGGGTGGCGTTCACGACGGGGGCGTGCGTCGGACGGACCGGCCCAGGGACGCCCCCGGACCGGTCACGGCCGTCGTCCGATCTGTCGGTGGGAGCGCACGTCGGTCGGGTTGACGGCAGGCCGTCAGGAGACCGAGGACAACCCCTCGGTGAACCGGCCGGCATGGCTCTTCTCGGCCCGGGCCAGAGTCTCGAGCCACTCGGCGATCTCCTCGAACCCCTCGTCGCGGGCGGTCCGGGCGAATCCGGGGTACATCTCGGAGTACTCGTAGGTCTCGCCCTCGATGGCCGACTTGAGGTTGGCCTCGGTGGGCCCGACCGGCACCCCGGTCACCGGGTCCCCGACTTCGCGGAGGAAGTCGAAGTGGCCGAACGCGTGTCCCGTCTCTCCCTCGGCCACCGAGCGGAACAGGGCGGCCACATCGGGATAGCCCTCCACGTCGGCTTTCTGGGCGAAGTACAGGTACCGGCGATTGGCCTGGCTCTCGCCGGCAAACGCCGTCTTGAGGTTGTCCTCGGTCTTGCTTCCCTTCAGTGATGGCACGGTGTTCCTTTCCTAGCTCTGGCTGGATGCTGACTGGTCCTGTGGGCCTGCCCCGTTCACGAACGAACCGTGGCCTTCGCCCGGCGTGCCCGGGTCGTGCGCTGGCACTCCGGGCAGAGACCGCGGAAGACGATCTCCGCCGATCCCACCTCGAAGCCGAGTGCGGCCCCATCGGGAACGGTCAGGTCGGGGAACGGAGCGACGAGGTCGCGGACAGCTACCGCACTGCCGGCACACCAGGTGGTGGTGGGGATCGTCGACGTTGGGGTCGAACCGGGTCATGCCGGTGCCGAGGTCGAGGGAGACGATCTCCCCGAGCTCGGTGAGGTCGTGCAGGGTCTGGTAGACGGTCTTCAAGGAGATGGTCTCCATCTCCTTGCTGGCCACGGCGTGCACCGACTCGGCCGACGGATGGGTCACGTCCCCCTGGAGGACGCGGAAGATGCACTGGCGTTGCGCGGTCACCTTGCGGCCCTGCGACCGGAACAGTTCGGTCAGCTCCTCCGGCGTCTTCACTGCCCCTCACTGTATCACCAATGGTTGTTTTTCAACAATCGTTGTAAACAAGGTTCCGGCGGACGGTGACGGCGCGTCGGGACGGCGGCGCCGGTCGCCTCCGCCGGAGGGCCGACGGGCGGAGGGGCCGACAACGGCGTGTGGCAGTCTTGGGTCTCATGGAGAACCCCACCGGCGCGGCCGATCCGGCGCGCGGTTCGGTTCGACCGGGACGAGGTTCTCGAACGCCTGGCCGCCGAGCCGTTCGACCTGCTGGTGATCGGCGGGGGGGTCACCGGGGCGGGCGTCGCCCTCGATGCCGCCAGCCGGGGCCTGCGGACCGCCCTGGTCGAGCGCAACGACTTCGCCTCGGGCACCTCCTCCAAGTCGTCCAAGATGGTCCACGGCGGGCTCCGCTACCTGCAGCAGCACGAGTACCGCCTGGTCTACGAGAACCTGGCCGAGCGCCAGCGGCTCCTCGACAACGCGCCGCACCTGGTCTCCCCGCTCCCCTTTCTCATCCCGCTCTTCGGCCGGGCCGGGGTGGTCAACCGGAGCGTCGCCCGGGTCTACCGCACCGCCCTGTGGACCTACGACCTCACCGGCGGCATGCGCATCGGTCGCCGTCACGAGCGGGTCTCCCGGGAACAGGCCCTGGCTCACATGCCCACGCTCCGGAGCGACCAGCTGGTGGCCGGCTTCCTCTACTGGGATGCCCGGGTCGACGACGCCCGGCTGACCCTCGACCTGCTCCGGACGGCCGCCCTCGACCACGGTGCGATGGTGGCCAATCACGTGGCCGCCACCGAGCTCACCACCGGGCCGGGCGGGCGGGTCAACGGGGCCCGGGTCACGCCGGATGGCGCCGGATCCTTCGAGGTGCGCGCCCCGGTGGTGGTCAACGCCGGCGGGGTGTGGTCCGACGAGGTCCGCACCCTGGCCGAGGGCCATGACCCGCACTCACTCCGGCCGGCCAAGGGCATCCACATCACCGTGCCCAACGAAGCGTTCCCGTGCGACATCGCCGCCGTGATCCCGGTCCGGGCGGACCGCCGCTCGATCTTCGTGGTGTCGTGGGGCGACCAGGTCTACCTCGGGACCACCGACACCGATTGGAACGGGAGCCTGGACGACCCGGCCTGCCTCCCCGAGGACGTGGACTACATCCTCGACGCGGCCAACACCGTGACCACCCGGCCCCTCACCCGCCGCGACATCACCGGCCTGTGGGCCGGCCTGCGGCCGCTGCTGGCACCGGTCGAGGGGAGGCACGCCCCGAGCGCCCGGACCGCCGACCTGTCGCGACGCCACACCGTCGACACCTCCACCCCGGGACTGGTCACCATCACCGGGGGGAAGCTGACCACCTATCGGAAGATGGCCGAGGACGCCGTGGACGCCTCGCTCGAGGTCATGGGGCGGCCGACGGTGCCCTGCATCACCAAGACCCTCCGGCTGCGCGGGGCGGGCCGGTCCGAACGGATGCCGGCCCGGGACCGCGCCGCCGAGCACCGGCCCGAGCCCCCTGCCGACCGGGCCGCGGCCGTCGCCACGCACCTGGCCGGCCGTTACGGGTCCGAGACACCGGCGGTGCTGGCGGTCGCCGACGACCGGCCCGAGCTGCTCGAGCCCCTCGTACCGGGGCTCCACTACCTGGCGGCCGAGGCCGTCTACGCCGTGCGCCAGGAGATGGCCTGCACGGTGGGTGACGTGCTCGATCGGCGGACCCGGGCTTCTCTCCGGGACGCCCGCCGGACCGCGGCCGCCGCCCGTCGGGTGGCCGAGCTCATCGGCCCCGAGCTCGGTTGGGACCCCGGTCGGATCACCGCCGAAGCCGATGCCTATGCCGGCGGGCTCCTCGCCCAGCTGGCCCGGGCCGGCCTCGACCCCGGCGCGGGCCCCGGTTCGGACGAGGCGGTGGCGACCGTGCCGGCCGCGGAGGGCGTGTGACCGCACCGACGCCCGTGACGTCGATCGACGCCCGGCCGGCCGACATCGCCGACCACCTGCCCGGCCGCCGGATCGCCGTGAGCCAGGAGCTCCGTCGCGCGCTGGCCGATGTCTGCGCCGAGGTCACGTCGGCCGATACCGAACGGGCCGAGGCCGGCCGCGACTGGTGGCCGCTCGCCATCGGCTGGGCCGTCGACGGCGAG
Source organism: uncultured Acidimicrobiales bacterium (assembly GCA_963710495.1). Taxonomy (GTDB): domain Bacteria; phylum Actinomycetota; class Acidimicrobiia; order Acidimicrobiales; family RAAP-2; genus Bog-756. Next base: position 157,953 of record CAVQAI010000007.1, read on the forward strand.
GTCCCGGCCCGACCGGGGGTGGTGGCCCGCCCGACCGACACCGCTCAGGTCGCCGCCGTCCTCGACCTCTGTCACCGGGCCAGGGTGCCCGTGACCGCCGCCGGCGGACGGAGCGGGGTGTGCGGCGCGTCGGTGCCCCTCTTCGGCGGCGTGGCCCTGGACGTCTGCGGCCTGGCCGGCGTGACGGCGGTCGACGCCCACTCCCTGACCGCCGACATCCGGGCCGGCACCTTCGGCCCGGATGTGGAAACGGCCCTCCGGGGCGGCCACGGGCTCACCCTCGGGCATTGGCCGCAGTCGATGGACCTCTCGACCGTCGGCGGCTGGCTGGCCTGTCGCGGCGCGGGCCAGTACTCGAACCGGTACGGGAAGATCGAGGACATGGTCATCGGCCTCGAAGTCGTGCTGGCCGACGGCCAGGTGATCAGGACCGGCGGCAAGGGGCCCCGTTCGGCCACCGGGCCCGACCTCACCCAGCTCTTCGTGGGCAGCGAGGGAACGCTCGGGGTCATCACCGAGGCTCGGTTCCGGGTGCACCCGGTACCCGAGGGCGAGGAACGCCGGGCCTTCGGCTTCTCGTCGTTCGCCGCCGGGCTGGATGCCTGCCGCCGGATCCTGCGGCGCGGCGCCACCCCGGCCGTCCTCCGGCTCTACGACCAGACCGAGTCGGGCCGGTCGTTCGACCGTCCCGACACCACGGTCCTCGTCGTGCTGGACGAGGGCGATCCCTGCCTGCTGGAGGCCACCCTGGCCGTCGTCGACCAGGAGTGCCAGGACGCCGAGCGGCTGGAGGTGGAACTGGTCGAGCGGTGGCTGGCCCACCGCAACGACGTGTCGGCGCTCGCTCCCCTCTGGCGATCGGGGATCGTCGTCGACACGGTGGAGGTGGCGGCCCGCTGGGCCGCGCTCCCCGAGCTGTACCGCTCGGTCCTCGGTGCCCTGGGCGCGCTCGAGGGCACCCTGGTCGCCTCCTCCCACCAGTCCCACGCCTACACCGACGGCGCCTGTCTCTACTTCACCTTCGCCGGGCGGGACGGCTCGGCCGGGACGGAGGGCACCGGCGGCGGGCCCGACCGGCAGTGGGCCGAGCGCTACTACCGGGCCGCCTGGGACGCGGTCACCGGAGTCACCGAGGCCGCCGGCGGGGCCATCAGTCACCACCACGGCATCGGCCTCAACCGGGCGCGCTTCCTGCCCGGCGCCCTCGGGCCGGCCTTCGACGTACTGGCCGAGGTCAAGCAGGCCCTCGACCCGCACGGCATCCTCAACCCGGGCAAGTTGGGCCTGGCCAGTGCCTTCGGCACCGTGCCCTGGCCGTGAGCATCCTGGTGGTGGACGTCGGGACCTCCGGGGTCCGTGGGGCGGTGGTGCGACCCGACGGGACCGTCGAGCACACCCACCACATCGCCGTGCTCCCCGACACCCCGCTCCCCGGCCTCGTCGAGTTCGACCCCGCCGCCGTGGCCGAGGCGGTGCTGGCGGTGGCGGCTCGCAGCCTGGCCGACGGTGGGCCGGTCGACGCCGTGGGCATCGCCAACCAGCGGGCCTCCACCATCGTGTGGGACCGGGCCAGCGGCGTTCCGGTCGGACCGGGGCTGGGCTGGCAGGACCTGCGCACCGTGGGCACCTGCCTGGAACTCCAGGGCCAGGGGCTCCGGGTGGCACCCAACGCATCGGCGACCAAGCTGGCCGCCCTGCTCGACGCGGCCGACCCGGAACGGTCGAGAGCCGAGCGCGGCGAGTTGGCCTTCGGCACGGTCGACACCTGGGTGGCCTGGACCCTCACCGAAGGGCGCCTCCACGTCACCGACGCCTCCAACGCCGGGGTGACCGGCCTCATGACCGGGGACGGATCGGCATGGGACCCGCGGATGCTCGACGCCCTCCGCATCCCGGCGGCGTTGCTCCCCGACATCGTCGACTCGACCGGTGTCCTGGGCCCGGCCGCCGCCCTCCCGGGCCGTCCGGTGATCGCCGGGATGGCCGGCGACCAGCAGGCCTCGCTCATCGGTCAGGGATGCACCCTGCCCGGATTGGCCAAGGCCACCTTCGGGACGGGTGGGATGCTCGACCAGTGCGTCGGGCCGGAACGCCCGGCGTTCCCCTACCGGGGCCCGGCCGGGACCATTCCCATCATCGCCTGGCAGCGCGGCTCGAAAGCCACCTGGGGGATCGAGGCCATCATGCTGTCGGCTGGCACCTGCGTGGAATGGCTCCGCGACGACCTGGCCATCATCGACTCGGCAGCGGCGTCGGCCGACGTCGCCGCCGGTTGCGACGACACCGATGACGTGTGGTTCGTCCCCGCCCTGCTCGGTCTGGGCACGCCGGTCTGGGACTTCGGGGCCCGGGGCACCTTCCTCGGCATCACCCGAGGCACCGGTCGGGCCGCTCTGGTGCGGGCGGTGCTGGAGGGGGTCGCCCACCGCGGCGCCGACCTCCTCGAGGCCGCCGAGTCCGATTCGGGACAGACCGTCGGAGCCCTCCGCATCGACGGCGGCATGTCGGCCAACCCGGTGTTCACCCGGGCGCTGACCGAGGCCGTGGGACGGCCGGTCGAGATCGCTCCGGTGGTCGAGGCGACCACGCTGGGCGCCGCCTATCTGGCCGGCATGGCCGTGGGAACCTGGGCCGACGAGGACGAGGTGGCGGCGGCCTGGTCGCCCCGCCAGGTGCTCCATCCCGAAGGGGACGCCGACCGTCGCGCCACCCGCCGCGCCCGTTGGCTCGAGGCCCGCGGCCGGGCCCAGGGTACGATTCCCGAGCTGTCCGCCCTCGACTTCTGACCGGCCCGGGGCGGGTCGGCGAGGGGCATTCTCCCAGTCCGGGGCATTGAAGGTGCGCGCCACCACCGCCTAGGGTGGGTTCGGGACCACCCTCGGCGACGTCAGCCGGACGAGCGAGTGCAGGGAGCAGGGCAACGCATGAGCACGGGCACCGAGATCGGGGCGGTGGGATCCCATCCGTCGGCCGTCCGGCCGCCAGGCCCGATCGACGATTTCGAAGAAGCGGTGGCGGTGGCCCGAGCCGTCCACGAGGCCCTGTCGGCGGTGGTGCTGGGCACGCCCCGGGCCGTGACCATCGCCGTCGTCGCCGCCCTGTCCGGGGGCCACCTCCTCATCGAGGACGTCCCCGGGGTGGGCAAGACCGTGCTGGCCCGGGCGCTGGCCACCTCGCTCGGTGTCCAGCTGTCCCGGGTGCAGGGCCACTCCGACCTCCTCCCCTCCGATGTCACCGGTGTCACCGTGTTCTCCCCCGACACCGCCACCTGGGACTTCCGGCCCGGACCCGTCTTCGCTCACGTCGTCCTGCTCGACGAGCTCAACCGGACGCCGCCCCGGACCCAGTCGGCCCTGCTCGAGGCCATGGAGGAGCAGCAGGTCTCGGTGGACGGCGAGTCGTGGCCACTGCCCCGCCCGCACCTGGTGATCGGCACCCAGAACCCGGCGGGCCAGCTCGGCACCTACCCCTTGGTGGAGAGCCAGCTCGACCGGTTCGCCCTGTCGACCGCCATCGGCTACCCCGACCCCGAGGTGGAGGCGCGTCTCGTCCTTCACCACGGCGGACGCCACGCCCTCGACAATCTCGTACCGGTGTCCGACCCCGTCCAATGGGACCGGGTCATCCGGTCCACCGCCGCCGTCCGAGTCGTCGCCGCCGTGGCCGACTACGCCGTGGCGTTGGTCCGGGCCACGCGCTTCACCGGCACCGTCCGCCTCGGAGCCAGCCCGCGGGCCGGGATCTCCCTGATCCGGAGCGCCCAGGCCTACGCCGTGTTGAGCGGCCGTTCCTACGTGACGCCCCAGGACGTCCAGGCCGTGGCCGCGCCCTGTCTCTCGCACCGGCTGGTCACGGACGGGCGGGACGGCAACGGGGCGAGCCTCGTCGGCACCATCCTCGCCGAAACGCCCGTCCCCCTCACGTGAGGTCATCGCGCCCGGGGCCGAGGCCGCCCGGGTGGCGCACGGTCAACGCCGTACTGACCGGGATCCTGGCCGCCATCGGAGCGGTGGTGTTGGCCCGGGCAACGCTCGGCCCGGACCCGGCCCTGCGGGCCGCACTGGTCGCCGTGGTCGCCATGGCCGGAGTCTCGGGCTCGTTGTTCCTCACCACGCCGGGTCGGCGGCGGTCCGGGGACGGGCGGCGGCGGCGGGTCCATCCCGTGAGCTGGCTCACGCCGGTGGTGAGCAGCGTGGTGGCCGTCCTGGCCTGGGGGGCGGTGGCCCATTCGAGCGGATCGGGCTGGGTCCAGGCGGTCGGCGCCCTGATGGCGGCGGTGCTGGCCGTCGGCCTGTTGACCCCCGTGGTGCCGGCCAGCCGGGCCAGGGTGCGCTGCACGGCCTCCCCGGCCGACGGTCGGGCCGGCCAGCCGGCCGCCCTCACGTTCACGGCCAGTGGGCCCGTCCGGATCACGCCCCGACGACCGGGCGGCGCGCCCGTCGGCGCCACCGGACCGGCCCGGGGTCCCCGATCGGTCGAGGTCACCGTCACCCCACCGCGGCGCGGCGTTTTCGCCACGGTCGTCGTCGAGGTGGCATCCTGCGCCCCGTTCGGCCTGCTGTGGTGGGCGAAGGAGGTCGAAGTGGCGCTGCCCCGGCCCTTCCACGTCGCCCCGAAAGTGGGCCGGCCCGGAGCGATCGGGACCGAGCCCGACACCTCGCCGGGCCAGGCCCTCGCCCGGGTGCCGTCCGGGGCCGGCGAGCCCCGGGGCGTCCGGCCGTACCAGCCCGGGGACCTCCGCGGGTCGGTCCACTGGCCGGCCACCTCCCACGTCGGGTCGCTCATGGTGCGGGAGCGGGAGCGTCAGACCGACGATCCCGTCGTCATCGACCTGGTGTTGCCGCCCGACCCGGCCGAGGCCGAACTCCTGGCCGAGCGGGCCATGGCGGTGATCGGTGCCCATCTCGGCCGGGGTCGGCGGGTCCTGCTCGGGACCACCGAGCCCGAGGGCTACCGGCTGGAGGGGGTGCTCGATCACATCGACCTCGGTCGGCGCTTGGCCCGCGCCGTGCCGCCCCGATCGGACGGTCCCGCCGACGAGGTTGACCGATGACGCTCTGGCAACGGATCGTCCAGGCCAACCGGCCGGGGCCGGCCGAGCACTCGGTGTCCTTCCGGGTGGCGTCGACGGCCGCAGTGGTCGTGGCCATCGCCGCCTGCTGGAGCCAGCAGGAGTTGAGCCCGACCGTGGCCCTGTTCGCCATCATCACGACCGTGGTGGGCAACGTGCTCTCCTACCGGCGGCGCGAGCATCCGTGGAAGCTGGTCAAGCCGTTGCTGGCCGTCGCCGCCGTGAGCGGCTTCGTGTGGTTCATCACCACAGCCCGGCATACCGCCACCCCCGGGGACATCGCCACGGTGGAGGCTCCCCTGGCCGTCCTGTTCGCCTGGGTCCTCTGCACCCACGCCTTCGACGTGCCGGCCCGGCGGGACGTCGCCTACTCGTTGGCCGGCTCCGCCGCACTCATGGCCGTGGCCGCCGCCCAGTCGGTCGACCTCACCCTCGGGGTGTATGTGGTCCTCTGGGTCCTGTGCTGTCTGTGGGGGCTGGTGGCCATGTACCAGTCGATGTCCGGGATCCTCGGTATCCCGTGGCTCACCGCGGCCACGGCCGGTGTCGCCGTGCTGGTGGTGGCCGTCGTGCTGGTGGCGCTGCTGCCCGCACCCCGGGCGTCCACGTCGCTGATCTTCCCCTCGTCGGCGGGCGCCGCCTCGCCCGTCGACACCTCCAGCCGCCTGACCGACGGCGCCGCCTCGCTCCCCGCCCATGCGGCCAGCGCCAACGGCCGGACGGGCGTGGGCGGGTTCTTGGGCTTCGCCGATTCCCTCGACACCGGGCTCCGCGCCTCACTGGGGGACAGCGTGGTCATGCGGGTGCGGGCCACCCGCCCGAGCTTCTGGGTGGGCCAGACCTATGACAAGTGGGACGGCCAGAGCTGGACCCAGTCGGCCGACCCGGTCACCGGGCCGACGGTCGACAAGCTCTCGTTCGGCTCCCCCTTTGCCATCCCCCTCGCCCCCGACCAGATCGCCGATCGGGCCGACGGGACCACCAACGTGCAGACGTTCTATGTGGCCCAGTCGGGGCCGAACCTGGTGTTCCACGCCGACAACGCCCAACGCGTCTACATCCAGTCGCGCAACCTCTTCCTGACCGGCGACGGGACGATCGTCTCCGCCCTCACCATGGGGGCGGGCACGGTGTACACCGTGGTGTCGGCCGACACGACGGCGAGCGCGACCCAGCTGCGCGGGTCCGGTTCGTCGGGTCCGCCGCCCCGAGACGCTCAAGATGGGCGAGCAGGCGCGCTACCTCCAGCTCCCCCACCCGTACCCGAGGGTCCAGAGCCTTGCCCGCCAGATCACGGCCGGGGTCACCGCCCCGGGCGGATCCGACACCTACGACAAGGTGGCCGCCATCGAGGCCTGGATGTCGACCCACGTCACCTACACCACCGACATCCCCTCGCTGGCCCCGGGGGCCGACGGCGTGACCTCCTTCCTCTTCGGCACGAGGCGCGGCTTCTGCGAACAGATCTCCACCGCCACCGTGGTCATGCTCCGGTCGCTCGGCATCCCGGCCCGCGAGGCGGTCGGCTACGTGCCCGGGCCGTACAACCCGATCACCGACCTCTACGAGGTCCAGGCCAAGGACGCCCACGCCTGGGTGCAGGTCTGGTTCCCCGGCTACGGCTGGCAGAACTTCGACCCCACGGCCCAGGTCCCGCTGGCCAACCCCTCGCCCGGCTCGGTCCTGGCCCGGAGCGCCGGGCACGCCTTGGGCCGCCTCCCGTGGGTGCCGATCGGTGTGGTGACCGCATTGGTCGCCGCCGGGCTGGCCCTCCGGGGGTGGCGGAGGCGCCGCCCGCCGACCTGGGCCCACCAGGTGGCCGTCGATCTCGACCGGGGTGGTCGACGGCTCGGCCTCCACCGACGGCCCGACGAGACCCTGACCGCCTGGGCCGAACGTCTGGGGGCGGCGGATCCATCCCTTCTGGTCGGGCTCCGGGCCGTGTCAGGGCTGGTGGAGCGGTACTCCTACGGCGGGATCGAGCCCTCCGCCGAGCAGATCGCCGAGGCCTTGGCCTTCACCCGCCGGTTCCGCACGGTACGGCGGCAGTCGGGGTCGGCCGTTCACGTCCCGGACCGGGACAGTGCCCGCGCTTCGTCGAACGAGGCACCGGCGACCAGCAGAGGCCGGTAGGACATGAGCCGGCGGGCCTGGTTGAAGGCCAGCACCGCCTGGAGCCGGTCGCCGCGGCGGTAGAGCGCCACCAACTTGGCGTCGCCGGCCGAGCCCTCCACCACCTCCACCTCGTCGTCGGGCCCGGGAAGGCCGATCACTTGGATCTTGGTGTCGTACTGGTCGGACCAGAAGAAGGGCACGGGGTCATAGGGCAGCGGCGTCCGCCGACCCGGCCAGCAAGTTGCGGGCGGCCGCGGCTCCGCCCTCGGCCGCGTTCGTCCAGTGCTCGACGCGCAGCAGTCCACCCGACGAGGGGTGGTGCCAGCGGGCCACGTCGCCGGCGGCCACCACCCGATCGGCGGCGAACAGCGTCTCGTCACAGATCACGCCGTTGTCGACGGAGAGTGCGGAGCCAGCCAGCCAGTCGACCTCGGGCACGACGCCGATGCCCACCACCACCACGTCGGCGTCCAGCACCGTTCCGTCGGCCAGGTGGACCCGGACCGGGTCCCGGTCCTCGGGTGGCGAGGTCACCTCTTCCACCCCGACGCCGGTCCGGAGGGACACGCCGGCGGCCCGGTGGAGTCCGGCACACGCCTCTCCCATCTGGTCCCCCAGCACCCGGCCGAGCGGGGTGGGGAGCGCTTCGACCACGGTCACCCGGGCCCCGAGGCCGTGGCAGGTGGCCGCCACCTCGGACCCGATGAACCCGGCACCGATGACCACGAGGCGCGCTCCCTCCCCGACGGCCTGGAGCTCGGACCGGATGGCCAGGCAGTCGCCCAGCGTGCGGAGCGTCCGCACGGCGGGCATGCCGTCCGTGCCGGGCATGAGCCTCGGGGTGGCCCCGGTGGCAACGACGAGCCCGTCGTAGTGGATACTCCGGCCGTCGTTGCACTGGATGGTCCGCGCCTCGACGTCGAGCGAATGGGCCCGCACGCCCGAGACGCAGGTCGAGCCCGAGCGTGTCGAGCTTGTCGGGCGCATGGTGGAGGATGCGTTCGATCTCCCACTTACCGGCCAGCAGCTGCTTGGACAATGGCGGCCGGTCGTACGGCGCGTGGCGCTCATCGCCCACGACGATGACGGGGCCGCGGTGGCCGAGGTGGCGCGCCTCCTCGGCCGCCCGCAGGCCGGCCAGCGAGGCACCCACGATCACCACGGTGGAGTCGCTGGGGAGGGGCCGGCTCATCGGCCGGACCTGGTAGGCCGGGGCGGCGGGGCGACAGCGGGAGGGCGGGGAGCTCGGACCGACAGTCCTCTCAGCGCCCGAACATGGTCATCCACTGCTCCGGGGTCCGAAGACGGAAGACGTAGTTGTCCGCCCGGGTCCGGCCCATGGTGGCCGACGGTTCCGGGGAATAGAGGTGACCGGGGTAGAGCACGGTGTCGTCGGGTACCCGGGCCAGGCGGGTCGTCAGCGACTCGTACATCGCCTCGGGGTCGCCCCCGGGCAGGTCGGTGCGGCCACAACCGTCCAGAAAGAGCGTGTCACCGGCGATGAGCCGGCCGTCCATCAGGAAACACTGGCTGCCCGGGGTGTGGCCCGGGGTGTGGAGCATGGTGATCGGGATGGCGCCCACCTGGAGCACGTCCCCGCCGTGATGCGTGACGAGATCGCCGGCGCCGACACCGGTGGCGCGGATCATCCACGGGGCCTCGTCCTCCTGCACGTGCACCGGCGTCCCGCTCACCTCGAGCAGGCGGGTGATGCCCTCGATGCGCCAGCCCATCATGTCCCCCCCGACATGATCGGGGTGGAAGTGGGTGGCGAGGGCGCCCACGCAGCGCATGTCGTCGGCCCGGACGAGCTCGAGGAGCTCGTCGACCCCGTAGGCGGGATCCACGATCATCGCCTCCCCGGTGGCGCGGTCGCCGACCAGGTACACGAAGTTGACCATCTGCCGGGCAAGTTCGTCGTCGGTGGCGAAGTCCCGCCCGGCCAGCAACTGGCGAAAGTACAGTCGGTCCCCCATCCCGGCACCGTGGTCGAGGTCGGTCACCGGCCCACCTTACGGTGACCGGGCGATCACCGGCCAACGGGACGGGCCCGATGGGCCGGCTGCCCGCCTTCCACATCGACGACGTCTCCACGGATCAGATCTACAGTTCGCGTCGGTGGCGGTCCTCGATCGGTGGGAAGCAGGTGCCCGGCAACGGGCCGTGACGAGGAGGGGACGATGACCACAAGGGACCGATCACCCGGACCGGGAATCACCGATGACCGCGGCCGGCATGGTGCGGACCTGGGCCACCGAGACGCCTGATGCGCCGATGCTGACCCTCGGTCCGGTCACCCTCTCGTGGGCCGAGGTGTACGAACGGGCCAAACGGGTGAGCCGGTCACTGGCCGCCGCCGGGGTCGGCGCGGGCGACCGGGTGGCGTTCCTCGACCGCAACGGCATCGAGTACTTCGAGGTCTTCTTCGGGTGCGCTCTCCTCGGTGCGGTCAGCGTGGCGGTCAACTGGCGCCTGGCTCCGGCCGAGATGGGCGCCATTCTCGAGGATGCCGGCGCCAGCGGTGCTCTTCTACGGCCCCGACTACGCCGCGGCGGTGAACGAGCTCGCTCCGGCGGCCCCATCCGTCCAGGAGTGGGTACCGCTCGAGCAGTTCCCTGACTGGCGGGACGCGGCGCACGCCGACCCGGCCGAGGACCCAGGCTTCGAGGCCGGCGCCGACGACGTGGTCACCCAGCTGTACACCTCGGGTACCACCGGCCTGCCCAAGGGGGCGATGATCTCGGGCCGGAACATCGCCTGCATCCTGCGCGAGGCCCATCGGGTGTTCCGGATCGGGAACGACACGGTATCGCTGGTGGCCATGCCCCTCTTCCACATCGGCGGCACGGGGTGGGCACTGTCGGGCCTGTGCCGCGGCGGTCACGGAGTCATCGTGCGCGACCTCGACCCCGGCGGCGTGCTCGCGCTGATCGAGACGCACCGGATCACCGACACCTTCGTCGTGCCGGCCGTGCTCATGGGGGTGTTGACCGCCCCGGAGCTGGCCACGGCCGATCTCAGTTCGCTGCGCACCGTGTTCTACGGCGCCTCGCCGATCAGCGAGGACGTCCTGGTCCGATCGATGGAGGCGCTGGGATGCGATTTCGCCCAGGTCTACGGCCTCACCGAGACGTCGGGGGCCATCACCTCACTGCTGCCCGGTGACCACGATCCGAACGGGGCGCGCGCCGGGCTGCTGCGCTCGGCCGGTCGACCCTTCGACCATGTGGAGCTGCGGATCGTCGACACGGCGACCGGGGCCGACCTGCCGGTGGGCGAGGTCGGTGAGGTGTGGACGCGGTCCAGCCAGAACATGCTCGGCTACTGGAATCGAGCGGCCGAGACGGCTGCCGTCCTATCCGACGATGGTTGGTTCCGCACCGGTGACGCCGGATGGCTGGATGCGGAGGGCTATCTCTTCCTGCACGATCGCATCAAGGACATGATCGTCTCGGGTGGTGAGAACGTGTATCCGGCGGAAGTGGAGAACGCCCTGCTGGCCCATCCGGCGGTGGCCGATGCGGCGGTGATCGGCGTGCCACACGACAAATGGGGCGAGACGGTCAAGGCCATCGTGGTTCGCTCGAATGGTGTCAGCCACGAGGACGCCGATGCGCTGGCCGCCGACATCATCGCCGTCACGAGAGGCCGCCTCGCCCACTACAAGTGCCCCACCTCGGTCGAGTTCGTCGACTCACTGCCACGCAACCCATCGGGCAAGATCCTCAAGCGCGAGCTCCGCCGGCCGTACTGGGCCGGCCGTGACCGGAACATCCACTGAGGGAAGCCGTCACGCGGCCGCGTGGGGCCGGTCCGCAACCGGGCCAACATCAGAAGAGGCCCGGTGGGGCCTCCCTGCTCGACCCTTCCGGAGACCCATCGGAGAACCGGTCGTCAGCTCCGTCAGGCACCTCGCCCTTCCCGATGGCCTCCAGCCGGGGCACCAGCTCCTCGACCCTCATCCGGGTGCGCCGCAGTCGCCGATCGAGCTCGTCCACGATGTCGGTGGCCCGTTCGAGCTGCCCGACGAGACGGTCGACATCGATGACGCCGGTCTCGAACTCCTCGATGATGGCGTCCAGCTCCGATCCGGCGGCCGCATAGCTGAGCGTGTCGACATCGGGCCGTTCAGCCCCTCGCGGCTCGGTCGGTGAGTCCCCGGTCGTCGTCATCACGGCTTCCCTTCTGTCATACGTTCTCCGCCGGCGGCCGGGCGCTCGTTCCCGAGCCCGGCGCTCCCTCGTCGTCCAGATCGTCTCCATGATCGAAGGACTGGTCGTCCAAGGTCGTCTCGACCACCTCCGAGGTGGCCGAGCCCTCGGCCAGCCGGGTGAACAACCTCCCGCCCGGGGACAACGTGGCTGAGGAACGAACGACCCGGCCCTGGGCATCGCGGGTGACCGAATAGCCCCGGTCCAGCTGGCGCTGGAAATCGTAGGCACTGAGCAACTTCCGCCACTGCGCCGTTCGTACGCCTTCGGCCGCCAGCCGCCGATCGGGCAGTGCGGCGAGCCGCTCGGCACGGGTCGCTGCCTCCACCTCCTCGGCGACCAACGATCGGAGCGCCGATCGGGCCAGCAACGAGCGGGCGGCCTCGAGCCGGTGGCGGTGGGCGTCGACTCCCCCTTTGGCCGCGCCGCGCAGTGCCTGGGTGCGATGGGCCAATCGCTCCGAGTGCCGGCCGAGTTGCGACCGGGCCCCGACGATCACTCGTTGTCGGTGACGATCGAGACCGTGCTCCGACTGCACCATCTGCTCCCCCGCCAGGCGCCCGATCAGCGAGCCCGCGTCCATTCCTGAGCTCCAGAAGGCCGAGACCAAACGGGCCAGCTCCTGGCCGCATTCGGTGGGCGTGATGAAGGACCGGTTGGCCACTTGATCGGCGACCGACTGGTCCCCGGTGTGGCCGATGCCCGTCCACACCGGTTTGGAGGAACCGGTGATGGCCCGGGCCACCGGCTCGGCGTCGAAGACGGCCAGGTCGACCTTCGATCCTCCGCCCCGGACGACGACGATCAGTTCGCACTCGGTCGACTGGAGGCGCCGGAGGGCGGAGGCCACCGACCTCGACGCGGCGTGTCCTTGCACCTGCGTCGGGATCACCCGGACGGAAAAGGCCATGCCCGACGAGTCGAGTCGATCCATGAAGTCGCGGTACCCCTCGGTTCCCGGGCTGGCGACGAGGCCGATCCGAAGCGGGACCGTGGGGACGGGCACTCCACGGTTTCTCTCGAACAGGTCCTCATCGATCAGGGCCTGGATCACCCGGGCACGCTCGGCCGCGACCTTGCCCATGAGCGCGTCGATGTCCAGATCGGAGAGGACGAAGCTGATCTCACCGCGCGGTTGGTAGAGCTGCACGGAGCCCCTCACCCGCACCACCATCCCGGCTTCGAGCACAATCCCCAACCGTCGCAACGCGGCCTGGATGGTGGACCAGCGGCGGGACCAACACACCACCCTCACCACGGGCGCCGAGCTGATCCGTCCGTGGACGGGATCGACCAGCTCGACATAGCAGTGCCCCTTCGAGCTCACCGTGGCCGACCGCACCTCCCCGGTGATCCAGACCTCACCGGGGAGGGCCGTCCGCAGAGCGCGGTCGACCCGGCGATAGAGATCCCTGATGGACAGGGTCTCCTGGTCTTGGATGGGCAGGGCCATCTGGGGTCGGGACCGACTGGCGGGCACGGCGCCAGGTTAGAACCGCCCTGTGACCGGCACGGCCACTCAGTTCGTGACTCGGGCGATCTGAGGGGAACGGGGTGGACAGGATCACATTCCCTCAGGACTGTGGGACGATGGACGGTGACGGTGAGCCGGCTGGGTGGCCGCGGCTCGGATGGGTACGGGGCAAGCGTCTCGCACCGGTCCCGGGTCGAGGAAGGTCGGGACTCCACAGGGCAGGGTGCTGGTTAGCGGCCAGTCGGGGTGACCTGCAGGACAGTGCCACAGAGAACAGACCGCCGATGGCGTGGCCCCGGTCACGAACAGGTAAGGGTGAAACGGTGCGGTAAGAGCGCACCAGCGGCCGGGGCAACCCGGTCGGCTCGGTAAACCCCACCCGGAGCAAGGTCAAAACGGGGGATGGATTGCCCGTCCCGCGTCCCTCTCGGGACGTGACCCCCAGGTGGACCGCTCAGATGGATGGCCACCCAACCCTCCTCAGGAGGGTGGACAGAATCCCGCCTACAGGCCGGCTCACCGTCACTGACAGTTTGGACCTGGGACCATGGAGTAGCAGTCTTTGATTCGTGCGCGATTCGTGCGCGATTCGTGCGCGAAGAGGGCTGAACGCCTCGTCAACGGCGCCTCGGGTCATCTCCTCGCCCTCGGGCCAGAGATGTCCGTAGGTATCGAGTGTGAGGACAGCCGACTGATGTCCGAGATACTCCTGGATCGTCTTGACTGACTGCCCGCTGTGGATAAGCAGGCTGGCGTAGAAATGCCGAAGTTGGTGGAAACCTTCGCCTGAGGCGATGCCCAAGGGCTCGGTCGTTCCCCACCAGGCGTCTGAAAAGGTGGTCCTCCGTACGGGTCCTTCCGTCGGTCCGGTGAAGAGGAGACCCTCGGGCCCCAGATCGAACCGGGCAACATAGGCCGACAGTTCATCCACGACGAAGTCCGGCAGAGGGATCGTCCTCGGCCGGCTGTTCTTATCCTTCAGCGGGCCAAAGAAGGGTTCGCCGCCCTGACCGGACACGCAGCAGTTGCCGGTCGATTCTGACGGTCCTGCGCAACCAATCCACTCGGTCGTTCGTTCGTCCCAAGGCCTCCCGAGATACGAACGCCTGTTCGCTTGCGTCCAACGATCCTCGCTCGGCACACGCTATTGGATGCCACACATGGTGGAAGGGCGCAATGGATAACCCCTATGGCCGGGTCGGTGGAACGCATGGTTGCCCTCGACCGGCATGTCTGAAGGAGCGGGGCCGTGTCAATGACCGGCGAGGTTGCTTTTGCCTGTAACTGCGTGCGGCGCGTGCGCGTGACGACCTGTGTGCGGGCGCGCGGAAGCGAGGCGCTCTGGGGTCAAGGTGGAGCGCCCGCAGCGACGCGAGGACGAACGACCTTGAGGCCGTGGCGCCTCGCTGCGCACAATTGCTCAGGATGTCTTTGACGGCGCCAGGGCGCCGGAGTGAGGCCACCAGGATCTCTCGCTCAGCGAGAAGGTTGTTGTAGCAGGCTCGGCTGCTGAGGCATGTCTTCGCCGAGGTTCCTCGGCATGGTGGTCTTCGGCCACGGCCGGATGGGCTCAATCACTTAGACGGCTCGCCGCCTAGAGGGCGGGAGCCATGCCGTTTAGCGAGCACGCATCCGGTCGGGTGCCGAGCGTCACGCCGCCTCTTGATCAGCGAGACAGCGGATCTCGCCGTCGCGCAGACCGTAGTAGACGAGCGTGAGAACTCTGCGGGCGATCGCCACGTTGGCTTTGCTCTTGCCACGGCGTTCTGCGATCGCCTCGAATCGGTCCCGGAACGGCGCTCCGCCGTGGTAGCGGGCCACCGCCTCGATGGCGGCCCAGCGCACCAGGCGCGATCCCTGCTTGGTGATCCGGCCCCGATGGACGTGCATGTCGGACTCCCGGTGCTTGGGGGTGAGTCCCGCCCATGAGCACAGGGCCTTGGGAGAGTCGAAGCGGGTCACGTCGCCGATCTCCGCCACGAAGACGGCGGCGAGGACGCGCCCGACGCCGTAGATGGCCTGGATGGCGTAGTAGGCGGCGTCATCGCTCAGAGGATGAGGTGGATGTCGCGGTCCAAGAAGAGGATCTCGCGGTCGTAGGCCTCGACGAGGTCTCGGAGGACGGCGATGCGGTTGAAGTAGGCGGCGGGGAGCTCGAGCGAGTCGAGCTGAGCGCTCCCGCCCGGGCCCCACATGTCGTTCCGACACGGCAGGATGCCGTTCTTGGCCATGACGGCGTGGACTTGGGCTTTGAGGCCGGTGCGCAGGTTGGAGAGCTTGAGCCGGAAGCGGACCATCTCGCGGAGCTCCCGGATCTGGGGCGGGGCGATCCAGGCCTCGGCCAGGCGCCCGAGGCGCAGCAGGTCGGCGAGGTCCCGGGCGTCGCGCTCGTCGTTCTTGACCCGCCGATGGCCCCAGTCGTTGCCGTGCGGGTTGGCCAAATGGACCCGATAGCCCATCTCGGTTGAGGAGATCGACGGCCCAGTACCAGCCATAGGTGGCCTCGACGATGACATCGCTGCCCGCCGGGGCGGCACTGACCTCCTTGGCGAAGCGGCTGGGTTCGTTGTCGACTCGGACGGAGTCGATCTTCTCCCCGGCCTGGTCCATCCGATAGATGACCGACCGTCTGCGGTGCAGGTCGATGCCCACATACTCTTGTGTCATCGGGGCCTCCCTTGTCGTGAGGGTTTGATGTGACAACCCCAGTCTCGACCGCGAGACCGGAGCCGTCACGGGGAGCGGAGGCCCCGCTCCTTCATGCCATCACTTCCGGGCAAGCCCGAGCAGCCGCCGAGTGGGCTGTGGGCCAAGGCGCCCGCGGTCGGGACTACGACCAGGCGCGATATCGGGACGACAAGACAGGCCAATCGGCCCTGGCACGCCGAGGCTCCCTTGGCCAATGTGACTGAGTGAGCTTATCGACGGAACTAGCACCATCGCCCCGAGGTGGGTGGCGTTGGGCCGCACTTGTGGTGGTGTGTGTTTCCGCCCTGATCATCAACGTTGACAACACGATCCTCAACGTGGCTCTACCTACCCTCGTGAGGGATCTGCACGCAACGTCCAGCGAGTTGCAATGGATCGTCGACTCCTACGCAATGGTATTCGCGGGCCTGTTATTCGTTGGGGGCAGCCTGGCGGACCGATTCGGGCGCAAGCGGGTCTTCTTGTTCGGCCTGACGATCTTTGCCGCTGGCTCGATAGGTGCGGCCCTCTCAGGCTCTGTTCACTTACTCATCGCATGTCGAGCCGTCATGGGAGCCGGTGCTGCGCTTACCATTCCGGCGTCCCTGTCGATCCTCAACGACATCTTCCGCGACCCTACAGAGCGAGCCAAAGCCATTGGAGCGTGGGCCGGAACCATAGGCCTCGGAATCGCCATCGGACCGATCGCCGGAGGGCTGCTGTTATCGAGGTTCTGGTGGGGCTCGATCTTCCTGGTCAACGTCCCGATCGTGATCGCCGGGTTTGTGGGCGCGCTCGTATTGGTGCCGGACTCGAAGAACCCTGACGCAAGGCAACCCGATCCCGGCGGAGCTGTGCTGTCGATCGCTGGGCTCGGTCTCTTGCTCTGGGCGATCATCGAGGCACCGAGCCAGGGATGGACATCGGGGACCGTGATCGGAGTCGGCCTGGCCAGCTTCTTGACTCTCGGCACCTTTATTGCCTGGGAGGCCCGCAGCCGCCACCCGATGCTGAACCTGGACTTTTTCCGTGATCGCAGGTTCTCGATAGCCCTGGCGTCCGAGTGCCTTGGCGTCTTCGGGCTAATGGGGGCGTTGTTCGTCCAGACCCAGTTCCTGCAATTCGATCTGGGGTATTCGCCTCTCCAGGCCGGAGTGCGCATTTTGCCTGTGGCTGCCATGCTGGTCGCTAGCGCTGTGTTGTCTCCGGTTCTGGCTCGCTTCATTGGAACGAAGTTCACCGTCGCTGCCGGTCTCCTCGCAATAGCGGCTGGTTTGTGGCAGATATCGGTGGCGTCAAAGCCCGCTGTTGCCTACGGAGCGGTAGTCCCCGGACTCTTGTTGATCGGTCTCGGTGCCGGACTGCTGCTGCCGACAGCCACGAACTCTGTGGTCGGATCAGTGCCTCAGGGTGAATCGGGGATCGGATCGGCCTCCAACACCGTGTCGTTGCAGGTCGGTGGGGCACTGGGTGTCGCCGTCATCGGAAGCGTAATGCTCACCCGATACCAGGATCACATGGCCGCCACACTTTCTAGACGGTATGTCCCCGGGGCCGTCGGTCAAACCATCTTGGGGTCGTTGGGTGGTGCCCTCGCGGTGGCGCAACATGTCGGGGGCGCCACGGGTGTCTTGCTTGCTCAAACAGCGCGCACCGCCTTTATAAGCGGAACTGGTTTGGCGCTCGCCGTCGGTGCAGTGGTCGCCCTCAGCGGATCCGCCCTCGCGCTGGCCGCTCTCCCCAGGCAGGCCTCCAAAGGTCAACCGCGGGTTCCGAATATGACCGAACAGCTCCCATCTGACGTGACCGACCAATAGTTCAGACCATGAAGGTCGCTACCCAGGGCTTTGGGTCGCCGATCATTCAGGTCGTGGTGACTATTAGGAGCGCAAATTGACAATCATTCCGTCGATTGACCAAATCGTCCATCAATTTTCGTGGGGCATCAACCTCGTTGATGGACAAGGGCCAGTCGCCGTGAATCAGCGAAGTGAGGTGACCTGACCTCGATTCCGGTACCACCCCTCATGTGACTCCGGCCGATTGTTCGAGCCCATTCGGCAGCGAAGAACACCGGCGATCGGTATCCGAGTGACGAGTGGGGCCGATAGGTGTTGTAGTCGATTCGGAAGTCCTCGGCCAGAACCTTGGCTTCGAGCAGGGTCTCGAATGCTCCGACGTTGAGCAGCTCGTCGCGCAGCTTGCCGTTGAAGGACTCGATGAAGGGGTTCTCCTGGCGGCGCACCCGGCTCAAGTCAAAAGTCCACCACTCGGAGGGACGCACACATGGCGCAACGACCTACAGCGAAGGCAAAGGCGTGCGGGTAACCAACTGACACTCCGTGACTGGCAGAAGGCGCCGATCTACTCGGTGATCAAATTGGGGACCTTCGACCCTGGTAAGGCAGCCGATCTGCCTGGATCATGGGGCCAGATACCCCTTGTCGGATTGAACCCCTGTCAATAGCTGGAGGGGAGTGCGGATGGTGTCGCTACGCTCGAAACGGAAGAGAGTCTTGATTCGTCGGTGCACTGCACTACTTGGTGTCGGTGCACTTGTGGGCATTCTGTTAGCCGTGTCCAGCCCAGTTCGAACCGGCGCCACGCAGCCGCTTACTCCGCCCTTTTCGGTGTACAAGAACACGATTGTCGATGCGAACGGCAATCCGTTCTTCTTTCGAGGTGCAGTTTCTCCAAGTCTCGGAGGGTCTTGCATAGGTGACACGGTTACTAATGGACCTGGGCCGATACCAGCGTCGGACTTCACGACGATGGCCAATACCTGGGGGGCGAATGCGGTCACGATCTACGTGAATGAGGACTACTGGCTTTACCCCGCCACGCAACTGGATACAAACAACCAGCCATGCACGAACTACCACAGCGTGGTTGAACAGGCAATAAGCAACGCCGAGGCCGCGGGGTTGGTTGTCATCCTTGGCTCAGCCTTTAGTCAGATCGGTGGAAGCGGTCCGCCCCAGTATCACGTCCCGTTCTGCGGATCTCATACCAGCAATCTTCCGTGCCTCGGGCAGTGGTGTCTCCCCGATGCGGTCTATTCCGTCAATGCCTGGCAGTCGTTAGCTCAGACCTTTGGGAACGATCCGAAGGTATTCTTCGAGCCTTACTCGGAGCCCCACGATGTGAGTTGGAGCAAGTGGCGCAACGGCGGAACGATCACCTGTTCGTGGCTGCTCTCCCCGTCGTACACCTATCAAGGTGCGGGAATGCAGCAACTGGCGAATGCCATCCGTGGAACAGGGGCCGAAAACGTCATTCTTGCGAGCGGCCCGGCGTGGGCGCACAATCTCAGCCGTGTCCTAGGGGGGCTACCGCCTTCTGGCTTTGCACTGACCGGCGACAACGTCGGATATTCCGTTCACAGCCGTGACCCGCACTCCACTGCCTGGGACAATCTCTTCGGCAGGTTGGCTTCCTCTGTTCCCGTGGTGGCGACTGAGGTGGATGTAACGCCGAGATCGCTGAGAAGGTGCCCGTCGTCGACATATGTGTCAAGTATCATGCCGTACTTCAATGCTCACGGAATCGGCTATACGGCGTGGGCGTGGATTGCGCCGGGCCCCGGCGGTATTTTCCGAGGTCCCCTTCCAAAATCGCCGGGCTGTGAGGACGGATCTTGGTCAAGGACGCATGGGGGCTTGGATAACGTATGGGTGCCCGGTGCAAGCCAACTCCGTCGGGCTTGCGAATGGGACGCTGACGGAGACGGTGCCCGCTTGGACCCCTCTCCCCGGCACCGACTCTCAACCACCGACAAGTGGCCTCACTGCACCGACCAGAGGATCGACGGTGTCAGGTGCAAATGTGTTTCTGAACGCTACCGTCAGTAGCAACGCGACTTCCGTCGAGTTCCGTCTATCTGGCGTCCAGCCGGCCACACCATGAATGAAGCCGCAATCGCCACTGGAACGAAGTGGCCGTACGGATTCACAGCTGGTTGGAATTCCACCACCGTCCCAAACGGCACCTATGCCCTTCAGGTTGGCGCACGTGACGGAGCGGCGCTAGGCGATTCCTTCAGCACCGGCATTCCCATAACGGTGAGCTACTGAGCATCGCGAGGACCCGACGTTCCCAGAGCCCGTGTCACTACGGCCAAAGGCCACCCTGGTCCAGCAGCCGTCCATCGCCCGAATCGCCAGAGACGTGATATCTGCCGGGATCGTCGGCAGCGAGCATCATTTCGGAAGCTAACGCGGTCAGTCGGGGCGGTTTTCTACTACCACAACGACCGGAGAACTGCGGGATTCAACGGTTCCCGCCCTCAGTACGACACTCTGTAGCCGATAGCCACCGTTTGCGACGGTTGTCGTGTCCCAAATCCCGACCCACTCGGCGAGTGTGTGCTTGCCGACGCTGACGATGTCATCCCGCAGCCCTCCTCCAGTCACCCGGAACTGCACCGTCGTAGTCGCAGCCTCTTTGACTGCTGCGTAGGCAATTAAGGTCTGGGTTCCAGATAGCTTGGTCCCTTCGATCGGCCGTAGTAATGACGGGGGGATGCCTCGGCGCTGGTCCTCTGCGGCGAGCGACGTGTCGAACAGACTGAGTTGCTGGGAACGCGCGAATCCGGCCATGGACCGGAAATACCCTGCCGGAGCTGGACCCAAGTAGGCGTTCAAGAGACCTTCCGGCGCTTGGTTCACATTGGCGGTCAGATCGGCGACCATCAGTTGGTTGGCGTGCCATGCGTCGGCGTCGTCGATTGCTCCGGAGTCTCCGGCTATCACCTGCACGGCCACGAGACCCAGGAGAGCCACCAGCGCGACCATACTGACGACCCGGGTCCGCGGAATCGGGTCGAGGCCTTCAGGGAGCTCACGTAGGCCAATGATGTGATCCAATCGGGCCAACGTGGCCGATCGCGGTTCAGGGGTCCATTTCTCCACAGGCTCGAGTAGTGCAAGATAGGCACCGACCCAAATGGTGAGCGTGAAGACCATGTACCGAGCCGCGTTCTGGATGCCTAGATTACTTCGTCCGTAGGTGATCGATGATACGAAGATGAGGCCGTAGCAGATCAGTGCCACTCCGATGGGACCGCCCCCGGAACGCCCATTCGCGATCACGTTTGCGACGGCCCAGATGGCGAGGACGAAGACCAGAACCCCTAACATCAAGAGCCAGGTATTTCCGGCGTCGGGGGTGTTACGGAACGTCGCGCCGAAAACATTACCGATGACGGTGAAGAAATAGGTGATTTCCCGTCCCGGATTCTGGCCGACCGACGAGCCCACTTCTGCGTGCGAGAACTTGAAGTTGACGAAGTAGAGAACGGCGGTGGCGACAGCCATCGTCGCCCAAACGAGCACCATGGGCCTGGATCGTCGGCGCAAGATCAATAGCAACATCGCCGCCGGCCAGATGTATAGCCCCTTCAGGGACGAGAAACTTCCGATCACCGCAAATGACGCTGCCCCTACCAGTGCCAACCATGTGAGCACGACTCTGTCCAGGACATACAGGCAGCCCGCCAGGCTGAATAGGGCCAGGTACCAGCTGAGATTGAATCCGAACGTTGCACCTCCAATTGAGCCGAAGGAGAGGCCCACGAGCGCCACCGGGCAGTACCAGATCCATGAGATCGTGGGCGAACGGCGCTTATGGGCGAGGATCAACAATGCGACCGCCGCGCAACAGAGTACGCCGTTCATAAAGTCCTCGATCACCACGTTGAAATGGGTGGTGTAGGCCAAGAGGAGCACGACAAGATTGGGAAAAAGTATCCGGTCCTCGTTGTGCTGCGCCCAAAGCAAACCGAATGACAGCCTGCCCGTGTGCGCATACCGTATGACGTTGATGTCCGACCATTGATCCTTAGAGACCACGTTGACGCTGAATTTATGGATGAAGGCGAAGGTCGCCGCTCCTACCGCCAAGAAGATCACCGCCGCCAGACCATTCAGTACGGTCCGCCGATCGAGCCGCCATCGAGCTAGCGGGAGGCGGGAGGGCGTCGGTGAGTCCGAACCTTCTCCAACCACCTTCACTGGCTGTTCGCGTTCGTTTCGAATCATTGCGCCGCCGGTGTAGCCGATCACCAGACTCGTGCGTAAACCGCTCTGCCACATTATCCGAGTAAGGACCACAAATCAGCCCGAGAACGCTCATGCCCTGACCTCGCCGAACGCCGAAGATGCGCGCTTTCGTCAGATGTCGTGACCAACGTAGGACTGGGTGAGTACCGCCACTGTTGGTGTCGTCTGGGTAGGTCGCGAGGGTACAGGGTCCTTGGACCGAGCAGTTCTCGGCGAGACGGTCACCTTCGACGTCTGTGTGACTGACTCCTGGGGATCGTGGGACTGGTTCCCGGCACCGTGTTCAGGATCGGACCCTGACAGCAGGCCGGAGACGCCTGCGCTTGGCCCGGGCCCGGCAGCACCTGCGGGTTACCGTCGAGCGGTGTCGTCCTGCAAGCGGAGTTGGGCCAGGCTGCCTATTCGTCCGGACCAGTAGGGGCGGGATCGGGGTTCCCGATGGTCCGGGGGGTCCAGGCCGAGCCGAGCGTCCCCTGGGCCGCATGTGTCCCGAACCTGCCGCCGCCCGGGCCCCGCAGCACGTAGGCGATGCCGACCGCGATGATGCCTCCGACGATCGGCCCCACCACGTACACCCACCACGCCGTCCAATTGCCGAACACGAGCGCCGGCCCGAGCGTCCGGGCGGGGTTCATCGAAGCACCGCTGACCGGTGCCGCCCACAACCCGGCGAGGGCTATATAGAAGCCGACGCCGAGTGCGGCGATGGGCCCGATCTGCTGGGCACCCGACGCTGTTCCGAGGATCACGCTCACCAATCCCACAGTGAGCACCACCTCGGTGAGAAGCGCGGTCAGATTGGTGACTCCGTGTCCGGGCAGGGTCATGCCGGCGGTGCCGAACTTGCCGAGCAGACCCCACAGCAACAGGGCCCCCAAGCTGGCTCCCATGAATTCCGCCACCACGTACGCAGGGACACGCTTCCAGGGAAAGTCTCCGCGCAGAGCGAAGGAGAGCGTGACCGCAGGGTTGAGGTGCGCACCCGACACCGCCCCCATGAACAGGATGATGGCAGCAACCATCATTCCCGGGACCGTTACCTGGACGGCGAGTGGGATGGAACCGGGAAACCGATGGTCGACCATGGTCGAGCCTGCCGCTACCAGGACGAGGAAGAACGTCCCAAGGACTTCCGAAAACAGTCGCCGCCCTTCATAGCGGTTGTCCCAGAAGTCGAACTCCTGCACCACCGAGTTCGGTTGACCCATCGACCGCAGTGAAACCTCGGCATGGGAGATCCGTTGTCGGCGATCAACGCTGTTCTGCTGGTCTGCTTCGACGGTCACGGCGATCCCCATTCTTTCGTTCGAGCTGGCAAGACTCCCGATGATCGCAGCCGCAGCAGGTCCATTCCACCGATTCCGCCGCCGGTTCTCGCCCGATGGCCCCACCGTCCTGCGATATCGAAGGGAGAGACTTCCAGTGAGCGGGTGTGGTGAGCCGCCGGTCGGGGGCACGTCGGCCTCCCGCCACTGCGGCGGTCGGGACCGCCCTCGACCCAGGTTTGGATGGACGAAGATCAGGCTGCAGTGGGGCCCGCGCCGGGACCGGACCTCAATCGAGAGGAGGTGCCTCGTTCCCGCCAGGCTTTTTGGTGAACTCGACCGGGACGTATTCTGGGTCGTCTTCGGTCCGCATGCTGAAGCGCCACTTACAGCACACGTCACCCGGGTCCTTGCGGGGAGGAATGGCAAGGATATCGACCTTCATGTTCGGGTTGTACATCTTGGTCGTCTTGATCATCGACTTCGGACAGGTGGAGTGGCAGTTCTTCTCCAGGATGTCCGGTCGTCCCATCGTCTCCCACTGATCGGCGGCGACACAGCGGTTGAACGTCATGATGCCGACCTCGGGCTCAGGCATCTCGAAGGAAAGATCAAAGGCCTTGCCGGGCAGAGCGGTGGCGTCGATCTGCAGGTCCTTCATCCAATCGGCCACCGTGTTTCCGGTGATGCCCAAGTGCTCGGCCTTGAGTTGCTTCACACCGGGCAGCACCGAATCGCCCCACAACGTCCATTGGATGTCGAACATCGTGTCCAGCCCGTAGCGAACGGTGATCTGCGTGGCCCACGCCTCGATGCATTGAAGCAAGTATTCGTGACTCCCAAGGAACCATGTGACGAGCTGCTCCTTGGTGAGGTCGACGGTATTCGGACGCGGCGTGAACAGGCCCGAGTAGACGACCCGGGTTCCGACCCGGTCCTCTTCAGAGACCTGCCGGTTCGGATCGTTGTAGACCGTGCCGGCGGGCAGGAACTCGTTCTTCATGCGCTCCAGTTCTGGGCTGGTTTGATCGTTCCAGGCGGTCCACTCGATCTCGGCCATCGTCTCGGGGCCATAGCGTCTGGCCACTTCCGTTGCCCACCCGTCCACGACGAGCTGGAGGTACTGCTCGCTCCACGGCAGGAACCTTGTCGCCAGTGCCTCTCTGGAGAAGTCGGTGAAACGGAGGTCGGCGCGGTAGGGACCGCTGTAGTCGGGCAGCTCCGCACCCGAATCGACGTCGAGCTGCTGGCGGATGTCGAGGTCGCGCTTGGGGTAGGTGACGCTGTCGTCCACCCGGGGGAACTTCGGGAAGTTGGTGAGGTCGACGCCGAGCATGAGGACGAAGTCGTCGGCGACGACATCTTCCTCGAGATGGGCTCCGGGCTTGCGGATCTCCAAGAAGTCGTCGAGCTGCGAGTCGGGTGTCGGTTCTGACACGGCGGTCCTCCTCCGGTTGGTGCGAGCTGAAGGGATCGGGCGTCGGAGTCGCCGGCCGTCTCAGCGGGCACTGCCTCTGGCTGTGTTGAGGATAGCCGATCGGCTAGGCGCATCACAACCAGGGTTACCCTGGTCCGGTGGCCTCCGCGGAACCCATCGATGCCATCGCATCAGAACCGCCGCTGAGTGCGGCCAAAGCGCGCATCGTCAACGCGGCCCTCGACCTCTTCGCTGAGCACGGTGTCGGCGGGACGTCGCTTCAGATGATGGCCGACGCCATCGGCGTGACGAAGGCGGCCGTCTACCACCAGTTCAAGACGAAGGAGGAGATCGTGCTGGCCGCCGCCGAGGTCGAACTCGCACAGGTCGAGGCCGCCGTCGAAGCCGCCGAGGCCGAGCCGACCCGTACCCGGGCGCGGGACGTGCTCATTGCCCGCATCGTCGATCTCGCAGTGGAACGTCGTCGCATGGAGTCCACGCTGCTCGGCGATCCCGTGATCATCCGCTTCTTCGCCCACCACGAGCCGTTCCGCCAGGTCATGGACCGTCTCTACCGACTCCTCATGGGCGATGATGCCGAGCCGGGTGACCGCGTCCCCGCCGCCATGCTCTCGGCCGCCATCGGTGGCGCCGTCATGCACCCGCTCGTCGCAGATCTCGATGACGACACCCTCCGCGATCCAGCTGCTGCACCTCGCACGCCGATTCCTCGACCTGCCCGATTGACCCTCATCGATCAGCCATGATTCCGGACGGATGTCCCCCGGCGTGCCGGTTGAGATTCCAGGCAGACGCTGCCCGTCCATTCGTCGCGTTGAGAGGCCCGCGGGCTTGCCCCCGAAGTGCCGGCCGCCGGCCTGGGTCATCCGGTCCTTCGAACAAGAGTTCCCGGCCGGGGCGGACGGCGGGCGGGATCGTCGGGCCGACGACAACTCGGTTGACAGCGCTGAGACTTTAGGGTTTCCTAATCTTCCAATGGAGTCACACCTAGCTCACCATCCGTCGCCGGGGCCGAACCGAGGCGGCGTCCCGGTAACCCGGTCGGCCATCATCGGCACCCTCCTCGTCGTTGCGGCCACGTTGGCCGCCTGCAGCTCGTCGACCTCGGCCTCGGGTCCGCTCGCCACCTACCACGCCGACAACGCTCGCACCGGATACTCGCCCGACTCCGGTATCACCACGGCGAACGCGGCAAGCCTGACCCAACAGTGGAGCAAGCAAGTGACCGCGGCCATCTCGGCCCAGGCCATCGTGAACGATGGGGTCGTCTACTGGGGCGACTGGAACGGCATCGAGCATGCGACGACCACGGGCGGCAAATCCCTGTGGTCGACGTCGGTCGGCGTCGCACCGAGGCCGTCCGCCTGCCCCTTCAAGCAACTTGGCACGATCGGAGTGGTGAGCTCGGCCACCGTCGGGGAGATCAACGGAAAGAAGGCCCTGTGGGTGGGTGGGGGCAACGGCAGCATGTACGCGCTCGATGCGTCGACCGGCGCGGTGATCTGGCAGACACAGCTCGGCAGTCCGCCGCTGCATGTTCTGTGGTCGTCCCCCGCCTTCTTCGACGGGAGCATCTACGAGGGTGTGGCGTCATGGAACGACTGTCCGGACATCAACGGCAGCCTTGTTCGTCTGGACGCGGCGACCGGGTCGGTCCAGGCCACGTATACCCCCTCCCTTCCCAGCACGTGCGTCGGCGTCGGAA
Source organism: uncultured Acidimicrobiales bacterium (assembly GCA_963710495.1). Classification (GTDB taxonomy): domain Bacteria; phylum Actinomycetota; class Acidimicrobiia; order Acidimicrobiales; family RAAP-2; genus Bog-756. Next base: position 183,979 of record CAVQAI010000007.1, read on the forward strand.
TCTGGTCTTCGGCGGCGCCTGACCCGAGCACCAATGCGATCTACGTGGGGACCGGGCCGACCTACCTCAGGTCCGACCAGTCCAAGCCCTGCTTGTCACCTGATGAGCAGGGAGTCGTGAGGCTCAACCCGAGCACACTCTCGCTCGAATCACGCTGGCAACTTCCGCCGGGCCAGGCTGGGTACGATCTCGACTTCGGGGCCACACCAATGCTCTTCACCGCCACCATCGGCGGCGTGAACCGCCAGCTCGTGGGCGCCGAGAACAAGAACGGCTTCTACTACGTCTTCGATCGCAGCAATCTTGCGGCGGGCCCCGTCTGGACGTACCAGGCCGAGGACGATGCCGCGGTCAACAGCACCGCCTGCGAGGATCGGAACACCATCTCGACGTCGGCGTGGGCCGGACCCGGAAGCCCCGTCATCGTGGCCGGCATCGCCGTCAGCGGTTCGTCGTGCATCGGCACCGTGGCAGCGCTCGATGCAGCGACCGGAAACCCGATCTGGCAGGTGCCCGTGGGAGGAGTCGTCCAGGGGGCGGTGACCGAGGCGCCGGGTCTGATCGCCGTCGGCGCCGGGAGCCACCTGCAGATCCTCTCGAGCAGCACAGGTGCGACCGTGTTCTCCTACGACGAGCCCTCCGGACAGAACACCAAAAACGGTCAGGGACAGAACTACTATTTCTGGCCACCCCCCACGATCGCCGGCACCAACCTCTTCATCGGAAACGAGGACGGCTTCCTCCGAGCGTTCGGCTTGTAGCGGATTCGACCGTTCTTCCTCCACAGCCGGACTGTTCGTGACGGACGGAGCGGAGGCTGACCAGAGTGCACCGGGTCATCACCGGCTACCACCAAGGCGGCGGCGGCGACTGGGTCGCCGAGCTCTCGTGCGCCCATGATCAGCACGTCCGACATCGCCCGCCGTTCCAGAACCGGTCCTGGGTGCAGGACGCGGCGGGACGCTCGGCCGAATCGGGCAGCCGCTCGGGTGCCCGCTCTGCGACCGATCCGAACCACCGGCTCACCGGCGATTCGTGCGCACCAGTCCAGCGTGGGACGAGCACAGCCGGCCGGCTGGGCTCCGTCGGGCACACCCCATCGGAGCGGGCGCCTGGGGACGAATCCATGTCCATGACGGTCGTCTTCGTTTTCTCGATGGCGACGCAGCCGGCGTTGGAGATCGAACTCGTGCCTGGGGCGGAACAGATGATCCCGCCCGAGCTGGATCACGAGGTGCACCCGCTCGGGACGGTCCGCTTCTCCCTGGACACCCTGCGCGTGGATCGAGACCACGGACCATGTACCCCAGGACGGCCCGATGAGGGCGGTGACCCGGCGTGTTGGGCGGGCCAGGTCTGCCCCGAGTGCGGAAGCATGCTGGATGGTTCCGGTCATCGTCCTGGCTGCTCCGAGTCAGGGCTCGCCTGAAGATGCTGCCCGAATCGTGGCGTGACTCATCGCCTTGGCCCAAGAGCTGGGCCATGACGGCCGTCCGAAACCACCCACGACCCAGCCCCGACCGCTGGTCACCGAAGAGAGACTCGGCCCCGGCGACCGCGCTCCCCCTCTCCGGCGGCACGCCAGCCGGCTGGCTCGGAGCGCCTCAGATGTCGTAATAGAGCATGAACTCCCATGGGTGGGGACGGAGGCGAACCGCGTCGATTTCGTTCGATCGCTTGAAGTCGATCCACGTGCCGATGAGGTCGTCCGTGAAGACACCACCTTCGGTCAGAAAGGCCTGATCGTCTTCGAGGGCACTCAGCGCCTCCTCCAGCGACGACGGGACCTGTCCCACCTTCGCCAACTCCTCCGGCGGCAGCTCGAAGAGGTCTTCGTCGACCGGCGCAGGAGGCTCGATCTGCCTGGACACACCATCGAGCCCGGCCATGAGCATGGCGGCAAAGGCGAGGTACGGATTGCACGAGGGATCGGGACACCGGAACTCGACGCGCTTGGCCTTCGGGCTCTTGGAATAGAGAGGGATCCGGCACGCGGCCGAGCGGTTCCGCTGCGAATAGACGAGATTCACCGGCGCCTCGTACCCCGGCACCAGGCGCCGGTACGAGTTCGTGGTCGGTGCGGCGAAGGCCAGTACGGCTCTGGCGTGGGTGAGCAGACCGCCGACATACCAGCGTCCGACGTCGGAGAGCCCGCCGTAGCCGCTTTCCGAATAGAAGAGGGGCTCCCCACCGTTCCAGAGAGACTGGTGGACGTGCATGCCTGAACCGTTGTCCTCGAAGAGCGGCTTGGGCATGAAGGTCGCCGTGCACCCCGCCCGGAAGGCCACGCTCTTCACGATGTACTTGTAGAGCATCAACTTGTCCGCCATGGTGAGCAGGGTGTCGAACCTCATATCGATCTCGGCTTGGCCCGCCGTCCCTACCTCGTGGTGTTGCACCTCGACCTCGATCCCGAGGCGCTCCATGGCGAGGATCATCTCGGATCGCATGTCCTGGAAATGGTCCATCGGGGGAACCGGGAAGTACCCCTCCTTGTAGCGCGGTTTGTAGCCCAGGTTTGGGCCCTCATCACGTCCTGAGTTCCAGATTCCCTCAACCGATTCGACCTGGTAGAAGGCGGAATGGTGGTCTTGATCGAACCGGACATCGTCGAAGATGAAGAATTCCGCTTCGGGCCCGAAGTAGACCGTGTCGGCAATGCCCGATGCTCGCAAGTGCTGTTCGGCCTTGAGGGCGACGTAGCGCGGGTCGCGGCTATAGCTCTCCCCGGTGACCGGATCGTGGACGAAACAGTTCAGGTTGAGCGTCTTGTGCTCTCTGAAATTCGTCGATGACGGCGGTGGAGGGATCCGGACGCAGGATCATGTCCGACTCTTGGATCGCCTGGAACCCACGTATGGAGGAGCCGTCGAAGCCGTACCCGTCCTCGAACCCGTCCTCGGTGAGCATGCGGACCGGCATGGAGAAGTGCTGCATCAAACCAGGAAGGTCACAGAACCTGAGGTCGACGATCTCGATCCCTTCGTCCGTCGCCAGGCGGACGACCTCTGCAGCATTGCGCTTCTGCATTTCTCCTCCCCTTGGCGTCCGGCTCCTCGTCACAGGGATGACCAAGAGAGCGAACAGTCTTCGGTGAATAACGATCTACACCATCGGCGATGGTGCCGGGCGTAGACAATGATGAACGGACGATGAATTCTTCCGTCCGGCTGCACGTCCAAGGCTCTCCAGGCGCCAGCGATTCGAGCAAAGCGGGTGTCAGGCTGACGATCAAGGCGGCGCTCACTTCCTGAGACAAATCCAGATCGCCGGTGGCCTGGCCCGGGCTAGCTGACGAGTGCTGGCATGCGGAGTGACGAGATTCTCGGTGGTCGTCCCGAGACTCGACCACGACACGAACCGAACCTGTCGTCCAAGTCTCTCTTCGGTTTGCGGACGAGCCTGCCGACAGGAACGACGGCCCGGGCGGGGCGCCTGAGGTAGGGACCCGTCCCGAAGCGGCCGTCCTGAGAACGGACCGGCATCCTCAGTACCCACCCGAGCGCCATTGGAGAGTCACGAAAGGTTCGCATACAGATCAGCCACTTGTGACGCTGCTGTTACCGGAGGATGTTACGAATTGGGAGAGGTCCGGAGGTCGAATCACAACGGTCTCATGTCGGTGGACCGGACAGAAGCTGTCCCGCGCCAGAACGTGCACAGCATCGCAGGTCACGCATCCAGGTGATCGGATCGGCCTTTGTGAGCGGCACGTCGCCCATTGCCACTGCCGATGACCCGCTCCCTGGCGAGTCAGCCATAACCCAGTGGTCCTTCCGCATTGTCAGGAGGACGATCGATGATGAATCGCCGGAAAGCCTGGAGTGCCGGATGCGTTCTCTGCATCGTCGCCGTTCTCGGTCTCGCCTCGACTTCCGCTGCTGCTGGGGACTCGGCTGTTCGGCCACTCGCTCCAGACCCAGCTGTTCGGCTCCCCGGCCCGGACCCGGACGTTCTGCTCCCGCCACCCGATCCGTCGGTTCAGCTCCCCGCCCCGGACCCGGACGTTCTGCTCCCGCCACCCGATCCGTCAGTTCAGCTCCCCGCTCCCGACCCCTCCACTCAGTCCACCACCCCCACGCCGGGCCCTTCCGCTCAGTCCACCACCCCCACGCCGGACCCGTCCGCTCAGTCCACCACCCCCACCCCGGCACTTGAGTCCCCGGCTCCGGACCTGGCCCCTCAGTCGAACTCCGTGACCAGTGACTCGGCCATCAACAACGGGACGGGTCGCTGCCGAACCAATCCAACTGCGGAGATTGCCGAGGGCGGCGTCTGGGATGGAGGTGGACGCTGCTACATCGTGCGCGAGGGAATTACGATCACTTCGCCCGTCGTCGTGGAGAACGCGACGTTCTACGATCCGCAATCCCGAGCGCATCCCGGTGATCCGGTGCAACCGATCATCCGCGTGAAGGACACCGCCGGTGTCCAACTGTCATCCCTAGCGCTCGTCGGGACGAACGAAGTAGGCGACTACCACGCCGAGATGGTTGGTGAGGCAGGGATCGACATCTTGAGCAGCGACAACGTCACCCTCACCGATGTCTCCACCACAAACACGTACGGCGATGGCATGACCCTCGGGTTCCAACCGGGCCATGCTCCGAGCCAGGGCCTCACCGTAAACGGGCTCACCGTGTCGAATGCCGGTAGGGAGGGAGTGACGATGGGCTACGTCGATGGTGCCTCAATGAGCGACGTCACGATCCTCGGCTCGGCCCACAACAGCTGGGATTTCGAGAGTGACCTGCCTGGCGTCGGATCGGGCAACGTCGTCGTCACAAACGCCCTCGTTGATAAGGGCGTCCGCTTCATCGAAGACCTTTCGGGACCGGTCACGTTCGATGCCCCTGATATCTCCGGGGACGTCTCGCTCATCAATGACGCTGCGTTGTCCGGCCAGCCCGTGTCCTTCGTCGGCGGCACCATCCTGCTCAAGCATGCCTTTCACGGGATCCCGCCGGCCGGCATTTGGGTCAGTGGTCCAGGCAACCTCGAGTTCACCGATGTGGTCATCGGCCGACAGCCGTCGGTGGACGCAATCACGGGCCCCGCCTGGCTCGCCGTCGGCGGAGCGCATCTGACGTTCGATGGGGGGAGCCTGCCGCCTCCGTTGGGGGCGAACGATCCGTCATCCACCGTACAGGTGACCAATTGACTGTCACCTCGCGGCGCCGGAGGGGGCGGATGAACGCTCCGGTACCGAGACGTTTGATTCGCCGGCGATCGGATGGGTAGGAGTGAAGGCGTGAACCAGTCGATGGCCAAGATGCTGATGGATCCTTCATCGTCCGTGCCGGACCTGGGCGAACTCCTCCGACGGCCGGCGTGGATGGAATCGGCCGCCTGCCGGGGAATGAGCACGGAGACGTTCATCTCGTCGCAGACTCGACCGTCCTACGCGGCCAAGGCCGTCTGCTCCACGTGCCCGGTCCATGTGGAGTGTCTCGCCTACGCCATGGCGGACGACTCGTGCGTCGGTGTTTGGGGCGGGACCTCGGCGGTGGAACGCCGATCGATGCGCAACGGCATCCGTCTCCGCGTCCGATCACGTGGGCCTTCCACCCCGGTGGATCGGGCTCGGTCCTCCGCGGCGTCATCTGATCGATAGCTCACGCTGGCTACAGCGGACCGGTAGGGACCAAGAGGGCCAACGCCGCGGCCATGGCGATCGGCACGGAGATCAGGCCGAGGACGACCGCCCGCGCCACGGGCGGGTCGGCCCCGGCCGCGGTGGCCGTCCGCCACCAGAGGAACCAGGCCAACGACCCCGTTACGAAGAGATTGGGTCCGATGTTCAGACCGACCAAGAGGGCAAAGGGATGGGGCGGGACGCGGGCCGCCAACAGCGCTGCCGCGGGCAGGTTGTTCACCACGATCGATGCGCCCGCGGCCACGACCGCAGCGTTCACGGCGTCCAGGTGCGAGAGCAGCGTGACGGGACCGGACCAAGCTCTCCCCAGCGTCCCGAGTGCCACTGCGATGCCGAAGAGCCCGATCAGGACCGGGGTTCCGAGGATGTCCCGCACATTCGAGAGCCGATTACGGCGCAGGACCAGGTGGACCCCGGCCACGATCACCCCGACCGCCAGCACGGGCAGGGCGGGCGAAGGCAACACCAGGATCAGGCCGGTCGCAACCACGACGGCGGCGATGCCCAGCCCCCCGCTCAGGCGGGCCGGCTGAGGCGGGACGACCTCCTTCCCACCGGTTCGAGTCCCACGCCGCCGCCACATCGTCCATTCGACAACGGCGATGGTCGAGCCCGTGACGAGCACCGAACCGGCCCACGGGAGCAGCATGCGCCCGAGGAACTGGCCGCCGGAGAGATGCAGGTGTCCCAGCACCATCAGGTTGGTGAGGTTCGATCCCGGCAGCAGGAGGCTCCCCGCGTTGGCGAGAAGCAGGCAGGCCACGAGCAGTGGTGCCTCGTCCCAGCCCCGGCTTCTGGCGGCATGGACGAGCACCGGCGTGAGGAAGACCACCGAGGTGTCGAGATTGAGGAGGGCGGTCACCAGCGCAATCGTGACGGTGGCGGCCACCAACAACACCACTGCATCGGGCGCCAGCGCCGCCAACCGGTGGCCCACAACCGAAAAGAGTCCGTCGTTGTCGGCAACCAAGCCGACGAGTAGCAGGCCGGCGACGAGGACGAACGGCGACCAAACCTGCCCGGCGGCTGACCAGGCCCGACCCGAGTCGAGGACGATCGCTACGGCCCCGGCGGCGACGCCCAAGACCGCCACCAATGAACTGGCCCGTTGGATCCTCGACGACGGCAGTCCGGACACGGCGAACAAGCATGCCCTCCGCGGCCCGGCCGAAACACCGTTCCGCGCCGCAGGTTCGGTCAGGACTTGAGCCACGAGCCGACGACGTCGGCCACCTCGGCCTCCTGCTTCCGCAACGAGTGGTCACCGTCCACGAAGACCAGCGTGACGTCGCCGGGGATGGCCACCGTCTCACGCTGGAGCTCGGCCGGCGAGCCGAACGGGTCCCGGCGACCGGAGACGAACAGACACGGCACGCCCAGCCCGGGAAAGTGCGCCGTGCGGAGTCGGTCGGGCCGGCCCGGGGGATGCAACGGAAAGCTGACCAGGACGAGGCGGGCCACCGCCAGACCCTCGGCCACGGCCATCGAGCACATCCGGCCGCCCATCGATCGACCGCCTACGGCGATCCGTCCGGTGGAGGCCTGGAGTCGCTCGGCCAGCGCCGATGTGGCGCTGCGGACCGTGGCGATGCAAACCTCCGGGGGGTCGGGTCGGCGCTTCCCGGCCGCCTGCCCCGGAAACTCGACCCGCTCCACCGCGATGCCGACCGCCCTCACCGCGGCATCGATGGCCACCAGCCCGGAATGGTCCCGTCGAGCACTGGCTCCCGGTGTCAACACCAGGCCGATGGGGCCAGGTTCGCTCATCCCGACATCATGGTCCTCGGGCCCCGCTCCGTCCTCTGCCGACCACCGGGCCGGATAGGGTGCCGCCGCATGGCCACGGAGCGGTTCGCGATCCGGCGCACCATCGCCGCAGATCCCTCGACGATCTTCCGCCTGTTGTGCGATCCCCGCGGTCACGTGGCCATCGACGCCTCGGGGATGCTCATGGACGCCACCGGTGGGCCGGTGCGGGCCGTGGGCGACACGTTCGTCGTGCACATGGACCGCGAGGCCCTCAACGACCGGCCGATGGGCCGCTACAACGTCGTCGTCACCATCGCCACACTCGAACCCGATCGTGAGATCGCCTGGACGATCGCCGGCGAAAACCGTCCTTCGGTCGGACATGTCTACGGCTACAGCTTGCATCCGGCCGAGGGGGGGACCCTGGTGACGTCGTACTACGATTGGTCGGCGATCGATCCGGACCTGAAGCGGACAGGAATCTTCCCGGTCCTCCCCGAGGACACGCTGCGGGCGACGCTCGGGATCCTCGCCCGGACGGTGGAACAGTCACGGGGGTAGTGTCCGTCACATGGCCGAACAGGTCACCGTGAGCCGGGAGATCGCCGCGCCGGCCCAGCAGGTGTGGAACATGGTCTCCGACTTGACCCGGATGGGCGAATGGTCACCGGAGAACGAGGGGGCCAGATGGCTCGGGGGTGCCACCGGTCCGACGGTCGGGGCCAAGTTCCGGGGCGTGAACCGCAACGGCAAGAAGCGATGGTCGACGGCCGGAACGGTGGTCGACGCACAGCCCGGCGGCTCGCTCGCCTTCCGAGTGGCGGCGGTGGGCTTCCCCGTCTCCGAGTGGCGCTACCGGTTCGAATCGACCACCGATGGGTGTCGGGTCACCGAGACATGGACGGATCGCCGGGGCCGTCTGGTCAAAGCACTGGGGAAGCCGGTGAGCGGCGTCGGTGACCGGGTGACCCACAACCGGAAGACCATGGAGGAGACCCTCCGGCGCCTGAAGGCGGCCGCCGAGCAGGGCTCCGGTTGAGCAGTCGGGCGACTTCCACTGGCCCGGAGCGGGTCCGGCCCCGCCCGCCGCCGGCGGGTGGATTCGACTTGTCCTAGCATCGATCCCGATGAACGCGGCTGAGCTGTGGGTCGAGTCGTACCAGGGCGAAGTGCTGGGCGAGGCCCTGTTCGGGTTGTTGGCCGTGCGCCAGGACGATCCCGAGCACCGTCATCAGCTCGAAGTGCTCACGCTGCTGGAGCGGACGACGAAGGAGCTGGCCGAGACGGTGTTCGAGCAGCGGGAGCTGGACCGCGGTGACTCCGCAGCCACGCTCGCCACTGCCGCCCAGCTGGCCGACGGCCTGGCCGACACGTCGTGGACGGACTTTCTCGGTTCGTTCGAGCCGATCATCTCCGAGTTCCTGACCAAATACCGCCAACTGGTCCAACTGGCCGGTGACGCCACCGAGCAAGCCATCGCCGAGGCCTACGTGGCCCATGAGCTGGCCCTGGCCTCGTTCGCCCGCCGATCGCTCGGCCAGGAGTCGGGTGACCCGCTGGCCGAGATCCTCGCCCTCCCCCACGTCGCCGCCGAATTGGCCGCCTGACCCGGGTCCCACGCCGCCCGCACATCTGAACCCGGCCGCAGCACCGTAGAAGGAGCGCCGGCCGTGAACGACCGCGGCCGCACGGATCGCCCAACCCCGGCGCCAGCCTGGCGGGAATCGGAGGGCCGGTCCTGGTCTCGGTGGCCGATCACGGGGGCCAGGACCGGGCCGCCACCACCCCGCAACGGCGCCTCGGCAGGGCCGGCAGGCAGTACACCCTGCGCTCCATGCCCGTAGCATCCTCGGCCAAGAGCGACCAGATGGAGCCCGGCATGAGCAGACCACGACCTTCCGAGGTCGCCCCCATCGAGGATTGGAGCCGGCTGCTCGCCGGCCAGGTGGCCGTGGTCACCGGCGCCGGTGACGGGATCGGCCGAGCCATCGCTCTGCTCTTCGCCGGCCACGGCGCGGCGGTCGAGATCGCCGAAATCGACCCGGGCCGCGCCGGCGGCGTGACCGAGGAGATCACCGCGGGCGGCGGCACGGCCCGGTCGCATGTGGTCGATGTCCGGCAACCGGCCGACGTCGAGCGTTTGGCCGCCGCCGTCCTCGGCGAGCACGGCCGCATCGATGTGCTGGTCAACAACGTGGGCGACTACCGGCCACTCGTCCCCTTCGAACACTCGACCTCCGAGTCGTGGGAGGCGATGTACCGGGCCAACCTGTTCCACGTGTTCGCCGTGACCCGGGCCTTCATCGGCCCCATGGTCGATCGGGCCCAGGGCGCCATCGTCAACGTGCACTCGGTCGAGGGGCTGCGCGGGTATCCCGGCGACCCCGTCTACGCCGCCATGAAGGCAGCCGTGGCCCATTTCACGACCAGCCTGGCCGTCTCCGTCGGGCGAAAGGGCATCCGGGTCAACGCCATCGCCCCCGACCTGACCCAGTCGAGCCAGGTCGACTACATCAGCGGATCCGAAGGGCACGACCCGCGGTGGGCATCGTGGGCACCGGTGGGTCGCCTGGGCTGGCCCGAGGACCAGGCCCGGGTGGCCTTGTTCCTCGCCTCCGGTCTGTCCGGGTACGTGACGGGCCACAGCGTGCCCGTCGACGGTGGGACGAAGGCCGGCGGAGGCTGGTACTACTCACCGTCGGCGGGTCGCTTCGTCAACCGGCCCGCCTCGCTCTAGGGGCAAAGGGCGGACCGCCTTCGGCCTAGGGTGAGGCGATGTGCCGAAACATCACCACCCTGCGGGGGCTCGAGCCCCCGCCCACGCCGGAGGAGATCGAGGCGGCAGCCCGGCAGTACGTCCGCAAGGTGAGCGGCGTGCAGACCACCTCGCCGGCCACCGAGGCCGCCTTCGACGTCGCCGTCAGGAGTGTCACCGAGGCCACCACGCGGCTGCTGGCCGATCTGCCTCCCCGCCGGCAACCGCCGCCCACCCTCCCGCCGCTTCGGCGGCTGCCCGCCTCTCGGCGCTGATCCCCGACTGAACCTCGCCCGCCGGCGATCAGCCCCACCCTGCCCTTTGACCCCGCGCGTCGACAGCCCCGTGGTCGAGCCGGCCGAGCCCCGAGCCCCGGACCGGGGTTCGGCCCGGGCCGCCCTGGCCCCGACCACGGCCGTCGTGGCGCTCTACCTGGTCGTCGCGGTGGCACTCAATTGGGACGCCTGGTCGGAGGGCGCGGCCTCCCACATGCAGGCCGGAGCCGACCAGTTCACCACCACCTGGTTCCTGCGTTGGCTTCCCTTCGCCCTGCTCCACGGCCACAATCCGCTGTTCACCGACTTCGGCAATTACCCGTTCGGGGTGAACCTGCTGAACAACACGTCGGTCCCCCTGCTCGGCCTGGCCGGCGCCCCGGTGACCCTGCTCTTCGGACCGATCGCCACCTTCAATGCGCTCAGCACACTGGCCCTCGCCGGATCGGCGGCCGCCGCCTACTGCCTGGCCCGGCGCTTCACCGAGTGGCGGCCCGCCGCTTTCACCGCCGGGCTCCTCTACGGGTTCTCGCCCTACGAGATCGCCGAGAGCAACGGCGGGCACCTCAACCTCACCTTCGTCGTCCTGCCGCCCCTCATCCTCCTCGCTGTCCACCAGGTGATCCTGGGCCGGGAGGAGGTCAGGCGGAGATGGGGCATCGCCCTCGGGCTACTGGTCAGCGCCCAGTTCTTTATCTCGAGCGAGATCCTGGTCTCCACCCTGATCGTCGGGGCCGCCTGCGTGGTGGCCGCCGGCCTCATCGGCTACCGCTCGATCCGCGCCCATCTCCCCGGCGCACTGGTCGGCGGCGCATGGGCGCTCGGGGTGGCGGCCGTGCTGTTGGCCTACCCGGTCTGGTTCGCCCTCCGCGGTCCGGCCAACATCCGGGGCCCGATCCAACTGGTCCCCGAGGCCTACCGGGCCGACCTGCTCGGGCCGGTGGTGCCCGACCTCTACACCTGGCTGGCACCCTCCGGCCTGGTCAGGGTGGCCGACGGCTTCGCCAACAGCACGTCGGAGAACGGCACCTACCTCGGGGTCACCCTCCTCGCCACCCTGGCCCTAGGCACGGTCCTGCTCTGGCGGCGGAGCCCGGCCATCCGGGTGACGGCCATCGGTGGGGTGGTGGCCTTCGTCTTGTCCCTCGGGGGGGCCCTGGCCGTCCACCGGCCGCCCGGTGCCTACCTCACCGGCTTCCCGTTGCCCGAGCGCGCCTTCACCAAGCTCCCGCTGCTGGTCAACACCATTCCGGTGCGCTACTCGCTCTATGTCACCCTGTTCGCCGGGTTGGCCCTGGCCCTCACCCTCGACCGACTCCACATCGTCGCCGGCGGCTGGCGCCGCCCCTCGGGTTCGCCGGCGGGGCCACTGGCGTGGGTCGTCCCCGGGCTCGTGGCCCTGGTCTGCCTGATCCCGCTCGTACCCAACGGCGCCATCTCCGGGGTCACCGGGATCGGGTCGGCCTCCTATTTCACGTCGCCGGCCTTGACCGGCCGGCCGGCCGGTCAAGTCAGCCTCCTGTACCCCTATCCCTCGGCGGCCACTCCGGAGGGCCAGATCTGGCAGGCCATGGCCGACCTGCACTTCCGGTCGCCGGGAGGGTACTTCCTCGTACCGGACGGACCCGATGGGCGGATCGGGTTCTCCGCCGCCGTGGGCTACGGGTCCGACACGCTGACCGCCCGCGTCCTCATCGCCCTCCACGACGGCCGTCCTCCGCCGCGGACGGCCGCGCTGCGCACCGCGATGTTGGCCCAGTGGGCGACCTGGCACGTCTCGAGCGTGGTGGCCGTCCGCGGCGGCGAAGCACAACCGGCGGCAATAGGGTTCTTGACCTGGCTGGTCGGCCGGCCTCCGACCCCGGTCGACCAGGTCGACCTGTGGCAGGGACTGCCGGCGGCGCCGGGGCCGGTCGCCTGATCCCGTGCCCCGACGCCGAATTCGGGCCCGATCCGGCCTAGCCTCTCCGGCCGCAGGGGCAGGAAGACGGGGCATGGCAGGGGCAACAGCGTGGTCCGGCGCGGACGCCGGGGATGAAGGGCGTCCATCGGACCGCCGACGCGAGCGTGGCGAGCGCACCCGCACGAACATCGTGCACGCCGCCATCGACCTCATCGAGGCCGGCAACCCGCGCCCGACGGCAAGGCAAGTGGCCCATCAGGCGGGCGTGTCGCCGCGCCTGGTCTTCCACCATTTCCAGCGACTCGAAGTGGTCATCAGCCTGGCCGCCGAGCTGCAGGCGGCGCCGCCATCGGTCCTTCGTCGCCCACATCCCCCCGCATGGTCCTCTGTCGGCGCGCCTCGGGATGATCTGCCGGCAGCGCCGGAAGCTGTTCGAGGCCACCGGCGCGGTGTTGCGCGTCGCCCACGCCCGGGAGCTCGACACGCCGGGACTGCAGGAGGTCCTCGGCCGCCAGCGCGCCCTCCTGCGGCGCCAGCTGGAGGTGACGCTGGGCCCGGAGATCGGTGCCCGGGACGCCAAGTCCGAGCATCTCCTCGAACGGCTCGAGTACAGCACCGGCTGGCAGCACTGGTCCGGGCTCCGATTCGACGCCGGCCTGTCGGCGTCGGCCGCGGAACGGGCGATGGCCTCGGCCGTCTCCGAATTGCTCAGCCGGACCGAACGGTGACCCGGACCGTCAGCCGGCGCCCGGGTCAGCCCGGTGCCGACCACGGGGTCTCGTTGAACCGGCTGAGGACGGGCCCGTCGATGCCCCAGGCGATCCGGGTGATCGACGCCGTCGCCAGATAGAGGCGCCAGCTCCCGACCTCGTCCAGGCCGAGCGCCCAGCAGGCGGCCAGCTTGATCGGGGACACGTGGCTGACCACGACCACCCCGCCGGCTCCGCGGGCCCCGCTGCCGTCGGCGGTGAAGAGCTCCTCGCAGGCGGCCCGGACCCGGATACCCGCCTCCCGGAGGGACTCGCCGCCCGGCGGGCGGTAGCCCGGGTCCGAGCGCCACCTGGTCCAGACCTCGTCGGGGACCGTGCCCAGCGGCCGGCCGTCGAACTCGCCGTAGTCGACCTCGATCCAGCGCTCGTCGACCTCCACCGGCAGGCCGGTACCGAGGGCTTCGGCCGTGGCCAGGGCACGGCCCAGCGGGCTCGACACCACCCGGGTCACATCGTTGAGCGCCGGGCCGAGTGAGCGGGCCTGGGCCAGCCCCCGGTCGGTGAGGGGGGCGTCGATGTGCCCCAGCAACAGGCCCTCGGCGTTGCCGGTGGACTCGCCGTGGCGGACCAGGTTCAACACGGGGTCGGCCTCGACCGACCACTCGACCGGGTTCCGACGGCGGAGCAGACGGGCACGGAGGTCAGTGCACCAGGATGCGATCGCACTGGGTGCACGTGGCCAACTGCTCGGGAGGCAGGTTCCGGATGCGCTCCAGGTCGACCGAGGACAGCGTCAGGTGGCACCCTTCGCACCGGTCACCCACCAGGCGCGCCGCCCCGACACCGTCCTTCCGGGAGCGCAGGAACTCGTATCGTTCACGCAACTCCACCGGTAGATCCGCCGCGCTCGACGCCCGGAGGGACTCTTCCTCGGTGATGGTGGCCCGCAGCTCCTGTTCGGTGGCGGCGATGGCCGCCCGCAGCCGTTCCCGGTCTGCGTCGAGGGCGGCGGCCGCGGTCCGGTGCTCCTCGAGCACGGTGTCCAGGGGCTCCTCCTCCTCGAGCAGCACGATCTCCTCGTCCTCGAATTCGGCTTGCCGGGTGGCCAGCTGCTGGACCTCGTGGTCCATGGCCTGGAGGTCACGGGCCGTGGGCACATCGCCGGCCCGCATCCGCTGCTCGATCACGTGACGGCGGTCGGCGGCCGCCGCGATCCGCTCCTCCAGCCGGCGTTGGCGCTCGGCCAGGTCATCGACCTGAGCCTGGACGACCGCCTGCTCGGCGGCCAGTCCGGCCCGACGCTCTTCCACGGTGCGCAGGGCAGCCCGCTCGGGCAGGGCATCGATGCGGTGGCGCAATTGATCGAGCCGCGTGTCGTGATCCTGCACCTGGAGCAGGGTCTCCAGCGGTCCGGCCATCACGTCTCCTCCCCGCTCCTTGTCGCGTCGTCGTTCGCATTCGGATCGCCGGGTATTGCCTCGCCGGGCCCGCCGGCCAGCCTACGGGCGGCGATGAGGGCACCGACCAACGCTTCGTCGGCGATGTGCTCGGCATCCTGCCAGGTGAACCAAGCCACGTCCTGGCTCTCCCCGGGAGCCGGTGCCGGGTCGGCGTCCTGCGCCCACAACAGGTAACGGAGGTCGAGGTGGACGTGGCCGCGGGCGGCGGGATGGACGTCCACGTGGAGTAGCTCGGCGCCGGCCGACGGATGGGAGAGCTCCAGCCCCGTCTCCTCGAAGGACTCACGAAGGGCTGCCTCCGCCGGCGTCTCGCCCGGGTCGACGTGCCCGCCCGGCTGCATCCAGCGATGGAGGCGCCGATGTCGGTGGAGGACCACACCGCGACGGCCGACGACGATGGCCGACGCCGTCACATGGGTCGGGTCGGCGCTCTCGTCGAAGGGATCGTCCAACCGTTCCAGCTCGGCCCACATGCGGGCCAGCGACCGGGACTCGCGCTCGTCCCGGGTCCGATGGGACCCGAGTTGACGGCGGAGCTCGTCGGACCGGCGGTGGCCGGGACCGGGCGGGGGGGCCGGGCTGCTCAGGCCGACTTGCGCCGCTGGCGGTGGATCCGGCGCCGCTCGCGCTCGGTGGTGCCGCCCCAGATCCCCTCGCGCTCCCGGTTGGCCAGGGCATGCTCGAGGCATGCCTCACGGACCGGGCACTGGGTGCAGACGGCCTTGGCCTCGCCGGCCTCCTCGTCGGAGACGGGGTAGAAGATCTCCGGATCGATGCCCCGGCAGGCAGCGTGCTTGCGCCAGATGGCACTCATGGGAACGTCACTTCCTGGAACTTTCGGGATTACTGCTCGTACCGCCGGGCCTTTGCTCCGTTGACCAGGGGGGATGCGGTCAATCGGAGAAACCGGGCGGAACAAACAGTATGACGCAGTCGAGGGGGCGATGTCCACAGGCAGGCCCTCCGAGGCCCGACCTCCCTCGCTAGGATCGCCCGGCGCCCCGGCCCCGGCGCCGCCGGGGCGTGGAGAGAGGAGACCGATGGAGGCTGCCCCGCTGGAGGGAAGGACCATCGTGGTCACCGGAGTGACCGGCCAGGTCGCCGAGCCGGTGGCCCTGGCCCTGGCCGCCCGGAACCAGGTGGTCGGAGCGGCACGGTTCAAGGATGCGGCCGCCCGGGATCGCCTCGAGCGGGCGGGGGTGCGCTGCGTGGCCGTCGACCTGGCGTCGGGGGATGTCGGCGACCTCCCCGCCGAGGCCGACTACGTGATCAACTTCGCCGTGTCCAAGACGAACGATTGGGAATTCGACCTCCAGGCCAACAGCGGAGGCCTGGCGTCCCTGATGGAGCACCACCGGGGGGCCGGTGCCTTCCTCCACTGCTCGACCACCGGCGTGTACAAACCGATGGGACACCACGTCTTCGCCGAGGACGACGAGCTCGGCGACAACCACGGGGTCTGGCCCTTCCTGCGGACCTACAGCATCTGCAAGATCGCGGCGGAGGGCACGGCCCGGTGGGCGGCCATGCGCTACGGCCTCCCCACCACCGTGGCCCGCCTGTCCGTCCCCTACGGGGACCGGGGCGGATGGCCCGCCATCCACCTCGAGATGATGATCAACGGGAGCGAGATCCCCGTGCACGTCGACGCCCCGTCCGTGTACCACCCCATCCACCAGGACGACATCGCCGCCATGGTCCCGGCCCTGCTCGGTGCGGCCTCCACACCGGCCACCACGGTCAACTGGGGCGGTGACGAGGCGGTGAGCGTCGAGGAATGGTGCGGCTACCTGTCCGAACTGACCGGGGTGCCGGTCCGGTTCGCGCCCACCCGGGACACCATCGACAGCGTCCAGATCGACCTCAGCCGCATGCACCGGCTGGTCGGCCCGACCACCGTCGAGTGGCGCGAGGGCATGCGCCGCATGGTGGCGGCCCGCCACCCCGAGCTCCTCGACCGGGCGGGTTGAGGCCCGGGGGCTGTCGACTACGGATCGGGCAAGGAGTAGGCGCTCCCCACCGACCACGCCCGGGCCGACGCCGCCGGCGGGACCCGGACCGTGTTGCCGTTCCGGAACACGACGGTCATCTCCCCCTGGAGCGAGGTCCACAGCCAGCGCACCGTCCCGGGATACAACGCCACCAGGGGGCCGAGGGCGTCGTGGCGCCGGGGGTCGAGGAAGTGCACCGTCCCTTTGAGCTCCAGGACGAAAGGGCTGGCGATCACCACCTCGGTCCGGCCGAATTGCAGCCTCGACTGGGTATCGATGCGGATGAAGGAGAGGCCCGGCTCATCGAGGACGAACTCCCGACCACCGTCGGGGAGCTCGCGGATCCGGCATCCGTCGACCACCGCGCCATGTTCGCATCTCACCCCCGGCTCCGCACTTCTTTCCCACCGGTCGTCCGGATTTGCCACGGCTTTCGTGGTGCGACCGTCGCGTGGTGGGACGGGCTAGCGCTCCCCCGCCGGCCAGAGCAATATGGCCAGCGCCCCGGTCAGTTCGTCCAGCTCCAGTGCGCAGTCACGGTATGCGGTCAGAGGCCCACCGTAGGGGTCGACGATGTCGTCGGCCGTGTCGCGCCGCGCCAGCGCGACGCGGGTCCGGTCGCCGTGGACGGCGGCGACCCATCCGACGAAGTCCTCTTCGGTCGATCGCCGCCCGACCGAGTCTGCCCGCCGCACCAGTTCCTTGAGCGTGAATGCCCGGGTGAAGCAGGACGGGTCGAGGATCACCGACTCCTGGACGTGGCGTCGGGCCATGCCGACCACCACGTCGGACTCGAGGAGCGCCGCCTCGGTGAGGGCGCGGCTCCGGTGTCCGCTGAGGTCGATGCCGTGGGAAGCCATCACGTCGTCGACCTCGGGTGGCGGGATGACGGGCATCGACACCCCGCCGGCCTCGGTGCCGGCCGAGAAGACCTCGGGGTCGGCGTCGAGGCGGCGAGCGTGGGCGGCGAAGAGGGCGGCGGCCATGGGCGACCGGCAGATGTTGGCGGTGCAGACGAAGAGGATCCGGACGCCGGAATGGTAGCGGGCGGGGCCGAGCGGCCTCGGGCCCGGCCCGCGCCGCCACCGGTCGCCATCACCGTCTCCCGACCGGCGGCCACCTACGCTCAAGGTGCGACGCGGAACGCCGATCCACTAGGTGGGGACGCCCGACAGACCGAACCGACAGGAGAGCCGTGCCGTCCAACGTCGAGATCGTGGAGACCGTGACCGAAGCGCTCGGCCGGGGCGACCTGCTGACGGTGATGGGGCTGGTGGCCAAAGACGTCCGCTGGGCGGTCAACGCCGCCGACCGCGACGCCGCGCCCTTGGTTCCGGGTCTACGAGGGCAAGCGGTCCCTCCCCGACTTCTTCGCCCAGCTGGCCGAGCTCACCTTCACCGACTTCACCCTGAAGGCCATGCTCACCGACGGCGACCTGGTGATCACCTGGCTGCACGTGGCCTTCACCAGCCCCACGGGACGTGGGGTGGACATGGAGGAGGTGCAGATCTGGCAGCTGGCCGACGGGAAGGTCACGCGGGTCGACACGCTGCTCGACACGGCTGCCGTCGGCGCCGCCTTCGCGTGACACGGAGACGTCGCCCTCGTCCACGACTACCTGACCCAGCGCGGCGGGGCGGAACGGGTGGTGCTGTCGATGGTCGACGCCTTCCCGCGAGCGCCCGTGCACACCTCGCTCTACGACCCGGCCGGGACCTTCCCCCGCTTCGCCGAGGTGGACGTCCGCCCCATGGGGCTCAACCGGGTCGGCCTGCTACGTGCCCATCACCGCCTCGCCCTCCCGGTCCTCGCCCCCGCCTTCTCCCGTCTGACCGTCGACGCCGATGTGACGATCTGCTCGTCGAGCGGATGGGCCCACGGGGCCCGGGCCCGGGGTCGCAAGATCGTGTACTGCTACACCCCGGCCCGCTGGCTGTACCAGACGAGCCGCTACCTCGGCGAGTCCTCCCGCTCGACGGCGGCCGTGCTGGCCACCATGGCCCCGGCACTGCGGCGTTGGGACCGGCGGGCGGCGGCGTCCGCCGATCGTTACCTGGTCATTTCGGAGGCCGTCCGGACCAGGGTGTCCGAGATCTACGGGATCGAGGCCGACATCCTCCACCCGCCGGTCGACCTCGACCCCACCGGCCCGGCCGAGGCGGTGACCGGGATCGAGCCGGGATTCATCCTCTGCGTGTCGAGGTTGCTCCCCTACAAGAACGTCGAGGCGGTGGTGGCCGCCTTCCGTCGCCTCCCCGAGCGGCGACTGGTGGTCGTCGGGACCGGGCCGCTGGCCCCCTCGATCAGCGCCGGGGCGCCGCCCAACGTGTCCATGACGGGCCGGGTCACCGACGCCGGGCTCCGCTGGCTGTACGCGTCCAGCGTCGGCCTGGTGGCCGCCTCCTACGAGGACTTCGGGCTGACGCCGGTGGAGGCGGCCGCCTTCGGCAAGCCGACCGCCGCGTTGCGCTGGGGCGGCTTCCTCGACACGACGGTCGAGGGCACCACCGGTGTCTTCTTCGACGAGCCGGGGCCCGAACCCATCGCCACCGCCGTCGAGCGCCTGGCCGCCACGGCCTGGGATCCGGACCGGCTCCGGGACCATGCCCGCCGCTTCTCGGGTGAGCGCTTCATCCGCCGGTTGCGCCAGGTGGTCGACGAGGAGCGGGCGGCGGCGTAAAAGGCGGGGCGGGCCGGGCCGGGCCGGGATGGGTCCTGGATCAGGAGGCGCCCCGGCCACCGAAGATGGCACGGGGGGTCCGCCAGAGGATCTCCATGTCCCACCAGAAGGACCACGACGCCACGTAGAGATAGTCGAGACGGTAGAGCTCGAGGTGCGAGAGCTCGTTCCGCCCCGAGACCTGCCAGAGGCCGGTCATGCCGGGCCGGGCTTCGAACCGCTTGCGGGCCCATCCCTCGATCTCCATCGCCTCCGCCACCACGAACGGACGCGGCCCCACCAGGGACATGTCGCCCTTCCAGACGTTGATCAACTGCGGGAACTCGTCCAGGCTGGTCCGCCGGAGGAAGCGGCCGACCGGGGTGACCCGGGGATCGTCCTGCACCTTGAACAACGGGCCGTCCATCTCGTTGAGGTGCTCGAGCTCGGCCCGGCGGGCCTCGGCGTCGCGGTACATGGTGCGGAACTTCAGCACGGCGAAGGGCTGTTCGTTGCGCCCGGTACGCATCTGCCGGAAGAACACGGGCCCGGGGGTGGTGACCTTGATCATGACGGCGATGGCCACCAGCAGGGGCGAGGCGGCGAGCAAGACCACCGACGACACCACGATGTCGAAGGCACGCTTGAGCAACCGGGCCCCGACGCTGAGCGACGGGGGGGCGATGTCCAGCATGGGCAGGCCGGACAGGTCCTCGACGTGGGAGCGGGCGGTCAGCAGTTCGTAGTAGCGGGGCACGATGGACACCCCCACCTGCCCGGCCAGGCCCTTCAGCATGTCGGTGGTGCGCTCCGGGTGGGTCCTCGAGAAGCACACCACCACACGCGCCACCTGGAACTGGCGGCACAGGACGGGCAGCTCGTCGAGCTGCCCGAGGAGATCGGACCGCCCGAGCGGATCGTCGTCGACGAACCCCACGAACTGCACGTTCGGATGCGCCCGCAGGTGGCCGGCGACGGTCTGGGCCAGCTTGCCCGTCCCGACCACGATGACCGGGATCGTCCCGACGGAGTGGCGGCCGATGACCCCGAAGGCGCCCACCCGGGCCAGGGGTACCGTCACCATGGCCAACACGCACATCGAGACGATGGCGGCGACGCTCAGTGACTCGTCGTGCAGGTTCTTGTCGATCACATAGGCCACCACCGTGTAGAGGAAGCCGCTGATGATGAGCGCATCCAAGATGTTGCGGAGGTCGGAGAACACGCTGGTGGAGATGCGCCGCCGCACCCCCCGGTACAGGCCGTAGAGGGCGAACACCGCCACGAACAGCGGGATCATGGCCACGTCGAAGCGGTAGACCTGGCCGGTCCGGATGGCCGGATCACCGCTGAGGGCGGCCAGGATGCGCGGCCCGAGCAGGGCGGCGAAGGCCAGACCGACCGCGTCGGCGAACACCAAACGCCGGAGCGCGTGGCGCCGCACCCGGGAAAGCCCGCCGACCTCCTGGTCGACACCGACCGGGCGCGTGCGAGGCAGCTCGGTGATGTGGTCGTGGAGGGCCGGAGCGACGTCAGCCATCGGCGATGGCACCGCTGGGCCCGTCGCCCGGCGCGGCGTGGCGGCCCCGCCCGGCGCGGCGCGCCCTGTCCACGAGCCCGGCGCCTAGCTCGAGACGCGGGCGCCCTCGATCGAGTTGAGCGCCGACACCCGACCCGTCGGGGCCCGGTCCGGCACACGGTCCGAGGACTCCGGGTACAGGTCGGTGACGAGCGTCCCGCCCGGCTCGAGGTGGAACCAGGAGTCGGCCGCCCGAAACCCGGGGACGTCGACCGAGACGAACTGGGCGAAGCACCTGGTCGAGACGGACAGGGACCATACCTGGTCATCGGCGGATTCGACCCGGGCCTGAAGCCCGATCTCGGACTGGACGGGACGGCTGAGGCCCCCGGGCAGGTAGGTCGCCCGCGTGAGGGGACGGCCGTCCTCGTCGAGGAGCTCGGCCACCACCAGCTCGTGGCGTCGGGGCCCGAACCGGTAGGCGTAGGTCAGGTCCCGGAACCCGTCGAGCAGCGAGGAGGCCGACACCGAGATGCCCCCTCGGGGCGGAACCTCCACCACCCGCTCGGCCGCCTCGAGCCGGTGGTCGGCACCAGTAGAGGGAGAGCACGAGTTGCCCGGCCACGGCGCCTTCGGTGTCGTTGACCAGGTGGACGTCGAGCCCGTTGAGCCCTTCGTCGGTGAGCAGCACGGCGATGGGCCGGCACGCCCGGGCCAGGGCGAACCAGGGCGCCTTGGGTCGCCCGAGGGCGTCGACCACCCCCCATCCGGCGCCGACTCGGAGGTCGCGCAGCCCGACCAGGAGGAGCCCGGCGCACGGTGACGTCGGGCGGCGCCACTCGGCCACGGCCTCGGCCATCACGGTGGTGACCGCGGCCCGGCCGAGGTCGAGGGCGCGCTCGGGATCGGTCCGCCGCACCGTGGCCGGATCCTCGTCGAGCAAGAGGTGTACATAGTGGTCCCGCACGTCCTCGAGGTCCCACGAGCCGCCCGTGTCGTGATGGATGGCCCGCTTCCAGGCCGGGTCGTGGCCGGCCTGCCGGGCCCCGCCACACGCCTCGTCGACCGTCGTGGCCGGAGGGGGCACGGCGAAGGCCAGGCCCTCGCTCACGAACTTCGGATCGGCCGCTCGCAGGTCCGAGAGGGGCCGGGTGAAGACACCGACACCGGTGTAGTGGCAGATGCCGGTGTCGACCTGGAAGGGGAGGTCCCCCCCGGAGGGGGAGGACGTCACATAGGGAACGCCGGGCAGGAGCTGACCGGCGACGGCCGGCACGACCTTGTCGGTCACGGCCGAATGCCATTTGTCGGTCGACAACCCGAACATGGCCGGCTGCTCCTCGAGCTCCTGGCCCCCGCAGACCATCGCCACCGACGGGTGGCCGGCCAGCGGCCGAGAAGACCCCGGTCAGCTCCTCGGTCACCCCGGCCAGGAACTCCCCGTCGTCGGGAGGGTCGAGGAAGGCGAACATGGCGTCCTGCCAGACCATGATGCCGAGCCGGTCACAGGCGGCGAAGAACCGATCGTCCTCGTAGACCGTGCCGCCGGGGATCCGGACCATGTTCAGGCCGGCCTCCCGGGCCAGCGTCAGCGTCGCCTCGACCTCGCCGGGCCGGGCGGCGAACGAGACGGGGTCCATCGGGTACCAGCACCCGCCGCGACAGAAGACCGGGACGTCGTTGACCATCAGCTGAAAGCGGCCGTCGCCTTCGTCCACCTCGACGGTGCGGAAGCCCACGGCCCCGAGGTCCAGCCGGTCGGGGCCGACGGTGGCCGAGACCGGGTAGCGGGGCTGGGCCCCGTGGGTGTGGGGCCACCACCGCGCCACCTCGGCCAGCGACACCGTGCCGCGGGCCACCAGCTCCCCGCCGTCAGCGGCCAGCTCCACGGCGAGCGGCGCCCCCACCCCGCCCACCTCCACCGAGCCGGCCGGGACCGTGCCCGGAGCGGTCGTGCACCGGAGCTCGACCGAGACCGTCCCCCCGGCCCCGCCGGCCTGGGGCCGCGCCTCCAGCCACCGGGAGAGGACCTGATGCGACCCCCACGGGCGCAAACGGACGGGACGCCAGGGACCGACCGGAGCCGGGGTCACCGTCCAGCCGGGCTGGCGGCCGAGCAGGGTCGTCCGGAACCACCGGAGGTTCTGATGCGAGGCCCCGGCCGACTTCCAGCGGGGACGGGGCCGCCGCTCGGCCAGGCGGGGCGCCAGGGCCGAGCAGCAGATGACCAGCTCGTTGTCCTGCCGCAACGCCTGCACCCGGGCGCGGCACGGCCTGAACATCGACTCGGAGCGGGCCAGGTGCTCCCCGTTGAGCCAGACGTCGGCCACCGTGGCCAGACCCTCCAGCTCGAGGAGCCAGGCACCGTCCCGGGCCGGGTCGGCCCGGTCGGGCCCGGCGAAGCGGCAGCGGAACCACCAGTCCTCGGCGTCGAGCTGGGCCGAGGACGGCTCGACCCCCGACGAGCCCCGCACCGCCCCGGCCGCCGTGCCCGGGACGGAGGCGGCGATCCAGCGCAGGGGCAGCCCGGCCAGGCCGGTGGGGCCGGTGGCCTCGCCGGGAGGCGTGGGGGCGCACTCCCAGGCCACCCCCTCGAGGAGGTCGGTCTCAGTCCCCATACCGGGTCACCAGCGTGGCCAACGCGTCGGACCAGTGCCGTTCCATGCCGGCGAGGATCGGGGCCAGGTCCACCTGGCGCCCGCGAACCACCCGGGCCAGGGCGAACTGGAGGGCCTTGGCCCCGGCGGCCAGCTCGGCGAAGGACTCGGCCGCCGCCTCGGTCCCGGGACGGTCGTGCCGGTTGAGCCAGTCGACGAACGACGACGCCAGCTCGGCCGAGGCGCCGCACTGCCGGCAGGTGCCGAAAGAGTAGAGATGGAAGGTCTCGAGGTCCTGGCCGGCCAGCCAGGGAAGGTCGGCCACCAGGCGTCGGCCCAGCCGGGCCACCGGGTTGGTCTCCGGGCGCCGGGCGAGGTGGTCGCGGGCCAACGTCACCACCCGGTCGACCAGGGTGGGGTCGTCCCGCCGGACCCGGTCCAGACGGATCAGCTCCATGTAGGGCGGCAGCTCGAGCGGAGTCGGCATGGACACCGCGGCGGAAGGTCCCGTCGAAGTCCTCCCCTTCGAGCTCGAAGTACCCGGCGTTGTGGAAGTAGCCGAGTCGCCGTCCCTCGACGTCGAGCGCTCCCGGGACGATGGTGCTCTTCACGTGGGCCATGCGGTAGGACACGCCCCGGGTGTCGGGCAGGAACCACGAATCGGCCTCGACGGTGCACAACCGGCCGAGCTCGAGCTCCTCGGCCACGTGCTCGATGACCGGCTTCCAGACGTTCAGCTCGGACACCTCCAGCCCGAACAACGTGCGGAGGTCCTCGGGCGGGTACTTGAAGAACGACCACTGGTGGCCCTCGAAGTCAGCGCTGAGGGTGAAGGCGGCGGCCGCCACCGGATCCAGCCCGAGGGCATGGAGCACCTCGATCCACACGTCCACGTAGCAATTGGTCTCGGTCCAGTTGCGCTCGGTGGCGTGCAGCGGGTGGGGACGGAACCCGTCCGCGTCGACGAGGAGTTGGGTGGTGCTCATGGTGTCGCGGTCTCCGGGCCGGTCAGGGCCACAGCTGGGCACGGACCCGGGACGGCCACCGCTCGAGGTCGGTGCCGTGCCGGTGGAAGAGGGCGAGGGTGATGCGATCGATCCCGAACCCGAAGCAGGACGTGTGGGCCACCTCTCCGTCCGGGGTCTCGATGGCGAAGGGCCGCCCGAAATGGTCGAGGTGGCAATTGGACGACGAGATGGCCGTCTGGCGGTCGGTCGGGTACACCGGGGTGACCAGCTCGAACTTGAGCTCCTCGTTGCGCTGGTTGGCGGCCAGCATGCGGCCGGGCCGGCCGAAGAACGGATCGTTGGCCACCACCGACTCGACCTCCAGGCCGAGCCGGCCGAGGACCTCGAGGCCCCGCCCGATCCAGAGGTCGCGGTGGGCCCGGGCCCCCTCGGGCGTGCCCAGGTAGACATAGTCGTGCTGGCGGAAGGCCTGCATGCGGAAGGGGTCGGTGCTCGGCTCGTGCCGGAAGCAGTATCCGTAGACCTCGACCCGGCAGCCCTCCTGGGGCACGACCCCGGTCATGGTGGGGTACAGCGGATGGCAGACGGCCGGGCAGAGCACCATGTCGGTGGTCTCGAGCAACGAGCCCCGGTCCTCGTGCGTCTCGGCCCGTCGCACCAGCTCGGCATGTTGGCGCTCGTCCCCCCGGAAGGTATGGACCGAGCCCATCTGGTCGGGGAACGACTCGAGGTAGCCGTTCCGCTCGAAGACGGCCCAGGGCATGACGGGCGGGAAGCGGACCGACGATGCGTCCTGGTCGGCTCCGACCCGGAGGGCCAACCGGTCCATCCCCTCGGCCACCGATTCGTAGGTGCCGGATCGCCCGTAGAGGCCGTCGACCCCGGTGGCGAGCAGGATGCCGGCGGCGAGCAGTTCGGACCGGAACCGAGCCCAAGGCTCGTCCCCGACCGCGGCTCCCGGGATGGGCGGTGCGGCGCCGTCGAGCCTGGTGGTCGTCATCGTTCAGTCCCCCCGGTGGACCAACAACAGCTGGGCGTTGTTGGCCATGATCCGGTCGTTGTTCACCATCAGGCAGGCGCCCATCGAGTCGCGCAGGTGGCGACCCAGGCTGTAGGGCGTGTCGGTCCGGTAGGAGGACAGCCCGCAGATGACCATGCACTGGCGGACGACGTCGACCACCAGGGTCGAGGCCGACACCTTCAGCGAGTTCATGGCGACGGCGAACCCGAGGGCCGACAGCCGCTCGGGATCGTCCTGGATGCGCTGATAGCGGTCGACCGAGGCGCGGACCAGGTCGGTGAACTGCTGGTGCAGCGCGGTGGTGTCGGCCAGGCGCAGCGCGGCCGCCGGCGTCATGCCCGGGCGCTTGCGAGCCTCGGACTGCACGAACCGCCGGGCGCGATCGAGGGCGGCGGTGGCGATCCCCAACCAGAGCGAGCTCCACAGGATGTGGGCCATGGGCAACATGGTCCGGGTGGACAGGTCGCTGTAGGGGTCGTCGAGGACCAGCCCCGCCTCGCCGTGGGCCCGGAGGATGAACCCCGGGCTGCAGGTGCCCCGGAACCCGATGGCGGTCCACTCCCCCACCTGCTCCAGTTCGAGCCCGGGGGGCCGGCACACCACCAGCACCTGGTCGTTTTCGGGGCTGTCGGCGGAGCGGCGGGCGGTGGCCAGCACGGCGTCGGCGAACTGCCCGTACGAGATGACCGGGGCCTGCTTCTGGAGGCGGAACGTGCCGTCGGCTACGTCCACCGCGCAGACGCTGCTCCCCACGTCCCCCCCGTGCCCACTTCGGTGGTGGCCGAGGCCAGCAGGTACTGCTTCGAGACCAGGTCCACCAGATAGTCACGGAGCAACGGTGACCGGCCGTGGCGGACCAGGCACGCCACCTGGATGTGGTGCATGGCCACCACCATGGCGCTCGAGGCACAGTGGCGCCCGAGGGCGACCAGGCCGTCCGACACTTCGGCCACCGAGGCACCCATACCACCGAACGCCTCCGGTACCAGGGCCGACAGGAGGCGCTCGGACTTCAGGGCGTCGATGGTCTCCGCCGGGAACCGGCCCGTGAGGTCGACCTCGTCGGCCGCCGGTGCGGCCACCTCCTCACCGATGCGCTCCATCTTCCGGGCCAGGCCGTCGGTTTCCGTCACGTCGGTGGCGGTGTCGGTGACGCTCGTCATGAGACCTCTGCTCCCGTCATCTCGATCACGCCGGCCCGGATGGCGGCGATCGACTCGAACGTGGACTTCTTCAACATCTGCTCCGAGAACTCGATGTCGAACGCGTCCTCGAGGGCGAGCATGACGTTCACACTGGCGTGCGAGGTCATACCGGCGGCGAACAGATCGGCGTTTTCGTCGATGGTGTCGGCGTCGGTGGCCAGGCGGCCGTGCTCGGCCAGCACCGATCGGATCGTTTCGTCCATGGTCATGCTTCTCCTTCGGATGATGGCCCCTCGACTCCCGTGCCTCCCGTGCCCCCGGTGCACCGGCCGACCACGACGGCCACGGCGACCATCGACTCGTGCGTGAGGCTGACTTCCAACTCGTCGATGCCCTCGTCGGCCGCCAATGAGGCGGCCTGGCCCGACAGATGGATCTCGCACCAGCCACCGGTGGCCCGGCGCACTTCGATGCTGCGCCAGTCGGGTTGCCACCCCGCCGGCCGCAGTACCTTCAAGGTGGCCTCCTTGGCCGCGAACCGCGCCGCCAGCGACTCGATCGAATAGCCGGCGCCGCGCCGGTGGGTGCGAGGGTCGGTCCGCCGGCAGCAATCGATCTCGTGGGGGGTGAAGACCCGCTCGAGGTAGCCGTCGCCGAAGCGCTCGACCGACTCGGCCACATCGACCACCGGGACGAGGTCCACGCCGACGCGGACCTTGGCCCGGCCGGACCGGTCCTGTCCGGCCGGGCGCCGGGACCGCGGCCCGGCCTCCGAGCCGTCGCGGGTGCGCTCCAGGAGCGTCGGTGCCGGCTTCATCCGACCGGCTCCCCCTGGGGGGCCCGGTGCTCGAACCGGCGCGACGCGGCTCCGTCGGCATCGGCCCCGCCGGCCGTGGCGGACACCGAGGCGTAGAGCCGGCGATAGCGCTCGGTGACGGCCGGCCAGGCGAACGAGGCCACCCGCTCCCTCCCGGCCTCGGCCACCGACCGGCGGAGCCGGTCGTCGCCGAGCATCCGCGCCAGGGCATCGGCGAACGCGGACCGGTCGAACGGGTCGACCAGGATCCCGTCCTTCCCGTCGTGGATCAGCTCGGGAGGGCCACCCCGGGTGGTGGCCATGACCGCGGTGCCGGCCCGCCACGCCTCGAGGATGACGATCCCGAACGGCTCGAGCCGGCTGGGCATGACGAACAACTCGGCGCCGGCCATCGCTCCGGCCACCTCGTCACGGTCGAGCCGTCCGACGAAATGCACCCGGTCGGCGATGCCCAGCTGGGCGGCCCGGCCGCGGAGGTCGTCCAACGCCCCACCGGTGCCGGCGATGACCAGGTCGACGGCGGGCGACCCGGCACCCATGGCGGCGTAGGCCTCGAGGAGGAGGTCGAAGCCCTTCTTCACCACGACCCGGCCGAGGGCGAAGACGTAGGGCCGGTCGGGAAGTGCGGCCGGCCGGCTCCGGGAGGCCTGGTCCTCATCGAGGTCGACCCCGTTCGGGATCACCTGCCCGCGACCGGGGGGAAGGCCGAAGCGCCGCTCGGCGTCCTCCAGCGTGAACGACGAGCAGGCGCTCACCGCCGCCGCCCGGGACAGGGCGTGCCGGAGCGATGCCCGCAGCGTGCGGGACGTCTCGAAGATCTCGGCGTCGTCCATCAGGGTCTCACCCTGGAGGGTCACCACCAGCGGCCGACCGGTCAGGCGCGCCAGGGCAGAGGCGTAGGCGCCATTGGGGCCGAAGCACTGCACGTGGAGCAGGTCGGGACGGAACGCAGCCACCGCGTCGCGCAACGAGAACAGGGTGCGGACGCCGGTGGTGGCCGAGCGGCGGACGGCCGACCAGTTGGTGGCGGGCAGGGGCATGGGCAGGCGCCGGACGACCAGTTCGTCACGGACCTCGACGGTCTCGGACATGGCATCGTCGGGGTGACCCGTCCACACCTCGACGGGGTCGCCGGCGGCGGCCAGGTTCAGCGCCAGATGGCGCGTCAGCTCCTCGACCCCTCCGAGGGAGGGAGGGTACGAGCTGGGAAGGAGGGCGATACGGGTCATGGTCGTCCTTGGCGATCAGGGGATCGGCGGGTTCAGCCAGGAGGCGACCTCGCCGAGGGTCGCCCCGCTCGGAGCGGCCACCGGGAGCTGGCTCCAGTTCCCGACGCCCGGCGACCAGTAGTTCGAGAAGGCGGCGGCGTACCAACCCGAGAGGAATCCCTGCTCGGCGCAGTCGCAGTTCGGCGCCCAGCTGGCCGGGTGGTAGTTCAAGATGTCCTCGATCTGGGCCTGGCCGCCCGCCGGCTCGACGGAGGCGGCGTCGACCTCATGGGCGATCTCGAAGGCGGTGATCCCGGCCAGCCGCTGCGCCGTCTCACCCGGGTAGACATAGAGCACCGAGGTGCCGCCGGTGTGGCCCCACGTGAACGTGGTGTTGCCGTAGAAGCTCGGGGACGGCGCCTCGGAGATGGGGAGGAACTGGATCGAATAGCCGGGGAGCTGCTGCCAGGGGTAGCGCACCATGGTGAGCGCCTCGGCCCCGAGCTGGGCCGGCGTCAACGAGCCGGCCGTGGCCGGCGCGGGCGTGGTCGCCGGCGGGGCTGCCGCCGGAGGAGCCGCCGGTGGAGCCGCGGCAGCCGGAGGGGTGGTGGCGACCGGGGGGGCCAGGCTGGTCGGAGGCGAGGTGGCCGGGGGGGCCACCGGGGTGGCCGGCACCGATCCCCGGGCTCCAGCCGCGGTGTGCCTGGCGGCGGTGAGCCGGGTCCCGCCGGGCCGGCTGCCGGAACCGGTCACCAGGACGGCGGCCACCACGACCGCCACTGTGATCACCACGATGAACTCCAGGGTGAGCAGTGAGCGCCGTTGCGAGAACGTGGCCCGGCGCAGTCGGGCCAGTCGCCCTCCGGCCCGTCGCTCCGGCCCGATGTAGCCGTCCGACAGGACCAGGTCCGGGTGGTCCAGGTCGGACAGGAGCTCGGTCCCCACCGGTTCGAGGAGCTCGGTGACGTCCTCGGGCTGTTCGGGCGCGGTCGTCGGGGCAGGAGTCTCCGATCCGGGGTCGGCCCGGGTGCCGCGTTCCGCCGTGCCCGACCGCGGGTCGGTGAGCGCTGACGCCATACCCCCTGATCGGCACGTTTGGAGGCGACCTGAAGCCAGGAGGGTGCCCGACGACCCGGCTCGGGGATGGCTCGGTCACTCGAGCCGGGACTCTGCTGCCCTGTTCGAGCGGGGTCCCCGGGGATGGTGCGGGCCACAGTGCCGGCCGACGGTGGCGCCGGGCGCATCGGGGCAGGCGACGACCGGGGGCCCGGCCGACCAGACGGCGGTCACGGGGGTCCGATGGGGCGGTCCGGAGGGGCGCCCGTCGGCCTCGGCGCCCGAGCCACCCGGCCCGTGCCGGTGCACCCGGTCGGCGCCGGGCGCCCGCCCCCCGCCCCACCGGCCGGCGTGGCGGGCACCGGGCAGGGTAGGCGGCACCGACGCGGGCGAGGTCGCCACCGGTCGGCTGCTCCCGTGGGCGGCTCCAAGGGTGGGCGGCGACACGATGGCCGCCATCACCACCAGGGCCACGGCGACCACGACGCCCAGCAGGGACAGCGACCGCCCCGACCGGCGCGCCAGCCGACGGAGCGGAGACATCTCCGAGGAAAGAGGCGCGAGCCCCGATGCGCCCGGGCCGGCGTGCGCCGGGAACAACCACCCCGGACCTACCGTCGCGGCCGGCGCGGCAGACCACGGCGACGGCGCGCCGTGACCCGCCACGTCGCGCCGACGACCTCTGATGGTGGAAGGCACGCACCCCTATCGACCGCCCGCCGGGGGGGCTGAAGCCGGCCGCCCGGCCGCGTTCGAGCCGTCGGGTTCAGACGGGCAGACCGAGCGATCGGTAGACGTCGGCGGTCGCCGCAGCCGTCCGCGCCCAGCTCAGGGTGGCGGCTCGCTGCCGTCCGCGCTCGGCCAGCTCCGACCGGAAGCCCTCGTCGGAGAGAAGGCGGTCGAGGATGACGGTCAGACCCTCGGCGTCGCCGGGAACGAACGTGGCGGCACCGTCGCCGGCCACTTCGACCACGGCCGGGACGGGCGTCGAGACCACCGCCGCACCACAGGCCATGGCTTCGATCGGGGGGAGGCCGAAGCCCTCGTAGCGGGAGGCGTAGCCGACCACGGTCGCCGCTCCGTACAGCCCGGGCAGGTCGGCGTCGGGAACGTGCCCGATCTCGACGGCGCCCTCCGGTGCCCGATGCCCCCACAGGCTGTGCCCGGTCAGCACCAGTGGCAGCGCGGCCGAGCGACACGCCGTGGCCAGGGTGGCGATGTCCTTGCGCGGTTCGATGTTGCCCACGTGGAGCACGAACCGGTCGGGCAGCTGGTAGCGGGACCGGACCGCGACCACCTCGTCGGGCGAGGGTGGGACCATCCCCGGACCGGGCGCCGAATGGATCACGACCGCATCGCGACCGGTGAGGGCCTTGACCCGTTCGGCGGTGAAGGCCGACACGGCGATCACCGCATCGGCGCGCCGGAGGGCGAGGCGAAGCAGGACCCGCTCCCCGGCCACCCGGAACCTCGGGAAGGCCCACGGAGTGTCGACGATCGCCATGTCGTGCACGGTCGAGACCGTCGGCCCCGGGCGCCGGAGCGGCAGGTCGACGTCGAGCCCGTGGGTCAGGTCGGCGGAGCCGAACCCGGCGGCGCTCACCACCGCCCGCCGAATCCCGTGGGACTCCTCCTTCACCAGGGCCGACACCCCGTCGGGCAGCTCGGACAGCCCCGACGGGTGCACGGCGGCGAACAGGTCTGCCCGGAGGGTCCCGGCCAGGGCGCCGAGGAGCCCGCGGATGTAGGTGGACACACCGCCACCCCGGCCGCTGAGCGGCAGCGCGTTGAACATGATGCGCGGACGGCTGGGCACAGACGTGGTCAACCGACGGGGAGCAACGACTGCGAGTCGACCCCGCTCTCGATCGAGCGACCCGGTTCGATCCCCAGCCGGTCGAGGTCGGCCATGCCGAGGGACACCCCGGCGATGATGATCGGCCCGATGGAGGAGACGCCGACCCAGAAGATGTCGAAGAGACCGTCGACGTAGTGCCCGAACAGGACGACCAGACCGAGGGTGCCGAGCAGCGCCGGCAACCGGAACATGGTCCGCATGGTCACGTAGACGAGGAACACGAAGGCCAAGGAGCCGACGATGCCGGTCGAGGCCAGGTTGTCGATCACCACGTTGGGCGGCGCGGTCACGGTGATGAACTGGGGGAGGTTGTAGAAGCGCATGCCCTCACCGAACAGAGGGCTGAGATGCCAGACATGGATGGCCGCGCCGAGCTGGTCGAACCGGATGGAGACCGAGTTGAACTTGGGGTTGTTCCGGGCGTTGACCGAGAAGCTGTAGTAGAGCACGGCCACGACCGGGATGGCGCCGGCCACGATGAGCTTCGAGCGGGCCCGGAGGTCGGGGTTGAGGAGGAGGGCCAGGCCCAAAGCCATCACCAGGATGATCCACGACTGCCGCGACTGGGAGGCCAGCAGGCCCCCGATGCAGAGGTACTTGTTGACCCGCGCCTCCGTGCGGCTGACGCCCGCCCAGCTCGGGTTCAGCTGGGCCACCACGATGGCCACCCACAGGATGGCCCCGATGCTGTTCTTCTGGTACACGCCCCACTGGGCCGGTTGGAAGTGGAGGGCCACGGCGTGCTCCATGGCGATCAGCGCCACCACCGACGATCCGGCCAGGTAGAGCCGGAAGGCCTGGCGGGTCCGGCCGTGTGTGGCAATGACCCAACCCACCAGGACGCTCGCCGCCAGGTAGGAGAAACGGTGGAACCAGTCCACCACGCTGTACCGGTTCGGGTGGGCCGCCACCACGAGGATCAGCACGGCCTCGTACCAGAGGACTCCCCGCAGGAACTGCTTGAGGTAACCCGCCGCCGACCACCGGACATGGAACAGGCTGACCAGTCCGGCCAGGAAGACCAACAGGTCGGCCAGGCTCAAGTTGGTGCTGGCTCCCCCGACCCGCTGGATGAGGAGGGCACCGGGGAGGGCCAGCACGGGCAGGAGCACCGGGTCGGCCATCACCACGCCGGCCACCAGCACCAGGGCGGCCAGTCCGAGACCGATCTTCAGGTGCCCGACGGCAAGTGCACCGACCAGACCGGCCACCGCCACCAGGACCAGCCACAGCACCGAGGCCGACGCCAGGCGCCGGGCGGCCCGGGTGTCGGACAGACGAGTGAGCATCGGCCGGGGCTTGGCTGTAGTGGTCCGGCTCATCGGGTGGGCGCTCTCTATCGCTCCAGCCTCGGCGGTGGGTGACCGAGCTACAGAGGTGATCGGCGCCTCAGCAGCGTACCTTCAACATTCCTTGAATTCGCGGCCCGGGCAGGACCGCCAGTGGCCATTTGCGCCTCAAGGTCGCCGGGCGCGGTGTCGACGCTATCTCCAGGCCCTCAGTCTCGGGCGGACCTGCATCCCGAGTTCAGAAGCTCGAGGAATCCGTCCGGCATGGGCCAAGGGACGGACATGGCACTGCAGACCCCCGGCGACAGCACCGTGATCACCTCCGACGTCGGGTCGACGCCCGAGTCGGTCGTGGTGTGCTCGCTCGAGCCCTGGGGAACGGTCCGCCGGAGGGTCAGGATCCTGGTCGACGAGATCGTCGAGCTCCGGCCGGCGCTCGAGGTCCTCTATGTGGCGCCGCCGGTGGACGTCCCCCACCAGGTGCGCCAACACCGGGTCCCGGACATCGCCGTGCCCCGTCTCCAGCAGGTCCATCCCCGGATCCATGTGCTGCGACCGCGCAAGTGGTGGCCGCGGGCTTTCGGCCCGTTCGCCGACCGGTCCCTCGAACACCAGGTGCTCGACGCCGTCAGCGCGCTCGGACTCCATCGCCCGCTCCTCTGGATCAACGACGCCAGCTACGCCGCGTTGGTCGTGCGGACCGGGTGGCCATGTCTCTATGACGTCACCGACGACTGGCTCTTGGCCCCGCTCAGCCCTCGCGAGCGGGTACGGCTGATGGCCAACGAGAGCCTCTTGCTGGAGCACAGCCAAGCGGTGGTCGTCTGCTCCCCGGCGCTGCAGCATTCGCGGGGGCGTCACCGTGACGTCGACCTGATCCCCAACGGCGTCGACGTGGAGCTGTTCCGCACACCGGGCCCACGACCGGGGGACCTGCCTCCGGGCCCGGTGGTCCTCTATGCGGGGAGCCTCCACGACGAGCGCCTCGATGTCCCTCTGGTCGTCGAGTTGGCCAGGGCCCGGCCCGACGTGCAGGTGGTGTTGGTCGGCCCCGACTTCCTGAGCGCGGCAGCGGGGGCCGAGGTCCGGGCGTTGGACAATGTCCACCTGCTCGGCCCCCGGCCCTACCAGCGGGTACCCGGCTACATGCACCATGCCGAGGTGGTGATCGTTCCCCATCTGGTCAACCCGTTCACCGAGAGCCTCGACCCGATCAAGGCGTACGAGTCCCTGGCCGCCGGTCGCCCGACCGTCGCCACCCCGGTCGCCGGGTTCCGTGAGCTGGGTCCTCCGGTGGTCGTCGCCGCCCGTGATCAGTTCGTCGAGTCGGTCGGTACCGCCCTGGCCGGCGACGGGCCGGCCGGGCCGGCGGTCACCGATGTCACGACGATCCCCTCCTGGCGGACGCGGGCCGAGGCCATGGTGTCGGTCATGGACCGGGTGTGGAGCGGAGCGGCGCACCGATGACTGGACCGACCCCGACCGCACCGAACATGACCGTGCCGACCATCACCGGGCCGACCATCACCGGGCCGACCATCACCGGGCCGACCATCACCGGGCGGCCCGGAACCCGTGCATGGGTGGGCACCGGGATACCTCGATCGGTGACGGCCACCCCCTATCCTCGGGTCCGGCTCGACACCCCCACCCGGGCCGAAGCCCTCCTCCCCGATCCCCCTCCCGACCAATGACCCTCCAAGAGTTCTTCTCGACGCTGTGGCGCAGGCGACTGATCATCGTGGTGAGCGTGGTCGTCGCCGTGGCCGCCGCGTTCGCCTACTCGAAGGTGGTGACGCCCAAGTACCAGTCGACCGCACTGGTCCAGCAGACCAGCGGCACGGCCAGCACCACCAGCGGGCAGAGCTCCTCGCCGGTCAACCTGCCCGACCCCGTCCAGACGCTTGGCAGCACCGCGGTCCAGGTCAAGGCGGCCCAGCTCCTCAAGGACCCCAACCTCTCGGCGTTGACGGCGGCGGTGACCGGCACGGCCGACCCCACCACCGGAACCCTCACCATCACCGCCACCGCATCCGAGGCGGCCCAAGCGCAAGCCATCGCCAAGGCCTACTCGCAGGCGTACGTGGACCAGATCCAGTCCCTGGTGCAGGCCCAGGTCGACAAGATCAACGGCCAGCTGCAGTCGCTGCAGAGCCAGATCACCGAGCTCAACGGCAAACCCTCCACCCCGGTCACCCAGGCCCAGATCCAGGGTCTCACCTCTTCCTACAGTTCGCTCCAGACCGAACTGAGCAACATCACCTTCGGAGAGCCTTACGCTTCGATCCAGGTGGCCGCCGGGTTGCCCACCAAGCCTTCGGGGCTCAGCAAGTCCAAGCTGCTCGCCATCGGGGCGTTGGCCGGGTTGCTCGTCGGCTGCGGCATCGCCCTCGGCCGCGAGCAGTTCGACACCCGCCTGCGGACCAGCCCGGACATCGAGGCCATCACCGAGGCGCCGGTGTTGGCCGAGCTGCCCCAGGACCACGACGTCAAGGGCGGCAAGGTCGCCATCGCCATGGTGCAGGCCCCGCAGTCCCTGATGGCCGAGTCGATCCGAGAGCTGCGCACGAGCCTCCGGGTGATCTTGCACGACGTGCCCTGCCCTCTGATCGTGGTCACCAGCCCCGAGCCGGGTGACGGGAAGACCTTCGTCACCGCCAACCTGGCGGCCGCCTGGGCCATGAGCGGCAGCAAGGTCATCGTGGTCTCGGCCGACTTCCGGCGGCCGCGACTCGAAGAGGTCTTCGGGCTCGAGACGACGGGGTTGCCTGGTCTCGCCGATCTCATCCGGTCCAATTGGAAGGACGACGAGCAGGCCGTCAGTGCCCACTCCCACCGTCACATCCGGGCCGCGACCAGCGGGGAGGTCCACTGGTCACCGGGGAGCACCAGAGTTGTCCCCGATCCCTCCGCCCCACCGACCAGAGGCGAGGTCGGCGAGTCCTCGGTCAGCTCGTTGCTGGTGGAGAGCGGCATCTGGGGCCTCCAGGTGCTCCCGGCCGGCACCCAACTCGAGAACCCCAGCGAGCTGTTCGGTAGCCCGGGCATGCAACCGGTGCTCGATCAGCTCCCCGTGCTGGCCGACATCGTGTTGTTGGACACCCCGCCGGTGCTGGCGGTGCCCGACACCGCGATCCTGGGGAGCGTGGCCTATGGCGCCGTGGTGGTGGCTTCGGAAGGGCGTACCGGTCGCGGCGACCTCGAACGGGCCATGCGCCGGCTGGACGCCACCCACTGCCGCGTGCTGGGCATCGCCGCCAACCGGGTGCGGCGTTCCGGCAGCGACCCCTACCAGTCCTACGCCCACAAGCAATGAGCCGACCGGCGACGGCTGGGGCCGCCAGGCCGGTCGCCGCCGGGTGAGAACAGGGTGAGGAGTGGGGTGATGGCCGGTATCGATGTGGTGGTGGTGGCGTTCGGCGCCCCCGAGCTGCTCGAGGCCTGTCTGGCCACCCTCGGGGAGGCCTACCCGGTGCTGGTGGTGGACAACTCGTCCGACGCGGCGGTGCGCGCCGTCGCCGAGCGACACGGTGCGGGCTATGTCGACCCGGGCGAGAACCTGGGCTTCGCCGGTGGGGTCAATCTGGGATTGGCCAAGCGGGAGCGGTCGGCGGCCGACGTGTTGTTGCTCAACCCCGACGCCTCGATCACCCCGGAGGGCGTGGCCCAGCTGGCGAGCCGGCTCCACGCCACCGACGACCTGGCCGGCGTGGCCCCCGCCCAGGTCGACACCGAGGGGCGGGCGGCGCGGGTCGGCTGGCCCTTCCCCACGCCCGCCGGCGCCTGGGTCGAGGCGGTCGGCCTCGGGTCCCGGCCGTCCCGGGTCGATTTCTTGATCGGCTCCGTGCTGCTCATCCGGTCGAGCGCCCTGGAGGAGGTCGGACCCTTCGACGAGCAGTTCTTCCTCTACGCCGAGGAGACCGACTGGCAACAGCGGGCCCACCGCCTGGGGTGGCGGGTAGCGCTGTGCCCCGAGGTGGTCGCCACCCATGTCGGAGCGGGGACCGGTGGGGACCCGGACCGGCGCGAGATCCGCTTCCACGCCTCACAGGAGCGCTACATCCGCAAGCACCACGGCAGGCGGGGCTGGCGCCTGTACCGCGCCGGCGTGATGGCCGGCGCGCTCGTCCGGGCCCTGGTCCTCCCCGGCGACCGGGGCCGCCAGGCGTCGGCCCGATTCCACCTCTACCGGAGCGGCCCGGCGGTGATGGCGGTCCGGCTCGGGTTGGCGCCCGACGGCAACGGTGCCGGGACCCGGATGGGGCCGCCGCCGGTGACGGTGGCCCACGTGGTGGTGACCGACGCCTTCGCCGGCGTCGAGCGCTACGTCTGCCAGGTGGCCGACGAGCTGGCCCGCCGCGGCCACACGGTCGTCGCCGTCGGGGGGAACCCCGAGAGGATGCGGGCCGAGTTGGACGACGCCGTCACCTTTCGGCCGGCACCGTCCCTGCCCGGCGCAGCCCTGACCCTCGGACGCCGGCCCCGCCCCGACCTGGTCCACGTCCACATGACCGCGGCCGAAGGCGCGGCCTGGCTGGCCCGCCCCGTCACCCGGGCACCCATCGTCGCCACCCGGCACTTCGCCCGCGAGCGCGGCTCGAGCGCGCCGGCCCGGGCCCTTGCCCGGCTGACCTCACGGGCCGTGTCCCGGGACATCGCCATCAGCCGGTTCGTGGCCGACACGGTGCGGGACCCCACCGTCCTCATCCCCAACGGCGTCCCCGACCGCCCGGCGGCCGGGCTGGAGTCGACCACCGTCGTCATGATGCAGCGGCTGGAGCCCGAAAAGCAGCCCGACGTCGGCCTGCGGGCCTGGGCCCGGTCGGGGCTGGGTGACCGGGGGTGGCGGTTGGTGGTGGCCGGTATCGGGGACCTGCGCCCGGCCATGGAACACCTGGTCGGCGAACTGGGGGTCGAGGGCAGCGTGCGCTTGGTCGGCCAGGTGGAGGACACCGACCAACTGCTGGCCGGGGCGGCCGTCTTCCTGGCCCCGGCGCCGGCCGAGCCCTTCGGGCTGTCGGTGGTGGAGGCCATGGCCCACGGGGTGCCGGTGGTGGCGGCCGACGGCGGAGCCCACCGTGAGA
Source organism: uncultured Acidimicrobiales bacterium (assembly GCA_963710495.1). Taxonomy (GTDB): domain Bacteria; phylum Actinomycetota; class Acidimicrobiia; order Acidimicrobiales; family RAAP-2; genus Bog-756. The sequence continues at coordinate 221,700 of CAVQAI010000007.1, forward strand.
CGGTCGGCGAGGACGGGCTGTTGTTCGCCGCCGGTGACGCGGCGGCGGCGGCGGCGGCGCTCGCCACCCTGGCCGGGGACCCCGCCCTCCGCCGGGCCATGGGCACCCGCCTGCGCCGGCGCCAGCAGGAGCAGTTCTCCCTCCGGGGCCACGTCGACCAGCTCGAGGCCCTCTACGCCGAGGTCGTCGCCGCCGTCCGCCGCTAACCGCCTCCCGGGCCGACCTCCGGGCCCGCCGAGGCGCGGTACAGATCCATCTGCGCCCGGGCCACGCTCGCCCAGGTGTAGCGGTCGCCTCCGGCGATGCCCGCCTGGCGCAGGCGGTCCCACAGGCCGGGCTCGTCGAGGAACCCGGTCAGTGCGGCCCGCAGGGCGACAGGATCATTGGGGGGGACGAGCAGGCCGGCCTCACCCACGACGTCGGGGAGGGCACCGCTGGTGCTGGCCACCACCGGGACGCCGGAGGCCTGGGCCTCGACCACGACGCGCCCGAACTGCTCGACCCATCCCGGCATCGGCACCGACGGGACGGCCAGGACGTCCAATCCCCGGTAGACGTCGGGGAGGGAGGCCTCGTCCACGTGACCGTGGAAGGTGACCCGGTGGGTGACACCGAGTCGGCCGGCCAGAGCGGCCAGGCTGTCGGCCTCCTCGCCGGACCCGAAGACCTCGACGGCCAGCCGGTCGTCGCCGGCCGCCGCCTCGAGCAGGACGTCGACCCCCTTGTGCCGGATGAGCCGCCCGACGAAGCCGACCCGCAGGGTGCCTTCGGGTGCCGGGCGGGACGCCGGCCGGAACCGCGCCACGTCGACCCCGAGCGGCAACAGGATCAGGTCGCCGGCCAGTCCCTTGCGGCGCAGGATCTCGCCGGCCTGGCGGTTGCAGGTGTAGGCCCCGGCGGCCCGGGTGAGGGCCCGGCGCTCGAACCAGCGGAAGGGCGGCGGATAGCGCTTCTCGATGTTCTGCGCCGACGACACCACGAACGGCACGCCGGGCGACCGCAGCCAGCGCAACAGCAGCACCTCGGCCACGGCCAGGCCGAAGGGCTCCTCGTGCATGTCCACCAGGTCCCACCGGCCCGAGCCGAGCAACCGCCAGAGGGGACGCGGGTCGTAGAGGAACAGGTTGGGATGGCGACCGAACGTCTTGACCGCCACGACGAACCCGTCGCCCTCGGGGACCAGGTCGACCGGCGACCCGCCCTCCTCCCACCGGGCCGCCGCCACCAGGGTCAGGTCGGCACCGAGGAGTCGGAGCTGGCGCTCGCGCTCGCGCCAGGCCGTCACCACCCCACTTTTGGAGATGCGGAGGACGCGCAGGCTCACCGCACCGGTGGTGCGCTGTCGGCACCCCGACCCCGGTACCGGAGCACCCGGGCCGGTATCCCGACGGCGACGCAGTCGGCCGGGAGGTCACCGGTGACCACGGCGTGGGCCCCGACGACCGTGTTCGCCCCGATGGTCACGCCTTTGGTCACCGTCGCCTTGCTGCCGATCCAGACGTTGTCGCCGATGCGGACGGGTGCGCTGTCCCGTCCCTGGTCGATGATGGGCGCACCGGTCGAGTCGAAGGCGTGGTCATGGTCGCGGATCGAGACCATCTCGGCGATGAGGCAGTCGCGCCCGATGGTGACGTCGGCGTCGGATGCGACCGTGCAGTGGTGGCCGAAGACGGTGCGCTCGCCCACGTCGAGGCGGCCCCGGCACTCCAGGTTGAACCCGTAATCGAGGACACAGCCCGACCCCAAGCTGACCGGCGCGCCACGAGCCACCAGGAACCGGGCCCCTCGCCGGACGTCGCAGCGGGCCCCGAACCTCACGCGCCGATGGCGCAGGCGGATGAGGGCGAGACCGGCTCGGCGACGGACGAAACCGCGTGCCCGGTGCAACCATCCGAAGTCGTCATGGCCGCCACCCATCGCCGGAGCCGCTGCGGTCATCTGGTCGCCCCGGCCCGAGGCTCATCACCGAGACCCTACCCGGGGACCCGACGAACCGGGCCTTCGATCACCACGAGATGGTCCTCGGCTGGCTGTCGTCGGAGGCCGTGCCGCTGAACGTCCACTCCTCGGGAGGGATGCGGGCGCTCGGGACGAGGGTCATCGACCCATGGCTGCCGGGCATCACGAACTGGACCGTCACCGTGGAGGTGGCCCCCTGGGGGACGGTGATCGGCGCGGCCAGCAACCAGGTCGGGCCCTCGGCGCCCTTGACGGCCAGCGGGCCGGCGCCGGTCAGGTCAAGCGCGAGGCCGCCGCCGGCAGGTTGACCGCCACCAGACCGCGGTAGCCGCCGTAACTGACGGGCACGCCGGGGAACGGCCCGGCGATGAACTGCGACTCACCCGGCGGGGTGTTGTTGGTCACCCGGGTGGTCATGGTGACCTTGGTGTCGGAGCCCGACGGGGCCGTGGACACATCCACCCGCACGGGCACGTACTGGTCGAGCTTGTTGCCGCCCAGGTTGATGAGCGAGAACGCCACCGAGCGCGGCGTGAGACTGCCGCTCACACCGCTCGCCACCCAGGCGGCCTGGTCGGCCGGATCGCTCGACCAGACCATCAGGTGGCGTCCGGCCACGGCGCCGGTCATGGCCTTGGCCAGCGAGGTCAGGTCGATCGTCTGGCCCTGGAGCTGGTCGAGGACAGCCCGGGACAGCGCGCCGAGCGCATCCTGGCGGTCGTTCGCATCGGCCGCGTTGTCGGTCAGCCCGGCGTACTGGTCGTGGAGCAGGAACTGCTCGACGTTGCCCGCACCGACGGTCTGGCCGTCGACCACCACCGGACCGGTGGCCTCGAGCAGCTTCTCGAGACCGGCCACGTCGAGAGCGATCACGCCATCGACCGTCTGGCCCGTGAGGGCGGTCCACATGCGGGCGGCCAGCGGCGCGGTGACGTCGAATTGCGGGGTGAGACCGAGGTTGCGCAGATCGAGGCTCGGGTTGAGCCAGCCCCAGTTCCGCTGGAGATCGCCGGTCACGGGGACGGCGCCGACCGGCAGGGGGTGGTCGCCGGACGGTTCGAACGACGCTCATGTGCACCGTCCCGTTCGACGTGGTGGCCGTGCCGACATCGAGGAAGGCGCCCGAGCCGGCCCGCATCTCGGCGTTGTTCGAGGCCAGCACCAGATAGGTCTGCGGTCCCTGCAGGATGGTCGCCACCGCGGCCGACACGCCGGCGGCTTTGGTCAGCCGCGAGCGGGCCTCGTCGAGTTGTCCGGTGAACTCGTCGTGCTTGGAGGCGAGCGGCGCCACCAGCGCCTGGGACGGACCGGTGTCGACGTGGGTCAGCTGCTGCTGGGCCGTCGGCCGACACCGCGGCGAGCTCACGGAGCGAGGTCACCCGGTCGGGCCCGGCGCCGTGCGGTTGATGGAGCACGCCGTGGACCTGGGTGATGAACGACGAGCCGACCCCGGACACGGTTCCGGCGGCCGAGCTCAGGGCCCGGACCGAGCGCAGCTGCCGACCGATGACCGGGACGACGGTGATCGGCCCGAACAGCGGCGAGGACAGGGCCGAGTCGGCCGCCTCGAACTCGGCCCGGGCGGCGTCGAGCTGGGCCACCGACGAGGAGGAGGTGAGGTCGTCGGGGCCGAGCTGGGACCGCACCTGTTGGAGAGCGGCCAGCCCCTTCTGGTCGTGGTGGTAGGCGGACACGGCCTTGACGGCCAGGATGCCCATCCACGCCACGAGGAGAACGACGATGGCGCCGACGATCAGCCACCTGCGCCGACGCCGACCCTGTCTTGTGCTCAACCCAACCACTCGTCAAACGGTTCGAGCCGGGCGCGCGTGACCCTGGCAGGTGCCCGGGCTCCGGCGAGACGGACAAGGGCCTGACGTGACGATGGTACCGGACCGATCCTCGCTGCCGGTGTCATTGCCGCGCACCGCGCAGGCCACGCGGCGTGAGCCCCGTGGCCACCCCGCCTGCACAACGAGGTGGCGCGCCGGGGAACCCGCGCGCCCCGCCACTAGCATCCCGATGTGTCGTTTACCGCCGTCCGAATGGCAGTCGGCCGGGTGGTGCTGGTCGCCGGCGTCCTGGTGCTCCTCTTCATCCCGTACCTCCTCTGGGGGACGGGACTGCTCACCGCCCAGAGCCAGGCCCGGCTGCGCGCCGCCTTCAGCGCCGACCAGCAGCTGGCCGGCTCGGTTCCGACCAAGCATTCGGTCCCGTCCCGGGACGTCAGCAATCCGGAGCCGCCCCAGGTCGCCCCGGCCATCGCCGATCCGCCCATCGGCAGCCCGGTGGGCACCATCGCCATCCCCAAGATCGGTCTGTCCATGGTGGTGATCGAGGGCACCGACGAAGCCCAGCTCGCCCAAGGACCGGGCCACTACCCGGGCACGCCGTTGCCCGGCGAGTTGGGCAACGCGGCCATCGCCGGACACCGGACCACCTACCTGCACCCGTTCTACAACCTCGACGCCCTGGTTCCCGGGGACGCGATCGATCGTCACGACACTGCAGGGGATCTTCGTCTACGACATGACCCAGCAACAGATCGTCGACCCGACCGACGTGGCCGTGGTCGACCCGACCCCGACGCCGACCCTCACGCTCACCACCTGCAACCCTCGCTACAGCGCCAGCCAACGCCTGGTGGTCCATGCCGCGCTGGTGGCGAGCTACCTGACCCACCCGAAAGCGTCGGCCGTGAGCACGACGGTCGATCGCCACCGGGCGGCACCCGTCGAGTCGGCGCCCACCAAGGACTGGTTGGCTGCGTCGCTGTGGGGCGTGCTGGTGGCCGCCCTCATCACCGCGGTGTGGGTCGCGGCCCGGAGGACCCGGCGGGGAGCGCGCGCCACCGTCATCGTGGGCGGCCTGGTCGGCTGGCTGGTGGTGGTGTTCTTCTTCTTCCAGTCGATCGCGCCGCTACTTCCGGCCAGCTTCTGAGCCGGCGGCTTACGCGATCAGGCGAGGCTTCGGCGGCGACGGAGGAGCAGTCCTCCGGCCAGCACCCCGGCGGTTCCCACGATGGCCAGGCCCTCGAAGTCCGCCCCGGTGAAGGGCAGGCTGGCTCGTCCCGGTCGAGGGGGTCGGATCGTGCCGCGTCGACACCACTGCCGGCGCCGGCGTGTTCGAGCTTCGCGCCTACGGTCGGCGTGCTCACGCACGTCGGTTGCGTCATCGACCCGGCCGACGTGCAGTCTGCACCGGCCGTTCCGGACGCCATGGCGAGAGAGGCCACGGCCAATCCCGATACGACGATAAGTCGTCTTGCCCACATAATGGTTGCCCCTTCGTTGCGTAGAGGCTTCGCCTCTGCGTCACCCAAAACGGTCACGAGCCATGCACTGGCCTGCAACCGCCTCTCCCATCATGGCGTCTCGTCGGTACATTGACAACGACACCATGGGGGTAAATTGCCTGGTCATCACGGTGGGTGTTCGGTGTCGCGCCGGCCGCGGTCTTCAGCCCTTCCGAGAGCGTCGGCGGGGCTTTCGGGGAGCGCCGGGCGGACTCAGCCCGGCACCAGCTGCCCGAAGGTGCTGCACAGCCCGAGTGCCTCGATGATCACGAACGCAGCCACGATGGTGAGCACCACCGGCAGCCGCCACGCTCCGGCGCGGCGGATCATGGGAGCGGGCATGTACCACGCAGGGAGGAGACCGGGGTGCTGCCCGAGGTAGACGGCCATCGGCACGGCGTCGGGGTCCGGTGGGGCTCCGGAATCGGCGGCCAGGGCCAACTCGGTGAGCTCCGCCTCGCTGAGGGGCACGTCGCCCCACGGGCGCTCATCCACGGAAACCTCAGCAGCTGCGAAGTCACTGTCGTCCATCCGGGCCTCCTCTGCGCCGACGCGGCCGGCACCGCCATCCACCTTACAACTGCGTCAGAGCAGATGGACCAGCGCTTCGAAGAGGACGATGGCCACCCCCACCAGGACCAGGCCGACCACGTAGAGGACGCGGCGCATCACCGACCGGCCACTGCCGGCGGTGGTCCCGACGCCCACCACGGCCAAGGCGAGGACGCCGACCGCCTCGGCCAGGCCGAAGGCGGTCCGGACCGTCCAGATGTGGATGCCGGCCAGGGTGAAGATCACCGTGGCAGGCAGGGCGGCCGACACGATCGGCCACGACCCGCGCAGGTCCCTGATCACTTCGGCGGCCGACAACTCCAGACGCAGCCACGACTGCCGGATGACCATCCTCGACAGCGTGTGGGCCAGCCAGATGGCCAGTGCGCCGACCACCACCACCCCGGCGGTGGTCAGGGCGCCCGGATTGGTCTCGAAGGTGAGGCCGGCGATGGCCACCAGCGTCGAGATGGTGCCGTACACGTAGTCGGCCAGCCAGTGGGCGGAACCCCGCTCGCCGGGGGCCTCGTCCGCCCACGGTTGGTCGTGGCCCTCCCCTCCAACCTGCTCATCCATCGAACGGTCCGCCCATCAAGGCGGAAGCAGGGGATCGCCAGCCATCGGCTCAGACGCTAGGACGAACGCGCCCGGCGCGCCGCCACGTCGTCGACCTCGGTCAGAAGACCATGGCCACCCTCGCCCTCCCGTGGCGCGTATCGTTACGCCGCAGGGCGTGGGCGGCCGACCACGTCGGGCGACGTGAGATGCTTCCCGACCCGCGGCCGCACTACCCTCGATCGGATAGTGGGTAGCACCGGGGGGAATGCGGGAGATGCAGATGGGCGGTAGCACACCGCAACGGCGGTGGACGGACGGTGGCCTCAGGGGAAGGGTGCGGATCCTCCTGTCCCTGATCTTGGCCGTCGCCGCCCTGATCACGGTCGGGGCCCTCGCCGTTCCGGAGGCCGTGGCGGCCGGTCCGTCGCCGATCGGCGTGACTCCGTTCGGCGGGTTCAACGCCACCTTGACCCGTGCCCCGTACGTGACCGACCTGACCCAGACCGGGGCCGACGTCAACTGGGCCTCCACCTCGGCCACGCCCGGGACGCTCCAGTGGGGACCGCTCGGCAACTGCACGGCCCACGTGTCCGTGGTGCCGTCCAGCCTGCCCAACTCCTACCCGGCGGCCGGCACCCCGACCAGCATCACTGCGCCCGAGTTCAACGTGGTGTCGGGGACCAACGAGTACCAGTCCACGGCGGTGCTCACCGGGCTCTCGCCCAGCACCACCTACTGCTACCGCCCGCTCGGGCCCGGCTCGGTCGACCTGTTGGGCTCCAATCCGACCCAGCAGTTCACCACCCTCGACCCGGTGGCATCCTCGACGCCGCTGACCTTCGACGTGGTGGGCGACATCGGGGAGACGCTCTATTCCTCGACCACCCCGTTCCCCAACAACCTGAACACCGACCAGGCCGCCGTCGACTCCCTGATCGGCTCGTCGGGGGCCAAATTCGTGGTCACGGCCGGTGACGTCGGCTACAGCGGGGGCACCCAGGCCAACTACGGCGACCTCCAGAACGGGGGGTCCGAGGTCAGCGACATCTTCGGTCCCTCCTACTGGCCCCAGACCGAGGGGCTCCCGGTCTTCGCCGGCGAGGGCAACCACGGGCAGAACACCATCGGGTTGCGGTCCTGGCCCGAGTCGGCCACGGCCGGGGCGTCGAGTGGCCGCTACGCCTACGCCTCGTACCCGGCCCCGACCCAGGACGGGACCAACCCGGGCAGCTACCCGGACGGCTGGTACGCCGTCTCCGACGGCAACGTTCGCCTCTACGTCCTGGACTCGGCCTGGGCCGACGGATCGAACGTCGGGACGGCCACCGGGGCGGCCTGCACCGCCGCCGGTGAGGCCGCCTGCCCGGGGTACCAGGTCGACCACGACGAGCACTGGACCCCCAGCTCGCCCGAGTACAAGTGGCTCGCCGCCGACCTGGCCAGCCACCCGGGCATGGTCAAGATGGCGGTGTGGCACTACCCCCTCCGCTCGGACGAGTCGACCCAGGACAGTGACGTCTACCTCCAGAACAGCGCGGCGGACCCGGCCCAGTCCTCCAGCCTCGAGTCCCTCCTGGCCGGCAACGGGGTGAAGGTGGTCTTCAACGGCCACGCCCACAACTACGAACGCATCGCCCCCAGTGGCGCCGGCCAGATCACCAACTACGTGACGGGCGGGGGCGGCGGGGTGCTGGAGCCGGTCTCCACCGGGAGCAGCTGCTCGGCGTTCAAGAGCTCGGGCTCCATCTACGCCATCGGGTGGAGCCCGACCAGCAATACCGGGACCGTCTGCGGCTCCGGCGTGCCCACACCGCAGTCGGCGGCCCAGGTGTTCAACTTCCTCAAGGTGACGGTGAACGGCGGCACGGTCACGGTCACCCCGACCAACGCCGCCGGCCAGACGTTCGACGTGCAGAGCTACTCGTACTCCCTGGCCACCGCCACGGTGATCGACACGCCGCCGCCGGCGCTGACCAACAACACCAGCGCCACCATCGCCTTCCACTCGACCGCTGGCCCGTCCACCTTCACCTGCAGCCTCGACGGCGCCACGGCGACCGCCTGTACCAGCCCCGTCACCTACACCGGCCTGGTCCAGGGGGCCCACGGCGTCACGGTGACCGGCGCCGGCGCCAGCCCGGCCACCGCCAACTGGACGGTCGACACCACCAAGCCGAGCGTGCCCGCCATCCTGACCAGCGGCGCCACCTCGTCCACCCAGGTGGCCCTGACCTGGTCCACCTCGACGGACAACACCGGGGTCACCGGTTACGACGTCTACCGCAACGGGATCCTCCTCACCACCAGCCCGGTGACCACCACCAGCTACACCGACACCACGGCCTCGCCCGGTGCCACCTACCAGTACACGGTCAGCGCCTTGGACGGTGCCGGCAACGCCTCGGCCCAGAGCAGCCCGGCCACGGTGACCACACCGGTCGGCCCCTCCGGCCCGTCCCTGGTCCAGACGGCTGCCTCCTCCACCACCACGGTGACCCTCCCGGTGCCCAGCACCCCGGGTGACCTGCTGGTGCTGTCGGCCGGCGTCTTCACCGGGGCGAGCCATCCGATCACCGCCGTCGGCGACGGGAAGAACACGTGGACCAAGGTGGGGGCCTACGACGTGGCGGGGTCGAACTCGGACGGCGAGATGTGGTACTCGGCCAACGCCGCTTCGGTGAGCAGCGTGACCGTCACCACCGGCGCCACCGCGGTGGCCCTGCGCCTTCAGGAATTCAACGGGATCGCCACCACGGGCGTCCTCGACGGATCCAACGGAGCCGCCGGCGACACCACCGCAGCCAGTTCGGGGCCGGCCACCGCCGTCGGCTCCAACGATCTCGCCGTCGGGTTCATCGCCGGCCACAGCACCAGCCAGGCCATCACCGTCACCGCCCCGGGCTACACCGCCCAGACCCAGCAGACCACCACCAGCCCCAGCACCACCAGCGTCGAGACCGCCTACCAGGACCTGAGTGCCCCGGGCAGCCAGAGCTTCACCGGATCCTTCCCCAGCACCATGTACTGGGCCTCGGGAGTGGCCCTGTTCAAGGCGGGCACTCCGCCGCCCCCGCCCGGTGACTTCACCATCGCCGCCACGCCCACCTCGGGCACGGTGACCGCCGGGGCCAGCACCACCACCGCCATCTCGACCACCGCGGTGGGCACACCCCAACTGGTGGCCCTCAGCGCCTCCGGCCTGCCGACGGCGGCATCGGTGTCGTTCACGCCGCAGTCGCTCACGGCCGGCGGGTCGGGATCGACCATGCAGGTCACCACCTCACCGTCGACACCGGCGGGGACCTACCCCGTCACCGTCACCGGGACGGGCACCAGTGCCGTGCACACCACCTCGTTCTCCCTCGTGGTGCAGACCCCGCCCGCCATCACCTCGCCCAACACCGCCACCTTCACCGTCGGGGTCCCGGGGAGCTTCACCGTGACCACCACGGGGAGCCCGACCGCCGGCCTGTCGGAGGCCGGTGCCCTGCCGAACGGCGTGACCTTCACCGACCAGGGCAACGGGACCGCTCTGGTCGCCGGCACGGCGACCGGCACCTCGTCCACCGTGATCGACATCACGGCAAAGAACAACGTGGGCAGCCCGGCCACCCAGAGCTTCACGCTCAACGTCGACCCGGTGGCCAGTGACTTCTCGCTGGCCGCCTCGCCGGCATCGGCCAACGTCACCGCCGGGGCCGCCACCACCACCACCGTCACCGCCGGCATCGCTTCGGGGGCGGCGGAGTCGGTCGCCCTCAGCGCGTCGGGAGGCCCGGCCGGCACCTTGGTGTCGTTCAGCCCGCCGACGGTGACCTCGGGCGGTTCTGGCTCCACCCTCACCGTGACACCACCCAGCTCGGCGGCGGCCGGGACCTACACCATCACCGTCACCGGAACCGCCTCGACCACCCACACCACGCCGTTCGCCATCACGGTGCAGACACCACCGGCCATCACGTCGGCGGCCGGCACGACGTTCACCCAGGGGGTGGTCGGCACCTTCGCCGTGACCGCCACCGGCAGCCCGACCCCGGGCCTCTCCGAAAGCGGGGCCCTGCCCACCGGCGTGACCTTCACCGACAACGGGAACGGCACGGCCACCCTCACCGGCAAACCGGCGGCCGGGTCGGCGCCTTCGTACCCCGTCACCATCACCGCCACCAACAGCACGGGCCTACCGGCCAGCCAGAGCTTCACCCTCTCGGTGAACCCCCCGGTGGTCAACGACTTCTCGGTCAGCGCCACGCCCAACGGCGGCACCGTCACGGCCGGCAACGCAGTCGGCTCGACCATCGGCACGGCAGTGACGAGCGGATCGGCCCAGTCGGTGGCCTTGAGCGCCACCGGTCTCCCGACCGGGGCCTCGGTCTCGTTCAGCCCGCAGACGGTGACCGCCGGAAGCAGCTCGACCATGACCATCACCACCGGGGCGGCCGTGACGCCCGGTCCGTACACGGTCACGGTGACCGGCACCGGTCCGGGTGGGTCGCCGGTCCACTCGGTCAGCTACGCCCTGACCGTCAGCGCCCCGAGCTCCGGCCCCCGCCTGGTCCAGACGGCCAGCGGCAGCGAAACGGCCTCGTCCACGGCGTTGTCCGGTTCCTTCTCGACGGCCACCACCGCCGGTGACCTGTTGGTGCTGTCGGCCAGCGAGTACAACGGCGCCACCAACCACATCACCTCGGTCACCGACAACGCCGGCAACAAGTGGACCCTGATCGGTTCCTACAACGTCTCGGGCCACAACTCCAACGGGGAGATGTGGTATTCGGCGAACGCCGCGGCGGCGACCACGGTCACCGTGCACAACGGGTCGGCCGCCTTCGTGAGCTTCGAGGTCCAGGAGTTCTCTGGCGTGGCCACCTCCGGCCCACTCGACGTGGCCACCGGAACCTCCAACACCGGGACCAGCGCCGGATCGGGCACGACCACCTCGACCGCGGCCAACGAGCTGGCCGTCGGGTTCGTCGCCGGCCACAACAACGCCCAGACCATCACCGTGGCCGCACCCGGCTTCACCAACCAGGCCCAGCAGACCACCACGGGGAGCATCGCCACCGTGGTCACCGGCTACCAGGTGCTCGGTTCGCCGGGCGCCCCGAGCTACGGCGGCACCTTCGGGACCGCCATGTACTGGGCCGCCGGCATCGCCATCTTCAAGCCGGCCTGAGGTTCCCCGGGCGTTCAGGGGCCCAATGGCCGGGTGCGCTCACCCGGCCATTGACCAACATGGATCGGTGGGGCCGTTCCGGCCGGTGCGACCATGGCGCAGGCCGAAATAGACGGAGCGCCGGTCGTCCCGGTTTGCCCGATGGGGCCCCACCCCACGATGCGTGGGGCAGGGACCACCCGGCACGATCACGGCAGGATGAGCTGACGCCTGCCCTCGGTCATCACGGGCGATGGTCGGAGAACACCCGAATTCGAATTCAGATCCTGACTACGAGCATCCGCTGGTGGTCCCGCAACTGGCGCACACGAAGCACGAGCCCGCCCGCTGCATGACGTTGCCGCACTGGTAGCAGTAGGGGGCGTCCCTTACCTCGGTCCAGATCTCCGGTTGGGCCACAGGCGTTGCCACCGGGGTCGCCTCCGGTGTGGCACTCCCCTCGACCACGGTCATGGTCACCGGGTCGACGGCATCGCTCTCGACCACCCCGACCGACTCGGTGGCCGTCTCCTCCACCCCGGGCAGGGTCGGCTGCATCCGCTCGGCGGTCGTGAGCACGCCGAGCTCGGCCCGCTCGTCGAGGGTGAGGTAGTCCACGGCCAGGCGCCGGAAGATGTAGTCGACCAGGCTGGTGGCGATGCGGAGCTCGGGATCGTCGGTGATGCCGGCCGGCTCGAACCGCATGTTGGTGTACTTGCGCACGTAGGTGGCCAGTGGCACACCGTGCTGGAGGCCCAGGCTCACCGAGATGGAGAAGGCATCCATGATGCCGGCCAGGGTCGAGCCCTGCTTGGACACCTTCATGAACACCTCGCCGGGGCGCCCGTCCTCGTACTCGCCGACGGTCACGTAGCCTTCGCAGTCGGCCACCCGGAAGGCGAAGGTGGAGGAGGTGCGCCGGCGGGGCAGCCGCTCGCGGACCGCCCCCACCACCACCGGGTCCGAGGTGCGGGACTGTTCGTGGACCAGGGCTGCCTCGAGCCCGGCGATCTTCTCCGCCAGCTCGCGGGCGTGGGCCTCGGCCTCGGAGGCGGCCGGCTCGGCGTCGAGCGTGCCTCCCTTTTTGGTGGTCGACAGCGGTTGGGCCACCTTGCAGTTGTCGCGGTAGACGGCGATCGCCTTGATCCCCATGCGCCAGGCGTCGATGTGGAGTTGCTCCACGTCCTCCACGCTGACGTCCTCGGGCAGGTTGACCGTCTTCGAGATGGCTCCGGAGATGAACGGCTGGACCGCTCCCATCATCCGGACGTGGCCGAGGTAGTGAATGGTGTTGTCACCCATCGAGCAGGCGAACACCTTCAGATGCTCCTGGGCGAGGTGGGGGGCGCCCACGATCGTCTTGTGCTCGTCGATGTACCCGACGATGTCGTCCACCTGGGCCGGCGAGTAGCCGAGCCGGTCGAGGGCCCGGGGCACGGTCTGGTTGACGATGGACATGTTGCCCCCGCCGACGAGCTTCTTGGTCTTGACCAGGCCCAGATCGGGCTCGACACCGGTGGTGTCGCAATCCATCAGGAGGCCGATGGTTCCGGTCGGGGCCAGCACGCTGGCCTGCGAGTTGCGCACGCCGTACTGCTCCCCGAGCTCGACGGCGAGGTCCCAGGCCTCCTGGGCGGCGCTCAGCAGCTCGGTCGGCACCACCTCCTCGTCGATGCCCGCCACCGCATCGCGGTGCATGCCGAGGACCGACAGCATCGGCTCCACGTTCTCGTGGTAGCCGGCGAAGGGACCCATCCGCGCCGCCGTCCGGGCGGACGTGGCATAGGCGTGCCCGGTCATGAGGGCGGTGATGGCCGCCGCCCACGCCCGGCCCTGGTCGGAGTCGTAGGGCAGGCCCTGGGCCATGAGGAGGGCACCCAGATTGGCGTAGCCGATGCCCAGCTCGCGGAAGCGCCTCGAGTTCTCCGCGATCCGCTCCGTGGGGTAGTCGGCATTCCCCACGATGATCTCCTGGGCGGTGAAGATGACGGCCACCGCCGCCCGGAAGCCCTCGACGTCGAAGGAGCCGTCCTGGCGGAGGAACGCCATCAGGTTGAGGCTGGCCAGATTGCAGGCCGAGTTGTCGATGTGCATGTACTCACTGCACGGATTGCTTCCGTTGATCCGGCCGGTGTTGGAGGCGGTGTTCCACCGGTTGATGGTGGTATCGAACTGCATGCCCGGGTCGGCGCACTCCCAGGAAGCCTGGGCGATCTGACGGAAGAGGTCGCGGGCGGCGACCCGGCGGATCAGGGCGCCGTCGGTCCGCCCGGTCAGCGCCCAGTCGTCGCCCGCCACCACCGCGTCCATGAACTCGTCGGTCACCCGTACCGAGTTGTTGGCGTTCTGGTACTGCAGGCTGATCGAGTCCTTGCCGTCGAGGTCCATGTCGAACCCGGCATCACGCAGCACGCGGGCCTTGCGTTCCTCGATGGCCTTGCACCAGATGAAGTCCTCGATGTCGGGATGGTCGATGTCGAGGATGACCATCTTGGCCGCCCGTCTGGTCTTGCCACCCGATTTGATGGTGCCGGCCGAAGAATCGGCCCCCCGCATGAAGCTGACCGGCCCCGATGCCGTGCCGCCGCCCTTCAGGAGCTCCTGCGAGGCCCGGATGCGTGAGAGGTTGACCCCGGACCCCGAACCACCCTTGAAGATGACCCCCTCCTCCGTGTACCAGTTGAGGATGGAGTCCATCGTGTCGTCGACCGAGAGGATGAAGCAGGCCGAGCCCTGCTGGGGCACCCCGGCCACCCCGATGTTGAACCACACCGGCGAGTTGAAGGCGGCCATCTGGTGGACGATCAGGTGCTTGAGCTCGGCCCGGAAGGTCTCCCCCTCCTCCTCGTCGGCGAAGTAACCGTCCTTGATGCCCCAGGCGGTCACTGTGTCGACCACCCGGTCGGCCACCTGGCGCAGCGACCGCTCCCGCTCGTCGGTGCCGGGTGTGCCGCGGAAGTACTTCTGGGCCAGGATGTTGGTGGCGTTGAGGCTCCAGGTCTCGGGCACCTCCACCCCCAGCTGCTCGAAGGCCACCGACCCGTCCCGGAAGTTGGTGATCCGGGCGTCGCGCCGTTCCCACCGCACCCCGTCGTACGGGTGGACGTCGGCCTCGGTGAAGTGACGCCGGATGCCGATGCCGGTGCGCTGGGGGGCGATGGCCATGGGTGGGGTCCTTCTTTCTGCTAGTCGCTCGGGGGTCCGGCCCTCGGGGATGGGGGACGATGGCGGCGCCGGCCGAGCCCCGGCTCGATGCGAACGCTACTCGGGCGTTGCACTCGGTCCGACGTCCCAGGCCAACGCCTGAACACAAGATGTAGTGGCGAACCCTCCCCCGAGGTACGAGATAGTGGGTCTATTACAGCAGCGTAGTTACACTCCTGTCAACCGAATTCTTGGGCCTCGGGGTATGGCAGAGTCCTGCGGTGACCGACCGCTGGCCCGTCATCATCGCCGTCGACGCCGGGACGACCGGGGTGCGGGCCCTGGTGGTGGACGAGTCGGCCCGGGTGGTGGACGTCGCCTACCGGGAGCTCGCCCAGCACTTCCCGCGCCCGGGGTGGGTCGAGCACGAACCCGACGAGATCTGGGACGCCGTGCGCTCGACCTTGGACGAAGTGGCCGGTCGCCTGTCCGACGCCGGCCGGGTGCCACACGCCCTCGGCATCACCAACCAGCGCGAGACGGTGGTGGCATGGGACCGGGACAGCGGGCGACCGCTGCACCGGGCCATCGTCTGGCAGGACCGCCGCACGGCCGAGCGGTGCCAGGAGCTGACCGAGGCCGGACTCCTGCCCATGGTCCGCGAGCGGACCGGCCTGGTCCTCGACCCCTACTTCTCGGCGACCAAGATGGAGTGGCTGCTGCGCCACGGCGGGGTGCCGGCCGGCCCCGGGCTGGCTCTCGGCACGGTCGACGCCTGGGTCCTGTGGAACCTGACCGGGGGCACCCGGGGAGGCGTGTTCGCCACCGACACCACCAACGCGGCCCGCACCCTCCTGTTCGATATACGGGAGCGACGCTGGTCCGACGAGTTGCTCGAGGTCTTCGCCGTGCCCGCCGGTGCCCTGCCCGAGGTGCATCCATCCTGCGGACGCTTCGGCCGGGTCTCGGAGAGAGCGCTCGGGACCGGCTCCCCCCTTCGGGACCTGCCGGTGGGCGGCATGGCCGGAGACCAGCATGCCGCCCTCTTCGGACAGGCCTGCTTCCGTCCCGGCATGGCCAAGGTGACCTTCGGCACGGGCAGCTTCGTCCTCATGAACGCGGGGCCGGTCTGCCCCGCGCCGGTGGACGGCCTGGTCACCACGGTGGCCTGGGACCTGGGTGTCGTCGGGGAACGCCCGGCCGGTCGGGCCGACGCCGCCGCTGACGCCGCCGGAGGGTCGCCGGTGGCCTATGCCCTCGAGGGCTCCGTCTTCGCCTCGGGTGCCGGCGTGCAATGGCTGCGCGACGGACTGGGCATCATCGGCGCGGCAGCCGAGATCGAGCCGCTGGCCCGGTCGGTGACGGGGAGCGACGGTGTGGTGGTGGTCCCGGCCTTCACCGGCCTCGGCAGCCCGCACTGGGACCCGGGGGCCCGGGGGACCATCGTCGGGTTGAGCCGCGGCACGGGGCGGGCCCATCTGGCCCGAGCCATGGTGGAGGCGATGAGCTTCCAGGTGGCCGATGTGCTGGAGGCCATGGCCGCCACGCCCACCGCACCGTCCCTGCTCCGGGTGGACGGGGGCGCCTCGGTCATGGACCTCTTGCTCCAGCTCCTGGCCGACCAGTCGCGCCTTCGGGTGGTGCGGCCCGACTCGGTGGAGACGACGGCGCTCGGCGCGGCCACCCTGGCCGGCCTGGCCGAGGGGTTGTGGGGCTCGCTCGACGACCTCGGCGCGCTCTGGACCGAGGAGGCCGCCTTCGCTCCCGCCGCCGGCGCCGCCGAGGTCGAGGCCGGTCACCGTGCCTGGGGACGGGCCCTCGACCGCTCCCGCCGCTGGAGCCGGGTGCCCTGAGCCTCAGGCCAGGTCCGACCAGCCGAGGTCGGCGATGTCGGCCATGATCGAGACCCACTGGCGCTCCCGGTCCCGCAACACCGGTTCGTCCCGACCGACCACCACCACCAGCTGGGCGTGGGCCATGCAGGCGGTGGCCACACCCGAGTCCACCGCCGCCGGCCGCGGCGCTTCGCTCAGGGCCGGCCGGGCCAGGGCTTCGAGGCCCTGGCGGTCGGGAAGCTCGCCCTCGCCGGCCACCATCCGGAACTCGCCGACCTCGAGCACAGCGGCGAAATCGGCGGCCACGCTGGTCCGTACCCGCTCGACCAGGCGCTCGAGCAAGGCCGAGGGCGAGTCCTGCCGCAAGAGGTCCGTCACCACGTCCAACAATTCGGCATGGCGATCGGGGAGCTCGCCCGGCACCGGGCGCAGGGACTCGATGGTGACGCCGTCGACCTCCAGGATCTCGTCACGCAGGAGGTCGATGAGCCCGCCACTGGCCAAGCTCACCCCGAGCTCGTCCACCACCACGCCCCCGTCGCGCTGGAGGATTTCGATGGAGATCACGTCCCCCCCCACCGAGCCGATCCGGCTGGCCACCGCCCCGAGCGCACCCGGTCGATCCGGAAGGTGCACCCGGATCAGGTAATTGTGCACAGGGCCACGCTAGGCGGCGAACATGTCCGCACGGTTTCGACCGGGTTACGGCCGGAGTTCAGGCCGGCCGCGCCCGGCGGGCATAGCAGTCCACGTAGTCCTGACCGGAGAGGCGGGCGATCTCGGTCATGACCGCGTCGGTCAGCTCCCGCAAGTCGGCCTGCTCCGCCTCCCGGGCCCGCTCCGCCGCTCGGGCCCGCTCGGTGTCGGCCCCGCCCGGACCGGCGACGTCGCACCGGTCCTGCCCGTGGAGGGGCGGGCACTGGCCCGTGGTCACCCGCTCCCCGTCCCGGACGAAGCTGACGGGCGGCCCGAACCGAATGGTCACCGGTTGGAAGGGACGCATCATCCTGCTCCCCGGGGGCTGGACGGCCCTCGTGCCCACGATGCCGACGGGGATGAGCGGCACGTTGCAACCGAGCGCCAGCCGGGCCGCGCCGGTATGGCCGCGGTGCAGGCGCGGGTCGGGGGCCCGGGTCCCCTCCGGGTAGATGCCGAGGAGCCGACCGACCTTCAGCACCCGGGTCGCCGTGTCGAGGGCCCGCTGGGAGGCGTCGCCGCCGCCCCGATCCATGGGGATCTGCCCGGCCGCCCGGAAGAACCAGGCCGTCTTCCAGTCGTCGAAGTACTCGGCCTTGGCCACGTAGGTCAGGCGGCGGCGGAGCACCAGGGGCAGGAAGAAGGAGTCGCAGAAGGACTGGTGGTTGGCGGCCACCACCGCCGGGCCGTGGTCCGGAACGTGGTGCCGGCCCTCGACCTTGACCCGCCACAGGAGCAAGAACAGCGGGCTCAGCAGCACCTTGAAGACCCAGTAAGCCACGGGCCACGGTATCGCCACGTGTGATGGACTGCATCCGTGGCAACACGACCCCTGGGCCCCACCGGCCCGACGGCAACCGTCCGGGAGCACGCCCCGCCCGACGGGGGCCCGTGGTCGATCCTCGGGCGGGCGGTGGCCGTCCCCGTGGAGGTCCGGCGGGCCGCACAGTGGAGCGTGCAGTACCTGGTGCCGGCGGCCGCCGCCCAACGCCTGGTCGCCCCGACCGGGCTCGAGGTCACCGGTCCTTTCCCCGGCCGGGCCCTGATGGCCCTCGCCGCCTGCCGGTACGACGACACCGACCTCGGCCCGTACCACGAGGTGGCGGTCAGCTTCGTGGTCCGGCGCCACGACAGCCCGACCGGAGCCACCGCCGCCCGGCGCCTTCGGGAGCTGGCCACCGGGGCCATCGGCGTCTACATCCACCGCCTCCCGGTGGACCAGGAGTTCAGCTGCACCGCCGGCCGGGACATCTGGGGGTTCCCCAAGTGGGTGACCTCGATCGAGATCGACGAGCCCGGCTCCGGGACGGCCGGGGCGGGCACGGGGACGTCGGTGCGGCTGGTCGACGGTGGAGCCCACGTGCTGACCCTGTCGGTGTCGGCCGGCGGCCGGCTGCGGCTGCCGGCCCAGGCGCCGCCCACCTACTCCTACGCCGACGGCGTGCTTCGCTGCACCACGTGGACCACCTCGTCGGAGGGCACCGGCGGCCGGGTGGGCGGAGCGACCCTGGTCCTCGGAGACCACCCGATGGCCGACGAGCTGCGCTCGCTCGGCCTGCCTCGCCGTGCCCTGTTCTCCTCGTCGTCGGCGCAGATGCGGGCGTCGTTCGACGCCGCCACCGTGGTGACGCCTCGAGGTCGGTAACCGTCGGGACGCCCACCGCAGCGGGGAACGGCGTGCCGATTGACCGAACCGCGGCACGACCGTAGCGTCTGGCGAATGCCTCGCCGGACCGGCGTCGGGATGGCCCGACGATACGACCCGGTGGTGGGACGGAGGAGCCGATGACCGAGGCGGACGCCACCCGGACGGGCGTCACCGAGAGCCGGCCCTTCATCGACGGGCTCTTCTTCGGGGAGTGCCCCCGTTGGCACGACGGCCGGCTGTGGTACGTGGACTTCTACCGCAGCACCGTGTTCTCGGCCGACGAGGCGGGGGCCAGCCGGGTCGAGGTCGAGGTCCCGGGTGAGCCGGCGGGGCTCGGCTGGCTGCCGGACGGGCGTCTGCTGGTCGTGGCCCGCAGGCCGCGCACGGTGATGCGGCTCGAGCCCGACGGGCAGCTGGCCTTGCACGGCGACCTCAAGCCCACGGCCACCTTCTACGGCAACGACATGGTGGTCGACCTGGCCGGGCGCGCCTACGTCGGCAACTTCGGGTTCGACCTGCACCGGGTCATCGAGGAACAGGGCGAGCAGGCGCTGATGGAGCCGCCCGGACCCCCCACCGCCGCCGTGGTGCGCATCGATCCCGACGGCTCGGCCCATCTGGCCGCCACCGACCTCTCCTTTCCCAACGGGACGGTGATCACCCCCGACGGCAAGGTGCTCATCGTGGCCGAGACCCTGGCCGGCCGGCTCACCGCTTTCGACGTGGGCCCGAACGGGGAGCTCAGCGGCCGGCGGGTCTGGGCCTCGTTGCCCTGGTGCCCACCGGACGGCATCTGCCTCGACGCCGACGGCCGGGTCTGGGTGGCCAACGCCATCGCGCCCGAATGCCTGCTCGTGGCCGAGGGTGGCGAGATCGTGGACCGGGTTCGGACCTCCCAGACCTGCTTCGCCTGCATGCTGGGGGGTGCCGACCGGCGGACGCTCTACATGATGACGGCGCCGACCAGCACCGAGTCGGTGGCGAGCGCCTCGCGCCACGGTCGCATCGAGCAGGCCCGGGTCGAGGTGGCCGGGGCCGGGCTGCCCTGAGCCGAGCCGGGAGCCCGCCGCCGGCGCCGATCAGCGCAGCTTGACCAGGGCCTTGCGCAGGCTGCGCACCCCTTGGCCGATGCGCTGCTCGTTCTCGATGAGGGCGAAGCGCACGTGGTCGTCCCCGCCCGGGCCGAACCCGATGCCCGGCGACGTGGCCACGTCCGCTTCCTTCACCAGGAACTTGGAGAACTCGAGGGACCCCATCTCCCGGTACGGCTCGGGCACCGGGGCCCAGACGAACATGGTCCCGCGGGGCGGAGTGATCTCCCAGCCGATGCGGTTGAGGCCGTCGCACAGCGCATCACGCCTGGCCTGGTAGCACTCGTTGATGACCTTCGGGTAGTCCGGGGCCTCGTTCATGGCCACGATGGCGGCGATCTGAATGGGCTGGAACGTTCCGTAGTCCAGGTAGCTCTTGAGCTTGGTCAGGGCCTGCACGATGGCGGCGTTGCCGACCAGGAACCCCACCCGCCAACCGGCCATCGAGAAGGACTTGGTCAGGGTGTAGAGCTCGACGGCCACATCCTTGGCCCCCGGCACCTGCAGGATCGACGGAGGCGTGTAGCCATCGAAGGCGATGTCGGCGTAGGCGAAGTCGTGGACCAGCACGATCTCGCGCTCGCGGGCGAACTCCACCAGCCGGGCCATCCAGTCCAGGTCGACGCACTCGGTGGTCGGATTGTGCGGGAACGAGAGCACGACCACGCGGGGCTTGGGCCAGGCCGACTCCCACGCCTCCATCAAGTTGCCGAAGAACGCCTCGCCCGGGCTGCCGCCGCCGGCCGCACCGGGGGCGTCCAGGCGGACGTGGCGCACGTCGGCCCCGGCGAACAGGGGGGCGTAGATGTGGATGGGATAGGAGGGGGCGGGGACGAGGGCGGTGTCACCGGGCCCGACCAGCACCCACATGAGGTGGGAGAGGCCCTCCTTGGCGCCGATGGTGGTGACCACCTCGGTGTCGGGGTCCAGCTCGACCTCGAACTTGCGCAGGTAGAGGTTGCAGACGGCCTGGCGGATCTTCGGGATGCCGCGGCTGGCCGAGTAGCGGTGGTTGCGCGGGTTGTGGACCGACTCGGCCAGCTTCTCCACGGCCACGTCCGGGGAGGGCAGGTCGGGGTTGCCGAATCCCAGGTCGATCACGTCCCGGCCCTCGCGACGGGCGGCGGCCTTGAGGTCGTTGATGGTGCCGAAGACGTAGGGCGGCAGGCCGTTGATCCGTCGGAACTCCATGGGTCGAGGTTAGTGCGGTGCCGGCGGCCATCCGGGACACGGCCCGACCGGGACACCGTCCGCTGGGGCCGTCCGCCCGGGCCGTCCGCCCGGGTCGGAACCGCCTCCCGGGGATGGGCGCGCTCAGGTGCGGTCGCGCACCGCGGCGGCGGCCTCGGCCACCATCTCGAGCGAGGAGGGCCAGGCACAGACGGCCCAGGCCGCCCCGGCGTCGGCCAGCCGCTGGAGGCCGCCGCCCGCCCCGCCCCCGGTGGTGTCGATCGGGCCGCCCCAGGTGACCTCCAGGCCGGACGCGGTGAGCTCGGCCACCCGCCCGGGCTCGGCCCCCCACAGGTTGACGGCAACCCCCAGCCGCCGGGCCACCTCGATCGTCTCGGTCGCCCCGCCGCCGATCCACACGGGGATCCCCTCGGCTCGGACCATGGCGGCCACCGCGGCCAGACGGGCCCGGCGATCGTCGGGGGGCTCGTAGGGCACACCGAAGGCCAGGTTCTCGGCCCGGCTGCGGTGGTCGCCGGTGCCCAGGCCGGCGATGAACCGGCCGCCGCTGATGATCGAGAGGCTGCTCAGCCCCGAGACCAGCACCCGGTCGGCGAGCAAGCCGATCCGGGCCACCAGCGAACCGACGGCGATGGTGGTGGTGGAGGCGGCGATCGCCCCGAGCAGGGGCTCGGGCGAGAGGGCGGGCCGGTCGGGCTGACCCATGGGCCAGAGGTGGTCGAAACAGAAGACGCCGTCGAGGCCGAGCACCTCGGCCCGGCGGGCGCCGGCCAGCGCCCCGTCCGCCTGGTCGGCGAACTGGGGCAGGGTGACGCCGACCTTCATGGCGGAGAGGCGGGCGCCGGCGGTGCGCCGCCCGCGGTCACGCCGTCGACTCGACCCGGGCCTTGAGCTCGCGCAGGGCGATGGACATGATGCGGCTCTGGGCCCGCATCTTGATGAACCCGGGCAAGGGCACCTTCATCTCGACCTCGAGGTGGTACGTGACCTCGGTCCCGCCATCCCCGTCGGGCTCGAAGACGTACCGTCCGTCGAGCTTGGAGGTGATGTCACCGCGCGTCTGCACCCACGAGAGCACCTTGGGCGATTCGCTGTAGTCGTAGGCCAGGGTGTAGCTGGTGCTCCGTCCGAAGGCCGCCGCCCGGAAGGTCACCAGCTCGGGACGGCCCTGCTCGTCCCGCTCGTCGATGGTGACTTCCTTGATGTCCGCCGCCCACTGCGGATAGGCCCCGATGTCGGCGCTGACCTCGAAGCACCGCTCCGGCGCGGCCGACACCACCATGCGCTCAGTGGCTTGTTCCGCCACGATGTGGCCTCCTCATGAACTCGCTGGCTCTGGCCGGGACAGAACGTTCAGCCTCCCATGCCGGCCAGGGCCGAGGCCAGCCTAGGGGCGAGTCTGTCATAGTCGAAGGATGCCTCGGCCCGGTGCCGAGCCGCCGCCCCCATCTTCGAGCGGAGCTCCCGGTCCGCCAGCAGCCGGCCGATGGCGGAGACGGCGGCGGCCGTGTCGGTCGGACGACGGACGACCAGACCGGTCTCGCCGTGCCGGACCGCCTCGCCGGCGCCACCCGACGCCCCGGCGATCTGGGGAACACCGGCGGCGGCCGCTTCGAGGAAGACGACGCCGAACCCCTCCTGCTCGAGCCCGAGCCAACGGTCGCGGCACAGCATGACGAACACGTCGGCCGCGCCGACCAACCGGGGCAGGTCGACATCGCCCACCGCCCCGAGCAGGCGCACGGGGGCGGCGCGCTCGGCCACCCTCCCGGCCAACCGTTCCCCGTCACGCCCGCGACCGGCGATGGCCACGGTGAGGTCGGGCGCGTCGGTGCGCAGGCGCACCGACGCGTCGATGAGGACGTCCATCCCCTTGCGCGGCACCAGCCGGCTCACGCTCACCACCAGCGGCCCATCGACCGGGAGTCCGAAGTCGGCCCGGGCCGCGGTCCGCTCCGCCCCGGTCAGGGGGTGGAAACGGTCGAGGTCGACGCCGGGCGGGATCTCGACCACCGGCGGCATCGCCTTGTGGCGCACGGCGCGCCGGGCCTCGGCGGCCGGGTAGCCGCCGGCCGAAACCACCACCGCGCTCCGCCGCAGCACGCGGGCCAGGACCTGCCGGCTGACCGGCAGCCGCCCGGGCACGGCCACCTCGGCCCCGTGCAGGACCACCCCGTAGGGCATGCCCAGCTGGGGACCGACGATCCCGAGGGGGAAGGCGGGGTCGAGAACGACCAGGCCGGCCCCGGCCCGCCGGGCCGACTCGCGGATGCGGCGGACCAGGTGGGGAGTGGGAACGAGCACCCGGCTCGGAACCCGCTCGATGCGGATGCCCCGGCTGGCCTGGTCCCGGTCGAAGGCCGGCGCGTCGGGGTGGGACCGGGCGGTCAGGACGGCGAAGGTGTCCGGGTCCAACCGGCGCCAGAGCTCCCAGAGGTAGGCCTGGATCCCGCCGACCTTGGGCGGGAAGTCGTTGGTGACGAGGAGGTGGGTCACCCGGCCGGCTCGAGCAGATCGGTACGGCCGAGGGCGCCGGCCGCCCACCGGGCGTGCTCGGCGAGCAACGGGTCGTCGGATGCCAGCCAGAACCGCAGCGTGGCCTCGGTCGACGGATCGCGCCCGTCACCGACGTTGCCCAGCACGACCAGCGCGTTGCGGCGCAGGTAACGCGGGTCGCGTCGGGCGATGTACCAACGACCGTGCGCCGCCATCAACTCGTCGTCGGGAGCCGCCAACAGCGCCAGGAGATCGACCTGCCCGTCATCCCGGCGGCCCTCCGGCGACGGGTGGCGGCCACGATCGGCCAGCCGGTTGACCGGGCAGACCTGCTGGCACTCGTCGCAGC
This sequence comes from uncultured Acidimicrobiales bacterium, assembly GCA_963710495.1. Lineage (GTDB taxonomy): Bacteria > Actinomycetota > Acidimicrobiia > Acidimicrobiales > RAAP-2 > Bog-756. The sequence continues at coordinate 245,666 of CAVQAI010000007.1, forward strand.
CGTACAGGCGATCGCCCAGCGCGCTCCGGAACTCCTCGGGGAAGGATCCCGGCGCCTGCACGAGCCAGGCCAGGCAGCGCCGGGCATCGACCACCCCCGGCTCGGAGAGTGCACCGGTCGGGCAAGCCGTCCGGCACCGGGTGCAGCTCCCGCACCCGGTCCCGTAGGGCCGTTCGCCGAACGCGCCGGGTCGGAGGGGGGCGTCGGTGACCACCGAGCCGAGCACGCACCACGACCCCTGCCCGTCCACGAAGAACAGTGAGTTCTTGCCGTACCAGCCCAGCCCGGCGCGCTGGGCCGCGGCCCGGTCGACCAGCGCGTTGTCGTCGCACACCACCGTGGCCCGCCATCCCGCATCCTCGAGGTGGGCGGCCAGGATGCCCAGCGCATGGCGGAGCCGCCCGTAGTGGTCCTGGCTCGCGTACCGGGCCACCCGGCCCTGCGGGCGCGACGGTCCATCACCGCCCCGGGCGGCGCCCGGGTCGGCCGGGCACGACCTGGGGTCCCCGGGGCCGTAGGCCAGGGCTCCGACCACCAGGGCCCGAGCGCCGGGGAGGATGCGGGCCGGGTCGGTCGAGCGTTCGGGATTGCGGTAGGTGAACTGCATCCCGGCGGCCAGGCCGCGCCGCTTCCGCTCGGCCAGGATCTGGCGGGTCTCGCCGAACACCCCGGCCCGGGCCACGCCCACGGCGGCCAGCCCCGCCCGTCGGCCGAGATCGACCAGCACGTCGCCGAGCTCGGCGACGTCCACCTCCGGTGCGAGTCCCGGCCTGCCCGGGGGGGCCGATCCAGCCACACTCCATGGTGGCACGGCGGGATACGGGCAACCGCCCGGGCCCCAGCCCGTGGGGGCGGGGCCCGCTCAGCCCACCCGTCGCGAGTGGCGCACCCCGGGGACCAGGCCGGCCTGCTCCAACAGACGAACGGCCCGAGCCTCGTCGGCGTCGACCACCACGGCATCCTCGGGCCGACGCCCGACGATGAAGGAGACCACGCAGTCGTCACAGACCGGAGTCAGACGATGCCGGCAGTCGGCGCAGTCGATGGTGAGCGAGCCGCCGCTCGCCGCGGTCGAGCCGGGACGGGTGGCCGGGAAGGCGACGGGCACGGCGATCGGGGCAGCGGGTGGCGACACGGTCGGACCTCCTGAGGTTGGCGAGCAGGGCATCGCTTCCATGACCCTCAGGATGGACGACGGGTGTGACACCGTCCTTGCCCGGGCGCCTCAGTACCCGTGGTCGGGATCGACCAGGCCGACCAGTGGCTGGCCGGCGCCGAAGCGTTCCACGTTCACCCGGATCCGCTCGGCCAACAGGGGCAGGACCATCTCGAGGGTGTCGGCCGTGTGGGGGGTGATGATGCAGTTGGGCCGGTCCCACAGGGGATGGCCGTCGGGAAGGGGCTCCGGATCCGTCACGTCGAGGCCGGCCCCGGCGATGGCGCCGGCGTCGAGGGCGTCGATGAGGGCGCCCGTCTCGATATGGGGACCGCGGGCCACGTTGACCAACCACGCCCGTTCGTCCATGAGGGCCAGCTCGGGTGCGGCGATGATCCCGCGGGTCTGCGGGGTGAGGGCCAGGGCCAGCACCACGACCAGTGCCCCGCCGAGGGCCTCGTGGAGGGCGCCGGGTGGCAGGGTGGCCGCCGCCCCCGGCACCGGATCGGGCCGGCGGCGAACGACGGTCGCCTTCACCCGGAAGGGGGCGAGTAGCCCGAGTAGTGCTTCGGCGATGCCGCCCCCGCCGAGGACGGTGACCCGCTGTCCGTAGAGGCTGGTCCCGGCCGGTCGACCCCACGAGCGGGCGCCGATCCGCTGGTGGAGATGGCGCAGGCCGGCCAGTGCCAGGGTGAGGGCGTGCTCGGCCACCGGCTCGGCGTAGGCGCCCTTGGCCGAGGTCCAGATTCGATCGTGGTCGAGCAGGCCGTGACCGGTCACGCGTTCGATGCCGGCCATGGGCAGCTGCACCCACCGGACCGTGCCGGCCGCGGCCAGGACGTCGGCCAGCGCCACCGAATCGTGCGGGTCCAGCCAGACCAGGGCCTCGGGTTCCTCGGTGATGGCGACTACCGAACCACCGCCATCGGTGATCGCCTCGGCGGCGAAGGGCGCCGGGCCCGGACCGACGGCGACGCGTGGGATCATCGGGGGCACACTACCCAGGCCGGCCTCTCCCGACAGGCTGGCGGCGCATTTGGTTCAATGGACGCACCGAGGCGGGAGGGCAGTCGATGATCGTCCAGTTCAACGTGCGTGACTTTCTGGACCGCGCCGCGGTCGCCCATCCCCAACGCATCGGGTTGGTCGACGAGCCCGACCAGCCGGCGGAACCGTGGCCCGACCTCACCTTCACCGAACTGGCGGCCAAGGCCCGGGCCCAGTCGGCCGGCCTCGACCGGCTGGGGATCGGCCCGGGTGAGCGGGTGGCCATCGTCTCGCACAACAGCGCCCGCCTGTTGACCTCGTTCTACGGCGTGTGCGGATGGGGCCGGATCCTCGTCCCGATCAACTTCCGGTTGAGCGCGGCGGAGGTCGGCTACATCGTCGAGCACTCGGGCGCATCGGTGCTGATGGTCGACCCGGAGCTCGACGAGGGCCTCCACCGGATCAACGCCCACCACCGGGTCGTGCTGGGCCGGCCCAGTGACGAATTCGTCTTCCCCGAGGGCGTCGAGCCCCGGCCCTGGGCGGCCGACGAGCAGGCCGTGGCCACCGTCAATTACACGTCGGGCACCACTGCCCGCCCGAAGGGGGTCCGGCTCACCCATCGCAACTGTTGGGTCAACGCGGCCATGTTCGGGTGGCACATCCAGCTCTCCGACCGCGACACCTACCTCCACACCCTCCCCATGTTCCATGCCAACGGCTGGGGGATGCCCTGGTCGACCGTGGGCATGGGATGCACACAGGTGGCACTGCGCAAGGTCGACGGCACCGAGATCCTCCGGCGGGTCGAACGCCACGGTGTGACCCTCCTCTGCGCCGCCCCGGCGGTGGTCAACGCGGTGCTCGATGCCGCGCCCGCCTGGGAGGGACCGGTGCCGGGCCGCGATCGCACCCGGGTGGTGGTGGCCGGGGCCCCGCCCCCCAGCCGGACCATCGAGCGCATCGAGGCCGAGCTCGGGTGGGAGTTCATCCAGATCTACGGTCTGACCGAGACCGCTCCGCTACTCACCATCAACCGGCGTCGGGCCGAATGGGACGAACTGCCCGCCGGTGATCGGGCCCGCAAGCTGATGCGGGCCGGGACGCCGGTCGTCGGGACCGAGCTCGGGGTGGACCGCTCCGGCGAGGTGTTGGCCCGCAGCAACACGGTGATGGACGGCTACTGGGACCAGCCCGACGAGACCGCGGCCGCGCTGGCGGAGGGGTGGTTCCACACCGGTGACGGCGGCGTCGTCGACGACGAGGGCCACCTGAGCATCCTCGACCGCAAGAAGGACGTGATCATCTCCGGTGGCGAGAACGTCTCCTCCATCGAGGTCGAGGACGCCATCTTCTCGTTGGAGGGGGTGGCCGAGGTGGCGGTCATCGGCGTCCCCGACGAGAAGTGGGGGGAGCTGGTGGTCGCGCTGGTCGTCCCGAGCGAGGGCAGCCGGCTGAGCGAGCAGAGCGTCACCGACCACTGCCGGCACATGCTGGCCGGGTACAAGTGTCCCAAACGGGTCGAGTTCCGGGACGCCCTGCCGCGGACCGCGACCGGGAAGCTCCAGAAGTTCATCCTGCGCGCCCCCTTCTGGGAAGGGCACCAGCGGCAGGTGAACTGACCTGACCGCCGGTAGGGTGGCCCTTCGTTGCCGGCGGGGCTCGCGCCCACGACAATCTGGCGCATGGATGCCGACACCATCATCGACGCGCTCGACCTCACTCCCCATCCGGAGGGCGGCTGGTACCGCCAGACATGGAGCGACGGCGCCGGGAGCGCGATCTACTTCCTGCTCCGGGCAGGCGAGTCTTCGGCGTGGCACCGCGTGCTGGGGCGCGCCGAGCTCTGGCACTTCTACGGCGGCTCGCCACTAGAGCTCGCCATCGACGACCCCGGCGACGGCCGTGTCTCGACGATCCCGCTGGGCAACGACCTGATGGGTGGTGAGCGACCCCAGGCCGTCGTGCCGGCCGGCGCATGGCAGCGGGCCCGCAGCACCGGGGCGTGGACGCTCGTCGGATGCACGGTCTCGCCGCCGTTCACCTTCGACGCCTTCGAGATGCGGTGACCGGACGGCCGCTTACCGCGCCTACCGCCGCCCACCCCTCAGCGGGCGTCCCCGGCGGGGAAATGCAGCCCGACGGCCCCGGCGGCCGGGCCGCCGGCCGGTTCGGGCCAGCGGGTCGTGACCGACTTGAGGCGGGTGTTGAACCGGATGCCCTCCATCCCGTGCACATGGGCGTCACCGAACAGCGACTGCTTCCATCCCCCGAACGAGTAGTAGGCCATGGGTACCGGAATGGCCACGTTGATCCCGACCATCCCAACCTGGACCTCACGGCGGAACCGGCGGGCGGCGTAGCCGTCGCCTGTGAAGATGGCCGTGCCGTTGCCGAACGGGTTGGCGTTGACCAGGGCGATGGCCTCCTCGAGGTCGTCCACCCGGAGCACCGAGAGCACGGGACCGAAGATCTCGTCGCGGTACACCTGCATCGAGGGGGCCACCCGGTCCACCAGGCTGGGCCCGAGGAAGAAGCCCCGGCCGGCGGCCGGCGCGACCCGGCGGCCGTCCACCACGACCTCCGCCCCCTCCGCCTCGGCCGAGGCGAGGTAGCCCGCCACCCGGTCGCGGTGGGCTTCGGTGATGAGCGGCCCCACGTCGGAGGTGGGATCGGTACCCGGCCCGACGGTCAGGGCGGCGGCCCGTTCCCCGAGGGCGCCGACCAGTGGATCACCGGCGCCCACCGCCACCACGGCGGAGACGGCCATGCAGCGCTCGCCGGCCGAGCCGTACCCGGCGGCGGTCAGGGCGTCGGCCGCGGCCACCACATCGGCGTCGGGTAGGACCACGGCGTGGTTCTTGGCTCCGCCCAGGGCCTGAGCCCGCTTGCCCGCCGCGCTGGCCCGGTCGAAGACCCGCCGGGCCACGGGCGTCGAGCCGACGAAGGAGATGGCGTCCACCTCGGGGTGGTCGATCAGAGCGTCGACGGCCGCCGCGTCGCCGTGCACCAGGGTGAAGACACCATCGGGCAGCCCGGCCTGGCGCCAGAAGTCGGCCACCAGCAGCGAGGGGGACGGGTCCCGCTCCGAGGGCTTGAGGATGAAGGCGTTGCCGCAGGCGATGGCGACCGGGTACATCCACATGGGGACCATCACGGGGAAGTTGAAGGGGGTGACCCCAGCCACCACGCCCAGCGGCTGGCGCACCGACGAGGCGTCGACACCATGCGACACGTCCTCGGAGAACTCGCCCTTGAGCAGATGGGCGATGCCGCAGGCGAACTCGACCACCTCGATGCCCCGGGCCACCTCGCCGCGGGCGTCCTCCAACACCTTGCCGTGTTCGGACGTGACCAGGCGGGCCAGGTCCTCACGGTGCCGTTCGGCCAGCTCCCGGAAGGCGAACAGAGCCCTGGTCCGGGTGGCCAGCGAGCTCCTCCCCCATTCGCCGGCGGCGGCCCGGGCCACCCTGACGGCCGCATCGACGTCCTTTTCGGAAGCCAGGGCCACCTCGGCGGTCTGTTCCCCGGTGGCCGGGTCGAACACCGGCGAGGTCCGTGCGCCGGCGCCCTGCTCTGACTCGCCGATCCGCTTCACCCTTCGCCTCCCCGTCGTGACATGGTCCCGAGTCTCGCCGAAGCGGCACGCTCCTGTCCTGCCGAGCCCCGCTCCCGAGCCGCCGGGCTCAGTCCAGCAACGAAGCGATCGGGACCCAGTCCAGGCCGTGGGCGGCGGCCACCGGCTCGTAGACCACCGAGCCCCCGGACACGTTGACCCCTTCGGCGAGGGTCGGATCGGCCCGGGCGGCCTCCTTCCAGCCGTGGTCGGCGATCTCCACCACATAGGGCAGCGTGGCGTTGGCCAGGGCGTGCGTGGACGAATGAGGGACGGCCCCGGGCATGTTGGACACGCAATAGAACAGCGTGCCGTGCACCTCGAAGGTCGGGAGGGAGTGGGTCGTCGGTCGGGTCGACTCGAAGCACCCGCCCTGGTCCACCGAGATGTCCACCAGCACCGAGCCGGGCCGCATGTGCCCGACCAGGTCGTCGCTGACCAGCACCGGCGCCTTGGCCCCGACGACCAGGACGGCGCCGATCACGATGTCGGCGTCGACGCAGGTCTCCTCGATGGCATGGGCGCTCGACGCCACCGTCTCCAGGGCACCGCGGAAGTGATGGTCGACCTGGCGCAGCCGCTCGAGGTTTCGGTCGAGGACGTAGACGTCGGCGTGCATGCCGACCGCCAGGGTGGCGGCCGCCATGCCGGCCACACCGGCACCCAGGATCACGACCTTGGCGCAGCGCACTCCGGGCACGCCGCAGACCAGCACCCCGCGCCCGCCCGCCGGGCGCATGAGGTGATGGGCCCCCATGAACGGGGCCATCCGTCCCGCCACCTCGCTCATCGGAATGAGCAACGGGAGCGACCCGTCGGCCAGCCGCACCGTCTCGTAGGCGATGGCCGTGTTGCCCGCCGCCAGCAGCGCCTCGGTGCACGAGCGCGAGGCGGCCAGGTGCAGATAGGTGAACAGCACCTGACCGGTGCGCAGGCCCAGCCGCGGGTATTCCTCGGGGACCGGTTCCTTGACCTTCATCACCAGGTCGGCCCGGGCCCAGACCTCCTCGCCCGAGCCCGCCATCGTCGCCCCGGTGGCCATGAACGCGTCGTCGCCGATCGAGGACCCGGCGCCGGCCCCCCGCTCGACCATGACCGTGTGCCCGGCCGCGGTCAGCTCCCGGACCCCGGCCGGGGTGAGCGCCACCCGGTCCTCTCCGTCCATCATCTCGGCGGGCACCCCGACGATCATCCGGCACCTCGCCTTCGTCCCGTCCGGCCGCTCTACGCACCGGCCACGCCGGCCGGACATCGTGGCCCCAACGCACTCTTTCAGCCGTTGTCCTCCATTTGACCACGATTACAATCGAATTTCTCCGTACTTTCAGCGGTAACTGCTATAACGGACGAAGTGATCGCCGCGGCGTCGCCTACCCCACCCGGGTCGAACGGACTGCTCGACGACGTCAACCGGGCGATCGTCGAGGAGCTGCAGGTCGACGGGCGGCGCACCTACGGATCCATCGCCGAGGCCGTCGGGCTCTCCGAGGCCGCCGTACGCCAGCGGGTGCAGAAGCTCCGCGACGCCGGCGTGATGCAGATCGTCGCCATGACCGACCCTCGGCAGGTGGGGTTCGCCAGCCAGGCCATGGTCGGCATCCGGACCGACGGCGACGCCCGGGACGTGGCCGAACGCCTGGCCGCAGTCGACGACATCGACTACGTGGTCATGTGCGCCGGGTCCTTCGACATCCTGGTCGAGTTGGTCTGTGAGAACGACGACGCCGTCATCGACCTGTTGAACGGGGTCATCCGGAAGATTTCCGGCGTGCGAGACACCGAGATCTTCATGTACCTCAAACTGACCAAGCAGACGTATGCCTGGGGAACCAGATGAGCGATCCGAACGGGGACCCACAGGCCGGCGCACACCGCCATCTGTGGGCCCACTTCACCCGCCTGTCGGCCGATGCGCACCATGATGTCCCGCTGATCGTGCGGGGCGAGGGCGTGTGGGTCTACGACGACCGCGGCCAGCGCTACCTCGACGGGCTGTCGGGCCTGTTCACCAGCCAGGTGGGTCACGGCCGCACCGAGCTGGTCGAGGCCGCGGCCCGCCAGGCCGGCACGCTCGCCTACTTCCCGATCTGGGGCTACGCCCATCCCACGGCCGTGGAATTGGCCGACCGGCTCGCCGGGCTCACACCGGGCGACTGCAATCGCATCTTCTTCACCACCGGCGGCTCGGAGGCGGTCGAGTCGGCCTGGAAACTGGCTCGCCAGTACTTCCGGATCACCGGGCAACCCCAGCGCACCAAAGTGATCAGCCGGAACATCGCGTATCACGGGGCCACCATGGGGGCCCTCTCGATCACCGGGCTCGCCGCCATCAAGACCCCGTTCGAGCCGCTCGTGCCCGGCGCCCTCAAGGTGCCCAACACCAACTTCTACCGGGCGAGGTACTTCGCCGACGACCTCGGGGCCTTCGGCCGCTGGGCGGCCGACACCATCGAGGACGCCATCCTCATGGCCGGTCCCGAGACGGTGGCCGCCGTCTTCCTCGAGCCGGTCCAGAACGCCGGGGGTTGCTTGATGCCGCCTCCCGGGTACTTCGAACGGGTCCGGGAGATCTGCGACCGCTACGGGGTGCTGCTCGTCTCCGACGAGGTGATCTGCGGCTTCGGGCGACTCGGGCACTGGTTCGGGGCCGAGCGCTACGGCTATCGGCCCGACATCGTCACCATGGCCAAGGGGTTGACCAGTGGCTACTCACCGCTCGGGGCCATGGCGGTGAGCGAGCGACTGATCGAGCCCTTCCTCACCGGATCCACGTTCCTCCACGGGGTCACGTTCGCCGGGCACCCGGTGAGCGCAGCGGTGGCGCTGGCCAATCTCGACGTGTTCGAGAAAGAGGGGATCCTCGAGCACGTCCGGCAGAGCGAGGCGAATTTTTTGGCCTCGCTCGAGACCCTGCGCGACCTCCCCATCGTCGGCGACGTCCGGGGGGCGGGCTACTTCTACGGCATCGAGTTGGTCAAGGACCAGGAGACCCGTCAGACCTTCGACCGCGACGAGACCGAGCGGTTGCTGCGCGGCTTCCTCTCCGGGGCGCTCTACGACGCCGGGCTGATCTGCCGGGCCGACGACCGCGGCGACCCGGTGGTGCAGCTGGCGCCCCCGCTCATCTGCGGCGAGCAGGAATTCGAGATCATGACCACCATCCTGCGCTCGGTGCTCACCGAGGCCTGGAAGCGGATCTGAGCGCTCCGACAGGTCCCCGGCACCTCGCGCTCGGGCCGTGTCAGACCGTATCAGCCGACGCCGAGGAAGGGGGCGCCGAAGGCGAAGATCCCGCCGTCCCACGACACCATCCAGTAGCCGCCGGTGGACTGGTCGACGTTCATCCCAGCCACCGGGGCGGCCATGGCAATCGTGCCGGCCGAACCGTGGAAGACCGCCGAACCGAAGGAGAAGACACCGCCGTCGCTGGCCACCTCCCAGTAGCCGCCTCCGCCCGGGGCGGCAGCCATGCCGACCACCGGGCTGTTGAGCGGGACGGTGGCCATCGAGCCCTCGAAGGGCGCATCACCGAAAGCGAAGACGCCGCCGTCACCGGCCACCTCCCAGTAGCCCTTGCCGTCGGGCGTGGCGGCGATGCCCACCACCGGGCTACGCAGCTGGACGCTGCCCATCGAGCCGTAGAAGCCGGCATCGCCGAAGGCGAAGATGCCGCCGTCACCGGCGACCTCCCAGTAGCCCTTGCCGTCGGGCGTGGCCACCATGCCGACGACCGGGGCGTTGAGCGGCGCACCACCCATCGAGCCGTAGAAGCCGGCATCGCCGAAGGAGAAGATGCCGCCGTCACCGGCCACCTCCCAGTAGCCGCTGCCGTCGGGCGTGGCCACGATACCGGCGACCGGGGCGTTGAGGGGATAGGAAGCCGCCGACCCGTAGTTGCCGACCGCACCCACGGTGGAGACGGCGCCGAGCGAGTTGGCCATCCAGTACCCCGTGCCCGAGGGGTTGGAGGCCATCCCGACCACCTGGCCGGTGAGCGAGCCGACCGACGTGTACCCCTTGATGGGGGTGGCCGACACCTCGTTGGAAGAAGCCGAGGCCCCTCGGGCGTTGACGGCAGTCACCTTGAAGTAATAGGTGGCGCCCACGGTGAGGTTGGGGACCAGATAGGACCGCGCCGTGATCAGCGATCCGTTGACCGGTGTCGCCGACTCGGCGCCGGGCTTGGTGCCCATGTAGAGCTCGTACCCGGCCACCGGCGAACCGCCGTCGGAGGCCGGGCCCGTCCAACTGACCTTCGACCACCCGTGCCCCGAGGCCGCTTTGGTGGCGAGTGGGGCGGTCGGCACACTGATGTTCGGGTCGGAGACGGCCGGGGTGGCGACGGGCGACGCCGTGGTCGGCGGCGCCGACGGGACGGTTCCCGCCACGAGGGGCGCGGCGGGCCCGGAGCCGTGGTGGCTGGGCAGCGTCGTCGTGGTGGCGCCCGACTCGGTCACCCCCGGATTGGTCCGCGTCCGCGGCGTCCGCGGCCGATTCCCGCGGCTCGGCGCGCGGGCGGCACGGGATTGGGTCGGGGGAAGGGTCGACTCGGGCCCGCCGGGACCGGCGGCCGGGATCGAGGTGTGGGTGGCGGCGTGGGCCGGGTGGGAGTCGGTGGTCTCGGTGGTGGCGTCCTGCGCCGCGGCGCGGAGCGGATGGATGGGCTCGCGCAAGGCCAGAACGGCACCGCTGACGAGCAGGATGATGGCAACCACGGTGCCAACCAACATCAGCCGGGATCGCCGGCCCGGCATGGGTGAGTCCCCCACCAGCCAGAGGCCCCACTGCCTCAGTGCCTCAACCCAGGTCTTCACTGCGTCGCCCCTTGATCGACGTACCTGCACCGTGCCGGATCCCGCGTCCCCTGCATGTGATGGCCTGCTCCCCGAACCCGCTCTCCGGAACGGAGGAAAGCGCCATGGCGGGACGAGGAATCACGGATGCATGCAGTATAACCTGCGACCCTGCCGCCAAACGATCATTGTCCTGCTCAGGGACGTTAATCGCACCCTGTGCCCTCCGGCCGCCACCCGAGGTGGCCGGATGGCCGGAACAGCGTGGTCAGCGGCCCGAGTTGGGAGCCGGTGCGGACGTGGGCCGGCCGGTGGCTCACCATGAGGTCGAGGGTGCGGCCGGTCGAGGTCGAGAGTACGCCGGTCGAGGTCCGGGGCGTGCTCAGTCGGACAGGACCGGGCGGTTCTCGTCGTCGACCGTCACGACCCGCGGCTCGTGACGGGCGAGCTCCTGCTCCTCGAGATCGACGAAGGTGACGATGATGACGAGGTCGCCGACCTGGGCCAGCCGGGCGGCCGCCCCGTTGAGGCAGATCTGCCCGTCCTCAGTTCCCTCGATGGCGTAGGTCTCGAAGCGGGCCCCGTTCATCAGGTTGTACACGGCGACCTGTTCGTCGGGCAGGATGTCAGCCGCCTTCATCAGGATCGGGTCGATGGAGATCGATCCCACGTAGTCGAGGTCGGCGTCGGTGACCCGGGCACGGTGGATCTTCGCATGCATCATCCGTCTGCGCATGGCCACTCCCCTCCCCATCGGACAAGCCCATGGACGGCCCGTCGACGGCGCCGTCCCCGACAATTCTCCGCCATAGCGTACCCGTTGCCCGAGCCCGCCCCAACGCAGGCCGGCTCCCCCACCGCCACCCGGTCAGGTCCGGTGTTCGGCGTAGTGGACGACCCGGGTGACGACGGCGGGTGTGGCACTGGTGATCGAACCACAGTCGAATGGCGGCTCGGGGTCGTACTCGATCATCAGCTGCGCCGCCTCCCCCGCGGTGCGATCGACCAGCAGCTCGAGGGCGCGCAGGGCCATGTCGATCCCGCTGGAGACGCCGGCCGCGGTGATGATGCGCCGGTCGAGGTGCTCCACCACCCGTTGGGATGTCGGGACGGCACCCAGGGCGGCCAGCTCGCCGAGGCACGACCAGTGCGTGGTGGCGGTGAGCCCGGTCAGGAGGCCGGCGGCGGCGAGGACCAACGAGCCGGTGCAGACCGAGGTGGTGAGCCGGCTGGTGGCGTGAGCGTGGCGCACCCACTCGAGAACCGGTCGGTCGTCGACCAGGTCGCGGGTCCCGATACCACCGGGGAACATCACGACGCCGGGCTCGGCCACCTCGTCGAAGGTGGCATCGACGATCAACCCGAGCATGCCGTTCTCCGAGCGCACCTCCCCGCACCGGTGACCGACGAAGACGACATCGATCGACGGCACCCGCTGGAGCACCTCGTAGGGACCCACGGCGTCGAGGGCGGTGAGCCGCGGGAAGAGCGGGATGGCGACCTGCAGGCGGGAGGTCACGCCGATCTCTCCCGGTCGGTGACCCCGAGCTCCTTGTCGGCGACCCGGAACCGGTGGCGATAGGCGTCGGGGGAGACATTGAGCCATCGCCGGAAGACCCGCCGGAGGGTCTCGGCCGTACCGAACCCGCACCGGCCGGCCACCACCTCCAGCGTGGCGTCGGAGGTCTCGAGCTCGTGCCGGGCGGCTTCCAGACGGACCCGCTCGACGAAACGACCCGGCGTCTCACCCACCTCGTCGTGGAACACCCGGGCAAAGTGACGGACGCTCATGGCCGCGGCCTCGGCCAGTGCCGTCAACCGGTGGTCCTCGGCGGGGGCCTGCTCGACGCGGCTCTGGACGGCCCGGACGGCCGAGCGCTCGGCCCGGGGCACCCACACCGGCGAGGCGAACTGGGTCTGGCCGCCCGGACGGTGCCGGAACATCACCAGCCAGCGCGCCACGGTCTGGGCCAGCACCGCGCCGAGGTCGTCCTCCACCAGGGCGAGAGCCAGGTCGATGCCGGCCGTGACGCCGGCACTGGTCCAGAACCGGCCGTCCCGGATGTAGATGGGATCGGCGTCCACCACCAGTTCGGGGAACTCGGCGGCCAGGCGTGCGGCCCGCGCCCAGTGGGTGGTGACGCGCCGCCCGTCGAGGAGGCCGGCGGCCGCGGCGAGGAAGGTCCCGGTGCAGACCGTGGCCACCCGGCGGCAACCGGGGGCGGCCTGGGCGATCCACTCCAGGAGGGCCCGGTCGTGCCGGGCGGCCTGGACCCCGTCGCCACCCGGGAGGACGAGGGTGTCGATCACCTCCCCGGCGGCGGGGAGCGGGCCGGTGCAGAGCTCCATCCCGCTTTCGGTGCGGACCGGCGCGCCGGCGACCGAAGCCAGGCCCACCTGGTATCCCCCGGTGCGGCCGAGGGAGGCGGCAGCCCGGGTGGCACCCGAGAAGACCTCGAAGGGGCCGACGGCGTCGAGCGGCTGGAATCCGGGAAAGGTCACGATGACCACGCGGCGGGGCGGCATGGTTCCAGCCTGGACCCGACCGATGATGGCGTCAATGACACGTTCCCCACTAATTCGGCCATCGACGACCGGCCGTCTACCCTGGCCCTTCGGGGGACCCTCGGGAAGGCAGGTGGCAGCCATGGCCTATCGGGTCATCCAATGGGCGACCGGGGGTGTCGGGCGGGCGGCCATCGCCGGCGTCGTGGCCCGTCCCGACCTGGAGCTGGTGGGCTGCTGGGTCCACAGCCCGGCCAAGGAGGGCCGGGATGCGGGCGAGCTCTGCGGGCTCGGCCGGATCGGGGTGGAGACCACCTCCGATGTCGAGGCCCTGCTCGCCTCGGACGCCGACTGTGTCATCTATGCGCCGATGATGGCCGACCCCTCGCTGGTCGCCCGGCTGCTGGCCGCGGGCAAGAACGTGGTCACCCCGCTCGGCTGGTTCTATGCCGGCGGCCGGGACGAAACGACCATCGAGGCGGCCTGCCGCCAGGGCGGGTCGACCATCCACGGCACCGGCATCCACCCGGGGGGCGTCACCGAGCGGATCCCCTTGCTCCTCTCGGCCCTGTCCCAATCGATCACGCATGTCCGGGCCGAGGAATTCTCCGACATCCGGAGCTACGGGGCACCCACCGTGGTGCGCGACATCATGCTGTTCGGCGCCACGCCCGACGAGGCCGCGGCCAGCATCATGCCGGCCATCCTGGGTGACGGGTTCGGCCAGTCGGTGGCCATGTTGGGCCATGCCCTCGGATTCGATCTCGATGACGACCTGCGGGTCGACCACCAGGTGGCGGTGGCCACCGCGCCGATCGACTCACCGATCGGCGCGATCCCTCCGGGACGGGTGGCGGCCCAGAAATTCCGCTGGGAGGCCGCCGTGGGCGGGGAGACGGTCATCTCGGTGAGGACCAACTGGTTCATGGGCGATGACCATCTCGATCCGGCCTGGGCGTTCGGGCCGGAAGGCGAGCGGTTCGAGGTCGAGGTGACCGGAGACCCGACCAGCCGCGTCACCCTGTCCGGGTGGCAGCCCGACTCGATCGCCGCCGGCCTCCAGCGGAACCCCGGGGTGGTGGCGACGGCCACACACTGCGTGAGCGCAGTCCCGGCCGTGGTGGCAGCCGAGCCGGGCATCCGTAGCTACCTCGACCTGCCCGCCTATGTCGGACGGGCGGCCGGCCGGCTGACCCGAGCCGGTCCCCGTCCAGGCCGGCCGGACGGCTGAGCAGGAACAGGAGCCGCCGACCGGGGTCTCCCACCCGGCACGACCGCCCTTCGGCCGGGTTCAAGTCGATCTGCGGATCGGTCGACAACAAGAGGAAGAGCGCGTACCACCAACCTGGGACTGGGATGCCGACGGCCACATTCACGCCTTTCGAGGAGGAGGAACCTTCCGGGCCCCGTCCGGCGGACGTGGCCAGCGCCGACGTGGTCCGCGCCCCATGGCGAGCACGTCCGTGGCCGACGAGCCGCCCCATTCGAGGCTGAACCCGACCTTCCTCGCCTACCTGATGGGCCCGGTGGCCCTCGTCGTCATCCTGCTCCTGGTGCGACTGGGCGCGGTGGCCCGTGAGTCGGCATGGGTCTGGGTCGGCGTGTTCATCGCCGTCCCGGCCAGCAGCGTGGTGGTGGACCAGCTCTACAAGGCCAATCCGTCGGTGCTGCGCCTCAACCTCCGGGTGGCGGTCCAGGCCGCCGGGGTGACGGCGGTCATCTACCTCACCGGCTGGGGGCCGGTCCTGTCGGGAGCGTTCGCCTTCCTGGCCCTCGAGAACGTCTGGAACGGGGGATCGAGCGTCTGGCGGGTCACCGCCCTGTGGAGCCTGGTGGGGATCACCCTCGGTCAGCTCGGCATCTGGCTGGGCGTGTTCCCATCCGAGCTCTCGCTCGGGAGGGCCAACGCGCTGGCCGTCATGGGTGCCTTCGTGCTGGTGTTCATCATCCGCATGGCGGGGGCGACCATGGCCGAAAAGGAGAAGGCCGAAGCCTCGATGCGGCTGAGCGAGGATCGCTTCCGCTCGCTCATCCAGTACTCCTCCGATGCCACGCTGGTGATCGGGGCCGGAGGGATCTGCACCTATGTCAGCCCGGCCGTCGTCGCCCTGCTCGGCATGGAGCCCGGTGAGCTGGTCGGGCGCCGGGCCACCGACGCGGTCCACCCCGACGACCGGGACCGGGTCCAGGACCGGCTGGGTGCCCAGTTCCGGCGGCACTCTCCCGAGACCGCCCTGATCCAGTTCCGCATGGGACGCAAGGACGGCACCTACTGCGACGTCGAGGCGGTGGTGGCCGACCAGACGGACCGGGCCTCGGTGCGCGGGTACGTGGCCAACATCCGCGACATCACCGAGCGCAAGGAGTTCGAGGCGTTGCTGGCCCACCGGGCCCTGCACGACCCGCTCACCGGCCTGGCCAACCGCCAGCTCATCCTCGACCGGGCCGAGCAGATGCTGGCTCGGGTCCGCCGCAACGGCGAGCCGGTGGCCGCCTATTTCATCGACCTCGACAACTTCAAGGAGGCAAACGACTCCCTGGGTCACGAGGCGGGCGACAAGCTGTTGCGTCTGGTGGCGTCGCGCTTGTCGGCACTGCTCCGTGCCAGCGACACCGTGGGCCGCCTCGGGGGCGACGAATTCGTGATCCTCACCGAGGGGGTCTCGCTCGTCGTCGGCCCGATGATGGTCGCCGAGCGCATCCGGGAGGTCCTCAAGACGCCCTTCGAGGTCGAGGGGTTCGAGGGTCTGCCGGTCACGGTGACCGCCAGCATCGGGATCGCCACCGGTGATCGAGCCTCCGCCCAGGACCTCCTGCGCGACGCCGACATCGCCCTCTACCGGGCCAAGGCCGCCGGGCGGAACCAGTGCGTCCTGTTCGAGCCCTCCATGCAGGCGGCGGCGGTCAACCGGCTCGAGCTCAAGTCCGACCTCGACACCGCCGTGGCCCGAGGGCAGTTCTTCCTTCTCTACCAACCCATCGTCGACCTCGACACCGAGCACGTCCGGGGTGTCGAGGCCCTCTTGCGATGGCAGCACCCGACCCGCGGTGTCATCGCCCCCGACAACTTCATCCCGGCCCTCGAGGACACCGGTCTCATCATCGAAGTGGGCCGGTGGGTGCTGCTGGAAGCCTGCGCCCAGGCCGCCAGGTGGCACCGGCAGGGGTACTCCACAACAACGATGTCGGTCAACGTCTCGATGCGCCAGTTGGAGTCGGATCAGCTCGTCGAGCACGTCGTCGAGGCCCTGGCCGCCCACGACCTCGATCCTGGCGCGCTGGTCATCGAGGTCACCGAGTCGACCCTCATGAAGGACGCCAACGCCACCGTGGCGCGTCTGCGGCGGCTGAAGGAGCTCGGCGTGATGATCGCCATCGACGACTTCGGCACGGGTTACTCCTCGCTCGCCTACCTGCGCCAGTTCCCGGTCGACGTGCTGAAGATCGACCGCTCCTTCGTCGCCGAGATGGACGACGGGCCGAACTCGGGGGCGCTCATCCACACGCTGGTGGAACTGGGACGCACGCTCGGGCTGACCACGCTGGCCGAGGGGATCGAGGACGCCGCCCAGCTCGGCGGGCTGCGGGACGAGCGGTGCGACCGGGGCCAGGGGTTCATCTTCTCCCGGCCGGTCGAGGCGTCCGCCATCGAGGCCATCCTGGCCCGGTCGGCTCCCGAACAGCACCCGCCTGCCACCCCGAATACCCGGACCGCCGCCGTCACCCGCTGAGCCGGCCGCGCAGGCCCGCGCCCTCCTGGGAGGACCCGGCGCTCGCCCCGGGGCCTGCGCGATGCTCTGGCATGCCCGAGCTCAGGAGGGACGGCGTCACCATCGCTTTCGAGGTCCACGGGGAGGGCGATCCCGTCGTCCTGGTGTGCGGCTGCGGTCAACCGGCGCTGTCCTGGGACCTCGAGTTGGTGCCTGCGCTCACCCGGGCCGGCTACCAGGTGGTGACGTTCGACAACCGCGGCGTCAGTCCCTCCTCGTCCCCGCCCGCCCCTTACTCGGTCGACGACCTGGTGGGCGACACCGTCGGGCTCCTCGACCACCTCGGCCTCGAACGGGTCCGGGTGGCCGGGCATTCGATGGGGGGCTGGGTGGCCGAGACCCTCGCCATCCGCCACCCCGACCGCACCCGCGCCGCCGCCCTGATGGGCAGCTGCAACGTGGGCACGGCGTGGGAGAAAGCCATCACCACGGTGGAGCGCGACCTCGCCCTGCTGGGCCATGAGATGCCGGACCTCTACTTCGCCACCGAGACGCTCCGGTACCTTCCCAACCACGAGTTGCAGGACGACGACGTGGTCGAAACCTGGCTGTCGCTCACCGGTCCGCTGCCGGCCTGGCCCAACCCGGGGCGCCTGGGGCAGTACGAGGCCTGCCTGGCCTGGTCGAACGATGTGGAACGCACCGGGGCCTGGCCCGACATGTCGGTGCCCTGCCTGATCCTCGCCTTCGAGCACGACATCGACTCGCCGCCGGCCCGGGCCCGTGAGGCGGCCGCCGTCATCCCCGGGGCGCGCTTCGCCGAGATCGCCGGCGCCAGCCATCTCGGGATCTTCACCCACGGCCAGGCGGTGGCCGCCCTGCTGGTGGACTTCTTCGCCGCTGTCTGACCACGGTGGGCGGCGCCGCCCTGGCTAGCCTGAGCCGGGATGGATGGCCGTGCCCGCACCCTGCCCGCCGTCGGTGTCACGGGCTTGGGGGTCGCCGCCATCCGGGCGGCCGAGTCGGCCCGGGAGGACCGTCTGTTCGACGACCCGTTCGCCGCCCGCTTCGTCACCGCCGCCGGCTGGGAGCGACCGCCCCCCGACCCGGCCCGGGACGCGCACCTGTCGGCTTGGATCGCGGTGCGGACCCGGTTCCTCGACGAGCTCGTGCTGGGCGCCTGTGCCGGCGGCTGCCGACAGGTCGTCATCCTCGGGGCCGGTCTGGACGCACGGGCCTTCCGCCTGGACTGGCCGCCCGGGACACGGCTCTGGGAGCTCGATCTGCCGGCGGTGCTCGAGTTCAAGGCGCAGGTGGTCCGCTCCGAGGGATGGCGGCCGGCCTGCGACCGCCGCAAACTGGCGGTCGACCTGTCCGCTGACTGGGGTGGCGAACTCATCGACGCCGGTCTCGACGCCGCCGCCCCGGTCGTCTGGCTGGCCGAGGGCCTGCTCGCCTACTTGACCGAGCAGGCCGGTGACCAGATCGTCTCGATCGCCGCCGACCTGTCGGTGTCGGGCAGCCGTTTGGGTCTCACCGTGGCCAGCCCGGAACGGCTCCGGGCCTGGCGGGAAGCCCATCCAAACGGCCGGGCCGGACGCGGGGACTACGTCGCCCTCTGGCAGTCGACCGCGCCGGAGGACCCCGGCCGGTGGCTGGCCTCGCTCGGCTGGGAGGCCACCGTGCACGGGACCGCCGAGCGGTCGAGCGCCTACGGGCGGCCGCTCGACCGCGTCGAGGGGGAGATGTCCGGCGCCGGCCTGGTGGAAGCCACCCGCCGCTGAGCCGGCCCGCCACGCCCGGGCGAGTGGTGGCGAGCGAGACTGGGGCGGTGACGGCCGTGGTCTCCCATCCCGCCTTCCGGCGCCACGGTCCAGTCGGCCGCCGTGGCCTGGCCGCCGCCCCGGCGGCGATCGGACCGGGGGTGCGGCGGACGCCGGCCGCGGGCCGTCGATGACAGGTACCGAAGACTCGGGGACCGACCGCCGGGTCGGGACGCCGGCGGCGGGCACCGGCCTGCCGTTCAAGCTCTATGCCTGGTCCGACCGGGTCGTCGTGGCCAGCGCCGTGGTGGCGCTCGCCGCCGGCTTCGGCCAGTTCGGGCTCACCGCCACCCTCGGCGACGTCGCCCGCCATTTCGGCCACGTCGGGAACGGGTCGACCATCGCCGAACGGGCCGGCCTGTCGGGGACCGAGCTCGGCCTCGGTCTGGCGGTCGTGCGGTTGGCGTCACTCGGAGGACTGCCCGTGGCCGGGCTGGCCGATCGGCTCGGCCGGCGCCGGGTGATGCTGGTCGCCTGCGGCGTGGGGCTGTCCCTGACGGCGGCGGCCGCCCTCGGCCCGGGCTACTGGTGGTTCGTGGCCATCTTCGCCCTCGGCCGGCCCTTCCTGTCGGCGGCCGCGGCCATCGCCCAGGTCCAGGCGGCGGAGCAGACCGCGTCGGATGGGCGCGCCTCGGCCGTGGCGCTGGTCGCCGCCGGCTACGCCGTCGGGGCGGGCCTGACGGTAGTCGTCTACGGCCGGGCCGGCGGGACCATCGGCTACCGGGGCGTGCTGGTGCTCGCCGTCGTCCCCCTGGTGGCCCTCCCCTTCCTCGCCCGATCGATCACCGAGTCGGATCGTTTCGAGGTGTCGAGCGCGTCGGGCGCGGCCGGGCTCCCCGTCCTCGGTGCCGTCGCCCGTCCCTACCGCCGCCGGCTCCTCATCGTGACCACGGCGGCCTTCGCCCTGGCCGTCATCGCCGGGCCGTCGAACACCTTCGTCTACGCCTACGCCCAGAACGTCGAGGGGTTTCCGGGCGTGGCCCTGTCGGGCATGGTGGTGGCGGCCGGGGTGGTCGGGCTCGGAGGCCTGTTGCTCGGCCGGTGGTTGGCCGACCGGGTCGGCCGGCGTCCGACCGCGGCCGGCGCCATCTTGTGCATCGGGCTGTCCGGCATCGTCTGCTACAGCGGGAGCCGGCCGGCGCTGGTCATCGGGTACATCGCCGGCGTCACGGCCGGTGGGGTCTTTGCCCCGGCCGGGGGCGCCTTCGCCAACGAGCTCTTTCCCACCGCGGTGCGCTCGTCGGTGGCCGGGTGGAACGTGGCCGCCTCGGTGGTCGGCGCGGCGGTGGGCCTGGTCGCTTTCGGGGCCATCGCCGACCTGGGCAACCGTTTCGGTCCTGCCGCCGCGGCCACCTTCCTGCCGGCGATGGCGCTGAGTGCCGTGATCTGGCTGCTGCCGGAGACGCGCGGCCACGAGCCCGAATGGTTCTGGCCACCGGCCGGCGAGACGGCGACGGGGGCAGTCACCGAGTGAGCACCAGCTGCGTCTGGGTGACCCGGGCCACCCGGGACCCGTCGGCGTCGGCGACATCGGTCTCGACCACGATCAGCGTCCGGCCCACGTGCAGCGGTCGGGACACGGCCTCCACGTAACCGGCGCGCACGGCCCGGAAGAAGTTCGTCTTCGATTCGACGGTGGTCGTCCCTCCTGCCCCCTCGGCCAGGTTGAGCAGGGCGCACGCCGCACCGGTGCTGTCGGCCAGCGCCATGATCGCGCCACCGTGCGGCAACCAGCCGGCCGTGCACAGCTCCTCGGACCATGCCATCCGGGCCCGCACCTCGGACGCCGTGTAGGCGACCACCTCGATGCCGAGGGTGGAGGCGAACAGCATGACGGCGCGGAACATCTCGGTCGGATCCTCCTGCTCCCCGCTCATCGCCCTGCACGTTTCGGGCCGTCCGGCTTGGCCGCCTCGATGAGGAACCGCTCGGCGTGGGACAGAAACGGGCCCTGCGACTCGATCCGCTCGTGCAGGGCAGCCAGGCGATGCCGGTACCGTTCAACGGTGAACCCCGGGACGGTCCAGATCACTTTCCGCAGGAAGGCGACGACCGCGCCGACATCCTCGAACGCCACCGGCAGCGACTCCTGGCGCAAGTCGAGCACCTCCAGGCCCGAGCGCTCGGCGCCGGCCCGGGCCCGGGCTGCGCTGTGCCGGTCCGACACCGGCTGGGGCCCCATCATGAAGTCGGTCAGCTCCCGGTTGGAACCCGCCCCGATCTGCTGGGAGAGATAGGTGCCGCCTGGCCTCAAGGTCCGGGCGATCTCCTCCCAGACGGTCACCGTCGGGTGCCGGCTGATGACCAAGTCGAAGTGGCCGTCCGGAAACGGCATGGGCCCGTCGTCGGGGACCTCGACCACCTCGGCTCCGAGGGGAGCCAGGGTCCGGCTCGCCCGGCCCAGGTTGGGGAAGTACGACTCGGTGGCCACCAGCACCGGGGGCACGATGGTGGCTCGGGTGATGACCTCGGCGAAGACCTCGCCACCGCCGGTTTGGAGGTCGAGGACGGCGGCCGCGGTGGCCAGCCGCGGCACCACCAGGGCGGAATAGCCCCAGGACGGTCGTTCCTCGGTGGCCCGGCCCTCGAACCAGGAGAAGTCCCAGCCTTCGACCGGCACCGACTCGCCCTCGGAGACCAGCCGTCCGAAGCTGGCCCGATCCCCGTCGGGCCCGGCGGTGACCACGCCGGGAGTGTACCGGTGACGTTCGCCCCGCCCTGCTGCCCCGGCGCCTCGCCGCCCACCGTTCCACCGGCCGGAGGCGGGGACACCGGGAACGGTAACGTTGCGGCCGTGGTGGCCGTCGACGGCAACGAGGCGATCGAGACGTACCTGCGGTCGCTCGGCGCCACCGAGGACCAGATCGAAACGGCGCGGCTCGAGTGCCGGTATGCCGGTCTGGCCGGCGACCTCGTCCTGGCCCGGGGCGCCACCCTGAGCGCCGACGACCTGGCGGCGCGGGCAGACCAGGACGTCTCCGAGGTCATCATGCTGTGGCGAACACTCGGGGTGGTGGTCCCCGACGGAAAGACCCCGATGTTCTCGGAGCGCGACGCCGACCTCACCTCCATCCTCACCGGGGCGAACCCCCTCGGGGAGCACGGCGGGGAGCTGCTGCGGGTGCTCGGGAGCTCCCTGGCCCGGGTGGCTGAGGCAGCCGTGTCGCTCTACGTGCAGACGGTCGAGCCCGCCATGGACGTCCCCGACGTCGACATCGTGCTGTGGGCGAAGGAGCTGGCCGACACCACCGCCGCCGCCCTGGAGCTGGGCGACGCCATGGGTACGGTCTTCGGTCACCACCTCCGCGACGCCATCGACCGGCAGCGCAGGGCCCAGGCGGACAGGAGCGAACGCTCGCTGTTCCGTCTGGCCGTGGGCTTCATCGACCTGGTCGGGTTCACACCCCTGTCCCTGCACACCTCGCCGACCGACCTCATCGAGCTCATCGGCGCATTCGAGGTCACCGCCTTCGAGGTGGCCGCCGGCCACGGCGGTCGGATCGTCAAGCATATCGGCGACGAGGTCTTGTTCGTAGCCTTGGATGCGGCGGCGGGGTGTGCGATCGCCCGCGATCTGATGGCCTCCGACGTGGGTGGGGTCGAGCCCCGGGGCGGGCTGGCCTTCGGCGACGTCATTACCCGGCACGGGGACTACTACGGCGCCGTGGTCAACCTGGCCTCCCGCTTGGCCGAATTGGCCATCCCGAAGGAGGTCCTGGTGGACACGGCCACCGCCCGGGCGGCCAGGCCGTTCTCGTTCCGCCCGGCCGGCCACCGTCTGCTCAAGGGCTTCGACGACCCGCTCGAGGTCTACTCGCTCGAGCTGAAGCCCAACGCTTCGGGCCCCTGAGCCACCTGCAGGGTCCGACGACGGTTCGGGTCCGCGGCCAACCGGATCGCCTCCGTTGCGGCCTCGACGGCGACCTCGCGAAAGCCGGTGCAGCACGGCCGTCGGATCCCAACGAGGCCGACCGCGGGTGTCGGCGCGGTTGACCCATCCTCCGGCGCTGTGGAAGCCTCACGCCGTGAGCGGCTCGAGGACAAGGTGGTCGTCATGGCTGGCGGGGCCGGGGTATCGGCACGGCCCGCCTGCGCCTGGCCAAGAGGGAGCCGCGGTCGTCGTGGGCGACAGGAACGCCGACGGGGCGACGGAGGTCGCCGAACGCACCGCTGGGCGGGGCGGCCCCGCGCCGCCGCCTCATGGCCGCGGGCGTCGTCTGCTCCGCCCCCGGACTGTTCCGCGCGACGTCGCCCGGTGGGGCGTGTCGACGGGGCACATGTCAACGCCGGTGACCCTCCTCCGCCTTATCGCGGGGCGATACCGATGCCGCCTCCGTCGAGATGGCCACCGCCGCCACCGCCCTTCTCAACTCCGGGGCCACGTCTTGTGCACCCGGCACACGGTGCCTGCGCTGCTGATCGAGGCGGCGGAAGCATCGTCTATACCGCCTCCACAGCGGCCTTCCTCGGGGGACCCGGCACGGCCGGCCTACGCCATCGCCAAGGCCGGGATCTGTGCCCTCGTCCGACACGTCGCCTCCCGGTGGGGACGGGACCATATCCGGGCCAAATGGATCGCGCCCGGACTGGTGGTCGAACCGATGGTCGCCGCCGTGGGAGCCGAGGAGATCTTGGCCCGCTCCCTCCGCCACACCAAGAGCTGGCGTCTCGGTGAGCCCGCCGACATCGCCGCCATGGTCGCCCACCTCGTGTCCGACGATGGGCAATGGAACAACGGTCAGGTGATCAGCATCGACGGCGGCACGGTCCTCCGCTGACCATCCCGAAGTCTGACCGGGCTCCCCGACCGCTCTGACCAACGGCGTCCACCTGCAGGGACAGGCCTCGTGGCCACAGCCGTCTGGCCGGGGAGCACGGCGTTGCCGCTACCGTGGCATAGGCGACCGGTAAAGCCCCGAGGCGGTCGTGAAAGAGGCAGCGAGTGAAGCCCCCACCGGCTGATTTTTATCTTTGTTCGTGGCCAGCGAACGGGGGCAACGAATGCCATCGAAGCAGAACTGCGCGATCGAGTACGGCCCCTCGAGACGACCTGAGGGACATCCCCGAGACAGAGGGTCGGGTCCACCTTGGCGCACCAGCACCCATTCCCGACTCGGAGACGGACGTTCCTGCGCAGGGCCTACGCTACGAATCCGGCACGGGTCGCTGGGTCATCGTGGCCACCGTGCTCGGGTCGGGCATGGCCGCCATCGACGCCACCGTGGTCGGGATCGCCCTGCCGACCATCGGGCGGGAGTTCCACGCGTCGCTCGCCTCCCTCCAATGGGTCGTCACCGGCTACACCCTGACGCTCGCCGCTCTTCTGCTCGCGGGGGCTCGCTCGGCGACCACTTCGGGCGCCGACGGGTCTTCTCCACCGGTGTGGTGTGGTTCGCGGTGTCGTCGGCGGCGTGCGCGCTCGCCCTGGGACGACTGCCCTGGTCGTCACCCGCATCCTTCAAGGCATCGGTGGGGCGCTGCTCACGCCAGGGAGCCTGGCCATCTTCGAGGCGTCGTTCCGCCAGACGACCGGGACGGGCCATCGGCGCCTGGACCGGCCTCGGAGGGGTGGCGACGGCCCACGGGCCCCTCCTCGGGGGGTACCTGATCGCCGTCGCCTCGTGGCGATGGATCTTCTTCATCGACCTCCCCATCGGGCTGCCGTGCTGCTCCTCTCGGCTCGGCACGTCCCCGAATCACGGGACGCCGACCGCCGCCTCACGGATCGACGTCCCGGGCGCGGCGTTGGCCACGATGGCATTGGCCGGCGTGACCTACGGGCTGATCGAAGGGCCGACCATGGGGTGGACCGACCCCGGTCGTCGCCATGCTGGCCGGCGGTGTGGCGGCGTGCCTTCGTCGTCGTGGAGGGTCGGCCGGGCCCATGCTGCCCCTCGAGTCTTCCGCGAGCCGGCAGTTCACCGTCACCAACGCGGTCACCTTCGTCGTCTACGCCGCCCTCGGCGGCGCCCTCTTCCTCCTGCCGGTGGAGCTCCAGGTGGTCGACGGCTACTGCCCGCTGGAGTCCGGCGTGGCGTTCCTCCCTCTCACCGTGGTCATGCTGCTGCTGTCGGCACGGTCGGGGCGTCTGGCCGGCGAATCGGGCCCCGGCTCCAGATGAGCGCGGGCCCGATCGTGGTCGGGCCCGGGCTGGCCCTGCTGGCCCGGGCCACGACGGACACCTCCTACCTGTCCGGGCGTGCTACCGGCCGTCCTCGTCTTCGGGCTCGGGCTCGCCATCACGGTGGCACCGCTGACGGCCACCGCGCTCGGCCGGTCCCGGTCGAGCACGCCGGGCTGGCGTCGGCGGTCAACAACGACGTGGCCCGGATCGGGGGCCTCGATCGCGGTGGCCGTGCTCCCGACGCTGGCCGGGATCCCGGGACCAGCTACCTCCATCCGGCCGAGCTGGCCGGCGGCTTCCGGACCGCCGTCTATCGCGGGGTTCTGTTGCGTGGCCGGGGCTGTCTCTCCGCCTCGGCATCCGCAACCCCCCGAGACCACCGGCCGGTTCCCCTCCGGGCCCCGAGCGAGCCGAGTGTCCTTCCTATTGCGCGCTGGAAGCCACGCCCCTCGTGGCCGACTCCTCGATCTGACGGACCGATCCACTCTCGGCCGTCCCCGACCGCCAAGCTGCCCCGCCATCGGTCCCGAACGACGATGACGAGCGGTTGTACCCTTGGCGTTTGTTCGCCCACCCGCCAGGAGGCCAGCGGAGATGCCAGACGACGAGCCCCGTTACGGAGCAACCCGGTGGCGCCGCAGCTGCCCGTCACGACCGCGCTCGCGTTCCCGGAGTGGCGCATCGAACGAAGCCTCGGGATGGTGTTCGGCGTCGTGGTCCGCTCGATGGGCATGGCGAGGGGCATCACCGCGGGGTTCAAGTCGCTCGCCGGTGGCGAGGTCAAGCAGTACACCCGCTTGGTGGAGGACAGCCGTCGCCACGCCATGGACCGATCATCGAGAATGCTCAGCTCACCGGGGCGAATGCCATCGTCTCGATGCGGTTCGACTCCTCCGAGATCGGGCAGTCCCTCACCGAAATCGTCGCGTACGGGACGGCGGTCGTCGTTGCCCAAGACGGAGCCTGAACCACAGGATGGGCGTGGTGAGCGGCATCCTCGTCGTCGTCTTGGTGGTCGGATGCTGCGTCGCCAGCCTGTTCGTCCGGCGCCACCGTGAGACGCAGCGACCCGGACACGGATGGCGACCGACGGACGAGGTCTTCAACGATCCGTCGACGAACCGGGTGATGCGGGTCTGGCTCGACGGGTCCGGGCGAACGTCACTACGTCCCCGAGGCCGAGCGGCCGGCCATCTGACGCACCGTTCCCCTTCGTCCGTGTGCCTGCCTAAGACGCGGCCCACGCGGGCCGGTGCCGGGAGAACAGACCGGCGAGTATCGCGACCAGCACGACCAGGACGAGGGCCACGACGAGGGCGAAGGTCTTGGAGGCGTGCACAACGAAGGCGGCACCGACGAGGGCACCGGCGAACATGGCGAGGATGCTCAGCAGCCGCCGGCCTGCCTTGGAACCCGGCCCCCCGACTACCCGGGAGTCGGCGAAGACTCCGGTCGTCGTGAGCGTGAGCACCGTCGTGGTCAAGTCGGATACGGCCAACTTGCGGGCGATGGCATTTTGCACCCCCATGGTCACGGCAAGCAGGCCGATCAGCCCGTAGCGGTATCCTCCCACCGGCTGGGAGCCGCCGGCGATGCTGAGCACGATGGCGATCACCACCAGCGCGGCCTGGGCCGATGCGGCGAGGCTGAGCATCCGGCCGCGATGATCCGCCAACATGACTGCGCATTTGCCCCCGAGCAGGGATCCGAAGGCGAACCATCCGATGGCCGACAGCGACGCCGCGATCGAGAAGCTGGGTGCGCCGGCAAGAGCGAAGGCGAGGAACACGACGTTTCCCGTCATGTTCGCCACGAACACGTGGCCGAGGACGAGGTAGCTGAAGGCGTCGACCAGTCCCGTCACAACGGTCAGCGCGATCAGGAGAGGGGGCAGAGGCCCGGACGGGTCGTCCCGCTCTCGGCACGATGGTGTGGAACGCATCGCTGAGGTGATCGAGGATCGTGATTCTCCCGGGCCGGGGGGCGCTCGGTGGCCCGCTAGACACAGCGGTTCCTGATCGTGCCGATCCCCTCGACCCAGGACTCCAGCACCTCGCCAGGTTGGAGGAACCGTGGCGGCTGCCGGGTGAACCCGACACCTGCCGGCGTCCCGGTGAAGATGACGTCACCGGGCAGGAGGGGGAGGACGGCGGAGAGCTCCGCCACCAGTCGGGGAACGCCGAACACGAGGTCGTCGGTCCGGGCGTCCTGCACCTTCTCGCCGTCGACCGAACAGCCGAGGCCGAGGTCGTCGGGGTCGGGGACCTCGTCGATGGTGACCAGCCACGGCCCCATCGGCCCGTAGCCCCGCCTGGACTTGCCGAGGGAGAACTGCGCACCTGCCGCGAACTGCAGCTCGCGATCACTGATGTCCTGACCTACCGTCAGGCCGGCGACATGGCTCCATGCCTCGGCTTCGTCGACTCGGTCGGTGCGCCGACCGATGACGGCGACGAGCTCGACCTCCCAGTCGATGCTGCCGCCGGCAATCTCGACATCGGCGAACGGTCCGCCGAGCGAGGCCGGGAACTTCGTGAACGTGGCCGGCACCGTCGGGATCGTCATGCCCGACTCCTCGGCATGGCTCTGGTAGTTCAAGCCGATGGCGAAGACCTGACGCGGCGCAGGCACCGGGTTCCGCAGATCCGCCTCGACCAGCGGGCCGGTCCCGGCGGTGACGCCGGCTGCGAACTCGACGAAGGCAGCCCAGTCACCGTAGACGTCCATGGGATCAGGGCCGAAACGGCCGGCCGAAACCTCGGCGACATCGCGCGATCGATTGATCGAGGACGAGGGCGGCGCGGTCGTTGGCGTTGGCGAGTTTCATTGCTTCACTCCTTCAAGACGCAGACGGTCGGTGCAGTGGTGGACCTGGAGGTCGTCAAGCAGCTTCGACGCGGAAGCCGTTGTCGTGGCCGTCCCGAAGCGGTGGAAGTCGGGCCGTTGCAGAGCGTAGGTGACGTTGCGTTCGGCGAACCAGCGAGTGGCGACCATGTCAGCCTCTCGAGGCTTACGACCCTTCCCGCCGATCGATTCGAACCACCGGCGGGCCGACCGGTCGGCGGCCCAGGGAGCGGGGGCGATCATGGCGGGACGCCATCCCATACCATCCAAGTCGCCGGACAGGTGGTCATCGATCAGGTTGCAGATGCCATACTGAATCCGTGATCAGGATCGTAGCGAAGCGCTCTTCTGGCATGGGGACTGTCGTCTTCGGGAGCTCCCGGGTAGGCCCCCACCGCCGATGATCGGACGACCCCACGATGCCTGCCGCTGCGGAGGTGGCCCGGCGATGACAGCCCGTGGGAACCTGCCCTGGGTGATCCGAATCGATGCCGGAGGTCTGAACCCGTGGCTCCCGTAACGGTCGCCGTGATCGGCACCGGCGCAATGGGCTCGGCGATGGCTCGGCGCCTCCTCGGCCACGGGCACCCGGTGCACGCCTGGAATCGCAGCCCGGAGCCCTTGCAGACGCTCGGAGACGCCGGGGTCGAGGTGACGGACGATCCCCGTGAGGCCGTGGCCGGCGCCGGGGTGGTGCTGACCATGCTGCCGACCGCCGAGGTGGTCACCGATGTGATCACCGACGGGGGCGTGCTCGAGGCCATGGCCGAGGGAGCCGTCTGGGCCCAGATGGGCACGATCGGCGTCGACGCCACGCTCGATCTGGACACATCGGTGCGCAGCCGACGACCCGATGTGATGTTCGTGGATGCACCGGTGTCAGGAAGCACGATCCCGGCAGAACGCGGCGAATTGTTCGTGCTGGCCTCGGGACCCGGGGAAGCGGGCCGTGTCGTAGACCCCGTCTTCTCCGTCATCGGCCGCCGGACCCTCTGGCTCGGGCCGGCCGGGGGTGGGAGTCGGATGAAGCTCGTCTTGAACACCTGGCTCGCCTTCGAGGTCGAGGCAGCTGCGGAGATCGCGGCCCTGGCCGCCGCCTTCGGCATCCCGGATGACACGCTGACCGACGCGGTCGCCGGGAGCCCGCTGGTCTCGCCCTTTGCCGCAACCAAGTTGGCGAAGATGCAGGCGCAAGACGACAGTCCCCAGTTCTCCTTGGAATGGGCGCTCAAGGACCTCGATCTCGTGGCCGAGGCCGCACCACCCGATGCATCGCCTGTGGCCCAAGCCATCGCCGATCGGTGGCGGACGCTGATGGCCCATGGTGCCGGCCGCTTCGACGTCAGCGCCGCCCGGCACGGCCTCGGCGCCGACTCCAGCGTGGAAGGAGACGACGCCGGGGGCGGCCAAGGCGATCCTTGAGTCGCTCGTCAGCAGCGCTCCGGCTGAGCCGGGCTGGACCCAAAGCGGCGGCACGGCGGCTCCACGTGGGGAAACCGGGTCACCGCCAGCTCCGATGCGGCCCTCTCACTCGGCGATTTTGCCGATGGCACGCAACCAGGCGGTCGTCTTCTGCAAGCCATCATCGAGGCTGATGGGCTCGTAGCCCAAGCGCTTGTAGGTCTTCGAATCGGTCAGACGGCGGCGCGCCGGCCGCTCCGACGCCGCCTTGGTCGCAATGGCGACCAGGGTAGGGCCGAAGACCCGCGCCAGCTCAGGATCGTCCGACGGGGGGATGTCCCTCACTCGATGGTCCATTCCGGCGAGTTCACAGATACGGCTGCACGCAGCCGCGATGCTCGTGACGTCTTCGGGGCGCCCGTCCAGCATGTACCGCTCCCCGGATACACCCCGATCGAGAGCCAGGAGGCAGCCCCGGGCCACGTCCTCGCTGTAGACCCAACTCACCGGAAACCGCAGATACTGCGTCATCCGCTGGCGAAGAGCCGACACGAGGACCCGATTGAAGCTCGTCTTCCCGAGCGCGTTGCTCGCTACTGGCGAGGGCCCGAAGATGGCTCCCGGATGCGCGCTGACGACATCCTGACCAGCTTCAGCCCGCGCCATGGCATCCTGAAATGCCGCCATTTTGGTGATGGTGTAGGGATCCGAGCTCGGCTCCTTCGACACGGGCGCATCCTCGCGGTCGAGTCCGCCCGAGGTGTCGAAGAACGTCCCGGTGCTGACGGCAACGACCCGTCGGAGCCCGAGCCGCTCGGCCGCGTCGAGAACGTTCTTCGTGCCCTGGGCGTTCACGGCCTCGAAGTCAGGCAGATTCTGGCTGGCCCCGCCCAGCAGCGCGGCACAGTGGACGGCAGCATCGGAGCCGGTTGCCCCACGGAGGACGTCCGTGGCATCGGTGACATCCCCGGCGACGACCTCCACGCCCAGCGCCACCAGCGGATCCGTGTCGGCGGTGACGCGAGCCAAGGCCCGTACGTCGTCACCCCGCTCGACCAGGAGCCGGCAGACGTTGGCGCCGGCCAGGCCAGTGGCGCCCGTGACGAACACCGTCTGGCTCATGCGGGGGCTTCTTCCGGAACGGCGCTGATGGCGGAGTCGACCTGGCTCGGGTCGTAGGCAATCACCGGTTGGCCGTCCCCGAATACGTCGAGCGTGTGGATGAATCGATGCAGGCCCATGGCGTTGGCGCAGGTGAAGCCGAGCTCGATGATCTGGGCGGCCGTGAATACTTCGCCCAGCTCGCGATAGGTCTCGTCGTCAATGGCGTGGTGGTCGGCAGAGAGCAAGTCGAGGAACTGCACGGCCAGGCGCTCCTGCTTCGTCAAATCGGCATGGCCGGGAGCGATCAGGCAAGCCACGTCCTCATCGGAGATGGAGTCGTGCTTCCGGGATTGCATACACGGCTGGCACTCACCCAACTGAGCGCTCCGAATCCGGATCAGCTCGAGGATCCGTCCTCCGAGGAGGGTCTGCTGCCCCCAGGAACTCCGGGCCGCATTGGTCATCAGAATCTGATTCGTGCGGTAGGCGAAGATCTGGAGCGGGATCGGCGTTGCGTACGTGCCGTTCGCCACTCCGTCTTCGATG
Source organism: uncultured Acidimicrobiales bacterium (assembly GCA_963710495.1). Classification (GTDB taxonomy): domain Bacteria; phylum Actinomycetota; class Acidimicrobiia; order Acidimicrobiales; family RAAP-2; genus Bog-756. The sequence goes on from CAVQAI010000007.1 coordinate 276,275, forward strand.
ATTCGCCGTGGCTCTTCAGCGAGTTCATCCAAGGGAATGGGTTCGATCCTTGGCATGACTATCCCTCCTCGTTGGTGACGTCGATCGTCGAGGTCCGGGCCGGCGTCTTTGGCCTTCTCCCCTGCCTCTCGTCGAGCCTACAGGCGCACTCACCGGTACCGGAATGCCAATGGAGCACGCGTCGCCGGCATCGGCCCACGCGGCTGGTTGGGCGCTCGGTCCCGACTCATTCATCGCTCCCGTTACCGCTACCGATATGTGCGGACATGCCACCGTCGATGGCGATCATCTGGCCCGTGATGTACCGGGACTCATCCGACGCCAGGAACAGAACCAGGTTGGCGATGTCTTCCGGCTCGCCGGGCTCGGGTACGAGGATCATTCGTCCCAATCCCTCCAGCATGCTCTCGGTGAGGTGGGCCCGCACCGCATCGGTGATGACAAGACCCGGGACGATGGTGTTGACTCGCACCCCCTCCTTGCCGTAGCCGCTCGCCACGTACATGGTCAACGTATTCACACCCGCCTTGGAGACGCCGTAGGCGGTGCGGGTGCGATCGCCCTTGATCGATGCCCCCGAGGACATGTTGATGATCGACCCTCCGCCATCCCGGACCATCTCGGGAATGGCATGTTTGCAGGTCAACATCTGGCTTCGCAGGTTCACGGCCATTGTCCGCTCCCAGACCTCGAGGTCCAGATCAGTGACCCGGGTGTCCCGCGAGAGGAACGCTGACTCGGTCAGGGCCGCGTTGTTGTGGACGATGTCGAGGCCATCGAACCGGCTGACGGTGGCGTGGATCGCACCGACGACCTCGCTCTCCTGGGACAAGTCGGCCGGGACCGCCAGAGCGGCTCCACCGTCCGCCTCGATGTCGCCGGCCACGGTCGAGGCCCGGTCACCGTCGATGTCCACGACGGCTACCGAAGCCCCCTCCCGAGCCAACGTTCGAGCAGTGGCGCCTCCGATCCCTCCGCCGCCGCCCGTCACGATGGCCACCTTGCCTTCGACCCGTCCCACCGTCAGACCGCGTCCACGAGCATCGGCTGAGCCGCGGCTTCACCAGGACTCGCCAGAACTGGGCGTCGGCGACGAAGCCGGTCCAGGCATGTTGGCATCGGCTCTCCCTGTAGACGGCCACGGCGGCCACGGGCCACGGCGGCCACGGCGGCCACGGCGGCCCAGATTAAACCGCCCGATCAAATCGAGCGCGTCACATTCGATGCGGCCGCCCCGTGGGGTGCGCCCCAGCTGTTGGCTGTGGCACAACCTCTCCGTCAGACGGCGTGAAGAGCCCTCGGCCATGGCCGAGCGACATTCGCATCCGACACTGCGACGTGCGGCTGACTCGGTTGCCTAGTGCCCTGGCTCAGGCGCCCCATGCACGCCCCGACCGCGCTCGCCTGCCTCGAGGAGTCCCCGATTTCAGCCACTTCGGCCTCGACCGAACTCGCGAACCACTTACCGGCCACCTGGTCGTGGAACCACCCGAGCGGGCCGTGACCCATGTCCAGTTCCTCGACGTGATGGATGCGCGTCCCGCCTTCCACAGCCTCGATCTCGAACCAGGCGTGGAGGCCTCGCGGGACTCCGTGCTCCAGCGTGACGTCGATGCTGTGGGGTCGCTCCCAGCGATACCGAGTGATCACCGACCCCGGGAACCGACCGAGGAACTTGCCGTCTTCGCGGGCAAGCATGCCGTCGGGGGTGTCCGCCAGCTTGGTGACCCAGACCATCTTGGTGTCGGCCTTCGTGTACTGGGCCGGGTCGAGCACGAAATCGAACACCTCATCGGGAGTGACCCCCGTTGCGACTGCAGTGCCTTCACCCCTGACCATGGCTAGCCGATCCCCGTCGCCTTCCTTCTGCTGAGCACCCTGGGCCCAGGTAGCGTGCCTCGCGTCGCTCGTTGCGGATTACCAACCTCATGGATCACGGGGTCCTTCTGGGTATCTCATGAACTCCAACAGGTTACCGTCTGGATCGCGCACGTAGACACTGGAGCCGTTGATCCGGCGACCGCCTTCTCGCTCCACCGGGCCTTCGATGATGCGTGCCCCCGCTTGGCCGAGGATGGCGAGCAACGATTCCGTCGATCCCCCCCACACGAGGCAGATATCGCCACAGGGCGGTATTGCTTCGGGCGCCCGCAGCTCGAAGCTCCGGCGCCAAAGTTCCGGGCGATGGAAATTGATCATCTGGTTCCCGAGGTAGACCTGAACCAAATGAGGGCCCTCCACCACCTGCACGTCAAGCGAGCGATAGAAGCGCGATCATGGCTTGCGTGTCGTGCATTGGCAGCGCGATGTGATCGAAGCCGACAATGGCGCCTGCCTCAGCCAGGCCTGGCGTGTCAGTCAACGAACTCAAAGCCGTAGAGCTTCGCGCAGTTGAGGGCCGTGATCTTGCGGCGATCCTCATTCGGCAGCATTCCGAGTGTCTCTTCGATAGAGCGTTGCGATTCCGGAAAGGTACTGTCGGTATGGGGAAAGTCGGCTGCCCACATGCACGAGTCGGCACCGAGGTGCGGTATGAAGTGGTAGGCGAGCGCTTCCTCCTCGAAGGTAGCGATGACCTGTCTCCTGAACAGCTCGCTTGGCGCCACGCTGGGTGCGTAGTCGACCTTGTCGCGGAGGTTCTCCCACTCCATGTCCATCCGCTCCAAGAAGTACGGCATCCACCCGACGCCCGCCTCTGCCAGCACAAGTTTGAGTCCGGGGTGGCACTCAAGGGCCCCGGAGAAGACCATGATGGCCAGCGCCTCGTCGAGTTGTAGGGGCAGGAGGGTTGCAAATGCAACCGACTGCCAACGGCCGACTTGGTAGCTCAGCCTCGGAGACGCACCTTCTTTGATGTGGAAACTCAGCGGGAGAGCAGTCTCTTCGGCGGTCGCCCACAGCCGGTCCCACGCCGGATCACCGGCATCGAAGTCGAACACATCGATGATCGCCCCTCGGTGGCCCAGGCCGGCCACCCGTTCGAGCTCAGCGACGGCCGCCTCGGGCGAGTGACTGGGCAGGAACGGGAGAGCGCAGAGCCGATCGGGCGCAAAGGCATTGAACTCCTCGATCGCCCAGTCATTCCACGCCGCATAGCAGGCGGTCTGCAGATCGGGTTCGGGGATCGAGAGCGTGAGCGGGACGGGACCGTAGATGACCGAGGCCCAGACCCCGTCGAGGTCCATGTCCTCCAGCCGCAGCTTCGGGTTGCTCACACGAAAGCCGTCATCTTCGAGACCGGCGCGGGTGACGGCATTCAGGACCTGCAGCTTGTCCCCGTGGGGCAGGCCGCTGCGGCCCAGAACACGGTCGTTACAGACCCACATCGGATCACCCTCGCCGGTGACGATGCGTGGACCTCGCTCGACGAGGTCCTTCGGCAATCGCGACTGCCATAGGCCCGTGGGAACCGCTCGCAGGTCCAGGTGATCATCACAGGAGTAAATGCTGGACTCATCCATCCCCGCACTTCCTTTCCGTCTTCAAACGCTCCGGATTTGAGCTGTCACGGCAAGCGAAGGACGCCGTCGACTGCGGAAGCGCTCCAGATCCTACGGCAACGTTCGAGAGGCGGGGCACGTCCCGAGCGGGCCAGCGAGCCGTCATCATCTCCTAACAGGTACATCACGGATCACCCATGGCTACAGGCGATAACTGACGAAGAGCCGGATGCACCGGCCCCATAGGAGGAACCAACCATGAGCATCATCCCCGCGGCTAAGAAGGCCGTCGTTGGAGCAGTGGCTGTCGGAACACTGTCACTCGGCGCGGCAGGCGTCGCCGGAGCGGCCACGGCCGGGACGACCACCCCGACCCCGTCCACCCGACTGGCCAGTTTCAACTGTGCCAACGCCACCAAGGTGCTGGACCGGATCCAAAAGGTCGAAGGCGACATCGCCGCCGGACTGCCCAAGCTGACTGCGGCCCAGGCCAAGGCGGCGGCGGCCGGACACACCAAGCTCGCTGACCGCCTAGCGAAGCGCATCACCCGGCTGAAGGGCGCGACGTTCACGAACCGCCTGGACAAGGCCGCCTCGGCCGTCGAGGCCAAATGCAACGTGCCTGCGCCGAGCGGCACGGGCAGCTGAACCGGTCATTCCCGGTCCCAGAGGGCGGTGGGTCGAGGACGTCGGCCCACCGCCGTGGTTACACCTGGGGCGATGCCGTTGGGCTGGAGCCCGGCACGACCATGGTGCGGCCAGCAGCGGTCGGTTTCACTGACTGTTTTCTCCAAAGACGCCACACGCCGAGCAACGCCGCCGCTCCGAACAGGACGAAGGGCACCTCGATGAAGGCGGTAGGGGCCATCCCGCCCACCACCCCGGCGATGGCTTCCGCACCCACTTGGAGGGACTGGTTGTTCCCCAGCTGGCAGCGCAGCAGCAAGGGCTCTGGAAATCTGTGCGATCACGGAGCTTGCACCTGCACGGGCGTTGCACTGCCCTCGTTGCCCGAGGTGTAGAAGGTCCCGTCCCCCAGCTGGCCGTAGTAACCGTCGCCCCAGCAGCCCCACCGTCGCCGGTCCGCCGGTCTCCCTGCCGGTCGCCGTCGGCCGTCGCCGTCCCTCTGCCCCTCGTCCGCCCTCTGCTCTCCCGTCCGCCTCCCGGCCGCTCTCCCGTCCTCTGGCTTCCTTTCTGTCGAACTGGCTAGTGGGCGCTGCCGGACTCGAACCGACGACCTGCTGGTTGTAAGCCAGCTGCTCTACCAACTGAGCTAAACGCCCTCGAAACCGATTTGGGCCCGAGCAATGCTCACAGTAGCGCCGGCCTTTCGATCCACAGCGTTCCCCCGTCACTGGCGACCCGCGTATCGACCGTCGCCACCGGACTCAGCGCGACGGGCGCGCCACCGCCGACGAGAAGCTGGCCAGCAACGCTGGCGTGGCCGCCGCCACCGGAACTCGGCGAGCACGGTGGTCGATGGTGACCAGATCATCCCCCCGCCGGTCCTCGATCACCGCGCCGGCCTCGAGACAGATCAGCATGGCACCGAGGTAGTCCCAGCTGCCTAGCTCCGACCCGCCGATGGCGGCATAGCCGTCGAGCACCCCCTCGGCCACCGCACACAGGTCGAGGGCAGCTGCCCCGAGCGTCCGGTACTGGGACCAGCCGAGGTAGGCAGGTGGATAGCCCGAGAACGCCACGATGGCCTCGCCGAGCTCGGTGCAACCCGACGGGCGGATGGCGGCACCGTCCCGCCGCGCCCCCCCACCCCGGACGGCGTCGAACCGGGTGCCGCTGGCCTGGTTGACGACCAGCGCTACCCGCGGCCCGTCGGCGTCGATGGCGCACAGACTCGTCGCGTACCACGGGATACCACGCGACGCATTGGTTGAGCCGTCGACCGGGTCGATCACCACGACGACCTCTCGGTCCGTCTCGTGCGCACCGGACTCCTCCGACATCACACCGAGCCCGGCCCTGTCGAGGACGGCCAGCGCCGCCGCATCGGCGGCCAGGTCCGACCGGTACTGCCCATGACGGGTGCCGGCGAGTCCCCAGTCATCCAGCTTGCTGAGCGCGCCGGCCACCGCCGATGCCGCGTCGTGCAGTACTCCGAGCAGCGCCTGGTCGTCCATGGTTTCGACGATACCGGAGGAGTCCGGGACCGGTAGGCTGAGTCGCCTGTGGCAGTCATCGACGTGGCCGGGTACGTGGCCGACCTCAAGGACCACTCGGTCGACCACGGGTTTCATGTGCACGACGAGCGCCACTTCGTCGAGACCTACTCCCTGCGACAGGTCTGGGAGGTGGAGCTGCACCCCGAGGACGGCTGCGGAGGCCCACTCGACCTGCACCTGGCCCTCGAGGTCGATCCGAGGACGCTGCTCTCGTTCGAGGACGCCGTCTTCGGCCTGCCCGAGGACGAGGAACCCCCCGACGAGTACCACTTCCCCCTCACCTTCACCTGGGCGCTCCCCCCGCTCCCCAACGGCCCGGACCTGCTCCGGCTGGCCATCGACCTGGCCGGCGTCGGTGGGATCGAGCTCCCCCTCGAGGTCTCGGCCATCGACTCCTACGCATCGGCCACCGATGCGGCCGAGCGGCGGCTCAACATCGTGGCCCGATCACCCGTGTCGCTCGCCCGCATCCTGGCCGGCGAGGAGATGATGTGCGAGGTGTTCGACCGCTGCCTGGCCGTCAGCCGGTACCTGCTCGATTCGGCCGGCAGCTGGTTGGGGTGAGTGACCCCGGCCCACGGAGAACACTCCGGCGCCTGGCCGTCGGAGGGATCATCGCCATCGGGCTCGGGACGGTGCTCAGCGCCTGCGGGACCAGCGGCACGGCTTTGGCCCAAGCAGGCCTGCACGCATGTCAACCGGTCGCTCTCCCTCCTGCACCGATCCGATGCGGGGACCGATCGAGCTGAGTCCGCCGAGCTCAAGGAGCAGGCCCTCGTCCAGCTGCTGACTGCCCTTCCGATCGCCGCCCAGGCCGCCGGTCAGGACGAGCAGTGGCAAGCTCTGATGACCACGATCTCGGAGAGCGACCGGGTGCCCGAGACGACACTGGTCGACGCCCTCACCGCCCAATGCCGGATGGCCGACAACTCCACCTTCAACCAACCCCCGCCGCCATCGTCGATACCGCCGCCCGACGTCGGGCCGTGACCGTCGACTGCGTCAGTACTCCTCCTACGATCCTCGAAGGTTCCCGGCTGCGGCCGACAGCACCGGCGTTCGCGGCGGCGTCGATGAGCTGGGCGAGGTGCCTGGCGGGGTGAGCTGGCCGTCCGGCCATCTGCAGCCGCCCGACCCTGATGGCCTCGGGCAGGACCCGGGCATCGAGCCATTGGCCGGCCGCCGGGGTGGGCGGGACGTGCACGCCGTCCCCGTCACGGACCTGCACACCGCCGATCGTCGGCGTGTAGACCCCTCCCGGACAGAGTTGGCTTCCGAAATCGTCGACTTCGACGGTGGTCGGGTGCTCGGCCGCCACCTGCCTGACCATGGCGTTGTACTCGGCCAGGCGGGTGGGCGAATCCTCCGGCCAGGGCTGGCCGTTGTCCTGCTCCCCGGTGTCGAAGCAGGGCGAGGTCATCATGACCATCAGTGCGCCGGTCGAGGTCGCCACCTGCACCGCCTGCTCCAGCGACTGCCGCAGGTCGGCGTCGAAGGCGGGCTCACCGATGTGCATCCACCGGCCTCCAATGGCACGGTCGGAGACTTCCCAGCGGCCCGCCAGCAGGATCACCACATTGGGATGGAACTGCTCCAGATCACCTCGCCACTGGGCCGGCCATTGGCCCGAATCGGGTGTGGCCGTGTTGCACTGCGACGTCGACGGGTCGGCGATGCCGTGGTCGCGGTACTCGGTGCTGCGCACGACACCGCACCCGACGATCGCTCCGTTGTCGATGTTGACGTTGTAGGTCAGCTCGGGCTGGCTGGCGAGCATGGAGAACCCGACTCGCCACGCCACGGAGTCACCGAACAACATGATCTTGACCGGCGCCCCGCTGTACTGGGCGCCGACCAGTCGCCCGGTGCTGGCTGCTTCCGCCGTCGATGGGACGGTAGCCGCCAGCGTGACGGCCACCACGGTGAGAAAGGCAGCCGAGGTGGCCAGCCAGGCCCGCCATTCGATGAGCGACAGGAGACGCCCTTGTCGGACCGGCTCCTCGACCAGATAGAAGGAGCCGGTGGCCACCACCAAGGTCGCAGAGATCCGGGCCACGAGCAACGGGTAGCCATAGAGGTGGAGGCGCTCGGCGCTGAGGAAGATAAACAACGGGAAGTGCCAGAGATAGGCGCCGTAGGAGATCTTCCCGACGTACCGGAAGACGGAGTTGCCGAAGGCGCGAGCGAGCGGTGCCTTCTGCGCGGTGACCAGGCAGAAGATGACGAACGCGACCCCGAGGGCGAACAGGAGGTAGCCCCCTTCGAACAGGAACGGGCTCCATCCGTGCAGGTGCGATCCGAGATAGAGGACCCCGGCACAGGCCGACCAGCCCACGGCCTGCAATGCCAGCCGGGCCCGGGGCGAGCTGATCTCCCAGGCGGTGATGGTCCGGATGCTCGGGCCCCGTCGCCGGTGCCGGTCGCGCCGGAGGGGCCGCGGCTGCGACCAGACCGGTGGTCCCCGCCGACGGGTGAGCGCGCTCCAGCCGATCGGTGGCCCGGTCGACGGGTGCCGGGACGGCCGGGCGGCGCTCGGCCCAGATGGCCATGCCGATGGCGAGAGCCGCGCCGATGAGGATGTCCTGGCACCGTGTGTCGGTCCCCTCGTACAGGCGCGTGATCGACGCGCCACCCTGATACGACAACCGCATGTCGACGGCGGAGACGAGCGCACCCGCCACGGCGACGCCGAAGATGGGCCAGAGCCTCCGGTCCGGGCGGAGGCGCCGTCCGAAACGCAACAGCAACAGGGCCACCGGTGGCCAGACGATGTAGAACTGCTCTTCGATCGAGAGCGACCACATGTGTTGGAGCGGCGAAGGCAGGGCGGTGAAGTTGAAATAGTTGCTGCCGCCGAAGATGAAGTGCCAGTTGGACACGTAGAGCAAGCTGGACAGCGCGTCGAGCCGAAGATTGGCGAACTCGCCCGGGCTGGCGAACACCTTGGCGTAGATGGCCACCCACAACAGCATGACCAGCAGAGCGGGCAACAACCGGCGGGCCCGCCGGGCCCAGAACTGTCCCAATCGGATGGTGAGGCGAGCGCCCCACTCGCCGACGAGCAACGTCGTGATGAGGAAACCGGACAGGACGAAAAACACGTCGATACCGAGGGAGCCCCCGCCGGCGAAGGGCGCACCCCCGTGGTAGAGCATGACCCCCATGACGGCCACGGCGCGCATCCCGTCGAGCGCAGGAACGAACCCGAAGCGCACGGGCCGGCCCCGCCCGTCAGCGGCGAGCGTCACGTCGGTCGGCCTGGTGGCCGGAGCGCCAGAACTCATCGGGGTTTGGGGCCTCCACTCAGACCACGGGCGACGGCAGTGCAGTCAAGACCGTCAGGAGACGGCGACCGATCATTGTCGCAGATCAGAGAGGCCCGGCGACAGCCCCATTTCGAGGCTCCCCCGCCGGCAGGGGCCAATCACCCCGCTCGGTGGCCTTCCAGCCGAGCGGAGTCGGCCGGCCGGACCGGCGTCTGCGGTCAGCTGGTCGGGGTGTACCCGGCCGGAAGGGTGATCGTCTTCTTCTCCAGGAACAGCTCGAGGCCATCTTCGCCGAACTCGCGGCCCACGCCGGACGACTTGTAGCCCCCGAACGGCGACGAGAAGTCGATGGGCACGTTGGAGTTCACCATGTAGGTGCCGGTCCGGACCTGCCGGGCCACCTCCAGCCCACGGTCGTTGGACCCGCTGAACACCGCGCCACACAGCCCGTAGTCCGAATCGTTGGCGATCCGGACGGCGTCGTCGTCGTTGTCGTAGGGGATCACCGACAACACGGGACCGAAGATCTCCTCCTGGGCGATCCGCATGCCGTTGTCGACGTCGACGAAGACGGTGGGCTCGACGAACCATCCCGTGTCGATGCCGGCGGGGCGTCCGCCGCCCACCGCCACCTTGGCCCCTTCCTCCTGGCCGATGCGGATGTAGTTCTCGACCCGATCACGCTGCCGTTCGGCCACCAGCGGGCCGACCTCGGTGGCCGGGTCGAGCGGATCCCCGACCTTCATGGACCGCACCTGCTCCACCAGCGCCTCGGTGACCTCGGCGTAGCGATCCCGGGGAGCCAGGATCCGGGTGAGGGAGATGCAGGCCTCGCCGTTGTTCATGATGGCGTTGGGCAGCATCAGCGGGATGGACGTGGCGAGGTCCACGTCGTCGAGCAGGATGGCCGCCGACTTCCCGCCCAGCTCCAGGCTGCACCGCTTGAGATTGGCCCCACAGGCGGCGCCGATCTTCCGCCCGGCGGCCGTCGAACCGGTGAAGGACACCTTGTCGACCCCCGGATGGTTGACGAGGTGTTCGCCGACCTCCCGCCCGGCTGGGACGACGCTGAGCACGCCCTTGGGCAGGCCGGCGTCGACGAAGATCTCGGCCAGGCGGTTGGCGTCGATCGGCGTCTCCGGTGCCGGCTTGAACACCACCGTGCTGCCGGACAGGAGGGCCGGGGACAGCTTGGCGCAGGCCAAGAAGAGCGGGACGTTCCACGGGGTGATGGCGGCCACGACGCCGACCGGCTCCTTGGACACCAGGACCGGCCCGAGCAGGCCGTCCTTCACCGTGTCGAAGGCGAACGTGCTGCCCAAGCCGGCGTAGTAGTCGAGGATCATGGTGGGCGCCAGCACCTGGGCCAGGGTCCCCCACCCGATGGGCGAGCCCATCTCGTTCGAGATGAGCTCGGACATGTCCTGCATCTCGTTGCGGATGGCTTCGGCCACCTTGGTCAGCACACCGGCGCGCTCGGCCGGCGCCATCCGGGGCCACGGGCCATGGTCGAAGGCGTCGCGGGCGACCGCCACCGCCCGATCGACGTCGGCAATCTGAGCTTCGGGAACCCGGCCCACGAGCTCCTCGGTGGCCGGCGACATCACATCGAACACTGCTGAGGATGAGGGTTCGACCCACTCCCCTCCGATGAACAGACGGTCGTACGACTTCACGGTCCCTCCCTCGACAGGCATCCGGACATGGACTGGCCAGGATCGGTAGCGCCGGTGGACGGCGGGCACGATCACCACTCTCGATGGTAGTCCCGGCCCCGGCACGGCGCCCCATCGCAGCGGACTGGCTACGCTCCCGGGGCCGACGCCGCGCCCATGAGGATGTCCCGACCCGGGCCCACCGCGACCCTGACCATCGAGGAGTTCCGTGCTCTCCCCACTCGACGACTACCCGGTCCACCAGATCTCCGAGCCGATGCGCTTGGTGGGACCCTCCGACCGCAATTTCTACGACCGCTACTACTTCAACGTCCACGGGACCGGGGAGGTGCACGGGACCGACGGGGAGCTGTTCGCGGTGATCGGGATCGGCCAGTACCCGAACCTCAGCGTGGCCGACGCGTTCGTATCGGTCCTGTGGGGGAACGACCACCGCGTGGTCCGGTCGTCGAAGACGCTCGGTGCCGATCGCATGGATGCCTCGGTCGGGCCGATCCGGGTCGAAGTCATCAAGGGCCTCGAGCAGATCAGGGTGGTCGTCGAGCCCAACGAGTGGGGCATCGAGCTCGACGCCGTCTACGACGGGTTCTCCGAGGCCCACCTCGAAGGGCGCCATTTCGACCGGCAATTCACTCGGGTGATCTTCGACTCGACCCGGTTCGCCCAAGTGGGCTCGTGGACCGGCACGTTGAAGGTCGGCGATCGAGAGGTGGGGCTGTCCCCCGACCGGTATTGGGGATCGCGGGACCGCTCGTGGGGCGTGCGGCCCGTCGGCGAGGCAGAGCCGCCCGGGATCCGGGCCACGGACACCCAAGGCGGATTCTTCTGGATCTACGCCCCGGTCCGCTTCGAGGACCACGCCATGGTGACCATCATCCAGGAGCGCCCCGACGGCGAGCGCATCATGCAGGACGCCCACCGGGTCTCCCGCCTCGGCGAGGGCCGACCGGCTGACTGGCTGGGCCGTCCGGAGCACGAGCTCCGGTTCGACCCCGGCACCCGGAGGGTGACGGGGGCCACCCTCACCTATTTCGGGCCACACGGGACGAAGACGGCCGAGGTGGAGGTCGAGACCTTGCTCGCCTTCCCCCTCCTGCTGGGCAGCGGCTACGGACTCGAGCCGGACTGGAGGCACGGCATGTACCAGGGGGAGCTGGTCGTCCAGGGCCAGCCGGTGCCCCCGGTCGATCCGTCCTACTTCAACTGGGGCCTGACCGAGTACGCCGCCCGGTTCACCTATGACGGCCACGTGGGCTACGGCATGTTCGAGTGCGCGGTGATGGGGCCCCATCAGCAGTACGGGTTCACCGGCTGGGAGTGAACGGCGCCGTTGGGGCGCCTCACCCACCCCTACGGGACGGCGCGCACCTTGTCCGGCTCCCAATAGGCGCGCAGGGCGGCGATCCTGCCGTCGGGCGACCGCCGGTAGGTGTACACGCCGTCCACCTCGACGGCGGCACCACCGGCCAGGGCGATGCGGATGACGCCGACGTTGGCCACCTCGTCCCCGCACAGGTGGGACTGGTGCACGGTGAACCGGATCGACTCGTTGACCCCGATGACGTCGTCGTAGAAGGCGGCGATGGCGGCCGGCCCGCGATGGCCGTGGCCCTCGGGGTCGAAGGCGGACGGACCGATGGGGTCCTCCACCACGGCGTCCTCGGCGAAGAGGCCCAGCCAGGCCTGCCGGTCCCCGGCCTCCACCGCCGCCATGGACGCCTCGGCCAACTCCCGGGCGCTCCTCACGGGCGGACCGAGGCGATCACGTCGTCGGCGTAGCGGCGCAGGTTGTCCATCTTGACCTGGAGCGCCTCGGTGTCGGGCCCGGTGGCGTAGGGCCAGCGGAATCCCACGATCACGTCGGTGACCCCCTGGTCCTCGAGTCGCCGGACGCCGTCGACGGAGTAGGCCTCGGCCGAGATGGCGTGGACCTCGAAGGGCCGGGCCGCGGTCCCCTCCTCCTGGCGCAGTTTGCCGAGCTCCGCCAGCAGCCCGGGCAGGTCCGCAGGATCACCGCCGCCGTGCAGCCACCCGTCGCAGCGGGCGGCCCGGCGCAGGGCGGCCCGGGCATGGCCGCCGATCAAGATGGGGAGCGGGGTGTCCGGCGTCGGGCTGAGCTTGACCGGCGCCAGGTCGTAGACGGACCCGTGGTACTCGAAATACCCCCCGGCCGACAGGCCGCGCACGATGTCCACCGCCTCGTCCATGCGCCGTCCCCGCCCTTCCCACGGGACGCCGCAGAGCTCGTAGTCCTCGGGCCACGGGCTGGTGCCCACCCCGAGGGCCAGCCGGTTGCCGGTGAGCACCGCCACCGACGTGGCCTGCTTGGCGACCAACAGGGGATGACGCATCGGCAGCTTGAGGACGAACGTGATGAACCTGATCCGCTCGGTGACCGCACCCATGGCCGGGATGAGGGAGAAGGGCTCGATGAACGGCTTGTCGTCGAGGAACTCCCTGGAGTGGTCGGGTGAGAACGGATAGGTGGAGTCCGACTCCTTCGGATAGCAGATGCTGTCGGGCACGACCATGCCGTCGTAGCCGGCTTCCTCGGCCGCCTGGGCCAGGGGCAGGTAGAAAGCCGGGTCGACCATCGACTCGGCGTAGGAGAACCTCACGGTCGGTCCCACTCGATGTGGGCCTGGATGGTGCCCTCGTCGGTCACCCATCCCCGTTCCTTCGCCTGCTCCACCATGGCCGCGAAGCGCGACTCCCAGTCGGCGCCGAGCGGGGCGGCGGCCGCGCCCTCGGCGGCCAGGCGCCGGACCACGTCGATGGGGATGAAGGCGTGGCCCTCCGGGTCGACGATGCCCGCGTCGTGCACGCTGAGAGCGGCGGCGACGGCACCGAGGGCAGACAGGTCGCTCGGGTCTTGCGGACTGGCGGGGAGGGCCAGGACCGAAAACCGCTCGGTGTCGTCGGGGTCGCGCAGCGACACCGACCCGGAGGAGAGATCGACCACTACCTGCACGGTTAGCGACCTCCCTGACGACACCGGTTCGTCGACCGGGATCGCCCCGAACCGGCCCGCCGGGCGGTCGATGCCGTTGGCCCGGAGGACGTCATGCCGGCGGCGCGGCCGGGACACGGTTGTCCCGCAGCCGCTCGGCGACCCAGGCGATGCCGTCGGGCTCGGCCATGTGCTCGGGCCAGCCGGCCAGCACCCGTTCGACCTCGGTCAGGCCGTCGATGTACCCGACCACCATCACCAGGATCCGGTCGACCGGGAGGTTCTCGACCTCGATGTCGCCGAACGGTGTGAACGAGTCGGCTTCGGGTGTGAGCTCGAGCATGGTGTACAGCTCACCGGTGTCCTCCACCCAACTGAGCTCGTACCGGTTGCCGTTGGCGTCGAACCAGTCGGTTCCGAGCTCGACCTCGGACGACCGCCGACGGCGTTCGTCCGAGCTGTAGAACTCCTCGATGTCCATGCGTCTCCTTGCTGGTGTCCTCGGCCGTCGCCGGGTGGCGTTCATGGCGGTCGGTGCGCACCGATCCCGCCGGCTGGTGGGGCAGGCAGGGATCGAACCTGCGACCGAGGGATTATGAGTCCCCTGCTCTGACCACTGAGCTACTGCCCCGCTGAACTGGGCTTCTTTCCTCCTTCGGCCCGGTGCCGGCCTACTCCCGCAACGTTCGGGGAGGACGCCGCCATCGAGCGCACGCCGCTGGACGGGGTTGGCGGAAGCTCGCCTGGCCACTCTGACGTGCGAGCGTACAACGCCCGAGGTGCGTCGGCCGATCTCCTCGACCACCCGAGGGTGTGGTGGGCTCGATGGTCGGACCCACTCTCCGTGGCCGTTTGCCCTGGTCCGGTTGACGCGGCCCACCACTCCCGAGAGGATTTCGCCATGGGCAAGCGTCAGAACCGGAGATCCCTGACGTCCCAGGTCGACGATCTGCAACGACGGCTGTCGCTCACCTACGCCGTCGTCGAGGAGTTGGCCGAGTCCCTGAGCAATGATCCTGGGGCCGGCGACCGAACCGACGACCTCTATCGCCGGGCTCGCCTGCACCTCGAGCCGATCGCCTTCGAAGTCGGGGCCATGGCGCAGAAGTACTGGCTCGGGAACAACTATCTCCGGACCACCGCCGAGGTCGCCCTTCGGGGGACGATCGTTTCGGTCTTCATGGGTGCCCAGGTGGTCGCCCTCGACGTCACCCTGGACGCCATGGCGTTGGTGAGCCGGGCCGAGGGGCCGGACGAGGACTTCCTCCGACAGACCATCCAGGCCTGCACCGCCGTGTTCACCGTCCACGCTGCGCTGCTCGACTCGGCCACCTCCGCCGACCTCGACACCTTGACCATCCTGCGTCAGGTCTACGGGGCTGACCTCGACGGATCCTCGGCTGCCTTCAACCAGCGGGTCGACGACTTCAAGCTGGTGAAGGACCGCATGCTGGCCCGGGCCTGAACGGGCCCCTCCCTCAGGACGCCTTGCGGCGGGGCTTCGGGGCGGCCTTGGTCGTGCGCTTGGCCGGGGCGGCGGGCTTGGCCGCCGGGCGCGACCGGCGCCGGGGGGCTTTGGCGGCCCCGGTGGCGCCGCCCTCGCCGGCGGAGCCGGAGCCGGTGCCGGTGGGCTTCCCCTTGGTCCGGGCCTCGTCGATGCTGGCCGACAGGGCGGCCATGAGGTCGACGACGGGGGCCGGCTCGGGCTGGGCCTCGGTCACGATGGCGTGGCCCTGGCGCTTCTCCTCGATGATGGCCTCGACCTTGGCCCGGTGGGTGTCGGCGTAGCGGGTGGGGTCCCACTGGCTTTCCATGGACTGGACGAGGAGCTCGGCCATGGCCTGCTCCTTGTCGGCCAGCTCGACCGCTTTGGGGATGGTGGGGAGCTCCTCGTCGGGGCGGCGGATCTCGTCGGCGAAGTAGAGGGTCTGGAGGACGAGGACCCCCTCGCCGGGGCGGATGGCGACGGGGTACTCCTTGTTGCGCATGACGAGGGAGCCGATGGCCACCTTGCCCAGGGTGTCCATGACCGAGCGCAGCAGGGCATAGGCCTTCTCGGCCGCCTCCCCCTCGGGGGCGAGGTAGTAGGCGGCCCGGAAGTAGACCGGGTCGATGTCGTCGAGGGCCACGAAGTCGGTCAAGTCGATGAGCCGGGAGCGCACCGGCTCGGCCGCGGCCAGCTCCTCGTCGGAGAGGAGCACGTAGTCCCCGCCCCCGACGTCGGCCCCCCGGACGATGTCGGCGCCGGCCACCTCGGCCCCGGTGCGCTCGTTGACCTTCTTGTAGCGGATGCGGTCGGCCGTGCCCGCCTCGAACTGGTGGAACCGGACGGTCTTCTCGGCCGTGGCCGGGTAGAGGCCGACCGGGACGTTGACCAGGCCGAAGCTGAGCGAGCCCTTCCAGATGGTGCGTGCCATGGCCCTAAGCTTTACCCAGGTCAGGCCTCCCGCACCACCATGGGTCCACCACCGTGTCACACCCAGTCGCCACACTCGAGGGGATGGCACCCCTCGCCCTGGTGGGACTGGAGGACCGCAGCGAGGCCCACACCCGGTTCGCGGCGGTCGCCTTGACCGGACTGGCCGGCTTGGGGCCGGGGGCGCCCGCCGGGACCGACCTCGCCCTCCCCCTCGGCCTCTCGGCCTGGATGCGCCTGTCCGGGGTGGGCCTGGCCGAGGCGGCCTCGGTCCTCGCCGACCTGCGGGGGGCGGTCCTCGGGGCCACCGGGCTCGAGCACAACGGGGAGCCGGTCCCCTTCCGGGTCCCCGACCCGAGACAGGACCTCCTCCTCCTCGCCGGCTACCTCGGTGACCTCCTCCACCGGGCGGCGGCCACCACCGGCTCGGACCGCACCGCCGTCGCCGCCCGGGCCCTGCGGGCCCTGGCCGCCTGAGGCCGGGGGGCCGCCCCGGCCGGGACTACGAGACGACGACGGTCACGTCGAGCGAGGCCGACGGCAGAGATCGCCGTGGTCAGATCTCCTCGACCGACCGAGGCGTACGCAGGAGCATGAACGAGGTGGCGATCAGCAGCACCGCGCCGATGACCGTGAACACGAAATGCCACCAGCTGAAGTAGAACTGGCGCTGGACCGCCACCGAGGTCGGCGTGCCGCAGGCCTGGTCGACCGGGCACGTGGTGGACGTCGACGGAAGAGTCACCACGGTGGTGCTGGTGAACCGAGTCACCGTCCAGAGGACCCACATGGCCCACAACCCAACGACGACGACAATTCGCATGGGCTGATTGCGAATGAACACCCGGCAATCTTGCCAGAGATGGGTCGCGGGCCAGCGTCGGAGGCACACGAAAGGCCAGGCCGAGCAGCCCCGGCTCCCCGGCGACGGTGAGCCGGGCGGTGCCTCTCAGTTCCGAAAGCCGGACCTCGTGGGACGCTCCGGGGGAGAGACTCGAACTCTCAACCTAGCGGTTAACAGCCGCTTGCTCTGCCGATTGAGCTACCCCGGAAGAAATGCCGGCGCCGGCGGCACGAAGGTGCGGCGGCGCGCCCAGGGACACTAGCCCGTGGTCGTCGGCCCGACGGCCACGATGCACGGCCGGGCCATGGGGTGCACAATGGGCCGGTGAAAGTTCGCACCGGCACCGTGCTCGCCTTCTGCCTCGGCTACGTCCTCGGGACGCGGGCCGGCCGGGAGCGGTACCGCCAGATCATGCGGGCCCTGTCCCACGTGGGACGCTCGGCTCCGGTGTCCGGCACGGCCAGCCTGGTCGGTGCCAAGTCGAGAGCCGTGGCCAACCTCGGCGTCGAGCGGCTGAAGGACACCGTCGGGGTCAGGCTGGGCTGGCGGAACGGCGACCAGGCCGCCGACGCCATCGCCGTCGACCTGGCCGAGGACCTGGCCAGCGCGCTCAACCACCGCCGGCTGCGACCGGATCCGCCGTCGGTACCCTCCGGACCCTCGCGCCGGCACCGGGGGGCGTCGGCCCTCAGTCAGGCCTCGTCGAGGTAGTCCCGCAGGAGCTGGGCCGACTCGGGTCGGCGCAACTTGGCCAACGTCTTGGCCTCGATCTGTCGGATCCGCTCGCGGGTCACCCCGAAGGCCTTGCCCACCTCTTCGAGCGTCCTGATCTTGCCGTCCTCCAGGCCGAAGCGGAGCCGCACCACGTCCTTCTCACGCGGTGAGAGATGGCCCAATGCCTCGCGCACCGCGTCGTCGAGCATGATCCGGGCGGCGGCGTCGTCGGGCACGACCGCCTCGCGATCCTCGATCAGGTCGGAGAGGCTGAAGTCGTCCTCGTCCCCCATGGGCTGCTCGAGCGAGACCGTGTCCTGGTTGATGCGCTGGATCTCCCGCACCCGTTCGATGGAGAAGTCGACCCGGCCGGCCACCTCCTCGGCACTGGGCTCGCGCCCGAGCTCTTGGAGGAGCTGGCGCTGGGCCCAGACCACCTTGTTGATGGTCTCGACCATGTGCACCGGAATGCGGATGGTGCGGGCTTGATCGGCGATGGCGCGGGTGATGGCCTGGCGGATCCACCAGGTGGCGTACGTCGAGAATTTGAACCCTTTGGTGTGATCGAATTTCTCGACGGCCCGCATGAGGCCGAGATTCCCTTCCTGGATGAGATCGAGGAAGGCGAGGCCGCGGTTGCGGTAGCGCTTGGCGATCGACACCACCAGCCGGAGGTTGGCCTCGATCAACGCCTCCTTGGCCGACTGGCCCCGCCGCACCATCACCCGGTCCTTCACCCGGTCGGGATACGTCTCGTCGCTGCCCTCGAAGGCGGCCAGGCGCTCGGCCGCGGCGTTGCCGGCCAGGATCCGCTCGGCCAGCTCCACCTCGAGCGCCGCGTCGAGGAGCTTGACCTTCCCGATCTCCTTCAGGTACATGTGCACCGGGTCGGCGGCTGAGCCCCGGAAGGCATCGCCGTCGCCGTAGCCGTCCCGGTCGGCCGACCGGCGGGCCGCCCGCTCCCGACGGGGCTGGGCCGGGACGATTTCGCTGAGCACCTCGTCGGTCTCGCCGACCGCCGGCCCACCCTGGCGCCCCGGGGCCAGAGAGGCGTCGAGCGCCACGATCCGTGCGGCGGGAAGGTCACCGGGCAGAGGGGCAACGGTGGCCGTCTCCGGGGGGTCGGATGCGTTCTCGAGCACGGCGTCCGCCGCCCCACCACCGGGACCACCGTCGTCTCACCGGCGTCGTAGGAGAATTCGATGCCGGCCGCCCTGATCCGATCCACGATGTGGGCGATGAGATCGGCACTCAACTCGACCGAGCGCAGAACGCTCATGAGATCGTCCTGGGTCAGACCGCCCCGCGCCTGACCGAGTCGGATCAACGCTTCGAACTGTTCGGTGGGTAGCGCGTCGAGCTCGGCGTCGCTGGGCGGGTCGAGCGTCTTCGTCGTCATCGTCGGACGCATCACCGCCGGCAGGTCGATCTGCTCGGGCTCGACGGTCACGAGACGCGACGTCTGCTTGGAGGTCACGCCGACTCCCCGGAACCGTTCGTTCGTGCCCTCACCACAAGCCAGGCTACCAACCTCGTCGTCGCCGCCGCCGAGGCACCCGGATTGTCGAGCTCCTGGACCCAGGCCGTCGCCTCGACCGCCTCCTGAGCGGCGGCCGCCGACGTGCGCGCCTCGGACGTGATCACCCGAAGCTCGCGCCGGGCAGCATGTCGGACCAGCTGCAACACCACGTCGTCGGGGTCACTGGTCGGCTCCTCCACCGTGAGGCGGACCAGCAGGGCCTGCACCGGCGGCGGCGCGCCGTCGATGGCCTGGTGCAGGTCGTCCGCTTCGACCAGGCACTGGAAGGCGGCACGTTGCACGTCGTCACGGAAGAGGGCCGCCTCCAGTCGGTCGCCCACGTCGTCGGGCCGGTGGATGGCCAGCCGGAGCGCTTCGAGCCCGGGGCGGAACTCCCGGACCGGCCCGTAGCCCCCCGGGCCCATCCCGTTTCGAACCGCCGCGGCCCGCGGGCCCGGCCCCCGACGGGCCTCCTTCCGGCGCCGGCTCACCTCCGTCGTCGGGATCACGCACCCAGGACTCGTCCCCCGCCCGGGGGGCGTCGCGGTGGCGTCGTCCGGCCCCCGAGGACACCGGGCCCGCCGGGGTCCCGGCCGGGCCGGCCCGGTGACGCTCGCTCCGAAGGCGCTCGAGGCGGTCGCGGAGCTGGGGAGGCTCGAGGCGGCAGCGCTCGGCCACCTCCATCAGGTACTGGTCCCGGACCAGGTCGTCGGGGTGCTCGGCCACGGCGGCCAGCGCGGTGTCGGCGGCTTTGGCCCGGCCCTCGGCCGTGTCCAGCTGAGCGGCCTCGAGGATCCGTTCGACCCGGAAGCGGAGGAACGGCTTGGCCTGCTCGATGGCAGCTCGCAGCGCTCCGGGATCGGTCCGGGCCAGCTCGCCGGGGTCGGAGCCCGGCGGGAGATCGGCCACCGCCACGTCGATCTCGAGTCGGCGCTCCCACTCGTAGAACCGTCCGGCGGCGGCCTGGCCGGCACCGTCGGCGTCGAAAGCCAGCACCACGCGCGAGGCGAAATTCCGGAGCAGCTTGACGTGGTCTTCGGCCAGCGCCGTCCCGCAAGTGGCGACGGCCCGCTCGACGCCCGCCCCGAAGAGACCGATCACGTCGGTGTACCCCTCGCAGACCACCACCTCGCCCTTCCGGATGATGTCATCCTTGGCCCAGTTGAGGGCATAGAGGGTCCGCCGCTTGGAGTAGACGGCCGTCTCCGAGGAGTTCTTGTACTTGGCCGGGTCCTCGCTGTCGGGGAGGATGCGCCCGCCCAGGGCCACCGGATGGCCGGAGGGGTCGCAGATGGGGAACAGGATTCGGGCGCGGAAGGCGTCCTGCAGCCGGCCCCGCCGGTTGACGAACCCCAGCCCGGTCCCGACCGCATGCTCCCGGCTCAGCTTGAGGCCGGTGCAGAGCTCATCCCATTCGTCCGGCGCCCAGCCCAACCGGAAGCGGCGCACCACCTCGCCGTCGTAGCCGCGACTGCGCAGGTAGTCGCGGGCCCGTCCGGCGTCGGGGCCGTCGAGGAGCCGCCGGTGGTACCACTCGACCGCCTGCTCCATGATGTCGAGGAGGATCTTGCGCCGCTGGCTGTCCCGGCCCGAGTGGGCGTCCTCGCGGATGGTCATGCCCGCCCGGTCGGCCAGTCGGTGGACGGCCTCGACGAAGTCGAGGTGCTCGACGGCCCGCACGAAGCTGATGGCGTCGCCCTTGGCCTGGCAGCCGAAGCAGTAGTAGAAGCCCTCCTCGGCGTTGACGCTGAAGGACGGCGTCTTCTCGCTGTGGAAGGGACAGAGGCCCACCCAGCGCTGGCCCTGGCGCTTGAGGGCGGCGTGCTCCCCGATCAGGGCGACGATGTCGGTGGACGCCCGGACCCGGGCGACGTCCTCATCGGGGATACCCATGGTTGACGACCGTACCTCGTCGCCGTGACCTTCCGGCCGGGTCGTGACCCCGGCCGGGCCGTGACCGACGCGCCGACGGCCGGGGGCGGGGTTACCGGGCGGAGCGGCGCCCCGACCGCGCCTTCGACGGGCGGGCTCTCCCCTTCGGACGGGCGGGCCTGCGCCCGGTGTCGGCCAGCCCGGCCAGCACGGCCTGGGCCGCGGCCAGGCGGGCGATGGGCACCCGGAAGGGCGAGCAGCTCACGTAGTCGACACCGGCCCGGGCGAAGGTGGCGATCGAGTCGGGATCCCCGCCGTGCTCACCACAGACGCCGACCTTCAGCGAAGGGCGGGTCGACCGGCCGCGCTCGACGCCGACCCTCACCAGCTCCCCGACGCCGTCGGGGTCCACCACCTCGAAGGGATTCCGCGTCAGCAGACCGAGCTCCAGATAGGCCGACATCATTCGCCCTTCGACGTCGTCGCGGCTGAAGCCGAATGTCATCTGGGTCAGGTCGTTGGTGCCGAAGGAGAAGAATTCCGCCTCCTCGGCGATCTCGGCGGCGAGCAGCGCCGCCCGCGGCGTCTCGATCATCGTGCCGATGGCGACCTCGAGTGACCCCGTCCGGGTCTTGGACCGCGCCTTTCCCGGGCCGCCCGTTCCGGCCGACGCCGTCGTCTCGGCGATGGCCGCCTCCACCCAGGATCGGGCCAGAGCCATCTCCTCCCTCGAGATGGTGAGGGGGATCATGATCTCGACGACGGGATGGCCCCCCGCCTTGACCCGGTCCAGTGCCGCCTCCATCAGTGCCTGGACCTGCATGGCGTAGAGCCCCGGTTTGATCACGCCCAGCCGCACGCCGCGGGTGCCGAGCATCGGGTTGTGCTCGTGCCAGGCCAACGCCGCCCGGTAGAGGCGTTGCTCCTCGGGGTTCAGGCCCTCGGTCGCCTCCTTGATCGCCAGCTCCTCGGTCTTCGGCAGGAACTCGTGCAACGGGGGGTCGAGCAGCCGGATGGTGACCGGCAAACCGTCCATCGCCTCGAGGATCTCCAGGAAGTCGACGCGCTGGGCCTCGCGCAACGGCTCCAAGGCGGCGGTCTCCTCGTCCGGGCTCGAGGCGAGGATCATCTGGCGCACGATGGGGAGCCGGTCGTCGCCGAGGAACATGTGCTCGGTTCGGCAGAGCCCGATCCCCTCGGCACCGTGCCGGCGGGCATTGGCCGCGTCCGGGCCGTTGTCGGCGTTGGCCCGGACCCCGAGCTTCCCGGCCCGGGCCGCATCGGCCCAGCCGAGGATGGTGTCGAACTCCGGGGGGGTGACCCCTTTCGTCACCGGGACCTGGCCGAGCATCACCGTTCCGTTGGTGCCGTCCACCGAGATCCAGTCACCTTCGCTCACCAAGGTGGCACCGACGCTGAAGGTGTTGCCGGTGATGCGGACGGCCTCGGCACCGACCACGGCCGGCTTGCCCCAGCCGCGGGCCACCACCGCGGCGTGACTCACCAGACCGCCGCGTGCCGTCAGGATCCCTTCGGCGGCCAGCATCCCGTGGACGTCCTCCGGCGACGTCTCACTGCGGACCAGCACCACCTTCTCGCCCTGCTCGGCCGCCGCCTGGGCCTCGTCGGCGGTGAAGTAGACCCGACCGACGGCCGCCCCCGGGGAGGCACCGAGACCCTTGGTCAGCACGGGGTGGCCCGACCCGGAGAACTGCGGGTGGAGAACCTGCTCGAGGTGCTCGGCGGTGATCCGCTGCACCGCCTCGTCCTTGGTCAGCTTGATCGGCCTCTCGCGCACCATGTCGACGGCCATGCGCAGCGCGGCGCGACCGGTGCGCTTGCCCACCCTGGTCTGCAGCATCCAGAGCTTGCCCTGCTCGACAGTGAATTCGGTGTCGCACATGTCCCGGTAGTGCGCCTCCAACCGGGCGAAGATGCCCAGCAGCTCGCGGTGGATGGCCGGGAACCGCTTCTTCAGGGCCGACAGCGGCTCGGTGTTGCGAATCCCTGCCACCACGTCCTCCCCTTGGGCGTTCAGCAGGAAGTCCCCGTAGGCGCCGGGCGCCCCGGTGGCCGGGTCACGGGTGAAGCCGACGCCGGTGCCCGAGCGGTCGTCCCGGTTCCCGAACACCATGGCCTGCACGTTGACGGCGGTGCCGAGGTCGTGGGGGATCCGTTCCCGCACCCGGTAGGCCACGGCCCGCGGGCCGTTCCACGAGGCGAAGACCGCTTCGATGGCTCCGCGCAGTTGCTCCTCGGGATCCTGGGGGAAGGGCTTTCCGGTGGCCCGCTCCACGATCTGCTGGTAGGCGTCGACCAGGTAGCGGAGGAGCTCGATGGGAATCCCGGCATCCGAGTCCGTCCCGGCCAGCTCCTTGGCCGCATCCAGGAGCCCGTCGAACTCCTGGGCCGGGATGTCGAGCACGATGCGGCCGTACATGGCCACGAAGCGGCGGTACGAGTCGTAGGCGAAACGCTCGTCGTCGGTCTGCTTGGCCAGGCCGTCCACCGACTGGTCGTTGAGACCGAGATTGAGGACGGTGTCCATCATCCCCGGCATCGAGAACTTGGCTCCCGAGCGCACCGAGACGAGCAACGGGTCGCTGGGGTCGCCGATCCGCTTGCCCATGGCCTTCTCCAGCCTGGCCCGGGCCCGGACCACCTCGCCGGTCAAGGCCTCGGGCCAGCCGGACTCCATGTAGTTCCGGCAGGCGGTGGTGGCGATGGTGAAGCCCGGCGGGACCGGGAGGTCCAGCACCGACGTCATCTCGGCCAGGTTGGCGCCTTTGCCACCGAGCAGGTCCTTCATCTCCATCGGTGGCCGGCGATGGGCATGGTCGAAGTCGAAGACGGAAGGCATGTCGGACAGGGTCTCCTGGGGACGGAATCGGAGCGGGGCGACCAGTCACGGCCCACCCGGGTGAGGGAGCCAGCGTACCCGGGCCGACCAGGACCACCCAACCGCCGCCCCCTCCCGATCGACGAGGGTCGCGCCCCGAACTGGAAGGCATGAACCACAACCGATAGAAGGAAGGGATGATCCTCGAAGGGAAGACCGTCCTCGTGACGGGTGTCGGTGCCGGGCTCGGCCGGGAGTGCGCCACGAGCGCCCTGCGCGACGGGGCGAACGTGGTGCTGGCGGCTCGAACCGCCGAAACGCTCGACGCCACCGCCGCCGAGCTCGATCCGGGCGGGACCCGGGTGGCCAGCCACGTCACCGACATCACCGAACCCGGGTCCTGCGCCGGCCTGGTGGCCCTCGCCATGGAACGGTTCGGGTCGGTCGACGCCCTGATCCAGGTGGCCGCCTACGAGAACGTGTGGGGTGGCCTCTACGACCTCAAGTTCGAGGCCTGGCGCAAGGCCTTCGAGACCAACGTTATCGGGGCCCTCACCGTCATCCGCCCGGTGGCCGAGGCGATGAAGTCCGGCGGGGGTGGCTCGATCGTGCTGATCGGCTCCCAGTCGATGTTCCAGCCGGCCCTTCCCCAGAGCGGCTATGCCGCGTCCAAGGGTGCGCTGCTCTCCACCATGTACTACCTCTGCGACGAGCTGGGCCCCGACAACATCCGCTGCAACATGATCGTCCCCTCGTGGATGTGGGGACCGAACGTCGAGCTGTACGTCACCGGCACTGCGGCCAACCAGGGTCGCACCGAGGAGGAGGTCCTCGACGACATCGTGGGCAAGTTCCCGCTCCGACGGATGACCGAGGACGGCGAGGTGGCCGATGTCGCCGCCTTCTTCGCATCGGACCGGGCCAAGGCGGTGACCGGCCAGTACCTCATGGTCAACTCGGGCGAGCTGCTCCGATGAGGCCCCCGGTCAAGCGGGTCGTGGTGTGGGGCACCGGTTTCGTCGGGCGGATGGTGATCCCGGAGGTCTTGCGCCACCCCGCGTTCGAGCTGGTCGGGGTGGGGGTGAGCCATCCGGAGAAGGCAGGTCGGGACGTCGGTGATCTCTGCGGCATCGGGGCGGTGGGGCTGACCGCCAGCCGCGATCTCGATGAGTTGGTCGCACTCCGGCCCGACGCGCTCGTCCACTACGGGCCGACCGCCGCCCATGCCGACGCCAACATCCGGGACATCTCCGCCTTCCTCCGCGCCGGCATCGATGTCTGCTCGACGGCCATGACCCCGTGGGTGTGGCCGTCGATGCCGTCGATCCCGCCGTCCTGGGTCGACCCGATCACCGAGGCCTGCCGGGCCGGCGGTGCTTCCTGCTTCACGACCGGGATCGATCCCGGGTTCGCCAACGACCTGTTCCCGATGACCCTCATGGGGCTGTGCAGCGAGGTGCGCCAGGTCCGCGCCCTCGAGATCCTCGACTACATCAACTACGAGGGTGACTACGAGGAGGAGATGGGGATCGGCCGCCCGCCCGAGTTCGTCCCCCTCCTCGAGCACACCGAGATCCTGGTGATGTCCTGGGGGGCCACCGTCCCGATGATGGCCCACGCCGTCGGCCTCGACCTCGACGAGATCACCAGCACCTGGGAGAAGTGGGTGACACCCACGGCCATCCCCACGGCCAAGGGGACGATCAACCCGGGCGAGGTGGCCGCCATCCGGTTCACCATCAACGGCATGTACGGCGGCACGCCCCGGATCTGCCTCGAGCACGTGAACCGGGTCGGTACCGACGCCGCCCCCGACTGGCCCCGGGGCAACCAGGACGACGTCTACCGGGTGGTGATCGACGGAACACCGTCGATCACCCAGGAGACGGCCTTCCGTTTCACGGACGGCAGCCGCCGCGACGCCGCCGCCGCCGGCTGCCTGGCCACCGGACTCCGGGCCCTCAACGCCGTGCCGGCCGTCAACCAGCTGCCGCCCGGATGGGTCACCGCCCTCGACCTCCCGCTGGTTCCCGGTGTCGGCACGATCCGCTAGCGCCCCGGGCCGGCGGACGTCGGCCCCCGCCGGGTACGCTCGCCCGTCCGATCCGCCCGCCACGCAGTGAGGAGCGACCACCCATGACGCCCGAGGACCTCGTCGAGATCGAGCTCATCAAGCGGCTCAAGTACCGCTACCTCCGCGGCCTCGACCAGAAGCTGTGGGACGAGGTGGAGTCGTGCTTCACGCCCGATGCCACCGCCCGTTACGGCGGGGGCCTCTACGAGTACGAGGGGCGCGACGCCATCATGGAGTTCCTGCGTACCTCGATGGGTGCCACCACCATGCTCACCAGCCACCGTTGCCATCATCCCGAGATCGACCTGACCGGTCCCGCCGAGGCCGTCGGCACCTGGGCGCTCGAGGACGTGGTCATCCTCACCGACGTCGGCCTCAACGTGCAGGGCGCCGCCTTCTACACCGACCGGTACGTCAAGGTGGACGGCCAGTGGCGCATCGCCCACACCGGTTATCGCCGGACCTACGAGGAAATGCTCCCACGCGCTTCGCTCAAGGGCCTCAAGCTCACGGCCGACTGGTGGGCCACCGAGGGGCGCTCCACCCTGTCGTGAACCGGCCCGGAGCCACCGGCCCCGAGCCGGCGGTGAGCAGCCGGACTGAGCAGGCGGATCTCTGCGGCCGGACGGAGCGGCAGAGGGCGGCGGCCGGAACGGGAGTCGCTCAGGCCAGGGTGGCCCCGTCCACCAGGAGGTCGGCGCCGTTCATGTGCGAGGCCTCGTCGGAGGCCACATAGGCGATGGCGGCGGCGATGCCTTCCGGGGTCCCGAACGGGCCCAACGGTGTGACCCGGTTGATCAGGGAGATGTCGGCCCCTGTGGGCAAGTGGAAGGCACCGGTGATCGGGGTGGCGATGGCGCCGGGGCTGATGGTGTTGGCCCGGATGCCCTGGGCGGCGTACTCCACGGCCAGGGCCCGGGTGAAGGCGAGCACCCCGCCCTTGGAGGCCGAGTAGGCCGAGGCCCACGGCTGACCCTTGTGCGCGGCGGTGGAGGCGAGGTTCACGATGCAGCCGGCGCCGGCGCCCAGCAGATGGGGCAGCACTTCCCGGCAGACCAGGAAGGTCCCGGTGAGGTTGACGGTGAGCAGCCGGGACCATTCCGCCAGGGTGACCTCGTGGGTGTGGGAGAAGGACAGGACGCCGGCCACGTTGGCCACCACGTCGAGCCGGCCGAGTGCATCGACGGCGTCGGTGACCAGGGCCCGGACACCTTCCTCGGTGGAGACGTCGCCCGACCGGGTGGCGACCGACCCCCGCAACCCGTCGGCCTCCGTGGCCATGGACTCCAGCAGTTCGGTGTTCACGTCGACGGCGACGACAGCCGCCCCCTCGGCGGCCAGGCGCAGGGCGGTGGCCCGGCCGATGCCCGAGGCACCACCCGTCACGAGCGCGGTACGGCCGTCGAACCGCGCCAGGAGGGAGAGGTCCGGCCGGGTCGACATCGCCCGATGGTAGGGCAAGGGTCCGCTCGGGCGGTCCGGGTCGATCAGCTGGTGCCCATCCGGTCGGCCAGCTCGGCGGCCAGCCCGTCGATGGGCACCCGCACCTGATCGGTCGAGTCGCGGTCGCGAACGGTGACGGCCCGGTCCTCGAGGGACTCGAAGTCGACGGTCACGCAGTACGGGGTGCCCACCTCGTCCTGGCGGCGGTACCGCTTCCCGATCGACTGGGTGACGTCGTAGTCGCACATGAACCGGGGCTGCAGCCCGGCCAGCACCTCCCGGGCCAGCGACTCGAGGTTCTCCTTCCTCGACAGCGGGAGCACGGCCACCTGGTAGGGGGCGAGCAGCGGGTGCAGGCGGAGGACGGTCCGGACCTCACCACCGACTTCGTCCTCGTGGTAGGCGGACAGGATGAAGGCCATCATGGTCCGGGTGGCGCCGGCGGCCGGCTCGATCACGTAGGGCAGGTAGCGATCACCGGTGGCCTGGTCGAAGTACTCCAACCGCTCACCGGATGCCTCGGCATGGGCGCGCAGGTCGAAGTCGGTCCGGTTGGCGATCCCCTCCAGCTCGTCCCAACCCCAGGGGAAGCGGAACTCGACGTCGGCGGTGGCAGCGGAATAGTGGGAGAGCTCGTCGGCCCCGTGATGGCGGAGGCGCAGCTCGGATTCGGGGATCCCGAGCTGCGTGTACCAGCGGTACCGCTCATCCAGCCAGTAGTGGAACCAGTGGTCGGCCTCGGCCGGGGGCACGAAGTACTCCATCTCCATCTGCTCGAACTCGCGGGTTCGAAAGACGAAGTTCTGCGGGGTGATCTCGTTGCGAAAGGCTTTCCCCACCTGGGCGATGCCGAACGGCGGTCGCTTGCGGGTGGTCTGGAGGACGTTGGCGAAGTTGATGAACATCCCCTGGGCCGTCTCCGGGCGGAGGTAGGCGACCGCCCCTTCGTCCTCGATCGGCCCGGCATGGGTCTTGAACATGAGGTTGAAGGCGCGGGGCTCGGTGAACTCGGTCGACCCGCAGGACGGGCAGACCCCGTCGATCTTGTCCTGCCGCCATCGCTGGTGGCAGTGGCGGCAATCGACCAACGGGTCGGTGAAGTTGGCCAGGTGACCGGAGGCCTCCCATACGGCCGGAGGGGTCAGGATGGAGGCGTCGAGGCCCACGACGTCGTCACGCCGCTGCACCATCGCCTTCCACCAGGCATCCTTGACATTGCGAAGCAGGTTGACGCCGAGGGGGCCGTAGTCGTAGGTGGACCGGAAGCCGCCGTAGATCTCGGCCGACTGGAAGACGAAGCCGCGTCGCTTGCACAGGCCGACGACTTTGTCCATGAGGTCGGCGGGCGCGTCGGGAGAGGCGACGGGATCAGGCACAGGGAGGAAGCGTACCGGTTGCCACCCCCGGGCCCGGCTCCGTCGACAGCCGACGCGTCACCTGATCGGCCAGCAACCGACCCCGGACGGTGAGGACCGCCCGGCCGTCCCTCCGGTCGACCAACCCGGCCAGCTCCGGTCCGTCCGGCAGCGCGTCGACCTCGACGCCCGTCCGGGTGCGGAGCTGCAGGGCGAGGGCCTCGAACCGGCGTTGCCCGGGCGAGAGCACCTCCTCGCCGGCCGTGGCCGGACGACCGGCGCGGACGGCGGCCACGTAACGCTCGGGCGTCCGCACGTTCCACCACCGACGCCCGGCCCGGTGCGAGTGGGCGGCCGGACCGATGCCGCGATAATCACCCTGGTCCCAATAGAGGCGGTTGTGCCGGCAGCCATGGCCCGGCCGGGCCCAGCTGGAGATCTCCTCCCACCGGTAGCCGGCCGCGGTCAGCACCCGGTCGGTGCGCTCGTAGCGAGCGGCCTGGACATCGTCGTCGGGATGCCGGCTCGGATCGGCCCCCAACCTGGTCCCCGGCTCCACCGTGAGGGAGTAGGCACTGAGATGGGGAGGGGGCCAGGGCGTGTCGATGGTCTCGGCCAGGCTCGTCTCCCAGTCGCCGTCGGACTCCCCCGGCCCCCCGATGATCAGGTCCACACTCCAGCCGGTGAAGCCGGCACCGTGCACGGCGGCGGCCGCCTCCCGAGCCCGCTCGGACCCGTGCCGCCCGAGGCCGGCGAGCACCCGCGACACGGTCGACTGCACGCCGAGCGAGATCCGGGTGACCCCGCCCGCCCGGTAGGCGGCCAGTCGCTCGGACGACACGTCCTCGGGGTTGCACTCCACGGTGACCTCCGCCCCGGGGGCACGGGGCACGGCCGAGAGGATCTCGATCAACCCGTCGGGCGCCAGGCGCGACGGCGTCCCGCCACCGAAGTAGACGGAGGTGGCCGGTGGGGTGCCCTCGAACGTACGGGCCCGGTCGAGCTCGGCGACGCACGCCGCGACATAGGCGCCCATCAGGTGATCACGATCGGTGTAGGTGGCAAAGGCACAGAAGTCGCACCGGAGCCGGCAGAACGGCACGTGGACGTAGACACCGAAGTCCGCGCCGGTGGTCACGTCCGGTTCCGGCCCTTCGGTCCCGGGCTCATGAAACGTGGCCGCTGCGCACGGAGCGGAGACGCCGGTCGAGATGTGACTCCATGGCCTCGGTCGCCAAGGTCCCGACTTCGTCGGTGAAGGGTGAACGCGGCTCGGTCAGGACGCCGGTCAGGTCCCCACCGAGAGTCCGGCGCATGAGGGCGAGCGCTCCGGCCGAAACCGGGCGTCCCCGCCGGCACCTCCGGCAGAGCACCCCGCCTTCCGAGAGGTCGAACGCCACCAGCAGAGCCGGGTCGTCCTCGCCGCACGAGACGCACAGGTCGAGCATCGGGGCCGAACCCTCGAGGGCGAGGACCTTGAGGAAGAAGGCGGCGGCGACCATCGACGGCTCCCGGTCGGCCAGGGCGGCGATGGCCCCCACCAGCATCTCGTACAGGGGCGGGTTGGCATGGCGCTCCTGTCCGATCTGGTCGACCGCCTCCAACATCGACATGGCCGCGGCCATGCGGTCGAGGTCCTCGCGCACGGTCCGATTGGTGTCGATGACCTCCACCTGGTTGACGATGTCGAGGTCGCCGCGGCCCTGCCAGCCGAGCAGGGCCACGTGGCTCAAGGGCTCGAGCCGGGCGCCGAACTTGGACCGGGTCCGCCGGACGCCCTTGGCCACCGCCCGCACCTTGCCGTGCTGCTGGGTCATGAGGGTGACGATCCGGTCGGCCTCGCCCAGGCGGATGGTCCGCAGCACCATGCCGCGGTCGCGGAACAGGGTCACCGGGCTCCGCCCGGTCCCCCGGGCCGGGGACCGTCGGGCGGCGCTCCTGGGGGGATCGGGCCGTTGGGCCCACTCGAGGACAGGGGGGCCCGGTCGCGCCCCCGGCCCCCCGCACTACGGCCGTGGTCACGCCCCCCGCCCAGCAGGTTGGCGGCCCCGATGAGCCCGACCAGCACGGGCGGGACGATGACCAGCGGGATCGCCCCCGAAAACCCGGCAGCCGCCATCACCACCACGCCGGCATAGACCAGCAGCCCCAGCACCACCCCGGTGCGGATCCACACCCCGCCGGCGTCGTCCCGCCGCCGGTCGGGGCGGCCCGGGCGCGGGCCGGTCACGTCACGCCGCCGTAGCGCCGCTGGCGCTGTTGGAAGTCCCGGACCGCCTCGAACAGGTGCTCCCGCCGGAAGTCCGGCCAGAGGACCTTGTCGAAGACGAGCTCGCTGTAGGCCAGCTGCCACAGGAGGAAATTCGAGATCCGATACTCGCCCGAAGTCCGGATGACCAGGTCGGGGTCGGGCTGGTCGGGGAAGTACAGCCGTGACCGGATGGCCTTCTCGTCGACCTTGTCGGGGGCCACCCCCTCGGCCACCAGCCGACGCACGGCGTCCACCACCTCGGCCCGGCCCCCGTAATTGAAGGCCATGGTGAGCGTGCACTTCCGGTTGGCCGCGGTCAGCTCGATGGACTCGTCCATGCGCCGGATGACCCGCTTCGGCACCCGCCAGTCGCGCCGGCCGGCGAACCGGATGCGGACACCTTTGTCGTGCAGCTCGTCCCGGCGCCGCCGCAGAAGGCTCTCGTTGAACCCCATCAGGTACCGCACCTCGTTGGCCGGCCGGCGCCAGTTCTCGGTCGAGAAGGCGTACATGGTGATCCAGGGGATGCCCAGCTCCAGTGCGCCCTCCACCGCGTCGAGCAGGGCGGCCTCCCCGGCGGCGTGGCCTTCGGTGCGGGGCAGTCCCCGTTGTGCCGCCCACCGGCCGTTGCCGTCCATGACACAGGCCACGTGGGTCGGGATCGGCCCGGCGGCGAGGTCCGCCGGGGTGAGGACACGGCGCGGCGGCAGGACCGTATCCGTGACCGCATCGTGCCGTTTCACGATGCGAACCTATCCGCTCCCCGGAGCGGAGCCGGTTGCGCCCAGCCCGCCCCCGGCCCGCCCCCGGCGCCTCGCCGGTCATTGAGCCCAACGCTCCGACCAGCTAGACCCTCTCCATGTCACCGCAGGCCGCCCTGGCGATCTTCACCGCCGGACTGGCGGCCGGGACGGTCAACGTGATCGTCGGCTCCGGCTCGCTCATCACCTTCCCCACCCTGTTGGCCCTCGGCTACCCACCGGTGCTGGCCAACGTCTCCAACACGGTCGGGCTGGTGCCCGGGAGCGTGAGCGCCACCGTCGCCTACCGGCGCGAGCTCGCCGGCCAGGGCCGCCGGCTGGCCCGGCTCGGCCCGGCCTCGTTGGCCGGCGGGTTGGTCGGGGCGGTGCTGCTGCTGGCCCTGCCCCACCACGTCTTCCAAGCGGTGGTCCCCGTCCTCATCGGGCTGGCCGCCGCGCTCATGGCCGTCCAACCCGCCCTGAGCGCCCGGCTCGCCGACCGCGGCCCGCGCCGGATCCATGGCGGGCTGTTCCTCCTCACCGGGGTCTTCATCACCGGCGTCTACGGCGGTTACTTCGGGGCAGCCCAGGGAGTCATCCTCATCTCCCTGCTCGCCGTCTCCATCGACGACGACCTCCAACGGCTGAACGGCGCCAAGAACGCGCTGGCCCTCACCGTCAACGGCGTCTCGGCCCTGTTCTTCATCGCCACCACCGACATCTCGTGGCCGGTGGTCGGCCTGATCGCCGCCGGGTCGGTCATCGGGGGACAGGTCGGCGGCCGGTACGGGCGGCGGATTCCGGGGCCGGTGCTCCGCTGGGTGGTGGTCGTCGTCGGCCTGGGTGTGGCCGTCGGCCTGGCTGTCGAGTGGCATTGAGCCCAGCGGTCGTCCCTCCCCCGGGGGGCTCACCGGTAGGGTCGGAGGGTGACCGAGGACGTGGCCGCCGTGCTGGCCCAGGTGGCCGCCGGACTGCCCGGAGGCGGTGAGGAGCGCCCGGGCCAGCGTCGCATGGCCGAGGCGGTGGGACGCTCGATCGCCGAGGCGCAGCACCTCGTGGTCCAGGCCGGGACCGGCACGGGCAAGTCCCTGGCCTATCTGATCCCGGCCGCCCTGTCCGGCCGGCGCACGGTGGTGGCGACGGCCACCAAGGCCCTCCAGGACCAGCTGGCCGACAACGACCTGCCGGCGGTGGCGTCGGCCGTCGGGGACGGGTTCTCCTTCGCCGTACTCAAGGGGCGCAGCAACTACCTGTGCCGGCAACGGGTCAACGAGATCGGGACGGGCGGGGAGCAACTGGCCCTCCCGACCGACACGGGCGACCCACCCGACGCCGACGACCGGCTGCCCGCGGAAGGGGAGCGGCCGGCCCCATCGGCGGAAGCATCCGGGGGTCGGCTCGGGGCCCAGCTCCGGCGCCTGGTGCGCTGGGCCGAGGAGACCGACACCGGGGACCGGGCCGAGCTCGGTTTCGAGCCCAGCCGGCGGGCCTGGGCCATGGTCTCGACCACGGCGCGCGAGTGCCCCGGCGCCTACCGCTGCCCGTCGGGCCACGACTGCTTCGCCGAGACGGCCCGGTCCCGTGCCACCGAGGTCGACGTGGTCGTGGTCAACACCCACCTGTACGGCGCCCACCTGGCCAGCGGTGGTGCCGTGCTCCCCCCGCACGACGTGGTCGTCTTCGACGAGGCCCACGAGGTGGAGGACGTCATGACCGACTCGCTCGGCGTGGACGTGGGGCCCGGCCGCTTCCGGGCGCTGGCCAACGCCACCCGGCCGCTGCTGGACGGAGACGTCCCCGGCGCCATGGATGCCGTCGACGCGCTGGTGGAGGTGAGCGAGACCTTCGAACGCACGCTCCGCCCGCTGGCCGGCCGGCGTCTCTCCCCGCCGGCCCGGCCCCCCGGAGCGGTCGACGAGGCCAGCGGGGAGGACCGTCCGCCGGCCGGCGACGGCCCAGGGCCATCCGGCGGCCCCGACCTGACCGCGGTGGTGGCCCTGGCCGCCGCCAGGGTGGACCGGCTCGTCGACCACCTGCGACGGACCGAGCGCGAAGCCGGCCCGGACGAGTCGAGCGCCGCCCGCTCGCGCCGCGACCGCGCCCTGCTGGCCGCCGGGCACCTGGCCGCCGACCTCGCCCGTCTGGCCGCGCTCGGCGAGGACGAGGTCGCCTGGGTGGAGGAAGGCGGGACGGCCCCGAGCCTCCGCATCGCCCCCATCGACGTCGCCCCGCTGCTGGCCGAACGGCTCTGGGGGGAGGTCACCGGCGTGCTCACCTCGGCCACCGTGCCACTCGGCCTGCCCGACCGGCTGGGGCTGGGCGACCACGAGGTGATCGACGTCGGGAGCCCCTTCGATTTCCGCGGTCACGCCCTGCTGTACGTGGCCCGCGCCCTCCCCGACCGCCGCCGGCCCGAGTCCGAGCCGGCGCTGCACGACGAGCTCGAGCACCTCATCAAGGCGGCCGGCGGCCGCACACTCGCCTTGTTCACCAGCTGGCGGGCCATGCACGCGGCGGTGGACGCCCTGCGCCCCCGCCTGGACGTGCCCGTGCTCAGCCAGTCCGACCTGCCCAAGCCGGCCCTGGTCGAGGCGTTCCGGGACAGCGAGCCGACCTGCCTGTTCGCCACCCTCGGCTTCTGGCAGGGGGTGGACCTCCCCGGGCCGACGCTCAGCCTGGTGACCATCGACCGCATCCCCTTCCCCCGTCCCAACGAGCCGGTGCTCGAGGCCCGCCGGGAGCGGGCCGGACCGGGAGCCTTCGCCCTGGTCGACCTGCCGCGGGCCGGCACCCTGCTGGCCCAGGGGGCCGGGCGCCTGATCCGCACGTCGGGCGACCGCGGGGTGGTGGCCGTGCTCGACAGTCGGCTGGCCACCGCCTCCTACCGCGGCGCCCTGCTCGCCCGGGTGCCGCCCATGCGCCGGTCGATCACGCGGGCCGAGGCCGAAGCCTTCCTGCGCGAGGTCACGGCCGGCTGCTGAACCGGTCGAGCACGGCGTCGGTCAACAGTCGGGCGGCCCGCTCGCGGCCCTGGCCGAGCAGGAGCACGTGGTCCATGCCCGGGACGGTCACCAGCTCGAAGCGGCCGGTGCGCCGCAACCGGGGCTCGCCCAGCCATCGCCAGACGAGCACCTCCCGGAAGGGACGGGCGTCGGCCACCCCCGAGACCACGAAGACGTCCACGCCCGCTCGCACCGCCGCCGCGCAGACCGCCATGGGGGCCTGCCAGGGGGCGAACTGACGGTAGGTCCGCCAGGTCCACCAGGCCGTCCGGCCGTGCCGGCGGGCCAGCCGGGCCAGCCCGGGCGGGAGCGTCCGGAGGGCCCGGCGCCGGGGGTCGGGCTCGAGGTTGGCGTCGGGCGCGGAGAGGACCGGGTTGATGACGTAGGCACCGCGTGCCCCGAGGGCCAACCCGGCCTCGAAGGCGCCGTACCCGCCCGAGCACAGCCCGATGAACACGGTGTCGGCCGGATCCTCGGGAGACACCGCCGCGGCCAGGGCGGGAAGATCGTCCAGCCAGTGCCGGGCGTAGGGGACGTTCGCCTGTTGGCCGGGGTGGACCGGGCTGTCCCCGACACCGCTCACGTCGAAGCGGACCGAGCGGATCCCGTGGCGGGCCCACTGGCGGGCCAGGTCCACCCAGAGGCGCCCCGGGCCGATGTGGTGCTCGGTGGCCACGTTCACGAACATCATCCACGGGCCCGACCCCCCGCCCTCGGGAACGGTCGTGATGCCGAACAGCCCGATCGGTCCGAGCCGGACGGCCCGCTCGCGGATGGGCCGCCCGCCCCGGTCGGCACCCACGGTGACCTCGTCGCCCCGGGGCGGGTCGACCGGGCTGTCGGTCGACCCGGCGGTACCCGACAACCACGCCGTGATGGCCGCCACCGTCTCCCGGGGGACCACCGCGCTGAGGGGCGGGACGTCGAGCAGCTCGGCCTGGCCGCCGGCCTCGAGCCGGTCGAACGCGGTCGGGCCCAACCCCCGTCGCAGCCGGTTGACTCCCGGCCGGTCCGGCCGGACCAGGACCAGCGTGCGCGTGCCCGGCGCGGTCACCGGGGCGATGCTCAACCGGTCGAGCTCCTCGGCCATAGCCGGCGGCAGGTAGTAGCCCGGGGTGTCCACACCGGCCCGTTCGGGTAGCGGCACCTCCGACAGGGTCGAGAGCAGGATCTGCTGGTGGCGGAGGAACTCCCGGCCGGTGGCGCAGGGGTCCCAGAGGACGACGGCGTCGACGGCGGGCTCGACGGTCGCCGCCGCGCCGGTGACCAGGGTGGCGCCGAGGCGCATGCCGACCACCGCCACCCGCCTGGCGCCGGCCGACCGCATCACCGCCACGGCCTGGGTGATGCTCCGGGTCCAGGCGTCGACCCGCCCGGGGTCACCGAAGTCGCCGGCCGAGTCGCCGGTGCCGTCGTAGGAGAACCGCAGCACGGCGTGCCCGGCCCCGGTGAGGGACTCGGCCAGCGTGCGGTAGGTCAGGTAGACCCGCCGCTCCTCGTCACCGATGGGCGGGCACAGCACCACCCCGAGGCGGGCCCTTCCCGACCGCGGCCGGTGGAACCACCCGAACAGGGGACGGTCAAACGGCCCGAACCAGATCGGGTCGGCGATGCCGGCGTCGACCGGATCGGGCGCATCCGGCCCGGGCCCACCGGTGCCCGGCCCGCCGAGGGCCGGGTCGACGAGGGCCGGATCGACGAGGGCCGGGTCGACGAGGGTCGCCTGGGCGCTCTCGGGCCTCACCGGCCCGGGCCGACCCGGGGAGGGTTCCGTTCCACCCCGGCTGTATCGGCAGGAGCGATGCGGGCATTGAACGTCGGCTGGGCGGCGGGCTCAGAGGCCCAGCCGGTCGAGGGCCTCCTCCCGCTGCTGCCAGTGCTTCTCGACCCGGACGAACAGCTCGAGATAGGCGCCCTCGGGCATCTGGTGGCGCACCGCCGTGCCCACCTCCTTCAGGATCAAGCCCCCCCGGCCGATGACGATGGCCTTCTGCGACGGCCGCTCGACCAGGATCTCGCACCGCACCCGGGGCCACTCCCATTCGGTGACCACGCAGGCGATGCTGTGGGGAAGCTCGTCCTGCACCCGGCGGAGGAGCTCCTCGCGGACCAGATCGGCCACCCAGAACGCCTCGGCCACATCGGTCACCATCCCCTCGGGGTAGTAGCGCGGCCCCTCGGGCATGCCGGCCACCAGCGTGTCGACCAGCTCGGCCACCCCGCGGCCGGTCCGGGCCGACACCGGGAAGTACTCCGCCGCCACGGGCAAGCCACCCGACCCGCGCTCGACCGAGGCCACCGCCTCGGCCGCCGCGGCCAGCTGGGTGAGCACGCGATCATTGCCCGCCCGGTCGATCTTGTTGACCACCACCAACAGGTCCGGTCCGTCCGGTCGCGGCCCGCTGTCCCCGGAGGCCAGCCCGGCCCGGGACCGGACCCGCCGGACCGACCGGCTGAGCACCATGCGATCGCCCGGGCCGATGGCGTCGGTGGCCTCGACCACGGCCACCACGGCGTCGACGTCGTCGAACGAAGAGGAGGCCGAATCGTTCATCCGGGCCCCGAGCGCGCTGCGGGGCTTGTGCAGGCCGGGCGTGTCCACCAGGACCACCTGGGCATCGGGGCGGTTGACCACGCCCCGTACCTGGGCGCGGGTGGTGTTGGGCTTGGACGAGGTGATGGACACCTTGGTGCCCACCATGCGGTTCACCAAGGTCGACTTGCCGACGTTGGGCCGGCCCACCACGGCGGCAAAGCCGGAGCGGAAGGCGCTCACCCCGGGCCACCGGCCGGCCGGGGCGCCACCGGGACGATGCGGACCCGCTCGATGCGCCGGTTGTTGACGCGGTCGGCGACGAGTCGCACGCCGTCCACGGTGACCGCCTCGCCCGGCTCGGGCACGTGCCCGAGCAGGTCGAAGACCAGGCCCCCGACCGTGTCCCACGCCCCGGTGGGCAGGTCGGCGTCGATGAGCTCGTTCACCTCGTCGATCACCAGCCGGGCGCTCACCCGCAGTTCGCCGGCCCCGAGCTCCTCGACCGGCGGCTCCTCCACGTCGAACTCGTCCACGATCTCCCCGACCAGCTCCTCGATGAGGTCCTCCAGGGTGACCAACCCGGCCGTGCCGCCGTACTCGTTGACCACCACGGCCTGGTGGAACGTCTCGGCCTGCATCTCGCGCATGAGGCTGGAGACCCGCTTGGTCTCGGGCACGAAGTGGGCCGGCCGGAGGTGGGAACGGACCGCTTCGCCGCCCTGCCCGGCACGCACCTTCTCGATCATGTCCTTGATGTAGGCGATGCCGACCACGTCGTCGACCTGACGCTCGATCACCGGCATCCGACTGAACCCGGCCTCGAGGGCGCGTTCGAGCGCACTCTCGATCGACGTGTCGGCGTCGATGGTCACCATGTCGGGACGCGGCACCATGACCTCGCGCACCACGGTGTCGCCGAACTCGATGATCGAGTGGATGAGGGCGCGCTCCTCGGTCTCGATGACATCACCCTCGACGGCCACGTCGGCCATGGCGAGCAGCTCCGACTCGGTCACGCCCGAGCCGAGGTACTGGCCCCCCTCCCCGATGATCAGGTTGGCCAGCCCGATCAGGGCGCGCGACACGATGCGCACCGGCCAGAAGCGCACCAGCGCCGAGACGAAAGGAGCGCTGGCCAGGGCCGCCCGCTCCGGGTGGCGTACCGCCCAGTTCTTCGGGACGGCCTCGCCGAGGACGAAGATCACCACGATCTCGAAGACCAGGGCGGCCACCACGCCCCAGGGACCAAACAGGTCCGAGGCCAGGATGCCGACCAAGGTGGCCACCACCAGCTGGCAGATGAGCACGAGCAGCAGCACCGGGTTGAGGAAGCCCTGGGGGTGCTCGGTCAGGCGCAGCAGCACCTTGGCTCCGCGACGGTCGTCCTCCACCAAGGCCAGGGCCTTGGCCCGGTTCGTGCGTACCAGGCTGGTCTCGGCCAGGGCCAGACCGGCGGAGGCGGCCAGCAGCACGAGGACCACGATGACCAGGACCAGATCGACCAGGGTGAACGAACGGGTGGCGAGGAGCAGGATGGCGCTCACGACACCGGGTGGTAGTAACGAGCCAGCAGTTGCTGCTCGCGACGTTCCATCCTCTCGGCCTCCTCGTCCACCTCGTGGTCCATCCCCATCAAGTGGAGGATCCCGTGGACGACCAGCAGGGCGATCTCGTCATCGAAGGTGAGGCCGTGCTCGACGGCGTTGCGCGCCGCCACCGCCGGGCAGATGACCACGTCCCCGAGCATGAGGAGGCGGTCGGTGTCCGGTTCGTCGGGCCCCGGTCCGGGTCCGGTGCCGCCTTCGTCGGGCGAACGCCCCCCGCGACCGGCCTCCTCCTCGATGGGGAAGGCGAGGACATCGGTCGGTCCTTCCTTCTCGAGGAACCGGACGTTGAGGGCGGCGATGGCGGGCTCGTCGACGAAGAGCAGGGAGACCTCCGTGTCGCCGGTCACCCCTTCGGCCTCGAGCGCCGAGCGGGCCAGCGCCGACCAGCGCTCGACGGCCACCGGGTGGTCCGTCTGCTCGTCGGCGGCGTAGACGTCAAGGCTCACTGGTACCGCCGGTGGGTGTCCCCCGCTCGTAGGCGGCCACGATGTCGGCCACGATCCGGTGGCGCACGACGTCCCTTCCGGTGAGGTGGACGAAGGCGAGGTCGGGGATGGAGACGAGCAGCGGCTCGAGGCCGACCAGGCCGGACCGGCCGCCGGGCACGTCGATCTGGGTGACGTCGCCGGTGATGACGGCCTTGGAGCCGAAGCCGATGCGGGTGAGGAACATCTTCATCTGCTCGGGACTGGCGTTCTGGGCCTCGTCGAGGATGATGAAGCTGTTGTTCAGCGTCCGTCCGCGCATGAAGGCCAAAGGGGCGACTTCGACCGTCCCCCGCTCGATCATCCGCTGTGCCCCCTCAGAGCCGAGCATGTCGTGGAGGGCGTCGTAGAGCGGCCGCAGATAGGGATCCACCTTGGCCATCACGTCGCCGGGCAGGAACCCGAGCCGCTCCCCGGCCTCGACCGCCGGGCGGGTCAGGATGATCCGGTCGACCTGATGGGCCTGGAGGGCTTGCACGGCCAGGGCCACTGCCAGGTACGACTTGCCCGTGCCGGCGGGGCCGATGGCGAACGTCACGATGTTGGAGGCGATGGCGTCGGCGTAGCGCTTCTGGCCGCCGGTCTTCGGGCGCACGGCCCGCCCCCGGGCCGACCGCAGCAGCTCGGCGGTCAACACCTCGGAGGGCCGGACGTCGTCGTGCATCATGTCGATGGTGCGGTTGACCTGGACGGCGTCGAGGCCCTGGCCCGATTCGAGCAGGATGATCAATTCCTCGAACAGCGCACCGACCCGTTCCGCGCCCTCCCCGGCGATGGAGATCTCGTTTCCCCGCACGGCGATCTGGACGTCGTCGAAAGCCCCTTCGACCAGGCGCAGCAATTCATCGCGCTGCCCCAGGAGGCCGGCCATGAGATGGTTGCCGGGGACGAGGATCTTGACCTGGGTGCCAGCCACGTGGGTTCTGGGCACCGACCCTACCAGTGGGTCGGGCGGTGCGATCCGGTTCGACGGCCCGGCCGGCGGCCACCCGGCCGCTCGGCGACGACGGCCGGCATCAGCCCGGAGGCCAGTCGAACGTACGCCCGCCGAGCACGTGCAGGTGGAGATGGGGGACCGAGTTGAGCGCGTCCGGCCCCACGTTGAGGACCAGCCGGTACCCGCGATCGTCACCACCGAAGCCCTCCTGGTCGGCGACCGCCTTGGCCGCCATCATGATGGCCGCCAGGTCGTCGCCGTCCTCAGCCGTCAACGTGGCGGCGTTGACGATGTGGCGCCGCGGCACGACCAGGACGTGAACGGGTGCCTGCGGGTTGAGGTCCCGAAAGGCGACGGTCCGCTCGTCCGTCCGCACCATGTCAGCCGGGACGTCACCGGCGACGATGCCGCAGAACAGGCAGTCAGTGACCAACCGTCATGCGCCTCCGGCCGCGGAGAGGCCTTCTTCGGTGACATGAGCGCGCCCGTTGCCCTTGATCTCCGGATAGAGGTGATCGAGGCTCCCGGGGGCGATGCGGCTGGCTTGGATGAAGCGGTCGACATCGGACTCTTGGACGCGGATGACCCGGCCGAACTTGTAGGCCACCAGGTCACCCTCGTCGATGAACCGGTACAGGCTGCGCAACGTGACGCCCAGGCGCTCGGATGCCTCCTTGGTGCTGAGCCACCGGATGGTTTCGCTCATCGCCGGCACCTCCGGGACACTAGACGTCGACAAGGAGTCCGAGCTCGTCCAGACGGGAGCCCATGCTGTCGGGGGTGACCCCGAACAGGCAGGCGATGGCCCGCACGTCCTCGGCCCGGATGGTGATCATCCGGCCGTTGAAGTCCTGTCGATGGACCTGGATCATGCTCAGGAACCGGCGCAGCAGGTCCCGCTCGGGCCCGCTCACCGTGTGCAGCTTGGTCAGGTCGATGGCGACCTTCTCGCCGGTGCTCCCGTGCCCCGGGCGCCGGCCGTTGAGGGCGGCGGCGTCCTCGGCCGAAGCGGGTGCACCCCACCGGGTCACACTGGCATCGTCGGGAGGCAGCAACTGGTCGACCGGCACGTCGTACAGCTTGGCCAGCCGCTGGAGGCGGGGCACCGAGATGGCTCGCTCGCCCCGCTCGTAGGCGCCGAGCACCGACGCTTTGAACTCCTGCTCGGACATGGCCTCCACGGCCTGCAGCGAAAGCCGCATCTGTTTGCGCATGGCCCGCAACCGGGCCCCTACCGCCCGGGCATAGGCGACCTGGGCCGCGTCCTCCCGGTCGTCTTCGTCATCGAGAACCCCGACGCCCTTGTCGGTCATCGTCACCTGCACCTCCGCTCGTCTCCGCCGATGCCCCCGGAGCTCCGGCTTGCCACTGTGACGCAGGTGCGTTGCTGTTGAAGACCACTCAATTTCGAGTAGTCGCCCTCCCTTTCGGAAGCCCTGCCTCTCGGTAAAGTTTCCCTCACTGAGCGTGGTTAACGCAAGGGCGCGCCTTGTCACCCGAACGAGGGGGTCATCCCCAGGGGCGGACCAGGTCGGACCGCAGGGCGCTGAGCACCACACCGGCCGCCACCGCCGCCGTCTCGGCCCGCAGCACGGTCGGCCCGAGCCCCACCCCCGGGCCGTATCGGGCCAGCTCGTCGGGGTCCCACCCCCCCTCGGGCCCCACGACCAACACCGGCGGGCGGAGCGAGGGGTGGCGCCCCCCCGGCTGGGCCAGACACGGGGGAAGGCCGGTGTCGGTGGCCAGGTCGGCCAGGTCCGTG
Organism: uncultured Acidimicrobiales bacterium; assembly: GCA_963710495.1. Taxonomy (GTDB): domain Bacteria; phylum Actinomycetota; class Acidimicrobiia; order Acidimicrobiales; family RAAP-2; genus Bog-756. The sequence continues at coordinate 318,183 of CAVQAI010000007.1, forward strand.
GCCGGCGACACCTCGGGGAGCCACGGCCGGCGGCACTGGGCGGCGGCCTGGCGGGCCACCCGCCGGAGTCGCTCCACGGCGCGATCGCCCCGGTCGCCGTCCCAGCGCACCACCGAGCGGGCCGACCGCACCGGGACGATCCGATCGATGCCCAGCTCGGTGAGCCTCTGGGTCACCCATTCGGGCCGGTCCCCCTTGGTCGGGACGAAGCCGACGGTGAGCGGCGGGTGCGGCGCCGGCGCGTGGACCGCCGGGCCGTCGACCTCCAGGATCGATTCGAGGTCGGCCTCCCGGTTCCGACGACCGGTACCCCGGCCGGCCACCACCCGGCACGGGACCCATCGCCCGGCCCCGTCGCCGGCCACCACGGGCTCCCCCGGCCGGAGCCTCAGCACGGCGAGGAGATGATGGACGTCGTCGGCCGTCGGCGCCGGGGTGGCCAGGTCGTCCACGAAGACCATCGCCGCCGCGCCGACGAGGACAGGGTCGGGCCCGGGGGGCCGGCCGACACCGACCGCGGCGCGGTCGGGATCGGGATCGCGCCGCACCGCGGTCAGCTGAGAGCCGAGCGCAGCTTCGAGAACAGACCCTCGCTGTGGGGAGCCTCGCCGAGGTCCTCGCCCCGCGCCTCGGCCAGGGCCGCCAGCAGCTCCCGCTGCCGGTCGTCGAGGGCGGTGGGTGTGTCCACCTGGACATGGACGAACAGGTCGCCCCGGCCGCGGCCCCGGAGCTTCGGGACACCCAGCCCCTTGAGGGGGATGACCGTCCCGCTGTCCGTACCGGCGGCGATGGGCAGGTCCCGGGTGTCGTCGAGGGTCTCGTAGGGGATGCTCCCGCCCAGGGCGGCCATGGTCAGCGGGACATGGACCGAGGCATGGAGGTCCACACCGGCTCGTTCGAACCGGCTGTCGGTCGCCACCGAGAGGTGGACGAACAGCGCACCGTTGGGACCGCCGCGGAAGCCCGCCGGGCCGTGACCCGCCAGCCGCAGCGTCGACCCGTCGTCCACCCCGGCCGGGATGTCGACGGTGAGGGTGCGGCGTTGCGTCCGGCGCCCTTCGCCCCGGCACACCTCGCACGGGCTCTCGACCGACTGGCCGGTCCCCTGGCATCGGCTGCACGGCACTGCGGTGATCACTTGGCCGAGGATGGACTGGCGCACCCGGCGCAGCTCCCCGGCACCGCCGCAGTCGGGACAGCGCACGGCATTGGTGCCCGGGCGGGCCCCGGACCCCTCGCACTCCGTGCAGTGCACCGGCGTCTCGACCTCCACCTCGCGCTGTACGCCGAAGACCGCCTCCTGGAAGGTGAGGCGCAGCAACAGCTCGGCGTCGGGCCCGGGGGTCGGCCCGGCCCGTCGGGCCCGCCCACCGGCCGCACCACCCATCCCACCGAAGAACGCGTCGAAGAGGTCGCCGAGGCCGCCGGCAAAGGGGTCACCGGGGGCACCCCCGGCCGCCGGACCGAAGACACCCTCGGCCCCGAACCGGTCATAGCGCGCCCGGCGCTCGGGGTCGCGCAGCACCTCATAGGCCAGGCTCACCTCCTTGAACCGCTCCTCGGTCTCGGCATCCCCGTTGTTGGCATCGGGGTGGAACTCGCGGGCCTTGGCCCGGTAGGCCCTCTTGAGCTCCTCGTCCGACGCGTCCCGGCGGACACCCAGCACCTCGTAGAGGTCGGCAGTGGTCATCGGGACGGACCCCGTTCTGCGGCCGGTCCGGCCGCGCTCAATCGCTCGCCCAACCGGTCACCCACCACTCGGGCGGCGGCCAGGGCCAGCGGATAGTTCATGCGGGTGGGCCCGAGCAGCCCGATGGTCCCGGCCGCGATGCCGTCGACCGAGACCGGCACGGCCACGATGGCGCACGAGGCGAGGGGCTCGACGCCGTGCTCGGTGCCGATGGCCACCGACAGTCCGGTGTCGAGGATGTCACGCAACAAGCTGACCACCACCAGCTGCTGTTCGAGGATGGTCAGCACCGAGCGGACGGTCTCCACCGCGTCGAAGGCCGTGGCCATGTGGGACGAGCCGCCCACGAAGAGCTGCTCGCCGGCATCGTCCGACCCGAGCGAACGCATGACGCGCACCGCCGCGTTCACCACCGCGTCCGTCGCCCGGTCGCCCACCGAGGTCACGCGGGCCGGCACCTTGGTCAACGGCTTGCCGAGCGAATGGGCGTACAGCTGGGCGGCGGCGGCGGCCAGGCGGGCCTCGTCGACCTCGTCGCCGAACTCGATGGACTGCTTCTGCACGGCACCGTCGGCCAGCACCACCACCAGCAGCGCCACCCGGGGCCCGAGGCCCACCAGTTGGACGGACCGGATGGGGGCCGACTCGTGCGAGGGCCCCACCACCATGGCGGTGCACTCGGTCAGATCGGACAGGAGCGTCGACGTCCGTTCGAGCATCGACTCGATCTCCCCGTGGGCATGGTCGAAGAACTGGCGGACCTGTTGGCGGCCGACGGGGTCGAGGGTCCCCGGTCCGGCCAGGTGGTCGACGAAGAAGCGGTAGCCCTTGTCGGTCGGGATCCGGCCGGCGCTGGTGTGGGGTTGGACGAGGTAGCCCTCCCGTTCGAGGGTGGCCATGTCCGAGCGAACGGTGGCCGAGGACACGTTGACGCCGGGGGCGGCCACCACGTGCTGGGACCCGACGGGCTGGGCGGAGCCGATGTACTCGCTCACCACCGCGTTGAGGATGGCCGCCTTGCGGCCGTCGAGCTCGGACCCCGCGTTGGGGCTCTTTGCGCTTCGGCTGTCGTGAGTAGCTGGCATGGGCGTCTCGCTGCAGCCTCGCACCCGCCCCTCAGCGGAGCGAAGGTCCCGGGACAACGAGGCGTTGGCACTCCACTCTAGTGAGTGCTGAACCGTTCGCGACTGACGGGGCGGGGGGCCCGGCGGCGCCACCCCAGGCCGGAAGCGGTACGCGGCCGGCACGAGGGCGGGCCTTGGGTGCCGGAATTCAGGCCGAGGCGACGTACATGCGCCGGGTCATCGCCGGTCCGAGGGCGATGGTGTCCTCCCCCACCAGCAGGGTCAAGGTGCCGTCGGGCGCCCTCGCCCCGATGGTGGCGGTCGTGCCGGGGGTCAGCCCGTGCGCCCCGAGGTAGGAGAGCGAGTCGCTCTCGTGCTCGACGCTTTCGGTGATCCGCTCGAGGCGGATGCGCTCTCCGGGGCGGGCCTCGTCCAGCCGCCGTTGGGTGGGCCCGGTCCGAGCGACCCCCGGGATCGGGTTGCCGTGGGGGCAGGTGGTCGGGTTGCCGAGCAGGACCACGAGCCGTTCCTCGACGTCATCGGAGATCACGTGCTCCCACCGGCCCGCCTCGATGTGGGCCTTCTCCCAGTCGAGCCCGATGATGTCCACCAGGAGGCGCTCCGCCAGGCGGTGCTTGCGCACCACGCCCCGGGCCAGGGCGGCCCCCTTGTCGGTCATGGTGATATGTCGCGAGGTGCGCTCGATGAGGTCGTCGGCCTCCAGGCGGTCGAGCATCTCCGAGACCGACGGTGCGGCCTTGTCCAGCCGCTCGGCCAGGCGGGCCTGGATGACCGGGATGTCCTCCTCCTCGAGGGCGAAGATCGTCTCGAGGTACTCCTCGACCGGCGGATGGAATCGGTCAAGCACGGCGCCGATCCTACCGGGCGCCGGTCAACCGACCGCGGGACGCGCCATGCCCCGGTCCGCGGCCGGGTGGGCCGACCAGGGCGCGGCGTACCCGGCGGCGTACCCGGCGGTACCGTGGAACGGTGGACGAGGGCCAGCGACCGGCACCGGGGGCCGGCGACGACGACCTCGATCCTGCCGGCGCGTCGCCTTCCGGCTCGGGCCACCCGCCCCCCGCCACCGGGTCACCGGGCGATCCCGAAGCAACGGGCGCTCCCGAGGCGACGGGCGCTCCGAAGGATCCCGATCGGGCCGGAGGGGATCCCGACGGTCGGGATCCGCGCCGCTTCAACGAATGGCGGAAGCGTTCGGCCACCGGTGTGGTGATGAGCGGGATCGCCCTCGGCCTGCGGGAGGCCCTCGAGCTACCGGACCAGCGCCCGGCCCTGGTCGTCGAGGCCCCGGGCGAGCCCGACGACCCCGATCGTCCCATCGATCTCCATTTCGACCCGGACGACCCGGCCGCCACCGTGGCCGTCGTGCGTCACCGGAACGGTGGGAAGGCGGCCGGGGCGGACCCCTCGGCCTGACCACCACGGCGGCGGTGGAAGACCACCCACGACAGCCCGTCGGCCAACACCACGACCCCGACGCCGAAGGCCAGGCCGGCCAAAGCATCGGTCGGGTAGTGCCATTGGAGGGCGACGACCGCAACCGACATCGAGATGGCGTACAGCGCGCCGACGACGGCGGTGACGGCACGCCACCGCCGCGGTGTGGCCAGGACGGCCGCCGCGGCCAAGGCGGCGGCTCCGACCGTTGATCCCGACGGGTAGGAGAGGGCACCGCCGAGCGTCCGGCCCACCGCCGGCTTGACCACCAGCTCGCAGAGGATCAGGGCCAGGGGCGGGCCGACCAGACAGGCGAGGCTGCGGGTCCATCCCTGGGGGAGGGCCGCCGCCGCCGCGATCATCGCTCCGACGACGACGACCCAGGGACGATGCAGCGACGTGATGTCGATGAACCACCGGCTCCGGTCGGGCGTCACCACGTCGAGCAACCTCGCGTCCAACCAGCCCGACGCCGGCCGTACCGCGTACCACAGCCCGCCGAGTGCGGTCACCCCGACCAGGACGGCACCGAGGATCAGCTCGACGCTCGCTTCCCGCCCACGCCCGATGGCCGCCTCCGACGGCGCGCCCGGAGCCGGCGTCGGCACAGCCCGTTCGTCGGTCCCCGTCAGCGGCGTCACCCCACAAAACTACCGGTTGGGGCGTCGTCTTCCCCGGCGGGCCGGTGGCGACCCGACGATAACGTGGGCCATGGCCTGCCCGGATGCCGCCCGAGTTCCCCGGTTGTGGGGATCCCCGCCATCGGGCGGCCGGCGGCGGTGACCACTCGTCTGGCGTTCGCCACCCTGGCCACCGGCGAGCCCATGGGCCAACAGGTCTACGAGCGCGAACTGCAAAAGCGCGCCGCCGGCGACCTCGGGGAGGGCTGGTCGGTGTCGGAGGTGACGGTACGCACGCTGCGATCGCCTTGGCCGGGGACGGTGCGCGTCCCGTCCTGGCTCCTGGCCGGCGCACCGCCGGCCCTGCGGCGCGCCGCCGGCCGGGCCATCTACCGCGGCCATGACCTGGTCCACCGGTTCGACCTCCGCCTGCCCCCTGCTCCCCGTCCCGAGGTGCTGACCATTCACGACGTGGTGTCCTGGCGCTTCGCCGACGAGGGCCGCGCCCCGCCGGACGCGGCGGCTTCGGCCCGTCGGGCCGTGGCTGTGGTGTGCCCCTCGCAATTCTCCGCCGACGAGGTGGCCGAGCGGCTGGGGGTGCACGCACCGGTCGCCATCCACAACGGGGTCGACCGCCGGTTCTTCGCCGCCACCGCGCTCGGCCCGGATCGGTTGGCCGCCCTCGGCATCCGACCACCCTTCGTCCTGCACGCCGGCGGGTGCACCGAGCGCAAGAACCTGGCCGGCCTGGCCGCGGCCTGGCCTCGGGTGCGGGCGGCCCGACCCGACGTCGAGCTGGTGCTGATCGGGCCGCCCGATGAACGCCGGGACCGGCTCTTCGGCCCCCTGGCCGGGACGGTGCGGGCGGGACGCCTGGACGATGGGGCGGTGCCGGGGGTCATGGCCGCGGCAGGGGCCGTGGTGGTCCCTTCGACCTACGAGGGGTTCGGCCTGCCCGCCCTCGAGGCCATGGCGGTCGGGTCCCCGGTCGTGGCCGCGGCCCGGAGCTCGCTGCCGGAGGTGTGCGGTGACGCTGCCTGCCTGGTCGAGCCGGACGCTCCCGGACTGGCCGAGGGGCTGCTCGCCGTGCTGGACGGTGGTCCCGGCGTCTCGGGCATGGTCGAACGGGGACGGGCCCGGGCCGCCACCTTCACGTGGGAGGCCGAGCGCGGCGGCCCACGCCGCCCTGTGGCACTCGGCCGTCGGTTGACGGCGCCGGCGGGCCCGTGCGGTCGAAGCCATCGCATCGTGAACGGGACGCAGCCCACTAGGTTGCGGCCGGGTCGGAAGGAGACCAGGTGAAGGTGGTGACCAACGTGTACGGGACGTCGCCGACCGGGGGCGTCGAGATGCACGCCTTCCAGGCCGGTCGGGAGCTTGCCCGGCGCGGCCACCGGGTGGACCTGCTGTACGTCGACTCGGGCTCCTTCGAGCCCGAGTACCGGCGCTTCTGCCGATCGATGACCCGGGTCCCGGCGGTCGACTACTGGTACCCCGAGGGCCGGCGGGCCCGCCCCGGGGCGATGCTGCAGATGGCGCCGGCTGTCTGGGCGGCGGCCCGCCGGCGGCCGGACGTGATCTACGGCAACCGGGTGTTCTCCAACGGATGGGCCGTGCCGGCCGGGCGGCTCACCGGCGCCCCGGTCGTCAGCCACCTGCACGGTCACACCGATCTGAGCCCCAAGCGCATGGCCTTCCTCAATCGGCACGTGGCCCGCTTCATCATCATCTCCCAGTTCGTGGCGGACCAGTGGCTGGCCGCCGGCCTCGACCCGGGCAAGGCCGAGGTCGTCTTCAACGGCATCGACCCGGCCGAGTACCCCGCCGGCGGGTTGGCCGAGCGCGGCCGCGGCGCGGCGTCAGCTCGGGCTCCCGGAAGACGGCTTCGTGGTCACCTACTTCGGGCGAGTCGACCGCGAGAAGGGCATCCACGTGCTGCTCGAGGCCTGGAACCGCCTGGACCTCGACCCGGCGAGGGCCGGGCTCCTGGTGGTGGGGTCCTCGATGGTGGACCACGACGGCGGCGCCTACCAGGCCGAGCTCGAGGCACTGGCCCGAGGCGACGTGCGCTTCCTGCCCGCCCGCCCGGACGTGGCCGTCACCCTGCACGCAGCCGATGTGGTCGTCGTCCCCTCGACATGGGACGAGCCCTTCGGCCGCACGGTGATCGAGGGCCTCTCGACGGGCCGCCCGGTGCTCGCCTCGCGGGTCGGAGGCATCCCCGAGATCCTGTCCGGCCCCCTCGAGCGGTTCCTGTTCGAGCGCGGGGACGACGCCGGCCTGGCCGACCGCCTGGGCTCGCTCGTGCACTGGCGCGACGAGGAGCCCGAGCTCGCCGCCCTCTGCGAATCGCGCGTGCGCCAGGGCTTCACCCTGACGCAGATGGTGGACGGGATCGAGTCGGCCTTCCGCTCCGTCACCTGAGGCCCGGGCCGGGCCGGGCCGGTCGGCTCCGGCGACGGTCCTCGCTCACCAGACGGGCCCCGGCCGCCACGCCCGACACCGAGGCGGCGGCCACCACCGCCGATCGGGTGAGGGCCCCGGCCACGCCCCGCAGTGACCCCCGCCCGTCGTGGTCCCCGGCCCGTCCCCGGGCGACCCGCAGGCGCTCGGCCCCGTCGCGTCCCGCCTCCCGCGCCGAGGAGCCCACGTAGGCGCGGACGATGGGCGCACCCAGGCCGAAGTTCCGGATGAGCAGGATCAGATGGTTCTTCTGGGCCCAGTAGGCGTAGCGCAGATCGAAGCGGCGGCCCTTGGCATAGGGGGCGGCGACGTGCTCGACCACCGCGTCGGGGGCATAGACGAGCCGGTACCCCGCCGCCGTCACCTGGAGGCACAGGTCGGTCTCCTCCCGGATGCAGGTTCCCCGGTACCCGTCGCGGATCCCACCGATGCGCTCGAGGGCGGCCCGCCGGAACGACATGTTGGCTCCGAGCAGGTGGTCGACCGGGACTGGCCGCCCGGGGTCGGCGGCGAAGTGGCCGGTGAGAGTGCCGTCCGCCTGCAGCCGGCCGATGGCGTCGATCCCTTCTTCGAGCTCCCCGGGCTGGTGGCGGATCTGGCGGCCGCCGACGCCCCCCACCGTCGGGTCCTCGAAGAAGGGCAGCAGGCGCTCGAGCCACTCCGGCTCGGCGTAGGCGTCGTCGTCGACGAAGGCCAGCACCTCCCCGGAGGTCAGCGTGTAGCCGATGTTGCGGGCGGTGGCCGTGGCCCCCCGTCCGGCCGGGCACACCTCGTAGCGGACCGAGGGGAAGCGCTCGCCCACCAGGCGCCGGGTCTCGTCGCCCGACGAGGAGTCGACCACGATGATCTCCGACGGCGGCACCGTCTGGGCCAGCAGGTGGTCGAGGCAGCGGGCCACGAAGGCGGGCCGCTCGTAGGTCACGACGGCCACCGATGCGCTCGGGAGGCTCATTCGGCCCCGGCCAGCACCGGCGACGGCACCCGGACCGAGCGGAGCCAGGTCGGCGCGCCCGAGATGGTCGGGCTCCGCCGCAGCGGGGTGAACAGGGTGGTGAGGTGGGGATGGCGGCACCGGGCCAGCCAGCGGTCGATCTCCCGTCCCCAGTCGAGGTCGTCGACGTGGCCGGACGAGCCCGACTTGGCCCGCATGTCCGCCTCCGAGCGCACCCAGGAGAAGTGCCAGATGCCGTCGGCGGGGTCCACCGTCTCGTCCACCGGGACGTCGCGGGGATGGAAGGGGTCGGTGTTCCGCGGCCGGAAGTCGACCCGCCAGATGGGGACGTCGCACTGCCGGGCCAGGGTGAGGTTGGTCCCGGCCCGCACGGCCACCGGTCCGGGGTACCCGGCCGAGATGCCCCAGGTGCGCCGGCAGCGCTCGAGGTAGGTCCGCCCGCCGACGTGCCCGTAGAGCCAGCGGGACGGGTAGTCCAGCGCCGACCGGCCGGCCGCCCGGGCCCGGGCGATCGAGTCCACGAACCGGGCCGGGTTGCCCAGGACCTCGTCGGTGTCGATCTGCACAACCCAGTCGACGGCCCCGTCGAGGGCGGCGATCCCGGCGGTGCGCTCGACCGTCTCGGCCTCCAGCGGCGCCAACCCCGTGTCGTGGAAGTCGCCCGGGAGGGGGATGACCTTCCCGTCGGTGTCGAGCCGCTCGACCACCGACAGGCAGTGCTCGATGGGGAGGGGCCGCTTGGTCCAGCTCAACCCCTGCTCGTCGAAGACCACCACGATCCGGTCGGTGATGGCGTAGAGGGACCGGATGCTCTGCTCGAGGAAGGCAGGGTCGCCGAGCAGCAGATAGGCACCGAGCCGCAGCTCGCCCGACGCCCGGGGTGGGGCGGCCGGGGACGCCGCGGGAGCCTCCTGTCGATCCGTCATCGCCTCAGAGAAGGTACACGGCGCTCAATACCGCTCCGTGGCTTGCCGATACCTGATCGATGGCGACGGGTTCCCGCCCGACGGGCGCGGCCTGAGATGGTCGCAACTCCGACCTGGTTCGGTCCCTCCGACCGCCGGTTGTTCGGATGGCTCCACCAACACGGGTGACGGACGCGCCCGCGGCGTGGCCGTCCTCTGCCCGCCGATCGGTCACGAGGCGGCCAATGCCCTGCCGGCCATGCAGGCCCTGGGCGAGCGCCTGGCCGCCGATGGGGTGGCCGCCCTCCGCTTCGACTACGGCGGGACGGGCGACTCGACCGGGTCGTGGGACGAGCCGGATCGGCTCGATGACTGGGTGGCGAGCGTCGACGAGGCGCTGTTGTTCGCCCGACGGGGCCATGGTGGGCCGGTCGCCCTGGTCGGGATGCGGATGGGTGCGCTCCTCGCCGCCGAGGCCCTCGCCCGCGGGGCCAAGGTCGAGGGGCTGGTCCTCTGGGACCCTTGCGCGTCCGGTCGCGACTTCCTGCGCGTCGAGCGCATCCTGTTGGCCGCCGGCTACGGCGCGGGCCAGGCCGGCGACGGCTCGGTGGCCGGGCCGGGCTTCACCTACGCCGCCGACACGGCGGCCGAGCTCGGCTCGCTCGCGCTGGTCCCGCCCGAGCCCGGTGCCACCCCCACCACCCTGGTGCTGGTCCGGGCGGACAGCCGCGCCGGCCCGCGGCGAACGGCCTTCACCGATGTCGGCGCCGACTGGGAGGAAGTGGGCGGCCAGACCGAGCTGCTCGACGTCCCGCCGGACATGCTCACCGTGCCCGAGGCGACCGTCGAACGCATCGTCCGCTGGGTCGGCCGGGTGGTGGAAGGGCCGGTCGAGGCGACCCGGTTCCAGCCGGTGGACACGGCCGTGGTGGGCCGCACCGACCAGGGCGGGACCGTCATCGAACACCCGGTGCGCCTCGGGCCCAATCGCCTCTTCGGGATGGTGACCGACCCTCCGGAGGAGGCCGGCCAAGTTGGGCCGACCGTCGTCTTCCTGTCGGCCGGCGCCCTCGACCACACCGGGGCGGGGCGGCTGTGGGTCGACCTGGCCCGGGGGCTGGCCGCCGAAGGCATCCGCTCGGTGCGGCTCGACATCGACGGCCTCGGCGAGAGCTCCGGACGACCGGGCCGGGCTCGGCAGATCCCCAAACCGCCGGAGGCCATCGACGACGTGGTGGACGCGGCGTTGGCGCTCGGTGGCCTCGGCCATCCCGCTGGATCGGGGCGACCGGGCCGGAGCGACCTGGTCCTGGTCGGCTTGTCCTCCGGCGGCTACCACGCCATCGAAGCGGGGCTCCGCCTCCGGTTGGCCGGGGTGGCGGCGGTCAACCCGGGCCTCACCAAGTGGGTGCCCGAAATGGAGGAGGGCAGCATCGACGCCCGGCGTCGCGCCTTCCGGCCCATGCCGGCGGCCCTCCGGTCCCTGGCCGTCAAGCACCAGCGCATCGCCCAGTGGGTCTGGCGGGCCGTGCTGCAAGTGCGGGTGGGGCGCTCGGCGGCCGACCCGGTGGCCGGCATCAGCCGGCGGGGAACGCCGATGCTCCTGGTCACCAGTCGAGCCGACGCCGAGCAGTTCGAGCCCTCCCTCTACTGGCGGGCGGCGTGGCGGCGGCTCGCCCGGCGCGGCCTGCTCGAGGTCCGGATCGTGCCCGGTGGGGACCACTCCCTCTACACCCCGGGCGGCCGGATGGACGCCCTCCCGATCCTGGCCGGTTGGCTGTCGGCCCGAGCGGCGGCCACCGGTCCATCGACCGAGCCGGCGGCACGCTGACCATCCGCTGCCGGCCCGCCCCGGCCGGCCGGCCGCGCACCACTCAGATGACGTCGGCGAAGCCGCGCTCCATCTGCTCGAAGGCGAGGGCCCCGCACACGAAGACGACCATCGGCACCACGATGGACAGGACGATCTGCCACCCGGGTGGGGCGGGCTGGTTCAGGAACGACCAGCGGAACTCGTTGAGGATCCAGGTCAGCGGGTTGACGTTGTAGATGAGCTCGTAGTGCTTGGGCACGGCATAGCCGACCGGGCTGGCATAGAGCAGGAACTGCAGGGCGAAGGGGACGACATAGGCGATGTCCCGGTAGCGCACCTGCAGGGCGGCGGCCACCAGGCCGCACCCGCTGGCGAGGAGGATGACCATCAGCGTCCAGACGGGAAAGAGCGCCAAGGCGATACCCGGCGTGATCCCGAAGATGATCAGCAGGACGACCATGAAGACCACCGAGACGAAGAAGTCGGTGATGGTGGAGACCGAGGTGGACAACGGGACCAACATGCGAGGGAAGAAGACTTTCGACACCAGGTCCCGGTTGGAGACGAGGGAGGTGGCGGCGCGGGAGATGATCCCGTTGAACAGGTTCCAGGCCAACAGCCCGGCAAAGGCGAACACCACGTAGGGAACGCCGCCGGACGGTAGCTTGGCCACCTTCCCGAACACGACGGCGAAGATCAGGGCGGTGAGCAGTGGCTGGAGGATCACCCACACCACGCCGAGCAGCGTCTGGCGGTAGCGCAGGGTGACGTCGCGGGCGCCGAACCGGTAGAGGACCTCGCGCGCCTCCCACAGCTGCGAGAGCTTGGGGAAGGAGAACCGGCCCGGCGGGGTGATGACGATGGTGGCCATGGCTGTCAGCTCTGGGAGTAGTCGAAGTCGGGAAAGACGATGCCCCGGTCGGTGCCGTCCGGGGTGGTCGCATGGGCGTAGGGGCTGACCGGGAGGACCTGGAAGTGACAGGCCTGCTCCCAGATGTCGGCGGCACGCCCGCCGGCCACGATGAACAGGTCCACCGTGTAGGCCCCCGGCTTCAGCCATGGCGTCCGGAGGCGGAGCCGGCCCTCGACGTCGGTCGACGGGTCGAGGTAGAAGTCGGCCACCCGCGAGTCGCATTGGGCGATCAGCATCCCGTCTTCGTTGTTGACGAAGCACGAGATGTGGTAGCGGTTGCCGAACCCGGGGTTGGCGCCGACGGCGAATTCGACCACCACCTCCTCGCCGGGCCGGGTGATGTCCTGGGTCACCGACGCCTCGGTGAACCGGAGCTCACCGGTCCCGGGCCGGTAGGTGGCCTCCTTGAGCACCGGCGCCGAGCGGGCGAAGCTGCGCTTGTACTGCTCCATGGCCTCCTCCACCGTGCCGTGGAGGACGAGATGGCCGGCGTCGAGGTACAGCGCCGAGTTGCACAGGTCGGACACCGTCTGGAGCTGGTGGCTGACCAGCAGCACGGTGCGCCCGTCTCGGGCCACCTCGCGCATCTTGCGCAGGCACTTGGCCTGGAAGTCCGAGTCGCCGACGGCCAGCACCTCGTCGACCACCAGGATCTCGCTGTCCAGATGGGCCGCCACGGCGAAGGCGAGCCGGATGTACATGCCCGTCGAGTACCGCTTGACTTGGGTGTCGAGGAACCGCTCGGTCCCGGCGAAGGCCACGATGGCGTCGAACCGCTCCTTGATCTCCTTGCGCCGCATGCCCAGCAGGGTCCCGTTGAGATAGACGTTCTCCCGGCCGGTCAGCTCCGGGTGGAACCCGGTCCCCACCTCGAGCAGGCTCCCGACCCTGCCGCCGAGCTCGATCCGGCCCTTGGTCGGGGCGGTGATCCGGTTGATGATCTTGAGCAACGTCGACTTGCCGGCCCCGTTGCGGCCGATGATCCCGGTGACCTCCCCCCAGGGCACGGCGAAGCTCACGTCGTGGAGGGCGTCGAACTGCTCGACCTTCCGGGCCCCCCGCTTCTCACGGACGCGCTTGATGACCGCTTCGGCGGCGGAGGTCGACTGCTCCTCGCGGCGCAGGATGCGATAGGTCTTGGAGAGCCCGGTCACCCGGATGGAGATGTCCTTCGAGACGGAGGGCACGCTGGATGCCAGCTGTTGGAGCACCGAAGAGACCTCGATCGGACAGGAACTGGACCTAGAAAGGATCGACCAGTCAGTCGTCGAGCTTGAGCGCGGAGACGAACGCCTCCTGGGGAACCTCCACCCGCCCGATGTTCTTCATCTTGCGCTTGCCCTCCTTCTGCTTCTCCAGGAGCTTGCGCTTGCGGGTGATGTCCCCCCCGTAGCACTTGGCCAGGACGTCCTTGCGCCGGGCCTTGACCGTCTCACGGGCGAGGATCCGGCCTCCGATGGCCGCCTGGATGGGCACGTCGAAGAGCTGCCGGGGGATGAGCTCGCGCAGCTTCTCGGTCATCCGGCGCCCGTAGGCGTCGGCCTCGGATCGGTGCACGATGGTGGAGAAGGCGTCCACCGGGGTGTGGTTGATCAGCAGGTCGACCTTGACCAGCTCGGAGGTGGCATACCCCTCGGGCTCGTAGTCCAGGCTGGCGTAGCCCTTGGTCCGGCCCTTCAGCTGGTCGAAGAAGCCGATCACCACCTCGGCCAGCGGGATGCGGTAGACGAACTCGACCCGCTCGGGTGAGAGGTACTCCATCTTCACCATCTCGCCCCGCCGCCGCTGGCACAGGTCCATCACCGCCCCGGTGTACTCGGCCGGGGAGAGGATGGTGGCCGACAGGATGGGCTCGTCCACCCGCTCGAGCTGGCTCGGCTCGGGCAGGTCGCTCGGATTGTCCACGTCGACCTCGATGCCACTGGTCAGATAGGCGCGGTAGGCGACCGACGGTGCGGTGGCGATCAGGGAGAGGTCGAACTCCCGCTCGAGCCGCTCCCGCACGATCTCCATGTGGAGCAGGCCGAGGAACCCACAGCGGAACCCGAACCCGAGGGCGTGCGACGACTCGGGCTCGTAGGTGAAGCTGGCGTCGTTGAGCCGGAGCTTCTCGAGGGCGTCCCGGAGGGCGGGCAGCTCGTCGCCGTCGATGGGGAACAGCCCGCAGAAGACCATGGGTTTGGGGTCCCGGTACCCGGCCAGGGGCTCGGCGGCCGGGTTCCGGGCGGTGGTGACCGTCTCGCCGGAGCGGGCTCCACCAACGTCCTTGATGCCGGCGATGAGATAGCCCACCTCCCCGGGGCCCAACCGCTCCACGGGCTGGGTGGCCGGGGCCCGGATGCCGATCTCCTCGACGTCGTGGTTGGTGGCGGCGTGCATGAAGGTGAGCCGGTCCGCCGAGCTGAGCGTGCCCTCCATCACCCGGACGGAGCTCACGACGCCGCGGTACTGGTCGTAGGCGGAATCGAAGATCAGTGCCCGCAGGGGCGCGCCCGGGTCCCCGGACGGGGCCGGGATCCGCGCCACGATGGCGTCGAGCAGGTCGGGGACGCCCTCCCCCGTCTTGGCCGAGATGCGCAGGATGCCCGCCGCGGGGAGGCCGAGGACCTGCTCGATCTCGGCCCCGCACCGCTCGGGGTCGGCGGCCGGCAGGTCGATCTTGTTGAGGACGGCCACGATCTCGAGGTCGTGCTCGAGCGCCTGGTAGCAGTTGGCCAGGGTCTGGGCCTGGATGCCCTGGGACGCATCGACCAGGAGGACCGCCCCCTCGCAGGCCGCCAGCGACCGGCTGACCTCGTAGCCGAAGTCGACGTGTCCGGGCGTGTCGATGAGGTGCAGGGTGTGGCCCTGCCAGGGCACCCGCACGTTCTGGGCCTTGATGGTGATGCCGCGCTCCCGTTCGATGTCCATCGAGTCGAGGTACTGCTCTCGCATCTGGCGCGGGTCGACGGCCCCGGTCAGCTCCAGGATCCGGTCGGACAGGGTGGACTTGCCATGGTCGACATGGCTGATGACGGAGAAATTCCGGATGCGTTCGACAGGGGGCACGGGCATGCCAGCGTACCCAAGGCCCCCCGTCACTCCTCCCCGCCCGCCCGGGGCCGGGCGGCAGAAGGCCCTGCTATCCTGCACTGTCTCCGGAATCGACCCGAGCGACGCCCGGAGCAGGGCGCGGCCGGTCGGTCTCGCCCAACACCCACCGACGAGGACTTCCAGCCGTGGCCAACATCAAGAGCCAGATCAAGCGCAACCGCCAGACGGTGAAGCGCCACGCCCGCAACCAGGCGGTGCGATCCGAGATGCGCACCCGCAGCAAGCGGGCCATCGCCAGCCTCGAGGCGGGCGGCGAAGACGGCGCCGAGGCGCTCCGCCTGGCGGTCAAGCGGATCGACAAGGCCGCGGCCAAAGGGGTCATCCACAAGAACCAGGCGGCCAACCGCAAGGCCCGGTTGATGCGGAAGGCCGCCGCCCTGTCGGCCGAAGACTGACGGCGGCGCCGGGACCCCACGGGCGATTCAGTGGGGCGGGGCCGGTGCCCGCGCCGGGTCAAGCGGGCTTGTAGTAGTAGGGCTGATCGCAGCGGTAGCCGTGGGTCGACCCGTCGATCGGCGGATCGTCCAGCCGGTGGATCTGGCCATTGGTGACGCGGGCGATGATGTAGCAATTCGAGGGGATCTTCTTGGCCGGGTTGGACGTCCCGACGAGGTTCCCGCCCGAGAAGGACGTGACCTTCGAAAGTTCCTGGAGCACCGACCCGCGGCTGGGGTCGGCCCCGGCCGCCTGCAGGGCCTGTACGAACAGCTCGGCGTTGAGCCATCCGTAGAAGGAGTAGAGGTCCGGGTGGAAGCCGGGCTGAGCCTTCTGGATCCACGTGAGGAAGGTGTTCACGGCCGGCAGGGCAGCCTCGTCCTCACCCAGGTACAGGGCCGCGTTCTGCTCCATGTACGACCCGTCGATGTTGGCCGCCCCGCCCGAGGAGGGGACCAATTGCTCGCTGTAGGTCGAAGCCCCGAGGACCACCACGGGGTGGAAGTTCTGCTGGTTGAGGGCTTGGATCACGGCGCCGGCGTAGTTCTGCGGCATCTGCTCGATGAAGAGGATCTTCACGCCGGCGTTCCGCATGGCCACGACGTTCTGGTTGAAGTCCTGCTGGGTGACGTCGAAGGTCTGGTTGTAGACCAGGTTGTAGCCGAGGTGCTCCATGGCCGCCTGCTCACCGGCGAAGAGGGTGGGTGCCGGTTGGATGTCGGCGACCAGCGCGCCGGCGTGGGTCACCGTGCTCGGGAACATGGACTTGAAGTAGGCCAACGGGCCGAGCTGCCAGCCACCGGCCGACACCGCCGCACTGAAGCTGTTGGGCAGCTGCGTGGTGGCGGGGTCCAGGGTGGGCGACACGTTGGGAACGCCGCGGTTGGCGGCGAGCACGGTGCCACCGAAGCTGTCCTGCAACGAGAAGCTCCCGACGGTGGCGAAATCGCTGCCCACTGAGGCCTGGGTCAACTGCTTGTTGGTGGCCCCCGAGTCGCCGTCGTCACTCGAGACGTCGACCAGCTTGCGCCCGTGGACACCACCCTGGGAGTTCACGTAGTCGAAGTAGGCCTGCACACCGACGGCCGACTTGAAGATCTGCTGCCACGAGATGGTCCCCACCGTCACCGAGGACGGGGTGATCCCGGTGCGATCGTTGAAGGCCGACGACGGGATCGGCGACTGGGAAGCCGAGGCGGGTGCGGTGGGCGCCGCCTTGGTCGACGAACATGCGGCCAGACCCACTCCCATGACCGCCACGCAGAGTGCAGCGACGGCCGGAGCCCTGCGGTGAAGCCGTTCCCTCCCATTGGTGGTGAAGCGCATGACGTCGTCTCCCCCTTCGTCATCAGAACGGGCCACGGACCACGGAGTGCGGCTCCCCCGGGCCAGTTCCATCCGGCACTCTAGAGAATGTCGGGCCCGTCCGCTCGGTTCCCGTCCGCTCGGTTCCCGTCCGCTCGGTTCCCGTCCTCCCGGCGACCCCGCCGGCCCCGGCGGTGCATCGCCTCGATCCGCGACCGGTCCAGCGTGGCGAACTCGCCGTCCGCCTCGACCGTCACCACCTTGCCCTGTAGCAAACGGCCACGACTGCGGGTCCGCCGATCGGTTCGCTCCGTCACCCACGCCTCGAAGCGCACCGGCTGGTCGATCACCGTGGGCTTGCGGTAACGGAGGGAGAGCGTGACGGTCGGGCCGGCCGCGCCGGCCATCACGTTGGCCGCGGTCAGCATGATGTCGAAGGCGCCGGCGATGACCGCGCCGTGCACACAGCCGGGAGCCCCTTCGTAGGGCGCGGTGAACATGGCCCGCCCGATCGCCTTGGGTGGCTCGAAGGACACCTCGATGGGCGGCGCCACCGGGTTGCACGACCCGATGACCACGTCGAAGGGCATGGCGGTGGCCAGGGTGGCGGCCTCCTCCGGGCCCACCGACCGGTCGGCGTACCGGGCCACGGGCACGTCGCCGGCCGCCGGCACATGGGGCTCGAGCTCACCGGCCAGGACCCGGGCCCGGCCGGCCGCATCGGCCAGCACCTCGGGCGGCGCGGCGGCGGTGACCGTGAGCTCCATCAGCCGCCGAACGGCGTCGGCCAGCTCCTCCCGCCCGCCTCCGCTCCACGGTCGGCCCGCCGTGCTCATCGACCGCCACCGAAGCGCTCGAGATACGGAAGGTGACCGTCCAGTGAGGCCAGCATCTCGTCAGGCGCGCCGGACGGCACCCGCAGCACCACCTCGGTGATCCCGAGCTTCGAGAAGTGAGCCAGCTTGTCGTCGGTCGGCACCGTCCCGAAGGGGACGACGCGGATGGCCTGCGGGTCACGGCCGCGCTCTTCAAGGGCGCGATGGAGACGCGGCAGCGCCTCGGCCAGACCGGATCCCCCGACGGGCATCCAACCGTCGCCGTACTCGGCGACGGCGGCGAAGGTGGTCGGGGTGGCCCCGCCACCGACCAGCGTGGCGACCCGCGGCTGTTGCACCGGCTTCGGCCAGCTCCAACAGGGGTCGAGCGAGACATGGCGGCCGTGGAACTCGGCCGTGTCCTCCGACCACAGGGCCTGCATGCAGAGCATGTGCTCGCGGGCGACCTCGCGGCGGGAGTCGAACGGGACGCCGTGGTCGGCCGCCTCGGCCCGGTTCCACCCGAAGCCGATGCCGAGGACGACGCGACCCCCGCTCAGGTGGTCCAGGGTGGCTACCTGCTTGGCCAGCACGATGGGATCGTGCTGGGCCACCAGCGCCACCCCCGTTCCGAGGAGGATCCGTTCGGTCACCGCCGCCGCGGTGGCCAGGGACACCATCGGGTCGAGGCTCCGCCGGTAGTCCTCGAGGCGGACCCCGTCCACCAAGGCGGGTGGCACGCCGGCCCGCACCGGCAGATGGGTGTGCTCGGGGACGAAGACGGAGTCGAAGCCGCGCTCTTCGGCCGCCCGGGCCAGCCCGGCCGCGGTGATGGTCTCGTCCGTCAGGAAGGCGGTGATGCCGATGCGCACGATGACTCAGGCTTTGCGGTCGGTGGTCGTGGTCACGCCCGGAAGACCTGGCCGCCGTCGACGTTGACCACATGGCCGGTCATCCACGCGGCCTGGTCGGACAACAGGAAGAGGCACATCCCGACCAGATCGGCCGGGTCACCCTGCCGCTTCAGCGCCATGGAGGCCACGATGGGCTTCATGAGCGCCTCGGGCACCACGGTTCTCGCCGCCTCGGTGTCGATCGGCCCGGGGGCGATGGCGTTCACACGGATGCTGTCCCCGCCGAGCTCGTGGGCCAGCTGCTGGGTGAGCGAGTTGACCCCGGCCTTGGCCAGCCCGTAGAAGCCGGCGTAGAGGTAGGCGGCGGTCGACGACTGGTTGACGACGGCACCGCCGCCGCCCGCCCGCATGGCCGGCCAGCAGGCCCGCACGCAATTGAGGGCGCCGAGCAGGTTTACGGCCAAAAACCGGTTGAGGTACTCCCAGTCCACGGTCAACAGCAGGTCGAGCTGCATGGTCCCGAAGATGGCGGCGTTGTTGACCAGGTAGTCGATCCCTCCGAACTGGGCGACGGCCGCCTCGGCCATGGCCGCGGCCGAGGCGGGGTCGGCCACGTCGACCCGGACCGACTGGGCCCGACCGCCGGATGCCCGGATGCCGGCGGCGACGATGGCGGCCTGCTCGTCGGCGATGTCGGCCACCACCACTGACGCACCAGCCGCCGCCAGGGCCTCGGCGTAGGCCTGGCCGATCCCCCCGCCCGAACCGGTGACGACGGCCACACGGTCGCTGAAGTCGAAGCGCACCATCGGCGCGCCCGGGTCGCCGTTCACGTCGTCTCCGGGCGATGGCGGCGGGCGATCACCCGCTCGGCCACCTCGTTCACCCCGGTGGACAGGGGCCAGCCGATGTAGTGCGTCAGGTGCACGACCGTCTCGCGCACCTGGTCCTCGGTCAGCTCGTCGCGGTCGAGGGCCGACTGGAACTGGATCTCGACCAGCTGGGACTGCCCGAGCGCGGCCAGCACCCCGATGGTCAGGAGCCGGCGGTCGCGGATGTCCAGCCCCGGTCTCGTCCATACCTGACCGAAGAGATGGTCGACGGTGACGGCTACGTAGGGGGCGTCGAACTGGTCGGGGTCGACCGAGAAGCCGTAGACCTCGTCCATCTTGGCCATGCCTCGGGTCCGCACCGACGGGGGCTCGGCCGCCTCAGCCCCGGGGGCCGCGCTCGGATCGGGATCAGTCATGGTCGCTCACTCTCTCATCATCCCGTCGGCTCATCATCCCGTCGGCTCATCATCCCCCTCGCCTCGTCGCGACGTCGGTTCGTCGTGACGCCGGTTCATCGTGACGCCGGATCGGAGTTCCACCACCGGCACCACGACAGCCGGCCGCCTGGTCAGCGCGCCGCCGGGCCGAGCCCGAAGATCTCGTCGCAACGCTCCTCGGTCATCGCCGCCAACGGCAGGTCGACGTCGAGCGAGCGGGCCAGCTCGAGGGCGGCGGTCAGGTCCTTGTGGGCCAGCATGGACGCCGCTCGCATGGCGCCGACCAGTCCGGCGTCGTCCGCCTCCGTGAAAGGCGCCACCGTCTGGCGGAACATGAGCGTGGAGGCACCCCCGATCCGGGCGTCGCTCACCCTGATGGCGTTGGCCAGGTCGGTGAGGACGATGCCGGCCGCCTCGGCCAGTCGCTGGGCTTCATAGGCGGCCAACCACGATCCGTAGGTGACCAGGTTGCGGGCCAGCTTGGCGGCCAAGCCGGTCCCGAAGCGGCCCATCGGCACCGTCAGCGATCCGATGGCGTCGAACACCGGCTGCACCCGGGCGATCACCTCGGGATCGCCGCCGACCATGCAGACCAGCTCACCGGAGGCGGCCGCCGTCGGGCCCCCACTCACGCCACAGTCGAGCAGCGGAACCCCCAGCCCGGCGGCTTCGGCTCCGATGGCCTGCACGCAGGGAACGGAGATGGTGCTCACCACGACGAAGGTCGTCCCCGGGCCGGCCGCCGTCAGGCCGCCGTCCGGGCCGGACAGGACGGCGTGGACCTGCGCGTCGTCGACCACCGCCACGACCACCACGTCCGACTGTCGGACGAGCTGGGCCGGCGTGGCAGCCACGCTGGCGGTGTCGGCATAGGGCTCGGTGGCCTCGGGGCGCACGTCGCAGACCACCAGCGGGAACCCGTCCCGCAAGAGGCTCGAAGCCACCCCACGGCCGATGTCGCCCAACCCGATGACCCCGACCGGGGGCCGGACCGGGGACTCGCTCCCGGCGTCACCGGAGGACTGTTGGTTGACCACGCGACTCCCCTTCGATCGGTCCGCCGCCCGACACGACGCCACGGCCGATCCCGGCCGGCCGGCCCTGTACTTGGACAGCTGTCCAGACTATAGTCCATAGCATGGATTCCGGCAATGGGGGCGAGCGTGGTGGGCGGTCGGGCCTCGGAGGGCCGGGAACCGGGGAGGCCTCTTCCGGGGAACGGGCCGCGGGCACCACCGAGGAGGGCCGGATGGACGACTATTCGGGCCCGTTCCGCACCGACTTCCGGTACGAGGACCTCTCCCACGACGCGCTGGTGCGCCTGGTACGCGAGTACGCCCAGGCCGTCCACATCCTCGACCGCTCGATGTGCGCGGCCATCGGGATGTCCCACGGGATGGAGGAGATGGAACGGTTGGCCATCGAGGAATGGCGCGGGGCGAGCCCCGTGTACGGCCAGCGCCTCCGTCGCATCATGGGGGTCGAGGGCGACGACGTCGAGGCCATCTTCAAGGTCCTCCAACTCGACCCCGGCTTTCCCCACCACTACCTCGACGTGCGCTACGAGGTGGTCGACGAGAAGCACGGTTACTTCGAGCTCGCCTATTGCGGCGCGCTGATGGACGCCGAGCCGTGGGGGGACAAGATGGTGACCGGCATGTGCCACCACATCGAAGACGGCACCTTCGACGTCACCGCCCAGGCCATCAACCCGAAGGCCCACATCCGTCACGTGCACCGCCCGCCCCGGGTGCCGTCGGAGCGGTCCCCCCACTGCCGCTGGGAACTGGTCATCGACGACGACAACGAGACGCTGCCCGAGGCGGACATCACCGCCGTGACCAAGATGACCACGGCGGCCACCTTCGAGTTCCCGCCGATGCGGGACGGAACGCCCCACGTCCCGGAACGAGCCGGTGACAACTGAGCCGGGTGCCGGTCCGTGCCGGCCATGACCGACGCCGTCGCCCTGCTCCCCACCGACGAGCCCCACCGTCTCGAGGCCACCCGGCGGCGATTGACGCCGCGCCAGGCCGAGGCGGTCATGGCACTGGTGCGCGCCACCGAAGCCGAGATCGAAGAGGTGGGCTACTCCGGGCTGACCGTTCGCAGCGTGGCCCGGCGGGCCGGCGTAGCTCCGGCCACGGCCTACAACTACTTCAGCTCCAAGGACCACCTGCTGGCGGAAGTGCTGTGGCGGAGGATGCAAGACCTGGCACCGGTGGACCCGGCCGACGGACGGCCGATGGACGAGCGCCTGCGCCACGCCGTCCAGGCCATGGCCTTCACCACCGAGAGCCCGGCCCTGGTCGACGCGTGCACCGTGGCGCTCCTCAGCCCCAACCCCGACGTGAAGCACCTCCGGGACCGCATCGGGGCGCAGATCCACCGCCGGCTGGCCGTTGCCCTCGGCCCGCAGGTCGACCCCATGGTGGTCCGGGTGCTGGAGACGACCTTCTCCGGCGCACTGCTGTCGGCGGGCATGGGCCACATGGCCCCGGCCGACGTCCCCGGGTTTCTGGCCGGGGCGGCGGCGCTGATGGTCGGACCGGCCGGAGCGGGAACGGACCGATGACCACCACACACCCGCCCCTCACCTACAGCCCCTATGCCTACGAGATCCACGAGGACCCCTACCCCGTCTACGCCAGGCTCCGAGCCGAGGCCCCTCTCTACCGCAACGACGAGCTCGACTTCTGGGCCCTGTCGCGCCACGCCGACGTGCTCGCCGCCTTCCGCAACGTCGACACCTTCTCCAACTCGTACGGCGTCTCCCTCGACCCGAGTGCCTTCGGCCCCGACGCCCACAAGTTCATGTCCTTCCTCGCCCTCGACCCGCCGCGGCACACCCGGATGCGCTCGCTGGTGGGCAAGGGCTTCACCCCTTCGAAGGTGGCCCAGATGGAAGAGGGGATCCGGGCCATCGCCGTCGAGCACCTCGGCGCCGCCCTCGAGCGTGGCACGTTCGACTTCATCGCCGACTTCGCCGGCAAGGTCCCGATGGACGTCATCTCCGAGCTGGTCGGGGTGCCGCCGGTCGACCGGGGCGAGATCCGGCGGCTGGCCGACCTGGTGGTGCACCGGGAGGACGGCGTCCTCGACGTTCCCCCGGCGGGGCTGGATGCCGCTCTCAGCCTGGCCGGCTACTACCAGGAGATGGTCGACGAGCGGCGCACCTCCCCGAGCGACGACCTCACCTCGGCGCTGACCGTGGCCGAACTGGACGGCGAGCGGCTCACCGATGAGGAGATCGTCGGCTTCCTCTTCCTCATGGTGGTGGCCGGCAACGAGACGACGACCAAATTGCTCGGGAATGCCTGGTACTGGGCGTGGCACCATCCCGACCAGCGCAGCAAGCCCTTCGGCGACCCGACGCGGGTGAACGATTGGATCGAGGAGACCCTCCGCTTCGACACCTCGAGCCAAATGCTCCTGCGGATGGCCCGCACCGACCTCGAGCTCCACGGTGCCCGCATCGCCGAGGGGGATCGCGTCCTGTTGCTGGTCGGCTCGGCCAACCGTGACGAGGCGGTCTTCCCCGACCCGGACCGCTACGACCTCGACCGGGACACCTCCAAGCTGGTGAGCTTCGGCAGCGGACGGCATTTCTGCATGGGGGCGCCGCTGGCCCGACTCGAAGCCCGGGTGGCCCTCGGCGAGCTGGTCTCCCGGGTGTCCGACTACGACATCGACCCCGACGGCGTCGAACGCGTCCATTCGGTCAACGTCCGGGGCCTGGCCGCCCTCCCGACCACGGTGGTTCTGCGCTGATGGGCCGCTTCGGGCCGCATCCGGAGCGCCGCCCGGCGGTGGTGACCGGGGCCTCGTCGGGCATCGGCAATGCCACCGCCCGGGCCCTGGCCGCGGCCGGCCATCCGGTGGTCCTCGGGGCGCGCCGGCTCGGGGCCTGCGAGGAGACGGCCGAGGCCATCCGGGGGGCCGGCGGCGAGGCCGTGGCCATCCCCCTCGACCTGGCTGACGCCGAGTCGGTCGACCAGTTCACCAAGGCGGCCATCGACCACTGTGAACGCGTGGAGATCCTGGTGTCCAACGCGGCCCAGAACGTGGCCGGCTCGGTGGTGGACACCGACCCCGACGCCTTCGACGCCGTGCTGGGCGTCAACCTCAGCGGTACCCACCGCCTGGTCCGGTCCATCCTCCCGACGATGACGGCCCGACGGCGCGGCGACGTGGTGTTCGTGACCTCCGACGTCGTCGAGCGACCCCGGCCCTCCATGGTCGCCTACGTGACCTCCAAATGGGGGCTCGAGGGTTATGTCCGCTCGCTGCAGATGGAGCTCGAGGGCACCGGCGTACGGGCGACCATCGTGCGCCCCGGACCGACGCTCACCGGCATGGGCATGGACTGGGATCCCGACGTCACCGCCGAGGTGATCGAACAGTGGGCGGCCTGGGGCTTCGCCCGCCACTCGAACTTCATGCGCCCGGCGGGCGTGGCCGAGGCCATCGCCGCCGTGGTGGCGCTCCCCCGCGGCACCCACGCCACCGTGGTGGAGCTGCAGCCGGAAGCACCGATCCAACAGGAGGACGAGGTCGAACCATGAGTAGCACCACGGTGCAGTACCGGGAGCCGCCCCACGTGTCCGGCGGCCAGCTCCCCGACGGCCATCTCGACGAGCTCCGGGAGGACCCCATCGCCCTGCTCAACCGGGTACGGGCCGAGTGCGGCGATGTCGGCGTCTTCCGGTTGGCCGACCGCGATGTGGTCCTCCTGTCGGGGGCGGAGGCCAACGAGCTGTTCTTCCGGGCTCCCGAGGAGGTGCTCGACCAGGCCGAGGCCTACCCCTTCATGACGCCCATCTTCGGCGAGGGGGTGGTGTTCGACGCCCCGCCCGAGCGGCGTCGGGAGATGTTGCACAACCAGGCCCTCCGGGACAAGTTCATGCGCGGCCACGCCGCCACCATCGCCGACGAAGTGGAGGCCATGGTGGCCGGCTGGGGAGCGGAGGGGACGATCGACCTCCTCGACTGGTTCGCCGAGCTGACCATCTACACCTCCTCGGCCTGCCTCGTCGGCAAGCCCTTCCGACGGCAGCTGGACAAGCGGTTCGCCGAGCTCTACCACGACCTCGAGCGCGGCACCGATGCCATCGCCTATGTCGATCCCTACGCCCCCATCGAGAGCTTCGAACGGCGCGACGCGGCCCGGGCCGGACTGGTGCGGCTGGTCGAGGGGATCATGCAGCGCCGGGCCGCCGACCGACCGACGGGGGAAGCCGAGCGTGACCTCCTCGACGTGCTCATGTCGATCACCGACGATGACGGTACGCCGCGCTTTTCGGCCGACCAGGTCACCGGCATGTTCATCTCCATGATGTTCGCCGGTCACCACACCACGTCGGGCACGGCGGCCTGGACGCTGATCGAGCTGCTGCGCCACCCCGGGGAGCTCGAGGCCGTGCGCGCCGAGCTGGACGGCCTGTACGCCGGCGGGGAGGAGGTCAGCTATCAGGCGCTGCGCGAGATGCCCCGGTTGGAGTCGGCCATCAAGGAGGCCCTCCGGCTGCACCCGCCCCTCATCCTCCTCCTCCGGGTGGCCAAGGAAGACCTGGAGGTCGGCGGGTTCACCGTCCGGGCCGGTCAGATGGTCGGAGCCAGCCCCTCGGTCTCCAACCGGATCCCCGAGGACTTCCCCGATGCCGACTCGTTCGTGCCCGGGCGCTATCTCGAGCCACGGGAAGAGGACCGCACCAACCCGTGGACCTGGATCCCCTTCGGGGCCGGTCGCCATCGGTGCGTGGGCGCGGCCTTCGCCATGATGCAGCTCAAGGCCATCTTCTCCGTGCTCCTGGTGGGCTGGGACTTCGAGCTGGCCCAACCCTCCGACAGCTATCGCAACGACCACTCGAAGATGGTCGTCCAGCTGCAGCAGCCGTGCGCGGTCCGCTATCGCCGCCGGGGCCGGCCGGCCGGCTGATGCAGGTCAGCGTGGACCTCGACCTGTGCCAGGGGCACGGGGTGTGCGAGTCCGAGGCCCCGGCCGTCTTCGAGTTGGGCAAGAACCTCCAGGTGACCGTGCTCGACCACCGGCCCGACCCGGCGTTGCGAGGCATGGTCGAGGCCGCCGCCCGGTTCTGTCCCACCTCCGCCATCCAGATCATCGACAAGGAGTAAGCCCATGCCCCCGTACCCCCGCCAGGAGCTCGAATCGATGATGCAGCGCTGGTTGGACCTCAACCGGCGCTGCGAGGAGCACCTGGACTGGCGACCGATGGCGGACATGTTCACCGAGGACGCCACCTACGGATGGAACGTCGGCCCGAACGACGAGTTCATGGCCGTCGGTCGGGAAGAGATCCGGGAGTTCGCCCTCGGTTCCGAAATGGTGGGCCTCGGCGGATGGACCTATCCCTACCAGCGGGTGCTCATCGACGACGTCCACGGGGAGATCCTCGGGTTGTGGAAGCAGATCGCCGACGCCACCCGCCCGGACGGCACGCCCTATGAGATCGCCGGGTTGGGCGGGAGCTGGTTCCGCTACGGCGGCGACTTCAAGTGGAGCTGGCAGCGCGACTTCTTCGACGTGGGCAACGCCACCGCCACCTTCATGGAGATGATCAAGGCCGGGGTCCTGACCGAGGGCATGCAGCAGCGCCTCGAGAAGGCGACGTCGGGCCAGCGTCAGCCCGGTCACTACCCGCTCGGACAGGCCCCCGTCGGGCTGTGGGAGGGTGTCGAGCCCTGACGGTGCGGGCGCGGCGGTCCTGAGCCGTCAACCCGGTACCGCCGCGAACCGATCCAACAGGGCGGCGCGCCAGTGCCTGAGCGGCTCGGCGAATTCGCTGTCGGTGCGGCCCAGGCGTACCACCACCAGGTCGAGGGCGGGGCAGATGTCGATGGACTGCCCCTCGTGTCCGGCCGCCCAGAAGGTGCCGAGGTGGTCGTCGGCCGTCCACCAGTGGGCGCCGAACAACTGGCCGTCGTCGGGGTCGACCGACCGGGGGCGGCGCCCGTGGTCGACCCAGCCCTCGGGCAGCAGGCGGCGGCCGGCCCAGACCCCGTCCCGCAGGTAGAGGAGGCCGAAGCGGGCGAAGTCGCGCGCCGTGGCATGGACGTAGGACGAGGCCACCCACGTCCCGGCGTCGTCGAAGGTGGCGGTGGCCGTGCGCATCCCGAGCGGGCCGAACAGCCGGTCGGCCAGGAAGGCCCGGTAGCCCTCGCCGGGGCCGACCAGCCGGGCCACCGTCCCCGAGATGACCAGGCTCGTCCCGCTGGAGTAGTTGAACCGGGTGCCCGGCGTGGCCGCCAACGGACGGTCGGCGGCGAAGGCGGCCATGTCGGCCTGGCCCGAGCCGAAGAGCATCTGGAGCACATCGGACGCCTCGGCGTCGACGTACTCCTCGGCGAACCGCAGGCCGTCGCGCATCTCGAGCAGGTGCTCCAGGGTGATCCGGCGGCGCGGGTCACCGGGGCCCTGCCACCCCGGCACGGGGGCCGGTTCACCGAGCACGAGCCGGCCCTCGTCCACCAGCATGCCGACCACGGCGTGGAGCATGGACTTGGCCATCGACCACGCCAGCAGCGAGGTCCGTGCGCCGACCGGCTTGCCGGGCTGGTCCCATTGGGGGACCAGGCCGTCGTAGCGCTCGAACACCAGCCGGCCGCGGTGGACGACGACCACGGCGTAGGTCTGGTGCAGCGGCCCGTCCGGGTCGAAGGCGTCGTCCACCAGCGGTGCCAGGTCGACGCCGGCCGGGAGCTCCCCGGGCGACCAGGCCTCGGCGGGCCACGGCACGCTCGGTTCCTGCGCCGGCAGAGGGTGGAGGGCCCGGTCGCTCGGGGTCGGTCCCGGATCGGTGGCCATCGGCACCGAGCATCGCACGGGCGGGCAGGCGGATGCCCGGCAGCCCCGGTCCTCCGGCTCGCCGCCACCCGGTCCGATGATCGGCGCCCACCGGGGCGTCGATGCGCAAGTCCCCGGCGGCGGCGCCCGAGGGGTCACTACAGTTGCGCTGTGCACGACTCGGTCACCGTCCACATGGCTGCGCCCCCCGACAAGGTCTGGGACCTGGTCAGCGACGTCACCCGCATCGGCCGGTACAGTCCGGAGACCTTCGAGGCCGAATGGCTCGACGGCGTCACCGGACCGGCGGCAGGAGCCCGCTTCCGGGGCCATGTGAAGCGGAACCGCAAGGGGCCGATCTACTGGACCACGTGCACCGTCATCGCCTGCGATCCCGGGCGTGAGTTCTCCTTCGGCGTCGGCTCGCCCGACAAGCCGCTCAACGTGTGGGGCTACAAGCTCGAACCGTCCGGTGAGGGGACCGACGTGACCGAGTCGTTCCAGCTGGCCGACACGGTCCCCCTCCGCCTGTACTGGACGCTGTTCGGCTGGGCCCGGGGACGGACCAACCGCCAGGGCATGCAGACCACGCTCGACCGCATCAAGGCCGAGGTGGAGTAAGGCGTAGCGCCGACCGGCCCTCGGCCTAGCCTGACCACGATGACCGCGTTGGACGGGGCACTGGTGCGACTGCGGCCACCACGGACGGACGACATTCCCACCCTGGCCGGCATCCGGCGGACCCCCGAGGTCCTGGCCCGATGGCGCGGTGGCCCGGACATGATCGCCTCGGTCGAGGAAGACCTGGCCGAGGCGGGCGTCACCCCCTACGTGATCGAGCTCGAGGGCGGCGTGGTCGGCTGGGTCCAGTGGTCGGCCGAGGAGGAGCCCGACTACCGCCATGCCATGATCGACATCTATGTGGACCCGGCCGTCCACGGCGTCGGGGTGGGTACCGACGCCGTGCGCACCCTCGCCCGGCACCTGATCACCGACCACGGCCACCACCGCATCGAGATCGACCCGGCGGCCGACAACCAGCCGGCCATCGGCTGCTACGCCAAGGTCGGCTTCCGGCCGGTCGGCATCCGGAGACGAAGCGAACGGGGCATCGACGGCTCGTGGCACGACACCCTCCTCATGGACCTCCTCGCCGAAGAGCTCATCGGCTAGGCCCGTGGCGAGCGTGCTGGTGCCCCTCCCGGCCTGCGACTTCGACCCGACCGAGGTGGCGGTGAGCTGGAAGGTCCTCGGGCAATCGGGCCATCGGGTGCGGTTCGCCACCCCGACCGGTCGTCCGAGCCGGGGCGACGACCTGATGGTCACCGGTCGGGGCCTCGATCCGTGGGGATTCGCGCCCGGCCTCTCCCGCCTGGTGGTCGTGGGACGGGCCCTCCGGGCCCGACCCGACGCCGTCGGCGCCTACGGCGACCTGATCCGGGCCGGCGAGTTCGTCCGACCCACGCCTTGGGACGCGGTCGACCTGGACGCGGTCGACGCCATCCTCCTGCCCGGCGGCCACCGAGCCCGTGGCATGCAGGCCTACCTCGAGAGCCCCGTCCTCCAGACCATGGTGGCGGACGCCTTCCGCCGTCGGATGCCGACGGCCGCGGTGTGCCACGGCGTGCTGTTGGCCGCCCGCAGCGTCGACCCGGACCATGGCCGGTCGGTGCTCCACGGTCGCCGGACGACCGCGCTCACCTGGTCGCTCGAACGCCGTGCCTCGAGCGTGGCCCGGGTCACCCGGTTCTGGGACCCCCACTACTACCGCACCTACCGCGAGCTGGCCGGCCAGCCGGCCGGGTACCTGTCGGTGCAGCAGGAGGTCACCCGGGCGCTGGCTCGGCCCGAGGACTTCTGCGATGTGGACCGACATGACCCCGATGCCGGCCTCAAGCAGAGCGGTCGGGCCCGGGACACGATCGACGACGAACGCCCGGCCTTCGTCGTCAGCGACGGGAACTACCTCTCGGCTCGGTGGCCCGGCGACGTCCACACGTTCGCCAAGCGGTTCGCCACCATGCTCTGAGGCGCGCAAACGGCTGCGATGCCAAGATGGGGTGGTGATCGATCACCTCGCCATCCAGTGCGCGGACATGGCCGCCAGCTCCTCCTTCTACGATGCCGTGCTCGCCCCGCTGGGTGGCACGCGGATCATGGAGTTCGATGACGTGATCGGCTACGGCACCCCGCCGATGCCGGTGTTCTGGATCGGGCCGAGCACCACCGGTGCCGGGTTTCGCGAGTCGCACATCGCCTTCGCCGCCCCCGATCGCGACGCAGTCATCGCCTTCTTCCACGCAGCCGTGGCCGCCGGCGCCGAGGTGCTGCACGAGCCGCGGGTCTGGCCCGAGTACCACGCCAACTACTTCGGTGCCTTCGTCCGCGATCCCGACGGCCACAACGTGGAGGCCGTCTGCCACGCGCCCGGCTGACCAACCGGCCGGAACCGATCACCCGGTCCCTGGCTGAGTAGGTTGTCCCGGATGCCGGCCCTCCCCGCCTCCGGAGGGCGCCCATGATCAGCATCGCGGACGGCATCGGCCTCCTCATCGGCATCGTGGTCATCGCCACTGTCGCCGACCGGCTCCGAGTCCCCTATCCGATCCTGCTGGTCCTGGCCGGCATCGGCGTGGCGCTCATCCCCACCCAACACCGGGTCCAGCTCCAACCCGATCTGGTGCTCCTCGTCTTCCTCCCGCCCCTCATCTACGACGCATCGCTGGACACCTCCGTCCGCGAGCTGCGGACCCACCGGTGGCCCATCCTGTTGCTGGCCGTCGGCTTGGTGCTCGCCACCATGGTGGCCGTGGCCGTCGTCATCCACGCGGTGGTGAGCGGTGTGAGCTGGGCCGTCGCCTTCACCCTCGGTGCCATCGTGTCCCCGCCCGATTCCGTCTCGGCCACCCAGATCGCCGGGAAGCTCGGGCTCCCCCGCCGGCTGGTGACCATCCTCGGTGGCGAGGGTCTGATGAACGACGCCACCGCACTGACCGCCTACCAGTTGGCCGTCGCCGCCGTCGCCACGTCGTTCACCCTGGCCGACGTGTTCGGGAAGTTCGTGCTCGCCGTGACCGTGGGGCTGGCCATCGGGACCGCGGTCGGGTGGGCCGGGGTCCGGATGCTCCGGCTCACCGAGACACCGGTGATCGAGAACACCATGTTGCTCATCCTCCCCTTCGCCGCGTACCTGCCCGCCGACAAGCTCGGGGCCTCGGGAGTGCTGGCCGTGGTGGCCACCGGCCTCTACTTCGGCCGTTACGGCTCGGGGACCCTCACGGCCGCGGCCCGGCTGCAACAACACGCCATCTGGGACCTCATCGTGTTCCTCCTCACCGGGTTGTCCTTCCTCCTGGTCGGCTTGGAGCTCCGTCCCATCCTCGACAGTCTCGTCAACCGGGACTCGGGCTCGCTCGCCCTCGAGGGGGTGGCCGTGGTGGGCACCGTCATCGTGGTGCGGATGGGATGGATGTTCGGCGTCACCGCGCTACCCGGCGGCCAGCGCCTGTTCGGCGCCGATACACAGTCGGGACGCTCCTGGCGGGAGACGACGGTCGTCGGGTGGGCGGGCATGCGCGGCGCGGTGAGCCTCGCCGCGTCGCTCGCCCTGCCCCAGAACTTCCCCCAACGGGACCTGGTGGTGTTCCTCACCTTCGGGGTCATCGTGGCGACGTTGGTCGGCCAGGGTCTCACCCTCCCACCCCTCATCCGCCGACTCGGCCTGGTCACGCGCGACGAGCAGGACTCGGTCCTGGTGGCCGAAGCACGGCGCCGGTTGACGGTGCTGGCCCTGTCCCGGCTCGAGGACCTGAACGCCAGTGAGCGGTTCCCCGAAGATGTGACCGATCGCATCCGCAGCGGCTACGAGTTGCAGTTGACGCGGATCGACCGCCGGCTCGAGACGATGACCTCGGGACGCGCCGACGGTGACGGCGGGGACGAGGCAGGGGGCGCGATGGGCGGCGCCGACGGGCGGTTCGAGGCCGAGGTCGAGCTCCGGAAGCTGATCATCACGGCCGAACGGGAAGAGCTCGACGGGTGGTTGGCCCGGAAGAAGATCACGGCCCGGGTGGCGGAGGGAGTTCGGGCCGCGCTCGACATCGACGAAACCACCCTGCGGCCCTGAAGCATGCGGCCCTGAAACGCGCTGCAGGGCGCCCGGAAAGAGCGCCCTGCAGGTACACATTTGCTGTTAAAGGCACCGGGTCTCCGTGCCGCGCCGGATGGGACCGTGTCCGGCTGGGTCGCCCGGTGGGTGTCTGGCTGGGATTCGCCAGGTGGTACAGCGAGCCGCCTTAGCGGCCAGCCACCTCCAGGGTCCCAAAAGGTTGACTGCTCAGTTGGACCACCTCCTCTCTCTGGTGCTCATCATCGTAGCGAGCAGCGGGGCCCGGCCGGGTGACAGGCGCCCGCCCGATCGCCCGGGGCGCGACCGGATCGACAGGGATAGTCTACGAACATATGTTCGTAGACTCGACGAACCACCCGGTCGACCCACGCCGGGGGCCGGGGCCGGCCCGGAGGTGGAGCAGAGAGCCTCTGGCCCTGCTGGCCGAGCGCACCCGACCGGTCTCCTCCAGCCAGGCCCGCCTCCTCCCGGTACTCCCGCCGCTCGTCGACCTGTTCCCCGACGGCAGCCTGCGGCGAGGAAGCACCATCGCGCTCAGCGGCCGGGACGGGACGGCCAGGGGAAGCATGTCCCTGGCACTGGCGCTGGTGGCCGCGGCGTCGGGAGCCGGCTCGTGGTGCGCGCTGGTCGGGGTGACCGGCCTCGGTGCCGTGGCCGCCCAGGACATCGGGGTCGACCTGACCCGGCTGGCCGTGGTTCCCCGACCTGGCGCGGCCTGGCCCGAGGTCGTTGCCGCGTTGGTCGGCGGCGTCGACCTCCTGGTGCTCCGCCCCCCGTTCCGACCCCGTCCGTCCATGGCCGCCAGGGTGGTGGCGAGGGTCCGGGAACGCCGGTCCGTGCTGGTGGTGATGGCGGGAGGGTCGGGATGGCCGGAGCCCCCCGACATCCACCTGCGCATCGACGGCCTGCGCTGGGACGGTGCCGGTACCGGGGACGGTTACCTCCGGCGGCGCCAGGTGTCGGTCACGGCTACGGGACGGCGGGCGGCGGCCCGGCCGCGTCGCGGCCGACTGTGGATGCCCTCGGCCACCGGAGCCGTGCTGGGCATGGCCGCCGACAGCGCACCGGACGGGGCGGTGTCACCGGACGGCGCGGTGTCACCGGACGGCGCAGTGTCACCGGACGGCGCAGTGTCACCGGACGGCGCGGGGATCACCGTATGACCGGTGGCCCGGGTGCCGGTGGCATGGACCGCCTCCTCGTCGTGCACTGTCCCGACCTCCTCGAGGAGGACGAGGACGGGGCCACCCTCCGCTCGTTCGTCGAGGTGATCGAGGCGATGGAGGCCTACTGCCCGTGGGTCACCACCGTGCGGTCGGGCATCTGCTCCCTGCCGGCCCGCGGCCCGGCCCGTTACTTCGGGGGGGAGAGCTCCTTGGTCCGCTTGGTGACCGACGCCACCTCGGCCGTCACCGCCGTCGGGGTGGGGGTGGCCGACGGGTTGTTCGCCGCCGTGCTCGCCGCCCGGAACCATCTGGTGGTCCCGCCGGGAGGTACCCCCGACTTCCTGGCGCCGTTCCCGGTGGGCATCCTCGGCCGTCCCGATCTGGCCGAGCTGTTGTACCGGCTGGGCCTCCGCACCCTCGGCGACTACGCCGCCCTCCCCGAGTCCCACGTCCTCGGCCGGTTCGGCGCCGACGGGGTCGCCTGTCACCGGGTGGCCGGAGGACGGAGTGGTGAACTCGAGGAGTTGCGCCAGCCGGTCGCGACCCGACGCGTCGACGAGCAGCGGGCCGGCGCGCGGCGCGGTTCCCACGACCGGGAGGCGGTGGGCGAGCCGGGGTTCTGGGGTGGAGTGAGCGACGCCGATGCCCGGGCCGGGCGGGCGCTCACCGCCGTGCAGGACCTCCTCGGACCGGACGGCGTGGTGACCCCGCGACTCCAGGGGGGACGCGGGCCCGCCCAGCGGGCCCGGTTCGTCACCTGGAACGACCGGGAGGGACCGGGGGACGCCACCCTCGGCGCTCCCTGGCCGGGGCAGATCCCCGCCCCCGCCCCGGCGGTCGTGCACCCCGCTCCCCTCCTCGCCGAGCTGGTCGACGCCGGGGGGGATCCGGTGGCGGTCTCGGGGCGCGGCCTACTCACCGCGCCACCCGGCCGGCTGTCGGTGGAGGGGCGCCCCTGGTCGGCAGTGACCGCCTGGGCCGGCCCGTGGCCGTCCGACGAACGGTGGTGGTCGAGGTCCCGCCGGCGGCGGGCGCGCCTGCAGGCCGTGATCGGCGACGAAGCCCATCTGCTGGTGGCCGAACGGGGCCGGTGGTGGGTCGAAGCCACCTACGAATGACCGCTGTACGACATGGCCTACGCCGAACTGCACGCACATTCCAATTTCTCCTTCCTCGACGGTGCCAGCCATCCCGAAGAGCTGGCCGCCGAGGCGACCCGGCTCGGCCTGTCGGGCATCGCCCTGACCGACCACAACGGCCTCTACGGCGTGGTCCGCTTCGCCGAGGCAGCCCGGGCCTTCGGCCTGTCCACCGTGTTCGGGGCCGAGCTCACCGTCACCGGGACCGGTGACGCCCGTGTCCGGACCGGCGTACCCGACCCCGAAGGCACCCACCTCGTGGTGCTGGCCCGGGACCCCGAGGGCTATGCCCGCCTCAGCCGGGTCATCGCCGAGGCACACCTGGTGGGTGGCGAGAAGGGGAAGCCGATCATCACCCTCGACGCGCTGTCCGAGCACCACGACGGCCATTGGCACATCCTCACCGGGTGCCGCAAGGGGCCTCTGGCCACCAGCCTCACCGTCGGGGGGCCCGCCGCCGCCCGCCGCGCCCTCGACCAGCTGATCGAGCGATTCGGCCGCGACCATCTGGCCGTCGAGCTCTGGGATCACGGCAATCCCATCGACACCACCCGCAACGACACCCTGGCCGTGGTGGCGGTGGAACGCGGCGTGGCCCCGGTGGCCACCAACAACGTGCACTACGCCACCCCGACCCGGTTCCCCCTGGCCACCGCCTTGGCCGCGGTGCGGGCCCGACGGGCCCTCACCGACCTCGAAGGATGGCTCCCCCCGTCGGCCACCGCCTGCCTCCGTGGCGAGGCCGAGCAGCTCCGCCGGTTCGCGCGGTGGCCCGGGGTGGTGGAGCAGGCCGCCGAAGTGGCCGCCATGTGCACGTTCGACCTCCGCCTGGTGGCACCCCGGCTCCCCGACTTCCCGGTTCCCGACGGCCATACCGAACAGACCTGGCTGGTCGAGCTGGTCCGCCGCGGCGCCACCGACCGCTACGGGCCACGGGAGACGGAACGGGTGCCGGGGGCCTGGGAGCAGCTGGAGCGCGAGCTCGACATCATCGGTGCCCTCGGGTTCCCGGGCTACTTCCTCACCGTGTGGGACATCGTGTCCTTCTGCCGGCGCAACGACATCTTCTGCCAAGGACGGGGGTCGGCCGCCACCTCGGCGGTCTGCTACGCCCTCGGCATCACCAACGTCGACGCCGTCTCGCTCGGGCTGCTGTTCGAACGCTTTCTCTCCCCGGCCCGGGACGGACCACCGGACATCGACGTCGACATCGAGTCAGGCCGGCGTGAAGAAGTCATCCAGTACGTCTACGAGCGCTATGGCCGGCTGCACGCGGCCCAAGTGGCCAACGTGATCACCTACCGGTCGCGCTCGGCTCTCCGCGACATGGGCAAGGCGCTCGGCCATCCCATCGACGAGGTGGACCTCTGGTCGAAGTCGGTCGACCGGGGCGAGCCTCTCGCCCGGCGGGAGGACCTCCCGCCCCTGGTACGCGACCTGGCCACCGAGCTGGCCGACTTCCCCCGACACCTCGGCATCCATTCGGGGGGCATGGTCATCTGCGACCGGCCGGTGGTCGAGGTCTGCCCGGTGGAGTGGGGGCGGATGCCCGGTCGCAGCGTGCTCCAGTGGGACAAGGACGACTGCGCGGCCGCCGGGCTGGTCAAGTTCGACCTGCTGGGTCTGGGCATGCTGACCGCGCTCCACCACATGGTCGACCTGGTGGCCAAGTTCCACCACATCACCATCGACCTGGCCCGGCTCGAACAGGAGCCCGAGGTCTACGACCTGCTGTGCCGGGCCGACACCGTCGGGGTGTTCCAGGTCGAGTCGCGCGCCCAGATGAACACCCTGCCCCGGGTCCGGCCCCGGTGCTTCTACGACCTGGCCATCGAAGTCGCCCTCATCCGTCCCGGGCCGATCCAGGGCCACGCCGTCCATCCCTACATCCGCCGACGCAACGGGACCGAGCCGGTCACCTACCTGCACCCGCGGCTGCAACCGGCCCTGGAGCGGACGCTCGGCGTGCCGCTCTTCCAGGAGCAGCTGATGCAGATCGCCATCGATGTG
Source organism: uncultured Acidimicrobiales bacterium (assembly GCA_963710495.1). Taxonomy (GTDB): domain Bacteria; phylum Actinomycetota; class Acidimicrobiia; order Acidimicrobiales; family RAAP-2; genus Bog-756. The sequence continues at coordinate 354,081 of CAVQAI010000007.1, forward strand.
GCCGGGTTCACCCCGACCGAGGCGGACGAGCTGCGCCAGGCCATGAGCGCCAAGCGCTCGGGGCAACGGATGGCCCGCCTACGCGACCGGCTGTTCGCCGGGATGGCCGCCCGGCAGGTTTCGACCGAGGTGGCCGAGCAGGTCTACGCGGCACTGGCCGCCTTCGCCAATTTCGGGTTCCCCGAGAGCCACTCGGTGGCCTTCGCCCATCTCGTCTACTCCACCGCCTGGTGCAAGGTGCACTATCCGGCTGCCTTCACCGCCGGCCTGCTGAACGCCCAGCCCATGGGGTTCTGGTCGCCCGACAGCCTGGTGGCCGACGCCAAGCGCCACGGGGTGACCGTCCGCCGCCCCGACGTGAATGCCGGTGAGGCCGACGCCTGGCTCGAGCCGATGACGCCGGGGGGCACCGACCAGGACGGTGCCGCACAGCCGGCCATACGGATCGGGCTGTCCTCGGTCCGGGGCATCGGGGAGGAGACGGCCAAGCGGATCGCGGAGGGTGGTCCCTGGTCGGACATGGAGGACCTGGTCCGCCGGGCCGGCGTCACCCGCACCCAGCTGGAGGGGCTGGCCACGGCCGGAGCACTCGACAGCCTGGCCCCGGGCGGCGCTCGGCGCGGGACGGGGAGCGGGGGGCGGCGGTCCCTGGTCTGGGTGGCGGGGGCGGCCTCCCAGGCCACCCCGGACCGGCTCCCCGGGGTGGTCACCGGCTCGGACCCGCCGTCCCTCCCCCACCCCACCCGATGGGAGGAGGTGGCCGACGACCTGTGGGCTCTCGGCATGGCGCCCGACACCACCGCCATGCAACTGGCCCGCGCCGGGCTGGACCGGCAGGGGGTGCTCCCCGCCGCCGCCCTGGCCTCGAGACCGGCCGGCCAGCGGATCACCGTCGGGGGCGTGGTGACCCACCGCCAACAGCCCGAGAGCGCTGGCGGCGCGGTCTTCTTGAACCTGGAGGACGAGACCGGCATGGTCAACGTCGTCTGCTCCCGGGGCGCGTGGCTTCGCTGGAAGCCGGTGGCGAGGACCTGCCCGGCCCTGCTGGTACGCGGGCAGATCGAGCGCTCGGAAGGGTCGATGACCCTGGTGGCGGAGCGATTCGACCCCCTCGAGCTCGGTCCCGTGCCCGCCTCCCGGGACTTCCGCTGACCCCGACCCGCCCCGCCTGCCCCTAAAGAAGTGGTACCCGGCCACCGATACCTCCCTGACCCACGTCATCGGGAGCGTGATGCCATGCCTGGACAGATCAGCGGCCTTCCCCTGGAGCTGGTGGCCGTCGTTGTCGCCGCCTCCATGCTCCTCGGCGCCGTCGACATCCTCCGCCAACCCGGATGGGCCTGGAAGCAGGCCGGCGAGCCCAAGGTCGCCTACCTCATCCTCGACCTGATCCTCCCGGTCATCGGGCTGGCCATGTACGCCTTCCGGGCCCGGCCCAAAGTGGTCACCGAAGTCACCAACGGCCCCACCGCCGGGCCGGACGAGGACACGCCGGCCAAGGACACGCCGGTGGAGGACACCCCGGCCCCGTCCCAGACCGGACCGGCCGAGCCGGCCACGGCAACCGTCACCGCCGGCACCGATCCGTTCACCGATTTCCGGGAGATGGCCGACCCCGGCTACGGCTCGGGGGCGGAGTCGCCCTCCCCCTCCGAGGAGCCCGAGCGGTTCGAGATCAGCAGCACCTTCTTCAGCACCGGCGCCTCCAACCGGAACATCCGCCACCCGCTGGCGCTGGCCCGGGCCTACCGGCCCCGGCAACGCACCAGCCTGACGGAGGACCAGCCCGAGACAGCCCCGGAGGAGGTCGTCACCCAGTCGGAGCCGGAGCCGGAACAGGCGCAGGTGGCGGCAGCCGAGCTCCAACCGGAGCCGGAGCGGGCGCGGGTGGTCGAGCTGGCGCCGGAGCCGGAGCGGGCGCGGGTGGTCGAGCTGGCGCCGGAGCCGGAGCGGGCGCGGGTGGTCGAGGTCCAGCCGGAGCCGGCCCCGGTCGTCGAGCTCGTTCCCGAGCCGACACCCGAGGTCGAACCCGAGCCGGTACAGGCGAAGGTGGCCGAGCCCGAGGCGGTGGCTCCCCTCTTCCATGCGGCTCCGACCGTCCCCTCGGGGTGGAAGGTCGACCCGACCGGCCGGCACCAGTTCCGCTACTGGGACGGCTTCAACTGGACCGAGAACGTGGCCGACGACGGCGAGGAGGCCCTCGACGGGGTGAGCGCCTGAGGCCGATCCCCCGGCGACCCACTCCGAGGCCGTCGGCCAGACCGGGGCGGCCGCTCACTGTCGGCGCTGGCGGGAGAGTTGGCTGAGCCGGGCCACCAGGACCTCGAGGACCGTTTCGCCGGCCAACGCAGTCACGCCCCGCAAGTCGAGGTCGGCCTGGGCCAGAAGGCGGATGGCCCGGGCGATCCGGGCCGATCCCAGCCGGCGGGACTGGGACAGGGCCTTCTTGGCCGGGAAAGGACTGCGCAGGCCGAGCAGGCCGGCGGCCTCCTCGGGCGTGGTCACACCGGCACCGTCCAACCGGAGCATCTGCCGGTAGTGGCGGTGGAGGATGGCCAGCACCACCAAGGGATGCGACTCGCCGGAGAGGAACATCCGGGCCAGGGCGTCGAGGGCCTTGGCCGTGTCGCCGCCATCGATGGCGTCGGTGAGATCCCACGGGGCCAGTGCCCCGGCCGCCCCGAGGAACGGTTCGAGGTCGTCGAGCGAGACCGTGGCCCCCGGCCCGTAAGCGGCGGCCAACGTGTCGAGCAGGCCCTCGAGGCGGCCGACGTCCTCCCCGAGGTGCTCTCCCAGGTGGGTGGCGGCCGGGCCCTCGAGCCGGACCGGGCCGGACCGCAACTGGTCGGCCAGCCATTGGGACCGCGCCCGACCCGTCCCCACCGAGGTGTCCACGGTGCCGCCCGGCCCCACGGCCCGGACCAGCCCCTGGGGAATGGTGCCGCCCCCGGCCACCAGCACCAGGACGGTGGTGGGAAGGGGATCCTTCAGGTAGTCCACCAGTCGCTTCGCATCGGCCGCGGTGAGCTGGCCGGCCTGTCGCAGGACGACCACGCGTCGTTCCACCAGGAACGGCGGGGTGGTGCAGGCATCGATCACCGCTCCCGCGTCGATGGCGTCCAGGTTGGGCCCGCCGAACTCCTCGACCACCAGCGAGGGATCCCCACCACCGACGAGCCGCTCGGTCAAGGCGTGGGCGGCTTGGGCCACCAGCGACGGGTCGTTCCCCTTGACCAGGTAGGCGGGGCGGTCCCCGTCCGGTGCGGTCCCCGAGCCAGGCTCGACCGCCGCTTTCGGGGTGCTCACCGCCGCAGCCCGGTCATCGGGCCACCGCGTCGGTCGAGCGACGAGCGGCGATGACCGCGGCCAGGACGTCGCAGGCCCGGCGATTGCCCGCCACGTCGTGGACACGCACGATGCGGCAACCGAGCGACACGCCGAGGGCGGTGGCCGCCAGTGACGCATCCCCCCGCGCCCCGATGTCGAGGTCGAGCACCCGGCCGAGGAAGGTCTTGTTCGAGGCCGACAGGAGCAGCGGGTACCCGAGGGAGGCCAGCCGGTCCTGGGCCCGTAAGAGGGTCAGCGACTGGGCCGCTGTCTTGCCCAGATCGAGGCCGGCATCCAGGACGACGCGGGGCGGCTCGAGACCAACGGCCAACGCCTGGGAGGCGCGATCGAGGAGGAAGGAACGGACGTCCTCGACCACGTCGGCGTAGACCGGGTCGGGATCGGGGATTCGGGGTCCGAGCCGGATGTGGGTGGCCACCACGGTGGCGCCCGCCGCCGCTGCTGCCGGCAGGTAGTCGGGATCGGCGAAGCCGCTGATGTCGTTGCCGACGACCGCGCCGACGGCGTAGGCCTGGCGGGCGACCGACGCCCTCCAGGTGTCCACCGACAGGGGCACGTCGAACCGGGCCCGCAGGGCGCTCAGGGCGGGGATGACCCGCTCGAGCTCCTCGTCCTCCCCGACCTCGGGCCCGGGGCCCGCCTTGACCCCGCCCACGTCGAGGATGTCGGCACCGTCGGCGACGAGCGCGTCGGCTCGCCGGAGCAGGTCGTCGAGGGCGTAGGTGGCACCGCCGTCGTAGAAGGAGTCCGGCGTCCGGTTGAGGATGCCCATGACCAGGGCCCGATGGGTGATGTCGAGGACCCGGTCACCGAGCACCAGAGCGGTCGCCTGCATCGCCGTGACGCTATCCCCGACAGCCCGTACCGGCCGAGCCCGCCGCCGCCGGACCCGGCCCCGGCTCGCCGGTCAGAACAGGCGGGCGGCGAGGGCCTTGCGGTAGCGGCCGGTGCGCGGGTCGTCGGGGCCCAGGGTCTCGAGCAGGTCGAGGAACTCCTGATGGGACGACGGCTCGTCCCGGACCCGCTCCAGCAATCCGTCGAGACGCGCCTCCACGTCGCTCCCGTCGGTGCCGGGCGGTTGAGCGGCCAGGCGGGCCTCGGCCTGCAGCCGCCGGATCTCGGGCGTGTCGGGGACGCGTCCGAGCAGGGACAGGGCGTCGTCGGTGGCGCCCCGTGCCGTCATCAGCGGGGCCAGGGCGGTGATGGCGCCGACATGGTCGGGTTGGAGCTCGAGCGCCTTGAGCAACGGGGCCTCGCTGCCCGTGCGGTTCCCCTCCTCCACCAGCCGGTCGGCCTCCGACGGTTCGGGGATGAGCTTGGCCACGAACTCGGAGACGGCACTCTCGGGAAGGGCGCCGATGAAGGCGTCGACGACCTTGCCGTCCTTCAGTGCGAAGACCGCCGGAATGGACTGCACCTGGAAGCTGCCGGCGACGGCGGGGTTCTCGTCGATGTTGACCTTGGCCAGGGCGACCGCCCCGCCGGTGGCGTCGACCACCCGCTCGATGATGGGCCCGAGGGTCTTGCAGGGGCCGCACCACGGCGCCCAGAGGTCGACCACCACCGGCACCTCGGACGAGCGCCGGAGCACTTCTGCTTCGAAGGTGTCGTCGGTGACATCGACCATCGGCACGACCTTACCGGGACGGCTTCCCTTCTCACACCGGGAGGGTCTCCCTCGTCACGCAACCCCAGGACCGGCATTCGCTCCAGGTTGCGAGGGCGGGCCCGACCTGCCCAGGGACGCAGCAGTGGGGCGGGTAGCGTCGTAGGGCATGGGAACCGGGGCGCCGAGCACGGACACCGAGGTCGAGGGCATCGACCACGAGCCGGTCTCCGCTTGGATGATCGCCAACGTCGGCGAGATCAAACCCCCGCTGACCTTCGAGCTCATCGCCGGCGGACGCTCCAACCTGACCTATCGGGTGACCGACCGCGCCGGCCGTGCCTTCGCCCTGCGCCGGCCGCCGGTGAGTCATGTGCTGCCCACCGCCCACGACATGAGGCGCGAGTACACCGTGATCACTGCCCTCGGCCCCACCGGGGTACCGGTCCCCCGGACCTTCGGGCTGTGCGCCGACGAGACGGTCAACGGCGCTCCCTTCTATGTGATGTCCTTCGTCGACGGGCACATCGTCCGCGACGAGCGCGCCGCCCGGGAGCTCGACGAGGAGGCCCGGGGCCGGGCCGGGGACTCCCTCATCGACACCCTGGCCCAGCTCCATGCCGTCGATGTGGACGCGGTCGGGCTCGGGGACTTCGCCCGGCGGGACGGCTACATCGCCCGCCAGCTCAAGCGGTGGCACGAGCAGTTCGCCAAGTCGACCGTGGCCGGTGAGCCGGGGCCGGCCGTCATCGATCGGGTGCACGAGCTGTTGGCCAGCCGCATCCCCGAGCAACAGGGTGCCACCGTCGTGCACGGCGACTACCGGCTCGACAACACCGTGCTCGACGACACGGGTAATGTGGTCGCCATCCTCGACTGGGAGATCTGCACCCTTGGGGACCCACTGGCCGACCTCGGCCTGCTGTCGGTCTACTGGGCCGAGCCCGAGGACGGCGACCAGGCGCTCATCGGGGTGGCCCCGACCACATTGCCGGGCTTCGCCCGTCGCGCCGACCTCGTCGCCCGTTATGCCGCAGCTTCCGGACGGGACGTGTCGGCCGTGCCCTACTACCGGGCGTTCGGCTTCTGGAAGCTGGCTTGTATCCTCCAAGGGGTCTACGTGCGCTACGCCGGCGGGGCCGCGGCCGGCGACCGCTCCGGTGTCGACCAGTTCGCCGCCCACGTCGGTCGCTTGGGCGAACGGGCACTGTCCGAAGTGGAGTCACTGTGATTGACCGCGATCCCTCGTCCCTCTACGAGATCGATCCCCAGTGGGGAGAGCTGGCCGGCGGGCGCCTCGAGCGCCCGCTGCTGGTGGTCGCCCTGGAAGGCTGGGTCGACGCCGGAATGGGATCCTCCGCCGCCTTGGCCGAGCTGCTGACCACCTCGCCGGCCATCCCGGTGGCGTCCTTCGACACCGAGGCCCTCATCGACCAGCGCGCCCGGCGGCCGATCGCCAGGCTCGAGGACGGGGTGACCACCGAGCTCACCTGGCCGGCCATCCGGATCTTGGCGGGGAAGGACCGGGTGGGGTCGGACATGCTGTATCTCACCGGGCCCGAGCCCGATTTCTGCTGGCCCACCTTCATCGAGGCGGTGGTGGGCCTGGTCCGGGACCTCGATGTGCGCATCGTGGTCGGCCTCGGCGCCTTTCCCGCCCCGACTCCCCATACCCGGCCGGTGCGACTGGCCTCGACGGTGCCGCCGCAGTCGACGGACCTGGCCGGCCGGGTGGGCACGGTGCGCGGCACGCTGGAGGTGCCGGCCGGCGTCCAGGCCGCCCTCGAAGTTGCGCTCGGGAATGCCGGCGTCCCGGTCATCGGCCTCTGGGCCCGGGTCCCCCACTACGTCTCGGCCATGCCTTATCCCGAGGCCAGCGCGGCCCTCGTCGAAGGGCTGGCGGCCGTGTCGGGGGCGGTGCTCGACTCGTCCTCGCTGCGCCAAGCGGGTGAGGCCTCCCGCCGCCAGGTCGACGAGCTCATCGCCGCCAATCCCGAGCACCTCGACATGGTCCAGCGGCTGGAACGCGCCCTCGACTCGGAGGAGCCCACCTGGCTGGCGCTCGACGACAACGTGCCGAGCGGCGACGAGATCGCCGCCGAGCTCGAGCAGTTCCTCAGAGGCGAAGGGCGCTGAGCGCCCGCGCCGTCGTCATCGGCGGGGGCAGGCCCCCGTTGTGGGTGCGGACCGCGTGGTCGGCGAAGATCACGAGGACCACGAGCGACACGATCATGACGGCCACCACGATCACCAGGAGGAGCCATGGGCTCGACCGGTCCCGGGAGGTCGTCGGCACCCCGGCGCCGCTCAGGGTGGAGGGGCGCCGCCCCCGGCGGGCGGCCGACCGGGCGGGGGTTGCCGGCGTCGGCGTGAAGGCGGGCAACTCGGTCACGATTCGGTTCATCTGTTCGATGCTGGTGGCCTCGGCCAGGTCCCGGAGCCGGGCCTCGTAGTCGTAGGGACTGATCAGACCGCGCTCGGCCGCCCGGTCGAGCAGGAGGCCGTACCGGTTGCGATCCTCGTCGGTGACGGCCGTCACCGGTAGGAGCGATGGAACCGGTCGCGGTCCGTTCCCGTCTTCGGCCATCTCCGAATTGTGGGCCGCCCGGGCGCGACAACGCAACGACCCTCCCGGGACAGGTCCGGGACCGTGCACGCCGGGCTACGGTGGCCCATGCGCGTCGACGGGGGGATCGGGTTCGATCCGACCGCCGTGGTCGAGTCGGCCCAGCTGGCCGAGCGGGTCGGTTACGACGGGATCTGGTCGGCCGAGACGTCCCACGATCCCTTCCTCCCCCTCGCCCTGGCCGCCCGGGCTACGCAGCGCATCGAGCTGGGCACCGGCATTGCCGTGGCCTTCGCCCGGAACCCGATGACACTGGCCACGGTGGCCAACGACCTCCAGGCCCTGTCGGAGGGCCGGTTCCTGCTGGGCCTGGGGTCCCAGATCAAGCCGCACATCGAGAAGCGGTTCTCCATGCCGTGGTCGCACCCGGCGGCTCGGATGCGCGAGCTGATCCTGGCCATCCGGGCCATCTGGGCCAGCTGGGCCGGCGAGGCCCGACTGGCGTTCCGGGGCGAGTTCTACCGGCACACCCTGATGAACCCCATGTTCGACCCGGGCCCGAACCCCTTCGGCAACCCCCGCATCTTCCTCGCCGCCGTCGGCCAGCGGATGACCGAGGTGGCCGGCGAGGTCGCCGACGGCCTGCTCGTCCACGGGTTCACCACCGAGCGCTACCTGCGCGAGGTCAGCGTGCCCGCCCTCGAGCGCGGGCTGGCCATCGGACGCCGCCGGCGCGACGAGGTCCAGATCTCCTATCCCGGGATGGTGGTCACCGGGTCCGACGAGGCCGGCTTCGAGAAGGCGACCCGGGCGGTCAAGGCCCAACTCGCCTTCTACGGCTCCACCCCGGCCTACCGCCCGGTGCTCGCCCTCCACGGCTGGGCCGACCTCCAGACCGAGCTGAACACCCTGTCCAAGCGTGGCGCCTGGGACGAGATGGCCGGGCTCATCGACGACGAGATGCTCAACACCTTCGCCATCGTCGGCGAGCTCGACGACATCGCCGGGGAGGTGCTCCGCCGGTTCGGCGGCATCGTCGACCGCTTCAACTTCTACGCCCCCTACCGCATGGAGCCCGAGCGGTGGGCCGAAGTGCTGGCCGGGTTCAAGGCCAGCCGCTGACCGCCGGCCAGCCGCCTCAACGAACCAGGTTGACCAACTTCGGGGGGCGGACGATGACCCGGCTGGGCCCGGTGCCGCCGAGCGCGGCGACGGCGGCCGTCGAGGCCCGGGCCAAGCGTTCGGCCTCCTCGACCGAGACGTCCGGGGTCACTTGGATCCGGTCCTTCACCTTGCCGTCCACCTGGACGACCATGGTCACGGTCTCCTCGGCGGCCAGCTCCGGGTCGGCCACCGGCCACGCCTGGAGGTGCACGTTGCTGCCGTGCCGGCGCTCCCAGGCCTCGGCGGTGACGTGCGGGATCATCGGCGCCAGGAGGAGCAGCAAGGTGTCGACGGCCTCGTCGACCACTTCGGGGTGCCCGCCGCCGCGGACGTAGGGCTGCACCAGGTTGACGAACTCCATGCAGCGGGCCACGGCCGTGTTGTAGGACCAGCGCTCGAAGTCGCGGTCGACCCGTTCGATGAGGCGGTGGGTGGCCCGGCGGATCTCGAGGTCGCCCTCCCCCGTCGGACGGGGGGCGGAGGTCGGTTCGTCGGGCGCCTCGGCCAGGCGCCAGACGCGGTCGAGAAATCGGGCGCACCCGTCGATCACGCTGTCGGTCTGGTCGGTCCAGTCCATGTCGTCGGCCGGTGGGCCGACAAAGAGGTGGAAGAGGCGCAGGGCGTCGGCCCCGACGGTCGAGAGGTAGCTCGACGGCGCCACCAGGTTGCCCTTGGACTTGGACATCTTGGTCCCGTCCATGCGGATCATGCCCTGGGCGTAGTAGCGGGCGAACGGCTCCCGCAGACCGGCCGGGGCATAGCCGAGGTCGGCCAGCGCCTTGGTGAAGAAGCGGGCGTACAGCAGGTGGAGGATGGCGTGCTCGATCCCGCCGATGTACTGGTCGACCGGCATCCAATGACCGGCCACCTCCGGGTCGAACGGCACCCCCGGGGTCCACGGATCGGTGAAGCGGAGGAAGTACCACGAGGAGTCGACGAAAGTGTCCATGGTGTCGGTCTCCCGGGTGGCCGGGCCGCCGCAGATCGGGCACGTGGTGTGGAGGAACCCGGCGTGGGTGGCGAGCGGTGACTGGCCCGTGGGGGTGAATTCGACGTCGTCGGGGGCGAGCACGGGGAGCTCGTCGGCCGGCACCGGCACGGCTCCGTGGTCGGGGCAGTAGACGACCGGGATCGGACAGCCCCAAAACCGCTGGCGCGAGACGAGCCAGTCACGCAGGCGGTAGTTGACCATCCGGGTGCCCTTGCCCTCGCCCTCGAGCCACTCGATGGCCTTGGCCTTGGCCGTCTCGATGTCCAGCCCGTTCAACCAGTCGCTGTTGATCTTCTCGCCCGTGCCGGTGTAGGCCCCGCCCGGGCCACCTTCGTCGTCCCAGCCGTCCGGCGGGCGGACGGTCCGCACCACCGGGAGGCCGTACTCCCGGGCGAAGTCCCAGTCCCGGGCGTCCTCGGCCGGCACCGCCATGATGGCGCCGGTGCCGTAACCCATGAGCACGTAGTCGGCCACGTAGACCGGGACGGCCTTGCCGGTGAAGGGATTGATGACCGACGAGCCGGTGAAGGCGCCGCGCTTGGCCAGGCTGGCGGGACCGGTCTCGGCCATGCGCTCGACGTCGGTGCTGGCCGCGGCCCGGGTCCGCAGCTCCTCGACGGCGACCCGGCGCTCGGGGATGGTGAGCTCGTCGACCAGAGGGTGCTCGGGGGCGAGCACGGCGTAGGTCATGCCGAACGAGGTGTCCGGCCGGGTGGTGAACACCCGAAGGGCGAGCGGGGGTCGTCCGTCGCTCCCGTCCCGGCCCTCCACGGGGAGGTCGAACTCGGCGCCCTCCGAGCGGCCGATCCAGTTGCGTTGCATGGTCTTGACCCGCTCGGGCCAATCGAGGGTGTCGAGATCGGCCAGCAGCTCGTCGGCATAGTCGGTGATCCGGAAGAACCACTGCTCGAGGTCGCGCTTCTCGACCACGTCACCCGAACGCTCGCAGGTCCCGTCGGCCAGCACCTGCTCGTTGGCCAGCACTGTCTGGCAACCGGGGCACCAGTTGACCGGGGCCATGGCCCGGTAGGCGATGCCGGCGGCGAGGAAGGCTTCGAAGATGACCTGGTTCCACTTGATGTAGTCGGGGTCGTGGCTGCGGATCTCGCGGCGCCAGTCGTAGACGGCGCCGAGTGAGGTGATCGACTCCTTGAGCTCGGCGATACGGGCCTCGGTGAAGATCCGGGGATGCATACCCGTCTGGATGGCGGCGTTCTCGGCGGGCAGCCCGAAGGAGTCGAAGCCGAAGGGCGACAGGACGGCATAACCGAGCATGGTCCGGCGGCGGACCAGCAGGTCACCGAAGGTGTAGTTGCGGACGTGCCCCATGTGGGCGGGGCCCGACGGGTAGGGGTACATGCTGAGCACGTACCAGGCTGGCCGGGGGTCGTCGGCATCCACCTCGTAGGTGCCCTCGTCGGCCCAGCGCTGCTGCCATTTCTTCTCGACTTCGAGGACGTCGTAGGCCCGGGCCATGGCCCACGATGGTACCGGTGTCCAGGTGAGGCGCTCTCGCCTCTTGGCCGTCGATGCCCGGACGGCGGAGGGCCACGGGCGCCCGCGTCGCATGTGCAGCCGCGGCGACCGGGGAGAGGCGCTCCGGCTGAAGCCCCATGGCCCCCGGGCTCGGTCCTGGCCACCAGGAGCCGGGTGAGTCACCCTTGTAGGCACCGATCCAACGACGGCCTCAGCGATTCAGACCCAGTCACGAACGGACCAGGGTGACCTGGTCGACCTGAACAATCTCATGACGGCGGCACTGAAGCTGACTGGTGCTTCGACTTAGCCGCAGCAGCAGCAGATAGCGCTACCTCAGGTTAACCGTGGGCCACGCACTGGTTGGCTCCTCGTGCGGAGACTCAAGAGCCGGGACCAGCGGCGGGACAGCGGTGTTGAACCAAGGTCCTCACCCGGAAGCCCGCCATCCTTTCCGTGTGCCTCCTAGGTCGCTCAGCGTTCAGCAGGCAGCGACGGGAACAGGTAGCTACGGAAGTAGCAACGCATCTTGATAGCGAGGCACCGATAGCGACAAAGACCTTGGCATCTGCGCCTACAACCTCGGCCGAGAAGGGTCCATCCCCAGTTGGCTCACATCTGGACAGAAGTGGTCGCCCAGATCGCCCCTGGACGTCGGGACGGTTGTAGCGCACAATTATCTGGTCCGGGTTGGAGACGGAGTGCGAGGTGCGTCATACGTCTTGTACGACTCATCGTGATGGTCCCTCTAGCAGCCTTTGCCCTGGTCTTCGTTCTATCGGACCAGGCTGGAGCGGCCACCAAGCTCAAGGTGTGTCCGACCTGCACGTACACGACGATCCAGGCGATCAGTGCCGCGGCTAGCGGTGACACCATCCTCGTCGCTGCCGGCACCTACAGCGGTCCCCTGACCATCGACAGGGACCTCACCCTGCGAGGGGCTGGGGGGACTCAGACCGTTATAACCGGCGGCGGTCCGGTCGTGACCATCACTGGTTCAGGGGTGTCAGCAAGGATCAAAGGCGTCACGATCAGCGGCGGCTCATCGCCGGGTTTCGATAGCCGAACTCCGGATCATCGACATGTGATGTCGACGATGGTGCGAGCGTCTTCCCAGTAGGTCATGGATTCCCCACAGCGCCTATCGCCGATGACGATGCGGCTGGCCACGCCAGCCCCCCTGGGCATGGGTCTTCCGATCCGGGCCTCGCCGCAGCATCAGCCACGTTTCGAACCTACGCCGACGCACCCGGGATTCCGAATCATGGGGGGCAGGCGCTGGGGGCGCAGTTGTCGGGGCTGTTGCTCGTGACCGGACTCTCCTTGAGCGTCAACACACCGGTGTTGTAGATGCCTCCACCGGTGCCGTCCGGGCTAGCGCTGTTGCCCGTGACCGGGCTGTTCTGAAGGGACATCGTCCCTGTGTTGTCGATGCCGCCACCAGCGGGGGAGACGCCGAGAGTGCAGGGAGGGCAATACTCGCTTGGGAACGTAGCGGTGTTGTCCGTGACCGAGCTGTTGCTGATCCGGAGCATCCCCGAGGACACCAAGATCCCGCCGCCCATGCCTCCGTCCTTCACGTAGGTACCAGCGGCGGTGTTGTGCAAGAGACCAGATGCAATGTTGAAGGAGACTGGGCTGTGGAGAACGACTGCCATCCCACTGGCAACGAAGATCCCGCCACCCTCCCCGGCACTGTTGGAAGAGAGAATGGTGTGAACCAGTGTGATCGTGCCGCCAGAGAGATAGATGCCGCCACCATCACCATTCACGACACCGAGCGGGGTGCCGGTACTGGCATCGTTGTCTTCGAGAAAGCTCTTGTGCAGCGTCACCGTTCCGCCCGAGGAATAGATCCCACCGCCAACGGCGGCACCATCCTCGACCCAGCAATTCGTGATGCTCACCGTTCCGCCCTCGTTGTCGATCCCCCCGCCTTCGTCCTGAGCGCTGTTATTCGAAACTGAGCAGTCGTGCAGCCTCACTGTCCCAGTGTTGTAGATTCCCCCGCCTGCGCCATAGGCGTAACGATTCCCCACGGAGTTGCCGACCACGCCGCTGCCGTCCAGCGTCAAGGAACTTTGAAGGTTGGCGATGCCGCCACCGTTGCCCGAGGATGAGCCGCCGGTGATGGTGATTCCTTTGACTGTCACCGAGACCCCCGAGCCGGTGATGGTCAGGACCGGACCGCCGCCGCTGACCGTGGTTTGGTCTTCTCCAGCTCCTCGCAGCGTGACGCTCTTGTCGATGGTCAGGGGACCGCTGTAGGTCCCAGGAGCGATCTGGATGGTGTCCCCACTGCTGGCCGTTGTAATTGCTGCCTGGATCGTCGTGTACGTGCAGGTCGGACAGACCTTGAGCTTGGCGCCAGCAGCCCCTGCTACAGGGGTTGGGCCGATCAAAGTTGCGGCTGCGAGAAGAGGAAGAACGGCCAAAACAGAGAGAAGCCATCGACGCATCTGCCACCTCCAACCCGGTAAGTGTGTGTTGGTAAGCCTCGCACCGCTAGCACCAGATGCGGCTGGCCACGGCGGCCCCCCTGGGCATGGGTCTTCCGATCCGGGCCTCGCCGCAGCATCAGCCACGTATCGAACTTACGCCGTTGTTTCCCCGGTCGGTAGGGCCGAAAGGCACCAGTCCTGATCGGAAGGCGGTGCTGGTTATCCGGCTGAGCTAGAGCATGGGTGACCTTTGGCCCTAGTGACGGGATCGACGTTGCCGTACGGTGATCCGTTAGACGAGATGTCGGCGCCGAGGGGGTCGGATCATCTGGTTCGTGCCGTCAGTGGAGCACCGCCGTTGACGTTCCCCAGATTCCTTCGCATTTTCGCAATCGTCTTGGCCGGATCAACGGTCTTGGCGCTCGTGGGCATTGCTCCTGCCAGCGCCAGAACGCCCCGGATCAAGAAACCAGGTGCTCCCGTAGCGGTCACGGCGATCGGCGTCAATGGCGGTGCAGGGATCTCGTGGACAGTACCCGCATCCGACGGCGGTTCCCCCATCACCGGCTATACAGTGACCGCCTCGCACGGTGGCCAGACTTGCACGGCGGACGTCGCTCCGTGCACAGTAACCGGCCTTACCAATGGGCGTGTCTACACCGTCAGAGTCCGAGCATCGAATGCCATTGGCTTGGGCAGAGCAGCGAAGGTCCAGGTGACGCCATCCACTTCACAGAACTGCTTTTACATCGGCCCTGATGCAAATCTCCAACATTGCAACCTGACCGACGCCGACCTCACCGGCGCCAACCTCACCGGAGCTAACCTCACCGGAGACGACCTGTACTCAACCAACCTCACCGGAACCAACCTCACCGGAGCCGACCTGGACAACGTCGCTTCGGGCAGGATCATTGGAGCGCCGTCTGCTCTTCCCTCTGACTGGTTACTCGCCAACGGATACTTGGTTGGTCCCAGCGCCTACCTTTACTTAGCCAGTCTCATCAACGCCGACCTGGCCAATGCTGACCTGACCGACGCCAACCTGACCGGTGCCAATCTGTTGGGTGCCAACCTGACCGGTGCCAATCTGGACGCCAACCTGACCGGTGTATCTTCGGGCGGGATCACTGGAACGCCCTCTTCTCTTCTCGAATACTGGAGCCTCGTCGATGGTTACTTGGTTGGTCCGGAAGATGACCTGGCCGGCGCCGGCCTATCCAATGTCGACCTGACCGGCGTCGACCTATCCGATTCCAACCTGGACCAAGCCGACCTGAACGGTGCCAACCTGACCGGTGCCAACCTGACCTCTTCCCACCTGGAGTACACCGATCTGACCGGTGCCGATCTGACCGGTGCCAACCTGACCGACGACGACGTGACCGGCACCATCTGGTCGAACACCACGTGCCCCGGCGGGACGAACAGCAGCAGCTATTCACCCCAGACCTGCGTCGGGCACGGCATCTGACAGCGAGGAAACTGGGAGTTCCGTCCATCGTTGAGGACGGAGCGGCTCTACCAATCGTTGATCTGTGCCCTCGGACCGTCAGGCAGCTGCTCGGATCCGCTCTGTCCATGTGCTCGGGGCTAAAGCTCCATTTGGATTCCGCCGACTCCTGGAGGAGGTGGAAGAGGTATCTAGGAGTCCAGATGACGAGCGGACCCATCACAATTGTCGGCAGAACCACCGTCCAAGAGGTCGGTGAGAGGGTGGAAGTCGAATGGAAATTGAGCGCTAAGCCGGAGATCGAATGGGCTGAGATCTTCCAGATGGCCGTTTTGTCGGACCGTGAGGGTCCTGTGGATTGGATGATGGGTGGCGGTCCTGATGTGATGGGTTCGGTCGTCAGGTGGTTCGTTCCCATTGAAGAAATCGAGAATGCAGATGTTGAAGTGAAGCACCGCTTGGAAGTGGCAAATGAGCGGTTCGACAAGAATCAGCGGGCGTAGACCATACGCTGAGTGTCATGGAAGCCTTCGAATCCCTTGTCGCCGTGGCTCTTGAAGCTGATGGGTTCGTAGTCTCCTCAGGCGTCAAGTTCCCCGTAAAGATCCAAACCGGCAAGACAGCACGGGACGAGTCCCAGACGCACGGCTTCGAAGGGGATCTTGTCGCAGCCCGTGCCAACCGGCTCGTCCTCGGAACGGTGAAGTCGTTCTTCGGATCATAGGGAGTTGTTGCAGGGCATTTCCGGCGTTCGAGACCCGAGGGGACGATGGACTCGGGGGGTTCTCCTATTCGTCATGAAAGAGCGGTTCGGTTATCGAGACGCATCTGGAGCAGGACAAGGTCGCACCATCGGCCAAACTTCGCACCGATCTCCGGCATCCGGCCCACTTCGACAAAGCCCAATCGTTCGTGGAATCGAATCGATGCGTGGTTCGCACTATCGATGGCGGCAATCATCGTGTGCTTTCCGCTCTCCCGAGCGATATCGATGAGTGTGTGCATTAGCACCATGCCGACACCCGTGCCCCACCGATCCTCTCGCACGTGGATCGTGTTCTCAACGGTGAATCGGTAGCCGGGCCATTTCATGACATCCCGAAACCACCCGAACGCCGCTACACCCACGACCTCATCGTTCTCTTCGGCGACCAGGACTGTCTCATGCTCATTCAGCCAAGCCAGGACGTTCTCTGTACTTTGAGGCGTGTCTGTCCATTCGATGGTCGTCGTAGCGAGGAAGGCGTTAAGGAGCGATTCGATGGCGACGGCATCGTTGGCGGCGGCGACTCTCACGATCACCCCAAGATTCTCGCAGAGGCGGTCCCTCGGCATTCCTCGATGTGCCGTTCATGGGCAGTACATCCCCGGCGATCGGGGGCACACTCCGCAGCTCAGTAGGTTGGTGGCATGAACCGCCGACCAGCCCTCATAGCGGCAATAGGACTCTCCGTAGCTGGCTGTTCATCGCCATCGCTATCTTCGAGTTCGACGCAGCCGACCCGGTCGCCTCAGGTGACGCAGAGCACGGCGGGAGAGACAGTCCCTGTCATTCCTGAGTGTTCAAGCGGGACGATTACCGTGAGCGCAGTCCCAGCTGGTGAACCGATCCCAGTCTGCGTGAAGGTCGGCTCAACTATTGTGATGACTGGGGGCAATGCCATGTCCGGCGGAACGTGGCCCGGACCGCCCAGGATCTCGAACAAGCACGCCCTGGCTGTGGTGTCGAGCAAATCCTCTGGCGCCAGCTTCAAGGCAAACCTTATGGCGATCGGAGCTGGATCCTCTTCTGTCAATGTGCCGTTTGTCGCAGGTCCAGATGTCTGCAATCCGACACCATGCACTCCAGTCCCGGGAGCACCGCTGATTCTGCAAGTCACGGTAGTTGGATAGCAGACAGAGATACGTCGTCTGTGCTGAATCGGAGGGCCGTCCCCGACGTGTCAGGCGTGGGCAGGGCATATCCGGCGCTGTGGGCACAGCTTCCAGTGCGGCTCACAACAGTCACCGACCCGAAGATCGCAACTCACCGTATGGGACCGCCTTGAGCTGACTTCCGCCACGAGGAAATGACGCAAGCGATGCGTTGACTTACTCGACTGGCCTGTCTCCAACGAAGAAAAGGTCATGGGGACTTGGGCACTCGAGTCGCCGTCTGTGGTTCTGTGCGGTCTCGACGGCAAGTGCCCACATCTCGGCTCTCCACTGTTCCCGGTACCTCGCCTCGCCTTCTGAGAGTTCCTCAACCGATCTACCCCTGTTCGCCTTGTCCCAGCCGTGCTGGCGGCACAGTGGTGCTAGTCACACCCGTCGGTTGCATCCCTCGATCTCGCATGCAACGTACCCCCGGCTCATGACCGAACTCCGAATAACTCATCGTCGGAGAGCTTGTGGTCAGCCAGGAGGTTGCGGATAGCAACGAGGACTTTTCGATTGCGCTGGCCGTGGAGCAGTGTGTTCGCCACGGTGGTAGCACTGACTCCGGCTTTGTAGGCGACGTCCCAGTAGGAGAGGTCGTCCTCTCGGAGGAGGCTGGCACATGGGAGTCTGCGGTCTTCCTTCTTGGCCGCTCGCTTGGCCATATAGCACCTCGACCACCGTGACGGGCCATTTGAGCGCCATGAGCGGCGTCTTAGGAGACCCCCCGAGTAGCAACCGGAGTAGCGACGAGCACATCGGGGAACCCCATCGAGGCCCGGTGCGCCGTCATGTAGCATCGAGACACCCGCGGGGGCGTAGCTCAGCTGGTAGAGCGCTTGACTGGCAGTCAAGAGGTTCGTGGGTTCAAGTCCCATCGCCTCCACGCCGTTGTCAGATTACATCGCTGTCCCTGGTAGCAGGGCATCATTCGTCGCTCGCAACCCTAGGCAAACGGCGACGTTTGAACCCCAAGACAGGGTGACTGGACCAAGCGTGCCCCGGCAGGACCGCCGGCCCCCACTGCGCTGTTATCGCGGTCAGCGTGTGAGGACTTACGCGTGGGCCCGACTGGAGGAGCCATCGCCAGTCCCGATCGCAGCCACCGGCACGTCGGTGCTCGTAAAGTGATAGGAGCCGGCGCCGACTTCGACAACGGCGTAGTCACCGTCGATGGACGCCGACGCGACCCCCTCCCGCCGACTGAGTGCCATGCCCGACTCGCGGACGCTGTCCAGGGCGGCGGCTGGGATGCTGACCCTCGCCTTCGTGTTGGCCGGCACAGTGACGTTGACCTTGAAGGGCCGGGCTGCGGCCGCCGGTCGGCTCCACGCCACTTCGATGGCCCCGTAGGGAGTCGGCACTCGTCCCGCCGCGTAGCTCAGTGCATGCAGCGGCACGGTGACGTCGAACGAGGCATATCCCGGTGCCGCCGGGATGACACCCAGCATCGTCTGCTGGATCGCGACCAGCACGTTCGAGCCAAAGCCGTGCGAACGGCTATCGCCGTTGCCGAGGAGCGAGGCAAGGGGCGGGGTGAGGACATCCTGGTCCTGGGGGTGCCACATCTCCCAAGTGAACGTTCCGCCCTGGGCCAGGATGTTGGCCCAGCCGGGCTCCGACGCGTCCGTCAAGATATGCAGGATGTCGCTGTCCCGACCGGTTATCCGCAGCGCGTCGAGGACATCGGCGGCACTGACGACCGGCGGGGAGAAAGGCATGCTGAGGATGTAGTTGCTCACGGTCTTGACGTCGGACGGTGGAACCACCCCGAACTGCACGGCCAATGCGTTGTCGACTTGCGGCGAGACCGCGCCTGAGCACGTGCACAGGTCGTCGTTTGGCGCCACCGGTCTGCCCATGGCGTCCAGTCCGTCGGTGTAGTAACCCGCCGGCAGCAGGAGGTGGGCGTTGATGGCGGTCGCCAGCTCGTAAGCTCGCTCGCGCTGTTGCGCCACCTCGGCGGCGGGACGGCCGAGGGCGACCGCCATGTCGGCGACGCGAGTGAACACGTTGTCCGCCAGCAGGTTGAGCTGCGTGTCGGTCGGGAACTGCGGGACGTCAGCTGGACCGGGGATCGTCCCGACGAGACCATTGGAGCCGATGTTGCTCCAAAAGAAGTCCGACACCTTGACCACGACGGGATAGAGCGTTGTCAGCAACGCCCTGTCGCCGGTGTGGATCCAGTACTGCCAAACCCACTCGGGGTAGTACGCCGTTCCCTGGGGGATCTCCTGTGCCCCGAGCGCGGTCGGATAGATCTTGTTGATGGCGCCGTTCGGCCAGAAACGAGCCTGCGATTGGGCGAACTCGAGCAGGTCCTTCCTCGTCAGATTCGTCTCGCCGAAGGCATCCATGGCCGTCTCCGACTCGTTCGCCCCGTCCCCGAGCCACGGGCCCTTCTCCCGCGTGGGGGTGTCGACGAACTGCTCCTGCATCGTGAACAACGCCGAGCGGCGGCCGAGGTTGAAGACCGCGTCCACCGTCTTGTCCGAAGACGTGAACGTTCCGGCGTGCTCGTCGGGGACAGCATCGTGCCGGGTGAGGACGATGATGTTCTTCGTGGTGAGAGTCTCGCCCGGGTCGTCGATCTGGAGGTACCGGAAACCGAGGTAGTCGAAGGGGCGGAAGGTCTCGCGACCGCCGCCCCGCTCGACGTAGGAGTAGCTCATGTTCGTGTGCTGGGTCCCCATTGTGGTCGAGACGTCACCCGACCGGTCGAGGAGGTACCCGGCGTGCATCGTCACCCGCCGGCCGCGCAGCCCGTGGCTGAAGGTGACCGAGGGGATCGCGGCGTAAACCTTCCCGAAGTCGGCCACGACGGCGCCAGATGCGAGACGGGACACGGAGACGGCGTGGACCGGTTCGTAGACGATGCGGGTCCGCACGGACACCAGATGACTCCATGGTGCGGTGGGATGAGGACCGATGACCATTGCCGGCTGCCACCCCGAGGCCCGATAACCGGCCTTGTCCCATCCGATCGGCTCGGTCGGGCCGTTGATGTTCTCGGTGTAGTCGACCGGGTCGCCCTCCTCGTCGCGCTGGACGCCCGGCAGCCACGCACCCGGCAGGACCTCCCACGTGCCATCGGTGGTGATCACGTCGGCCGTGCCGTCGGCGTGCAGCACCGTTATGCGGGCGATGACGCCCGGCGTACCCTCCGGTCTGCCCTTGCCGGGACCCTGCCAGTCGTAGATGATCCCGAAGGCGTTGGCCCTTCCCGCCTTGAGAAGGTGGGTGATGTCGGTCGTCTCGTAGTACTGCGAGTCCGGGTACGCATACGCCTCGCCCTTGGCGGCCATCGACCCGTTCACATAGAGCTCGTACTGCTGGTCGGCTGACACATACGCTCGGGCCCGGACGATAGGAGAGCCGCCGAGCTTCGCCTCCTTCCGGACATAGCTGTACTCGTCCTTGTTGGCCCAGACGCCGGTGGTGTTCTGGACGTTGAACGTTTCTGGCGTGTCCAATTCCTCGACGGTGGGTCGCTTGATCCAGTCCGCGTGCCAGTCGCCGTCGTCCAAGCCAGTGTCGAATGTCTCGGCGCGCGCCAGCGGCCCGCTGACTCCCGAGCCGTCCCAGGTCTGAACCGTCCACCGGTAGGTGGTGTCCGGCGCCAGGGAGCGTCCCCCATACGGCACGAACGCCTGCGCCGGGGACACGATCTTGCCGCTGTCCCAGACCACCGGTGCCGCACCGCGTCCCGGGCCGCCGAGAGCGGGGCGGGAGACCACGATGCGGTAGGCGCTCTGGACGGCGTCACGCCGACTGTCGCCGACGTGCCATCCGAAGTACACGTCGGTTAGCCCTATGCCTACAGGCGCCGCCAGATCGTCCACCGTCAACGTCAGCGGAGCCCGGGGGCCGCCGGACGTAGCTCCCGCCACGGCGCCGCAGGCGAACGGCGCCAACATCGATATGGTCACGACGACCACAACCAGCACAGCGCGGCCTCGATACCCCACCCGCATCGGCCGAGTATCGCATAGCAACACCCAGGCGGGTCCGACCACGTGAACCTGGTGCCGAAGAACTTGTGGGCGTAGCGCTCAGGATTACCGGCTACATCAGCCCCGCATCACCGGCCTCAAGGCGCAACCCCTTCGCCCACGATGGTGGGCAACGGGCTCAATTCACGGATGGACCGATCTCATGGGGTCGGTTCGAGCCCACTCGCTTCGCACCACTGCTGGTGCGCGTGACTTCTCAGACGCATGCTTGCTCGTCCCGCCTTGACCCGGACAAGCCGAATATTTGATTGCCGTCCTTACAGCTTTCCAGCTTCTGCGTCTGCCATCCGTTGGTTCCGCAGCCGAGCCAAGACGCTCCGTTTGATCGAGATCAGACGGAGCTCCTTCCTGCTCAACAACACCGACTCGGACCCATCCGAGGCGGCAGATGCCGAGCCATCCGACGCCGAAGACGGAACTCCGCAATTCAACTTCGGCGGCCCTTTAGCCCCTCGGCTAGCGGCTAGCGCCTCGTCCACAGACCTCAGACGAGACTCAACCGAACTTTGGGGAGTATTTCGCAGGGACACATAGAATTCGAGCGTGTTGATGGGCGTGCTTTCAAAGTGAGCTACTTCAAAATTCGAGCAATTCCAGCTTTATTGCGAGCCTCAACAAACCAAGAAAGCTCTCCGGGGTATACACGCCAGCGTGAATGTCCTTGATCTCGCCGGTCTGCTGATGCTTAATGCATTCGGCAAATGCTGCGGCTTCGGGGTCAGCCACATCGGAACGGCGCACGTCTGAATAATCGACGGTACCCGCCCATAGGGCTGCTGTATCAACTGTGCCATCCAGCGTGGCGACATAGGCGAAGAAGTCAAAGACCTGGACGTAGGACGGACCCTCTAATCCCCGTAAGTACCAATCGACCCAATCTTGAGATGATGTCAAGTCGCGGTTGACATCAAAGCAGAACCTCTTGTCGGGTATGACGAGAGATATCAGCCCGTCTGGTGCAAGTATTTCGCCCACGTCTCGGAACCACCCGATGGGGTTCGGAATATGCTCTATGACGTGTGAGGCAATAAGATAATCGAATGGAGCGTCGTCTTTGGTCGCTGAGGAAATGGTCTCGCCATCCTTGAGAACGTAATCAACCTCAACGATCTCATCGGTGAAAGGCGCTACCTGAGAGTTGGCTGCATATCCTGCACGAAGCTCATCGGTCGAATAATGATCTACATACCGAACGTCGTAGAGAGCTTGAGAAACTCGGGGCCGATAGAGCGGGCCAATCTCAAGGCCCTTCATATTGTCGAGGTCTATTGAATGAAACACCGGATCGGACGTTTCCACGGATGCTCCAGATATGCGTCGGGTGGACATATGAGACGCTAGGTCGTTGACCGGGACGATACAACGACCACCAGATCGCGCGACCTTCTCACCAAGGCGCACGGCGTTGCAGTTGCCAAGGGATCGGGAGGTGTAGAGCGACGGCGCCGCTGAAGCTCTGCGACTAGACCGAGTCGTTCAAGGACTCTGAGTGACGCCTCAACCGGCACTACATCGGACATGTACGCCAGCAACTCGATCAGCAGCAAGAACGACTGCGGCGGCAGGAACCGCCCCGTGGTACTAACTCACCACCGAGGCTCTTCGGCACGTTTTTAAGTTAACATTTCCCGTGTCCATCACGGATGGCGGAGAGACGCCGGTTGTGCAGGTGCTGGCGTCCCGACATGTCCCCCTCTTGGCCTCCGGTCAAGAAGCTGGGACTGCACCCGAAGACCGGCGCTTTCGGCCCGACGTCGAGGGTCTCCGTGCCGTAGCGGTCTTGCTCGTCGTTCTCTTTCATGCCGGATTTCCAGGCCTCACCGGGGGATATGTCGGCGTAGACGTTTTCTTCGTCATCTCCGGCTTCGTGATTACCGGCCTCTTGCTACGAGAGCGAGCGACGACCGGACACACATCGATCCTGGCCTTCTACGCACGTCGCTGCCGACGCATCATTCCGGCCGCCACTCTTGTGATTTTGGTGACGGTCCTGTTCTCGTATGGTCTGCTCGGCTTTGTCGATGGCAACAACGTGGCCGACGACGGGCGATGGGCCGCGGCATTCCTGGCCAACTTCCATTTCTCGGCCATCGGGACCAACTATCTCGCCTCCCAACAACCTCCATCACCACTGCAGAACTACTGGTCCCTTTCCGTCGAGGAGCAGTTCTACATCGTCTACCCCACCTTATTTTTATTGGTTGCCCGGCTCGGTCGAGGTTTCTCCCTCCGGGCACGCATGGCGGTGTTCCTGAGCTTCATCATCGCGGCTTCGTACACCCTGTCGATTGTCCAAACCTCCACGCATCCCACAGCCGCCTACTTCTCGCCGCTCACCCGGGCCTGGGAGCTGGCCCTGGGAGCCCTGATCGCGGTGGGAACCAGTTGGTTGAAGCATGTACCCCCTTCGGTGGCCGCCGCCGTCACCTGGTTGGGACTGGCCGGCATCGTGACAGCTGGCTTTTCCTTCGACGCCCAGACCCCGTATCCCGGTGCCTGGGTCGCACTTCCGGTGGTCGGCGCCGGGCTCATCATCGCCGGAGGAACCGCCATCCCCCAACTGGGCGCGGAGTCGGTGCTCGGGCTACTCCCATTTCGCTGGCTTGGAAAGCTCTCCTATTCGCTGTACTTGTGGCACTGGCCAATCTTGATAATCGCCGCAGAACACGCAGGCAAGAGCAGTCTTCCGTTCCGACAGAGTCTCGGCTGGCTGCTCGTGGCCCTGTTGGCTTCCATCGTGACCTTCGCGCTCGTTGAAAACCCGATTCGCCATGCCCGATTCCCCTCGAAGCCGAGTATCGGCCTGGGTGTTGGGCTGGCCGCCGTCACAATCGGGCTCTGTACTCTGGCGATCTCGGACCACTCTTCTTCGGCCGCCCCTGAAGTCGGTGCAGCACCTGACAGCGCCCGCGTTCTCGCCACAGTGGCGGCAGCACCTCACATCCGGATCCTCCCACCCAGCCTCGAACCGTCACTGCAGGATGCCCCGACCGACTGGGGGGGCCGCCCCGATTCCTGCGCCCCCAGCTTCGCCCAGGCCACCGAGCCGATTTGTTTGCTCGGCGATCGCAGGGGCAACCACGAGATGGTCGTGTACGGGGACTCCCACGCCCTGATGTGGGCCGAGTCCTTCGCTTCGATCGCCACCACCATGCATTGGAGACTGGTCGTCCTGGGAAAGGCGGGCTGCCCTGCGGATATGTTGACCACTTTGAATCCACCAGGAATTGGACCGGTCGACGGCCCCTACATCCAGTGCAATCAATGGCACACCTGGGCAACCAATTGGATCAACAAGGCTCAGCCTGAGCTACTGGTCGTCACCCAAGAGGCCCAGATCGACTTCTTCAATGCGACCCAGTGGGAGCGAGGCCTGCAGCGGGCCCTGAAGGCCATCACCTCCCCCAGGACGCGAAAGGTTGTCCTGGGCAACATTCCGTTGCTTCCCCAATCCGGCCCGACCTGTCTGGCTGCCCACCCTGGTGATGTCCAGGCCTGTTCGGCACCGCGTGGAGCCGCCGTCTCACCGTTCAATCAAGTCGAACGGACGGTTGCTGCCTCGATGGGCGCAACCTACATCGACACGACGCCATGGTTCTGTTCCGCCACATGCACTGCCGTCATTGGGAACTATGGGGTCTACCTGGACAGGAAGCATCTCACCGCCACCTACTCGCTGTACCTGCGAGGTGTGCTCCAACAGGCGCTCTTCCACCCGTCACAGGCCATCGGAGGGCCGGGGAACGTTACGGACCTCTTCACAAAAGTGGCGTCACCGCGTGAGCCCGTGTCGGGTTCCATCGTGCTTGCCGCCCAAGCATCCTCCGACAACCTGCCCGTGACCCGGGTGGAGTTCCGACTCACCGGAGGAGGGCTTCAGGATCACTTCATCGGCACGGGCGCGAAGGCTCCTTTTGCGTGGCTCCTCTCCTGGAACACGACGACGGTGCCCGACGGGACCTACACACTCCAAAGCGTGGCGTACGATGCTCTGGGCAAGATGACGTCAAGCACCGGTGTCAAGATCACCGTGCGGAACTGATCCTCTCGTCCTCACGTAGCCGCTGCCGGCGCTGTAAACCGCCGACAGCGATCTGGCAACCGCGCCGTGGTCGTACGCCATCGTTCTCTTCCCGATGGCCCGGAGGCCTGGTGATCATCGCTTGGGAGCCATGGCGGGCGACCGGACTGAATCCGGGCGACAACTTCTGTAAATTCGACGGCTCGCTCGGATAGCGCGGAGCAGCCGGACGAAATTACTCCCCCGCCAACGCCACTGTCATTCGATCGGCTCACGCGCCATCACGGTGGGTTGGCGGCCGGCGAAGAGCCAGCCAACGATCGCCGCGAACGCCGGCATGCCGAGGAGAATGAGGAGGAGGTCACCGACCGGAACGTTGCCCAGCGAAGCGATCCCACCGTTCAGCGAGTTGCTCCGCAGCCAGCCGATCATGCCGATGTAACCCCCGACCGTTCCCAGCAGTGCACCGAGAAAGCCGAGCGCGCCGGCCGTCACGGCGGTCAGCGTGCGCCGCGTGTAGCTGGAGGCACCGGTCGCCGTGAGGGTGCGGAGGTCGCTCGCCGTCTCGCTCCGGACCAGCCCGACCGACATCCCGAGCACACCCAGGGCGATGACGATCCCGAAGATCGTCGCCCAGCTGATGACGGCGAACGACGATGGTTGATCGTTCTTCGCCTCGACCGAGAGCTGCGTGGTCGACGCCGCGAGCTCGGCGCCGCTGATCTGGGTGGCCGTGAAGGGCTGGGTCCCCTGGACCAACCAGTCGTTCGTGGTCGTTTGGATGTGGAACTCACGCATGGCGTGCTCGGTGATCACCGTGTTGGGCGCCGATGTCCCGGTGGGTAGGGCCCCGACCTCCTGGATCACCGGGTGGACGAGACAGCCCGTGGGGACCGTACAGGTCTGGGATGGTCCCCCACCACCGGGAGTGTCGGGACCGCTTGCCGGCTTGCCACCGGATGCGGTGTCGAGAACGAGATCCGAGACGCCCGACAGACCAGGACGCGAGGTCAAGATGTCGGCGTTCGGGTCGATCCCGGATGCCGTGATCCCGAATGCCCGCAGCAACTGCGGGGTGGCGACGTAGATCGCTCCATTCCACTGCCGACCTCCCTGGGTCCCGTTCAATTCCGCATTCGGCGTCTCGAGGGCAACGAGCGGCGCCCCGAGAGCCCGTGCGATCGAGGCGGCGTGTGTCGCCAGTTCCGTCGGGCTGGCCGCCGCCGTCTGCTGCTGGACGACGTGCGGACCATTTGGTCCCGTCACGATGGTCCCCGGCGGTGGTGGGGTGTTGGCATGGAGCGCGATCTGGTCGGAGGCCAGGTTGGGGCCGGCGTAGTCCAGGACGTTCCCATACCGGGACGATGCAGCCAGCATCACGATCACTGCGGCAAGCACGCCGATGCTGATGGCGGCGAGCGCCGAGCCCGAGCGCGCCCGATACCGGGCCAGATCGCGCAGCGCCAGCCGGGTGGCGATCGGCGCTTGGCGACCGAGGCGCGCCGTCAACGACAGGCAGAACGGAGCGAGCAGGATCAATCCAGGGATGAGGAGGATGATCCCGAACAGCAGTTCCGGCGCACCACCGCTCCCGTCGCCGTGATTCGTGCCACCCGAGTAGCCGAGCAGCAGGAAGGCGAAGACGAGGAACAAGATGCCAGGCAGCGCGGACCGGTGGATCTGACGAGGAGGTGCCGGTCGCCCCGACAGCGCCCGGACGATCGGCACCTTGGTGATCGCCCGCGCCGGCCGAGACGCGGCGAAGAACGCGGCCACGACGGCAAGCATCATGGCGGCGATCACCACCGTCCACGACAGCGCGAGCACGCCGATGAGGTGATGCGAACTCTGCTCGAGACTGGGACGGTAGGCGAGCCAGACGACGAGCCCGACGACGAAGCCGAGGATCGCACCGACGACGCCGACGACGGCGCCGTTGGCGCTGACAACGAGACGAACGTGGCGGTCCGTCGCGCCGGTCGCCTCGAGCATCCCGATCGAGCGAAGGCGCCGCTGGGCCAGGACCGTGAAGCCGCCGACCGAGACGAGTGCGATGAGCAGCATGCCGAGGACCAGTGCGGCGAGCGAGATCGTCTCGGGATTGAGCGGATTCGACTGCGCGACCGAGGCCGGGGTCTGGGCGTTGTTGCCGATCGAGCTGGGCGGAACGCCCGGCGCGTCGAACAATGCCGTGACTCTCGTGGGATCCGTCACCTGCCCCGGGACGACCAGCACGAATTCGTCGAGCAGGCTCTGCGGGTTCTCGACGATGCCGACCACCTGGCGTTCGACGCCGCCGACTCGCCAGGTGGCACCCACCCCCAAGTGGAACGCCGACGCAACGCCGCTCGTCACGGCGACCTGGTCCGCGCCTGACGGGAAGTGCCCCGAGACGAGCGAGAGCATCGGACCGCCGAAGGGTCCGTGCGGGTCTTGCGCACGGAGTTGATAGGTGTCGATCGATCCCGGGATCGACTGCGCCTCGTTCTCGATCACCTCGACCCGGCCGAAGCGGTGCTCCAGGCTGGCGACGACGCTCGCAGTGTGCGCGTCGTAGCTGGCGAACGACACGGAGTCCTGGGCCGTCCCGAAACCAGAGTCCTTGGCCGGCGGCGTATTCGTCGCGACGGCGGAGCCAACGATCGTGGCCCCTACCGCCACGGTGATGAGGGCGAGGATCAGGAACTGCTGGCGCCATTCCCGTCGAAAGAGGCGCCAGGCCCAACGGACGACGGCACGGCGGGCCGGCGCGCCGCCACCGGCGGGACGGGCGTCGGCGTGAGGTGCCAGGACGACGGAGGTCATCGGTGCTCCTTCGAACTCGTACGGTCGATCGCCCTACGCATGCGGCGACGCGAACGACGGATCGGGAATATCGGAGGCGACGTGATCGACGGCTTGCCCGTCGCGGATGAAGATCACCCGGTCCGCCCATGAGGCGAGGTGGGCGTCGTGGGTGACCACGACCGCGGCCACGCCGCGCTTGCACGCATCGAAGATCAACTGCATCACGACTTCACCATTGATGGAGTCGAGCGCGCCGGATGGCTCGTCGGCGAGAAGAAGCTTGCGCTCGCCGACGACGGAGCGAGCGATGGCAACACGTTGGCGCTCACCACCCGAGAGCTGATCGGGGTAGTGCCCGGCGCGATCGACCAGCCCGAGCTGTTCGAGCGCGGCAAGCCCGGCCTGGTGTGCTTTGCGTGCCGAGATGCCGTCAAGCTCCAGGGGAAGCGCGACGTTCTCCGTGGCGGTGAGGCCCGGCAGGAGGTTGAAATCCTGGAAGACGTAGCCGATCGTCCGCCGACGAAGGCGCGCCTTGTCGTTGCGCGACAGGCGGGACAACGTCGTCCCGCCGATGCGCACCTCTCCACTCGTCGGCTCCTCCAGGCTGCCGGCGATGGTGAGCAGCGTCGACTTCCCCGAACCGCTCGGGCCCATCACGGCCACAAGGTGGCCTTCATCGACCGAAAGATCGATCTCGGCTAGGGCACGCACGCCGGTGGTGCCCTCGCCGTAGGACTTGGAGATCTGGTGGAGTTCGAGCAGGCTCATCGCCGACCCTCCTCTGCCCGCACTTCGGCCTCGGAATTGGGTAGAACACCGCAGTGCATACTGCGTATCCTATTGCGTTGGCTACGAAAGTCAACCCCAAACTGCCAAAGAGACTGCACGCCCGGGCGAGCTACCGGCGTGGTGCAGGTGCCGGAAGGTCCTCGAGCAGCGATTCCGGCGACGGTGGTGGCATCGTCTGATCGATGAGCCGTCCGTCGCGGATGAAGACGACTCGATCCGCCCATGACGCGAGCTGTGCGTCGTGAGTGACCACGACTGCGGCCACACCCCGATGGCACGCGGCCAGGACCAACCGCATGACCGCCTCGCCGTTCGTCGAATCGAGCGCACCCGACGGCTCGTCGGCGAGCAACAGTGAGCGGTCGCCGACCACGGCGCGAGCGATGGCGACACGCTGACGCTCTCCGCCGGAGAGCTCGTCGGGATAGTGGCCGGCTCGTTCTGAAAGGCCGAGCTCATCGAGCGCGGCCAGGCTCACCCGCTGCGCCCGCTTCGCCGCCACGCCATCCAGTTCGATCGGCAGTGCCACGTTCTCTGCGGCCGTCAGGCCGGCGAGCAGATTGAAGTCCTGAAAGACGTACCCGACCGTCCGGCGACGAAGTCGGGCTTTCTCGTTGCGGGACATGGCGGACAAGGCGCAGCCGCCGATCAGCACCTCACCGTCGGTCGGTTCCTCGAGGCTGCCGGCGATCGTGAGCAGGGTCGACTTCCCCGATCCACTCGGTCCCATCACGGCGACGAGCGATCCCCGCTCGACCGACAGGTTGACATATTGCAAGGCATGCACCTCGGCGGCGCCGGCCCCATAGCGCTTCGAGACGTTGCGCAGCTCGAGATAGCTCATCGCCGACCGGCCAGCCTCCGCCGGATGAGCGGTCCGGATTTCGCCCTCGGTGTCTCGTACTTGGCGCGCTTCAGGCGCCCGTCTGCGGTGTCGAGCCACCGAACCACAGAGTCGAGGCGGAACAGCTCGGCGTCGACGACGAGGGCAAACGTGAGGTCGAACTCCGCCTCGTCCTCTTTGAGACGCGTCCACTGCTGCATCAGCTCGACGAGGTAGCGACGATGGACCTGGATGACGTCATGGACCGAAACTCCGGGTACGCGGAGCGCGGCGAGCACCTTGATCACAAGCTCGTCGCGCGGCGGCGACGTCATGTCCGGTGGCGTGCTCAACCACAGGTCGAGCTCCTTCCGACCGGCGTCGGTAATCCGAAAGGCCTTCTGCGGTCCGGCCTCTTCATCGCTCTCGTCGGACTCGATCAGTTCGTCGCGCTCGAGCCGCTGGAGCGTCGTGTAGACCTGTCCGACGTTGAGCGGCCACACCTCCCCGGTGCTCTCCTCGAACTCCTGGCGGAGCTGGAGCCCGTACTTCGGGCCCTCGCTCAGGAACGCCAGGAGGGCGTGTCGGACGCTCATGGAATCGACGGGGCAGATGCGGTTGACCCGGGGCGTTGCATTCGTACCATACGGAGTATCCTACCGCTGGAGCAGGGCGGAGGTCAACGCATGACACTGGCTGCGGGTTTCCCGTCCGCCCGCCGCGGTGAGGGGTCCAGCCCAGAGTGGCTCCGGCGGCGGATGGCCGGGTCGGGTCGGAGGATGCCCTCCTCCCGATCGGCGCTCAGTGGTCGGCGTGGCCGGACATCGAGCATCGCAGCTGGCCAGTGTCCGCCTGCGGAATCGGTGGCCGTGGGGTCGCCCCCGATGCCGGGCTTCCGATGGCCCCCCTCGCCGGCCCAGTGGTCGGCCGAACGCCGTCCCTCCGAGGTCTCCGGCCGTCCCTGATCGGCTCCGACACTTCCGGCTCCTCCGTCGCCCGGGCCCTAGTGTGGCCCCGTGCCCGTGGAAGTCCTCCACGATGTGGTCGTGATCGGAGCCGGGGCCGCCGGCCTGAACGCAGCAATCGAATGCTTCGACATCCAGCTCGACGTGGTCGTGCTCGAGGGCGCCCGCAAGGTCGGGGGGCAGATCGACCAGATCCCCCATGATGTCCGCAATGTGGCGTGCGCGCCGGACGGTAACGAAGCGATCATCGACGCGATGGCGGGTCATGCTTCGATCCTCGGTGATCGCCTGCACCTCGACCGGGTGGTGACACAGGTGGATCTCGAGGCCGGGGCTGTCGACGCCGGCGCGCATCGATACAAGGCCCGGTCCGTGCTGATCGCCACCGGGTCTCGCCGGCGGGAGCTCGAGAGCGCGCCCGATGGGTCATTCGGAGGCGACGTCACCTATCTGGTGGAGCCGCATCTGGCCCGCTTCGTCGGCCTGCCGATGACGGTGTTCGGTGGTGGTGACAGTGCCGTGCTCGATGCGCTGACGCTCGCCCAGGCGGGGTCAACGGTGACGCTCGTCCATCGCTCGCCCCACCTCACCGCCCGGCGAGACCTCGTCGATCGTGTCCAGTCAGACAGCCGCATCACCGATTTGGCCGGATGGACGCTGGATGGGCTCGTTGGATCGGACCGCCTCCAGGGAGTCGAGGTGTCCAACCCGGGCTCGGGCGATCATCGAAGGCTCGACGTCGGCGGTGTCGTCCTCAAGCTGGGGCGCGAGCCGCGGGTCGATCTGGTGCGCGGCCAACTGGACCTCGGTGTCCACGGCGGTATCGTCGTCAAGCCCGATCTAGGCACTTCGCATCCGCGGACGTTCGCGGCTGGGGATGTGGTTGAGGGGGCGTACGAGCGCATCGCCACGGCGATGGGCCAGGGCGCGCTCGCGGCCCGCTCGATCCTCACTTGTCTTGGGCCCGGCTCATGACCATCACTCGTCTCCCTCCGGCCGCCACCATCCTCGACGCTCTGCTTGATCCACCGGTTCGGCGGAGCGACGAACGATTCGAGGGAGAATTCGCCGACGTCTTGGATCCGGTTCTTGCCCTGCACCGCAACAATGCCAAGCAATGGGATCGCGAGGACGACGCTCGTAGGGATGACGCCGACGATGCCATGGTCGCAAGTGCGAAACGAGATATTGATCGGATGAACCGCGCCCGTCACGGCTTCATCGAGACGATCGACCGAGCACTCCAGCACGCGATCGATCCGTACGAAGCAGCGCCGCTGGTTACCGAGAGCCCGGGTATGGCCATCGACCGCTTGTCAGTGCTCGTGATCAGGCTCTCGGCGACCAAGGCCAGGGCGGCCGGCGGATCGGCCGATGCCGGGATCCACGCCGAACGCCTTGTCCGACTGGACAGACAGCTCAAGGTACTCGAAGAGGGGATCGCCACGTTGCTAGACGACCTGGCCACGGGCACTCGCAGGTTCGTCGTGTACGAGAGCCTCAAGCTCTACGGGCCCGAAGACCCCGGACGAGTTGGCTGACGGTGCGCAGCGGAATCGTGTGGAGCCGGTAGCCACCACGATTGAAGCCGATGACGAGTTGCTCGCCCACCACGGCCGCATGAGCGATACCGAGCGGGTATGGGGCCAGCCTCTTCGTGAGCCGGGCGGTCACCTCCGCGCCCGGGGCCAGCGCGTACAGCTCGCCGTAGCGACCCACACCACAAGGGACGCCATTCGCCACGACCAGAGCAACGCCACCGCTGCCCCAAGCGAGGTCGTCGCCGAAGCGAGCGGATGAGACGACGGCACCGCTGGCCAGGTCGAGCTGGGCCAGGCCCCCTCCCCCCAACTCCTCCCAGTCATAGTCGTCGACTCCGGCACCGCCCAGGGCACTGCCCGCAACCCACAGGGAGGATCCGGATGCCACCAGCACGGCAGAGAGGAAATCGACAGCGGCCTCCCACCGGGTCGCACCCAGACGCCCGCCGTCCGCCTCGACGAGCCGGACGCGCCCCTCGCCACCCAGGGCGACCCAACCGGGGCCGCTCGGCGTCGAGTCGGTGGCGAGTGCGGTGACAAAGCCGAAGGATTCTTGTGCGGTGCCGACGTCGAGGCGTTGGCGTGCGGAGGTGATGGGCTCGGTCACCAGCACACCACTCATTCTCTGAGCGCGGGGTCGTGACGTGATCAGGCGGTCTCCGAGGACAACGACCCTCTCGACGTCGTCGATGAAGTCGAGCTGGCGCTCGGCGTCGAGGTTCGGTCGATCGACGAGTCCACTGCTGGACCGTGACGGCTCGAAGATCCGCACCGAACCGAGGTGGTTCACGGCCGCC
The DNA here is from genome assembly GCA_963710495.1 of uncultured Acidimicrobiales bacterium. Lineage (GTDB taxonomy): Bacteria > Actinomycetota > Acidimicrobiia > Acidimicrobiales > RAAP-2 > Bog-756. The sequence continues at coordinate 386,779 of CAVQAI010000007.1, forward strand.
ATCTTCCCGTTGTCCGCCAGTTCCACGATGGCATGGATGTCGAGATCGAACTGGGACGCCTCGTCGTCGTCGGGGAACATGGTGTCCCCGAAGATGGCCAACGGACGGAGCGAGGTATCGGCGAAGACGACATTTCGACCCAAGTTGTTCCAAGCACACCCGCCGTCGAGCGAGACGACCCGTCCGATACCTGCCGGCTGAGAATTCACAACCCGGCTCGAGGGAAGCGAGTCCATCAACAGAGCTCACCGAGCGACTTGAGCACCGAGGAGGGCTCGATCGCAACGAGGCAGACCGTGCCCGCCGGGCACTCCCGTGGCGCCGGGTGTGCCGAGCTCAGGTCCACTTGCCGGTTATAGGCGTACGCTCGCTCGGTCCGTTGGCACACCGGGTCGCACCCCGACCCCGCCACGAGGCGGGTATGGTCCCAGTCCCGGAAATAGACCGCCGGCGTCCGGGAAAGGGTGACGGTGGGCGTTCCTTGCTGGGCAGCGATGTGCGTCAGACCCGTATCGACTCCTACGACGGCGCGGCATGCGCTCAGCACGTCGACGGCTTCGCCGGGGGTCGCGGCCACGACGCCGGCGAGTCCTCGATCAACCAGAGTGTTCCGTCCTCCGCCGCCCGTGATGACGGCGGTGCCGAGGCCTCTGCGCCCGAGCGTCGTGGCAAGCTCGAGCCAGCGATCGGGCGGCCATCGCTTCGCCGTCCCGTCGGCATCGGTGACGAAGAGGACGAGACCCTCGGCGTCGGGTCGGGCCCGGGACTCGAGGGGGACCGGTGCCGAGAAGTCGCCGACCACTCCGAAATCAGCCCCGATGCGGGCGATGATCTGGTTGATCGACAAGGAGCCATAGACGTCGACGAACTCCGAAGACCCCCACCAATGGTCGCGCTGCAACGGGTGGTCCCGTAGGTCGATGAACGTCTCGGGATCGATGGCGACGTCACCCTCGACGACCGTTCCGGCGAGGCCAATGACTCGCTCGGCGAGCGCCTTTTGGCTGGGCGAGCGGGTCACCAACCACGTCTCGGTATCGGTGCGCTCTCCGGCACTCACGGCCGCCTGCACCACCGGAAGGGAGACCACGAGGTCCCCCAGTCCGAAGGAGACCGGAGCGATGAATCGGCGACGCCCGCGGCTCATGACGATGCGTATTCGGTGGTATCCGGAATGTCCAGCTCGCCAAAGGCGAGCTTCCGCTCGGCGCATTTGTTACAGCGGCCGCAATGGTGTTCCGAGCGCGGCGCAATGCAAGAGAAGGTGAGATCCAATGCGAGCCCCCGACCGATCTCGAGCACCTCGTGCTTCTTGCGACCGGCGAACGGAGTCGCCACCTCGAACGGGCAGCCCAACGCCCGGCCGGCCACCGCCGAAAAGCCGGCAAAGAACTCGCGGTCGGCGTCGGGGAAAGGGTTCGCGGCCAGTGTCCCGAGCGCGATGGTCGGAATCCCATTGAGCGCGCACCACACGCTCGACTTCGCAAGCAGCAAAAGGTTGCGCCCGGGGAGATAGACGGCTTCGTCGGGTGAGCGGTCGTCAGGAACATCCTGTCCGGTCACGCTCCAATGAGCCCCGTAGACGTCGGCGATCGGCAGGTCGAGCACGACCAGTGATTTGGCCTCCCCGGCGGGCAGCGAATCGAGGAACCGCTCGAGATGGCGGATCTCCACGTCCTCCCACGCAAGACCGAAGCGCACGTAGATGGGCGTCACCTCGCGCCCCTCGTCCATCAGATGAGCCACCAGAATTGCGCTGTCGAGGCCGCCGCTGGCCAACACGGCGACGGCGTCCACTAGGCCCACCGCACCTACGGCTCGCCCCGATAAACGCAACCCGAATTGCAGGTCTCGCGGACAACCACCTGCGAGAGCTCGGGCAGCGAAGGGCTCACGCGGTCCCAGATCCAGCGAGCGAGCACTTCGCTCGTCGGATTCTCAAGACCTTCGATCTCGTTCAGGTAGTAGTGATCGAGCACCGCAAGGAGGGGTGCCATCGCGCAGCTCACGTCTTGAAAATCGCGAACCCAGCCGTTGTGCGCACCGACCGGACCCGTGAGATGCACCGAAATCCGAAACGAGTGCCCATGCAAGCGGGAGCACTTGTGGTCGGGTGCCACGTGTGGCAGCCGGTGGGCGGCCTCGAATGTGAATTCCTTGAAGATCTCCACGCTGAGACCATAACGTCCGGCCTCGTCCGGGTCGACACTGGATCGAGCCGGACCAGTTCGACATCTCCCGGTGAAGGCGAGCGCGAGGTCGGCGAGATCACCCGGGTCGATGTTCGGCGGGTCTGTCGGACGAGCGACGAGGACCGCGACCTCCTCCGGGTCGATGCTTGCCGTCCCTTTGGCTCCAATATCCAACCGCGCCATGCCCACGGAGCTGTACTCGTGCCTTCTGGAAGAGGAGCCGGGCAACTCGCTCGTCCTCCGCGGTCGGCTGCTCGGCGAGCAAGGTCACAGCTGTGACCCCACCGATGGACTCAGCCACTTCACGGCAACCCCTCGATGATCTGGATGACCTCGTCACGCCGGTAGCCCTGTATCCGGCAGTACTCGACCAGCTCCCTGATCCGGCTCACGACCGCCCCTTGCTCAGGCGTTCCTGCCACCGTGATGCCCCGGCCTCGCTTGAAATCGAGGAGCCCTTCGTCCCGCAGGATGTGGAGGGCTCGAAGCACGGTGTTCTTGTTGACACCGAGGACGGCGGCCATGTCCTTGGCCAGTGGGAGTCGCTCCCCTGGGTTGGCCTCTCCTTCGGCGATGGCCTTTCGGATCTCGCTCGCCACTTGGTCATGCAGGGAAAGGGAGTCGGTGCGGTCGACCTTGACGTCAAACATGGTACTAGGAATACTAGCACTATGAGGACATCACTCTTTACCGAAAGCGAACAGCAGTGCTCCCGTCCGGTGCGATACTCCTCCGATGGACCGACGGGTAACCCTGATCACACAAAGCTTCATCAACACTGGGAGGACTCGAAGCCCTGACCAGTCGCTCGGGTGTGAGGGCGTCCACACGGTCCTGAGACCGCGACGCCGCTACCCATGACCATCCGGCCGCTGGGCCCCGGGGAGGCGGTGCGGACGTACTCGGCCCGGGGCAGCGTGATGATGTTCAAGGCCCTGGCCGAACTGGACGACGGCGATCTCTCGCTGATGGAACGAACGCTTCCCCCGGGTGGGCGCAGGCCTCCCCAGCACCGTCACACCAACTGCTCGGAGGCGTATTTCGTTCTCGATGGGCAGGTGTCCGTGGTCATCGACGACGACGAGCACGTCCTGGGCCCCGAGGGATTCATGCTCGTCCCTCGGGGGTCCGCGCACACCTTCGGCAATGCGGGCAAGGATCGGGCTCGTCTCCTCGTCATCCATGCACCGGCAATGGACGCGTACTTCGCCGTCTTGCACGAGCTGTGGAACCGTGAAAGCCCACCGTCTGAGGACGAGGAGCGCGCCCTGATGGCCCGATTCGGCATGGAGAGCGCCTAGAGCGTGAGAGGAGTCGTGAGGTGGCACGAGGGGGAACGCACCTCCCCCTCAGCAGAAGTCGGTTGCCGGCGATAGGTGCACCGCTACGCTATCGAGGCTATGAGAGTCGTTCGGTCGTGCACTGCTGATCGACGGCAATGACGGTTGCCTACCACCCGGCCGCCTGGGCCGACTTCTCAGTCGGGGTCGTCGGGGCCAGCGCCACACTCGTCGGGTTGGTCTTTGTCGCGGTATCCATCAATCTCCAGCAAATACTCCGGATGAAGGGACTGCCGGCCCGGGCCGGTCAAACGCTCGTCTTCCTCGCCACACCGCTGTTTGTCGCGCTGTTCGTGCTCACGCCGGGACAGTCGACGTCGGCCTTGGCGGGCGAGTTCCTGGGCACGGCCCTGCTCACCGGAGCGGTCCACCTCCGGATCGCCGTCCAGTCCGATCGGTCGGAGGGTGAAGCCCGTGACTCTTGGTTGATCAGCCGCATCGTTCCCTCTACGGGAATCACCGTGTGCTTGGGCGTCGCCGGGGTGACGATGCTTGCCCAGTCGGGCGGCGGCCTCTACTGGCTCGTCCCGACGATAACCATCGCCATCCTGACCGGGATCGTCAACGCCTGGGTCTTGCTCGTCGAGATCCTCCGCTAATCCTCACCAGCACCAGCTCGCTCGATGACTCCGGGTCGTACTGGGTAGTCTCGCCGCCATCCGGCGTTCGAGGTCCGAGGAGGTCTGGGTGCGGGCAGAATCTCGCTGGGGGATCCCATGCAGTGTCCAACAGGCTCGATTCGTCGGATGAGGTCTCGGTGGGCCCGGCGGGACGCGCTCATCGCCACCGTGTTGCTCGTGACCGTCGTGGGGTTGATCATCCCGGACCCCGCTGCCGGAGCCTCGGCGCCGGCCAGTGGGGCATTCTCATGGAACGCTCCCATTCCACCCATCGACTCGACCTACGGGAGCGGACACTTCGGCCAGTGGGGGGTCGATGGCTCCGGTCTTCCGACCTATCACTACACCGTCGACCAGCAGACAGACCCGATCGCCCGTCAGGCCGAGTTGGCGGGAGGCACCGACGCCTGGAGCCAGGTCGGGAACGACCGGGTCAAGGCGGACGCCTTCAATCATGGCTACACGGAGCTGTGGAGCCAGGACCGACTGGCCCAGTGGATCAACAAGCTCGATCCCTCACACGACCACATGGGTGGCGGTTTCGGTTACCTGAACGTCGACGGCAGTGTGATCAGCACCCTGTACGACGATCGCCCGTCGTCGGCGGCCACCCAGCGATCCTTCGGAGTCGGGTACTTCGAGCACTCGGTGTCGACATCCGATGTCGGTGTGCGGGAGAACGTCTTGGCGCCATTCGGAAACGATCCGGTCCTGGTCCACGACGTCACCATCACGAACACCTCGCCCCACACCGAAAACACATCGTGGTTCGAGTACTGGGACGTGAACCCCTTCGTCCAGAACCAGGGGCAGTACCGCGGCATGTCGGCTCCCGTGTCATCGGGCGCCGGCCGGACCCTGACGGTCGCCCAGCAACCCCTGGACGGCGACAACGCACCCCTCTCCATCTTCTTGAGCCAGCTGACCGGCGGGACCGGGTCCTATGCCACCTCCCAGTCTTCCTTCTTCGGGGACGGTTCCGTGTCTCGACCCCAGGCCGTGGTCCAGGATCGGCTCGGGGACAGCCGAGCGCCGGTCGTGCCCAACGGGACAGAGGGAGCCACGCTCTTCGCCCTGCAGAGCCGTCATCGCCTGGCGCCGGGCCAGAGCGTCACGCTTCGCTATCTCTACGGGTATGCCGAACCGGGCGCCGTCTCGGGGCTGATCGACCGATACCGCCAGGTAGCCGATCCCTTCTCGTCGAGTGAACGTCAGTGGGTGCGGTCGCTTCCCAAGGCGTCGTTCGGGGACAGTCTCCGGTGGCTCTCCCGCGAATTCATCTGGGATGCCTATCTCTTGCGTTCAGCCACTGTCGACGAGCAGGTCTGTGGCGAACACACCGTCACCCAAGGTGGCTATTACCAGTACCAAGAGGGCAACAACTGGGGGACGCGAAGTTGGCTGCAGTATGCGGTTCCCCTGTCCTACATGGAGCCGGGTCTGGCGCGCCAGATCCTGGTCTACTCGGGCCAATTCCAACCGCAGTCGACGCTGCAGTTCCCCTACGGGTCGACCAGCCTGTGTAGCGCCTACCAGCTGGGGTCCTCCGACGACTTCGATTTCTGGTTCATGTGGGCCGCCGCCACCTACGGGTTGGCCACCAGGGACACCGGCTTCTTCGGCACCCCGGTTCACTTCCTCGGATCGTCGGCGTCCACCACCCTCTGGCAGCACGTGAAGCTGGCCTTTGCCCACCAGCAGTCCCTGCTCGGCCCGCACGGCGAATATCAATCCCTCTCCATCGGAGATTGGTCCGATGGGCTTCCCGCCTACTCGGGCATGACCGAGTCCGACCTCGTGGTCGCCCAGTGCGCCTACACGTATCCCCTGCTCGCCGACGTCGCCGACTTGCGCGGCGATCACGCCTTCGCCGGGCAATTGCGGGCGGCCGCCGCCAGCCTCCTCACCACGCTGCGGAGCCAGTGGACCGGGCCGGGGTGGTACGCCCGAGGCTTTGCCGGCAGCCGGCTGCTCGGGTCGGGAGCGATCTGGTTGGAGCCCCAACCGTGGGCCATCTTGGCCGGAGCCCCCAACCCCGGTCAGGCCTCCACCCTCGTCGCCAACATCCGCCGCTACCTCGATGGCGTCGGCGGGCCCCCGGCGCTCCACGGTCCGGACCGCATCGGCACCTCGTTGAGCCCCGCCGCCGACGACCCGGGGATCACCGAGACGACCACGCTCCCCGGCACGGGTGAGGGCGACAACAACGCGGTGTACCCGGGCGGGACGTGGTACGAGCCCGACGGCTGGCTCACCTGGGCCTACGCCTCGTTGGGCTCGGAGGTGCCGCATTCGGGCTCGCTGGCCCTCGACGAGTACGAGCGTTCGACGCTCGCCGCTCACGCCGCCTCCTACCCGAACGAATGGGTCGGAACGACCTCGATCGACGACACCTGTTGGTCCTTCTATTCAAGCGACCCCGGTCGCTGCGGCGGTGTCCTCGGCATCACCGCCTATGAGGGCCAGAACACCGAACAGCCGGAATGGATGGTGATGGACGCCCTCACCCTGGCCGGCGTGACCCCGACCAAGCTGGGCTACGAGATCTCGCCCCATCTTCCCTTGGCCAGCTTCTCGGTGCGCTTCCCGACGATCGGCGTCGCCAAGGGGAAGCGGGCACTCGATGGCTACGTCCACCCCTTGGCCACCGGTCGTCTGCTGCTCCAGGTCGCCGTCCCCCGTGGCGTGAGCGGGGTGGAGTGCCAGGTGAACGGTGCCGCCGTCCGGGCCAAACTGTCCTCGGGATGGGCCACCTTTTCGGTGATGGGCCGGCGGAGCACATCGGTCAGCTGGTCGGTGAGCTGGCACTGATCTACTTCGCGACGCTGTGGTCCCGCGTACGCTCATGAGATGACCGAACTCGCTCTCCTGTCCTCAGCCACGAACACCTGTGTGAAGAGCTCCACCGCCGGCACCGTGACGGGATTCGTGATCTTCGCCGCCATCATCGGTGGCATCGTGGTCCTGGCCATCGCCAACGGCCGGGCCAGACGTCAGCTGAGCCTGGCGAACGCCGAGCTGGCCTACCTCCGCCCCGAGAGTGCCCGGCTGCAGCAATGGATTGCCCACCTGACCGGATCATCAACGGCCGCCTCTCCGGTGACCGGGTATCCGGCGAGCACACCGCTCGGGTCCCAGTGGCATGCGGATCCCTCGGAGCGACACGAGCTGCGCTTCTGGGACGGGACGAGATGGACCGAGCACGTGGCTGACCGCGGCGTCACATCCACCGATTCCGAGGGATCGAACCCACCCCGCTGACAGCCTTCCTCCGAGATCGCCTCCGCCTCCCGGATCGCCTCCGTTCAGCAGGTCGTCGAGTCGGGCGAGGACCCCGGCCCAACTTCGGGATCGTCCACCACCCCGAGCGAGGACGACCGGAGGATGGCACCGAGATGCACCACATACCAAACCCCCCGCCACGAGATCAGCGAGGCGATCCCGAACGAGCGAGTCTGGCCATCCTCTGTGTAGACAAGCCGGGCGTTGGCCACCTCGTAGTACCCGATACGGTTGTCACACACCCCCGACGGGACCCAGTGTCCGTACTGCTCGGGGACCTCGACTTGGAGCAGCGTGGCCGTAGAGGCGTCCGCCCCGAGGAGCGCATGGGCGGCGCCCACGTCGGCACCGAAGTTCGCCACCAGCCGATCGGTGTAGTCGTACTCGGCACCCGAGATGGACTTCAGTTGGAGGTACGCACTCTTGGGGAAGAAAGCGGGGAGAGCGGGCGTGGCCGATCCCGACACTACGCCTTGCCACAGCGCCGACATCTCCATCTGGAATTGAGGCGTCGTGCTCGTGGGGAAGCCACCGGTCTGAGGGAGCACACCGGGGTCGGTCGTCGTCGTCGTCGGCGTCGTTGTTGTTGTCGTTATGGTGGTCGATTGGCGGACGGAGGCCGGCTTCGAGGACCGCTGGCGTCCGCTCGGCGGGTGTGGATCACGGGCCCCGGGGGCCCCGGCGACGGTCGGCGCAGCCCGGTTGGTGACCAGGGCAACGGCCGTAACGCCGGCGGCAAGCACGACGACCAACAGGGCGATCCCCAACCGGAGTCGGGATCGCCGGTGGGCGTGCGCCCGCCGAGGGGTCGGCCGGCCGTCCCTCGGCCCAGGGAGATTCAGGTCGGCTCGCATGGTCGTACGGCGAATGGTAGGTGCCATTGTCGACCGGCCGACAGCACACCGCCCCCTTGCTCCGATGCCCCGGCCGACGCCGCCAGGCGCGGCCGGCATCACCGGCCAAGCCCGTGGCGCCAGGCCTGGCATGATGGAACCGATGTCGAGCGAAGGTTCCTTCCCCGCCGAACCCTCTCCCTCCGGTGCCGCGTCCTCCCATCTCCCACGGAGCTTGGAGGAGCTCGGGGAAGAGGAGTGCTTTGCCCTCCTCCAGAGTCAGGACCTGGGCAGATTGGCGATCGTCCGAGACGGGCGACCGGAGATCTTCCCGGTCAACTACGCGCTGGTCGATCACATCATCGTGATCAGGACGCAACCGGGGGTCAAGCTCAGCTACGCCACCCTCGCCCACGTCGCCTTCGAGGTCGAGGACATCGACCGCGACACCCGTGAGGGTTGGGTCGTCGAGGTCCGGGGACTGGCTGAGGAGATCACCGACTCCACCAGCCGGTGGGCCGAGGAGGCCCGCCGAGCCCAGGTCCAACCCTGGGTGAGCGGGCCTCATGAGCACTACATCTCGATCACTCGTTCAGAGGTCTCAGGCCGAAGAATCCGGCGGACCGGCGGCGATTGACCCATCTGTCGCCATGGCGGCCGTCTGGCCGCCGCGCAGCCCTGCCGCGGGCTCTGCAGCGTCGCCGGGAGTCTCGAGATAGCCGTCCAGGGTCCCCGGGAGCAGCCGATAGCCGACGGAGTTGGGCGTCGAGATTGGTGTCAGGACACGAGCGATGTAGTCGGCATACACCTCAGCCTCCTCGGCGCAACGCCAGGTGTACAACCCGGCATAGTCAGCCGTCCGGGGGTCGACCATCCAGAGCTTGACCAGGTAGCCCGGGAAACCGGCGAAGAGGACGGTATTGACCAGGCACAATCGCTCGAACACGAATCGCCGGAATCGACTGCCAGACGGGATGCCTCGAAGGTGGAACCAGACGGCAATCGTCACTCGTTCCGCTCCGGCCTCGGTGTCACACCATGACTCCCGGAACACGGTGAACGGCTGTCGGCCGGGGAGGGCGGCGATCACCCCGATGCGTGTCCGACGAAGGTGGAGCCTCCTCTCCCCCAGGAGCTGCACCGTTCGACCGCAACTGCGGAGAGCCTGACCGACAAGTGACGATCGTCGAAACGCCCCTTCCGGAGCGCAAGACCGGTTCTCAGCCCGGGTCCACCGAGTCATGCCTCCATGGTGACTCCGGCCACAAGCCACCCGACAGGGTCGAAAGTCACTTGCTGGTGGTGGCCATTGGCCCCTCAGGAGCGCTCCGGTCCAGTTCGCTCCGCCGAGGCGCTGAGCGACTCGGCGCGGCGCTTGATGCCGAGGAGCATCTTCCGCTCCATGACCAGGCTGCCGGGCTCCATCAACAGCGTCCAGACGATCCGCCGGAGCGCGGACGCCTGGGGCTGGGCGATCCGATTCCGGCTCACCAGCCGGGTCCGAGCCGGGCTCGATGGCAGCAGGCAGAACGCCCAGACCCAGTTGCCGTCCTCGGAGCGAATCACCATGGCCGCCTCGGCGTCGAGGACCTCGATCCGCAGGCGCGGTCCGTGCGTCCCCAACTGCTCCACGTCACCGACATTCCTCGACTGGAACTCGGGCAGGATGGTGTCCGCGCTGTGCATGTCGAGCCCGAATGCATTCTCGATCCAGTCGTAGGTGTACATGCCACCCTTGCCGCTGCCCATCTGCACGAGCCACGGCCAGATCGCCGATGCGTGGGCGTCAACGCTCACAGCCCTCGTCGACACGACATCTGGATCGGCCAGGAGGTCGTCACCGGGCAACGTCATACCGACCTCTTCCTGGGTTGCACCCCACGTCAGGCAGGGCTTCCGCAAGAGAGCCAGGTAGCCGGCGGCCGCCGTGGCCAGCAGCACGAAGCCGCCCAGGACGACGGAGCGAAACCGTGGGCGCACGAGCACACTCAGCGAGGTGACGCCCGTTCGAACTGGACCGCGCTAGACCGCGCCCCGCGCGACCGGCGCTACGGGGTTGCCGGGTGGCGGCCCACGGCCGTCGCCGGCCTTGGCGAGCTCTCGGTAGTGCTGTCGCCAGATCAGACGGTAGACCCGGCTCCAGCGGGGAATCGACCGCAGACCCGGGATGAAGGGCAACAGGGCCAACGCCACGGTCAAGACCATCATGATCACCCAGACCTGGAGATCGGCGTTGGGTGAGGTCTTCATGGGGGGGACCTGATACCAGAGCGTGTACAACCAGAGCCAGGCTTGGCCCGGGAAGTTGCCCGTCTCGTTCATCATCCCCCACTGGTCTCCCGAGAGGTGCTGGTTCTGAGCCAGGTTGGCCAGGTAAGAACCATCGGCGATGAACAGGAGCGGCTTGGTGTAGTCCGTGCCGTAGAACTGGCGCGAGCTGATGAGGGCGCCGTCGAGGGCCCCGCTCCGAGCCATCGAGGTCAGGGATCCCATCATCGTTCCCACCGGACCGTATGCCCCCGGCGGGACCCGGAGGGCACCCCGGGAGAACGACGCATTGGCCACGGCCTTCTCGTAGGCGGCCGTCCAGCTGGCCTGCTGGGCGGCAGGAGCCGCCGTGTACCGGTCGACGGCCGTCGCCACAACAGGCTGATCCGGCAACGTCTTCAGCGGTCCGATGACGAAGTCATTGGCGGTGTCGATCGGATGGTGGACGCCCAACCATTGCGCCGGCGAGAACGGGCCGATCGATTGAGCCGTTCCTCCCGTGTTGTACGGAGGTCCGTAGGTGGCGACCCCGCTGGTCCCGTCGAGCTCGGTGATGGCTGTCTGAGCGAAATCGACCGGGTCGGAGGTCGACCATGTCTTCACCGTCACCGGCTTCTCGTCGGGGGACGAGAAGACGACGGCGAGACCGGCGACGAGGATCGCCACGACGACCAAGGCGATGACGAATTCCTTCACCAGGTCGTACGGAAGGTACCTCCCCGTCCATTCCTGGACGTCACGATCCGGGTTGAAGCGACGGCGGCGCCGAGCCGCATGTCCCGATGCGGCCTGGGCGGTCATCGAGGCTCCTCGGTCGGGATCGACGCCGGCGCCGGGGAGGGATCGTTGCCGGCGCCATCGAGCGCAGGCTCGGCGTCGGCGTGGTTGCCGGTCAATTCGAAGGGGGGCACCACCCCCCGCCGCCGGACAAGCAATACGTGCACGCCGACGATGAGCACCACGACCAGGGGCAGGAGCATGATGTGCCACATCAGCATCTGGCCGAAGTTCGTGACGTTGAAGATGGCCCCTGCACCGGTGGCATTGATGCCGTCCTTGGCCTGGGTGCTGATCCACTGGGAGTCGAAATTCTGCTGCGACAGGTAGCCGGTGAAGGCCGCTCCGACCGAGACGACGAACGAGACGACGCCGGTGATCCAGGTGGCCCGGCGTCGGCCCCGCCAGGCGGCCATGAAGAACTTGCCCCACAGGTGCACGACCATGGCGAAGAAGAACACCTCGACGCTCCACAAGTGCAGCGAATTCACGAAGAGCCCGGTCGACGACAGGTGCCACCAGGTCGGCCCGAAGATGGCCAGAACCATCCCGGTGACGATGACGACGACAAGGGCGGCGATCGTGACGACGCCGAAGACGTAGATCCAGGAGGCCACATAGGCCGGTTGACGGTCCGGGAGCAACCGATGCGGAGGCAAGGCCTCGACGGCCGCGTGCCGCAACTTGGCCGTCCACTGATCCGCATCCTCGGGTCGATCGGCTGCCGCCTCGGGCCCATGAGCGTCGGTCTTCGTGTCGATGGTCATCGGTCGCTGCTGTCGTGCCGCCGGAAGGGGATGAGGATGGCGGCGATGAAGACGAGCACCATCAGCCCGATCAGGACCAGGTTCGCCACGGATATCTGGATGAACCCCCAGTGGACGTACCGGCCCGAGCCGCTCAGGTCGACCAAGGCCCCGAACAGACTCGAATTGACGAACATCTGCATGACGTCACCTCCTGGAACGCAGGCTAGGAAGGGACCGGACGTTCTCCTAGGGCCCTAGGTCCCAATTTCGGAGATTGAAGAGGAACCGACACGGTCGGGGCGATCACCGTGGATGCCCGACCGCGGGTGAGAGGCAGCGGGCGGCTAACCGGGCTCGGGAGCCATCTCCCGGTGCCCGGCCGACCCCTCGGTGCGTGGAGTCTCCCCGGCCGGGATGCTCGTCCCCCGGTTCGGGAGAGCCACGGCCACCACCAGGGCGGCAACCGCCACCACCACGGTGGCGATCACCAGTCCGAGATCCATACCGGACACGAACGCATGACGAGCCACGAGGGCGAGGGCAACACCCTGGCTGCCCGGTGCCCGTTGGGCAACGGCCAGGGCGGCACCGACCGAGCTCTGGATGAGATCTTGAACCGATGCCGGGATGCCCGTATGGGCCACGGCACCCACGATGATGTGCTGGTAGCGAAGGTTGAGCGCCGTGCCGAGCACGGCGACGCCGAGGGCTCCCCCAACCTGCATGGCGGTGTCGTTGGTCGCCGATCCGACACCGGCCTCCTCCTTGGGAACCGATCCCATCACCGACTCGGTGCACGGGGCGAGCGCCATGGCCACGCCCACGCCCACGATGAGGAAGGGGCCGATGCAATCGCGGTATGCATCGGAGATCGTCGTACCGGACAGGAGTCCGAGCCCCAACGCGATCAGGGCGAGGCCCGCCGTGACCACGTACTTGGTCCCGACCCGATGGGCGACAGTCACCGACAACGGTGAGATGACCAGCAGCGCCATCGCCACCGGAGCGATCCGAACGCCTGCTTCGAGGGGGCTGTAGCCGAGGACGAACTGGAGGTATTGGGTCATGAGGAAGAACATGCCGAGCAAGGCGAACAGGACGAGGGCCAAAGCCCCGATCGCCGCGCTGTAGCGGCGGTGCGTGAAGAACCGCAACGGAAGCATGGGGTGGTCACAGTGGTGCTCCCATGCCGCAAACGAGCCGAGCACGACCACCGAGGTGACCAGGGAACCGACGATCCAGGGTGAGGACCAACCACGCCCCGGTGCCTCGATGATCGCCCACAGGAGGAGACCCAGCCCGACGATCGAGAGCCCGGCACCGACCGGGTCGGGTCGGGTCGACGAGGGGTTCTTCGAGTTGGGCACCAGCCAGAGGGCGGCCAGTCCTCCGATGACCGCGATGGGGACATTGACGAGGAAGACCGAACCCCACCAGAAGTGGGCCAGCAAGAGCCCGCCCACGATGGGGCCGAGGGCGACGCCGATGCCGGCTGTTCCCGACCACAGCCCGATGGCCCGCACCCGATCACGCTCGCTGGTGAAGACGTTGGTCAGGATCGACAAGGTGCAGGGCATCAAGCACGCCGCACCCACGCCCATGACGGCCCGGGCCAGAGTCAACCGGTCCGGAGTGCCGGCCCATGCCGCGAAGGCCGAGCCGCCGCCGAAGACCACCAGACCGGCGACGAAGACCGGCTTCCGGCCGACCCGGTCACCCAGCGCACCGAGGGACAGAAGGAGACCGGCGAAGACGACCGCGTAGGCATCGACGATCCATTGCAACTGACTGGAACTGGCCCCGATGCCGCGCACGATCGACGGCAACGCCACGTTCAGGACGGTATTGTCCAGGCTGATCAGGAGGAGCGTGACGCAAAGGACCGCCAGCGTGGCCCAGCGCCGATCCTTGGTCGTGCCCACATCCACCTCCCCACTGCCATCACCCGGCCGACCGGTGCAGATGCGATACTGAGCCGGCGGGCCGATCTCGCACTACGGCCACGAAGCCGTGGCCGGATTCAGCCACGCGCTGCGTGGCGGATCCCAGGAGCAATCCCCGAAAGGGCCCGAGCCCTCGCCATCTGATCACTCCGAGCTGAGTCCACCGGCTGGCCTCGACGAGCGACCTCGGCGGCGGCTCCTCGCAGATCACGCCATGGACGACCAGTTTCGTGGTGGGAGCTTACCGACTTGGGCGGAACGCATCGCCCACCACTTCAGGGGCTGCGTCGGGGAACCCACCACGATCCGGCGAGGGTCGCCCCGGCCTCGCGGGTGTCCAGCCGATAACGGGTCGAAAGCCTCTGTTCGGCGCCCCGGCTCGAGTGTCGAATTGAACCCATGTGGATCGATGCCAAGGGTTCCACCGTCCTTCCCGAACCGGAGTGCAAACGATTGCTGGCGGTGGCGGCCAAGGATGACCCGATCGGCCGACTGGGGGTATCCAGAGATGGCGCGCCCCTGGTCGTACCCGTCAACTTCACGCTCGAGGACGGTCAGGTGCTGACCCGGGTGAGCCGGGGCACGCTCAGCCGGGCCGCCGCCGGCCAGTTGGTCGCTTTCGAAGTGGACAAGGTCGACGGGGCCTCCGGCACGGCCTGGAGTGTCCTGGTGCGGGGGCTCGCCACGTTGATCGAGTCACCCACTCAGGCCCAGCTGGCCATGACGCCCTCGTTCGTACCGAAGCCCGGTGAGATGGTGCTCGTGGTCCGGCCCGATATCGTCACCGGGCGCCGGTTCGACGTTCACCGATCCGACCGCCAGGCTCGAACGGATCCTGCCCAGCCGCCTCGACCCGCGTCTTCCGGTCACTCCCGGACGGCGAGCTAGATGACCAGCTCCCGGACGTGGCGAGCGATCTCGATGTCCTCGCGGGCCCCGACGACGAGGATGGCCGGATCCCTTGTGGTGGAGATCCGACGGTCCCCCGTTGCCGTCTCGT
This sequence comes from uncultured Acidimicrobiales bacterium, assembly GCA_963710495.1. GTDB lineage: Bacteria > Actinomycetota > Acidimicrobiia > Acidimicrobiales > RAAP-2 > Bog-756. The sequence goes on from CAVQAI010000007.1 coordinate 401,783, forward strand.
TGGTCGAGTCGTCCAACTGGAGCCCCAGGAACGCCAGCCCCTCACAGGCGTCCGTCCGTAGTCGGGGTTCGGACTCACCGGCACCGCCGGTGAAGACCAGGCCGTCGAGCCCGTTCATGGCGGCACACATGGCGGCGACGTTGACCCTGATCCGGTAGACATAGACGTCATAGGCCAGACGGGCGCGTGCGTCTCCCGCATCCATGGCGATCACCACCTCCCGGAGATCGCCGGACCCCCCCGACAGCCCGGCCAGGCCCGACTGGTGCTCGAGGAGATCCTCCACCTCGTCGACCGACAGAGCACCGTCGCGCTGGACCCACAACACCAGGCCGGGGTCGACACTGCCCGAGCGCGTGGCCATCACCAGGCCCTCCATCGGGGTGAAGCCCATGGTGGTGTCGACCGAACGGCCACGGTCGACGGCGGCCAGTGAAGCACCCGAACCGAGGTGGGCCGTCACCAGGCGGAGCTCCTCCCGGGGCCGTCCGATCAGCTCACCGGCCCGGCGGCTGGCCCAGGCATGGCTGAGCCCGTGGAAGCCGAAGCGCCGGACGCCCCACTGCTCCCGCCAGGCTCGGGGCACGGCGTAGGTGTGGGCTCTGGCCGGCATGTGGTTGTGGAACGTCGTGTCGAAGCAGGCGACCTGGGGCAGCCCCGGTCGAAGCGACGCCACTGCTCTGATGGCGGCCAGGCCGTTCGGGTTGTGCAGCGGGGCGAGGTCGGACAGCGCGGCCAGGGCTCCGTCCACCTGGGCGTCGAGCAGCACTGGGCCCTCGAAGACCGATCCTCCGTGCACCACACGATGGCCGACGGCGTCGACCTCGGGATGCTCGTCCAGGAAGTCGCCGAGCGAGCCCTCCAGCGTCGCGGCATCCGGCCGGGGAAGGTCGCGCGACGCGGTGAGGGCATCCCCGTCGTCCAGGATCCTCAGCTTCAGGCTGCTGGACCCGGCGTTGACAACCAGAATCAGCACATGACTACCTTGTCAGATCGGACCGTTCCACCCCGGGCACGGTGCGAGACCATCGAGAAGACGAGGCCCTGATGAATCGGATCGACCGCTCTCGCCCTCCCGAGCCGCCCGGTGCGGACCTGCTCTCCCCACTGGACGCCTACTTCCGGGCGGCCAACTACCTGACCGCCGGGCAGATCTATCTCATGGACAATCCGTTGCTTCGCCGGCCGCTGCGGCCCGAGGACATCAAACCGCGACTGCTCGGGCACTGGGGGACGAGTCCGGGGCTCAACTTCTTGTACGCCCACCTGAGCCGGGTGCTCAAGGATCGCGACGCCGATGCCCTCTTCCTGTGCGGCCCGGGCCATGGAGGGCCGGCCGTGGTCGCCAATACCTGGCTGGAGGGAACCTATTCCGAGCGGTTTCGTCACATCGCCCGCGATGGCGTCGGGATGGCGCGCCTGTTCCGCCAGTTCTCCTTCCCCGGTGGGATCCCCAGTCACTGCAGCCCTGGGACACCGGGCTCCATCCACGAGGGCGGTGAGCTGGGCTACGCCTTGAGTCACGCCTTCGGCGCCGCCTTCGACAACCCGGATCTGCTCGTGGCCTGCGTGGTGGGAGACGGCGAGGCGGAGACCGGACCGGCGGCGACGGGATGGCACTCGAACAAGTTCCTCGATCCGCGCCGCGACGGGGCCGTGCTGCCCGTCCTCCACTTGAACGGCTACAAGATCGCCGCGCCCACGGTCCTGGCCCGGATACCGACCGACGAGCTGTTCTCGTTGTTCACCGGGTACGGGTACCGGCCGGTGCTCGTGGAGGGCGGTTTCGACGGGGAGGACCCGATGGCCGTGCACCAGCGCATGGCCACCGCCATGGACGGCATCTTCGACGAGGTCACCGAAATCCAGGAGCGGGCCCGCTCGGGGAAGAACCCGGCAAGGCCGGCATGGCCGATGCTGATCCTGCGGACCCCGAAGGGTTGGACGGGGCCGAAAGTGGTCGACGGACTGCCGGTCGAGGGGACCTTCCGCTCCCACCAACTCCCGCTGCACGAAGTTCGGACCAACCCGGAACACCTGGCCCAGCTCGAGGCGTGGCTCCGCAGCTACCGACCGGAGGAGCTGTTCGACGACGAAGGCCGGCCCGTCGGCCTCGTCACCGGCTTTCCACCGTCCGGGGAACGACGGATGAGTGCCAACCCGCACAGCAATGGGGGCCTCCTGCTCGCCGACCTCGAGTTGCCCGACTTCCGTGACTACGCCGTCGAGGTCGCTCGTCCCGGCTCGGTCGAGCGTGAGGCGACACGGGTGTTGGGCGGCCTCCTGCGGGACGTCGTCAGGGCCAACCCGTCCAACTTCCGGATCTTCGGTCCGGACGAGACCGCCTCCAATCGCCTCCAGGACGTATTCGAGGTCACCGACCGGACCTGGGATGCCGAGCTCCGGCCAGACGACGATCACCTGGCGCCCGACGGACGAGTGATGGAGATGCTGTCCGAGCACCAGTGCGAGGGTTGGCTGGAGGGCTACCTGCTCACCGGCCGGCACGGGCTGTTCAACTGTTATGAAGCATTCATCCACATCATCGACTCGATGTTCAACCAGCATGCCAAGTGGTTGAAGGTCAGCGCTGAAATCCCCTGGCGACGGCCGATCGCCTCACTCAACTACCTGCTGTCGAGCCACGTCTGGCGCCAGGACCACAACGGCTTCTCCCATCAGGACCCGGGCTTCATCGACCACGTCGTCAACAAGAAGGCGGGCATCGTACGCGTGTACTTCCCGCCCGACACCAACTGCCTGCTGTCGGTCGCCGACCACTGTCTGCGGAGTCGGAACTACGTGAACGTGGTCGTCGCCGGCAAGCAGCCCCAGCTCGACTGGTTGACCATGGAGGAGGCACTCGACCATTGCACCAACGGGCTCGGCATCTGGACGTTCGCCTCGAACGACGGCGATTCGCTGCCGGATGTGGTCATGGCCTGCTGTGGCGACATCCCGACCCTCGAGACGTTGGCAGCGGTGCAATTGTTGCACGAACACCTGCCAGAGTTGAAGGTTCGAGTCGTCAATGTGGTCGACCTGATGCGTCTCGAGCCGGACACGGAACACCCGCACGGCCTACCGGATCGCGAGTTCGACACGCTGTTCACCACCGACCGACCAGTGATCTTCGCCTATCACGGCTACCCACTCCTCATCCACCGGCTGACCTACCGGCGTGCGAACCACCACAACATCCACGTCCGTGGCTACAAGGAGGAGGGGACCACCACCACCCCGTTCGACATGGTCATGCTCAACGACCTCGACCGCTTCCACTTGGTCATCGACGTCCTCGATCGGATCCCGGGGCTCGGGCCCCGCACGGCCGCCCTGCGCCAGCAGATGACCGATGCCAGGCTCGACGCCCGGCGGTACGGGCGGGAGCACGGCGAAGACCCCCCGGAGATCGCCGGGTGGCGCTGGGAGGAGCGAGCCAGTCGGACCCGGGTAGCCGTCGCCCGATCCGCGTTCAGCGCGGTTCTTCCAAGGGGACGATGACGACGGGGATGGGGCTGTGCTCGGCCAACTCGTGACTCGTGCTGCCGAGGAGCAGCCCCGAGTGCCCACCTCGTCCCCGCGTCCCTACGACGAGCAGATCGGCTTCGATCGGCGGTTGGGCCGATCGGATGAGCGCCGAGCAGGCATCGCCATCGACCGGATACCACTGGAGCCGGCGTGGCGCCATGCCCCGTTCCCGGCCGACGGCTCGAGCCTTCTCTTCGAGCTCGGCCACCAGTCCGGGATCCGAAGCATGCTCGAGCAGCCCGACGGCGTGGACAACGGCAATCTCCGCCTCCACCGCCTCGGCCAGTTCGGCAGCCCAGCCCGAGCGCGTTCCGAGAACCGGCCGACCCGTCGAAGCCCACCGCAATGGTGCGGACCGGGGTCATCGAGAACCGCCGCGGCTTCGTCGGCGCTGCGGGGAGCGGCTCGCCCTCATGGTGCGCGATCGCCTTGTCCGGAGCGATCGTGCTCGGTGTGGCGGCTCCGCCGCGCCGACCGAGACGCATCGTCGGGCTCGATGGGGAACTGCACGCGGATCGTCCCGTAGTCCCTGGTGGTGGTCACGTGGAACCCGGATTTCATGAACACGTCGAGCATGGCCTGATTGTCCGCCAGGGTCTGGGCGGAAAACGTGGTGATGCCATGGTCGAGGGCGGCGTCGGCCAGATGCTCCAACAGGAGGGTGCCGATACCTTGGTGCTGGAACTCGTCGGCGACCACAAAAGCGACTTCGGCCTCCTTCGAGTCGGCCAGTCGTTCATAGCGCCCGACCGCCAGCAACCGACCGTCGAGCTCCACGACCAGGGCCAGGCGGTCCACATAGTCGACGTGGGTGAACCGCTCGACCTCTTTCGCCGACAACCTCGGATGGACGAAGAAGAAGCGCCGGTACACCGACTCGGACGAGAGATGCTCATGGAAGGCGGTCAGGCGGGCACCGTCATCGGGCCGGATGGGCCGGAGATGGAGCTTCGACCCGCTGATCGTCTCGACATCACCTTCCAGCTCGCCGGGGTACCGCCCGACCCGATCGGTCATTGCCCCGTGCTCTGTCGCGCTACCCACCAGTGGCCGTCCTGCGGATGCGACGACCGGTCACCTGGCGTGGTGCCAGTCGCACGTACGTCCGCCGCTCGCCCCCCGCCCACGGGGCGATACCCAACGACCGGGCCTCCCCGATCTCCTGCGGATCGACGATCACCCGTGCGTCACCTGTGAGCAGGACACTCCAGCCCTCGGTCAGGGCATCATCGAGATGGTCGACCTCGAAGGAAACCTGTTCCTCGGAGGACGCCGCCAGCACGGTCGCGTTCGAGTCGGTACGGAAGACGATGTCGCCATCCAAGACGCGGAAGTTGACCGGAACGGCGACCGGTCCATCCCGGTTCAGGTACACGAAACGACCGACCCCGCCCGGAGCGATGAGTTTCTCGCATTCGTCGGCGCTCAACCGTTCGAGACTCGGCCGTCCCGCCGGACCGGCGCGGCCGGGCGGAGCGTCCCAGCCACTCCCCGAGATGGCGTCAACCGACGTGTCCAGGGCCGCGGCCAACCTCCACAGTGCAGCTCGGGACAACTGAGGCGACGGGGACGACTCGACCATCCGGAGGTAGGCCGGACTCATCCCGGTCCGGCCAGCGACGTCCTCGGTGCTCAGTCCGAGCTGCTCACGGCGCTCGACCACCCGTCGTCCGAGGTCTCCAGCGGCCATCGGATCCCTCAGTCCTTCGATCGGTCCGAACCCGACGATGCCGCGGCCGTCGCCAGCGCCGAGGCGGCGTCGCTCGGCTCGAGATGCGTCACGGCAACCGGGCACACGGAGTGGCGGGCACATTGATGGGCCACCGATCCCAAAAGGGAGCCTTCGAATCCTCCGTGTCCGGTCGCCCCGACAACGAGGAGGTCCGCTTCCCGCGACTCGTCCAGGAGCGCCGGCACGGTGGCCTCGGAGCGAGCCGCGGTCACGAAGGGCACCTCCGGTGCCCACTGGGCGGCATACTCCGCGGCGGCGTTGAGGATCTCCTGTGCTGCCAGCTCGTATCCCAGTCGCGTACCCACCGCGAAGGTACCGATCGGCGGGTACTGCCACGCGTGGATACCGAGCACGGATGCCGAACGAATCCGGGCCTCGGCCAGTGCCCAGCTGAGGGCTCGGGCCGATCCGAGGGAGCCGTCGATGCCGACGACGATCCGGGGCTCGACCGCTCGGAGGGGAGGCTCTTCGGGATCGGTATGGACGACCACGACGGGGCAGTGGGCGTACTGGATGCATTGGTCGGTGACGGAGCCGAGAAGGAGATCGACGAACCCGCCCTTGCCGCGGGCTCCGACCACCAGCAGCTCCGCTGACCGGCTGGCCATGGTCAGCGCCGTGGCGGGCGGGCACTCGACGACCTCGGCTCGTGCCACCACCGATGGATGGCGGGTTACCGCCAGCCCCAGTGCGTCATCGGCGATCGCCTCACCCGGGGACAGGTCGGAGGCGCCGGCTTCGTACCATGCCGGCGTGTTCTTTGGCTCAGTGAAGTGGGCGAAGATGATCCGGAGCAACGCGCCTCGCCGTCTCGCTTCGTCCACGGCCCACTTGAGGGCCCACCGCGAGTACTCCGATCCGTCGACACCGACCACAACACTGCGGCCATCGGTCTCGATGTCCCCCTGGGTGTCTACGTCCATGGATACTCCCTTCGCTATGCCCAGGTCTTCACTGCGGAGCCATCGGGGCGTGGCGATCACGTGTCGGCTCGGCGCGCCTGAGCCAGCTCGCGAGCCGTCAGTCCGATGTCCTCGATGAAGTAGGGGCTGAGCGCAACTCTGCTCGAGGCCCTGATTCCGCTCCTTCACCACGATGACCAATTGGGTGCTTCATGGCTTCCTCTCCTGCCCTGCGCCGCGACACCGCTGCCGCAAATCCATTGCACTCCACCTCGGGTCCGACGCATAGGGCCATAGGACCCGAAAGGCCAGGGCCGGGGCCAGGATGACGATCGCGTCCGACCAATCGGACTGGGTGCCGGGCCGGGAGACTCCCACCAGGGAGCCATGGCCGGCGGATTACGTGCCGGTGGCGTCGGTGCGGCGATCGTGCGCCGAGCGCTCGGCGACCCGGGTGGCATAGGTGGCCGCTTGGGTCCGGCGTTCCATGCCGAGCTTGGCCAGCAGGTTCGACACGTAGTTCTTCACCGTCTTCTCGGCCAGGAAGAGCGTGCCGGCGATCTGGCGGTTGGTCTGGCCCTCGGCCACAAGGTCCAGGATCCGGCGCTCCTGAGGAGTCAGGCCGGCCAGAAGTGGGTCTTCGCCGGATTGGTCCTGCAGGCGCTCGAGGACCCGCTCGGTCAATGCCGGATCGAGCAGTGACTGGCCCTCGGCCACCCGCCGGATATCATCCACCAAGTTCATGGCACCCACCTGCTTCAACACATAGCCGGCGGCGCCGGCCATGATGGCGGCGAAGAGCGCCTCGTCGTCCGCATAGGACGTGAGCATGATGCAGGCGATCTCGGGTGAGTTCGACCGGATCTCGCGGCACACCTCGACGCCGCTCCCGTCGGGTAGCCGGACGTCGAGCAGGGCCACGTCGGGTCGGGTGGGAGGGATCCGGTCGAGCGCCTCTCCGGCGGTCGCGGCCTCCCCTACCACGAGGAAGCCTTCCTCTTCCTCGAGCAGCGACCGAAGACCGGTGCGCACGATCTCGTGGTCGTCGAGGAGAAACACCCGGATGCTCACCGACCCACCTTTCTCACCAGGAGCTGTCGCCAACTCGGACCAAGACAGCCGGCCGGTGTCGTTACACCAGCCAGCCGACAACTGTCCGCACCCAGAGGTGTACAGTCATCATGGACAGGGCTGTCGGGCAGTGTACCTTGCGATCTTTGGCCGGAGTTGACTTCATGCCCTACCACGCAATCGAGGACCCAGCCAAGCTCCGCCGAGTACTGGAAGCCACCCTCCTCCTCGAGGCCGATCTCGACCTACCTTCCCTCCTCGGCCACATCGTCGAGGAGGCCCGCTCGATGACCAACGCCCGCTACGGCGCCCTCGGGGTGCTGGATCACGATGGTTCGGCGCTGGCGGAGTTCATCACCCGTGGGCTCGATCCGGAACAAGAGAAGGCGATCGGGACCCGGCCGACGGGAATGGGCGTGCTGGGCCTGCTCATCTCCGATGCCAGACCCCTCCGCGTGACCCGGATCGGCGACCACCCGGAGAGCTACGGCTTCCCCCCCGATCACCCCCCGATGACTTCGTTCCTGGGCGTGCCGTTGAAGGTGCGTGGCGAGGTCTACGGGAACCTCTACCTGACCGACAAGATCGGTTGGACGGAATTCACCGCTGACGACGAGGCCCTGGTCGGGGCGCTCGCCCTCGCCGCCGGTATCGCCATCGAGAATGCCCGGCTTCACGGGCAGGTTCAGCGGGTCGCCGTCTACGAGGAGCGGGACCGCCTGGCTCGGGACCTGCACGACACGGTGATCCAGCACCTGTTCGCCGTCGGTCTCTCGCTGCAGAGCCTCGCCGGCAAGCCGTTGGCTTCCGAGGTGGCCGACCGGCTCCGGGTGGCCATCTCCGACATCGATGACACCATCCGCCAGGTTCGGACAAGCATCTTCGAGCTCGCATCAGGAGACTTCGATCGAGGCCTCCGAGCCGGCGTGCTCTCGCTGCTCCAGGAGCTCAAGCCGGTGGTCGGGTTCGAAATCCACGCATCGTTCGCCGGACCCGTCGACTCGGCCGTTCCGGAGATGGTGAGCGAGCACGTCTTGCTCGTCGTCCGCGAAGCCGTGACCAATATCGGACGCCACGCTCAAGCCAGCCAGGCCAAGGTCAGTCTCAACGTGGACGACGGCCACCTCGAACTTCTGGTCGTCGACGACGGTTGTGGGATCGGCGGGGGCGGTCCGAGCGAGGGCGGGCTCGGATTGGGCAACCTGCGGCGCAGAGCAGAGAAACTCCACGGGCAATTCACCGCCGAGAGCCCCGAATCCGGCGGCACCAAACTGATCTGGCGGGTCCCACTCGACCACTAGGTCCGAGGGTCCCACTGCAACCAGCCCGCGGGACCAACTCGCTCCCATCCCCGGTATCGATGTGCTCCACGGCGGTGTTGGCGCCTACGCAATGGGCCCCGATGTGACTTCTTCCCCTACCGGGCCTCGACCCTGTTCCTGGGCCTCGAACCTGTTCCGTACCGTGCACTTGGACGGAACCCATCGGTCAGCCGGGCACCGCCGCCGGACTGCCGGCTGGTGCGTGGGGATCCGCGGTCGAGTGAGGCGCCGGAGCTCGGCGGTACGATCCACGTGACGAAAGGAGCGGGTGACGATGACCAATGAGGTACAAGCCGACCACCGGATCGTGGTCGGAACCGATGGATCCCCGGCCTCCATCAAAGCGGTGGAGTGGGCGGCCCGCCAAGCAGAGCTGACCGGTGCTGCGCTCGAAGTCGTCATGACCTGGGAGTGGCCGCTGAGCTTCGGCTGGTCGGTGGTGCCCAATGAGTACGATCCGACAAGTGATTGTGAAAAGGTCCTGGCTGAGATCGTCGAAGGGCTCCGAAAAGCGCATCCCGGTCTGTCCATCCGGACGAGCGTCGTCGAAGGCCACCCGGCCCCTGTCCTGGTGAAGGCCTCTGTCGGCGCTGACCTGCTCGTCGTCGGAAGCCGGGGCCACGGAGAGTTCGCCGGCATGCTGCTCGGGTCGGTCAGCGAACACTGCGCCTCGAATGCCCACTGCCCGGTGCTCGTCCTGCGTGACGGGAAGAAGCCCGCGCCGTGAGCCGGTCCTCACCATACGGATGGGCTCGTGTCCGGGCCGGCGATCCGTAGCCCAGCGCACCCTGTGTGACCGGCACCAGGACACGAACGCGCGGATGACCACCGACACCATGCGGGCCTGGGCCGTGGGGCATCCAGGGCCGGTCGACACCGGTCCCCTGCGACGTGTCGACCGAGCGGTCCCCAGACCGGGAGTGGGCCAGGTCCGGGTGCACGTGCGCGTCTGCGGGGTGTGCCGCACCGATCTCCACCTGGCCGAAGGAGACCTCCTGCCCAAGCACGAGCTGGTCGTTCCCGGCCACGAGGTCGTGGGCATCGTCGACGAGCTGGGAGAGGGATCCGGCCGGTTCAGCCCGGGTGACCGGGTGGGCATCCCGTGGCTGGCCCATACCTGCGGGAGGTGCCGGTTCTGTCGGGCCGGCAGGGAGAACCTCTGTACCGATCCTCGGTTCACCGGTTGGGATCTCGACGGTGGGTACGCACCGTACGCAGTGGTCGATGAAGGCTTCGCCTATCCCGTGCCGGACATCTTCAGCGACGAGGAGGCTGCGCCGCTGCTCTGCGCCGGCATCATCGGCTACCGGGCCCTGCGGCGCTCACAGCTGCCTCCGGGGGGCCGCCTCGGCATCTACGGATTCGGCGGCTCGGCCCACCTCACCGCACAGATCGCCATGGCCGAGGGGGCTCGGGTGCACGTGATGACCCGGGCAGCCGAGGCACGTGAGCTGGCTCTGGAGCTCGGTGCCGCCAGTGTCGGTGATGCCGATGAACGACCACCGGAGCCTCTGGACGCCGCCATCCTGTTCGCACCGGTGGGCACCCTCGTGCCCCCGGCGCTGGAGGCGCTCGACCGCGGCGGAACCCTGGCCATCGCCGGGATCCACCTGACCGACGTCCCCGTCCTCAACTATGAACGGCACCTCTTCGAGGAACGCAGCCTGTGCAGCGTGACCGCCAACACCCGGCAGGACGGCAACGAGTTCCTCGAGGCCGCTGCCCGCATTCCGATACGGGTCTCGGTGGTGCCGTTCGGGCTCGATGATGCCGACGACGCCCTCATCGCCCTGGCCCGTGACCGGGTGAACGGGGCCGCAGTGCTGGTCAACTCGTCGGGCTGGTGAACGACTGGGCTCCAGCCTTGATGGGACGTTCGGCCCTACTCCCACCGGGAGCGTGCGGCCCACGATGGCAAGTGTGAGACGCGATGACGGGGATGGGCAGCCGGGCGACGGTTTCATGCCAAAGGAGGGTCCGCATACCCCGGTCGCCGGGCACGGGCACAGCCTGTCAGTCGGCCGAGTGGCGAGGATACCGATTCGTCTCCATTGGACCTTCTTCCTACTGGTGGTGTTCGTGGCAGTCGTCGACTGGAGTTCCGGGCCGCGTAGCGTCGTTTCCGGCCTGGCCTGGATCGTCGCCCTGTTCGCCTCGGTCGTGGTGCACGAGATCGCCCATTGCCTCGTGGCCCGGCGGCGCGGCGCCCAGGTCCTCGGCATCGTGCTCTTTCCGTTGGGCGGGCTGTCGCAGTTGGAGAGGATGCCCACCGCGCCCGGCGACGAGTTGGCCATTGCCGTCGTCGGGCCGCTGACCAGCCTGGTCCTGGGCACGTTCCTCCTCATTGCGGGATGGGTGACCGGTGCCCATGTCTGGCCGCCGACCCTGTTCGCGGGCAGCTGGTTGGCCCGATTGGGCTGGCTGAACCTCTTGCTCGGGGCCTTCAACCTGCTCCCCGCCCTGCCCATGGACGGCGGCCGGGTGCTCCGCGCCGCATTGGAACGCCGGCACGGTCACCTCGAGGCGACCCTGTTGGCTGGTCGGATCGCTCGATTCGTGGGCCTGGCTCTGGTCGTGGTCGGGCTCGTTCTCGACGTCTGGCTGATCCTCATCGGGATCTTCGTGCTGTTGGGGGCAAGGGCCGAGGAGGAGGCCGCCCGGCACCCACCGCCCACTCCGGGCCACGACACCTCAGGGACCGCCACGCAGCCAGATGGACAGGTCCTTGGGCAGCCATGACCAGCCGAAAGCCAGGTCGGGACCTTCGGCCCTACTAAGAGGGATTCGGATCCGTCATGGTCCTTGCGTGGGGCCCACCAGCCAACCCGAAGCGACAGTTCTCACACGCCGAGAGTGCTTCGAGCTCTTGGGCCGAACGTCGGTCGGGCGCATCGGCGTCAACATCGATGCGCTGCCGGTCATCCTCCCCGTCTTCTTCGCGCCCGTCGGCGATTCCGTGCTGGTTCGCACCATCCCCGGCACGAAGCTCGACGCGGCAACCATCGGCGCCGTGGTCGCTTTTCAGGCCGATGCCTGGGAGCCGTCGGAGGGGATGCACTGGAGCGTGCTGCTCCAAGGGATCGCGTCGGAAGTGGACGATGAGTCGAGCTCCCTGTCGGATGTGACCATCAGGTCATGGGCCGGCGTCGGGGGGGTGCACCGCTCGGTCCGCATCGATGCGACCAATGCCAGCGGTCGCCGATTCCGCATGGCCGGTGAGGGACCCCAGGTCGAGTTGCCCGAGCCGCCGCCCTCGAACCGACCGCGGTAACGCAGCCCGCCGACTCTCCGCAGCTCGGCGCGCTGGGACTCAGGCCTCCTTCACCACCGCGTACCAGACCCGGTGGGCGACACCCTCCATGCGGTCGCCCATCCGGGCACAGCGCCGATACAGCTCGCGTCGCCCGGTCACCTCGCGGAGGTCCTCCAAGTCCAAAAGAGCGGACATGGCCCGGCGATAGACATGCTCGATGGCGCGTTGCTGGTGGATACATGCGTCGGCAGATGCCGTCGCCCGATCCGGATCGGATGCCAGACTCGGGATCCCCTCGACCAGATGACGCACGCCGAGTGCGGCCAGCTCCGCCATCTCGGCCGTCGCCGCATCGGGGTCCATCGCCAGCAACTCCGATTCACGCACCAGGTCCTTGGCTGCGTTGAGCACAGCGTCGAGGCGCTCGGAGATCTCGTAGATGTCCTCCGGACTGATCGGAGTCACGAATGCCTCCTTGAGCGCCATCAGCACGTCCCGGCCGGCCGCATCGGCGAGGTGCCCGACCTGGCTAACAGCGCCGCCTTGAGGACGGTCGCCCTTCGACCAGGCAGCAAGCGCATCCATGCCCCTGATCGTGACCTCGCCTTGCCTGGCCAACAGACCGAGCAGGTCGGGCGACTCCGGCAAGAACCACCGCTTCATCCGATCAGTTTCCACATGAAGACGAACAGTGCGCCGAGAAGCCCACTGACAGGGAGCGTGACCAGCCAGGCCAGTCCGATCTCACCGACCACCGCCCAGCGCACGTGACGCCACCGCTCTCCTGAGCCCACGCCCACGACGGCCGGGGCAACCACGTCGGTGGTGCTGATGGGCGCGCCGGCCAGCGACGCGCCCAGCACGATGATGCCTGACGATCCCTGACTCACCAAACCATCTAACGACCGGATGTGGTAGATGCGTCGTCCGAGCGTCCGAACCACGCGCCACCCTCCGAACAGCGTCCCGAGCGTCAAGAGAAGAGCGGATGCGATCGCCACCCAGAACGGCACCGTGAAGTGCGAGAGACGGCCGTCGGCCACCAACGCCGCCGTCATCAGGCCCATGGTCTTCTGGGCGTCGTTCGAGCCGTGGGCAAAGGCCAGGCCGGCCGAGGCCACCAGCTCGCCCCGACGGACGGACGTCTCCACCGAGCGACGAGCACGTCGAAGGGATCGTCGGGCCAAACGGATCCCGACCACGGCCAGGGGCAGCGCGATGGCAGAGGCGAAGAAGAGCCAGAGGAGCGAGCCGAACACCCCGACCGGTCGCAGACCCTCCAGCCCTCCCCAGTGGACGGCACTGCCACCGCCCTCGGCCAACGCTGCGCCAGCCAGGGCACCCACCAGGCAGTGGCCCGAGCTGCAGGGGATGCCCCGCCACAGCGTGAGCAGGCTCCACAGCAAGGCACCGAGCACTGCCGCAGCCAGCACCTCCAACATCTTGTCGGGGGGAACGATGACGATACCGGCGATGGTGGCGGCCACGGCGGTGCCCACGACGAGCGCACCGACCACGTGGAAGATGGCAGCCCAAACGACCGCCGGGGCGGGTCGGATGGCACCGGTGACAATGGGCGCGGCAATCGCATTCCCCGCGTCATGGACGCCATTGGTGACCGCGAATGCCGCCGAGAGCAACACGACCACAAGGAGCACCGGTCGATCCTGTCATGATGACGGTCGTCGAACACCCGAATTGGCCCCAGGCGGCGAACTATCCCTCTGTCAGCTCCCGGACCTCGGTCAAGCGACGCTCGAGGCTGCGGATCTCCTCGTCGAGCACTTCCCGGCTGACGAGACGATGCTCCAGGTCCTGTACCCGTTGATCCAGCTCGTCGATTCGGGCCGCCAATGTCGGGTCTTCGGCCGTCATTCGTTGCTCCTCCAATCGGTTTCCATCGTGTGTCCCATCTTGCGCCGGAGCCTCGGGCCGCTCAGGACGCCATCGGGAGATGGGAGCCCGACCGATACCCGCTGTGGGCCGGGTGGTCCATCCAACTCGCGACATAGGTTCTGGCCTCCTCGCAGGCCTCGGCGATGGATGCGCCGCCGGCATAGCTGTCCAATGCCACCGCCACGGCACCCGAGGCCACGGAAGGCTCCCCTGGGTAGTTCACTCGGGCCCAGTCACGCACCGTCTCGGCAAGGGCAACTTCCATGTCCACGTCAACCACCTCCTCCTGTGACGGTACGACAACGATTCCACGTGCGGCAGGGCCAAAGGTCCTAAGAGAGGCCGGTGGGCTCGGCCCTCTCCTACGCTCCGGTGATCTGGTCGGTGCCCCGGTGTGATCTGGTCGACGAATGCCATGCCAGGGAGCACTCTGCGTTCACGAGGAGACGTCGAGAGTCAGGCTCGGGAGCGGCATCGTGCCCTGGCTCAGCTCGAAGGTGACCGTTGCCGTGCCGGGTGCCGCCGTCGTGACCCGGAGCGGGGTCGTCGAACGTGCGTCGGCCACTCGCAGCGTCCCCGAGCTCGGGGACACGGTGACCCCGGCCGAGGGCACCGCCCGCCAGGACACGTCGGCCACCGATCTCGGGCTCACTTGGCGTGCCTCTTCTTTGACGCCGAAGTGGACGACGGCCGAGCCTCGAGGAGGAACGATGAGCGATCCCCCGGGTGCGGTGAAGGCCACGGCGGGAGCGGCGCCCTGCGAGAACGAAGGAGGGGCGTCCGACATGGACGCTCCCCACTCCGGGTCGGGCGCGGTACCCAGGGCGACCCAGAGGTTCGCCCCCTGGTCGAGGGCGGCGGCCGGAAGCCATGGCCGCTTCCAGGTCGCGGGTCTCCCCGACCCGATGGCGAGGCGGGCCTGCTGGATGTAGACGTCCGGGGCGTTCGACCCGGTGATCGTGAGGGTGCGGCCGTTTCCTTCGACCACCGTCACGTGAGGAAACAAGGGGCTGGTGAGGGCCAGGTCGGCGACGCCCGGGGTCTCGGGATAGAGACCCAGCGCGGCCCAGACGAACCACGATGACAGGGCTCCCAGATCGTCCTCGCCGGGCTCGGCGGCGGGGGCGAGCGGGTAGAGGCCGGTCATGATCTGCCGGACGACGGCTTGGGTCCGCCACGGCGCACCGGCGTAGTCGTACTCGAAGGGGATCCACTCCCCCGGCTCGTTCCCGGCCCAGTCGAAGGGCCGGAACCGGGTGGCATTCAGCTGGGTGAAGAAGGTGTTCAGTTTGGTCACCGCGGCCCGGTCCCCGCCCATCAGCCCGACCAGCCCGGCCAGGTTCTGGGGGACGGACCAGGTGTACTGGATGGCGTTGCCCTCCTCGAAGCCCTGCTGCGCCACGCCTTGAGCCTGGTCGGCGGGACTCGCCGGCTGGAATGCCGGGCCGGCCGGGAAGCTCCCGTCGGCCTGTCGCGCTGCCAGGTAGCCGGTGGCCGGATTGAACAGGTTCTGCCAGTTCTGGCCCCGTTTGGCGAAGACGGCGGCCTCGGCCGGCTCGCCGGCGGCCAGGGCGAGCTGTGAGATCGAGAAGTCGTCGATCGAATACTCGAGGGTCTCCGATCCGCCGTCCGTATACGGGTACGAGGTGATGTCGTACGTGAGCTGGGGCACCCAGCCTTGTGACAGGTACTCCGAAAGGTTCTGCCGCTCGGGGAAGCCAGCCTCGGGCACGGTGGCCCCGTGGACCATCAGCTGCAGCGCCTGCCTCAGGTCGAACCCTCGGGCACCGTAGGCATAGGCATCGGCGATGATCGGATCGACCGAGTCGCCGTCCCATTGGCTGGCATCGTTGGCGGCGATCACCCACTTGGGCAGGAATCCCCCCGGCGTCTGGTCGGCATCGTTCATCAGCGACCGGACCATCTGGGAGGTCGGCCCGGGCAACAAGACGGCCAGGAGGGGGACCTCGGAGCGATAGATGTCGGCCTCGGAGATATTCGAGTACTGGACCTGGCCCTCTTCCAGGGTGTGCACCTGGTGGTCGAAGCCCAGGTATCGCCCGTCGTCGTCGCTGAACACCGAGGGGAAGAGGAGGGAGTGGTACAGCGCCGTGTAGAAGGTTCGCTGTGCGGTCTCCGTACCACCCTGGACGGCCACCCGGTCCAGCAGCCCGTTCCATTCCGCGGTGGCACCACGGGAGATCGCCGAGAAGTCCCAGCCCGGATCCTCGGTCATCAGGTTGGCGGCCGCCCCGGCCGGCGACACGAAGGAGATGCCTACCTTGACCAGGATCCGGTGGTGGCCGACACCACCGGGGTCACGAAAGCCCAGCCATGCGCCGCAGGAGACGGTGGCCGTACCGACACAGCGCCCACCGGTACCGACCACGCCGCCCTGCCAGGAGCCGCTCGACGCGAACGGTTCCGAGAACCGAGCGGCAAAGTACAAGGTGTAATTGCCGGGGATCCCACAGAAGTTTCCGCTGGTGACCGAGCCGACGAGGCCGTCGGTGCCGGTCACTTGCACTTGGGAGCTGCTCGAGCCGTTGGCCGAGTCGCTGACCTTGAACAACAGACGGTCGTCGGCCGAGGTGCTCGCATCTTTCGCCGGACGCGGGCCGTCTGGAAAGGCGAAGGCACCGAGCGCGCTCCGGGTGGTGGCGGTGAGCTGTACGCCGATGCCCTGGCTGCCCCTCCGCCCCAGGGTTACCCGGTAGTTGCCTGCCGAGGCGTGCTCGCTCGAGTGCGAGAAGGGCTGGGTGGTGGCGTCGGGGTTGCTCGGGACCGGGCCGGCGAACGGGAGGATGGGGATGTCACCGTAGACGGCACACCCCGGTCCGGAGAGGTGGGTCAAGCTGAATCCGGAGATCGCCGAGTCCGCATAGTCGTACCCGGAACCGGTCGTCAGCTGGCGATGGGGCGAGGTGTCCGGGCTGAACTGGACCATGCCCAACGGAACCGAGGCACCCGGGTACTCGCTCACGTTGCCCGGCGCGACGGGGCCGACACCGGTGCCGGCCTCCGGGTCGACCAGCGCAGCCGGACCACCCGAGGAAGGACCGAGCGGGAGTCCGATGGGTGACCCGGCCGGTTCCACCGAGGACGTCGGCCCGCTGGACGTCGGCCCGCTGGACGTCGCAGTGGTCACAGCTCCGGCCGAGCTCATCGGGACGAACATGACGGTGATGGCAACGCCCAACACCGAGGCCAATCGAGCCGCCAGAGCTCCGCGCTTCGTGACCGTACCCTGGGGCATGGAGGGACCCTATCCAACAGCCACCATGAGCGGCCGACGACGGAACGCCCCGGGGGTCAATTCCCCCGAAGCCAGCGTCGGAGGCGTTTGCGATCCAGTTCCCGCCAGACCGATCGCCACCGGCGTCGCAGGACTCGCCGCGACCTGGCCTGTTCAGCTGCGAGGCGACCGGCGGAGTAGCTCGCCGCCAATGTTCCCTCCATCGCTCTACTGCGGAGCCAGAGCTCGGCGGTTACCGCGTCGTGATGCGCGCCGAGGACGTCCTGGGCCTCTTCTGCCGCGGCCGCCATGCGACGCGCCGGCTTCCCTACGACCGGTGTCGCCGTCTCGGCTGCGTACCGAAGCTCCTTGGCCCTGATCCGCATGCTGTGAAGGTCGCGATCGCTTGGGTGACCCCCGGCCCCCCGTACCACCTTGCGGAGAGAACGCCAGCGTTGCCCGACGGACTCGGGAAGAACGACCTTCGCCGGCCGGCGCGCCAGCGGTGGTCGACGAGACTTGTCGCGAGGGAGCTCCTCGAGCGGGGGTTGGCGAGTTGCCCAGTCGAGCCGGTCGAGCAAGGTCAGGTATCGGTCCCCTGCCAGTGCGACGGTCAGGTCCCGACAATGGGCACGTCGCTCCTCGGCCAGCACTGATCGGAGGTCCTTTCGTCCGTCGCTGTCGAACGGCGAACCATCCCCGTCTCCCTCGAGCAGAGGGACGAGCACATCGTCGTCCCGCACCCGTCCGAGCACCCCACCCAACCATTTGAGCTCGCCTCGGATGTCCCGTACCCAGTGGCGATCGAGCGCCGCTCCCAGCAGCTTCAGTTCCGAGCGCAACCTGCGGGTCGCCACGCGGGCCTGGTGGACTCCTTCGACGACCGGGTCCCCAGGGTCGATGCGGAGCAGGACGTCATTGTCGAGCAGGCGATTCGACGCGGTGGCAATGATGCCGGCGACGAGGTCCCCGACGGAAGCCTCGGCTCGAGCGTCTCGGACCGGTGTCGGTCGCAGCGGCAGGACGACCGCTTTGGCGAGCTTCTGCTCGCCTCCCTGGCGAGCGCCGGCTCGAATGAGCGTCTTGAGGATCGGGCCGATCAGGAGGTCTCCCTCGGGTCCGAGCTCGAGCTCGATCTGGCGAAAGCGCAGCGCGTCGCGAGCTCCGCCCACCACGGTGACGGTGTCGTCGTCGAGTTCCCCCAGTGGCACACCGGACGGGCCGCTCAACACCAGGCGCCGCCTGGTCGTGTGCAGCTCCACGATTTGACGGAGCGGGGAACGGCGCGTGACCCCCTTCAGGATCGCAACTGCCTCTTCGGGCATCGAGTCACGGCGCCCGGTCCAGACGAGCTCGGTCCGGTCGAGGACCGGTCCCTCGCTCGGTACCGGGAGCTTGAGCGTCCAGGTTCCCGTTCCCGGACCCTCTCCCAAGCGATGACGGAAGGTGATTGCACCGCGCCACAACCGGAACTCCACCGTGTCGAAGTAGGCCGTCTGCAGCTGCTGCTGCGGCCGCCGTACCATGGCGCCGCTCCCTACGGGGAGCTTGGGCAGTTCAAAGTCGAGGTCAACCTCGAGCTTGACCTCGCGCTCGAGAGACCGCTGGGGAGATCCGGCGTGCATCACCAGGTGCTCCGAGGCGCATTTCCGATCACTCCCGGTCCCCTGCGTCGACACAGGCACCTGGGCCCGCGAGGATTCGCAACGCTGCCTGCGCCCGTCTCGCCGACCATCCACCCGACGACCGTCGGTCGCCCCCTAGCGACCGGACAGAGCATCTCGCGCCTGCGACACCGCCTCAGCGGGCGACAACCGTGAGGTGTCGATCACGATCGCCGATGGCCACGGATCCATCGACCGCAGCATGGCCCGGCCGATGTCAGGGGTAGCCTCCGAGATGTCCGTGTGGCCGGACAATCGTCGGCTGATTCGGGCGGCGGCCACCTCTGGCGAGGCCTGGCACCGCAGCTCGGTGAGGTGACTACCGGTCCGGTCGGCAATCGACCTGGCGGCATCGCGCCAGCCTGCCTCGACCCACGAGGCGTCGAGGATGAGGGACTGGCCGAGCCTGAGTGACTGCTCCGCCTGCTGGAGCAGTTCCCCGTACGCGGCGGCGGTGACCTCGGGCCGGTAGCGACCCTGGCGGTAGCCGGAAGCTCCCGACGGGGTACCGGCTGGCCGCGTGGGTGCGCCGGCGACGTCCCGTCTGACTTGATCGGAGCGAATAACGGTCCAACCGGTCACCGCCGCCATCCCGGCGGCCAGGGTCGACTTTCCACTGCCCGGAGGGCCACCGACCAGCACCAGGTGCACTTGCGCCCGCCGGAGGTGGTCAAGGGCGAGCGCTTGCAGCTGTGTCGCCTCACAACGGGCGCCATCTCCGATCTGACCAGACCGGAGGCAGGCGACCATGGCCCGAACGTACGCATGTGACGCTGAGTAGAAGTGCACCAGACTCTCCGGGAACCGGCTGCCGGCCAGTCCCTCGTAGTCGGCCAGGAGTCGGTTTGCTGCTTCCGCGCGCCCCAGCCGTTCGAGATCCATCATGAGGAATGTGACGTCGGAACAGACATCACAATGGCGCAGCCGGTCGGAGAACTCGACACAATCGAGGATCCGGACCCCGTCGTCGAGACAGAAGATGTCCTCGGCCTGGAGATCACCGTGCCCGTCGCACACCCAACCGGAGGCGATCCGGGCATCGAGCAGCTGCTCCCGGCCCTCGATCCACCTCGGGACCAGCTCCCGGATCTCGCTCTCTGCGTTCTCTTCGAGGACCATTCCGACAAAGGGCTCGGTCTCCCGAAAGCTATCCAGCCAGATCCGCCTCACCGCATCGGCCGTCGCGCCGGCCGAGATCTCCGGCGAACGAGCCGCGGCATGGTGGAACGGCACCAGTACTCCGGCCACCTGACCCAGCCACCGGTCGAGACCGGCCCCCCGCCGCGCCAGTTCGGCCAGCCGGCGATCATCGGGCATCCTGCGCATCACCACCATGTGGTCGATCGGCTCCCCTTCGATCACCAAATCGGCCACGCCCAGATAGACGTCGGGAGCAAGCCTTCGATTGAGCTCCACTTCCCGTTGGCAGTCGGTCAGACGGGCTTCCCGCTGCCGAAAGTCGAGAAAGTCGAACTCGACCGGCTTGCGCAGCTTGTAGACGCGGTCGCCGATGAACAGCAGCGTCGACACGTGGGTCTCGACGACCTTGGCGGGAAGCATCTGCACGTCAGATTGGCCCATAGCAGGCACCCTCGCTCGCAGCCAACGAACTCGTCCGAGCTCCCTGGCCCCATACGCCCATCCTGACCCTAGGCAACAAATCGATGCCAGGGGTCGAAAGCCTCCGTCGCCGTGTCCGGCCGGTCCCACGACGACGGGCGGCTGACTGCGAAAATCGATCCAGCGGCGAGACACCCGACGGCCGGCCGACGGTGACGATCGAATAGTGTGACCGGCACGACCGGATTCCGCAGGATGAGAGGGCGGCGACCGGCGGACAGGACTCAGCGAGCTGGACGTGATCGGAGGCAGAGCGTGGCGGTCCGGGTCGATGAGCTCGATGCGGTCATCTTCGACATGGATGGCGTCGTCACCGACACCGCCACGGTCCATGCCCGGTGCTGGAAGGAAGTCTTCGATCGATACCTCCAGGACCGTTCGAAGCGCTCGGGGGAGGCGTTTTCCGAGTTCACCAACGATGACTACCTCCGCTACGTCGACGGAAAGCCGCGCTATGACGGCGCGGCCAGCTTTCTCATGTCGCGTGGGCTGGACCTTGCCCGGGGTGAAGCCTCGGACCCGCCCGGCTACGACTCGGTCTGCAGCATCGCCAATCTCAAGGACCATGAATTCGAGCGGCTGGTGTCGAGCGAGGGCGTGGCACCATTCCCGACGACCGTCTCGTTCATTCACTCCCTTCGATCGCGCCAACTCCGAACGGCCCTGATCTCGTCGAGCCGGCACGCCAAGGTCATCTTGGGGACGGCCGGAATCATCGATCTCTTCGACGTCGTGGTGGATGGGATCGATGCCGAGGCTCTGGCGCTGCCGGGCAAGCCGGACCCCGCCATCTTCTTGACGGCGGCTCGTCTGCTCGGCGTCGCCCCCTCCCGGTCGGCGGTTGTCGAAGACGCCCTGGCCGGGTGTCGAGGCAGGTCGCCGCGGAGGCTTCGGCCTCGTTGTGGGCGTCGACCGCGTTTCCCACGCTGATGAACTGCGCGAGCACGGCGCCGACGTGGTCGTGCCGGACCTGGCGGAACTCGAGCTGCCCCCGACGCCGTCCGCGGAGCGGCAATGAGCGGACGGCACGCCGAGAGGAAGAGTGCGGGTCCGACCAGCGAGGACGAGTGGTCGCTACGGTACGACGGTTTCGACCCGGGGCACGAGGGCCTCCGAGAGGCCCTGTGCACGTTGGGCAATGGATTCTTCGCCACCCGCGGGGCGGCTCCGGAATCAGTCGCCGATGGCGTCCACTATCCCGGTACCTATGTCGCCGGCCTGTACGACCGGCGCTCGACCGAACTAGCCGGGCGCACCGTCGAGAACGAGAGCCTCGTCAACATACCCAACTGGCTACCTCTCACGTTCAGCATCGATGGAGGGCCCTGGTTCGACCTCGGCAGCGTCGAGATACTCGAGTACTCCCAGGATCTCGACCTCCGCAGGGCGACGCTGACTCGGACAGTACGGATTCGCGACCCGGAGGGGCGGGTCACGCGCCTGCGACAGGAGCGGTTCGTGAGCATGGCCAACCGGCACGTCGCCGCCCTCCAGACCATCCTCCGGGCCGAGAACTGGTCGGGCCGCCTGGATGTCCGATCGGGTATCGATGGCAGGATCGTCAACGCCGGTGTGGCGCGCTACAGCCAATTCGACGAGCACCATCTGATCGGTATCCGCACCGGGGAAGTCAACGACGAAACCATCGCCTTGGCGGCCCAGACCAATCAGTCCGGTGTGTCCATTGCTCTCGCGGCCAGGACGCGGATCGAAGCTGCTGGTAACGGCTCGGGTCCCGTCTGTCGCGTGGTCGAGGAGCCCGGATTCATCGCCCATGAGCTCACTGCCGAGGCGAGGCCGTCCGAACCGATCACCATCGAGAAGGTCGTCACGCTCTTCACCTCGAGGGACCGTTCCGTCAGCGATGCCTGGACGGAAGCCATCTCGTGGAGTGGGCGACTCGGCGGCTTTGTCGAGCTTCTACGCCCTCACGTCCTCGACTGGGAGGATCTGTGGAAGCGGTTCTCCGTCGAGCTCGAATGTCATGACGGCCGGACGCGGTTGGCGCTCCATCTCCACATCTTCCACCTGCTTCAGACCACTTCCCGCAACACCCTCGACCTCGATGTCGGGGTGCCGGCTCGTGGCCTCCATGGCGAGGCCTATCGGGGCCACGTGTTCTGGGACGAGCTCTTCATCTATCCCTATCTCAACCTTCACTTCCCCGAGTTGGTTCGGTCGCTGCTGCTGTACCGCTACCGACGACTCCCCGAGGCCCGGTGGGCGGCCCGACAGTCAGGCGTCCGCGGGGCAATGTACCCATGGCAGAGCGGGAGCAACGGCCGTGAGGAGGCGCAGGTTGTCCATCTGAACCCGGTGTCCGGCCGATGGCGACCCGATGCCTCGCACCTACAACGGCACATCGGTTCCGCCATTGCCTTCAACATCTGGAAGTTCTACCAGGCGACCGCGGACATCGACTTCATGATCACCTTCGGCGCCGAGATGATCTTCGAGATCAGCCGCTTCTGGGCCGACATCGCCCACTACGACCCGGCGACCGATCGTTACGAGATCGTCGGCGTGATGGGCCCGGACGAGTACCACGACGGCTATGTCGGCGCATCGGCTCCGGGGCTCCGGAACAACGGCTACACCAATGTGATGGCCGTGTGGGTCCTGAGCCGAGCCCTCGAACTGGTCGAGCTCCTGCCAGAACCGCGCCGCAGCGAGCTGCGGGCTCACATGTCCCTGGACGACGCCGAGTTGGCCCACTGGGAAGAGGTGAGCCGCAAGATGCGGCTGATCTTCCACCAGGACGGCGTCATCAGCCAGTTCGAAGGGTACGAAGACTTGGCCGAACTGGACTGGGACGGCTACCGGGCCCGCTACGGCGACATCTCCCGTCTCGATCGGATTCTCGAGGGCGAGGACGACACGCCCAACGCCTACAAGGCGTCGAAGCAGGCAGACGTGCTGATGCTCTTCTACCTCCTCTCCAGCCAGGAGCTGGAGGCGATCTTCGATCGGCTGGGCTATGCCTTCGACTCCGACGTCATTCCTCGCACCATCGACTACTACCTGCAACGAACCTCGCACGGGTCGACCCTGAGCCGGGTGGTTCACAGCTGGGTGCTGGCCCGCTCCGACCGCGAGCAGTCGTGGAGGTTCTTCGAGGACGCTCTCCGCAGCGACCTCGATGACACTCAGGGTGGGACCACCGCCGAAGGGATCCATCTGGGCGCCATGGCCGGCACGGTGGATCTTCTGGAGCGCTGCTACCTGGGCGTCGAAATCCGGGATGACGGCATCTGGTTCCATCCCCAGCTCCCAGCCGAGGTCGAGAGCCTCACCCTCGACATCCGCTTTCGCCGGAGGTGGATAAATGTCATCGTGTCCGACGGCGACATCACGGTGGAGGCGGCGGACTGGGGTGAGGGCAGTGCCCTCGTGGGGTTGGACGGGGAGATTGCCGAGCTGGCTCCCGGCGAGCGCCGCCGGATGACCCTCTGAGCCTCGTCAGCCGGAGGTCAATCTGCAATTGGGGTCAAAGGTCCCTACAGCGTGACCGCCTCTCAGGTGGACAATGGACGGCGTGAGCCACGTCACGTCCGGCCGGATCCCATCCCGACGATCCGTTCGATGACCTTCTTCGACCTGATCCTGCGCAGCCTCTGGCGGAAGAAGGCGCGGTCGATCGGAATGGCCTTTGCCGTCGCCATTGCCGTGATGACCGTCGTCACCCTGGCCGTCACCAGCAGCGGCCTCGAGCAATCGGCCGCCGCCATCGTCTCGGTGGGCAAGGCCGACTTCACCGTGCTTCAGAAAGGGGCGGCGGACACCCTGTCGAGCACCATCGACCGGCAGGAATTAGCGAAGATCAGCCAAACGCCGGGCGTGGCCAGCGCGGTCGGTGTGCTGGTCGAGATCCAGCAGATCAATGCCGACAATCCCGCGTTCATCGAGATCGGCATCGACCCCGGTGACCTCGCACGCTTCGGAGTCACCGTCGTGCGTGGACAACCGTATGCCGCGACCGCACCGAACGAGGTGATGCTCGGGTGGCGAGCGGCAGCCAACCTCGGCTTGGGGGTAGGCGACCAATTCCGCGCCAACGGAACCTCGAACACCGTGGTCGGCATCTACTCGACGGGCAACTCGTTCGGGGACGCGGGTGCCATGTTCCCTCTTCCGGCAATCCAGGGATACAACCGGGTTGCCGGCATCGTCACGCTGGCATTCGTCAAGGTGGACCCGGGTTCGAAGCCTGCGACAGTCGCCAACCGCATCGCCTACGATCAGCCCCAGCTCACCACCATCCAGACGGCCTCCCAGTTCGGACGGGCCGACCGGAACCTGGTGTACCTCCAAGCCGCGGTCAACGGGAGCACCGTGCTCGCCATCCTGATCGGCGCGGTCATCGTGGGGAACACCATGCTCCTCTCGCTGTTCGAGCGGACTCGTGAGTTCGGCCTGCTTCGGGCCATCGGCTGGACCCGGCGACGAACGGTGAGCCTCCTGATCAGCGAGAGCCTGCTTCTCGCATTGCTGGGTGCCCTCATCGGTGTCGTGCTCTCATTCATCGTGGCCGCGGTGTTGGCCCGCCTCCCGGCTCTCCGGGGCATCCTCCACCCCAACTTCACCGAGGGTGCATTCTGGAGAGCCCTGTTCACCGCCCTCGTGATGACCTTGATCGGCGCGCTCTACCCCACGATCCGCGCCGCCCTCCTCTCTCCCCTCAAGGCCCTCAGCTATGAATGATCGAACCGGTAACGATCCCGCGGTGGTCGTGCAGGGAGTGACCAGGGTCTATCCCGGCAACGTCAACGCACTGGCCGGCGTCGATCTCACGGTGGAGTACGGCGAGACGGTTGCCATCACCGGACCATCGGGCTGTGGAAAGTCGACACTGCTCCACCTGCTGGCCGATATCGACACCCCCACCACCGGGTCGGTGATCGTGGCCGGACGGGATCTCGCCCATGTACGTGACCCCAGCGGCTACCGCCGGAACGAGGTGGGCCTGGTCTTCCAATTCCACAACCTCCTGCCTCAATTGTCGGCCCTCGGCAACGTCGAGCTTCCGATGTTCGGCACCCACCTGTCGGCACGCCAACGAAAGGCTCGGGCGAGCGATCTGCTGGCCCAAGTCGACCTCAGCGGCTGCGAGAATCGATTGCCGACCGAGCTCTCCGGCGGTGAGCGCCAGCGAGTTGCGATCGCCCGCGCCTTGGCCAACGACCCCAAGATCCTGCTGGCGGATGAACCGACCGGGAGCCTCGACTCCCGGTCGACCATCAGGTTCTTGGATCTGCTGGACCGGCTCGGCGAGGAGGGCGCGACCATCGTCATGGTGACGCACGCCCCGGATGTCGCCGCGCACGCCGACCGCATTGTCGAGATGCGGGACGGCACCATCGCCCCAGAAGGCGGCCCGTCGTCGCTGTCGGATCGCAGCTCCACCGTTCCGACCGGCTCCTGAGTTCGTCCGACCGGCCCTTCGGCCGAGGAACCCAGCCGTGCTCGCCCTGACGGCTAGGACCCCGGTTCGGCTCCTCGACGGACCGTCAAGGGGCTCTCCTGTTCGGGCCGCTCGGCCGGAGGATCCGCGACGCCGGCCGCGGGCTCCGATCGACCGGCAGCCGGAGCAGCTGCGCGGTCGCTGGGCGACGAGGCGGGACGATCAGGTGCGACAGTGATCCCTGTCCCTCCGGCGGGCTCCGTCGTTCCGGCCAGGGCGTAGACATCGGAGCCGTCGATGGTCTCGTTGGCCAGGAGCTCGTCGACCACCTGGTCGAGCACTTCGCGATGGTCCGTCAGGACCCTGATCGCCCGTTGTTCGGCCTCGCCCAGCAAACGGGACACCTCGTCGTCGATAGCGGCCTGGGTCTGCTCCGCAAAGGGCCGGCTCGACAACGCGCTTCCTCCCGGGTCGAGGAAGACCGAACCGCCCAACGGGTAGCCCACCGGCCCGACCCTCGACGAGAGACCGAACTCCCGCACCATCTTGAGAGCCAGTTCGGTGGCCTTGGCCAAGTCGTTGGCGGCGCCCGTCGACCCTTGGCCGAGTACCACGAGCTCACTGGCCCGGCCCCCCAGCCAGACGGCCAGCATGTCGTACAGATAGCCCTCACCGTACAGGTGGCGCTCGACCAGGGGAAGCTGCTCGGTCACGCCGAGCGTCTGACCGGCCGGGAGGATCGTGACCTTGGCGATCGGGTCGGCGTCCTCCGAATAGACGGCCACCACCGCATGACCGGCCTCGTGGATGGCGACCGCATGCTTCTCTTCGGGCAACAGGACATTCGAGCCCTCGCGTCGGCCGAGGATGATCCGGTCCCGAGCCTCCTCGAAGTCGGACGCCGTCAGCACATCCCGATCGGCTCGCACCGCGACGATTGCCGCCTCGTTGACGAGGTTGGCCAGGTCCGCCCCCGAGAAACCCGGGGTGCCTCGGGCCACGACCTCGAGGTCGACGCCGGGATCGAGCTGCTTTCCCTGCGAATGGACCTTCATGATGGCGAGACGCTCCGACAAGGTGGGAAGTGGGATGGTGACCTGGCGGTCGAACCGCCCGGGGCGGAGTAAGGCAGGGTCGAGGACCTCCGGCCTGTTGGTTGCGGCCAGCACGACGATGCCGCTCGTCGGATCGAACCCGTCCATCTCCGCCAGGAGCTGGTTCAGGGTCTGTTCCCGCTCGTCATTGGAGACAACGGCGCCCGTACCGGAACGCCGCTGCCCGATCGCATCGATCTCATCGACGAAGATGATCGCCGGGGCCCGTTTGCGTGCCTCGTCGAAGAGATCGCGGACACGGGCGGCTCCCACGCCGACGAACATTTCGACGAAGCTCGAGCCCGTCACCGAGAAGAACGGAACCTCGGCCTCGCCCGCCACCGCCCGGGCCAGCAGCGTCTTGCCGGTCCCGGGAGGGCCGACCATCAGGATGCCGCGCGGCGGCATGGCGCCGGCGCGGGCGTACCGTTCGGGGTGCTGGAGGAAGTCGACGACCTCACGGATCTCGAGCTTCGCCCCCTCGTAGCCGGCCACATCGGCGAACGTGGTCTTGGGTCGCTCTTCGTCGAACACCTTTGCCTTGGACCGGCCGACTCCCATCGCCCCCTGTAGTCGGCCGGCGGCGCCCTTGGACAGGCGCCACCACAGGTAGCCGACGAAGATGAGGGGAAGCAGCAGGATTCCCCAGGACAGGATTTCGGCTCCGAACGAGGTTCCGCTCGTACCGGCGGTGATCTGCACATGATTCGTCTGCAACTCGTCGAGGAACGACTGGCCGGCCTGCGGTGGGATGGCCGTGGTGTAGTTGCTGCCGTCGGTCAGCGTGCCGGTGGCACTCCCACTCGTCTCGATCGTGACGGTCTTGACCTTGTGCGCGGAGACGTCGCTGAGGAACTGCGAGTAGTTGAGCGTGACCTGCTTGGCATTCTTTGCGATGGGCAGCACCAGGAACAGCACCGCCATGATGACGAAGGCCAGCGGCCAAAGGAAGTGGCGCCACCCCGGGGGGCGGGGCGGGGCGACTGGCGCCCCTTTGTCGTTGGTGGGTGGCGATGCGGCCTGCTTGCTCATTGACGACCAGCAGCCTAGGCGCCCTTCGAATCGTCCAGTAGGGCGAGCACCGACCGGAGGCGGTCTCGACGGGCCCCGAGGTCTCTGCGAAACCCAGGGTTGTCAGTATTGGCGATCTCGCTGCTCATGTCGCTGATCACCTGAGAGAGGGTGTCACGTAACTCCTCGGCAAGCGGCCGGTCCAGGTCCAGGATCATGGAAGTTCCCTCCAAGGTTGGTCAACGAGATCATGGCCTATCCTCTGGGACCCGGTCGGACAGGGACAGGGCCGAAGGTCCATAGATCGGAGACGACGGGCCGGCCGCCCGGTCATTGTGCTCTACAGAGCGATCACTCCGCTCGGAGTTGCTCCCTCGCCTCGGTCAGGTGCGCGAGCTCGTCGGGGCCGACGCCCGGCAGCTGGAGGCCCATCCGATCGATGGCATCCACAAGGATCCCCCCCACCAGGGCACGGGCCGCGTACTTGTGATCCGCCGGTACGACATACCACGGAGCCCAGGGTGTCGACGTGGTCGCGATCGCCTCTTCGTAGGCTGCCTGGTACTCGTCCCAGTGCTCACGTTCGTTCAGGTCCGCCATGGAGAACTTCCAGTACTTCGCCGGATCCTCCAGACGTTCGACAAGTCGCTTTCTCTGTTCGTGCTTGGACAGGTGCAGGAAGATCTTGACGATCCGGGTGCCTTCGCGGTGGAGGTGCCGCTCGAAGGCGTTGATGTCCTCGTAGCGCCGGACCCACAGGCTCTCGGACTGGGAAGGCGGGGAAGAGCCGGCCTCATCACCCAGGAGCTCCGGATGCACCCGGACCACCAGGACCTCCTCGTAGTAGGAGCGGTTGAAGATCCCGATGGTCCCCCGCTCGGGCAGGGCTTTGTTGTAACGCCAGAGGAAGTCGTGTTCGAGTGCTTCATCGGAGGGTCGTTTGAAGGCGACCACTCGACAGCCCTGCGGGTTGACCCCTGACATGACGTGTTTGATGGTTCCGTCCTTGCCCGCAGCGTCCATCGCCTGGAGGACGACGAGCAGCGCATGCGTGTTGCTGGCCCACAACAGCTCTTGCGCCGTCTCGAGCTCCCCGACGAAGGAACGCAGGTCCTCGCGTGCGACCTTGCGACGTGAACCCCTGTCGCCAAGCCAGTTCACCGTCGCCGACTCTGTACTACGTCCGCGCAGATTGGCCCGCTCCCCGGGCCGGACCGTCAGCTCTTCGATGACGGCTCCCTCGAGCTTCATGGGCTCGCCTTGGCCGGCGCGTCATCGACCCCTTGGCCACCGGAATTGCCGTCAGCCGCCACGGACATGATCGGGGGAAGGCTTCGAAAGGGGTCGGCATGGTATGTCCATCCGCCTCCCGAAGCCTCACTGGGACCCAGGATGGGCCGGGCGCCCGACGCGTTCAGGAGCGGAGGACCGCTGCGTTGGTCGATGCCGAGCCCTGCTGGTTGGCATGGGAATTGGAGCACGAGGATCCCCGTCTTTGTTCTCCGCCTTGGCTGCGCCCCTTCGCCAGGCCAAGGGAAGGCGATATCACGTACAAACTCACCGTAGCGAAACTCGGAACGGCACTTCTGACTGCACCATTCCGTCCGCCTCGAATACGGATCCGGTCAGCGCGTCCATCCCGTGTCATTGGGCACGGGAACTCCCTCGGAAGCGATGGAGGGCCTGTCGCACCTCATCCACGAACCTGCTCGGGCCCACCGTCGAACCGCCTGGCGCCGGGCGCTCCCAATCGAGCTCGACCCGGAGCATGACGTCGTGCTGCAATTCTTCGACAGTGCTATCCGTCCGTTCCGCCACCATGACCAGCTCGTGGGCCAAAAGGGCGACCGCGCCGAGCCAGATGGCATGGAGGTGGGCGCGGGACCTTTCCCGGGACTCGCCGTGAGCGTGCCGGACGAGCACGTCGCCGGGAGCGTGGGCCAACACACTCATCCACGCCCACTCGGGAATGGGCAGCCCCCGGCGCTCCAGCAGGGACGGGTACTCCCCGACCAGGAAACTCTCACACTCCTCCACCAGATGACGGGCTTGCGCCTTGACGTGGTGGCCCCTTGACCTCTCCCATGGCGACCGCATCGGTCCCCCCTCTGATGGAGCTCCGCTCGGGCCATCTTCGCCCTCATCGGTGCTGCTCGGAAGGGCCAAAGGTCCCAAACGAAGCGACGTCTCCGGGGCAATCGCGGCCGCCTACTTCCAGCTCGCGGGAGCGCGACAAATGTCGCCGAAGCTGGGACTTTCGGCCCTACTCCCGGACCACCTGGACGCACAGGTTTGAGCTATGAGGACCGGGCTGCTCAAAGACCGGATGATTGAAGCTGTGGTGAAAGCGGCGCGGCCGGTGAGCGGAGTGGCCGAGGACTACGACTCGTTGCTCAACCTCATCGGCGACCGTCGGATCGTCCTGATCGGAGAGGCATCCCACGGAACGCACGAGTTCTACCGAGAGCGGGCCCGAATTACCCGACGACTCATCGACGAGCTCGGATTCACAGTCGTCGCGGTTGAAGGCGACTGGCCGGACGCCTATCGGGTCAATCGATATGTCATGGGGATGTCTGCCGATCCCGACGCGGAAACTGCCCTGCGGGGCTTCCGCCGCTTCCCGACCTGGATGTGGCGGAACAGGGACGTCCTGGGGTTCATCCAGTGGATGCGGGCCCGAAATGACGCCCAGGCCCATCCCGCCGCCAAGGCCAGGTTCTATGGGCTCGACCTCTACAGCCTGCGGACCTCGATCGAGGCGGTCATCGACTATCTCGACCGTGTCGATCCGTCCGAGGCTGAGCAAGCACGCCGGCGCTATTCCTGCTTCGACCATATCGGTGCCGAGGGCCAGGCCTACGGCCATGCGGTCGTCCACCAGGGAGCGGCGCCATGTGAGAACGAGGTCGTCTCGCAACTGCTGGAATTGCGCCGACACGCCGAGGTCTACCTCCGTCGCGACGGCTGGATGGCTGAGGACGAGCAGTTCTATGCGGAGCAGAATGCTCGGCTGGTCCGCGATGCCGAGGAGTACTACCACCAGATGTATCGAGCGGAGGTGTCGTCGTGGAACCTCCGAGATCAGCACATGTCCGGCACCCTCGAAGCATTGACCAGGCACCTCGACCGCCGCTCACCCAATACCAAAGTCGTGGTGTGGGAACACAACTCTCATGTCGGTGACGCTCGCGCCACGGCTATGGGGCTTCGGGGTGAGCTCAACGTCGGCCAGCTGGCACGACAACGATTCGGTGGCGATGTCTGGCTCATCGGCTTCACGACCTATACCGGTCGGGTGACGGCGGCCCACGACTGGGGTGCATCCGCCGAGCGCAGGCACGTGCGACCAGCCCGTCCGGAGAGCCACGAGGCGTTGCTGCATGCTGCCGGCCTTCCCCAATTTTGGCTGTCAACGGCAGATGTTCCCGTCCACGATGTGCTGAGCGAACCCCGCCTCGAAAGGGCAATCGGCGTGATCTATCGACCCGAGACCGAGTTGCAGAGTCACTATTTCGAGGCCCACCTTGCCCAGCAATTCGATGCCGTGATCCATGTCGACCACACTCGTGCCCTCGAACCGCTCGAGCGGACCCCGCTCTGGGATCGCGAAGAACCGGCCGAAACGTTTCCCTCGGGGCTGTGAAATGACTGGCCTCGACTACGCCGAGGCAGGGAACGTCTTTGCCAACCGGCGCGACGCCGGTCGGCGACTGGCCAAACTGCTCTTGCCTCTGAAGGGCGACCGACCGGTGGTGTTGGGCCTTCCCCGCGGTGGCGTACCCGTCGCCGCAGAGGTGGCAAAGGCGCTGGATGCGCCCCTCGACGTCATTGTGGTGCGCAAGCTGGGCGTACCGTTCCAACCCGAGCTCGGCTTCGGTGCCATCGGGGAAGGCGGCGTCCGGCTCCTCGACTCCGACCTCATTCGATTGGCCGGATTGACCCAACGTGACCTGGATCAGGTCGAATCAAAAGAACGACGAGAGCTGCAGCGGCGGGTCGAGAGATATCGAGCCGGTCATCCGCCGATTGCCATTGAGGGGCGCACGGTGATCATCGTCGACGACGGCCTCGCTACCGGGGCAACGGCGCGGACGGCCGTGCACATCGCCCGGGCCCACGGAGCGCGGTACATCGTCGTGGCCGTGCCCGTCGCGTCTGGGCAGGCGACCAAGGAGCTGGAGAGCGTCGCCGATGAGGTCGTGACCTTGCTCACTCCCCTTCGCTTCGTTGCCGTCGGGCTGTGGTACCGGAACTTCGGGCAGACGACGGACGACGAGGTCGCGAGGCTGCTTGGTGGGCACCCTCACGAAGCAGAACCTCATCACAAGCGCCGGGGCTCGGACACTGACGTAACGGTGGCCACCGACGACGTCGAGGTGGCGGGCCTCCTCCATGTGCCGCCCAACGCAGCGGGGATGGTGATCTTCGCCCACGGGAGCGGGAGCAGCAGACACAGTGCTCGCAACCAGTCGGTCGCCAGTTCCCTCCACGAGCAGGGTCTCGGCACCCTTCTTTTCGATCTCCTGACCCCTTCCGAAGCGGCCGATCGCCGCAACGTCTTCGACATCGAACTGCTGGGAGGCCGACTGCTTGGAGCCGGCGCATGGCTCAGAGAACAGGACGAAATCGGACTACTTCCCTGTGGCTTCTTCGGCGCGAGCACCGGTGCGGCCGCCGCGTTGTGGGCAGCCGGCGCACCCGGCTGCACCGTGCAGGCGGTGGTGTCAAGAGGTGGTCGGCCCGACCTCGCCGGCAACCGGCTGGCGGACGTCCGCTGCCCGACCCTCCTCATCGTGGGTGGGGCAGACAGCCAGGTCCTCACGCTCAATCGCGTCGCCGCCACCCATCTTCATTGTCGGCACCAGGTGGTGGTGGTGCCGGGGGCAACCCACCTCTTCGAGGAGCCAGGGGCGCTCGAGATGGTGGCCCAGCTGGCCGGCAAGTGGTTCGCCAAGTACGTTCCGGTTGCAGGCCGGCGGGCCTAGTCGGACGAGGCGACAGCAGTGATGGGACCGAGCAGGACTGTTCGAGGCGAGGCGCGATCGGGCGGCCACCGTTCGTGAATTCGAGTCACCGTGGCGTGCGGGGCAAACTGTGAAGCCCAGTGATCAGGCAATTGCATCGGCGATCGTGGGCATCGTCGACTCGGCTGGTCCGAGCGTCCTACTACTTCGCCGATTCGACACGGATCGCGACTTCCCTTCGTTCTGGTGCTTTCCCGGAGGGCGAGTTCGCCGGGGAGAGACGGCTTGCCAGGCGGCTCGCCGCGAGGCACACGAGGAGACCGGGCTCGAGGTCGGCCGACTGGAGGCCCTAGGTCGAAGCGAATCTGTCGGTCTCAGCGGTCGCCGGTTCCTTGTCGACTGCTTTGTCACCGAGTCATGGTCGGGATCGGTGATTCGCTTCCCCTCGTCCGAACACGGAGGGTTTGCATGGGTGCCGAGCGTTCAATTGGCTGAACTGGCACCTGCCGGCCCGACGACCCGGTGGATGGCCACCATCATCCAATCGCGCTATCCGAGCAGCGACCAGTAGACCGCGACCGGGCGGGGCGATCGGATGCCGGATGCGCCGTGCTCGCGCAGTTGGGACTTTCGTCCCTAGTCGCCGTCGATCTCTCGTGGTTCACTCGTTGGTGAGGTGGGAACCGGTAATCGAGAACATGGCTAGTCGTCCCAAGCGGGAGCGTGCCGAAAGGGAGGAGCACCTCGATGATTCGATGCGAGCGTCCATGGCGGCATACGACCAAACGAGACATCGGGCCATCGTGCCTCCAGCCCGTTCGGAGCCGTGGCCTTGTTCGAATCGACCCGACGGTGCGTACTGCTGGCGAGATAGTGCAAGGGCGCCTCACGGCGCGCAACGGCGGTTCCGTACGCTTCGAAGCAGTCATCACGCCGCAGAACGATCGCAATCGACCTGCGGCGTGAGCTCCGGGGGGTTTGCAGACGGACCGATCGGTCCCTCACCTAGGACGCTCTTCGGTTGTGTCGGCGACACTTGTCGAGACTAGTCAGGATCCGGAGCTGAGTTGCCGTGTCCATGTACTCAACGTTCCTTCAGTTCGCCCTGGACAAGGTCAGGACTCCGGACCACGCACTCACAACGGGCGAGGGGGTAATCAGGCTGAGCCGATGTCGCGACCGCCTGGCTCTATCCCGTATGGACGAGGAGGTCCCTGCCGCACTGGCCGACCAGTTGAGCTACGACGTTGCGCTCATCTCGCTGGCACGACAGCGCGAGATTGCCGTCAATGTCCAAGCATTCGACCAGCCCTTGCCGGAGCGGTTACGCCTCGAACGAGCCATCGAGACCACCGGAGTCGAATTGTACCGAACGATTCCCTTCTCTTCCGGGGACTCTGGTGGGCCTACGTAGGGACAAGAGGACCAATGGCCCTGCCCATTCGACCTTGGTTGGCGCGAAGCTGATCGGGAGATCGATCAGAGCCATGGGACAGCAGCCTGAACCCTCAGTCATTAGGAGTGGACATGCAAGACGGTGGGACGGATACCTCGGAATCACTGACCATTCCGGTCGGCGCCAGTCTGTGGGAGCGCGAGTTGTTCGATCACTTGACTCAACATGTCATCCATGAGCGAGGGCTTCTCGAAGAGTACGCGACTGCCGCGCAGGCCACAGAATCCGCGGCACTGGCGTACCTGATCAACCTGCTCATTGCCGATGAACGCCGCCACCATCTCATCTTCGAGCAGCTTGCCCGTTCACTCAAGTCAAGTGCTGAGATAAGAACAAGTAGCCCGGACGTGCCGCGAATCGACTTCGACGCCGAGAACCGGGCCGAGGTCTTGGAGGTCACGGGGCGTCTTTTGGATCGGGAAGAACAGGATCTGCGAGAGCTGAAACGGCTCCGCCGACAATTGCGTGATGTGAAGGACACGACCCTTTGGGACTTGCTCGTAGAGCTCATGGAGCGCGATACGGACAAACACATCGCGATCCTCGAATTTGTGCGTGGTCACGCACGAAGCGGCGTCTAGGTTTGGCCCACTGGGCCGGAATGGTGACCGAATCAGGAAGCCAAGGACCGACCGGGAAGATCCGGTGATTGGAACTGCCCAACCGTTTCCTTCGCGCCCGTCTGGATCGATGCCTGCTTCTGGTCGCGTCGACGGAGAGGGCTTCGACAGGGAGTCACAGGATAAGCCGGAACAAACGGTCGGCGAGCGGCAGCCATACTCGAGGACCCTGGACCGTTTGTTCCGGCCTGGTGCCGACGCCGGGACGGCCGAACGGCGCCGATCACTCGCCTATCGCTTCCCTTTGGTTCGAGTAGGGCTGGTTGTGTGCTCGTAGTGATGGACCGATGCGTCCGGGCCCGGAAAGAAGAGCGTCTGGTGACCGCTGTCCTCCCATCGCACGACGTAGGGCGAACCACCGTCCGGCCCGTGGACCTCGAGGACCTGGCAGCCCTTGTCCGGCTCCCCGATGCGGTGACCCTTGATGACGATCCGGTCCCCAACGCTTGCCTGCACGGCAGCCTCCCTTCCTTCAACCGCCAGGGTGACGGCAATCCGCCGCGGTCGGTAGGGCCAAAGGTCACCCCAGCGCTCCTCGAAGGCTGACCCAGGCTCTCAATGGTCATTTCGTAGCAGCCATCGCCGATCTCAGTCCTCCACTCCGACGACCCTGGTTTCCTGAGCGCTCGACGAGGTACGGCCCGGGCCCGGGTCTCCTGGGGCCATCTGACCGTGTGACTTCCGGCACTTTCGCCCATCCGGCTTCGGACTTAGCCTGCACCTATGCGCATCGGTGATGTAGCCGTTCTCGCCCCGGAGGGCCTGGACGAGCTGATCACGGCCCTCGTCGGCCTCGGATACGAGACGAAGGGCCCGGTCGTACGCGACGGAGCCATCCTGCCCGGACCGGTCCGCCGGATGAGCGACCTCCCGGTCGGTGCCCACGACGTGCAGGCCCCGGGCCAGTACCACCTGGAGCAGAGCGAGGACCATGCCGTGTTTGGCTGGGCCGTCGGCCCGGGATCATGGAAAGCGGAGTTCTTCCCGCCCACGCAGGAGGTGTGGCGAGCCACGGTCGACAGCAACGGCGTCACCGCGACGACCCCGCAGCTCGAAGCGCCGCCACTGGCCGTGATCGGCGCCCGACCCTGCGAATTGGCCGCCATCGACGTGCTCGATCGGGTCCTGCTCGAAGGTGCCGTCCCCGATCCCCGCTACGCCGCCCGACGTGCCGGCGCCTTCGTCGTCGCCGCCGAATGCGGCTCCCCTGCGGCGACTTGCTTCTGCACGTCGATGGGCTCGGGGCCCGGGGCCGCAAGCCGGATTCGACTTGGCGCTGACCGAGCTCGACGATGAGCACGGTCATCGATTCGTGGTCCGCGTGGGCAGCGACCGCGGGGCGGACGTGCTGGCTCGGCTCCCCAACTCGGAGCCCACGCCAGGTGATCTGGCCGGGCGCGACCGCGTCCTTGCCTCGGCAAGCGACAGGATCGAACGCCGACTCGAGACCGATGGGCTCAAAGAGCTGCTCGCCCGCAATCTCGAGCATCCTCGCTGGGACGAGGTGGCCGACCGTTGCTTGGCCTGCGGCAACTGCACCCTGGTCTGCCCGACCTGCTTCTGCAGCGACGTGTCCGACACCACCGATTTGAACGGCGACATCAGCCGCCAGCGGTCCTGGGCGTCGTGCTTCGACCTCGACCACTCGTACCTGCACGGCGGGCCGGTCCGCTCGTCCACCTCGTCTCGCTACCGGCAATGGCTCACCCACAAGCTGTCGACCTGGTGGGACCAGTTCGACACCTCGGGCTGCATCGGCTGCGGCCGCTGCATCGCCTGGTGCCCGGTGGGCATCGACCTGACCGAAGAGGCAGCGGCCATCCGCCAGAGCGACGGTTCACGCCGGTCCCGGACCGATGACGACCTCCATCGCCGACGTCGTCGCGTCCCACCCGCTGCTGGCCGGACTGCCGGGTGACGCCGTGGACCAGGTGGCCGGCTGCGCCCGCAACATGGCCTACGCACCGGGTGAGCTCCTGCTGGCCGAGGGCGATCCTGCGACCACCCTTTTCCTGGTGCGACGGGGCCGCGTGGCCATCGAGATCCACGGTCCGGAGCGAGGGCCCATGATCATCGAGACCATCGGCCCGGGTGGAGCGGTCGGTTGGAGCTGGCTCTTCCCGCCCTTCCGTTGGCAGTTCGATGCCCGGGCCACCAGACCGGTGGGGGCCATCGCCGTCGACGGGGCCTGTCTGCGGGCCAAGGCCGACGCCGACGACGCCCTCGGCCACCAGCTGGTGATGAGGGTTGCCGCCGTCCTCCTCGAGCGCCTGCAGGCGACCCGGATCCGGCTGCTCGACCTGTACGGGAGCAACGGTGGCCACTGACGCGCAGGTCTCCGAGGTGAACCAGGTCAGCGGCCACCCACCGGTTTCGCCGGCGACGGACCCGGCGACGATGATGCCCGTCCCCCACCGGATCGTCGATCGTCGAGTCGAGACGGGCGACGTGACCACGATCTTCCTCGCCCCCATCTCGGGCGAGCCCGCGGAATTCCTGCCGGGACAATTCGACATGCTCACCGCCTATCGGCGTCGGCGAGGCGGCCATCTCGGTGAGCAGCTCAAGGCAGGAAGAGGGTCTGCTCCGGTATACCGTGCGCGAGGTCGGGCCCGTCACCCGAGCCCTGTGCCGGGCCGAGACCGGCGACGTCGTCGGTGTGCGGGGGCCGTTCGGTACCCCGTGGGGCATGGGCGATCCCCTGACGGCGACCGGTGATGTAGTGGTGGTCGCCGGGGGCATCGGGCTCGCTCCCCTACGTGGCGCCATCGACGAGCTGACCCATCGGCCCCGTGCTCACCGTGGCCGTGTTTTCGTCATCGCCGGTGCACGAGAGCCGGGCCAGATCATCCTCAACGACGACCTCGAAGCATGGGAGGAGGAGGGGGCCGTGGTCGCCGTGACCGTGGACGTCGCTTCCGCTGGTTGGTCCGGACATGTCGGCCTGGTTACATCGTTGCTGCACGAGGTCGAGTTCGAACCCGGCTCGGCCAGTGCCCTGATCTGCGGTCCAGAGATCATGATGCGGTTCACCGCTCGGGCCCTGGTCCAGCGGGGCATCGATCCTGAGCGAATCCAGGTCTCGCTCGAACGGAACATGCAGTGCGGGCTGGGCTGGTGCGGGCACTGCCAGCTCGGGCCGTTCCTCCTCTGCCGAGACGGCCCCGTGCTCCCCTACGCCGGGGCCGTGGCCGAACTGCTGACCGAGCGCGAGCGATGAGCGGCCCCGGGCGCGTCGCGGCCCTTCCCGCCCCTCGCTGGCCGTGTGGAAGTTCGCCTCGTGCGACGGGTGCCAGCTCAGCCTGCTCGACTGCGAGGACGAGCTCCTCGCGCTGGCCGGGGCCGTACACATCGCCCATTTCACCGAGATGTCACGGGCCGCCGTGGACGGTCCCTACGACCTCTCCCTGGTGGAAGGCTCCATCACGCACCCCGTCCGACGCCGATCGGATCGTGGCCATCCGGGCCAGCTCCCGCCGGCTGGTCACCATCGGGGCGTGCGCTACCGCCGGCGGGATCCAGGGACTGAGGAACTTCGCCGCCGCCGGCGAGTATGCGACGCACGGTCTACGCCCACCCCGAGTACATGGCCTCGCTCGAGACGTCCACTCCCATCTCGGCCCATGTCGAGGTGGACTACGAGCTCCACGGCTGTCCCATCGATCGGCGGCAGCTCCTCGAGGTGATCACCGCCGCACTGGCCGGGCGCAACCCGGTCGTCCCCGGGCACTCCGTGTGCCAGGAGTGCAAGGGGCGGGGCACGGTGTGCCTGCTCGTGGCCGGGGGAACGCCGTGCCTGGGCCCGGTCACCCGTTCGGGCTGTGGCGCATTGTGTCCCTCGGTGGGGCGGGGATGCTTCGGCTGCTTCGGCCCGGCGGACACCGCCAATACCGCGTCCCTGGCGGCGCAGCTGCGCCGCAACGGCACGCCCGCCCTCGAGATCTCGCGGCTCTTCGCCACCTTCAACGCCGGCGCCCCCGCGTTCCGGGACGAGTCCTCGGCACAGGGCGGCCCGGTCCCGGTCGCCTTCGGACGCACGAGCCGGCCGCCCCGAGGGAGGAACGGCGATGAGCCACGGCTCCGGTGCATCCCGCACCATCGGCGTGGAGGGGCTCTCACGGGTCGAGGGAGAGGGTTCGCTCCGGGTCGTCGTGCACGACGGCACGGTGACCGACGTCGCCCTCGAGATCTTCGAGCCACCCCGCTACTTCGAGGCCCTGCTGGTGGGGCGCCATTTCACCGAGGCCCCGGACATCACAGCACGGATCTGCGGGATCTGCCCGGTCGCCTACCAGATGAGCGCGTGCGCCGCCATGGAGGATGCCTGCGGCGTGACGGTTGACGACCGTGTCGCCTCCCTGCGCCGACTGCTCTACTGCGGCGAGTGGATCCAGAGCCATGCACTGCACGTCTACCTCCTCCACGCGCCGGACTTCCTCGGCTGCGCCGATGCCGTGCAGCTGGCCGAACGAGACCGTGCCGCCGTCGAGCGTGGCCTCGGCCTCAAGCGCACCGGCAACCTGGTCATGGAGACCGTGGGGGGCCGGGCCATCCACCCGGTCAACGTGCGGGTCGGCGGCTTCTACCGGGCGCCGGACTCCGAAGCGATCGCCGCCCTGGCCGAGCCCTTGCGTCGGGCCCGCGACGCGGCATTGGCCACGGTCGAATGGGTCTCGCGATTCGACTTCCCCGACGTGCCCGGCGACTACCGGTACGTCGCCCTGCACGACGCCGGCCGCTATCCCCTCGAACGAGGCCGGCCGGCCTCCTCCGACGGCTTGGACGCTCAGCCCGGCCGAGTTCGGCGAGCTGGTTGTCGAAGAGCACGTCGCCAGCGTCCACCGCCCTCCACGCTCGGCTGGCCGGCCGTGACCCCTACCTGACGGGTCCACTGGCCCGCTATGCCCTCAACGCCGAGTTCCTCCCGACGGTGGCCTCCGAGGCCGCCGCGGGCGCCGGACTGGGCTCCGTGTGCTCCAACCCGTTCCGGAGCATCGTGGTGCGCGCCGTAGAGCTCGTGTTCGCGTGTGACGAGGCACTCACGCTCGTCGAGGCCTACGATCCTCCCGATCCCCCGGCAGACGTGGTGCCAGCCCGCCGCGGCGTCGGGTACCGGCGTGACCGAGGCGCCTCGGGGGCTGCTCCTGCACCGCTATGAGATCGACGAGGACGGCACCATCCTTCAGGCCCGTATCATGCCTCCGACCTCGCAGAACCAGCTGACCATCGAGGCTGATCTCCGTCGCGTCGTCCAGAGCCGGACTCGACCTCAGCGATGACGACCTGCAGTGGCGCTGCGAACAGGCGGTACGCAACCACGACCCGTGCATCTCCTGTGCCGCCCATTTCCTCGACGTCTCGGTGGCAAGGACATGATCGACCATGTGCCCCGCGTGGTGGTGGCCGGCCTGGGCAGCGAGTACCGCCGCGACGACGCGGTCGGGCCCGTGGTCGCGGCCCGCGCCGTCGAGGCGGCCGAGGTCGGGAACGACATCGGACCGATGACCGACCCGCTGGATCTCCTCGGCGTCTGGGACGGAGCCGACCTCGCCATCGTCGTGCGACGCGGTGCAGCTCGGGCTCCGCCCCGGGCACGCTCCACGTCGTCGATCTGCCCGCCGGCGACACCGACGAGGCGATCGAGCACGCCGGTTCGACCAGCACCCACGGGATCGGGCTGGCCGGGGTCCTTCGCCTGGCCCGAGCCGTCGGACACGCTCCCCGGCGAGTCGTCGTCGTCGGCATCGAGGGCGATGACTTCGGCCGGGGACCGGGCCTCAGCCCGGCGGTCGACGCCGCCGTCCCCGAGGCCGTCCGACGCGTCGTCGAGCTGATGGCCGAGAGCCGACCATGTGCGTGAGCAGGCTGCACCGGGTCGTGACCTCCGACGACTGCGCGGCAGAGGTGGAGGACGTCGACGGTACGACACACCTCGTCTCGCTGCTGGCCCTCGACGGGTCCCCGCCCTCGATCGGCGATTGGCTGGTCGTCCACAGCGGGTACGCCATTGACCGGGTCGACGCCTCCGAGGCGGAGGCCGTGGTGGCCGAGCTGCGCCGAGCGGGAGCCTCGGGGACATGACCGGACGCCAGGCATCCCCCGAGGACAGGCGGGTTCCCACCGGGATCGGGGCGACGCCGGCTCGACCGGGACTCCCCGGTGTCATGGTGGCCGGAGTCACGGCGCTCATCAGCGGGCTGTCGATCTTCGTCAACAGCTACGGCGTCCACGCCGTCACGTCTCCATCGGTCTACACCACGGCCAAGAACCTGGTCGCCACCGCGGTCCTCGGGGGGTGCGCCCTCGGCGCTCGACTGGCTCGCCGCCACCGGGCCGTCTCTGCCATCGGCCGGTTCGTCACGGTGCAGACGGTCGGGACCGAGCCGCGCGCCCGACCCGGCGGGCGAGTTTGCCGGTGCTCCAGTGGATCGGGCTGCTCTACGTCGGCGTGGTAGGCGGGGGGCTGGCCTTCGTCCTGTTCTTCGACGGGCTGGCCGACACCTCCGCCACCCCGGCGGCCTTCTGGCGCGACACACTGGTCGTCTGGGTAGCGGTGCTGGCCGTGCCCTTCCTGCACGAACGGGTCACCTGGTGGAACGTGGCCGCGATCGCCCTGCTCATCATGGGCCAGGTGGCCGTGGCCGGCGGGGTCGGACACCTGGCCACGTCCCGGGGGGAGTTGCTCGTCGTGTCCGCTTCGCTGCTCTGGGCCGTCGAGGTGGTGGTGGCCAAGGTCCTTCTTCGCCAGGTCGCCCCGTCCACCGTCTCGTTGGTCCGCATGGGCGTGGGTGCCACGGCCCTGGTCCTCTACCTGGTCGCAACCGGTCTCCTGCACACCTTGGTCTCCCTCGACGCCACCCAGGTCGGCTGGGCGCTGCTGACCGGGCTACTGCTCGCCGCTTACGTCGGCACGTGGATGACGGCACTGGCCCGGGCCCGGGCCCTCGACGTGACCTCCATCCTGGTTGGCGGGGCGCTGATCACCGCGCTGCTCCAGGCCGCGGCAGGCAGTGCATCCCTGGCGCCCCACGTGGCCGGGCTGGCGCTCATCGCCCTCGGGACCGGTGTCGTCGTCTGGATGGGGCTCCGGCAGCCCGCTGTGGCCCGGAGCGACGGCGGTGCGGCCGTGAGCCACCCGGTGGCTCGTCCCGGCGGCGTCGGTCACCGGACCGACCACGCTGACCCGCGTCGGGCGGCCACGACCCCGGGTCCGGTCCTCTTCGCCCGCTACGCCTATCCGCCCAACTCGCTCGGCTACTGCGGGCCCGGTGATCCCTCTGCCCTGTTGGGGGCGGCCGCCGACGGTTGCGACGTGGTCGACGTGATCGGCCTGGGACAGCTGGCCTCCCGGTTCGAAGGAGCATGGCCCTACCTGCAGCTGCTGGCATCTTGCAACCGCATCGCCGATCCGCTCGACCCTCGGGTGGTCGAGGCCTACTGGGTGGGCAACGCCCTGCTCTCCGCAGTTCCCCCAGCGATCCTGGCCCACTCACTGAGCGACCGGTTCGAGCGCCGGGCGGGCCGACGTTTCGAGTCACTGGTGTCGGCCGTTCCTGCCGGTGGCATCCCTCAGCACAGCTTCCACGTCTTCGCCGTCTACCCGTGGCTCGGACTGCTCAGGGCCGGCATGGAAGGGCCACCCCTCGAGGTCCTCGACCGGTGCCGGATCCGGTGGGGACGAATCGAGGTGGTCGATGGTGACATGGTGGCCGTGGCGAGCCGGGCGCTGACCTTCGACGGTTCCCGACTCACCCTCGGTCCCGTCCGGACCGAACAGGCGCGCCGGAGTGTCGACGGCGTGGGCTTCGTGGGCGACCTCCGACCCGGGGACACGGTGTCGCTCCACTGGGACTGGGTGTGCGACCGGCTCTCCTCGAGCGCGCTCGGGTGGTTGCGGCACTGCACCGGGCAGAACCTGGACGCCGTCAACGACTTGGCCGCCCCCGGCCCGGCTGCGGTGTGCGATGCCTGAGACAGTCGGGTGAGCACGGGCATGCGAAGCGTCGGAGCATCGGTCATCGCCGACCGCTTGACCGCTTGGGGCGATCAGAACCCACTCGTCGTCGTGTCTGGCAATTTCGCCACGCCTTGGGAGCTCGTGCGCCTGACCGATGCGTGCCTGCCCATCTGTCGGACATTCGTCCTCAACCCGCAGCCGGGATGGCCCTGCCGCGAGGGCTTCGTCACCGAGACGCCGTTCGTCGGGCCGGGGGCGCGGCAGGATCCCCGCCTCGAGTACATCCCGATGCGCCTGTCGCTGGTCCCACGGCTCTTCGACACGCTGTGGCAGCCGGACGTCGCCCTCATCCATACGTCACCTCCTCGGGATGGCAAGGTGTCGTTGGGTATCGAGGTCAACATCCTTCCCGCCGCGATCGAGCGTGTGCGACAGCGGGGCGGGCTGATCATTGCTCAGGTGAACCGGTACATGCCCTACACCGGAGCCGATGCCGAAATCGACGTGACCGACATCGACCTGGCGCTGGAGGTGGATGTCCCCCTGCCATCCCCGACGCCCGAGGCGCCGGACTCGGCGTGCACCGACATCGGCGAGCGGGTGGCCCGGTATGCCAACGACGGGGGCACCGTCCAATTGGGCATCGGCCAGGTGCCCGACGTCGCCGCCCAACACCTGCGCTCGAAGCGCCACTTGGGGGTGTGGTCGGAGATGGTCAGTGATGGCACATTGCAGCTGGAGCGGGCCGGGGCGCTCGACCAGGCCCGGCCGATCTGCGCCTCGTTCCTCTTTGGATCACAAGAGCTCTACGCTTGGGCCGACGGGAACCCCCGCCTGGCGATGCGGCGAACCGAAGTGACGAACGACCCCGGTACGATCGCCGCGCTGCCGGCCATGCTTTCGGTGAACACCGCCCTCCAGCTGGACCTGTTCGCCCAGGCCAATGCCAGTTACGTCCGAGGACGGATCTATTCGGGGTTCGGTGGCCAGCCCGACTTCGTCGTTGGCGCGCTGCACTCGAAGGGTGGGCACGCGGTGATCGCCCTGCGCTCGTGGCACGAGAAGAGCAACACCTCGAACATCGTCCCGGTGCTCGCCGTTCCGGTGTCCTCGTTTCAACACACGGTCGTGGTTTCCGAGCAGGGCACTGCCGACATCTTCGGACGGAGCCAACGGGCGCAGGCAGGCCTTTTGATCGAACAGGTGGCCGACCCTCGCTGTCGGAACGGGCTTTGGGCGGAAGCCGAACGGCTCGGTCTGGCCCCGAGCACCGTCCCTTGAAGCCGGGCCTGCTCATCGTCGTCCCCGGCGATTGTGGGACCTTCAGCCCTACCGGGTCGCCACCCCGTCAGGCAGGGTGGTGGAGGGAGACCGCTGGATCGAGCCTGGTGAGGTGGCATTTCTGTGACACAGCCAACCTACGTGTCCTTCTTCGAGGAGTTCGGCATCGATGACGTCCCCAGGGTCGGCGGGAAGAATGCCTCGCT
Organism: uncultured Acidimicrobiales bacterium; assembly: GCA_963710495.1. Lineage (GTDB taxonomy): Bacteria > Actinomycetota > Acidimicrobiia > Acidimicrobiales > RAAP-2 > Bog-756. The sequence goes on from CAVQAI010000007.1 coordinate 446,002, forward strand.
CGGCGAGCTCTACCGGAACCTCTCGGGCAAGGGAGTCCGGGTACCGAACGGGTTCGCCACCACGGCGGACGCCTATCGGCTCATGCTCGAGGAGGCCGGCGTAGTCGAGGCCCTCAAGGCCGCCCTGGACGGATTCGACCCCGATGACATGGACGAGCTCCGGCGCCGTGCCAAGCGGGCCCGCGAGCTCGTCTACGGAGCGGGTCTGCCGTCCCTCCTGACCGACCAGATCCTGGCCGGCTACCGACGCCTGCAGGACGAGTACGGCGAGGACGTCAGCCTGGCCGTGCGCTCGTCCGCCACCGCCGAGGACCTGCCGTCCGCCAGCTTCGCCGGTCAGCAGGAGACCTTTCTCAATGTGCGCGGTGAAGGTAGCCTGCTCGACGCCTGCAGGCGGTGCTTTGCCAGCCTGTTCACCGACCGCTCCATCCACTACCGGATCGACCAGGGTTTCGACCACCTGGACGTAGCGCTTTCCATCGGCGTGATGAAGATGGTCCGGTCGGACCTCGCATCGTCGGGCGTGATGTTCACCCTCGACACCGAGTCGGGATTTCGAGACGTCGTGTTCATCACCGGGGCCTACGGCCTCGGCGAGAACATCGTCCAGGGGGCGGTCGATCCGGACGAGTTCTACGTGCACAAGCCCATGCTCGCCACCGGGCACCGGATGGTCCTCCGTCATCTGATCGGCGACAAGGCCGTCAAGATGGTGTTCGTCGAGGGGGGCACCAAGCACACCACGCGCAACGTTCCCACTCCGAAGGCCGACCGTGCCTCGTTCTGCTTGGGTGACGATGATGTGCTCGAGCTGGCCGACGTGGCCATGACGATCGAATCCCACTACGGACAGCCGATGGACATCGAATGGGCCAAGGACGGCCTCGACGGACTGCTCTATGTCGTGCAGGCCCGACCCGAGACGGTCGCCTCGCAACATCGGGGCTCGGCGCTCGAGACCTACCTGCTGGATCGGCCGGGCGAAGTCGTGAGCAAGGGGCGCTCGGTCGGTGCAGGGATCGCATCAGGCATGGCGCGGGTGGTCGACAATGTGGTCCACCTCGCCGCCTTCCACCCCGGCGAGGTGCTGGTCGCCGACACCACCACGCCGGACTGGGAACCGGTGATGAAGACCGCGGCGGCCATCGTCACCAATCGGGGCGGGCGCACGTGCCACGCCGCCATCATCGCTCGCGAGCTCGGGATCCCCGCCGTCGTCGGAACCGGGGACGCCACGACCGTGTTGGCTGGTGGCCAGACGGTCACCGTCTCGTGTGCCGGAGGCGAGACGGGGTTCGTGTACCGGGGTGCCATCGGCTACCGCGTGGAGCGGGAGGAAGTGGGCGAGCTGGCCCGGCCCGCTACGAAGATCATGATCAACCTCGGGAACCCCGATATCGCGTTCAAGAGCTCGTTCCTGCCCAACGACGGGGTCGGACTGGCCCGGATGGAGTTCATCATCAGTGAGTCCATCGGGGCCCATCCCCTGGCGCTCGCCCACCCCGAGCGGGTGACGGATCCCAAGGTCCGCAAGGACCTCGAGCGACTCACACACGGCTATCCCGACGGCAAGCACTTCTTCGTCGAACGGCTGGCCGAGGGGATCGGCACCATCGCCGCCGCCTTCTGGCCCAAGCCGGTGGTCGTCCGTATGTCGGACTTCAAGACGAACGAGTATGCCAGCCTGCTCGGCGGGGCCGACTTCGAGCCCGATGAGAGCAACCCGATGATCGGCTTCCGCGGCGCGTCCCGGTACGCCCATCCCGCCTACGCCGACGGCTTCGCCTTGGAGTGTCGAGCGATGCGACGGGTACGCGAGCAGATGGGCCTCACGAATGTCATCCTCATGATCCCGTTCGTCCGCCGCATCGCCGAAGCCGAGCAGGTCCTGGAACGCATGGCCGAGCTCGGGCTGCGGCGCGGGGAAGGCGGCCTCGAGATCTACGCCATGTGCGAGATCCCGAACAACGTGGTGCTGATCGATCGGTTCGCCCAGTACTTCGACGGATTCTCCATCGGCTCCAACGACCTGACCCAGCTGACCCTCGGCGTGGACCGTGACAGTGAGATCGTGGCCTTCGACTACGACGAGCGTGATGAAGGCGTGAAACAGATGATCCGCCTCGCCGTCGAAGGCTGTCGGCGCAACCACATGCACTCGGGCCTGTGCGGACAGGCGCCATCCGACTATCCCGACATGGCGGAATTCCTCGTCGAGCTCGGGATCGACTCGATCAGCCTGAACCCTGACACTGTGCTGAAGACCACCCGGCAGGTGCTGGCGCTCGAGGAGCAACTGGGTCGATCCTGAGCGGGAGCGGGCTCGGCACCGTCCGCGCCTTCAGATGTCCTCTGGCACCATCTCGATCGCACCGCAGGGGCACTCCTGTGCGCAGATACCACAGCCCTTGCAGAAGTCGAAATCGAATTCGTAGCCCTGTGACGGGCCGAGCTTGATGACGGCGTTGTCCGGACACACCCCGAAGCAATTGTCGCATTCGAAGCAGTTACCGCATGACAGGCAGCGCCGGGCCTCGAACAGCGCGTTCTCCTCGGTCAGGCCTCCGACGACCTCGTCGAAGGTGCCCTGCCGGCGCACCCGCTCGAGCTCCGGACGTCGCGTCCGCGGTGCGTCCGCGTAGTACCAGGTATTCAGCTCCTCGAACGAGGCGAGCCCGGGCCGGGCGGGGTCCTCGGCCACCCGGCCACCGAGGAACGCGTCGATCCCCCGGGCGGCCCGCTTCCCGTGTCCGATGGCCACCGTCGCCGTCCGCTGGGAGGGAACGGAGTCGCCGCCCGCGAACACGCCCGCGGCTCCCGTCGTCATCGTCGGCTCGACGTCGATCACGCCGTCTTCGATGCTGACGTCGTCAATCCCGTCCAGGAGGGAGAGGTCCGTGTCCTGCCCGAGCGCGAGCACCAGCGAGTCCGCATCGAGCTCCTCGAATTCCCCCGTCGGCTCGGGGAAGCCACTCTCGTCGAGGTGCATCTTCTCCAGCACGATTCGGTGCCCGTCGAACTTGCTCACCGTCGAGAGCCAACGCATCGTGATGCCTTCGCCGAGCGCTTCCTCGAGCTCCTCCTGATCGGCCGGCATGCGCTCTCGATTGCGGCGGTAGACCACCACCGGGTCGGTCGCCCCGAGGCGCCGTGCCGTCCGGGCGGCATCGACGGCGGTGTCCCCGCCCCCGTAGACGACAACGTGGCGACCGAGCAGTGGCGGATCACCTTCGGCCACCTGGTGCAGAAGCGAAATGGCGTCGAGCACGCGGGACGAGTCGCCCGCCGGTATGTCGATTCGTCGCGCCAGCTGGGCCCCCACGGCCAGGAAGACGGCATCAAATCCACCCTCGACGCGCTCCCGTTCGAGATCGTGCACGACGTGTTCGAGTCGGACGTCGACCCCGAGGGCCACGATGCGATCGACCTCGGCATCGAGCACGGCTCGGGGGAGCCGATAGGCCGGAATGCCGTAGCGCATCATGCCCCCGAGCTTCGGGGCCGAGTCGACCAGGTGGACCTGGTGGCCGAGCCGGCGCAGGTGGTAGGTGGCGCTCAGTCCCGCCGGGCCGGCGCCCACCACGAGGACATGCCTGCCGCTGTCGGGCCCGGCCGGCGGCAGTGCCCAGGCTCGCTCGATGGCCAGGTCACCGAGGAAGCGCTCGACGGCGTTGATGCCCACCGCTTCGTCGAGTTGCGCCCGGTTGCAGGCCGTCTCGCAGGGGTGGTAGCAGATCCGACCCATGACCGCAGGGAGAGGGTTGTCCTCGACCAGACGACGCCAGGCTGACTCATAGTCCCCGGGCTCGGCACGGTAGAGCCAGCCCTGGATGTCCTCGCCCGCCGGACAGGCATCGTTGCAGGGTGGGAGCCGGTGGACATACCTCGGCCGCTCGATGCGCCACGAGCCGGTGCGGTTGGCGTGGCTCGACCCGACGTCGAGCGTGATGGCAAAGGGCGGCTCCATCAGGCGATGACCTCCGTGTCGGGAGTGTCCGAATTGTCGACGACCAAGCCGTAGTTGGCGATGTTCGAATCGGCGATGGCTTGGATGCGGGCGACGATGTCGGGGCGCGGGTGCTCGCCGAACAGGTGCGCGTAGCGACTCTGGATCGACAGGTAGGCCTCCACCGGGGTTCGGTGGCGGATCGGGGACACTGCCGTGATCTCGCCGTTCACGGCCTCGAACACGGGAAAGAGGCCCGTCTCCGTGGCCAGGCGGGCCACCTTGATCGTGTCGCTCGGGCTCGAGCCCCAGCCGAGGGGGCACGGAACGAGGATGTGAAGGTATCGGGCCCCGCGGAACTCCATGGCGTGCTCGACCTTCCCTTCCAGATCGTGGAGATCGGCGACTGTTGCCGTCGCCACATAGGGAACATCGTGCGCCATGGCGATACGGGGAAGATCCTTTCCCTGGCCGAAGGCATTGCCCGGGTCATCGCCCACTGCCTCGGTGGTGGCGGTCCGCACCGCCGGCGGCGTGGCGCCCGAGCGTTGCACCCCGGTGTTCATGTAGGCCTCATTGTCGTAGCAGATGAAGAGCACGTCGTCGTTGCGCTCGAACATGCCCGACAGGCACCCGAGGCCGATGTCGACGGTCCCCCCGTCCCCGGCCTGCGCCACGACACGCACATTGCCCCTCCCTTTGACCCTGAGCGCAGCTGCCACCCCGGTTGCCACGGCCGGTGCATTGCCGAACAGCGAGTGGAGCCAGGGGATCCGCCATGACGTCTCCGGGTATGGCGTCGAGAACACCTCGAGACACCCGGTTGCGTTCACCGCCACCAGCTGCCGGTCGACGGCGCGCATGGCCGCGTCCAGGGCATAGCGAGCCCCCAAAGCCTCGCCACATCCCTGGCACGCACGATGCCCGGAGTCGAGCGAGTTGGCCCGGCCTGGATCTGATTGGGCGGTCTGATCGTCGCGGCTGAGCAGACGGTTGCCGACCGCGAAGCTTCCCACCTGGTAGAAGCGGACAGGCTGGCCGGTCATAGCGCTCCTCACCCGATCCGGGGCACGGTGCCGATGTCGTGCAGCACGTTCTCCGCTGATGGCCCGGATCGCCTGGTCTGGGCCATCCGGGCGCGCTCGCGATCGACCACGTCGTGATCGAGTCCGAGGAAGGTGACCGGATCGAGCTCGTCCAAGGCCGCGACAGTCAACATGCCCTCGAGCGAGACACGGGTGATGGGGCGCCCACCGAGGCCGGCGACCACTGTGCGCAACGTGCAGTCATGCTCATGGGTGGCCATGGCGACGTCGGTGGACAGCACGCCGCCGAAGCCGATGCTGAACGCTTTTTCGACCACGACGATCCGGCGAGCCATCGAGAGCGCGTCCCGTACCGCTTCCCATGGGAAGGGCCGGAACGAGGTGATCCCGACGACACCGATACGGTCGCCGCCATCCCTCCGGGCGTCGACGGCGTCCTTGATGGTCCCGAGCACCGATCCGAGCGCCACGACCACCGTCTCGGCATCCTCGGTTCGATAGGTGTGGAGCAGACCGCCGCTGTGACGCCCGAAACGCTGGGCGAACTCCGTGGCGAGGAGCGGGATCCGTTCGATCGCATCCAGTTGACGGAGGTGCGCCAGGTACCGGACCTCCTCGAAGGCTTCAGGACCGACCATCGCCCCGATGGAGACCGGATCGTCAGGATCGAGGACCTGACGTGGCTCGAAGGGGGGCAGGAATGCGTCGACGTCGGCCTGCTCGGGTACGTCGACGCCTTCGACCGCGTGAGTCAGTACGAACCCGTCCATGCACACCATCACCGGGACGGACAGCTCCTCGGCGAGGCGGAAGGCCTGGACGTGGAGATCCGCGGCTTCCTGGTTCGTCTCGGCGAAGAGCATGATCCATCCCGAGTCCCGTGCCGCCATCGCATCACTGTGGTCGTTCCAGATGTTGATCGGGGCGCCGATGGCCCGGTTGGCCAGGGTCATGACGATGGGCAGACCGAGCCCGGCTGCGTTGTAGACGGCCTCCATCATGAACAGGAGGCCCTGACTCGCTGTCGCCGTGTAGGCGCGCGCTCCGGTCGCCGATGCCCCGATGGCCGCGGACATGGCGGCGAACTCCGACTCGACGTTGATGAATTCGCATGGCGCAAGGGCCCCCGTCCTCACCATCACGCTGATGGCCTCGATGATGTGGGTCTGAGGTGAGATGGGGTAGGCGGAGACGACCTCGGGCCGGCAGGCTCTGACCGACTCCGCGACGGCGCGGGACCCTTCAATCTGTCGCAGCACGGGTCAACCCGTCTCGTGATCGCCCAACCATGTGGGATGCGTTGCTTGCGGCAGCGACGTTCCTCTCGCCGAGTGGGCCCGGGTAGCGTTGGCGCACGGCCGAGGCCAGGGCATCGACCGATATCTGGTTGGTCAGGGCGGCGAAGCCGCCCAGGAGGGCCGAGTTCGGCAGCGGCCGGCCCAGCTGCTCGAGAGCGATCTCGGTCGCCGGACAGGAAGCCAAGCGATCGGGGCGGAACTGGTGGGCCAACGCACCGAGACCCAGCGCATCGAAGCTGCGGGTCGTGTTGATGAGGACATAGCCGTCGGCTGACAGACCGGCAAAGAGATCCACCTGGTGAACCAGCGTGACGTCCTGGATCAAGAGCGCGTCGGGCTCCATGACCGGTTCGCGGGTTCGGATCGGACGGTCATCGATGCGGCAGTAGGACACCACCGGGGCCCCCATCCGCTCGGATCCGAAGCTTGGGAAGGCCTGTGCATGGCGTCCCTCGGTGAACGCTGCCACCGAGAGCAGCTCTGCCGCGGTGACCACGCCCTGTCCTCCGCGCCCATGGATGCGAACTTGGAACATCCCTGCCTCATGCCTCCGACATCGCTAGGGCTTCCCCACGGCCCCGACGATGGCGGCCAGGTCAGCCAGCCGGCTCGAATAGCCGGACTCGTTGTCGTACCAACCGAGAACCTTGACCAGGTGCCCGTGGGCCATGGTGAGCCCCGAGTCGAAGATGCACGAAGACGGAGACCCGAGGATGTCCGACGAGACCAGTGGCTCGTCCGAGTACTCCAGCAGGCCGGCGAGCCGGCCCGTTCCGGCCGCGGCACGGTAGGCCTCTTGCACCTCCGCAACGGTCGGCGTGCTGCGGATGTTGGCGACGAGGTCGGTGATCGAAGCATCGGGTACCGGTACCCGGAGAGCCAAACCGTCGAGCGCTCCCGCCACGCTCGGCAGCACCAGGCCCGTGGCCCGGGCCGCGCCCGTCGTGGTGGGCACGATGTTGACGGCGGCCGCCCGCGAACGCCGGGGGTCCTTGTGCAGGGCATCAACCAGGCTCTGATCACCGGTGTAGGCGTGGACCGTCGTCATGAAGCCGTCCTCGATACCGAACGCATCATCGAGGACCTTGGCCAGCACGGCGAGACAGTTGGTGGTGCAGGACGCATTGGAGATCACGAAGTCGTGCTCCGGGTCGAACAGCTCCTCATTGACGCCGACCACGAACGTCGCGTCCGCATCTGCGGACGGGGCGGAGATCACGACGCGGGTGGCGCCCGCTTCGAGATGCGCGCTCGGCTTTCTCCCGGCTGGTGTTCCGTCCGGTCGACTCGATGACCACGTCGATGCCCAGCTCCGCCCACGGCAACGCCTTCGCCTCGGGCTCGGCCAACATGGAGATCCGACGCTCCCCGACGACCATGACCCGGCCATCGACCCGAACGTCCTCGGAGACCCGTCCGTGGACGGAATCGCGGGCGAACAATCGGGCCAGTGCTTCCGGCGGACCGAGGTCGTTGACCACCACGATGTCCAAGTCATGACCGGACGCCAGCGCAGCCCGAAGAAAGGAGCGCCCCGTCCGGCCAAAGCCGTTTACTGCCAGTCGTACGGTCAAAGGATTCCCTCCAGACGGAATCGATCGCTGAGCCCTTACGCCCATTGTGGGACCGTGGGGGCGAGGCCGATAGGGCCAAACGTCCCGATCGCCGGTGGGCCGGCGCCGTCTGCCACCTGGGATTTTGGACAACCAGCCGGAAACGGTCTCCGGAATTCAGCAGGAACCGGCGGTGACGGAAACCGTCACCGCCGCCGACGACGCCGTGTTCTCGATGTCCAGTCGGCTGGCACCCGGCTTGGATGCGACTCGACCTCCGGTCACCTGCGGGCAATAGCCGTGCGGGTAGTGCGTCGCGACGGGGACGGCGATCACCGTCGGCGCGGTGATGGTGTGGTCCGGGAGGTAGCGCAAGGTGAATTGAGCCGTCGTCGGGTCGAACGCCATCGACAACGGTGTCCCGGCGACGGCTGACGGATAGGTCTCCGACAGGACACGCAATTGCGAAGGCGTCGCCTGCCGGGGAGGCCACAAGGCCGAGGAGTGCGAACCGGTGGGGTCGGCGTAGTTGATCCACTGCCAGTAGATCCAACCGACCAGGTTGGCATTGGCATCGGCGGTGATCCGGGCCAGGTCTGCAGTGTCAGTGGTCGCCCCGAACTCGGTGAGCAACCAGCCCGGCCCATTTGATTGCTCGGGAGTGGCGTCGGCCGCCCGCTGCTGAGCGTGCAGGGTGAAGACCGCCGCCTCGAGCGGACCGCAGACCTTGCTGAACTCCGGGGGCTCGGGGCCGTTGGGGACGTGCAGGAAGCAGTAGTCATGGAAGTTGAGGACCAGGCGCGGATAGTCCATCGCGCCGACGAGGTTGTTCGGCAATCCCGAATCGGTGCTGTAGTTGCCCTCATAGGCGATCACATGCCTGGGATCGGCTGCTTGCATACGGGGAAGGAGACCCTCGGTGGGGTCGTCGGCCGGACAGGTGATGCGCTGGCCATCCTGGTTCAGTCCCGGGTGCAGACGTCCCGTGTACAGGCACTCGAGCTCGGCATCGAAGGCCGGGTTGATGGGGTCGGTGGCCAGGCCAGGACCGTAGGGCTCGTTGAGGGGGTCATACCCCACCACCCAGTTGTTGTTCCGGTAGTGGGCGGCCACCCTCGTCCAGAGCGTGTCGAACTCGCCTTGCAGGTTGCCAACCACGTCGTTCGCCCAGAAATGGTCGTAGGCCTGGGCCACGCCCGGGCCGGTGTAGTTGACGCTCCAGTTCGCGATGTTCCTCTTGGGCCGGGGGGTGATGCCGGCGGTGCACACAGCCCAGTTCGGGGCTCCCTCCCCGCCGAAGGCCTCGTTGTAGACGTCCTGGTGCATGTCGATCAACGAGTAGATCCCGAAACGGGCCAGCCGGGCGATGGTGGCATCGAGTCGACCGACATAGTTGGCGAAGGTCGAGGCGTTGAACTGGTCGGGGCCTGACGTACGAGGCGTGCCCGGCTTGCAGATCGATGGATCGTTGATCGGACCGGTGCCGGGCTCCAGCCCTTTCCAGATGACGCCGAGACGCACGACGTCGAATCCGAGCTGCGCGATGCGATGGGCTTCGTCGACGGTGAGGACATTGCGGCCGGAACCGGTCACTTCGACCTCGTAGGGCGCGATCTTGTAGACAAGGTTGACGCCGTGAAGCAGCACGGTCCTGCCTTCGCCGTCGACCAGGGCAGGCCCTCCCGGAGACCGGAGGAGCCCCACCGGCCCGGCGGCGGGATTGGCGACCGGCATCGACGTGGCCGATGCGGCCGTGCCCCACGACGCCAGGATGACGCCGACCATGGCACCGGCGAAGAGGCTCCGCCTTCGGGGGAGGGGCCGTCGTCTCGGTGCCGTCCCCTCGGCCCGATCCGCCGACAAGCTCATTCGGCCACCCGACCCATGCGGCTCACGACAACGACCGGCTGCTTCGCCGGTTACGGATCGATGGAACGGGTGTCCTGGTGCGCGGCTTGCTCATCGTCATGGGAGCGGTACGCCAACCTGTCTAGCACGGGCCCGCACGGGCGACCCGGGGCTCCGAGCCCCCAGGCCCGGGCAATAGGATGCGATGGTTCGGCTCGGTGGGAGGTTGGGGATACCGATGGCAGACAAGATCTCGTTGGAGGTTCACGACTCGGTCGCGGTCATCACCAACAACAATCCCGAGAAGAAGAACGCGTTCGATGACGACATGGACGTCCGGCTCTTCGACATCCTGAGGGAGCTGCAGGGGCGCGGAGACGTCCGGGCGGTCATCTGGCGAGCAGAGGGCACCGTCTGGTCGGCGGGACGGGACGTGTCGGTCATCGGCCACAATGCGACCGAGCTCAGCCACCACCAGCTCATGACCCGTGGCCACCGAGGCATACTCCAGGTCTTCGAGCTCGATGTCCCCATCATCGTGGCCATTCAGGGATGGGCCATCGGTGGTTCCTTTCAGCGTGCCCTGCTCTGCGATATCCGGATTGCCGCCGAGGGAACCCGGTTCAGGCTCCCCGAGGTGAGCTACGGGGTGATCCCCGACACCGGCGGAATGGGAGAGCTATTCCAGATCTGTGGAACCGGCGTCGCCAGCGACCTCATCTTCACCGGTCGGGTCATGACCGCCGAGGAGGCGATGGGACACGGGATCGTGTCCCGAGTGGTACCAGCCGAGGAACTCGACGACACGGCATGGGACATGGCGACCAGGATCGCGGCAGCTCCGGCGGTCACCATCAAGATGGCCCGCCGCGTGCTTCAGCAGTTGAGCGAGCCCGGGATCCGGTCCTCCATGGCCGACGAGCTCATCTACCAGACGTTCGTCAACCAGTCGTCGGACTTCGCCGAATTCAAGGCGGCGCGGTCCGAAGGCCGAACCCCGAACTACCGAGGCGACTAGCGGAACCCTCGACTTCGGCCCCGGTGGTCAGGGAAGGCGCCACGGTGGGTGCAAACGATTCTCCCCGGCACGGAAGAGACACAACCGGTGCCCATCCGGGTCGCGCAACCGAGCCTCACGCCACAACCACGGCATGTCGGTCGGGTGGAGCTCGAAGGCGAACCCGGACCGTTCGAGGCGCTCCACCAGGGCATCCACGTCCGGGTCTTCGAAGTACACGGTCACCGCTTCGGTGTCGGCCACCCCATCGACGAGGTCGACCGAGAACGTGCTGTGCCCGTCGGGGCAGGCGAATCGCAGGTAGTGCGCGTCCTTCACGATGAGCTCGAGGCCGAGCGCCCGGTAGAACTCCTCCGATCGCCGGAGATCGGTCGAGCCGATCGTGACTTGATTCAGATCCATGGTCGGCCGTCGATGCTCACGGTCGTACTTACGAGGCCTCGTCGGACGGTGGCGCCTCCTGGGCGACGCCGGAGCGGTGAGGGCCGGCGTCGCTCATGGTCTCGTCCAGGACGGCGGTACCATCTCGGCTCGCGGCCGCGGTGACACAAGCCGGCCGACTGGACCGGAGTCGGGGTCCGCTCGATGCAACCCCCGTCCAGGCCGGTTCAGCACCGGCCCGCCCGATGTTCGTCGCTCTCGGTCTCCATCGATGCCGGCAGGTTACCCTCCGTCAGGCCCGGTCCTCGCCCTTCCCGGTGACTGAGGCGAACGTCGGAGCCGCCGCCTCCAGCGGGACCCGGGTGCCACGGGCCACGAAGCTGATGGCGTGGTACCAGCCGCACAGCAACAGGAGATCGAGCAGGCACTCTTCCCTGAAGACGGCCGAAAGCGCCTGCCACAGATCGTCGGGAACGTCCGCATCGGCGTGCAGGGCGTCGACGGCCCGGATGAGCAGTCGATCCCGATTTTCGGTCCAGCACGACTCGTCAGCCGATCCGGCGACCAACGAGGCGACCTGCGCCGGAGTCAGCCCCGCCCGGTCGGCGAAGAACGCCACATGGACACCCCATTCGTACTCGCAGCCGCACCGCGCACAGGTTCGATCGATGACGATCTCCCGCTCGCGCATCGTGAGCGAGAGTGACCGCCCGAGCTCGTACGCCCCCCACGTGCGCATGGCCCGGGTCATCGGCAGGTTGCGGGCAAAGGTGCGGAAGAGGGCGATGGGCGGTACTCCGGGCGGCATCATCCCGGCCAGCTGCGCACCGACCTCGGCGTCGAAGGGAGGCTCGAGGGGAGCAATCCTCGGTGATACGGTTTCAGTAACCATGGGACCGAAGGCTACGTTACGGATACCGAAACGTCAATCGCCACCCCACCCGGGCCGATCGGTGCGGGGCTCGACGACCGGCCGGCCGATCATGGCCGCACTCGACCTGCTTGGTCGCCGCTGGGCCCTTCGGGTCCTGTGGGAGCTCCGTCACGGTCCGGTCGGAGCCCGCGCCCTTCGCGACCTGTGCGACGGAATGTCGCCGAGTGTTCTCTACCAACGCCTGCGCGAGCTCACCGGCGCCGGACTGGTGGTGCAGACCGATGACCAGCGTTACGAGCTGACCGAGCTGGGACGCGACCTCGGAGCTGCGCTCCAGCCGCTCGACCGGTGGGCGCGACGGTGGGCTCGCTCCTAGCCGTCACCGGAACGCCCCTCCCCCGCCACCGGCCGGCAGCGCTAAGTTTGGCGGCATGGCCAGAATCTCATTTCCCGAGCGAGGATTCGGTGAGCACATCGACTGGGCTCTCATGCGCCCCGAAATGGCGGCAGGCATGGGTGCGCTCTCCCAGGCGGTGTACGGCAACACCCAGCTGTCGCTGCGTGAGCGGGAGGCAGCCCGCTGGGTGATCGCCCTGATCAACGACTGCGCCGTGTGCCAGGACACCCGGGCCCGGGAAGGCATGACTGCCGGGGTCGACGAGCCCTTCTACGGTGAGGTGGCCAACTGGCGCGCCTCGGGCGCGCTCAGCGACCGGGAACGGATGGCGGCCGAGTTCGCCGAGCACTTCGCGCTCAGCCACCAGGCCATGGACGACGGATTCTGGGCCCGGATGAAGACCGTCTTCGCCGACGACGAGCTCGCCGACCTGACCATGTGCTGCGGGATGTTCCTCGGTCTCGGTCGGGTGATGGCCGTGGTCGGTGTACGGGCTCCGGACGAGCGCATCCTGGTCTGACTCGACCCCGGCAGGAGTCCCGGCCGGCACCGGTGTCTCGTGCGGCACGGGAGGAGGGCGAGACCGCCTCGACCGCTCAGCGGGGAACCTGGGCCACGATGAGTCTCAACGATCCCCGGTAGGTGGACTGCCGGCGCAGATCTCCGTGACGCTGCTCCCACCGGCCCGACTCGAGGTCGCTCCGGAGCTCCTCGACCGCTCGCTGCTCGACCGTGGGGCTGACGAACCCCCAGGCGGATTGGGACGCCCGCACGCCGCGTTGCAGGAACAGCTCGGGGCGGGCGTAGTACGCCTCGGTGAAGCCGTCGGTGCAATCGATCGGGATCGGCACCGGCGTCACGTCCACCGCTCCGCCGAGGATGTCACGGATTCGATCGATGGCCGGGTATCGGTGGCGCTCCGCTTCGATCAGCTCGGGGACATAGTCGGCCAGCCAGAACTGGTCGAGCACGTCCCCGTCGAAGGTGAGGATGACGACCCGGTCCCGGCTCACCCGGCGGAGCTCTCGTAACCCCAGTTCAACGCTTTGCCACTGGTGGATGGTGACCATGGCCATGGTGGCGTCGAAGGAGCCGTCCCGGAAGGGGAGGTGCTCTGCGACGGCATCGATCACCGGCGGGCAGCCACGGCGTCGCTGCGATCGCATCACCGCCGACGGTTCGACAGCCGTCACGGCCAGTGCGCCCGGTTCGTAGGAGCCGGCCCCGGCACCGACATTGACCACCGAGCGGGAGCGACCGAGTCCGGCGTGGACCAACGACTCGATGGTCGGGTCGGTACGGCGCCGAACGGCGTAGCCCGTTCCCTTGGTCTCGTAGTCGAAGTCGCCGGCGGGAGTCATCTGGCCTCTCGGTCCATGGGGACGAGCCTAGGTAGTCGATGCCGTTGGAGCGAAGCGTTCAGAGTCGGTCGTCGGTCCCGTTGTCGGGCAACCCGCCGAAATAGCGATCGAGCACATCCTGGAAGAGGTCGTCCTCGGGGGCGGCTCGCATGAACAAGGTCACCGACGAGTGCAGCTTCTGGGCGTCGACCGGCCCGAAGATCTGCTCAGCGGTGCGGTCCGAACGACCGGCGAGCAAGGCCGAGCACCCCCGTAGCCGGGGACCGAGCACGGGGTGGTGCAGGTAGGCCACCGCCTCGTCGAGCGACGCGATGGCGAACCTCCGGGCCATCTGGCTGTGCCCGAGGCCGGCGACCTGGGGGAACACGAACCACATCCAATGGCTCGTCTTTTGCCCGCCGCGCAGCTCGGCCACGGCCCGTTCGTAGACACCGTCAGCGTCCTGGGCGGTGACGAAACGGTCGAGATCGAACACGAAGGCGGGTCAACCGTCGAGACCGGGGGCCGTCACATGTCTCGGCTGGTAGAGCCCGATCTCACCGGCACCCGGGACCGCCAGCCGGACGATCCGCCCGAATCCCTGATCCTCGATCGGCCCCGAGAATCGGACGCCTTTCCCTTCGAGCTCGGAGACGGTGGCCTCCACGTCGTCGCACATGAGGTACACCTCGTGATGGCCGCCGGGCGGAGCGCCGGGCGACCCGACGCCATCGCCGGTCGGATGGACACCCAGCTCGGCGGGGGGAAGCTTGAAGATGAGCCAACCGTCGTGGGCGTCGACGAACGGGAAGCCGAGCACGTCGCGGAAGAAGGCTCGAGCCGCCTCTGGATCGGTCGCGTAGATGATGGCATGGGTTCCACTGATCATCGCACCAGCTTCGCATCATCGGGCGGCCCGGATCGACAGGTGGGCGATACCCGGTGGCCGTCGGTTCGTCCTCGGGGACGCCGGGCCGGCCCGGATCACACAACGTTCGGTGAGAGTTCAGGCCGTCGTGACGAACGCGTCATCCGGCCCCGATAGAAAGCTTGTGGGGCGCCGAAGCACCCGGCGGGGCTCTTTGCGCACGACCGCTCGACGGACGCCCCGGGATGACCGATCGAGGAGGTTCCGGACGGATGGGGTACGAGTACCGGGTGCTGGCAACACGCTTCCGCGACTGGTGGCTGGTCGAGATTCCGACGCTCGCCACCCATGCGGAATGCCGCCTGTTCACCGATGTCGAGCACACCGCCCGGGAGACCATCGCCCGGGCGCTGGACGTCGAGTGCCACGCCTTCGAGGTGGTCGTCGAGATGCAGCGGGCATGGGACTCCGTGCTCCGAGGTGGCGCCTGACGCTGGAGACTCCGTCTCAACCGCGCTTTGGTTCCTGCACCGGCATGTGCTGGGCCGCAGGCAGCGGGTACGGGGGCTGATCGGTGGCCACCCCGAGCAGGTCGCTACTGGTACAGCCCTTCGAGGCCACGTAGGCGGGATCGTTCCGGGTGGCGGGCAGGGCGGGAAGGGAGCGGTCGGGATGGCCCGGCTCGAGGGTGGCGGTCAGATCGCCGACCGCCTTGCGACGCCAGGCCGAGATGTTCGGGGCCTTCACCCCGAACCGCTCCTCCAGAAAGCGGAGCTGGGACGTGTGGTCGAAGGTCTCGTGGCTGATCCGCCCGCCCCGGGCAAAGGGGGAGAGCACGAGGAGCGGCACCCGGAAGCCCAAGCCGACCGGTCCGTCCACGCCGTCGGCGTCAGCCGGCAGGGGTTGGACGGTGAGGTACTCACCCGCGGTCCCGGCCGGGGCGACGGGCGGGGCCACGTGGTCGAAGAAGCCGTCGTTCTCGTCGTACATGTGGAACACGACCGTCTTCGACCAGACGTCAGGATTGGACACCAGGATCTGAAGGAGCTGATCCGTGAACCACTCACCGAGAAAGGGTGGAGCCGGTGGGTGCTCGTCATACCCCACGGCTGTGCTGATCCAACTCACCTTGGGCAGCGACCCGGATCGCACGTCGGCCGAGAACTCGTCGGGGAAGGTCGGGAGGAACGCCTTCTGATAGAGGGTGGAGTTGGGATCCTCGTACTGGCTGAAGTACGGCAGGACGCTGTCGGTGGTCATCCCGACCTTCCGCATGAGGTCGATGGTGTACAGGGCGCCGGGCGGGTTGTAGTACTTCCAACTCACGCCGGCGTCCTCCAGGACCTCGGGCATGGTGTCCCAGTGCACGCTGAAGAGCGCGTCCGGTGACTGGTTGGTCTTGAGGACCGGTCCGCCCGCCCGGCCGCCGGGGTCGAGGGTGCCCGACATCTGCATGAGGCGATTCGGGTGGGTCGGGCCCATGACCGAGCAGTGGTACCCGTCGCCCAGGGTGAAGGCGTCGGCCAGGGCGTAGTAGAAGGGCAGGTCGGCGCGGGTGTAGTAGCCCATGGTGAGGGTGCCCTGCGACGGGCCTTCGTTCTGCGGGGCGGTGTGGACCCGAACGAACGAGTCCATCGCGCCGCCGTTGCGGCAGGCGTGCTGCGGTCCCCAGTCGTGGGTGAGGTCGAACGTGCAATCCGCGATGTCGGTGGTGACCGTGTCCAGATGGAACGGGAGCAGCTTGCCGGTCGGAGCACTGCCGACGTTGGCCGGATAGGCCTGGGCGAACGGCCCGAGGTCGCCGGCGGGGTGGTCGTCGAAGCCGCGGACGCCCGGGTAGGTGCCGTAGTAGTGGTCGAACGAGCGGTTCTCCATCATGAGGAAGATCACATGCTCGACGGCACCCAGATCGGATCCGGCCGGCGCCACCGCCGCCGAGCTCGACACTGTGGATGCGGCGGGGGGCCCGCCGCAGGCGGCCAACAACCCGGCCCCGGATGCCGCGCCGGCGGCGAGGAATTGCCGGCGGGTAAGGGCGCGGCGCCCGCGGTTCTCGTCCACTCGCTCGGGCACTCGTTCCCCCTCCGTCGCTCGGCCCTACCGTACTCAACCCGGCCGGCCACGCGCCGGTGACGACCGTCCGGCAGAGCTGTCCCCCTGCGGGTACGGTGACCGTCATGGATTGGGCGCAATGGGCCGTACGACTGGAGGCCGCGCTCGGACCCGATGGGGACTTCTTGTCCCTGTTCGCGCCGGGCGCACTGTTCAGCGATCCGGTCAACGAACCGACGGCCGATCTCGCCGCCATCGAGGAGATGACGAACGCGTCGTTCCCCGACTGGCGGCAGGAGATCACCGCCGTCCATGGGGACTCGTCAGGTGGTTCGTTCGAATGGATCGGGCGGGGAACGCTCGGAGGGACCATCCCCATCGAGATCCACGGCTGCACGGCCGTCGATGTCGACGACGACGGCCTGGTGACCCGATGGCGCGACTACTTCGACCTGAAGGAGATCGACGCCCAGCTCTCCCCGCCGGCAGAGGTGGTTCCCTAACCGAGCCGGAATCGGCTCACGACAAGAGCCGGTGCAGGTCATCCATCCGCGTGAAGACGGCGTCAGCTCCGTCCAACCTCTCAGCCGGCGTGAGAGCCGCGTACCCGAACACCGTCATGCCCGCGGCCCGGGCCGCGGTGACACCGTGCGGGCTGTCCTCGATGACAACGGCTCGAGGCGCGGGAACACCCATGGCCGCTGCGGCGTGCAGGAACAAGTCGGGCGCCGGCTTGCCGTGGGCAACCTGTTCGGCGCTGAACAAGTGACCGGTGAAGTAGTCGAGCAGCCCGACCAGCGTGAGCGATCGAACGATCCGCCGAACGCTGCCCGACGACGCCAGGCAGAAGGGCCGGTCCAGACGTTCGAGCACCGAGCGGATCCCCGGCACGGGCCGGAGCTCGCGTTGCGTAGGCGTCGAACAGACGCTGGTAATAGACCTCGTCGAAGTGTTCCGGGAGATCGCCTCCCGAACGCTGCCTTGATGATGGCGTGGACGCTGGCGAGGGTGCCGCCCATATAGCGCTCGACACTTTCATCGAGGCTCGTCGGATGGCCGTGCTCGGTCAACAACTCGGACAGCACGCGATTGGCCAGTAGCTCACTGTCCACGACGACGCCGTCATTGTCGAAGATCACCAGCTCGAACGAAACCACATGCCCTTCCTAGGCGACACCGTTTCCGGCGCCTGATCCCCTTCCGATCAGGCCGGAACTTCAGCTCCCGGCCTGTCGACCCGATGACGACGTGGTGCCGCCGGCCCGGAGCGGCGATTTGCACGGTAGCTGACCCCGACGGGCCAGGATGTTCCTATGACGGAGATGCCGCCACCCGATCCCCCTTCACCTCCCGGCACCTCGCCCTCCCCCGGTGGCCGCCACGATCTCCTCGCCACCCGGGCCGAACGGCGATCCGAGGGCCAGCGGGCCCGGGCCCGGGCACCCAGAAGCGGCCTCGGCCGGTGGTCGGAGGACCAACGCGTCCACGACCCGCTCCAGACCATCATCGATCAGAATGCCGTCCGGGTGGCCGAGCTCCTCCCGTTGCGGCATCACCGCATGGCGGCCTCGCCCTGGAACTTCTACCGCGGGGCGGCCGCGGTGATGGCCCACGATCTCGCCTCCCAGCCCGACAGCGGGCTGGACGTGCAGCTCTGCGGTGACGCCCACGTGCTCAACTTCGGCCTGTGGGCCACGCCGGAGAGGAATCTCTCCTTCGACCTGCGTGATTTCGACGAGACCCTCCCGGGCCCGTTCGAATGGGACGTCAAGCGTCTGGTCACCAGCCTGGTCGTCGCCGGCCGGGAGAACGGGATGAAGGCAAGCCGTGCCGACAAGGCGGTGGCCGCCGCGCTGGAGGCCTACCGGACCCGCATGCGCCGGTACGCCCGCACCGGCGAGCTGGACATCTGGTACGACGCCATGCACGTCGACAGCCTGCTGTCCTGCTTCGAACCTGCCGACCGGGGGCGGGTATCGGTCCACATCGAGAAGAAGCGGAAGCACCGGACCCACCTCGGCGCCTACACCAAGCTCACCACCATGGCCCACGGCCGGCCGCGGATCACCGAGGACCCACCCATCCGGGTGACGATCGACGACGACGAGCAAAGCGAGCTGGTCGACATACTGCTGGCCGGGTACCGCATGACCCTCCAGGCGGACCGCCGTCGTCTGTACGACCGGTTCACCGAGGCGGACGTCGTCCGCCAGGTCGTCGGGGTGGGCAGCGTGGGGATGCGGGTCTACCTGGTCCTGTTCGAGGGTCGCAGCGGCACCGACCCGCTGTTCCTCCAGGTCAAGCAAGCCGGTCCCTCGGTCTACGAGTCACCGGGCCGGCCCAGCCGTCACAGCCATCATGGCGAGCGGGTGATCCATGGCAAGCGCATGGTCCAGAGTGCTACCGACATCTTCGTGGGCTGGGGGTCGCTCGACGGCCACGACTACTACGTCCGACAATTCCGCGACATGAAGATCATCCCGACCATCGAGCTCATCAGTCCGGTCCTCATCGAGTTCGCCTCGGCCTGCGGGGAGACGCTGGCCCGGGCCCACGCCCGCTCGGGCGACCCGGTGGCCATCGATGCCTACCTGGGCAAGGGTGCCGCCTTCGATCGGTCCATGGCCCGGTTCGCCGACCGGTATGCCGACCAGAACGAACATGACCATGCCCGGCTGGCGGAGGCCATTGCCGCCGGGCAGATCCCAAGCCGTCCGATCTGACCGCCCCATCTGACCGCCCCACCTGACCGGCCCGGGCGAGGTGCCCCCGAGTGGTGTCGCTCAAACAGTGATCCGTGCCTCGCGCCGGCTCGAGAGGTGCGCCAAGCCAAGGCGTTGCGACGGGCCGCGGCGGACGGAACCGCTGCGGTGGGGCGGGCAAGCCGCCAATCAGGTCTCCATGATGCGGCCGGCTCAGGCAAACAAGCCCGACCGCTACCGTGTCGGCTCGTATTGCATCGCCACTGCCCCCGAGCCGAACTCCAGCCGGCTCACGAGCTTCAAGTCGACATGCTTCGATAGCCCCGCGAACAACGTCGGCCCATGGCCTGCGAGCCTGGGATGCACCACGAACTCGTACTCATCGATCAATCCCAGCTCCGTCAACGCCAGTGGGAGCTTCACACCTCCCACGAACAGTCCGTTGCCCGACTCCCGCTTGAGTTGCCGAACGGCCTGGCCCAAATCCCCGCGCACGAGTTCCGCGTTCCAATCGACCTGCTCCAGGGTGCTCGACACGACGTACTTCTTTGCCGCGTTGATCGTCTGGGCGAAAGGTTCCATCCAATCAGGTCTCGCTCCCGTCGGCGACGGTGGCCGCCACGATGACTCCATCATTTCGTAAGTCACCCGGCCAAAGAGAAGGGCGTCGGCCTGGTCGAGGTTCTCGACCGCATGACGATGCACGTCCTCGCCTGCGGGGATTGAACGATGATCGCAGCACCCGTCCAATGTGACGTTGATGGAGTACCGGAGGGGTCGCATCGGCGCAAGAGTACCGCCGATGGGGTACACCGGCGATGCGTCGCTCACATAATGATCCGTCGTAAATGTGGGTGGGATGGTGGGTCCGGCTGGGGCTTTGGAGATGACGGGTGGACCGCGAACAGGGCTGGAGCGGCTTGCTCGTTCGCACACCCGTCGGCTCGGGAGGTGCACCCGGCCGAGGCGTTGTTGTCGGCCACGGAGGGTGGAACCGATCGTGCATGACACGTTGCACACGTTGCACACGGGGCCCGAAGACGGCTCTCGACAGAGTCACCCTCGACTGGATCACCAAATTCGTGACAACTCCCTAGCCCACCTTGAGGGCCGGAACCACCTCGGTCATGAACCGTCGCAACGTCTCGTCCTCGGGAAGGTCGCGCAGCCACAGGATCAGTCCCCGGCAGCCGGCGTCCACAAAGGCCTGGGTCTTCTCGACCACCTGGTCGACCGTGCCGACCAGGTTGTCGGCCAGGTACTGCTCGGTCGACTCCCCGCCCCAGAGATTCCCGCCCCCCTCCGATGCGCACCAGGAGCGGGCCTCGGCGTCGGTGTCGAAGAGCCGGCAGTCGGGACCATGGGTCCGGGTGATGTCCTCGAAGCGCCGGCCCACCTCCTCGCAGTACCGGGCCAGCAGGCCCGATTTGCGCTCGAACGCCTCCAGTCCCACCTGCCAGTTGGTCAGGTCGGCCCGTCGGGCGGCGATACGGAGGTTGACGCGTTCCCCGCCGCCACCCACCAACACGGGGGGCAGCTGCTGGACCGGTTTCGGATCGCAGTAGGCCCCGTCGAAGTGCAGATGGTCGCCGTCGAAGGTGACCGTCTCCTCGGTCCACATCCTCCGGACCACCTCGAGCGTCTCGTCGAGGACGGCCAGACGGACCCGGTCGGGAGGGTACTCGTACCCGTAGGAGTGGTACTCCTCGTGGAACCAGCCGGCACCGAGCCCGAGGATGAGGCGTCCACCCGAGTAGACGTCCACACAGGCGGCTTCCTTGGCCAGCAGACCGGCGTGGCGGTAGGAGGCGCAAGTCACCAGCTGACCGAGGCCCACCCGCTCGGTGCACTGGGAGAGGGCGGCCAGCATGGTGAAGGCCTCGAACACGTGGGTCGGTTCCCGCCGTGGCACCGTCTCGACGTGGTCGTAGACCCACACATGGTCGTAGCCGAGGGCCTCGGCCAAGCGGGCCAGCTCGACCGAGCGCGCCCAGGCATCGGGGCCACTCCAACCCGTGTACTCGAGCTTCCAGCCTTGCGGGACGAAAACGCCCACTTCCAGACGGTCGCCACCGCCGGCCGGTCCGCTCACCTGGCGAACTCCCACCACTGGACCTCGCACATCATCGGTAGCAGGTAGCCGACGTAGAGCGAGTGGATGGTGACCACCTTCTGGTCGTCGGCATGGAGGTCGATGAGGTCGACCCGGTCGTCACGATCCCGAAAGGCGACGGCCCGATCCCGGACTCCGACCAACTCCTCCATGGACCCGACCGAAAAGCCGAAATGGTCCATCCGGGGACAGTGCATGGGGTCGTCCTCGGCGATGAGGAAGATGAACTGGTCCCAGTGGACGCACGAGAAGATCAGGCGGCGGCGGTCCTCGGTCATCACCTCGATCTCGTCGAATCCGAACACCTCGCTCCAGAACCGGCAGAGATCGGCACGGTTGGTCTCGTCGAGGAGGTCGGCCGGCAGGCTCATGGCCACATGGTTGAAGTGTGGGTTGCCGGTCGGGTAGAAGCGGTGCGCCATCACGGCCTCCCGGTCGAGGTCGGCGCCACCCGGGCACCTTCGGACAGCCGGGGGACCACCATCACCTTGCCGGCATAGCGGCCTTCCGACAGGTCGACCAAGGCGGCCGACAGACCGTCGAGCGGGACGTCTTCGGTCTCGATCAGCAGGTCCGTGGGGAAGTCGTCGGAGGCCAGCAGCTCGAGGGCCCGGGCAAACCCCCCCTGGTCGTAGATGAACGAGCCGACCACATGGAGCTCGTTGAGGATGAAGCGGTTGGGGTCGAACGTCGGCGCCTCGATGCCGGCGCCGACCAGAGCCAGGGTTCCGCCCCGCCGTAGCTGGTGGAACCCCATCTCCATGGCCGGCTTCTTGCCGGAGCACTCGAGCACGACGTGGGCGGCACGCTCGGAGATCCGCTCCGGCTCCCACGGCGGGAACGTCTCGAGCTCGGTGGGGTCGAGCACCACGTCGGCACCGAGGTGATGGGCCAGCTTCCGGCGCCGTTCCCCGGGCTCGACGACGGTGATCGGTCCGATGCCGAGCGCCACCAGCGCGGCCACCGACAGCGCACCGATGGGGCCGGCTCCGATGACCATCACGCTGTCACCAGGACCGACCCCCGAGCGGGTGATGCCGTGGAGGGCGACGGCCATCGGCTCGGCCAACGCCGCCTGGCGGGCCCCGAGGCCCGGTGGCAGACGCACCAGCGCGACCGCCCGCACCAGCACATACCGGGCGAAGGCACCGTCATGCCCATCGACCACCGATCCCTGACGGTCCTCACATTGCGACGGTTTGCCTTCGAGGCACCGGCGGCACCGACCGCATTTGGGCGACGAGCCGCCGACCACGGTCTCCCCGAGCTGCCAGCCGTCCACCCCTTCGCCCAAGGCCACGACCTTGCCGGTGAACTCGTGGCCGGCCACCAGCCCGGGCTTGTCACCCCAGCCCTCGAGCAGCATGTGGATGTCGGAGCCGCAGATACCGCAGTGGTCCACCTCCAGCAGCACTTCACCCGGACCCGGCCGCGGAACGGGCCGTTCCTCGACCACCACCTCGCCCGGTCGCCGGTACACCGCAGCGGGCATGACTTCCGGCAGCTTGGTCATGACGTCACCTCCCCCGTCCGGCTGGGGGCCGGTGAATCCGACGCCCGACCCAGATGTGACAGTGGCGTCACTCTATCCAGCCGAGGGCGGCCAGGAGGTCCCGTCGGGTCCGGGGCCTGCCGGTCAGGATGGCGGCCGTCCGGGCGCGACCAGCTCGATGTCGTTGCCGTCCGGATCGTGCAGCTGAAGCGAAGGGTTCCCGTTCTCCAGGACGATCCCGTCGTGGAGAACACCGATCCGGCGCAGATGACCGGCCCAGTCCCACAGCGCGTCCACGTCGGGCACGGCGAAGGCCAGATGGTCGAGGCCGCAGCCGGATCGCGTCGAGAGGACGCGCGCCGTGTCCGGAGCGGTGCTCAAGACGAAGACGAGTCGGGCCCGCCGATGCCGAAGGGCGACATAGCCGTCACCGGCCACCTGCTGCTCGAGCCCGAACACGGCCGTATACCAGTCGGCGCTCGTTCGGAGATCGGCCACCACCAGCTGGACGTGTGAGAGCCCGGTGATGGGGGCGGCCGGGGCCGATCCGGCTTGGCTGGTCACCGGGGCCACCCTACCGGCACGCCCGCCGGCCGCTGACCACCGCGCACCACGGACGAGGATCAAGATGGCCGACGCGGGACGGCGTTCCCCGGGCGGGGAACGGTACGGTGGACGTATGGAGGACGACTCCCCGCGCATGCAGTTCCGGCGGATGGACGAAGGCTCCGACGCCGACTTCGCCATCCTGGCCGACGTGCACCGGCAAGCCGTGCACGGTCTTCCCGACCTCCTGCTGCGCCTGCTGACCGAGCTCCGAGGCGACGAGCAGTACCCCATCGACCGCCAGGCCCACAGCCTCCAGACCGCTACCCGCGCCCTGCGCGACGGGCGGGACGACGAGTACGTGGTGTGTGCCCTGTTCCACGACGTGGGCGAGTCGCTCGGCCCCTTCAACCACGGCGAGGTCGCCGCCGCCATCCTCCGACCCTTCATCAGCCAGGCCAACTACTGGATGCTCGCCCACCATCCCGTCTTCCAGGTCTACTTCTTCGGGCAGCACCTCGGGCTCGACCCGAATGAGCGCGACGAATACATCACCAGTCCCTACTACGACCAGACGGTCGAATTCACCGCCACGTACGACGAGGTGTCGTTCGATCCTGACTACCAGAACGAGCCCGTTGCCACGTTCGACCCCCTGGTTCGCCGGCTGCTCGACAAGGAGTGGTCTCCCCCGTCCTAGCTGCTGCGCTCCCGCCGGCGCCCGAGCAGCCATGCGGACAGACCGAGCACGACGATGCCGGCCAAGGCCGCGCCGGCGATGCCGCCCACCGGGAGCCCGCCGGTGTCGGCCCCGACGGGGTGGACCCGGGCCGGGTTGAGGGTCGTCGGCGGCGGAACGGTGGCCGGGGAGGTGGTGGCGGCGGCGGCGAACGCCACCACCCGATCGGCCGAGGGTGCCACCAGGAGCCCGTCCCCCACCGCCGGTGTCGGGAAGTGGTTGTCGGGTGGGCCGATCGAGGCCTGCCGGCGCACCGAGCCCGTCGCCGGATCGAGCCCGTAGAGCGTTCCGTCCCGCGCCATCGTCCACACCAACCCGCCGGCCACGATGGGCGGCCCGCCCCCGGCGCTGGACGACCAGAGCGTCGTCAGTCCGGGAGGAGACGTCGAGGCCCGCACGGCCACGATCCCGGTGGTGCAGGGCAGGTAGACGACGGTCCCGACCACCGCCCCACCGCCGTCGACATCGTCCCCGCAGACCGATGCCAATGCCGCCTGCTGGCCGCCGATGCCACCGAGGTGGGCGCCGTCCAGCAAAAAGGCGGTCCGGGACTTGCCGGCCACCACGACCTGGCCATCGGCCAACAGGACGGGCTCCATGGACAAGTCACGGTCGGCGGCGTTGTCCGCGGCCCAGTTGGTGGGGGCGAAGAACTGCTTCAGCTGTAAGGCGGGTGACAGCTCGAGGACCGAGTCGCTGTCGTCGTAGGCGTGCCCCGGCGAGACGACCGAGCCGTTCCCGGCGCTCACCCAGATGTTCCCCTGGCCGTCGACGGCCGGCGCCCCGCCACCCATCCAGATGGCACCCTGCTCCTCACCCGGGCCGCCGTCGACGGCGAAGAGGCGGGGGGTGCCACCCGACTCGCCGACCGCCACGACCCATCCGCGGTAGGTGGAGCAGTCCCCGTAGTTGCCCCCGAACCCGAAGACCACCTGGCCGGCGTCGAGGGTGAGCCCGGTCCGCTGCAACAGCGCCGCACCGAGCGCCCCCGGAGGGTCCACCCTCTGGGTCATCTCGATCTGGCCCGAGGTGGCGTCGAGCCCCACCAGCACGTGCTTCGGTGACCCGCCCACCAACTCGTCGGCCACGACGAAGACCTCACCCCGTACCGGATCGATGACGGGAGTGCCCGTGATCCCCACGGTGGGCTGGATGTCGCCGCACGGGAGGGATGCAGCCGGCACGGCGGTTCCCACCCGCGTGGACCACAGGGCGGCGCCCGTGGTGGCGGCGAGGGCATAGACCCGGTCGTCCTCGGTTGCCACATAGACGCGCCCACCCGCCACTAGCGGCTCGCCGTACAGCGCGCCGTCGAGGCCGGGCGAGCTCCACCTGGGATGGGAGGCATCGATGGTGACCGCCGCCGGCGACACGCCTGACCCGGCCGGGTCACCGTGGTACACGGTCCACGAATTGGTATCGGCGATCCCCGAAGCCGTGGCCGGCGAGTCGACGGCCAGTGGGGCCAGGACGACGGTGGCGACCAGCACCATGCACGCACCCGCCCGGCGGGGGCCCGGGCCGAACAGCCTCACGCCCCGACGGGCACGGGCGCGACAGGGGCCGGGATCACCTTTGACAGGCTACCGAGGGGAACGCACAGGCCCGGGTCGGGCCCGGAGGGCTCAGGCGACGGACGGCCCGTGTCGGCGGACCGACTCCACCTGCTCCAGGGCCGTGCCCAGCTCCTGCAACCACTCGTCGGCGTGCTTTGCCACCAGCTTCACGCACCAAGCCAGCGCATCGGCGCGGCTTCGGGCGACCCCGCTGTCGACCAGCGTGTCGAGGACGACCCGTTCGGGTTGACGCAGCCGGGTCATGACCGGAACCGACCGGTTGGTGAACACAACGGATGTGCCGCCGACCTCGGCCCCCCAGGCCACGCTGCGACCGAAGACACGCTCCGCCTCGCGGGCGATGGCCATGCGCTCGTCGCGGGTCTCCTCCCGGAACCGGCTGATCCGGCCGGCCTCACCGGCCGACCGGGCCGACTCGTCGCCCTGGTCGGCGAGGTCCGGGGCAGGAACCCGGCCCACCACCATGATCTCGTCCCGGTCCACGGTCACCGTGGTCGCGCCCTCGAACCATCCCGTGGGCAGGCGACCGGCCAACCACCCCGAGATGTCCCCGGCGGAGAACTCGTCCATCCCTGCTCCTCGGGTCGGTGCCCGACCCCCGCCCGCCACCCGGTGGCGAGCTCGCCGTCCGGCGTTGCTGTGTGCCTGACCCATTGGCCTCTCCTTACCTGGCGTCTATTACATTATTACATAGTAATAGAAGGGCAATCGGCGCCAGAGGGCGGGGCGGCGGGACGATCGAATCCGGCGTCGAGCGCACCCAGGCCGGGATCGAGGCCCGATCCACCTGCCACCGGATGGCCGGTCGGCCTCGCTATCTTTGGCGCGCCCGTGGACCGACTCCGACATGACCGTGCGCCGAGACGACGGAAGCGTCGGACGGCGCTGCCACTTTCGGCCTGGGTGGTCGTCCCGGCCGTGGTCGTCTGGACACTGACCCTCGTCATGGCCACCGGGGGGCAGGCGGGTGCCGCGACGCCCGACACGACACCGGGCGTCTCGCGATGCAAGTGGCTGGAGGGGGCCATCGACCGTGGTGAGTCCCCGGCGCAGCTGGCCCGGACCGTCCTCGAACGGATGACGGTCCCCGAGAAGTTGGGCGAGATGGTCCTCGTGAGCTCGGGGGACTACGAGAACATCAACGCCGGCGTTCCCCGGCTCTGCATCCCTCCGCTCACGCTGCAGGACGGACCGCAGGGCTTGGCTTACGGGGCCGAGCACGTGACCCAGCTGCCGGCCCCGTTGGGCGTGGCCGCGACGTTCGACACGACCATCGCCCGCCTCTATGGGGAGGTATTGGGCTCGGAGGCCACCGGCCAGGGATTCGACGTGGTCCAGGGCCCCAACCTCAACATCGACCGCGTGCCCCAGAGTGGCCGCACCTATGAGGGGTTCGGTGAGGACCCGCTGCTCGTGTCGGCCATGGGCGTGGCCGATATCGAGGGGATCCAGGCGACCGGTGCCCTGGCCATGGCCAAGCATTTCGCCGTCTACAACCAGGAAACCGACCGTGGGGTGCTCAACGACGTCGTGTCCCAACGGGCCCTCGAGGAGCTCTACCTGCCTCCGTTCCGGGCGGCGGTGAGCCAGGCGCACGTCGCCTCGGTCATGTGTGCCTACCCCCAACTCAACGGCACCTACCAATGCCAGGACGGGTCTCTCCTCGGCTTGCTCCAGCAGTGGGGATTCGACGGTTTCGTGCGCTCCGACCTCGGTTCGGTCCACGATCCCCTGGCCGCCATCGCCGCCGGGACCGACCTCATCAAGCCGGCCCAGGTACGTCGACTGGCCCCGCTGGTCGGCCAGCCCGGGCTGTCGATGTCGTCAGTGGACGCGGCCGTCACCCGAGTGCTCACGTCCATGTTCGCCCACGGGCTGGTGACCGGGCCCGACGTGGGCTCACCGGACTCGGTGGTCGACTCTCCGGCGCACACCGCCTTCGCCCTGACCACGGCCGAGCGCTCGGCCGTCCTGCTCAAGAACGACCATTCGGTCCTCCCCCTCAATCCCTCGCGTCTCCGGTCGGTGGCGGTCATCGGCGCCGATGCCAGCTCGGCGGCGGTCACCACCGGCCACGGCAGCTCGCACGTGCTCGCCCCCTTCACCTCCTCCCCTCTGACCGCCATCCGCCGGCGCGCCGGGTCGGGCGCGACCGTGACCTACGCCGACGGCGGCAGCACCACCAATCTGCTGCCCGCCGTCCCGACGGACTTCCTCACGCCCGCCTCGGGGGCGGGGCACGGGCTCACCCTCACGCTCACCCCGAGCGGTTCGGGCAACAACGCGCTCCCCGTCCAGAGCGTCGAGCCCGCCGTCGACGCCTCGATCCGGCCCCATCTCACGATCAGCCAGCCCTTCCGCGGGCTGACCCGCTCGCCGCCCATCGAGCGCCGACCCCGAGTCCCCTCGTTGGGCAGGCTCGCACCCCTGAGCGGTGTCGTCCCCTCCTCGACCCGATCCCTGGTGGAGCTGCCGGCCGGATGGTCGGACGCCACGGCCACCTGGACCGGGACCCTCACGCCGCCCCGGAGCGGGCTCTACACACTGTCCTTGCAGGGTGACGGCTCGGCCTCCCTGACACTCGACGGGAAGCCGACGGTGTCGGACACGCTGACCCATGTCCACGGGCGATGGTCACAGACGGTCCCGCTGGTAGCCGGTCACCCCTACCAGGTCCGCCTGGAGTGGGAGCCCATCGACACCACTACACCGTCGGGCGAGTCGTTGATCGTCCCCAGCACGTTGACCCTCGGCTGGCAATACGTCAGCGACCGGATCGCGGCGGCCGCGGCCGCTGCCCGGTCCGCCGACGTGGCGGTCGTGTTCGCCGGCGACTACAGCTCCGAGGCTTTCGACCGGCCCTCCCTGTCGCTCCCCGGCGACGAGGACGCACTGATCGCCGCGGTGGCCGCGGCCAACCCCCGTACCGTGGTCGTGCTCAACACCGGTGGTCCCGCGCTCGATGCCGTGGCTTGGGCAGGTGGCCGGTGTGATCGAAGGCTGGTACCCGGGGGAGCAGGACGGCAACGCCATCGCCGCCCTCCTCTTCGGTGACGTCGATCCCTCCGGCCGGCTGCCCGTCACCTTCCCCACCAGTGACGCCGCTACCGCCGTCAACACCGCCGCCCAATGGCCGGGCGTGGGCCTCACCGCGGACGCCACCGAAGGGCTCGACGTCGGCTACCGCTACGACCACGCCACCGGCGCCCAGCCCCTGTTCCCGTTCGGCTACGGCCTCTCCTATACGCGGTTCGCCGTCGGGCGGCCGGCGGTGGCACGCACCGCCACCGGGTACACCCTGGCCGTGCGGGTGTCGAACCAGGGCCGGGTCACGGGGACTGATGTCCCGCAGGCCTACCTGACCTTTCCGGCCGCGGCCGGTGAGCCACCGGCGCAGCTGGTGGCGTTCGCCCCGGTCACCCTGGCGCCCGGCCAGAGCCGGACGGTGACGTTGCCGGTCCCCGCATCGGCATTCGAGGCATACCTCGACGGCACCTGGTCGACCGTGCCGGGGACCTACACGCTGTCCGTCGGCGAGTCCTCGGCCGACCTCCGCCTCAGCGCGTCGGTGCCCGCCCCCTGAGCGACCCGGGTGCGCGCCGGGCGCACCCCGCGCACCTAGCGCACCTGCGGTTGTCCCCTCGCACCGGCGTGCGTCCCAGCGCGCGGGGTGGGCGAGGGCCTAGCCTCTGTCCTGATCGGAACCTCCGGCGGGCCGACGCACCCAGGCTGGCGAGCGCGCATTGGCCTCGCCGGAAAGAGAGGTCGACACCATGCTGAAGACGCCGCCCGAATCAGCATTTGCCTACGCCGGGATCCGCCATCGGCTGACCGAGCTGCTCGAGTGCACCTCGGACGACGAAGCGGCGTCCACCCCTGTCCCGGCCTGCCCGGAGTGGACCGTCACCGATGTCGTCGCCCACCTCTACGGCGTCGAGGTGGACATCATCGAAGGCAACGTCGAAGGGGCCGGCACGGCGGCGTGGGCCGACGAACAGGTGCGCCGGTTCGCCCCGCTCGGCCTGCACCAGCTGTCCCAGGCCTGGAACGAAACCAGTCCCAAGGTCGAGGCGATGGGCGGAAGGTTCCCGGCGCGGGCCGCCACCCAGCTCGTCTTCGACGCCTGCACCCACGAGCACGATCTGCGAGGTGCCCTGGGCCGGCCCGGGGCGCGCGACACCGACAGCGTCATCATCGGCCTCACCTTCATCGAGGACTCCATGCGCGGCCTGGTCGAGAAACGGCAGCTGGCGGCCATCGAGTTCGACTCACCCCACTTCGGGACCACGATCGGCCCCGAGCCGGCCCCGGTCCGGGTGTCGACGAGCGCCTTCGAGCTGTTCCGGGCGTTTGCCGGCCGGCGGTCGCCCGAGCAGATCCGGGCCCTCCCCTGGCAGGGGGATCCCTCCCCGTACCTCGAGGTCTTCGACCGCGGCCCCCTCCAGCCGCCCGCAAAGGCGCTCATCGAGTGACCTGGCGCGCCCGGCCGCCCCATGACCGCGGGGCGCGATCCGAGGGCCCCCGGCGAGACGTTGGGCTACCATGCCGGGCGTCCCGGGGCAGATGGACCACCGCCCGGCCGGGGGTGGTCGACGCCGTCAGTCGAGGACCGTCCCCGTGCAGCCCGCCGGATGGCCACAATGAAGGAGTCCGATGACCCGCCAACCGCACCATGACTTCAAGGTGGCCGACCTGTCGCTGGCCGACTTCGGCCGGCGGGAGATCGAGCTCGCCGAGCACGAGATGCCGGGGCTGATGGCCATGCGGGCCGAGCACGGTGCTGACCAACCGCTCGGCGGTGCCCGGATCACCGGATCACTGCACATGACCATCCAGACCGCGGTGCTCATCGAGACCCTGACCGCGCTCGGGGCGGAGGTGCGGTGGGCCAGCTGCAACATCTTCTCGACCCAGGACCACGCCGCCGCCGCCGTGGTGGTGGGGCCCGACGGGACGGTGGACGAGCCCCGGGGTGTCCCGGTCTTCGCTTGGAAGGGCGAGTCGCTCTCCGAGTACTGGTGGTGCACCGAGCAGGCATTGTGCTGGCCGGGCGAGGGACCGACCATGATCCTCGACGACGGGGGCGATGCCACCCTCCTCGTCCACAAGGGCGTGCAGTTCGAGAAGGCGGGGGCCGTCCCCGATCCGTCGACGGCGGACTCCGAGGAGCTCGCCGTCGTCCTCGAGACGTTGGCCCGGGGTCTCCAGGAGGACCCCCACCGATGGACGACCATCGCCAATGGTCTGCTCGGGGTCTCGGAGGAGACCACCACCGGCGTGCACCGCCTCGCCGAGATGGAGCAGGCCGGCGAGCTCCTGTTCCCCGCCATCAACGTCAACGACGCGGTGACCAAGTCCAAGTTCGACAACAAGTACGGGTGCCGGCACTCGCTCATCGACGGGATCAACCGGGCCACCGACGTCCTCATCGGCGGCAAGGTGGCCGTCGTCTGTGGCTTCGGCGACGTGGGCAAGGGGTGCGCCGAGTCGCTCAGCGGCCAGGGTGCCCGGGTGGTCGTGACCGAGATCGACCCGATCTGCGCACTGCAAGCCGCCATGGAGGGCTATCAGGTGGCCACCCTCGACGACGTGGTTGCCCTGGCCGACATCTTCGTCACCTGCACCGGCAACAAGGACGTGATCACGGCCGAGCACATGGCTCGCATGAAGCACCAGGCCATCGTGGGCAACATCGGCCACTTCGACAACGAGATCGACATGGCGGGGCTCGCGGCCATCGACGGGATCCTCCGCCTCAACGTGAAGCCCCAGGTCGACAAGTGGGTCTTCCCCGACGGCCACGCCGTGATCATCCTGTCGGAGGGCCGGTTGCTCAACCTGGGCAACGCCACGGGCCACCCGAGCTTCGTGATGTCCAACTCTTTCACCAACCAGACCATGGCCCAGATGGAGCTGTTCAACAACGCCTCGGGCTATGAGAACAAGGTCTACGTGCTGCCCAAGCACCTCGACGAGAAGGTGGCCCGCCTGCACCTCGATGCCCTCGGGGTCCACCTCACCACCCTGACCAAGGAACAGGCCGAGTACATCGGGGTGGCGATGGACGGCCCCTACAAGCCCGACACCTACCGGTACTGATCCGCCCGGGGCCGACATCGGCCCGGGCCCGGGATCAGGCGGGAGCCCGGCAGCACCCTGCCCCCGAGGCCAGTGCCTGCCAGATCGAAGCCAGCCCGGTGAGCTGCTGCTCGGCCAGTGCGATGGCGGCCACCTCGTCGGCCGGCAGGTTGAGGTGGCCGAGGCTCACGGTGGTGGGCACCACCGGCTGGGGTGGCGCGTGGTCCCCGTGGCGCGGCGCCCCGGTCCAAGCCGGATCGGGTCGCACCCGTGAGCCGCCAAGGGTGGACGGCCCGGGGGCCGGGGAGAACGTGCCGACATAGGTGTGGGTACGCTCGCCCGTCGTCCACAGGAGCCGGGTCCCGGTCGGGTCGAAGTAGAACTCGGGCACGACCTGGTCGAGGTCGGTGAGGCGGCGTACCGCCCGGGTGGACAGGTCGAGCTCGTAGAGGTCGGTGCGGAAACGTGGGTCGAGCACGGTGAGGATGAAGACGGGCCCGGCGACGTCGTTCTCGCCGGGGGGGTCGTAGCCGGCCGCCTGGGCCTCGCTCGTCACGGTCTGGTACCAGCCGGGCGTGGCCCGGCTGGACATCCAGATCACGTCCTTCATGTCCGGGGTGAAGACGGCCTGCTCGTCCCAGGCCGGGCTGGCGTCGGTGAGATGGGTGACGACCGGGTGGGCCGGGCTCGCCCCGCCGCCGTAGAGCCGCAGGAAGTAGAGCTCGGAGTTGAGCCACCCGACGCGCTTGTCTCCGTCGGAGCTCAGCGCGGTGTAACAGGACGCCGCTGCCGTCCGGAGCCCACACCTGGGTCTCGTAGGCGTTGTCGCCATCGGGGGCGACCGTCGTCACCTCGCCGAGCCGAGGCGTCCCGTCCGGCGCCGACGGTGAAGGTGGCCAACATGATGGTCCACTGGGTGCCGCCCCGGTCCAGCGGGCCGTAGTCCACGTGGGTCCAGATGAGGTGCCGGCCGTCGGGCGACCAGTAGGGGTGGTAGTTGTCGTAGACGTCGGGGCCTGGCTCGAACGACGAGCCCGGCCCGGTGAGCCGGGTGACGTGGCTGCCGTCCGGGCGCATGGCGTAGAGGTCGGTGCCGAACCCCCCGAGACAGGGGGAACCGAAGGTCACCGCCTGACCGCGGAACGAGCAGAACAGGATCCAGTCACCTTGCGGGCGCTCCTGGGGGAAGCCGTTGGGCCCCGGCTGCCCACAGGTCAGGCAGGACATGGTGCTCCCGTCGAGCCGTGACACGTAGACCTGGGAGACGCCGGACGGGTCGAGCTGGTTGGAGAGGACCCGGCCGTCCGCCGTCCACGACGGGTCCTGCCCGAAGGTGAACGGATTGACCGTGGTGGTGAACCGGGCCTCGAAGAACGGATTGCCGGGGTCGGGAGCGGCCGCCGGGGCCGGACCGGCACAGCCCCCCAGGCCGGCGGCCACCGCCAGGAGCACGAACACGGCAAGGCCCGTGGTGGCCCGGGTGATCACCGCCCGCTCAGCGATCGGCCGTCTCCAGCTCGAGCAAGTGGGCGAAGCGCTCCCGGGCCGCCGCCCGCCGGGTGGGAACGTGCTCGGTCGGGACGTCGACCGGCTTGTACCCCTTCAGGGTCCGCCGGGCCACGGTCACCTTGTGCACCTCGTCCGGGCCGTCGTAGATGCGGGCGGCGCGGGCGTTCCGGTACATCGACTCGAGGGGGAGGTCGGTCGAGTAGCCCAGGGCGCCGTGCACCTGGATGGCCCGGTCGACGACGTTGTAGAGCACGCCCGCCCCGTAGTACTTGATCATGGCGATCTCGACTCGGGCCGCCGAGGCGCCCTCGCGGTCCATCTTCCACGCCGCCTGCAGGGTCATCAGACGGGCCGCGGTCATCTCGGCCAGCGAGTCGGCCACCCAGTTCTGGATGGTCTGCTTTTCGGCCAGAAGGGAGTGGTGGGTGGTGCGCGAGACCGCCCGCTCGCACAGCATGTCGAAGGCCCGCTTCGACTGCCCCAGCCAGCGCATGCAGTGGTGGATGCGGCCGGGCCCGAGCCGCTGCTGGGCGAGGAGGAAGCCGTCGCCCTCGTTCCCCACCAGGTTCTCGTAGGGAACCCGCACGTCGCGGTAGAGGATCTCGGCGTGACCGCCGAACTTGCCGTAGTGGTCCACCGGGTCCTCCATGGTGGCCACGTCACGGACGATCTCCACCCCGGGGGTGGCCGCCGGCACGACGATCATCGAGCACCCCTGGTAGGGATGCACGTCGGGGTTGGTCACCGCCATCACGATGAGGAAGTCGGCCACCGACCCGTTGGTGGTGAACCACTTGTGGCCGTCGATGACCCACTCCTCACCGTCGCGGGTCGCCCGGGTGGTGATCATGGTCGGGTCGGCCCCGGCGCCCGGTTCGGTCATGGAGAAGCCGCTCCGGAGCCGGCCGTCGAGCAACGGCTGGAGCCAGCGGTCGCGCTGCTCCTCTCGACCCGAGGCTTCGATGCCGATGGCCAACAGCTCGGCGTTGCCCGAATCGGGCGCGTTGTTGCCGAAGACCACCGGGCCGTAGGGCGTCTGGCCGAGGACCTCGTGCATGAGGCCCAGCCGGACCTGGCCGAAGCCGCCTCCGCCCAGCTCCACCGGGAGATGCGAAGCCCACAGCCCGCGTCGCTTCACCTCGTCCTGGAGGGGCCGGACTGCCTCGAGCATGGCGTCGTAGCTCAACGACAGCGTCTCGAGCGGGATGACCTCGTCGCGGACGAGCCGGCGCATCCAGACGAGTTGCTCCTCGAACTCTGGCTCGGTGGAGAAATCCCATGCCACAGTGGTCCCCCTGTCGTCTTTCCGGCCGTTCGGCGCGGCCACTACCGTAACGGGATGCCCGGCGACCCCGCTGCCCCACCCAGCCGTACCAGCATCACCTGGTCCCGGCCCAGCCGCTCCCGGTCCGGGCCCGCCCCGGTGGCCGCAACCATCGACGACCCGACGGCCCGGGCCCGACTGGCCGCGGCCGAGCGGGCGCTGCTCGCCGACCGTCGGCTGATCTCCGGCCAGGAGCTCGCCGGGCTCGCCGAGCTGCCCGACGGCTGGGTGACCTGGCTGGCCGCTCTGGCCCACCGGGTCCGACTGGCCTGGTGCGGGCCCGAAGTCGAGGTCGAAGGCATCCTGTCGGCCAAGACCGGTGGCTGCCCGGAGGACTGCCATTTCTGCTCCCAGTCATCCCGCTTCGACAGCCCGGTCAAGGCGACCCCCTTCGCCGATACCACCGAGGTCCTCCGGGCGGCCGAGGAGACGAGGGCCAGCGGGGCCTCGGAGTTCTGCCTGGTGCTCGCCGTGCGGGGCCCGGACGAGCGGACCATGCAGCGCCTGCTCGAGCTCATCCCGCTCATCGGCCGGCACACCGGCCTCAACGTGGCGGTCAGCGCCGGGCTCCTCACCGAGGACCAGGCCCGACGTCTGGCCGAGGGCGGCGTCCATCGCTACAACCACAATCTCGAGACGTCGCGCTCGTTCTTCCCGACGGTCGTCTCCAGCCACACCTGGGAGGAGCGTGAGGCCACGTGCCGGCTGGTGCGGGCACACGGGATGGAGCTGTGCAGCGGCGCCCTCATCGGGATGGGCGAGACCGACGCCCAGCGGATCGAGCTCATCCTCCAGCTGCAGGAGCTGGATCCCACCGAGGTCCCGCTCAACTTCCTCAACCCGCGTCCGGGAACGCCCCTCGGGGAGGCGCAGCCGGTGGCGGCCTGGGAGGCGATCCGGTGGATCGCGCTGTTCCGGCTGGGTCTGCCCGGCGTCATCCTGCGCTACGCCGGCGGACGCGAGGTCACCTTGCGCGAGCTGCAGTCCATGGGCATGACGTCGGGGATCAACGCCCTGATCGTCGGGAACTACCTGACCACGCTCGGGCGCTCCCCCGACGAGGACCTCCGTATGCTCGACGACCTGCGCATGCCGGTCCGCGCCCTGACCGGCGTCATCTGACCGCGGCACATGACGGCGAGCGATTCGGTGGGGGGCGACGTGCCATCGCCGATCGGCACCGAACACTGCACCGGGTGTGGCTCGGCGACGTGCCCGGGCTGCAGCCGCGCACTCGACCCACCCCGGTTCTGCCCCTCGTGCGGGCGACGTCTCACCGTGGCGGTGCACCCCGGTGGTTACCGGGCGACCTGCCGCCATCACGGTGACCTGACCCCGCCCTGACCACGAACTGACCCGCCCTGACGATGGTGCGAGGCGGACCCTCGCTCGGCATCTCGGTGGGACACCCGTGGTATCGACCGCAGGACAGGGGCCCCGGCTACCATGGCTGGCCGTGGCGGCCCTGCTGGCCTCCGTCCTCCCGTTGGCGGTCGGCGCGGCCATCAGCCCGACGCTGCTGGCCCTGCAGCTCCTGGTGCTGAGTGGCACCAACCCGCTCCCCCGGGCCTGGGCGCTGGCCCTCGGCTCGGCCCTGGTGCTCGGTGCCTTCTCGGTGCTCGGGCTCACGGTGCTCGACCACCTGCACACGGTCCACCACCACCGGTCGGCCTCCGACGCCGCCGTCCTGTTCGTGGCCGCCGGCTTGATGGCGGCGTTGGCCGTCCGCGCACTGGCTCGCCGCCCGACGACGGCCGAGCAGCACACCTCCCGCACCGCCGGGCGGTTGGCCACGGCACCCACACCCTGGTTCCTGGGCGTCGGCGCCATCGGCATGGTGGTCAACTTCTCGACCCTCGTCCTGTTCCTGCCCGCGCTCCACGAGATCGCCCGGTCGTCGACGGCGCTGGCCGACCGCATCGCGGCTTTCGCCATGCTCTATGTCATCACCCTGCTACCCGTCCTCCTCCCCGTGGGGCTGGTCGCCGCCATCGGCGACCGGGCCGCCCCCGCCCTCGACGCCACCCACCGCTGGGTGACCCGACACGCCCGCCAGATCGGCATCGTCATCGAGCTGGTCTTCGCCGTCTATCTCGTGGTCAAGGGCTTCGGGGAGCTGCCCTAGGGGTCGGTCGTCTCAGCGGGCCGGAACCTTCCAGCCGCGGGCCTCGGCGATCTCCTTGCAGGTGGGGCACAGCGCATAGCGGCCGGGGTCGCGCCCGGGCACCCAGATCTTCCCGCACAGGGCTTTGACCGCCGTGCCGTTCACCATGCCCTCGACGACCGAGGGGCCGGCCGGCACGAAGTCGCCCTCCTCGGGCCGGAAACCCTCGAGGACGATGTGCGACATGCGCTCATGGTCCCCGTCCAGTTGCGGATCGGCCCGGGTCGGGGCGACGCTGATGCCGGTGTCGGCCATGGCTCCAGGATCGCGCATCTACCCGCCCCTCGCCCGGCCCGGGGCTCGCCGCGGCGACCGCCGGCGGGCCGCGCCCTACGCTCTCCGTCCATGACGGCACGCCCACTGGTCCTGGCCTCCGGCTCCCCGGCCCGCCTGCGGCTGCTGCGCGACGCCGGCTTCGACCCCAAAGTCGCCGTCAGCGGGGTCGACGAGACCGCGGTCACCGCCCCCGACACGGCCACCCTGGTCACCGAGCTCGCCCGGCGCAAGGCCGTGGCCGTGGCCGGAACCGGTGAGGCAGTGGTGGTCGGATGCGACTCGGTGCTCGAGTTCGACGGCCGTCGGCACGGCAAGCCGTCGTCGGTGAACGAGGCCCGCCGGTGGCTCACCACCATGCGGGGGCGCTCGGGGACGCTGTTCACCGGTCACTGTGTGATCGACGAGCCGACCGGCCGACGGGTCGCCGCCGCGGCCACCACCGAGGTCCGGTTCGCCGTCACCACCGACGCCGAGCTGGACGCCTATCTCGCCACCGGCGAGGCCTTGGGGGTGGCCGGCGCTTTCACCCTCGACGGTCGGTCGGCCCCCTTCATCGACGGCGTGGACGGCGACCCCGGCAACGTGACCGGCCTCTCCCTCCCCCTCCTGCGCTCACTGCTCGCCGAGCTGTCCATCCCGATCACCGACCTGTGGTCCCCCGCCGGATCGTGACGATCGCACCGCCCGCCCTGAAGCTGGGAGCCGTCATCGTCGACCCTCCGGTGGTCCTGGCCCCGATGGCCGGCGTGACCAACGTCGCCTTCCGGCGGTTGTCCCGCTCGTTCGGGGCGGGTCTCTACGTGAGCGAGATGATCACCGCCCGGGCGCTCGTCGAGGGCAACGTCAAGACGCTCGGGATGGCCGCCTTCGGGGACGACGAACCGGTTCGCAGCGTGCAGCTGTGCGGAGTCGACCCCGCTGTCATGCACGCCGCCGTCGGCCGGCTCACCGGTGAGATCGGGGTGGACCATATCGACCTCAACTTCGGGTGTCCGGCGGCCAAGGTGACCCGCCACGGCGGTGGCGCCGCCCTGCCGGCCCACGGCGCGCTCTTCCGCGCCATCGTCGCCGCCGCGGTGCGCGCCGCCGGCACCGTCCCGGTCACGGTCAAGATGCGGATGGGAATCGACCCGGCCAACTTGACCTACCTCGAGGCCGGCCGAACGGCCGAGGGTGAGGGGGCGGCCGCTATCACCCTGCACGCCCGCACGGCCGAGCAGCTCTACTCGGGCACGGCCGACTGGAGGGCCATCGCCCGGCTCAAGGCCGCCGTCTCCTCCATCCCGGTCCTCGGCAACGGCGACATCTGGGAGGCGTCCGACGCGCTGGCCAT
Source organism: uncultured Acidimicrobiales bacterium (assembly GCA_963710495.1). Taxonomy (GTDB): domain Bacteria; phylum Actinomycetota; class Acidimicrobiia; order Acidimicrobiales; family RAAP-2; genus Bog-756. The sequence continues at coordinate 484,476 of CAVQAI010000007.1, forward strand.
GGTGACCGGCACCGGGTGCGACGGCGTGGTGGTGGGACGGGGCTGTCTCGGGCGGCCCTGGCTCTTCCGCGACCTGGCCGACGCCTTTGCCGGACGCCATCCCCAGGCTCCGCCCCGACTGGGCGAGATCGTCGCCATGATGCGGGCCCACGCCGACCTGCTCACCGCTTCCTTCGGGCCTGACGTCGGTACGCGCCAGTTCCGCAAGCACGCCGGCTGGTACCTGGCGGGCCTGCCGGTCGGTCCGGACGTCCGCCGGCGCTTGTCCCAGGCCTCGTCGCCGGCGGAGGTCCACCGTTTGCTGGACGGGCTGGACCCGGGCGTCGCCTTCCCCGACGAGGCGCGCCGGGTGGTGCGCGGACATGCCAACGGGCCGAGGGCCGTCCACCTCCCGGCGGGCTGGCTCGAGGAGCGTGACGACCCCCGAGCTCCGACCGGGGGCGACCTCCTCGTCTCGGGCGGCTGACCCGGCCCGGCCGGTCGGCCGGTCTGTGAGACAATCGGCGGCGGCCGTTCGTCGCCCGGGGGTGTCCCCCGTGGCCTCCCGGACACCCCGATCCACGGCGCCGCTCCCTTCCCCATGATCGTCGGCTCCTCGCTCAACATCGAGATCGGCAACCGGGTCCTGCTGTCCGGAGCGTCCTTTGTGGTGGGGGCGACCGAGAAGGTGGGCCTGGTGGGCCGGAACGGCACCGGCAAGTCGACCCTCATCTCCGTGATCGTGGGCGAGCCGGGGCCGAGCGTCCGATCGGCCGGAAACGCCCGCATTCGCGGCACCTACGGCCATCTCCCCCAATCTCCGGTGGCCAACGGGCTCGGGCTGGAGGGGAACGGCTTCTCCCACGTGCTGTCGGGCCGGGGTCTCGACGTCCTCGACGACGCCCTGGAGCAGGCGCGGGCCCAGATGGCGAAGGACCCGAGCACCGAGAACATCGACCTGTTCTCCGACCTCGAGGAGCAGTTCCGGGAGAACGGCGGCTACGAGGCGGAGTCGGTCATGGCCCGGCTCGCCGACGGCCTGGGACTGCGCCAAGACCTGCTGCTCGAGGACATCGAGAGCCTGTCGGGTGGCCAGCGGCGCCGGGTCGACCTCATCCGGGTCCTCTTCCAGGAGCCCGACATCATGATCCTCGACGAGCCGACCAACCACCTGGACCGCTCGGCCAAACGCTGGCTCATGGACGAGCTCGAGGCCTTCGCCGGCGCCATCCTGGTGGTCTCCCACGATCTGCGGCTGCTGGACCGGTCCCTCGACAAGGTGCTGCACCTGGCCGACGGCCGTCTGCACGAGTTCAAAGGCACGTACTCCTCGTACCTGGTGCAGCTGGAGGGCGACCAGGCCCGCCGGGAGCGCTCCGCACTGCTCGAGGGCCGAGAGATCAAGCGGCTCTCGACCCTGGCCGACTCCATGCGAGGCAGCACCAATCGGCGAGCCCGCGTGGCCAAGTCCATCGACAAGCGGGTCGAGCGCCTCGAGTCATCCCGGACCGCCGTGCACAAGCGGGAACGCAAAAGCAGCTTCGTGTTGCCCTCACCCCGGCGGTCGGGCGAGGTACCGCTCCGGGTGGTCGGCCTCGGGGTGACGTATGGCTCCTCCACCGTGCTCCACCAATTGAGCTTCCACTGCCGCCGAGGCGACCGGGTGGTGGTCGTGGGCCGGAACGGCGCCGGGAAGTCCAGCTTGCTGCGCTGCCTCGCCGGCGTTCAACAGGCGACGGCCGGCGCGGTCGACTTCGGGGCCAACGTGACGCTCGGCTACTTCGCCCAGGAGCACGAGCAGGTCGACCCCGAGGCCAGCGCGCTGGGGAATATCGACGACACCGTGCTGACCCGGGAGAGCGAGCGGCGGGCACTGCTCGGCATGTTCGGCATCACCGGGAAAGCCGCGCACCAGATGCCGGGAACCCTTTCCGGAGGAGAGCGGGCCAAATTGGGCCTGGCCATGTTGGCCGCGGGTCGCGCCAACGTCCTGCTCCTCGACGAGCCGACCAACAACCTCGACCCGTCCTCCATCGAGGCGGTCGGTGGCATGCTGGGCCGCTGGCCGGGCACCATCGTCGTGGTGAGCCATGACCGCGCCTTCGTGCAGGCGATCCGGCCGACCCACCGGGTGTCCCTTCCCGACGAGCACTTCACCCACTGGGACGACGCCGACCTCGATCAGGTCGAGCTGCGGTAGCGCCTGGGGCCAGGCCGGTGCTCAGGGGGCGGGTTGCGGCGCCCGCCCGTTGGCTGCGGTGTCCCCCGCCTCCCCGGCGTCTCCCGCGTCGCCCAAGGCGTCGACCAGCACCTGGGCCGCCCCGACCAGCCCGGCCGCCTCGTAGGGGACGACCAGCTTGGAGTTGGACGACGAGGCCAGGGCCTGGATAGCTCGCAACTGCATCACGGCCAGCGTGTTGGGCTTGATCCGCGACTCGTCGATGGCGTTGAGGGCGGCCGCCTCGCCTTCGCCGCGCAATTGGGCGGCCCGCTTCTCGCCGTCGGCCCGGAGCTCGAGGGTCTGCTTCTGGCCCTCGGCGGCCAGGATGGAGGCCTGCTTCTGGCCCTCGGCCTCGAGGACGGCGGCCTGCTTGCGACCCTGGGCGCTGTTGACGGCGGCCTGCTGATCACCCTCCGACTTCAAGATGGCGGCCCGCTTGTGCTGCTCGGCCTCCTTCTGCTCGGACATGGCCTGGAGCACGTTGGTCGGCGGCGTGATGTCGAGGATCTCGATGCGGTTGAGACGCACGCCCCACTTGAGGGTGGCCTCGGCCATGTGGTCCTGCATCTTGGTGTTGATCGTCTCGCGCTCGGACAGCGACTCGTCGAGGGTGAGCTCGCCGAAGACGGCCCGGAGGGCGGTCCGGGCCATCTGGTCGATGGCCAGGCCGAAGTCGTTGACCTCGAAGAGCGCCAGCTTGACGTCGGTCACCTGGCAGAAAATGGTGGCGCTCACCTGGAGCGACACGTTGTCCTTGGTGATCACGGACTGCTGGTCACCGGTGCGGGGGAACTCGCGGATGTCGACCTTGTCCATCCGGTCGGCCAGGGGCATCAGGACATGGAGGCCGGGCTGGAGGATGGACTTGAACTCGCCGAACCGCTTCACCACCCCCACGCATCCCTGCTGGACCACTTTCAGGCACGACTTCAAGAAGACGACGATGAGGACGAAGATGGCGACACCCACCACAACGAGTGCGATGGACGCGCCGGCGGAACCGATGATCATGAGGACCACCTCCTGCTCCCACTGTAGGCCTCAGGAACGGGGGCGTCTCACCGGGGCGATCCGGGTCACTCCTCGGTCGGGTAGACGACGAGGAGCCCCCGTTCCACGTCGGCCACGACCACCTTGGTCCCGACGTCGATGGTCCTCCCCGGAAACAGCGACACGGCGTACCACTCCTCGCCGCGGGAGAACACCGAGCCAGGATCGTGGCTGTCGGAGACCGGCTTGCGCACCACCGCCGTCTCGCCGACCATCCCCGACACGCCGTTCAGCACCGTTCAGCCCGTTCCCGCACTCGACTTCCGACACCCATTGCGCTGCTCCCGGGTCACACCGCGACGAGGTGTTCCCGCACCGAACTATACGGCCCTCGGCAGGGCCACGGATCCGGGATCGGGTTACCGTAGGCCATGGCCACCGATCGAACCGGGCCGCTGCCGGTCTCCCCCCTGACGGCGCGCAAGACCTGGAGGACCGTCGAGCCGGTCCACAGCATGGTGTACTTCGCCCCCGAGGCGCCGGCCTCGTACGCCCGTCTCGGCATCACCCCCGAGGCGGGCTACTTCATCTCGCGCTCGGCCCCGATGGGTGCGGTTCGCGACACCACGGTCATCGCCACCTTCTACAATTTCCGGCCGTCGCTCGTCAGCGCGGCCATGGCCGGCGCCTGGGAGACGACCTCACCCGCCCAGGTGGTGGCGGCCCGCCTCGAAGCGGCCGGCGCCGCCCTGCGGCGCCTGCTGGGCGACGCAGTCGACTCCCCCGAGATGAAAGAGGCGGCCGCCCTGGCCCGCGCCGCCGCCGTCCGGGCGTCCGAACGACCCGGTGGCCGGCCGCTCTTCGCCGGGCACGCCGGGCTCGACTGGCCGGTCGAGCCGCACGCCGTGCTGTGGCACGCCCAGACGCTGCTGCGTGAGTTCCGCGGGGACGGCCATGTCGCCGCGCTGCTCATGCACGACCTCGGTCCGGTCGAAGCGCTGGTCATGCACGCCGCCTCGGGCGAGGTGCCGGTCGGGTTCCTGCGGTTGACCCGGGGCTGGAGCGACACCCACTGGGACCATGCCGTCACCCGGCTCCGGAGTCGCGGCTGGGTGGAGCCGACGTCGCCCGACGGCGGCCTGTCGCTCAGCAGCGACGGGCTGGCGGTCCGCCGGCGTATCGAGGACGTCACCGACAGCCGGGCCGTGTTCCCCTACGAGGCCCTCGGCGAGGACGGGTGCACCGAGCTCCGCCGACTGGCCCGGCCCTTCAGCCGGACACTGGTCGAGGCCGGCGGCCTCCCCGATACGGCCCGGGCCTGACCCCTCCCTCAGGACGTCGGGACGACCTCGGCCCCGACCAGGTCGGCGAGCACCTCCTCCTCGCCGGGGACGACCACCACCCGGTAGCCGTCGCGCTCCACCAACCACCGGCGGTTGCGCCGGTGGAGGTCCTGTCCGGGGTCGAACCGGTCGAGGACCACGACCGGACGCACCGGGGCCCGGTCGGCGAGCGGGGAGCCGAGCGCCCCCATCGACAAACGCACCGCGTTGATGCAGCCGAGGCCGGCGTCGGTCACCAGCAGGACCACATCGGGCCCGAGGGCGGCGGCCACGTCGGTGGCGTCGCCGTCACCGGCCTGCGGGGAGCGCACCCCCCCGGCCAGCTCGACCACACCGACCTGGACCCCCTCGGGGGGCCACCGCAGCTCACCGACGAGCTCGGCGACCGAAAAGGCGGGGAGCCCGAGCGCTTCGGCCGCCATGGGCGGGGCCATGGCCCGGCGGTAGGAGCGCCCCGGCGGGCAGACCGCGCCGGGCCCCTCCCCCGAGGCGGCGGCCAGCACCTCGGCGTCGGTCGGGCCGCCCCGGGGCTCCCCGGCGGCATCGACGTCGAACGACTGGGCCGGCTTGCGGGCTGCGACGGTGACGCCCCGCCGGCGCAGCTCGCCGAGCAACCGGCTGCCTACCCAGGTCTTGCCCACGTCGGTGCCGGTGCCGCACACCAGCACCAGGCGCTCAGGGCGCACCGGCCCCCGCCTCGGCCAGCCCGGCGGCGGCCAGCCCGGCCACCAGCCGGTCCACCTGCTCCTCGGTGTGGACGGCCGAAAGAGTGACCCGGAGTCGGGACGTGCCCGGGGCCACGGTCGGAGGGCGGATGGCCGGGACCCACACCCCGGCGGACCGGAGCCGGTCCGAGGCGTCGACCGCATCGGTCTCGGCCCCGACCACCACCGGGATGATCGGAGTGCCGTGGCCGGGACGACCGACCGCGCCCGCCACCCGCGCCACGTGACCGGCCAGCCGGGCCCGACGGGCCGCTCCCTCGGCCGACCGCACCACCTCCAGCGCGGCCAGGGCGGCGGCGGCATCGGCCGGGGTCGGCGCGGTGGTGAAGATGTAGGGCCGGGCCCGGTTGATCAGGTGGTCGGTGTACCGGGCCGGGCCGGCGACGAAGCCGCCGAGTGAGCCGAGCGTCTTGGACAGGGTCCCGACCTGCAGGACGTCCACGCCGCACCGGCTGCAGTCGATCCGGAGGGCGCCGAGATCGGGGCCGAGCACGGCGTGGGCCTCGTCCAGGACGAGCAGCGCGCCGTGCCGGCCGGCCACCGCCACCAGGCCGGCCAAGTCGGCCTCGTCCCCGTCCATGGAGAAGACGCTGTCGGACACGACGACGGGACGGGCGCCGCCGGCCGCGGTCAACGCCGCGTCCAGCCGGTCCAGCCGGCCGTGCGGGTAGACGGTGACCGGGGCCCGGGCCAGCCGGCACCCGTCGACGATGGAGGCGTGGTTGAGCTCGTCGGAGAAGATGTGGGACCCCTCGGCCCCGAAGACGGCCAGCACCGACAAGTTGGCGGCGAAGCCGGTCGGGAAGACCACCGCCCGCTCGCACCCCTTCCACGCGGCCAGGGCCCGCTCCAGCTCGGCGTGGACCGGCCGGGAGCCGGTGATCAGGCGGGACCCCCCCGAGCCGGTGCCCCACCGGTCGATCGCCCGGTGGGCGGCGGCGGCCACGGCCGGGTGGGAGGCGAGCCCGAGGTAGTCGTTGGAGGCGAAGGAGACGACGGGCCGGGGGCCGCCGGCACCGCCGTCGTCGAGCCGGCCGGCCGGCCCGATGGCGTCGAACGTCCTCGGGCGGCGCCACCGGCCCGAGGCGACAACCGCCCGGTTGGCCCGATCGACCCAGGCCGACCAGGGCGACATCCCGGTCTCCCGGGGTTCGGGGGCCGCCGGCGGCGCGGCGCGCCCCGGCAGCGGCGCCCGGATCACTGCGCCCGACCGCCCGCCACCGAGGCGATCGCTCCGGCCAGGACGTCGACGACGCGGTCGATCTCCCCGGCCGTGGTGGTGAGCGGCGGCATCACCACCACCACGTCCCCGAGCGGGCGGAGCAGCACCCCGCGGGAGACGGACTCGGCGCACACCCGGCGCCCCCAGCGGGCGGCGGCGTCCGGCGGATCGAGCTCCACCCCGACCATGAGGCCCCGCTGGCGGACCTCCGCCACCCCGGGCCGACCGGCGATGGCGGTGGCCAGACGGACGGACAGATGGGCGGCCACTTCGTTCACGTGGGCCAGGACGTCCCACGCCTCGATGAGCTCCAGATGGCGCCGGGCCACGGCGCAGGCGAGGGCGTTCCCGCCGTAGGAATGGCCGTGGTAGAAGGTCGACGGGCCGAGGTCGGCGCCCTCGAAGGCCTCGAAGACGCCGCCCGAGGCCACCGTGGCCGACAGCGGGAGGTACCCCCCGGAGATCCCCTTCCCCAGGCAGAGCAGGTCCGGCCGGAATGACGGCCCGCCCCATTCGGAGGCGAACAGCTTGCCCGTCCGGCCGAAGCCGGTGGCCACCTCGTCACAGACGAGCAGCACCCCGTGGGCGCGACAAGCCTCCCCCACCAAGGCGAGGTCCGAGGGCTCGGCGACCAAGATGCCCGAAGCGCCCTGCACCAACGGCTCGAGGACCACCGCCGCCAGGGTGTCGGCCTCGCGACTCCACACAGGCGACCAGCTTGGTGGCCCAGTCGGCGGCGGCATACCCGGGGGTGCGGACCACCGGGAAGCGCAGTGGATCGAAGCAGGACGTGCCGAACCCGCCGTCCCCGAGGGAGAGGGCGCCGACCGTGTCGCCGTGGTAGGCGCCCCCGAGGGCCAGGAAGCGCCGGCGGGACGGCTCGCCCCGATTGATCCAGTACTGGAAGGCGATCTTCAGGGCCTGCTCGACGGCGACCGCCCCGTCGGACGCGAACAGGACATGCGGGTCGTCGACGGGGACGACCCGGGCCAGGGCCTCGGCGAGCTCGACCGCCGCCGTGCTGCCGTTGCCGAGCAGGGTGGCGTGGGCCACGCGGCCCAGCTGGTCGACGACGGCCTGGTCGAGCTCGGGCACACGGTGGCCCAGGGTGGTGACCCACAACGAGGAGATGGCATCGAAGTAGCGACGGCCCTCGACGTCGATGAGCTCGCGCCCCTCGGCCCGCTCCACCGTGATCGGGGCGTTGTCCGGATAGGCGGCCATCTGGGTGAAGCCGTGCCAGACCACGGCCGCATCACGGGCCAGCCAGCGGCCGGCCACCGTGGCCCGGTCGGTCTCGGGTGTCATCCGCCCGAGTCTTGTCGACGGTCGGGGCCCGGTCGACTCCGCCGTGGTCGGGTGGGGGCGCCCGTCCGGGGCCGGAGCGGGGGCGGGAGCCGGCACCGGTAGGATCCCGGCCATGGATCGGATCGGCGTGGTCGACACCATGTTCGCCCGCTTCGACCTGGGCGGCGAGGCCATCGACGAGCTGCGGTCGTGCCCCGGGTTCGGCTCGATGTTCGACGTCGAGCATCGCACGGTGCCCGGGTTCAAGGACCTGGCCGTCGCCTGCAAGCAGCTCATCGAGAACGAGGGCTGCCGCATCGTGGTCGCCCTCGGGATGCCGGGTCGCGCCGCCATCGACCAGGTCTGTGCCCACGAGGCGTCGCAGGGCATCATGCAGGCCCAACTCATGACCTCCACCCACGTCCTCGAGGTCTTCGTCCACGAGAACGAGGAGGAGGACCCGGCCCTGCTGGCCAAGGTCTGCGTCGACCGGGCCCGCAAGCACGCCCGCAACGCCTACTGGATGCTCTACGAGCCCGACCAGCTGACCCGGCGGGCCGGCCAGGGGGTGCGCCAGGGATACGAGGACGCCGGGCCCATCCCCGGCTGAGGCGACACCCGCCGGAGCGCCCGGTCACGGGTACCCGGTCGGGGGTCCTCCACGGTCAGGGGTCCCCCGGTCAGGGGGCCGGATCGTGAGGAAGTCCCAGCGTGCGCTCGGCGATGATGTTGCGCTGGACCTCGGAGGTCCCTCCTCCGATGGTGAGGGCCGGGGAGAACAGGAACCCGAAGTCCCAGAGCCGGGCGACCCCCTCTCGCCACCCGTCCTCCCCGCCCCGAGGTGGCCCGCCCCCCGAGAGCATCCCCGCCGCCCCGGCCAGGTCGCGGGCCGACCCCATGATGTGCTGGCCGTGCTCGTCGGCCAGCGCTTTGCGCACCGACGCCTCGGGACCGGGCTGCAGGCCGGCCATGGCGGCCGAGACCGTGCGGAGCCGCAACAACCGCAGGACCTCCCCCTCGCCCCACAGCCGGGCCAGGCCCTGGCGGGCCGACGAGCCCTGGGCCCCGCCGGCGGACCGGACGTCGGCCAGGAGGTCCTCGGCGGTCGGGCCCATCCCCCAGAGGGCGCCCGACCCCGACAGGGAGACCCGTTCATTGCCCAGCGTCACCTTGGCCAGCTCCCATCCCTGACCGCGCCGGCCCACCAGGCAATCGGACGGGAGCCGAACCTCGTCCAGATGGACCTCGTTGAAGGTGTGGGTGCCGGTCATGTCGGTGAGCGGGGACACCGTGACCCCCGGCGCGTCCATCGGGCAGATGAAGTACGAGATCCCCCGGTGGGCACCGGCGTGCGGTTCGGTCCGGGCCAGCAGGATGCCGAACCGGGCGGTATGGGCGTAGCTCGTCCACACCTTGTGTCCTCGCACCACCCACTGCTCGCCGTCGAGCTCGGCCCGGGTACTCAGCGCGGCGAGGTCGGAGCCGGCCCCCGGCTCGCTGAACAGCTGGCACCAGATCTCCTCCCCGGCCAACAGCGGGACGAGGTAGCGGTCCTTCTGGGTCGGGCTGCCGGCGTGCACGATGGTCGGGCCGGCCCAGCCGATGCCGATGGTGTTGTCCGGGCGCCGGACCCCGGCCCGCCGGAGCTCCTCGTCCACGATGAGCTGGTGGGTCGGGTCGGCACCGAGGCCCCAGGGGCGGGGCCAGTGGGGAGCGACGAGGCCGGCTTCGGCCAGCTGGCGGGACGTGGGCGGGGCGTGGGCCTCGAGCCAGCGACGGACCTCGATCCGCCGCCGGTCGTCGTCGGCCGGCAGTGCGAAATCCACGCAGGCCAGCGTAGGCTGCATCCACCGGGCACACCCGGGGTGCGTCCCGCCGCCGCCGTGGGCGGCAGGTGAGCGGGATGGGGTGGCCGGGCTCGGCCAGGTCGGGCCCCGGCCGCCGGGTTGAGGAGTCGATGTGAGCAAGTGGAATTACGCGGACGTGTGGGAGGCGGTGGTCGAGACCCTGCCCGACGCCCCGGCCCTGACCCACCGGGACCGCACCCTGTCCTGGGCCGAGCTGGACCACCGGGCCGACAACCTGGCCCGTTGGCTCCTCGGCTCCGGGGTCGGCTACCAGGACAAGGTCGCCCTCTACCTGCACAACTGCCCGGAGTACCTCGAGGCCACCTTCGCCTGCTTCAAGCTCGGACTGGTGCCCATCAACACCAACTACCGCTACGCCGACGACGAGCTGGCCTACCTGTGGGACAACGCCGACGTGGTGTCCGTCGTCTTCCACGGCTCGTTCGTCGACCGCATCGAAGGGATCCGGGACCGCAGCCCCCGGATCCGGGACTGGCTGTGGGTGGACGACGGGACGGCCAGCTGCCCGCCCTGGGCCGAGTCCTACGAGGTGGCGGCGGTCACCACCGGCATGGTCGGCGACCCGCCCGGAGGGCGGGCCCGCGGCCCCTGGGGGCGCGGGCCCGACGACATCTACATGCTCTACACCGGTGGCACCACCGGCATGCCGAAGGGCGTGATGTGGCGCCAGGACGACCTCTTCGCCCGCCTCAACTCGGCGGGCTTCCGCCGCTATCCCGAGGACGGCGGTGCCGACGACGTCCGTGCCGAGCTGGAGCGCAGCGGGCCGGGGATGACGCTGCTGCCGGCCTGCCCGCTCATGCACGGGACCGGTGGGTTCACCTCGCTCGAATGCCTGAGCGAGGGCGGGCGGGTGGTGACCCTCGACTCCCGTTCGTTCGACCCGGCCGAGCTGCTCGACACGATCGTGCGCGAGCGGGTCAACGGTCTGGTCATCGTGGGCGACGCCTTCGCCCGCCCGATCCTCGCCCGCCTGGACGGCGAACCGGGCCGGTGGGACCTGTCCAGCCTGGTCGGGATCATCTCGTCGGGGGTCATGTGGAGCGAGGAGACCAAACAGGGCCTCCTGCGCCACCATCCCAAGATGCTGCTGGTGGACGCCTTCTCCTCCTCGGAGGCGATCGGCATGGGCTCGTCGGTCTCCTCGGCGGCCGGGGCGGCGGCCACCGCCCGGTTCACCCTCGGGCCCGAGGTACGTGTCATCGACGACGACGGAGAGGACGTCGCCCCCGGGAAGACGGGCGTCCTGGCCCTCGGCGGACGGATCCCGACCGGCTACTACAAGGACGAGGCCAAGACGGCGGCGACCTTCCGCACGATCGGCGGCGTCCGCTACTCGGTGCCCGGTGACTACGCCGAGGTGGCCGAGGACGGCTCCATCCACTTGCTGGGCCGGGGCTCGGTCTGCATCAACACCGGCGGGGAGAAGGTCTACCCCGAAGAGGTCGAGGAGGTCATCAAGACCTTCCCCGGCGTGGTCGACGCCGTGGTGGTCGGCATACCCAACGAGCGCTTCGGAGAGGAGATCGTGGCCGTGGTGGAGACCGCCCCCGGCATCCCGGCCGACGGCCTCGACCCCGACCTGGTCATCGGCCACGTGAAGTCGAAGCTGGCGTCGTACAAGGCCCCGCGTCGGGTCCGCCAGGTCGAAAGCATCGGGCGCTCGCCGGCCGGGAAGGTCGACTACGCCCGCCACCGGTCCGAAACCGCCGAGTGGGCCGGCCCGTCCCCGGCTTGAGTCCCCGGCGGCGCGCCGTCAGCCCTTGTTGGCCCCGTGGGTGCGGACGAAGTCGTTGACGGTGTAGTAGGCGTCGATCGACTCGCCGGCGTCGCCCCAGAACCCCTCCAGCACGTCGTAGGCCATGGTGCCCTGGTCGATGTAGTGGTTGTTCACGTCGGTGATCTCGAGCTCACCCCGGCCCGAGGGCACCAGGGTGGGGATGACGTCGAAGACGTCGGCGTCGTAGCAGTAGATGCCGGTGACGCCGAACTTCGAATCCGGGTGCTCGGGCTTCTCCACGATGCGGACGACGCGCTGCTCCTCGTCGAAGGCGGGCACGCCGAGGTGGCGGAGGTGCTCCGCCTCGTCGACCGGGGTCAGCAGGATCCGGGCCCCGTGGGGCTGGGCCTTGAAGGCATCGACCATCGGCTTGATCGAGCCCTCGACGATGTTGTCGGCCAGCATCACCAGGACGGGGTCGCCGTCGCCGAACCGGGCGGCCAACCCCAGGGCCTCGGCGATGCCCCCCGGACGCTCCTGGTAGCCGTAGCTCAGCCGGTCGATCCCGAACTCGTGGCCGTTGCCGAGCAACCGGAGGAACTCGCCGGCATGGGTTCCCCCGGTCACCAGCATGATCTCGGTGATCTCGGCCTTGACCAGCGCCTCGATGGCCCAGTTGATCATGGGCCGGTCGTAGATCGGCAACAGGTGCTTGTTGGTGATCCGGGTGAGCGGATGGAGCCGTGAGCCGGTCCCGCCGGCCAAGAGGACGCCCTTCACCCGGCCCACCCTAGACGTGGCCCGCCGGGCGGTTCAGGGTCACCTGGTGGAGCACCTCGTCGGCCAGGGCAGGCCAGTGCCGGGCCGCCCACGGCCCGAACGCCCGGTCGGCGAGCCCGGCGCAGAACACGCCGGCCTCGGGGTCGACCCACAGGAAGGAGCCGGACCGGCCGAAGTGGCCGTAGGTGGCCGGAGCGTTGGTCGTCCCGGTCCAGTGAGGCTGCTTCCGGCCGCGGATCTCCACGCCGAGGCCCCAGTCGCAGGGGTCGAACCGCCCGAACCCGGGGAGGACGCCGGCCAGGCCCGGGAATTGGACGGACCGGGCCTCCCGATGGGTTGACGCCCCGACCAGTCTGGGCACCGCCCACTCCCCGGCCAGTCGCAACAGGTCGTCCAAGGGCCCGTGCAACCCGGCGGCCGGCGGCCCCGCCGCCTCGTCGGGGTCGAGGACCGTGCCGTCCATACCCAGCGGGGCCAGCACCGCCTCGTGGAGGTAGGCGGCGAAGGACAGGCCCGAGCGTTGGGCCAGCAGGTCCCCGAGCACCCGATAGCCGGTGTTGGAGTAGATGCGGACGGTGCCCGGGCGGGCCCGGGGCGGGCCCGGATCGGGGCCGAGGCCCGAGGCGTGGGCCAGCAGGTGGCGCACCGTGGAGCCCGGCGGCCCGGCCGCTTCGTCGAGGTGGAGGGTCCCCTCCTCGACGGCGACGAGGACGGCCAGGGCGGTGGCCGTCTTGGTCACCGAGGTCCAGGGGAAGGCCCGCCCCGTCGGGCCGGTGGTGCCGACCAGGTGGGGACGCTCGGTCCCCCCGCCATGGGAAGGGAGGCCGAAGGCGGCCACCCCGACGCTGGCCTGCGCCACCGGCCAGCCGGCCACCTGGTCGAGGGCATCCATCCGGGGGCGGACGTCGGCCTTGCGCCGGGCCGGGGTGTGTCCCGCGCCGGGCCGGGGTGCGTCCGGCGTCAGACGTCGAGGAAGCGGCGCACGGCGAAGGCGGAGCCGACGGCACCCACCACCACACCGACGACCGCGACCAGGATGCAGGTGCCGGCAACTTCCCACCCACCGAGCGACATCTGGGCGATGATGTTGCCCTGGTTGGCCGCCGTCTTGGCCGTGTCGAGGCCGATGCCGTAGTAGAGGGTGAGGACGACCAGCACGGCCACGCATGCGCCGAGCAGGCCCTGGATCAGGCCCTCGGCCATGAACGGCAACCGGATGAACCAATTGGTGGCCCCGACCAACTTCATCACCGAGACCTCGCGCCGGCGGGCGAAGATGGCCATGCGGATGGTGTTGAGGATGAGCACGGAGGCCGACAACAGGAGCACGACGGCGACCGAGAGGAACACCCACTGCAGGATGCGGATCACGCTCTGCATCGTCTTGATCTGCTGGCCCGGGTACTTGACGGACTGCACGCCCGGCTTGGAGATGAACGCCTGGTAGACGGCGGGAGCCTGCGAGGGGTCGTTGAGCACGCACCGGAACGACGAGGGATAGTCGGCCTCGGTCGTGGCGCCGAACTCATCGGCGGGCAGGATCTGCTTGGCCTCGCTGTAGTCGTAGGCCTGGCTGCGCTGGACGCACGACTTGATGTAGGGCGACTGGCCGAGCTCGGTGCCGAGGGCGCCGGCCTGTGAGGTGGGTGCCCCGGCCTTCACCCAGACGATGGCGGAAACCCCGTTCTGCCACTGCACGGTGGCCTTGGAGGCACCTTGCTTCAGCAGCAGCGACGAGCCGACCAGGGCCAGCGACACGGCGACGGTGAGGATGGCGGCCACGGTCATCAGGCGGTTGCGCCAGAGATTGGTGACGGCTTCGCGCGAGATGTAGCCGGCGGAGACCGGCATCAGATCCGGCTGGGCACGCTGTCCGGTCGGACGCGGCCACCGGTCCCGGCGGGAGCGCGGGAGGCGGCCGATCCGGTGGGCGAGCCGGCGCCGGCCGCGGCCGTGGCGGTCTCGAGGCCGTAGACCCCGTGGGCCTGGTCGCGGACGAGGATGCCGCGGTCGAGCTCGATCACCCGACGACGCATCTGATCGACCATGCCGGCATCGTGGGTGGCCACGATGACGGTCGTGCCGGTGCGGTTGATCCGATCGAGCAGCCGCATGATCCCGAGGCTGGTGGTGGGATCGAGGTTGCCGGTGGGCTCGTCGGCCAGGAGGATGAGCGGTCGGTTCACGAAAGCGCGGGCAATGGCCACGCGCTGTTGTTCGCCACCGGAGAGCTCGTGGGGGAGATTGTCGCGCTTGCGGCTCAGACCGACGAGATCGAGGACCTGGGGAACCTGGGCGGCGATCACGTGCTTGGGTCGTCCGATGACTTCGAGGGCGAACGCCACGTTTTCGAACACGGTCTTGTTGGGGAGGAGTCGGAAGTCCTGGAAGACGCAACCGATGTTCCGCCGGAGGTAGGGGATCCGCCACTTGGCCAGGTGCCCGATCTGCTTGCCCGCCTCCCAGATGCGGCCGGAGTCGGGCGTCTCCTCCCGGAGGAGGAGGCGGATGAACGTGGTCTTGCCCGAGCCCGACGGACCGACGATGAAGACGAACTCACCCTTGTCGATCGTCACCGAGCAGTCGTTGAGAGCCACGGTGGAACCCTTGTACGTCTTGGTGACGTTCTGGAACTTGATCATGAGAAGGGGGTCAGGATGGGCAGGCGAAGGTCTGGGACCAGGTGCTCATTCCGCACAATCTTACCCATGAGACCGGGCGCGATGGGAGTCAGCCCCCTGACCTCCACTGACGCAGGCAAGCCCATGGGCGTTTCACGCGTCTTTCACGCGCCCCCGGCGGGTCAGCGATCGGTGCGCCTCTCCTCGGCCCGGCGCCGAAGCTCCGCTTCGACGAACGCGTCGAGATCGCCGTCGAGCACCGCCTCCACGTTGCCGGTCTCCTCGTTGGACCGAAGGTCCTTCACCAGTTGGTACGGCGCCAGCACATAGGAGCGGATCTGGTTGCCCCAGGCGTTGTCGGTCCGTTCCCCGGACAGCTGGTCGAGAGTGGCCTGGTGCTCGGCCCGCTGACGTTCGGCCAGCTTGGCCGCCAGCACCTGCATGGCCTTTGCCTTGTTCTGGTGCTGGCTGCGCTGGTTCTGGCACGACACGACGATGCCGGTCGGGAGGTGGGTGATGCGCACGGCGGAGTCGGTCTTGTTGACGTGCTGGCCACCGGCGCCCGACGACCGGTAGGTGTCGATGCGGAGATCCTTCTCGTCGATGTCCACCTCATCGGACGCGTCCTCGAGGAAGGGGACGACGTCGAGCGAGGCGAAGCTGGTCTGCCGGCGGTGGGCAGCGTCGAACGGCGAGATGCGCACCAGCCGGTGCACGCCGCGTTCGGCGGCCAGCAGGCCGTAGGCATGGCGGCCGCGGACGATGAAGGTGGCCGACAGCAGTCCGGCCTCCTGCCCCGGCGTCGCCTCCTCCACCTCGAGATCGAAGCCGCGACGCTCGGCCCAGCGCGTGTACATGCGCAACATCATCTCGGCCCAGTCCTGCGCGTCGGTGCCGCCCGCACCAGCATGGATCTCGGCCACCGCGTCGCCGTCGTCGTAGGGGCCGGAGAACAGCGAGCGCAGCTCGAGCTCGCCGAGCCGGCGGTCGAGATCGTCGACCATCGATTCGACCTCGGGCCGGACCGAGTCGTCGCCCTCCTCCTCGATGAGCTGGAGGAGGGTTTCGGCATCGGACAACTGCTCGCCCAGGCCGACCAGCCGCTCGAGGTCCTCGTTCACCCGGCCCAGCTCGGTGGTCACCGCCCGGGCGTGATCGGGGTCGTCCCACAGGCCCGGCTCGGAGGCTTCCTTCTCCAGCTGGGTCCGGCGCTCGTGGAGGCCGTCGAGGTCGAGCAGGCGCCGGGCCTCGGACAAGCGCTCGCCCAGCGAACTCAGCGCGCCGGCCAGGTCGACCCGCTCGGGCTCCCGATCCCCCCGACGGGGACCGTCGGACGGCGCCATCTCAGTTGGCGCCGTGGCAGAACTTGAACTTCTTGCCGCTACCGCACCAGCAGGGTTCGTTGCGTCCCATCTTCTCGCGCGCCGACTTCACGATGGGGACCTGGGTCTCACCGTCGTCGGCCACACGGTTGGTCACGCCGCCCACCGCGCCGGCGCCGTCCCCCGCCTCCATCGGTGCCAGCTCCAGCTCGGCCGGCGCGGCGGCGAAGGCCGCCGAAATGGCTCCGTCGCCCTGTACCGGGTCGTCCGCCGCCAGGTAGCTGGCGCGACCGAGATCGGGCTCGGCGGCCGGCTCGGTCAGCACCTGCACGTGGAACACATAGCGGAGATAGTCGTCGTTGATCCCGTCCATCAATTTGCCGAACATGTCGAAGCCGTCACGCTGATAGGCGACGAGCGGGTCCTGGTTCCCCATGGCCCGCAGGTTGATGCCCTCGCGCAGGTAGTCCATCTCGGCGAGGTGGTCCTGCCACCGCTGGTCGATGATCTGCAGCATGATGTCGCGCTCGAGCTGCCGGGCGGTCTCCTCGCCGCCCGGAATGGTCTCGTCGCGGTCGGCGTAGAGCTCCAGCGCCTCGGTGAGGATGCTCTCGGTCAACTGGCCGGCCGTGCTGGCGGCAGCCAGGTCGTCGGCGGAGAACTTGGTCGGGTAGTACTGGGAGATCTCGGTGACCAAGCCGGGCAGGTCCCACTCCTCGGGGTAGTCCGACGGGCAGGCCGATGCCACCACCGAGGTCATGGTCTCCTCGAGGAGCCCGAGGGTCTCGTCGCGCAGGTCCTTCCCGTCGATGATCTGCCGGCGGCGCTGGTAGATGACCTTGCGCTGCTTGTCCATCACATCGTCGTACTTGAGGACGTCCTTGCGGGACTCGGCGTTGCGCCCTTCGACCGTGTTCTGCGCCCGCTCGATGGCCTTCGTGACCATCTTCGCCTCGATGGGAACGTCCTCGGGAAGGGCCCGACCCATCACCCAGTTCATGGCGCCGGTGGCGAACAAGCGCATCAGGTCGTCCTCCAGCGAGAGGAAGAACCGGCTCTCGCCCGGGTCACCCTGGCGCCCCGACCGGCCGCGCAGCTGGTTGTCGATGCGCCGGCTCTCATGACGTTCGCTGCCCAGGACGTAGAGCCCACCGAGCTCGCGTACCTCGTCCCCCTCGCGCCGGCACGTCTGCTCCAGTTCGGCCAGGATGGTGCCGAATTCGGCCACGCCCTCCTCGGTGGTGGTGTCGATCCCCCGGGAGGCCGCGTCGCGTAGGGCGAGTCCCTCGGGATTGCCGCCGAGGATGATGTCGACGCCACGCCCGGCCATGTTGGTGGCGACGGTCACGCCGCCCACCCGGCCGGCCTGGGCCACGATCTCGGCCTCTCGGAAGTGCTGCTTGGCGTTGAGCACCTCGTGGGGGATGCCGCGCTTTTCGAGCAGTCGGGACAGGTGCTCGGACTTGGACACCGAGGCCGTCCCGACCAGCACCGGCTGGCCGGCCGCGTTCCGTTCGGCGATGTCGTCCACCACCGCGGCGAACTTGGCCTCCTCGCTCTTGTAGATGAGGTCGGGATGGTCCGCCCGGACGAGGGGCATGTTGGTCGGGATGGGGACGACCGGGAGGTCGTAGGTGTTGGCGAACTCCGATGCCTCGGTCTCCGCCGTGCCGGTCATGCCGGCCAGCTTCTCGTACAGGCGGAAGTAGTTCTGGAGGGTCACCGTGGCCCAGGTGTGGTTCTCCTCTTTGATCCGCACCCGCTCCTTCGCCTCGACCGCCTGGTGCAGCCCGTCCGACCACCGGCGGCCCTCGAGGGTCCGCCCGGTGAACTCGTCGACGATCTTCACCTCGCCTTGTGCCACCAGGTAGTCCTTGTCCCGCTTGTACAGCTCCTTGGCGTAGAGCGCCTGGGTGAGGTGGTGGACGTAGTTGACCGACACGGCGTCGTACAGGTTGCCCACGCCCAGCTGGCGCTCGACCTTCTCGATGCCGGCCTCGGTCGGGACGACGGTCCGCTTCTCTTCGTCGACCTCGTAGTCGTCCTCGGACCGCAGTGTCCGCACCACCCCGGCGAACTGGTAGTAGAGCTGGGCCGACTCGGCGGCGGGGCCGGAGATGATCAGCGGGGTGCGGGCCTCGTCGATGAGGATGGAGTCCACCTCGTCGACGATGGCGTAGGGATGGCCGCGCTGCACCATGGCGTCCACCGACCGGGCCATGTTGTCACGGAGGTAGTCGAAGCCGAACTCGGTGTTGGTGCCGTAGGTGAGGTCCGCGCCGTAGGCCTCCCGCTTGGCGGCGGGGTCGTCGACGTCGGGGCCGACCCGGCCGACGGCCAGCCCGAGGAAGCGGTGGAGCTGGCCCATCCACTCCGAGTCGCGGGTGGCCAGGTAGTCGTTCACGGTGACCACGTGCACGCCCCGGCCCTGGAGGGCGTTGAGGTAGACGGGGAGGGTGGAGACGAGGGTCTTGCCCTCGCCCGTCTTCATCTCGGCGATCCATCCGAAATGGAGGGCCATGCCCCCCATGAGCTGGCAGTCGAAGTGGCGCTGGCCGAGCGTGCGCCAGGCGCCTTCCCGGACCAGGGCGAACGCTTCGACGAGCAGGTCTTCGAGGGCCTCACCGTCGGCCAGGCGCTGGCGGAAGGTGTCGGTCAGGGCGCGCAGCTCCGCGTCCGTGCGCGCCTCCATGGCGGGCTCGAGGTCATTGACCAGCGGCACGAGCTCGGCGAGGCGCCGGACCTTCTTCCCCTCGCCGGCGCGAAGGACTTTGGTGAGCACGCTCATGAACTACTCACTCTACCGTCGCAGGTCCCCGGCTCCGGGTCCGGCCGGAGGACCGATCAGGCCGGGGACCGGGGGCCCGGCGGCCGCATCAGGCGGTGCGCACCCGTTGGTGGACGGTCGAGTCGGCGTGGGCCGGGCGGTGGCGGGGAATGGTGCGGGCCACCAGACGGCCCTTGGCCTTCTCCAGCTGGTGCTCGAGCTTCTCCACCACCAGGTCGACGGCGGCCAGGGCGCCGGGGGCGGAGGCCCGCGCCCGCACCACTCGTCCATGGCCCGTGATGATCACCTCGCAGCACTGGCGATCGGCGATCCTCGGATTGTGCTCCTCGGAGAACTGCACCTCAGCCCGCTCCAGCCCCGGACACCGGTGGCCGAGGCGGCCGACCTTCTCTTCGGTCAGCATCCGCACGTCGTCGGACACGATGTTCCTGCCCTGCGCAATGATCACGTCCACTTGCTGCCTCCCTCGGGTTGTCCGCTTGGTCCTACCTCTGGTGCCGTCCCTCCGGTCGATCTGCTGGCCGGGATCCCTGGCCCGGCGCTCGATGCGCCCCTCGATTCGATACGCCCCTCGAATTCGCCGGCCGAGGTGGCGCCGGCGGCCGGTGGCCGGAACGGGTTTGGTGAGCGGCGCACGGCTGACCTGGTCTTTGACCCCACACTCGCCTGCTGTGGGTGTGACGACCCGGATCAGGCGGTGCCCCGGCTCGGCCGGTGCACCCAACGGATCCTTGGGTGGGCCGCATCGACCCATCTCCACCCGCCCCCGACAGCCGGGGACGCGACGGGCAGGTCTTACTCCTAAGCCGCACCATGCTCAGCAACCATGAGTTGCCTTACGTGGGTCGTTTCGCCTGCGACTGGCTTCGACTTGCAACCACAGACCCGCACGCCGCTCACCCGACCGAGTGTACGCCCGGCCCTCCCCGGGACGACAGGTCGGGCGGGCGGATTCACGGGGTTGTTATGCCGCCGTCACGTGCCGGCAACATGTCGGCCACCGGCGCCGCCGGGCCCGGGCGGAAGGGGAAACGACCAGCTCGGTGGCGGTGAAGACCCGACGCGGTGGCTCAGCCGGGGCCCTGGGCCAAGTCGAGCTTGATCTCGGCCAGGATCGGGACGGGACCAGGATCGACGCCCTCGTTGCCGGCCAGGTGGAGCGAGACGAAGTCCCCGATGAGGGCCAGGTCGAGCAGCTGGGCCAGATCCCCCTCGCCGGCCGCCCGCACCTCGGTGACATCGGCCACCACCTCGAGGAGCACCTCGGAGACCAGGTCGACGCGCCGACTCACCTGGGGATGCTCGGCATCGTGGCGCAGGTTGACCAGCGTCATGAGCTGCCGGGTGGCGTCGCCGTGCTGCCCCCAGCCGGCCACCTCGTTGTGGCACAGCTCGGGATAGACGTTGAAGAAGGCGGGGCACTTGGCGTTTTCGTTGACCTGGGCCTTCCACCGGAGGGCGGCGGCCGCCCCCAGCGCGCCAGAGCTGTACACCAGTGGGATGGAGCGGCCGATGATGTGGGCCACCTCCTCGGCGGGGTTACCCGGGCGGACCAGCTCGTCCCGCCGGCGGCGCAGCTGGTCGACGGCCTGGTCGACCCATTGCACGGCTCCCGGGAACAGGCCGATCTCCTCCAGCAGGACCAACGGTGGGACGGCGAGGGCCCCGAGCGCGGCGCGGGGCTGGGGGATGTCGGCGGGGACCGGCACCACCGGGACCTTCCAGTCGTCGGCCAGCGCCGTCAAGGCGCCGCCCCCGGCCACCACGATGAGGGAGGCCCCGGCCTCGTAGGCGTCGGTGGCCGCTTCCACGATCTCCTCGGTGTCCCCCGAGAACGAGACGGCGAAGACCAGCGAGCCGGTGCCCACGTAGTCGGGGGCCTCATAGCTCTTGACCACGGTGACGGGGACCGGCATGAACGGAGCGGCGGTGGCCACCAGCACGTCGCCGGCGATCCCGCTCCCCCCCATGCCGAGGACCACCACGTTCTCCACCCGCTCACGTCGGGGAACGGCGACACCCCGGGCGGCGGACACCGCCGCCTCCACCTGCTCGGGGAGGCCGGCCGCCGCCCCCCACATGTCGAGACTGTCGACGGCCAGTGGGGACGGGGCGCTGGCCAGCGAGCCCCCGCCCGATCGGGACGACATGGCTACGAGCTCTGCGGTTCGCTGGTGGTGCGGGCACCGCCGGCATCGGCCTTGGCCATCAGCCGTTGGTGCTCGGCGTCATCGACCGCCACGGCCTCGTCGATGAGCATGACGGGGATGTCGTCGCGCACCTCGTACAGGCGGTGCAGGCGCGGGTTGTAGAGGCGATCCTCGTCGGCGAAGTACAGGAGTGGGCCCTTGTCCTCGGGGCAGGCCAGCACCTCGATCAGGAGGGGGTCGAGTGTCATGCCGACATCCTGTCTCGTCGGTGGGTCGGGGGCCAACTGCGCTCGGGCCGAGACCGTGTCGGTCGGCCGGCGGTCACGACCCGACGAGCCGCTCGATCTCGGCCTGGACGTCCTCGACGTGTCGGGCCAGCGAACCGTCGTCGGGAGCCTCCACGTTGAGGCGCAACAGGGGCTCGGTGTTCGAAGGGCGCAGGTTGTACCACCAGTCGCCGCGGTCGACGGTGAGCCCGTCGAGGCGGTCGGCCGTGCCGAGCGCCCCTCCGGCCCGCTCCACCTCGGCGGCCAGCAGCTCGACGGCTCGGGCCGGATCGTCGACCTCGGTGTTGATCTCCCCCGAGTCGGCGTAGCGCTCGAACGGCGCCAACAGCTCGGAGAGGGCCTTTCCCGAGGTGCTGAGCAGTTCGAGGACGACCATGGCGGCGATGATGCCCGAGTCGGCCCGGTAGTTGTCTCGGAAGTAGTAGTGACCGGAGTGCTCGCCGCCGAACACGGCTCCGGTGTCGGCCATCACCTGCTTGATGAAGCTGTGCCCGACCTTGGTCCGGATGCCGGTGCCACCCTTGGCCGCGATGACCTCGGGAACCACCCGGGAGCAGATGCAGTTGTAGAGGATGGTCGCACCCTGGTGCTTGTCCAGCATGGCGGAGGCCACCAGGGCGGTGGTGAGCGAACCGGAGATGGACCGGGCCCCCTCGTCGACCAGGAAGACCCGGTCGGCGTCCCCGTCGAAGGCCAACCCGATGTCGGCCGACGAGTCGAGGACCGCCTGCTTGAGCGCGACCTGGTTCTCGGGCTGGATGGGGTCGGCCGGATGGTTGGGGAACGTCCCGTCGAGCTCGGCGAAGAGGATCTCCAGCTCGAAGGGGAGCCCTTCGAAGACCTTCGGGACGACCAGGCCGCCCATGCCGTTGGCGGTGTCGGCCACCACCCGCAGCGGCCTGAGCGAGCCGACATCGACGAAGGACCGGACGTGGTCGGCGTAGGCGTCGAGGACCGAGCGCTCCTCCAGCGGCGCCAGCCGGCCGGGGTCCAGCTCGGGCGGGCCGCCCGGTCCCCAGCTGTCGAGCAGTGACTCGGCCGTCCGCTGGATCTCGGCCAGCCCGGTGTCCCGGCCGATGGGGCGGGCGCCCGATCGGCACAGCTTGAGGCCGTTGTAGCGAGCGGGGTTGTGTGAGGCGGTGAACATGGCCCCGGGGGCGTCCAGGCTGCCGGCGGCGAAGTACAGCAGGTCGGTGGAGGCCAGGCCGAGATCGATGACCGACACCCCCTCCGACCGGGCACCGTCGGCGAACGCCCGCGACAGTGGAACGCCTGATTCGCGCATGTCCCGGGCCACCAGCAGGGTCGTGTCGCCGGTGAACCGGGCCACCGCCATCCCGATGGCCCGGAACTGCGTGGAGTTCAGCTGGTCGGGAACCACTCCGCGGATGTCATAGGCCTTGAACACGTCGGAGAGGCTGGCCATGGCCGCGCCATCCTAGCCAGCGACCCTCGGCCCGCCTCGGGCCGGGCGCCGCCGCCGGCTCAATTGGGACCGCCCGAAAGCAGGTGCACGACATCGCCGGCGGCGGCGTCACACAGCTCGGTCAGCAACCCCATGCGGGCCGACAGGCCGGGGGCGGCCAGCAGGGCCTGCCGGTCGAGCGAGCCGAGAGGGGCCAGCTCGCAGAGTGCCCAGCCGACCTCGTCCTCCGTGCCCGGGATGAGGAGGTCGGGGGGCAGGGCGGGAGCGTCGCCCAGCTCGGAGAGGAGCGAGCGGAACCGGGCGACGGCGCCGCGGGCGGACTCGAGGACCGGACTGTCATCGGCTCCGACCGGGCTCGGCTGGTCCTCCACCACGGCGCGTGGGTAGGGATCGTCGGGCAGCCACTGCTCCACCCGGATCCGCCGGGTGCCGCGGGCCATGACCATCGAGCGCCCACCGTCGAGACCGACCACCTGGGTGATCCGGGCCAGCGTCCCGACGCCGACCCGGTGGTCACCGCCCCCCACCTCCCAACCGCGGTCGATGAGGACCACGCCGAACGCCCCGTCGTCGGCCAGGCTATCGGCCACCAGGGCCCGATAGCGCGGCTCGAAGACGTGGAGGGGCAGGGCACCGCCGGGGAGCAGCACGGTGGACAGCGGGAACATCCGGCACGCCCGGTCCTCCATCGGGCCCGACTCAGGTGCCGGGGCCGGCGGCCGAGCCCGACCGAGCCCGCCTGGCCCGCCTGGCCCGGCGCTCGCCGAGGGCGAGGGCCACGGCGACGAGCACGGACACCAGGGTGATGAGCTGGCCGGCCCGGTCACTCGCCGTGCTGGCGTAGTCCAGGGTCACCTGGTGGGAGGTGGGGACCACGACCATCAGGTTGGGCGCCAACCGCCACGGGCCTTGCGCCCCGGTCGCCCGCCAATTGGGGAAGTAGGACACCTTGACCTCGACCGGGGTGCCCACCCGGTCGACGTGGAAGGAGATGGAGCTGTCGGTCTGGGTCACCCGGGACACGGTGGTGGCCGCCACCGGTACGGCAGCCGGGTGCTTGTCGCCGACGGGCACCCGGGCCCAGGCCGCCGGGCCGCCGGCGGCCGGCACCACCGCCCAGCGGGACGGTGCGTCGTACCAGTTCACGGCCGGCGTGAGCCAGCTCTGCTGGCCCGGGGCGACGCCCTGCCAGACCACCGGCTGGTTGGCCAGCGGTTGCACCAGGCCCGAGTCCTTGATCTCGTAGACCTTCCAGACGGTGTTCAGGGTGTCGCCGTTGTAAGACGTGTTCCACGGCCCGGTCGACGCCACCTCGGTGACCGACGGGTCGGCCGCTGCCGCTTGCTCGACGGTGCTGGAGGAGGCCAGGAAGTAGCGCACCCCGAGCTGTTGGAGGTGCTCGATCCCGAGTGGCACGTCGAGCCCGCCGTAGGGAAGCCCGGCCACCGCGTCGGAGGGACTGACCGAGAGCTCGTTCTGGTTGATGAAGTGGTACGGGGTGGTGGCCGACGACTCGAACAACGTTCCTTCCATCGAGGCGACGCACCCGTTCGTCCAGAAGGGAAGCAGCATCAGCGCCATGGTGGTGCCGAAGCGGTTGAGCGAGGGGTCGTACTCCCACATGGCCCGGCCGCAGCCGTGGTCGGCGCCCACCCGGGCCATCATCTGGACCACGGCGTGGTACTCGGGGTAGTCGGGCTTGCGCTCGTAGCCCGAGTAGTTCCAGGCCGCCCAAGCGCTCGGTTGGTTGGCGCCCACGGTGACGCCCACCCGGGCGAGGGCGGAGGCCGGGAGGACCAGGGGCGGCACCACGGCCAGGCAGGCGACGGCCAAGGCAATGAGCGGGCCGGCCACCGCCCCGGGCGGGTTGGGCCCGACGGTCGGACGGCGGAACCGGCTGATCCGCGTGCCCGGGCGCCAGGGCGCGGCCACCGCCAGGGTGAGACGCTCCCGGATCTGTGGCACCCAGCGGGCCAGGCGCCGGCGCCGGTTCCACCGGGCCAGGGCGGAGATCGTCTCGAAGAGGGCGTACCCCGCCATGAGATAGAGGCAGAGGAACCACATGGGCAGGAACCGGACGTTGTACAGCTTGCCCTGGGGGTCGAGGCAGATCACCGCAGCCGATAGGCCGCCGAGGATGGCGATGCACCAGGCCACCCGGTTGCGGCGCACGACCATGGCGACCACGCCGAGCAGGTCGGCGGCCAGCACCCACCGGGCCGATCCCGGGAAGAGGAGGTGGGGGAAGCCTTCGACGTTCTGCCAGTTCATGTTGGTGGCGTAGGCCTGGCTGCTGACGAAGGGGATCAGCCACCAGGCGGCCAGACCGAAGGCGAGCAGGCCGGTCACTACCCCCCACCACACTCGGCGGCCCCACCGGCGCCGGGCGAGACGGGCGGGCAGCCCCTGGCGGAGCCCGCGCCTCAGGTCGGCGTCCATCAGGACCAGCACGACGGCACCGGCGGCGGCGAAGAGAGCGGGGAGCAGGTGGCAGAGGAGCGTGGCGACGAAGAGCACCGCGGCCAGGGCCCGGTGCCGGCCCGTGCGCAGACCCAAGGCGACCACCCCGAGGAAGAGGAGGGCGAGGGACAGGCTGAGGGAGAAGGAGAACTCGCCGGCCATGGTGGAAAGCAGGTTGCCCCCGTAGATGGAGAAGCTCGGCTCGAACAAGAAGGGAAGCGTGGCCGCGGCCAGGCAGGCCGGGCCGGGGTCGCGCAGGCCGGCCAGGCGGCCGAACGCCCAGGCACAGAGCGGAAGCAGGAGGGACCCGAGCACCGTCACCCACTTGAACGCCACGTTGTAGGGAACGACGGCATTGAAGATGACGGTGATCAGCCCGGGCAGCGGGAAATAGAAGGTATAGAGCGGGAACCCGTCGTACCAGTCGGGGTCCCACCCGGTGAGCTGCCCGTGCGGCAGCAGGTTCGACTTGAGGAAGGCCGGGAGCATCACGTGGCCGCCGGTGTCACCGCCGGCGGTGGTGGTGTTGGCCACCAGCAGCGACGGGTGGAGCTGACTGAGGGCGACCAGCATCACCCCGACCACGACCAGGGCGTTCGACCATCCCGGCCAGGTCGACCGGCGGGTCAGGCGGCGGAGGAGACCGGGCTCGGCGGGCGCCGGCTGTGGGGCGACGATGGTCGGCGGCGGGGTCGCCACCACGTCGACGGGCGCGGCCATCTCAGGCCCAGCCTCCGACGAGGGCGGCCGGCGCGATCACGGCAGCGGCCACCGCCACCAGGTTGAAGGTGGCATGGGCGACCATGTTCATGCCGAGCCGACCGGTCAGGTAGGACACCAGCGAGAGGATCACCCCGAACACGGCCAGGCCGAGCAACTGCAGGGATTCGGCATGGGCCAACCCGAAGAGCACGCCGGTCACGGCGATGGCCAGGCCCGGGCCGACGAATCCGCCGATCTTGCCGAACAGCCGGGCCAGCGCCCGCAGCAGGACGCCGCGGAAGAACAGCTCCTCGAAGAAGGGCGCACCCACCACCGTGAAGACGGCGATCACGGCGTACCCGGCACCGTGGGATCCTCCCGTCAGCTTCTGCGACGGGGCGTTGAAGCGCTGGTTGAAGTCGTGCACGTGTTGGGCGATGGGGATGTACATAAGGGCCACCAGGATCTGTCCCCCCACCCCGATGGGCACCCCCACGAGGTCGATCCACCGGAAGCGCAGCCCGAGGTCCCGCGAGAAGCTCTTGGTGCCCTTGACCCCGGTGGCGAGCCAGGCGGCCCCGAAGAAGCCGGTCCACAGACCGAGCAGCGTCGAGACGATGTACCAGGTGGGGGGCTCGTTCAGCCGGGCGATGGCGGCCAGCGAGCCCAGCTTCCCGTCCACGGCCGCGGTCACCGCCACGAAGACAGCCGCCACGATCTGGCCGCCGACGAAGCCGAGCACGGCGAACAGCAACCACATCCAGGCGGTGGAAGGGCCGTCCGGGGCGCCCCCGGCGTCGAGCTGGCGCCCGAGGGGGAGGTCGACGACCGGGCCGGGGAACGGGCTCCCCGCCGGTGCGGTCGGCGGTGGCGGTGGCCACGAGCCGGGGGGTGGCGGGGGCGGTGGTTTCGGCCGCGGGGCGGTCGGCGGTGGGGGTGTGGGAGGCGGGGGTGGGGGCGGCGGCCACGAAGTGGTCGGAGGCGGCACCGGCTCGACCAGGGGTGGAGTCCCCAGCGTGGGTTGCGATTGACCGGCGGGGGGCCCATGCGGGGAGGGAGCGGAGTCCGCTCCGGATTCGGACCGCTCGATCACCCTTCCACGATACCGACGCAAGCCCACTCGCAGCAGGCGGGCCCGCTGCTGAGCCGGGGCGATGCGCCATCTGCAGCCTCGTGCGAATAGCATGAAGACGTGGCTCCCCCCGATCCCAACGCCCCCGGAGGGCCTCCGCCCGCGGGCGGGCCCGGCGGGCCCGCAGGGCCCGGTGGGGAGGTGCCCGGGCAGAACCGCAACCGCCTGATGCTGTACGCGGTCATCGTGGTGGCCGTCCTGTCCGTGCTGATCGTGCCTGGCCTGGTCCACAAGACGACCCCCAACACCCTCACGTACAGCACATGGCTGAGCGACGTCCAGAGCAAGCAGATCAAGACGGCCACCGTCGACCAGACCAACGGGGTCATCACCGGTGACCTGAACAACGGAGGCTCCTACACGGTCAACGGGCCCAACCCGGTGACCGATTCCGAGCTCAGCGCCCTCAAGCCCCTCGGCTCCAATTACAAGCTGGTCACCTCCAGCTCCAACGCCCTGGTCGGCATCCTGCTCACCTGGGTGCTCCCCTTCGCCATCCTGGGTGGGATCTTCTACTACATCAGCCGCAAGGCGCAGGGCCAGATGGGGAGCATCATGTCCATCGGGCGGTCCAAGGCCAAGCTCTACTCCACGGAGCGTCCCTCGACCACCTTCGACGACGTGGCCGGGTACGACGGGGTCAAGCTCGAGATCAGCGAAGTGGTGGACTTCCTCAAGACGCCGGCCCGCTTCAAGGAGATCGGCGCCCGGATCCCGAAGGGGATCCTGCTCGTCGGGCCGCCGGGCACGGGCAAGACGCTGCTGGCCCGGGCCGTCGCCGGCGAGGCCGGGGTGCCCTTCATGTCCGTCAGCGGCTCGGACTTCATGGAGATGTTCGTCGGAGTGGGGGCCAGCCGGGTCCGCGACCTGTTCGCCACCGCCCGCAAGCAGGCCCCGGCCATCGTCTTCATCGACGAGATCGACTCCATCGGGCGCAAGCGCGGGGCCGGGCTCGGGGGCGGCCATGACGAGCGCGAGCAGACCCTCAACCAGATGCTCTCGGAAATGGACGGCTTCGACCCGACCGAGGGCATCGTGGTCATGGCGGCCACCAACCGACCCGACATTCTGGACGCGGCCATCCTGCGCCCGGGCCGCTTCGACCGCCAGATCGTGGTCCCGCTGCCCGACCTCGACGAGCGGTTGCCCATCCTCCAGGTGCACTGCAAGGACAAGCGGGTCGACCCGACCGTCGACCTCGGGACCGTGGCCCGCGGCACGCCCGGCATGAGCGGGGCGGACTTGGCCAACCTGGTCAACGAGGCGGCCCTCCATGCCGTGCGTCGCGGGTCGACGGTCATCCAGAACGTCGACTTCGAGGCGGCCCGTGACCGCGTGCTGATGGGCCAGCGCCGCGAGAGCCTGGTCCTGTCCGGTGCGGAGAAGGAGCGGGTGGCCTTCCACGAGGGGGGCCATGCCGTGCTGGCCTACGTGCTGCCCGAAGCCGATCCGGTGCACAAGGTGACCATCCTGCCGACCGGCATGGCCCTCGGGGTGACCATGCAGCTGCCCATCGAGGAGCGTCATATCCATCCGCGCCAGCAGATCGAGGACGCCCTGGCCGTCCGCATGGGCGGGCGGGCCGCCGAGCTGCTGGTCTACGGGGACCTGTCCACCGGGGCCAACAACGACCTGGTGGGCAACACCGAACTGGCCCGCAAGATGGTGCGCGAGTGGGGCATGAGCGACAAGATCGGGCCGATGGCCTGGGGATCCCAGGGCCAGGTCTTCCTGGGCGAGGACCTCATGCACACCCGTGACTACTCCGAGCACACCAGCCAGGTCATCGACGACGAGGTGGAGATCATCCTGCGGGCCCAGGAGGAGCGGGCCCTCGAGGTGCTGGCCCGTCACCGGGGCGGCCTCGACGCGGTGGCTCGGGCGCTCCTGGACGAGGAGACCATCGACGGTGAGACGGTCGGTCGGCTGGTGGACACCGCCTACGGCCGACCCGTGCACGAACACGGCGTGAAGACGGTGCCCCCCATCTTCGTCGCTTCCCAGCACGGGCCGACCGGCACGGGCGACGCCGACGCGCCCCCCGAGGGCGACCGCGTCCCGGGCACCCACTCGGTCCCCGGCGCGACCGCTCCGCCCGATCCGACCACCGACGACGGCCCCGAGGGTGCGGCCACTCCGGCCGAGGCCGGAGTCAGCGGCCGGTCCCACGCCACCGAGACGAACGGGGATGCACCGCCCGAAGGAGCCCAGTCGGCTCCCGAGGGGTCGGTCGGACCGACGCCGTGGCCCCCACCGACTGCGCCCGGTCACTGGCCCAAACAGGCGCCGTGGCCGCCGCCCCCGCCGCCACCCACCTCGCGCTAGGCGCCCCGGCGCCACGCTCCCCCGGCCGGCGCCGCGCATGACCGGGCCCACACCGACGGGCCCCGGGACCGGACGCGACAGTCCGGGCGGCGAGCGCCCGCCGGTGCTCCGGGTACCGAGACCGGACGAGTCGGCGCCCGCCGACGAGATGTCCCTGAGCCGCCGATGGCTCGAGCACCTC
Source organism: uncultured Acidimicrobiales bacterium (assembly GCA_963710495.1). GTDB lineage: Bacteria > Actinomycetota > Acidimicrobiia > Acidimicrobiales > RAAP-2 > Bog-756. The sequence continues at coordinate 514,005 of CAVQAI010000007.1, forward strand.
CGGCGCAGTGCCATCTTCAAGCTCGAAGGCCTCGACCATGCGCAGCTGCGATGGAAGCCCGCTCCGTCGGCCAACTCGCTCGGCCAGATCGTCGCCCACCTCGGCTACGCCGAACGTCTCTGGCTACGGGCGATCTTCGCCGGGGAGGTCATGGACATGTCGTGGCGACAGCACATGTTCGACCTTCCCGGGGCGTGGGCGAGCGCTGACGTGGTGGCCTTCTACGAGAGCGAGACGGCGGCGGCCGACGCCGTCCTCGACACGGCCACCTCCTTCGACACCCCGTCGCGGGGCGAGCTCCGGCCCACCACGCTGCGCTGGGTCGTCGGTCACCTCATCGAGGAGACGGCCCGGCACGTGGGCCACATGGACATCACCCGCGAGCTGCTGGACGGCTCGACCGGCCGCTGATCCCCCATGCCAAGATTGCCCGGTGCTGGCCAACCGGGTCACCGAGCTGTTGGGCGTCGAGATACCCATCGTCCAGGCCCCCATGGGGTGGATCGCCCGCTCAGCACTGGCCTCGGCGGTCTCCAACGCCGGCGCCATGGGCATCATCGAGACCTCGTCGGGCGAGCTCGACGCGGTGCGCCGGGAGATCGCCGCCATGAAGGACCTGACCGACAAGCCCTTCGGGGTCAACATCGCTCAGGCGTTCGTGTCGGATCCGGAGGTCATCGTCGACTTCGTGATCGCGCAGGGGGTGCGCTTCGTCACCACGTCGGCCGGCAGCCCGACCCGCTACACCGCCGTGCTCAAGGATGCCGGCCTGACCGTGTTCCACGTCGTCCCGACGATGCGGGGGGCCGACAAGGCGGTCCGGGCCGGGGTGGACGGGCTGATCGCCGAAGGTGGTGAGGGCGGCGGGTTCAAGAACCCGAGGCCGGTCTCCACCATGGTGTTGCTCCCCGCCATCACGGCGGCCTTCGATCTGCCGGTGATCGCCGCCGGTGGCTTCCTCGACGGCCGCACCATGGCCGCCGCGTTCGCCCTCGGAGCCGAGGGGGTGCAGCTCGGAACGGCCATGGTCTCCTCCGCCGAGTCGCCGGTGCACCAGAACTGGAAGCAGGCGATCGTCGACGCCCACGAGACGGGGACCGTGTTCTTGAACAGCCACACCTCCCCCGGGCTGCGGGCCCTGCGGACCGCCCATTCCGAGAGCCTGGAGTTCGACCACGAGCGCAATGCCATGGCCTCGTTCGGGAGCGTCCGGGACGTCTACTTCGGCGGGGACCTCGACGCCGGGATCGCCCTCGGCGGCCAGGTGGCCGGGCGCATCTCGGCCAGCCGGCCGGTGGCCGACATCATCACCGACTGCGTGGCCGGGTGCGAGCAGGTCCTCGGCCGGCTGGCCGACGACTACGTCAACCGTTGAGCAGCTGGCTGGACCGTGGCCGCCTACGAGCGCTTCGCCGCCTTCTACGACGAGGTGATGGACGACCCGGGGCCGAGGGCAACCCGGGTGGCCGACGCCATCGCCCGCTACCGTCCCGGAGCGACGTCGTTGCTGGAGCTCGGGTGCGGAACCGGGTCGATGCTCCAACGACTTCGCGACGTCCCCACGCGGGTCGGCCTGGACTTGTCGCCGGAGATGCTGGCCATCGCCGGACCGAAAGTCGAGGGGGCCGAGCTGATCGACGGCGACCTGTCGTCCTTCTCGCTCGGGCGGACGTTCGACGTGATCATCTGCGTCTTCGACACACTCAACCACGTGCTGACCTTCGAGGCCTGGCTGTCGGCGTTCGACGCGGTGGTGGCCCACCTGGCCGACGGCGGGCTGTTCGTGTTCGACCTCAACACCGTGGGCGAGCTCCGGCGACTGGGCGAGGATCCGCCCGCCGTCTACGACTTCGCGCACGGGGTGGCCATCGTCGACGTGACCTTCGCCCACGACGGCGACGACTCCGGCATGTCGCAATGGGACATCCGAATCTTCGAAGACATCGGCGGTTGCCACTACCGGCTGCACCGCGAGCAGATCGGCGAGCTCGCCGTCGGGCTCGCCCGGGTGCGCGCCGCGGTGGAGGCGCGCTTCGAGGTGCTCGAGCTCACCGACGAGCGCGGCGGGCCGGCCGACGACGACTCGGTCAAGGCGCATTTCGTCGTGCGCCGGGCGCCCGGGCGGCAGGCTGACGGGGCCGCCGGCGCCTAGCCCGAGAGGGGGACACCGGTCGAAGAGACGACTCCCGGCGCCCCGGCCGGTGCCGAGTCCTCCTCGACGTCGACCGGTCCCGACGACGAGACCAGGTAGGTGGCCAGTCCCCCGACCTGGTTGGCCCCGAGCACCCTCAGGTCGCCGGGGAGGACGGTGAAGGTGGCGAAGGGCCGGACCTGGCCCAGACGGCTGAGGCCGACGGTGACCGGCCCCGACCCGGGGTCGGCCACGGCCAGGCTGCGCACCGTCGCGCCGGCGGTACCCGGAGCACCGGGCACACCCGGACCGGGCACCAGCCAGCGGCCGGCGACGGTCACGGTGCCCGGCGACGATCCCCAGACCGGCGGGCTCGAGCCACCGGAGGCGAGCACCGACCGTCCGACGGCGATGGGCTGACTGGCGTCGACGGTCACCGCGTACGGCACCTGATGAGGCAGTCCGGGAATGCCGGAGGCGGTCACCGCGGCCACCGACCTCGCCGCCACCGCCACCTGCTGGGGCTCGACGGATCCCGAGGAGAAGCCGAAGGTGATGGTGGCCGAGGCCGACGTGCTCCCCGGGTTGGCCAGATAGAAGTCGACGGTCGCCCCCGGCATGGCGGTCGTCTGGGCGAAGCGCCACGTGGTGCTCAGCGCCGGTGAGCCGAGCCGCAAGGAGAGCCCGCCGGTGGCGCCCGATGACCACTGCTGCAACTCGGTGCTGACCACCGTGCCGGACTGGGCGGTCACCACCGTGGCGATGTCGTTGGCGTTCTGCACGAAGTCGCCGACGTTTTCGGTCACCAACTGGCCCGGCGGGATGGTCAGGCCCTGGTAGGCCTGCGGGTTGACGACACCGGCGTCGGTCAGGAAGGAGACGTTGACCACCGACTCGACCGCGGCCGGATTGAACAGCGAGAGGGTGAGCGCGTTGCCCGTGGCGGTCGAACCGCCGGCGAACACCCACTGGGCCGAGGTCTGTGAGGCGCACGGGGCCGTGCTCCACCCGTTCGGCCCCGACACGACCTGGCTGGCGGCGACGCCACCGCCGGCGAAGGTGAAGCTCGCCGCGTTGCTCCCGGCCGGCAGCCCGTCGGCCGGGTCGACCGCGGCCGTGCCGAAGGGGGGCACCGTCAGCGCCCGGTGGGTGGTCGGCGCCGTCCCGGCCGACCCCGCCGGGCCCACCGCGGTCATCTCGCCGGCCACGGCCTTGGCCGTGGTGTTGGTCAGGTAGACGGTGGTGACCGCGGCGGTGCCCGTCCCGCCGGCACAGAACGCCGACGACGAATAGGACCCGGCCGAGGAGAGCGCCACCCCGTCGGCCGTCGCCGCCGGGGCCGGCGCCGGGGGGGCCGGGGCGGCGGCGTCGACCACGGCCACCACCACGACGGTGACGGCGACGGCGGCCAGCGCCACCCACCGGCCGCGCCCCTCACGATGGGCGGCGTGGCGATGGCCGAGCGGGGCCCGTGCCGATGCTCGACCGTCGTCGGGGGTCGGGTCCGGGCGTGCGGGTTCCGCCGTCCCGGTCACGGCTGGTCGAGCTCCATGGCGTCCCACTCCCCCATGAGCTCCTCGGGTCCGGTGACGTCCTCGGCCCCGCTCACCGCCGGGGACCGGCGCCGGCGCCACGGGCGCTCGGGGCGGATCCGGCCGGTCCGGGCGCCGACCACGAGGGCGACGGCCACCACCCAGGCCACGAGCGCATAGAGCAAGGACAACACCACGATGGGGCCGCCGTCGAAGCGCAGGGTGGCGGTGCCGCCGTGCGTCACCCGGTAGCGCCCGGCCCAACCGAAGGCGGGGGACGGGGAGGCCACGCCGGAGGGCCCGGACAGCACCCACCGTCCGGCCGGGGCCGCCGCCGAGTAGACGGTCCCGGCGGTCAACGGGCCCCGGTAGGAGCTCGAGACGGCCGGCCCGGGCAGGACCGGCCGGGCGCCGGGCAGGACACCGGAGCCGGACGCGCCGCCGAGGAGGGGCGGGGGTGTTCCGGCCGGCACCGCCGACCGGCCGGGTGCGCTCACTTGCGCCCGCTGCGGCACCCAGTCGGCGTTCTCGTAGACGGTGATGCCGCTTCCGGACAGGGCGGTGCTGAGATCGAGCTGCCGGTTGAGGGCGGGGGCGAGGTCAGCCGGGACGGGGTACCCGTTGGGCGTCTGCTCCCCGGGGATCTCCGGGGCGAGGGCCGTCACCACCGCCACATAGCGAACCCCCGAGGGGGCCAGCAGTCGTCCGAGCTGGTCGGTCCGGCCACTCCGGGCCAGGTCCACGGCGGTGGACAGGCCGGCCGCCGGCCCCGGCCCCGGAGCGCTCCACAGCCACCGGGCGTCGGGGCTGCCGTTGCCGGAGGTGGCGTAGGCCAGCCCGTCCCCGGCGGCCCAGGAGCCCTGGGTCAGCGCCCGGGCGTCCCCCAGCCACAGGACGCGGAAGGCGCCCGAGGCCGACTTGGCCCCCATCCAGGACACCGACTGGGCGAAGTCGGTGTCGGGGAGGTCCCACCGGCCGGGCAGGGCCGAAACCAGGGTGGGCAGGGCCCCGAGAACCACCGCCCCGGTGGCCACCACCGTGACCAGCTGCCGCCACCCGAACTGGGCGGCGTGGAGGTCCTCCTCGAAGGCGGCCACGCCCAGGCCGATGGCCGCCGCCACGCCGGCCGCGGCCGGGGCCAACAGGACGTGGGGATCGATGGCCAGGGCGCCGGTCCAGCCCCGCCCGATGACCCAGGCGGCCAGCCAGCCGGCCAGAGCCACCGACCACAGCCGGACGGCCCAGGCGAACCGCTCGCCGCGGGCGAGGACGAGCGGCACCAGGGCGGCGACGGCGAATCCGAAGGCGAGGACCGACCCACCGATGGGCCCGACGGCGAAGCGGAGCAGCGATCCCCACGAGGGCGCGGCCGACCCGGGGACCGGGACACCGAAGACGGAGACCGCCCCCCGCCCGGCGCCCAGGACGCCGATGACCCAGGGAAGGGCCACCAGGGCGGCCACCACGGTGGCCACCAGGGCCAGGGTGACCACCCGAAGGCCGGCCCGCCGGTCGCCCTGGAGCCCGGCGGCGAGAGCCAGGGCGATGGCGACGAGCACCACCACCACGGCGGCAGCCGGGACGAAGGCGACCAGGACCGCCTCGAGCAACCCGAGCCCCAGCACGGCCCGCACGGCCTGGTGCCGGGCGCCCCAGTCGGCCAGTCGCCCCCGCCACCGGACGGGCGCGCCCGGGGGACGGGCGCCTCCGGCCGGGGCCGGGTCGCGGGCCGAGAACGGGGCCGTGCCGGTGGCCCGGAACAGGCAGGCCAGCACCCAGGGGGCTCCGGCATAGGCGACCATCGCGCCCCACCGCCCGAGGGCGATGTCGTCGTAGGCCAGCGGCATGGCCAGATAGGCCAGGCCGGCCACCAGGGAGGCCCGCTGGGAGCGGAACGGACGCACCAGGCGGACCAACCCCCAGACACCGAGCGGAAGGCACCCGAAGACCAGCACCTTCTGGGTGGTGCCCATGGCCCCGAGCAGCAGGCTCCCGGCCAGGCCGGCCAAGGCCAGGGCGGGGGAGGCCGGCGCGGTGGTGCCGACCCCCGAGGGCTGCCAGCCCCGGGCGAACTGGGCCAGCGTCGAGGACCAGGTCGGGAAAGGCACGAACTGCCCGACCACGGGAAGCCGCCCGTCGATGACCCCCCTCGTGCCGATGAGCACCACGAGGGCGGCGGCCAGCCAGGCGGCGAGCTGCGCCACCCCGCTGACCCGTCCCCGGGCCGAGGGCTCCGTCCGGGTGGCGGTGGTGGGTTCCTCGGCGTCGGGGGGGGCCCCGAGACGTCCGTCCTCGTCGACGTCCGGCTCGAGTCCGGTGGCGAGCGCCCCGGCCTCCGCCGCGGCGGCCAGCTCGTCGGCGTGGGCGCCGTGGAATCCCTCCTGGAGGACCCGACGGCTGTAGGTGACCAACCGGGCGCTGCCACCGATCTGCAACGCCCGGATCTCGCGATCGCTGAGCCGGCGGTGGGCGCGCAGCTCCTTGCGCTGGCGTCGCAGCACGGAGAGCCGTCCGAAATTCCACCGCCAGGCCCGGGCGACCGCCCGGGCCCTGGCCCGGTTGCCACCGAGCTCGGCGACGACGATCTCACCGGCGGCCAGGAAGAACACCTGGGGGACCACCCGGAGCAGATGGAAGGGCCCGTAGCACTTGAGCACGGCGAGGAGCTCGTGACGCCGCTGCAGCTCCTGGAGAGTGACCGGATGGCGCCGCCGCTTGCCCTCCGCCGACCCGACCAGGGCGGGGTCGATGGCGCGCGCCCCGGCGGCCAGCTCCTCGAGATGGCGCACCCGCGCGTCAGGGGCGACGATGACCCGCGCCCCGACCACCTGGGCCCGCCAGCACAGATCAAGGTCCTCCCCCATGGCCACGATGTCGGCGTCGTAGCCACCGAGCTCGGAGAAGAGGTCGACCCGCATCAGGGTGACGCCCCCCGGGGCGACGAACACGTCGCGGACGGCGTCGTGCTGGCCGTGGTCGATCTCGTGGGGTTGGACGCGCTCCCCGACCGACCCTCCCTTGTCCACGGTCATGCCCACGTGGACCAGCTGGTCGGGGTCGTCCCAGCTGACGACCTTGGGTGAGACGATTCCCGCATTGGAGCGGAAGGCCTCTTCCACCATCAGCTTGACCGTGTCGGGGAACAGGGCCACGTCGTCGTGACACAGCAGGAAGTAGTCGGCGCCGGCCACCATCGACCGGGCCTCGTTGACCGTCGAGCCGAAGCTGCGGTTGCCCTCGAACCGCCTCACGTAGGCGGCCGGCAGGACGGCGGCCACCCGGGCGGCGAGGTCCTCCCGAGTGCCGGTGTCGAGCACCAGGAGCGACAGCTCCGGGTAGTCCTGAACGGCGAAGGAGGCCAGTGTCTCCTCGAACCAGGGTCCCGGGTCGTGGGCGACGACGACAGCCACAACCGGAGGGGCCAGGGTTTCCATCAGGGAGCAGAGGCTATCGGGCCACCACCTCGAACTGGGGTCTCCCCTGCTCAGGGCCTATTTCCCGGAGGATGACCCCGGGGGTGCTTGCAACTGTTAAACAACCCGAATACACTTGTAACCAGACGACGGGAGACACCGTCGAGCCGGTGGGTCGAGCCGGGCGGGGCCGTCCCATCCCCGCCATCCCCCGCCGGCCACCATGCAAAAGGAGGCCCCCGTGCCCGACATCAAGATGCCCGAGATCAAGATCCCCGACCTCAACGCCGACGTGGCCAAGGCGGCCAAAGACGTCGCCGCCGTGGCCAAGGACGCCACCTATGTGGTGATCGGGGCCGGCGTGCTCGGCTTCCAGCAGCTCCAGGTCCAGCGGCAGGAGCTGCGCAAGCGACTGAACGACCCGAGGTCCGGCCTGTCCGACCGCCTGTCGTCGGCCCGCACCGGCGCCTTCAAGGACGTGGACGTCAGCGTCGACGAGTTCGTCGACCGGGTCGAGGAGATCATCGAGCGGGTCGAGGCCGCGTTCGCCCCGTTCGAGGACCGTCTCCCGCCCCAGGCCCGCGACTTGGCCAAGCAGGCCCATGTCCAGGCCCGCCAGGCCCGCGACCAGCTCCGCACGCTCATCCCGACCGCCGGCGCCTGACCCCGGAGGGGTCAGCTCGGCTGCGCCCGCCAGAAGTCCAGGACGTTGGCCAGGGTCTCCTCCAGCGTCACCTCCGGCTTCCACCCGGTGTCGTCGACCAGCCGGCCCGGGTCGCCCTGGAGCCGGGGCACCTCGACCGGCCGCACCAGGGCCGGGTCGGTCTCGAGCTCGAGCGAGGTCCCGGCCAGGCGAAGCAGGCTGTCGGCGAGCTCCCGGATGGACACGTCGCGGCCGGTGCAGACGTTGTACAGGTCGGCCGGCCGCTCGGCCTCGATGAGCATGCGGTAGGCCCGCACCACGTCGCGCACGTCGGTGAAGTCACGCCGGGCCGAGAGGTTGCCGACCGGGATGGAGGACGCACCGCGCCGCTCGGCGTCCACGATGCGCCGGGCCAGCGCCCCGACGGCGAAATTGGTCGATTGCCCGGGGCCGATGTGGTTGAAGGGACGGACGGTGATGACCCGCTGTCCGTGCCCGATGCGGGCCTGGGCGGCCAGCGCCTCGGCCGCCAACTTGCTGGCGGCGTACGGGCTGAGCGGAGCGGTGGGCGAGTCCTCGGTCAGGGGGAGGCAGGCGGGGTCGGTCACCGCGCCGTAGACCTCGGCCGAGCTCGTCACGAGCACTTTCGGATCGGTGCCGCACTCACGGGCCGCGGCCAGCACCGCCCCGGTGCCGATGACGTTGACCTCGAGCACCCGGAGCGGCTCCTCCCACGACTGCCCGACATGGGTCAGCGCGGCCAGGTGGTAGATGGCGTCCGGACCTGCGTCGCGCACCGCGGCCAGCAGGAGCGGGGGGTCGGTGATGTCCACCTCGTGGTCGATGACCACCACGTCGTCACCGAGGGACTCGAGGTGCCCGGCGAGCCACCCGCCCACGAAGCCCCGGCCTCCGGTGATGAGTGAGCGCACGACGGGTCACCCTACCGGGCGCGTGCGCGGCGCTTCATCCCCGCTTCCCGGCCACGCGGCCCGCCGCGTACCGGTAGGCCTTGACGTGGTGGGCGGCGCTGGAGGCCCAGGTATGGCCGGCGGCGATCTCGAGGCCTCGTCCCCGGCGTTCCGCCGTGCCCCTCACCCCGCCCGGCCGGCCGGCCAGCTCGGCGTCGATGGCGTCGGCCAGGCCGGCGGTGTCGCCCGGGTCGACCAGGACGGCGACTTCTCCGGCCACCTCCTCCATGGCCGTCCCCGCCGTGGTCACCAGCGGTGCTCCACAGGCCAGAGCCTCGAGGGCGGGCAATCCGAACCCCTCGTAGAGGGCCGGGTAGACGGCCGCCGTCGCCGATCGCAGCAGGGCGGGCACCGCCTCGTCGGCCACGTACCCGGTGCGCACGACCCGGGCGGCCAGGCCGGCCCGGGCGACGGCCCGGTCCACGTCGCCCGCCCCCCAGCCGGCTCCCCCGGCCAGGACCAGCAGGGCGTCGGCGTGGTGTGGGGCCACCCGGCCGAACGCCTCCACCAGGCCGGGGATGTTCTTCCTGGGCTCGATGGTGCCGACGAAGAGGAGGAACGGTCGACCCTCCCCGAGGCGCGGGTCGATGGACGCCAGCCGGGCGACGTCGGCCCCGTCCGAGGGCTCGTCGGGACGGAAGCGTCCGGTGTCGACACCGTGGTGGGCGACGAACACCCGGGCGTCGACCCGGCACCACCGGCCGAGCTGCATGGCGGTGATCCGGCTGGGGCAGACCACGGACGCCGCCCGCCGGGCCGCCACCCGGATGGCCCGGCGGAAGAACCGGACCTTGGAGCGCTCGTGCCAGGCCGGCTCTTCGAAGAAGCTCAGGTCGTGAACGGTCACCACCGTGGGCACCTTCGACCGCTCGGGCATGGTGTAGTGCAGACCGTGGTGGACTGCCACATTGTGGTCGGCCAGCAGTCCCGGCAGTCGAATCTGCTCCCAGACCAGGCGGAGGGGTCGTGGACGGGGGGCGGTGGCCACGATTTCCGCCCCGGCCGCGCCGTCCCGCCACCGCCGGGCATCGTCCCGCCGGGCGAACAGCACGAGGTCCAGCTCGTCCACCCCGGAGAGGGCGCCAGCCAGTCCGGCGGCGTAGCGGCCCACACCGACGGGCCGGTCGGGCACGGCCGTCACGTCGAGCGAGAGCCGGAGCCGGGGATCATCCATGGCGCAGCCGGGCCGCCGGGTGGGCGGCCTCCTGCCATACGGCCACGTGCCGGCGGGCCATGGCCGACCACGTCAGCTCCGCCGCCCGGGCCAGCCCGAGCGCTTGGAGACGGGAACGCTCGACGTCGTCGGTGGCCACCACCAGCAGGGCCTCGGCGATCGACTCGACGGCGTGCGGATCGACCTCGTGGGCGGCCCCGACCGTGCTCGGCAGCCCCCGGCTGGCCACCACCGGGGCCCCGAAGGTCATCGCCTCGACCGGGGGGAGGCCGAAGCCCTCGATGAAGGGGACATAGGCGAGCAGGCGGGCCATGCCGTAGAGGGCGGACAGCTCGGCCGGCGCCACGAGGCCGGCCAGCACCACGCCGGCCGTGGGCCGCACCCGCTCCCCCCATCCACTGGGACCGACGAGCACCAAGGGCCACGGTTCGGGGAGGGAGCCCCGGATGCGGCCGTAGGCCTGGACGAGGCGGGTCTGGTTCTTGCGCGGCTCGAGGGTGCCCACGCTCAGCAGGAAGGGCCCGGTCACCCCCATGCTCTCGAGCAGGCGGCCGGCCGCGGCGAGGTCGGGGGGGGGAGATGGTCCGAGCCCATGGGGATGACGGTGATGGCGTCCCGGCGGGCGCCCGCCCCGGCCAGGTCCTCGGCGACCACGTCGGCAGGCACGATGAAACGATCGGCCCGATCGAGCGCCCGGCGGAGCGCCGCCTCGTGCCAGGCCCGCCCGCGGGGCGGGTAGGCCTCGGGCACCCGCCGCCACAGGAGATCGTGCACGGTCGCCACCAACACGGCCCGGCCGGCCTCCATCGTCGACAGCGAAGTGGCGTGGACCACGTCGAACCCGGCCGGCGCCCGGAGAAGCCCTCGGTCCCAGGCGCGGGTGAGGACCGGCCCGGGCAGGCGCGAGCCCCGGAGCGGGTAGCCGAGCGACCGCAGGGGGTCGGGGTCGCCGCGGCCCGGACCGCGGCCGGCCACCAGCTCGACGTCGGGCCGCTCGGCCGGGTCGAGCCGGCCCAGGCCGGCGAGCAGCCCTTCGATGTAGGTGCCGATGCCGCCGGGGGCCGCCCGGCGCAGCTGCTCGACCATCATGAGCAGGCGGACGGAGCTCATGTCGCCGGACGCGGGGCGTGCCGGCCGGGCACGGCCGGATGGCGGCCCGTCGTGCGGTCGGCGGCGGCATCGGCGTACAGCCCGACCAGACCCTCGGCACAGGCCCGCCAACTGAAACGGGCGGCCTGCCGGGTGCCGCGGCCTACGAGGTCGTCGACGTCCGAGCCGGCGGCCAGCACCCATTCGAGGGCGCCGGCGAGGCCGTCACCGTCGCCCGGCTCCACCAACCGGGCGCCGTCCCCCACCACTTCGGGCACGGCGCCGGCCGCCGTGGCCACCACCGGCACGCCGGCCGCCATGGCCTGCAGCGGCGGGAACCCGAACCCCTCGTAGCGGGAGGGGTAGGCCAGCACCGACGCCCCGGCCAGCACCCCGCCGAGGGACCGGTCGTCGAGGTAGCCCGCCCGCACGATGCGCGACCGGGCCGGCGACGCCTCGACGGCGGCGGCGAACCGCTCCGATCCCCAACCGTCACTCCCCACGACGACCAGGGCCACATCGGGGTGGGCGGCGCTGACCGCGGTGAAGGCGGACACGAGTAGCGGGTAGTCCTTGCGGGGCTCGACCGTCCCGATGGCGAGCACGTAGCGATGGCATCCCTCGGGGAGGTCGAGCCCGGCCGGTGGCGCCGTCCCGTCGGGTGGGCCGAGCGGTGGGATCCCGAGGGGCACCAGCCGGACACGGTCCGGATCGACGGAGAACTCGGCGACCACCTGCTCAGCCACGAAGCCGGAGGCGACATGGACGAAGGCCCCTTCGCCCACGGCCCGCCGGATCAGGCTCGGGTAGGCGGCGGTGTGCGGATCGCGGAGCTCGGGGTAGAGCACCACTGTCAGGTCCCACACCGAGAGCACCCGGGCGGCGCGCCGGGTGGGCGGCACCACGAAGTTCGGTCCGTGCACCACGTCCCGGTGGCCGATGAACCATTCGACGGGTGGAAGACGGGAGTGCGCCCAGGCCCGGTGCAGAGGGCGGGCCGGCATGGCCCGCTGACCGGTCGAGACCCCCGGGGGCGCCAACCGCTCGATCCACTTCCGCCGACGCCAGCTGATGGCGAAGGCCGACACGTCCACGTCGGTGCGCCCGGCCAGTGCGTCCAGAGCGCCGGCACAGAAGGCGCCGATCCCCGTCGGCCTCCCGAGCAGCGGAGTGGCGTCGAACCCCACCGACAATCGGCCCGGGTCGGGGGTGTCGGATCGCTCCGGGGCCACAGGGGGGAGCCTTGCACACCGCCCGGTCGGGGCCGTGCCACGGGGACCGGCAGGTAGCGTGCCCCACATGGCCACCCCTGCCGGGCGCTCCCCGTCCACCCGCCGGTGATCACCGCCCTGGCCGGCGGCGTCGGCGCCGCCCGGCTCCTGCGCGGGATGGTCGAGGTGGTGCCGCCCTCCGACGTCACCGCCATCGTCAACACCGGCGACGACACCGTGCTGCACGGACTGCACATCTCGCCGGACCTCGACACCGTGATGTACACGCTGGCCGACGCCATCAACCCCGACACCGGGTGGGGTCTGGCCGGCGAGACCTGGCGGGTCATGGAGTCCCTCCGTGAGCTCGGGGGGGTGACCTGGTTCAATCTCGGGGACCGGGACCTCGCCACCCACTGCTACCGCACCCAGCGGCTGGGCGAGGGCGCCGGCCTCGGCACCGTCACCGCCGAGCTGGCCCGCTCGTTCGGCGTGGCCGTTCGCCTGCTGCCGGTCACCGACGATTCGCTCCGCACGCGGGTACTGCTGGCCGACGGGCCCGAGATCGGGTTCCAGGAGTACTTCGTCCGCCTCCGGCACGAGGTACCCGTGGCCCGGGTCCGCTTCGAGGGATCCGAGGCGGCCCGGCCCGGGCCGGGCGTGCTCGAGTCCTTGGACGAGGCCGAGACCATCGTGGTGTGCCCGTCCAACCCGGTGGTCTCGATCGACCCCCTGCTGGCGGTGGCGGGCGTGTCCGACGGCGTGGAACGCCGACGTGACCGGGTGGTCGGCGTCTCACCGATCATCGCCGGGGCCGCGTTGAAGGGCCCGGCCGACCGGCTCCTCCGGGAGATGGGCTTCGAATCGTCGGTCGTCGGCGTGGCCCGCTGGTACGCCTCGTGGGTGGGGACGCTGCTGGTCGACGAAGCCGACGCCGGGTTGGCCGACGCGGTCGAGGCCGAGGGGGTGCGCTGCATCGTCGCCCCCACCGTCATGTCGTCCGTGGACCGGGCCGCCGAGGTGGCCCGGGCGGTCCTCGATGCCCTCGCCTGAGCCGGCCCCGGGCCCCCCGTCGGCGGGCGCCGGCGGGCTCGTCATCTACCCGGTGGCCGGCGTGGGCGAGGTGCTGCCCGGCGACGACTTGGGCGACCTGCTGGCCGGGGCGACGGCCCCCCCGGCCATAGGCGGGGGGCTCGCCGAGGGGGACGTCCTGGTGGTCACCCAGAAGGTCGTGTCCAAGGCCGAGGGCCGCCTGGTGGCGCTGGACGCCGGCGACGCCGAGGCCAAGGACCGGGTCGTGGCGGCCGAGTCGGTGCGGGTGATCCGCCGACGCGGCGACCTGGTCATCTCCGAGACCCGCCACGGGTTCGTCTGCGCCAACGCCGGCGTCGACCTGTCCAATGTGGCCGAGGGGACCGCCGCCCTGCTCCCGGTCGATCCCGATCGCTCGGCCCGCCGCATCCGGGCCGTCCTCCGGCACCGGCACGGGGTCTCGGTCGGGGTGGTCGTCTCGGACACGTTCGGCCGGCCCTGGCGCAACGGGGTGACCGACGTGGCCATCGGCGTCGCCGGCATCGCCGGGGTCGTCGACCTGCGGGGGACGGCCGACGCCAACGGCCGTCGGCTGGAGGTCACCGAAGTCTGCGTGGCCGACGAGCTGGCCGGCGCGGCCGAGCTGGTCATGGGCAAGGACCGGGGTGTCCCCGCCGCCGTGGTGCGCGGTGTCGACCCCCGATGGCTCAGGACGGCCTCGGTGGCGGCCGAGATCGTACGGGACCCGGCCGAGGACCTGTTCCGCTGACCCTGGGGGGGACTACGTGGGACTGGTCTCCCCGCCGCCATCCCGGCGACCGATGAACTCCAGCACGGCCGACGTCCCCTCCCCCAGGGACGTCCACGAGGACCAGCCGAGCTGGATGCGGGCCCGGCTCGGGTCCAGGCTGCTGCGGACCAGCTCCCCCGGCCGCAGGGGTTGGTAGTCGGCTTGCGGCTCCCGACCGGCCTGGCGGGCCATCTCGGCGTAGAGCTGGTTGACCGAGGTCTCCCGGCCGGTGCCGATGTTGCACACCAGGCCGCCGCCCCGGGTGGCGGCCCGTACGAAGGCATCCACCACGTCGTCCACATAGACGAAGTCGCGGGTCTGCTCCCCGTCGCCGAAGATGGTCACCGATCGGCCGTGCACCAGGCGCTCGGCGAAGATGGCCACCACCCCGGCCTCGCCGTGGGGATCCTGCCGGGGCCCGTACACGTTGCCCAGGGCCAGGGCCGAGAACTCCAAGGCGTGCAGCTCGCGGTAGGCCACCAGATAGTCGATGGCCGCCTTCTTCGACACCCCGTAGGGGGACAACGGCCGCTGGGGCAGCGACTCCTTCAGGGGGAGCTCGGAGGTATCGGGCTCGCCGTAGAGGGTGCCGCCGCTGGCGGCGAAGACGACCCGCGAGGCGGCTGAGGCTCGGGCTCCCTCGAGGACCCGCAGGGTGCCGACGAGGTTGACCTCGGCGTCGAAGACCGGGTCGGCCACCGACACCCGCACGTCGGCTTGGGCGGCCAGGTGGAACACGACTTCGGGTCGACGCCGCTTCATGAGCTCGACGACCTCGGCCGAGCGCACGTCCATCTGGTGGACGGACAGCTGGTGGCCGGCGCTGGTCCGGGCGTCGGTCAGGTTGGCCAGCGAGCCGGTCGACAGGTCGTCGACCACGTCGACGGCATGCCCCTCGGCCAGCAGCCGGTCGACCAGGGTCGAACCGATGAACCCGGCCCCGCCGGTGACCAGCGCGCGCATCGGTCAGACCCCCGCGGCCACCCGTTCGCCGTCGATGACCGTCCCCGAGGCGGTCACCGCACCGCCACCGATCACCGACACGCCGTGGATCACGCATCGCTGGCCCACGATGGCGTCCGGCCCGACGACCGATCGCTCCACCGTGGCCCGGGACGCCACCCGGGCCCCGGGAAGCAGGACCGAGCCGGTCACCGTCGCCCCCTCCTCGACCACGGCGCCGGCCCCGACCACCGACTCCTCGACGACGGCGTTGGCCGCCACCGACGAGCCCAGGCCGAGCAGCGAGCGGGCCACGGTCGAGCTCTGGACCTCCACCGCCCCGATGCGCCAGACGCCGGGCCCGAGGGCGAGGTCGAGCTCGGCCCCGGGGGCGGGCGGCCCGGGCCGCCGGCCGAGGACGAGATCCTGGTGGGCGCGCAGATAGGCGTCGGGCGTGCCGGTGTCGAGCCAGTAGGCGTCCGAACCCAGGGCGTAGAGGGTGCCGTCCGCCACCAGGGCGGGGAAGGTCTCGCGCTCGATCGATACCGGGCGCTCACCGGGAATGCGGTCGAGGACGGAGGGCTCGAAGACGTACGTCCCGGCGTTGATCAGGTTGGTGGGCGCTTCTTCGCGGGACGGCTTCTCGATGAAGGCCTCGACCCGGCCCGATTCGTCGGTGGGGACCACGCCGAACGCGCTCGGGTCCTCGACCGGCGTCAAGCTGATGCTGCCCTCGGCCCCACGGGACCGGTGGAACTCCACCAGCCCGGTGAGGTCGGCGTCGGTCAGCACGTCCCCGTTCACCACCACGAAGGTCTCGTCGATGCCGCCGTGCCCGGCGGCGAAGCGGATGGCGCCGGCCGTGTCGAGCGGGGTCGGTTCCACCGCGTAGGTCAGGCCTACGCCGGCGATCGTTCCGTCGGGATAGGCGTCGATGAAGGCATCGGGACGGTAGCCGAGCGAGAGCACGGCGTCGTCGATCCCGTGGTCGGCCAGATGGCCGATGACCCGCTCGATCATCGGCTCCTCGACGATCGGGAGCATCTGCTTCGGCGTGGTCAGCGTGAGCGGCCGCAGGCGCGTGCCTTCGCCCCCCACCAGGACGACCGCCCTCACTTGCCGGTCGGCGCGGTCGTCGCCGTGGTCGATGGCGTGGTCGTCGTCGGAGCGGTGGTCGACGGCGTCAGCGTGGGGGTCGTGGTCGACGGGGACGCGCTGCCCGACGTTACCGCCTTGATCAGGTCGGTGATGGCCGACGCCGGGGGCTTGGGCACCGCCACCGTGGCCGGGACGAAGGCCATGGTGATGAGTTGTCCGTTGGCGAACTTGAGGTCCTGGGGGGCACCGCTCGGCTGGGTCCCCTTCCCCTTGGAGCTGAAATTGGGCCAGCTCTCCACGATCACCACACCAGGCTTTCCGGCCTGGGGCGTGCCCTTCGGGCAGACGTCCCCGTTGGTCATGAGCGTCTGCCCCGGGTACTGCAGAGTCGACGAGCTGAGCTCGAGACCCTTGTAACCGGAGACGAACTTGCCGAGCGTGGCATTGCCCCCTGACTCCGAGCTGTTCTTCGGGCCGATGGTCAGCACCCCGTTCCCGTTGGCGATGAGACCGGTCTTTGCCGTGTTGGTGCTGGCCGGAAGGTCCGGCTGGACCTTGCCGCAGATGTCGATGCCGAGGGCGGCGAACCACTGCTGCTGGGTCGTCGGCGGGCCGGACGACGACGCCGTCTGGTGGGTCCGCTGGTAGCGGCTGAACCCGATGAGCAGCAAGCCGACGACGCAGATGATGATCAGGCTGGCGTACCAGTTGACCGGCATCTGGCCGCGATAGGTCCGTCCTCCGCCGGTGGTGGCGGCGCGTTGCACCCATTTTCCCGTCGAGCTGCTCGGCATAGACCGGACGACACCCTACAGCCTGCCGTCGAGCACTCCGGAGGCGGTCACCGGTGCATGAGCCGGGCCACGACGGCGAGGAGGGCGCGGGCCCCGAGCCCCAGCGCCACCAGCGGCAGCAACAGCTTGCGCCACCCGGCCGACGACCGGGTGGCGAATCGGAGCAGCGAGCGGTGGTGCTCGAGGATCATCCGGTAGGGATGCGCCTCGGTCGAGACGCCCTGGAGATGGGTCACCTCCGCCCCCGGGACGTAGGCGACCGCCCACCCGGCCCGGGCCAGGCGCCAGCACAGGTCGACGTCCTCGGCGTACATGAAGTACGACTCGTCGAAGCCACCGACCTCCTCGAAGGCCCGCCGCCGGAGGAGCAGGCAGGCCCCCGACAGCCAGTCGACCTCGCGGGTCTCGGCGCTCCCGGCCAGCTCGGCCTGGTGGTAGGCCCGCGTAAAGGGGTTGTCGGGGACGAAGAGACCGAACAGGGCGTGCCCGGCGGCGTCGAGGTGCGAGGGGAACCGGCGGGCCGACGGGTAGCGCCGGCCCGATGCGTCGCGGATCAGCGGTCCGACGGCGCCCCAACCCGGTTGCTGCTCCAGGGCCCGGCCCAGGGCGGCGATGGCGCCCGGGCCCACCTCGAGATCGGAGTTGCACACCAGCACGTTCGGGGCGGAGGTGGCGGCGGCACCGCGGTTGGCCGCCGCCCCGTACCCTAGGTTGGCGCCCGGTTCGATGACGGCCACCCCGGGGACCCTCAGCCGGAGATCCTCGACCGACCCGTCGCGCGAACCGTTGTCCACCACCACCACCTCGGCCGGGTGCTCCCGGAGCAGGGCCTCGACGCAGCCGGTGAGGGACGATCCCGACTCGTAGGCGACCACGACGGCGGCCACGTCACCGCTCCGAGCGCCGTGAGCCGGGTCCCGTCCCGCGTCCGCCTTGTCGCGCCGGGCGGCGCGACCGTTCACGGTTCGGCCCGGGTGAACCGGTAGTGCACGAGCGTCCGGAGCGCACCGAACCCGTCGCGCCAGGTGACCTTCTTCCCCTCGTCCGGTTCCCGGCCGGCATAGGAGATCGGCACCTCATAGATCCGGTGACCGCGCCGCAGCACCTTGGCGGTGATCTCGGGCTCGAACTCGAACCGGTCCGACTCGATGGTGATCCCCTCGATCGCCCTCCGGTCGAACAGCTTGTAGCCGCACTCCATGTCCGACAGCGTCGATGAATAGAGCAGGTTGGTCACCAGGGACAGGAAGCGGTTGCCCACCCAGTGCAGCGGCAGCATGTTCTTGCGCTCACCGGTGAACCGGCTGCCGTAGACGACTCGGGCCTTGCCCCGGAGAACGGGGTCGAGGAGCCTGGGCCAGTCCGCCGGGTCGTACTCCAGGTCGGCGTCCTGGATGATCACGAGGTCGCCGCGCGCCGCCTCCAGCCCGGACCGGACGGCGGCGCCCTTGCCCCGGTTGGCACCATGGCTGATGACCCGGACCGTGGAGTCCCCGAGGGCGCCGAGGATCTTCTCCGTCCCGTCGGACGAGCCGTCGTCGACCGCGATCACCTCGACGTCCAGTGGGAGCTCGACGCTTCGCACCCGGCGTAACAGCTCGGCCACTGTCGAGCGTTCGTTGTAGACCGGGACGATCACCGACAGCAGTGCGTAGTGCGGCACCCCGCCCTCGTCCGGCGTCGGCCGGCCGCCGGTGTCAGCCACGGGCCCGGGCTCCTCGTTGGCCAGCCCGGTCGGGGCCCTGCCCGCTCCCCCCCGTGTCGGCGTCCCGGGCGGGGCCGGGGGTGGAGGTCGTGGCGACAGCGACGCCGCCGGTGCCGGGCCGCTCGGCCGCCCGGTCCTCACCGCCCAGGAAGGCGGCCGTGGCGGTGAGGCCGTCGCGTAGCTCGGTGGTCGGCTCCCAACCCAGCTCGGCCCGGGCCACCGAGATGTCCGGGCGGCGTCGGGTGGGATCGTCGGTCGGGAGGGGACGGTGCACGATCGGCGAGGAGGAGCCGAGCAGATCGACCACCGTGTGGGCCAGCTCGAGCACGGTGTGCTCGTCGGGGTTGCCGATGTTCACCGGGCCGGTGAGCGCCGAGTCGAACAGGGCGAGCAGCCCCCGGACTTCGTCCTCCACATAGCAGAGGCTCCGTGTCTGGCGGCCGTCGCCGTAGACGGTCAGCGGCTCCCCCCGCATGGCCTGCAGGAGGAAATTGGACACCACCCGGCCGTCGTCGGGCCGGAGCCGGGGACCATAGGTGTTGAAGATCCTGGCGACGGCCACGTCGGTCCCACGGGTCCGGGCGTGGGCCATGGTCAGCGCCTCGGCGAAGCGCTTGGCCTCGTCGTAGACGCTGCGGGGACCGACCGGGTTCACGTGTCCCCAGTAGGCCTCGGGCTGGGGATGCACCTCGGGATCGCCGTAGACCTCGCTGGTGGAGGCCAACAGGAAGCGCGCCCCGGTGGTGCCGGCCAGCTCGAGCCCGTGGCGGGTGCCCTCGCTCCCCACCGCCAGGGTCTCAAGCGGGCGGGCCAGGTAGTCCGGGGGCGAGGCCGGGCTGGCCAGGTTGAAGACTCCGGCCACTTCGCCCTCGACGGGGATCGACTCGGTGATGTCGGCCTCGACCAGCGTGAACGCCGGATCGTCCTGCAGATGGGCGACGTTGGCCCGGCGCCCGGTCGAGAAGTCGTCGACGCAGACCACCCGGTCCCCGCGGGCGACCAAGGCGTCGCACAGGTGCGAGCCGAGGAACCCTCCGCCCCCCAGCACCACCATCCGCCGGCTCACCGACGGCCGATACCCGTGTACTCGAAACCGATCCGGCGGAGCTGGGACGGGTCGAGGAGATTGCGGGCGTCCACCACCACCGGCGACGCCATCGCCACCTTGACTCGGGCGAAATCGAGCCACCGGAACTCGTCCCACTCGGTGAGCACCACCACGGCCGTGGCCCGCTCACAGGCGGCATAGGCGTCGGGGAAGGCGCGCACCGAGGTGACCAAGCTCAGGCCCTCGCCGTCGGGCGCCAGCCCGGCGAGCTCCTCGACCGGCGCCGAGGAGTGGTCCTCGGGCACCGAGATGGTGGGGTCGAACGCCTGGACGATGGCGCCCCCGTCCACCAGGCGGCGCACCACCTCCACGGCCGGCGAGTTGCGCAGGTCGTCCGTGCCCGCCTTGAAGGCGAGGCCCCACGCCGCGACCACCGCTCCCTCCAGATGGCCGCCGACCGCGGCGGTGACCTTGTCCACCACACGGGCGAACTGCTCCTCGTTGGTGGCGATGGCCCCCCTGAGGAACGAGAAGTCGTAGCCCGCCTGGTCGGCGATCTGGACCAGCGCCCGGGTGTCCTTGGGCAGGCAGCTGCCGCCCCAGCCCGGCCCTGGGCGCAGGTACTCGAACCCGATGCGCTTGTCGTAGCCCAGTCCGAGGATCACGTCCCGGACGTCGGCCCCGACCGCCTCGCACAGTCCCGCCACCGCGTTGACGAAGCTCAGCTTGGTGGCCAAAAAGGCATTGGCCGCGTACTTGATCGTCTCGGCGGTGGCCGCGTCGGTGATGAGCAGCGGCGCGTGCGTGCCGGCGAACAGCTCGCCCACCTTCGCCGCCGCCGACTGGTCGTCGGCTCCGACCACGATGCGCTCGGGATGGAGGCTGTCGCCCACGGCCGTGCCTTCGCGGAGGAACTCGGGATTGGAGACGACCGAGATGTCGTGGCGACCGAGCACCCGGTCGACGACCAGCGTCGACCCCACCGGGACCGTCGACTTGTTCACGATCACCGTCCCCGGCATCAGCGCCGGGGCGATCTCCTTGGCCACCGCCTCCACGTAACTGAGATCGGCCGAGCCGTCCGGAGCCTGCGGGGTGGGCACGCACAGGAACACGAACTCGGCCCCCTCGACGGCCTCCTTGGCGCCGACCACGAACCGCAGGCGGCCCGACGCCTGGCCTTCGCGCACCACCTCTTCGAGATGGTCCTCCACGATGGGCACGCGGCCTTGCTCCAGCAGGGCGATCTTGGCCTCGTCGGAATCGCCGCACGTCACCTTGTGGCCGAGGTGGGCGAGCGTGGCGGCCGTCGGCAGGCCCACATAGCCCATCCCCACCACGGCGACGGTGTGGCCCCGCCCGTGAGGAAGGACACGCACGGTGGCGCCGCCATGGCCGAAGGAGGCCTCGACCGGTCCGCCCGAAGGCGGCACCCGACGGCCGGAGGGGCGGCGGTGACCCCCGGACAACCCCGAGCTCTGCGGCATCACTGCATGTCCTCTGTCAACACTGGCCTGGCTATCGGTGGCCTCGTCATCGGCGGTCCCATCGTCGAGCGTCCGGCGCCCCTTCCTGTCGGCTCATTCTCGTCCGTCCTGAAGCGTCGCGCGCAGTCGCGGCAGGGCAGGGCGATCCGATCCGTTGCGACCGCCGGTCGCCGGCGCAGGCCGAGGCGCCCCGGGGCCGACGAAAGGCGGGCTTTCAGTCCGGCCGGGGAAGGGAGCGCACCAACCGCTCCAACGCGTCGGACCATGCCGGGAGCAACGGGAGGCCCGACAGTCGGAGGGCGGCGTTGTCGAGCCTCGAGTTCGCCGGCCTCGGGGCCGGCCGGGGCGGGTCGAGTTCGGAGGTGGCGATGGGCTCGACCACTCCCGGCTCGAGGCCGGCGGCGGCCAGGGTGGCCCGGGCGAAGCCGTACCAGGTCGTCTCCCCCTGGTTGGTCACGTGGAAGGTCCCCGGGCGACGGTCGAGGGCCAGGCGGACGATGGCCCGGGACAGGTCGGCGGTGAACGTCGGACAGCCGCGCTGGTCGTCGACGAACCGGAGCGGTCCGGCAGGGTTGCCCGCCGCCAGCCGGAGCACCGTCTTGACCATGTTCGCCCCGTGGGCGCCGCTCACCCAGGCCGTGCGCACGATGGTGGCCGACGCCGCGCCGATGCCACGGACCTCGATCTCGCCGCCGAGCTTGCTCCTTCCGTAGACCGACTGCGGGCTCGGTGCGTCCCATTCGTCGTAGGGCCGGGGGGCGGTCCCGTCGAAGACATAGTCGGTGGAGACGTAGACCAGATGGGCACCCACGCCCACGGCCGCCTCGGCGACGTTGCGGGTGCCGAGGGCATTGACGGCGAAGGCGGTGTCGATGTCCGACTCGCAGGCGTCCACCGCGGTGAAGGCCCCGCCGTGGAGCACGAGGTCGGGCCGGAATCCATCCATGGCGGCGCGGACCGCCGACCGGTCGGCCACGTCCAGGGTGTCGATGTCGGTCGACAGGACGTCGAAGGCGCCTTCGCTCACCGGCGGGAGGATGGCCGCCGCCGGTTGGCCGTCCGGGCCGGCTCCCCCGTCGGGCACCCGGCCGGCCATGACGTCACGCAGGTCCCGCCCGAGCTGGCCGTCGCCGCCGGTGACGAGGACCCGCACCGCGGCGGTCACCGCCGCGTCGGCGGGCCGGACACGGCGTCGGGCGGGGACCAGGCCCCTTCGACGATCGGTGCCCGGTCGCGCAGCGGTTCCCACCAGCTCCGGTGCGAGCCGTACCAGGCCACGGTGTCGGCGAGGCCCTGTGCGAAAGGCACGGTGGGCTCCCAACCGAGGGCGCTGCGGATCTTCGACGAATCGAGGAGGTAGCGCCGGTCGTGGCTCGGACGGTCCGGCACGATCTCCTTCAAGGAGGCGGGCTTGCCGGTGGCGGCCAGCACCGCGTCGGCGATCTCCTCGATACTGGCCTCGACGCCGCTGCCGACGTTGTAGGTCTCACCGACCTCACCGTGCTGGAGCACCAGCTCGATGGCCCGGCAATGATCGTCGACGTGCAGCCATTCGCGGCGGTTCTGGGTCGACGCGTAGAGGGGCAACGGCTGGTCGTCGAGGGCCCGTGCGGTGAACAGCGGGATCACCTTCTCGGGGAACTGGAACGGCCCGTAGTTGTTGCAGCAGTTGGTGATGGTGGCCGGCAGGCCATAGGTCTCCACGTAGGCCCGCACGGCATGGTCCCCTCCCGCCTTCGAGGCGTTGTAGGGGGTCCGCGGACGATAGGGGGTCTCCTCGGTGAACACCTCGTCGGAGTCGAGGGGCAGGTCCCCGTAGACCTCACAGGTCGAGATGTGGTGGAAGCGCACCACGCCATGGCGGCGGGCCGCCTCGGCCAGGGCCTGGGTCCCGAGCACGTTGGTGCGGAAGAACCGGGCCGGGTCGAGGATGGCCAAGCTGTTGTGCGATTCGGCGGCGAAGTTGACGATCACGTCGACCTGGTGGGCGTCGAGCGTCTTGGCCACGGTGTCGAGATCGCCGATGTCTCCCTGGACGAACTCGATCCGGTCCTCGACATCGGACAGGTTGGGCCGGTTGCCGGCGTAGGTGAGGACGTCGTAGGCGACGACCGCATCATCGGAGTGGCGGTCGACCCAGTACCGCACGAAGTTGGATCCGATGAAGCCGGCCCCGCCGGTCACGAGCAGTCGCATAGCCGGGAAAGCCTACAGGCGGCCCGGACGAGACCCCGGAGCGGGGGATCCCCCAGCTCCGGACCGGAGATGGACGACGTCGCCGGCCACCACCGTCCGGCGGGCACCCGCCGTCTCCACCACGAGGTGCCCATCGGGCGTGAGGTCGACCGCCCGGCCCTCGAACCGGGCGTCGGCCAGCTCGACCACGACGTCGGCCCCGAGCGTGGTGCACCTCGTTCGCAGCGCTTCGGCCTGACGGGCCCGGCCCGCCGGAGTGGCGAGGTCCTCGACCCGTGGCTCGAGCGCCTCGAGCAGGGCCGCCAGCAGCCGGCCGCGGTCCACGGGCGAGCCGGCCAGCTGGCGCAGCGAGCCGGCCGCCCCGACGAGGTCCGCCGGGAGGTCGTCGTCGGAGGCCGGCCAGTTCACGTTGATCCCGATCCCGACGACCACGGCCGGGGGCGGACCGACCGTCACCGGCCCGCCGCCCACGTCGGCCTCGGCCAGGACGCCGGCCACCTTCCTGCCGTCGGGGCCGAGCAGGTCGTTGGGCCACTTGACGGCGAGGGGCACCCCGGCCACGCCCTCGGAGGCGTCGGCCGCGGCCAGGGCCAGGGCGGCGGCCGCCAGGTGCTGCTGCTCGGGACGCAGCGCCGGCCGGAGCAAGACCGAGACCAACAGGTTCGACCCGGGCGGCGCCTCCCAGCGCCGGCCGAGCCGGCCCCGGCCGGCCGTCTGGAATTCGGCCACCGCCACCACTCCCTCGGGCACCCCTGAACACGCGCCTCGACCAGGAGATACCGATTCGTCGAATCCACCGAGTCGAAGTGCCGGATGTCGGTGAACCGGGTGCCCGACATGGCAGACACCCTACGGCCCGTGACAGTGTTGTACGGCCCCGGCGCGGTGATACTGCCGCGTCCAGTCACCGATCTCGAAAGGCGCAGCGTGCTCAAGAAGGTCCTCATCGCCAACCGGGGGGAGATCGCGGTCCGGGTGATCCGGACCTGTCGCGAGATGGGTGTGGCCACGGTCGCCGTCTACTCCGAGCTCGACCGGGACGCCCTCCACGTCCGGCTGGCGGACGAGGCCTATCCCCTCGGTGGTCAGACGGCGGCCGAGAGCTACCTGAACACCGAGGCCATCCTGTCGGTCATCGACCGCAGCGGCGCCGATTCGGTCCACCCCGGCTACGGGTTCTTCTCCGAGAACACGGACTTCGCCCGAGCCATCACCGAGCTCGGCGTGATCTTCATCGGCCCGCCCCCCGAGGCCATCGACGTCATGGGCGACAAGATCAGCTCGCGCCATGCCGCCGAGCGGGCCGGCGTTGCCGGCGTGCCGGGGCGTACGGAGGTGCTGCGCTCGGCCGACGAGGTCATCGCCTTCGGCGAGGAATTCGGTTGGCCCGTCGCCATCAAGGCCGCCTTCGGCGGCGGCGGCCGCGGCATGAAGGTGGTCGGCGCCCCGGGCGAGGCCGCCGAGGCACTGGAGTCGGCCCAGCGGGAGTCGGCCGCCTACTTCGGTCGAAACGAGTGCTACGTGGAGCGCTACCTGGCCTGGCCGCGCCATGTCGAGATGCAGGTCCTCGCCGACACCCACGGCAACACCCTGTGGTTGGGCGAGCGCGACTGCTCGTCCCAGCGCCGCCACCAGAAGCTGATCGAGGAGAGCCCGGCGCCGCTCTTCCCCGACGACGTCCGTCGGGCCATGGGCGAGGCCTCGGTCCGGGTGGCGCAGGCCTGCGGCTACATCAACGCCGGCACCGTCGAGTTCCTCTACCAGGACGGTGAGTTCTACTTCCTCGAGATGAACACCCGGCTCCAGGTCGAGCACCCCGTGACCGAGCTGGTGACCGGTCTCGATCTCGTCGAATGGCAGCTGCGGGTGGCCTCGGGGGAGCCCCTCGGGTTCGGCCAGGACGACATCGCCCGGAACGGCCACGCCATCGAGGTCCGGATCAACGCCGAGAACCCGGCGGGCGGAGCGTTCACCCCGTCGCCGGGAACGATCACGCGCCTGGTGCCACCGGGTGGGCCCGGGGTCCGGCTCGACGCCGGCTACGAGGCCGGCGACACGGTCAGCCAGTTCTACGACAACTTGGTGGCCAAGCTGGTGGTCTGGGGCCGTGACCGCGAGGCGGCCCGCCGGCGGATGCTGCGGGCCATCGACGAGATGGTCATCGAGGGACCGGCCACGACCCTCCCGGCCGATGTGGCCATCCTCACCCACCCCGACTTCGTGGCCGGCCTGCATTCCACCAACTGGGTCGAGCACTCCCTGGACCTCAGCGGGCTGGTGGCACCCGGGTCGGATGCGCCGGCCCCGGTGCCGGCCGGAACCGACGAGCCGCCGACCGTGCTGCGCACCGTCACCGCCGAGGTGGGCGGGCGTCGGTACGGGGTCAAGCTCTGGGTCCCCGACCTCGGCGACGCCGTGGTGGTGGCCGGTGGGAGTGGTGCCGCCTCGGCCCGCGGTGCCGTCCCGAAGCGTCCGAAGGCCGCCGCCTCAGGGGCGGGATCGGGGACGGTGGCCGTCCCCATGCAGGGCACCATCGTCAAGGTGCTCGTGGCCGTGGGCGACACGGTCGAGGTGGGGCAGACCATCTGTGTCCTCGAGGCCATGAAGATGGAGAACAACGTCAACGCCGAGAAGGCCGGCACGGTGAAGGAGGTCCTGGTCGAGGCCGGAGCCTCGGTCGGGCCCGGCGACGTCCTCGCCGTCATCGAGTAGCCGGGGGATGGGGGCCGATGGCCGAGCACACCCCGCGCCGGGAGACCGCACCGAAGGAAGCAGCCCGCCAGGCCATCGATGACGGCCTCGACGGGCTCGTCCGCCTGAGCCGGGCCATCCACGCCCACCCCGAGGTGGCGTTCGAGGAGGAGCAGGCTTGTCGGTGGACGGCCCATCTGTTGGCCGAGGACGGGTTCGCCGTCACCACCGGCACGGCCGGCCTGCCCACCGCGTTCAGCGCTGAAGTCGGCTCCGGACCCATGGTGGTGGCGGTGTGCGCCGAGTACGACGCCCTGCCCGGCATCGGACACGCCTGCGGCCACAACATCATCGCCGCCTCGGCGGTCGGGGCCGGCCTGGGGTTGGCCCGGGTGGCCGACGAGCTGGGCCTCACCGTGCGAGTGCTGGGCTCGCCGGCCGAGGAGGGCGGGGGCGGCAAGATCACCATGTTGGAGGCGGGTGTCTTCGACGACGTCCACGCGGCCATGATGATCCACCCCTGGCCGTCGGATCGGCTGGAAGGGAGCTGTCTGGCCGTCTCCCATTTCGACGTTCGCTTCAGCGGGAAGACCGCGCACGCCTCGGCCGCCCCCTGGGAAGGGGTCAATGCCGGCGATGCCATGGTCGTCTCCCAGGTGGCCATCGGCCTGCTCCGCCAGCAGCTCCGGCCCGGCGACCAAGTGCACGGCGTCGTGATCGACGGGGGCCGGGCGGCCAACGTCATTCCGGACTCGGTGACCGGGCGGTTCATGTGCCGCTCGACGACGCTCGATCGGCTCGAGGTCCTCGAGCCGCGAGTCATGGCCTGCTTCGAGGCCGGGGCGCTGGCCACCGGGAGCGGGTTCGATCGCGTCGACCTGGCCCCTGCCTACTCCCACTTGGAGAGCGATCCCGGGCTTCTGGAGCGCTACCGCCAGAACGCCGAAGCCCTCGGGCGCCACTTCGACGCCGAGGGTTCGCCCCGACCGACCCTCTCGACCGATATGGGCAACGTCTCGCTGGCCGTCCCGACCATCCACCCGCTGGTGGCCATCGACGCGGCGGGGTCGGTCAACCACCAGCCCGAGTTCGCCGCCGCCTGCGTCACCCCTTCGGCCGACAGCGCATTGCGCGACGGTGCGGTGGCCATGGCGTGGACGGCCATCGACGCTGCCGAGGAGGGGCCGCTGCGCACGCGGCTGCTGGACCGGCGGCCGGCGGGTGAGTGACTACGACGCCATCGTCATCGGTGCCGGCCACAACGGCCTCACCGCGGCGGCGGTCATGGCCCGTGGCGGCATGCGGGTGCTCTGCCTCGAGAAGAACCACTTCATCGGCGGCATGGCCACGACCACCGAGCTCTCGGAGGGCTTCCGGTTCGAACTGGCCGGGTCCATCCAATTCCCGATCCCCGACGAGATCTTCGCGGACCTCGGATTCGACACCTGCCCCATCTACGAGCCCGAGGTCCAGTCGGCCAGCATCGGAGCAGAGGGTCAGGCGCCGCTCCTCCTCTACAGCGATCCCGAACGCCTGCTCGGGCACCTGACCGACGCGGTGGGGGCAGAGGCCGTGTTGGGCATGGCGGAGATCGCCGCCTGGGCCGACGCCCCGGCCCGGGCCCTCGGACGGTTCGAGGTGCGTCGGCCACCCCGGTCGGTCGACCAGATGTTCGCCTGTGCCGCCAACGAAGCCGAGCGCGAGGCCGTCCGCACGGCGCTGTTCGGAAGCGTGATGGACGTGGTGGACCGCTTCCTGCCCGATGTGCGGAAACACGGCCAGCTGCGGAGCATGCTCGCCTTCCTGGCGGTGAACTCGACGTTTCGGGGACCGTGGACACCGGGCAGCGCCTTGTGCCTGGCCTTCGCCCTGGCCTCACCCAACGAAGCCACGATGTCCAAGGTCCGGGGCGGGATCGGCACCATGTCCGACCACCTGGTCGGCATCTTCGAGGGCCATGGCGGGGAGCTCCGGCGCCATGCCCGGGTGGAACGGATTTCCGTGTCCGGGGGGCGGGTGACCGGCGTGCAGCTCCGGGATGACGACCACGAGACGGTCACCGCCCCGGTGGTCGTCTCGAACCTCGACCCTACCGCCACCTTCACCCGCCTGATCGACCGGGACCAACTGCCCGACGCCTTCGCCCGGCGGGTGCAGGCCATCGACCACCGGGCCGCGTACTTCCAGATCCACTTCGCCCTCAACGGGCTGCCCGAGTACGCCGGACCGTACGAGGTCCTGAACCACGGGAGCCTCCGCCAGAACGTCACCTTCTTCGGGACCGCCGAGCAGATGCAGGCCGACTACGAAGGCTGCGT
Organism: uncultured Acidimicrobiales bacterium; assembly: GCA_963710495.1. Taxonomy (GTDB): domain Bacteria; phylum Actinomycetota; class Acidimicrobiia; order Acidimicrobiales; family RAAP-2; genus Bog-756. The sequence continues at coordinate 542,270 of CAVQAI010000007.1, forward strand.
CCGGGGCTCGGTCCCGAAGTCACCCTCGGGGAACCTGGCCATCCCCACCCTCCGGGAGCCCGACCTGGCCCCACCCGGGAAGCACGCGGCGAGCAGCTTCTTCTTCTACCTCCCGGTCGGCGCCACCCACGAGGAGCAGGTGAGGCAGCGCGACGAGATGGCGAGGCGGATCGTGGCCAGGATCACGGCCCACGCCCCGAACTTCCCCGACCTCATCGATCGACAGTTCAACTACCCGGCCTACACCTATGAGCGGATGTTCGGCTGCACCGGCGGCGACTTCACCCACGGGCTCCTCCAGCCCGAATTCATGGGACCGTTCCGGCCCGGCCCCCGGGGGTGGGCCGACCTCCCCAACCCCGTCAAGGGCCTGTACCTGTGCGGCGCGGGATGCCACGGCGGGCCGGGCGTCACCTTCGTTCCCGGCTACAACTGCGGCTTCGCCGTGCTGGACGACCGATCGTGAGCGGCCTACCCGGCCGGGTGGAACTCCCCGAAGACGCCGCGCAGCACGTCTGACACCTCGCCCAGGGTGGCCATGCGGGAGAGGGCCAACTTCATCGGCACGAGCAGGTTCTGCGTACCCCGGGCGGCCGTCTCCACATCGGCCAGGGCGGCGTCGACGGCGGCCTGGTCCCGCTCGGCCCGCACCGAGCGCAACCGGTCCACCTGGGCCCGCTGCAGGGCCGGGTCGATGGGGAAGACCTCGCTCGGCTCGGCATGGTCGTCGACGAACCGGTTGACCCCGACGATGACCTTCTCCTCGGCGTCAATGGCCTTGGCATAGGCGTAGGCGGCCTGCTCGATCTCCTGTTGCATGTACTGGGCCTCGATGGCGTCAACTGCACCGCCCATTGCGTCGATCCGCTCCAGGTACTCCCACGCCCCCCGTTCCACCTCGTCGGTGAGCGACTCGACGAACCACGAGCCGGCCAGAGGGTCGACCGTGTCGGCGATGCCCGACTCGTAGCCGACGATCTGTTGGGTGCGCAGGGCGACCTTGGCCGCCCGCTCGGTGGGCAGCCCGAGTGCCTCGTCGAACCCGTTGGTGTGCAGGCTCTGGGTTCCGCCGAGCGCCGCCGCCAGGGCCTGGATCGTCACCCGGGCGATGTTGTTCTCGGGCTGCTGGGCGGTGAGCGTCGACCCCCCGGTCTGGGTGTGGAAGCGCAGCAGGGCCGAGCGCTCGTCCCGGGCGTGGAAGCGCTCAGTCATGATCCGGGCCCACATCCGCCGGGAGGCCCGGTACTTGGCCACTTCCTCGAACAGGTTGTTGTGGGCATTCCAGAAGAAGCTGAGGCGCGGGGCGAAGGCGTCCACGTCCAGCCCGGCGGCCAGGGCGGCCTCGACGTAGGCGATGCCGTTGGCGATGGTGAAGGCGATCTCCTGCACCGCGGTCGATCCGGCCTCGCGGATGTGGTAGCCGGAGATGGAGATGGTGTTCCACGCCGGGAGGTGCTCGGCACAGTAGGAGAAGGTGTCGGTGACCAACCGCATCGACGGCCGGGGTGGGTAGATGTAGGTGCCCCGGGCCACGTACTCCTTCAGGATGTCGTTCTGAATGGTGCCCCCCAGGTCGGCGGCGTGCACACCGTTTTCTTCGGCCACCAGCTGGTAGAAGAGGAGCAGGATGGCCGCCGTGGCATTGATGGTCATGGAGGTGGTGACCTTGTCGAGCGGGAGCTCGGCCAGTAGGAGCCGCATGTCGGCCAGCGAGTCGATGGCCACGCCCACCTTGCCCACCTCGCCCTCGGCCCGGGGATGGTCGGAGTCGAACCCCATCTGGGTCGGTAGGTCGAATGCGCACGACAACCCGGTCTGGCCCGCCCCCAGCAGGAACTTGAACCGCTCGTTGGTCGACTCGGCGGTGCCGAACCCGGCGTACTGGCGCATGGTCCACAGACGCCCCCGGTACATGTCCTCCCGGATCCCCCGCGTGTAGGGGAAGCGGCCCGGCTCCCCGAGCTGGCGCCCCGGGTCCCAGCCGTCGAGGTCACCGGGGCCGTAGCTGGGCCGGATCTCGATGCCCGAGTCGGTGAACCGGCCCTGTCCGGAACCGGCGGTGCCCTTCGGTGATGCCATGGGCCCAGGTTAGGGCGTCCGGCCCGACCAGCCCAGCGGGGCGGTCAGGCGTCGGCCGGCGGCACCGTCCCGTGGGGCATGCAGAGCTCGTCGTACTCGGCGATGACGATCTCACCGGCCTCGGGGCCGCAGGCCGGGCACTGTGGGTCGCGGTGCACCTTGAACGTGCGAAAGCTCTCCTCCAGCGCGTCGTAGGCCAACAGGCGGCCCTGCAGCGTCTCGCCGATACCCAGCAGGATCTTGATGGCTTCGATGGCCTGGATCGACCCGATGATCCCGGGGAGCACGCCGAGCACGCCCGCTTCGGCACAGCTCGGCGCCAGCTCGGCCGGCGGGGGCTCGGGGATCATGCACCGGTAGCAGGGCCCCTCGTAGGGGTTGAACACGGTGGCCTGGCCCTCGAACCGGAAGATCGATCCGTGCACGACGGGGATCCGCTTCAGCAGCGACGCATCGTTCACCAGGTAGCGGGTCGGGAAGTTGTCCGTCCCGTCCACGATCACGTCGTACCCGTCGATGATGTCCAAGACGTTGTCGGCTCCGAGGCGGACATCGTAGGTCACGACGTTGACGTCGGGGTTGAGCGAGGTGAGTGTCTTCTTGGCCGAGTCGACCTTCCGCTCGCCCAGCCGGTCGACGTTGTGGAGGATCTGGCGCTGCAGGTTGGAGGCGTCGACGACGTCCATGTCGATGATGCCGATCGTCCCTACGCCGGCGGCGGCCAGGTACAGCGCGGCCGGCGAGCCGAGCCCGCCCGCGCCCAGCAACAGCACCTTCGAACCGAGCAGCTCGAGCTGACCGGTCTCCCCGACCTCGGGTAGCAGCAGGTGGCGCTGGTACCGGTTGCGCTGCTCGGGGGTGAGCGCCTGCGGCGTGACCCAGGTACGACCCTCGTCCTTCCAGCGGTTGAAACCACCGATGACCGAGGCGACATCTCCATAGCCGAGTTCCTGGAGGGTCTTGGCGGCGAAGGCGGAGCGGGTGCCCGCCGCGCAGTAGATGAGCACGTGGGCCGACTTGTCCGGGATGCGACCTTCGACCGAGGTCTCGAGGGTGCCCCTCGGGATGTGGAGCGCCCCGGGCAGTGCGCCCTGCTCGTACTCGTCCGGCTCGCGGACGTCGAGCACGACGGCGTCGCCATCGGCAATCTCCTGGGCGGCCTCGCCCGGCTCGACCTGGCGTATGGCCGCCTTGGCCTCGGCCAGCATCTCCCTGAAGGAGGGCATAACGATCACGATTCCTTCTCGACCGGCGACAGAACCGCCCGGTGCGGTCCTCCGGTGCTGCGTAGCAGGTAAAACACTACCAGTCGGGTCAACATTCCCGGCGGTCCGGCCGGCGGTAGGGTGCGCCGATGGAGGCACCGTGGAGGTGACCGAGGCACTGCGGCGGCGTCGCATGTCCAGGAACTTCTCCGACCGACCACTGGCCTCGGGGGTCGTCGACCAACTGCTCGAGGGTGCGCTGCGGGCGCCGTCGGCCGGCAACACCCAGGGCCGGGACTTCGTCGTCCTGGAGGGGCCCGAACAGACCGCGCTCTACTGGGGCGCCACCACCGACCCGGCCTGGCGGGCGCGCTCGAGCCGGTTCGAGGGACTGGCCCGCGCCCCGGTCGTCATCCTTCCCTACGCCGATCCCGAGGCCTATGCGGCCCGGTACCGGGAGCCGGACAAGGCGGGCGGCGACGGCCCGGATCTGGCCTGGCCGGTGCCCTACTGGCTGGTGGACACGGCCTTCGCCACCATGGCTCTGCTCCTCGGCGCCACCGACCTCGGCCTGGGGGCCGCTTTCCTCGGGAACTTCCGCGGCGAGGAGGACTTGGCCACCGTGCTCGGGATCCCGTCCCACCACCGTTGGCTGGGCGCCGTGCTGCTCGGCGAGCCGCGCCAACCCGACCGGCCTTCGTCGTCGGCCGGGCGCCCCCGGCGGACCTTGGCGGCGAGCGTGCACCGGGGCGGCTGGGGGCGGACGATCCCCTGATCGCTCCGGTGCAACCGGCCCCGGCCCGACGGGACGAGGGCGATCACCGGGCGCCGGTCGGTCACCGGGTCAGGGTGCACGTGGCCGTCGCGGTGTTGGTCGCGCCGTTCCTCGTCGGCCTGGTGAACGTCCCCGACACCCGCACCTCGCCGATGGTGCCGTGGAAGGAGACCGACTTCGGCGCGGAGACGGGTGCGACGAGTACGACGTTTACCGCCCGGTGCCCGTAGGTGCCTCGCACCCTGGCGACCTGGGTGGTGGGAGGCCGGGAGGGTCCGGCCGGAAACGAAAACTGGAAGGAGAGCCCGAGCCTGAACTGCTCGCCGTCGAAGGTCCCGGTGTACTCGAAGATGTGGACGAACGATGATGCCGAGCCCGGCGCTACCAGGGCGCCCCGGAGGGCCGACGAGTCCACGACGGCCAGCCCCGAAACCGGCAAGCCGTCGATGGTGCCGCCGAATGGCTGGGGCGGTTCTCCGTTCCCGCTCACCGACGTCCACCTGATCGTGGCGTGGCCGGTTCCCGGGGCGAGCGGATCGTCGGTGCCCGAAGTGACGAGCACGACGGTGAGCGCGATCGCCCCGAGGACGAGAGCGACGACGACCGCACCGATGACCAGCCGGTGAGAAGAGCCGCCGTTCGGCGCCGGTGGGGTCGGTCCGTCCCCTTGCGACGGTGGAACCGGCGGTGGAGTTGGCGGGGTGGCGTCGGGACCCGATCCGGTCGCCGGGTCGTCCCCACCGCCGGATGTTGGCCGCCCTCCATCCACTGGTGCTCCAATCGCCGGTGTGGATGTGCAGCGTAATTGGGCTGTCGTCACCGGCCGTGGACGCATGCTCGGAGTCCCGTGGCCCGGACCGTGCCGCTCCATCGTCAGCGGCCGGCCGGCACATCGCTGACGGCAGTGCCTCCTAGGGGTTCACGCGACCGGCAAGGTCGTACGCCAGGTCTCGGGCGAGGTCCCTCCCCCACGATGCCCTCGCCCATTTGCACCGCACCCTTCGCGAGGAGAGCCCGTGTCCCAGACCAGCACGCCCCCGTCATCGACCGACCGACCGCGACCACGCCAGTCACTGGCCGAGGGCACAGTGCTGCGCATCGTCCCGTGGGTGGACCCGCTGGCGGACCCGCACGGCGTGCATCCATGCTCCCGCTACGTCGAGCTGTACTGGCTCGGCATCATCGGTCCATCCACGACCTGGTTACTCCGCCGCCTCGCCTACGGCCTCGACGTCCGGCGTGACGGGTTCGACGTCGACCTGGCCGAGACGGCCCGCTGCCTCGGCCTCGGCCAGCGCATGGGCAAGAACTCCCCGTTTCGGCGGGCCTTGCAGCGCCTTTGCACCTTCGAGCTGGCCCGTCCCTACGGGCCGGGCGCGCTGGCCGTGCGGACCCGCATCCCGCCGCTCCCCCTCCGACACCTGGTCCGGCTGCCCGAACCGCTTCAGGCCAGTCACCGGCGGTGGCTCACCGAACAGCGCCTCCCCGAGCCCGAGCAGATGCGTCGCCGGGCGGCACGCTTGGCCGCCGGCCTGGCCGGCGCCGGCCGCGACCGCCTCGAGGTCGAGCGGCAGTTGGGCGAGTGGGGATTCCACCCGGCCGTGGCCTTCGCCGCCGCTCGAGGCACCGGTGGTAATGTGGTGGTGGTGGTGGTGGACCGTCGTCGGTTCTCCCGAATGGCGGATCCAGCCGAGGTGGGACCCGAACCGGCGTGCCCCCGAACGGCTGTGTCCGCTAGGGGTTGTCGCTCCCCCTTCTCACCCGGTGAGGCAGGCGCTGGGGGTGGTGATAAACCCACGGGCCAGTACACGGCCGACTGCGAACGGGTCGACGTCTGCCAAGAAGTCTCAATCAGGTAATCCGCTTCGGGGATCGTTCCGACAGCCAAAGGACCTCCGGTAACCGGAATTCCCGCTCGGTCCGAGGTGATAGGCGGGAGGGTTCGGTAGCGCTGATACCGGCTCCAGGCCTGCCTGCGCCTGATTTCGTCCGGTGCGTTACAGGAGGCCAGACAGACCGTCTTGACGCGGGACGATCCCCCGGGGGGTGGGCCCGTTTGCAAGGCAGTCATCTTGGGAAGGACAAACGGTTCCCCGATCTGGATCGTGAAGGAGGTGCCATATGGTCAACATCCCGGAAAACGACCACGGACGCGACCGACTGCGAACCATGGCCCTCGCCGTAGGCGCCCACGTTGCGATCGTTGTGGGCACGGTCGCTGCATTGGGGGTCTTGTCCGCAACCGCGCCCCGTTTGGCCTCACGGGATGCGTGGACACATGCGGTGATCGTGGCCGCATTCGCAGTAGTACTTTCGCTGCGGATGAGGGCGGCGCGGGCCGGTAGCTCCGTGCGCTCCTCGCGGTCGGGATCATCGCGGCGGTCTTGCTTCTGGTGAACGTCATCGAAGCCGCGATCCCGGGCCTGTTTCCGCTCTGGATGCGGGTCGAGATGATAGGTATCGCCATTGTCATGGTCGTAGTGATTCTTCTCGTCGTCCGAGAACATGTCGGAGCCGGAGCAGGCCCCAGTACGCCGGGCTCTCGGCCCGGTCAGCGGTTGGAGTCGGGCTCCAGGTACGCGGCTGATTGGACTACGGCCAGCAAGGCAGAGCGCTCTTGAACGCTCTCGACTCGGTAGCGCTCAAAGTCTTCTCCCACCCGCACGTCGGCATAGAGGCCCGAGGGATCCTCGTGAAAGTGCAGAAACGCCTTGGAGCGGCGATAGAAGATCCCTCGCCTCTTCTCAACAAGTCCGGAGACTGAGCGGAGGTCTTCCAGGAGAGGTTCGAGCTGATCAAGGGCACCCTGGCCAGCGTGCTTCATTGATACCCAGTGGGCTTCATTGATACCCAGTGTGCTTCATTGATACAGAGCCTGCGGAGCGACAAATGCAACGCGCTGGTTGGCAAAACGTCCTAGGTGCCCCCTGCGCCCGGTGAAGGTCGCGCCCAGCAACCCGGAAGGATCGGGAAGACACGACGACCCGGCCGGGAGTCGAGAACACGATCGAGGACGCTCAGCCGGGCTCGTTCTCGTGCCCCGCCGGCGTGAGCCCCCAGTAGGCGTCGGCCGGCTCGATCTGCCCCTGCACCACCCGGTCGATCACCGTGCAGATGGGCAGGTCCAACCCATGGCGCTCCGCCAGCTCCAGGGCCACGGTGGCCGTCTTCACCCCTTCGGCCACCATGTGCATCTCGGAGAGGATGTCGTCGAGCCGGCGGCCCTTGCCCAGTTGCTCCCCGACGGCCCGGTTCCGGCTGTGCGGGCTCATGCACGTGGCGATGAGATCACCCATCCCGGCCAAGCCGGCGAACGTGGTCGGCTGGGCACCCATGGCCATCCCGAGCCGGGTGAGCTCGGCCAGCCCCCTGGACATGACCGCGGCCCGGGTGTTGTCGCCCACGCCCAGCCCCTCACCGATGCCGGCGGCGATGGCGATGACGTTCTTCAGGGCGCCGCCCATCTCGCAACCGATGACATCGTGGTTGAGGTAGACCCGGAACACGCCACGGGTGAAGACCTTCTGGATGGCCCCGGCCACCTCGAGGTCCTCGGTGGCGATGACGGCGGCAGCCGCTTTGCCGGACATGATCTCGTGGGCGATGTTCGGTCCGGTGAGGGCGGCGACCGGATGGCCGGGAACGACCTCTTTGATGACCTGGGTCATCCTCAGGTGCGAGCCGCGCTCGAGCCCCTTGGACAGGCTGATCACCGGGACCCAGGGCCTCAGGTGGGCCGAGGCCTGCTCGAGGACGTTGCGGAAGCCCGAGGTCGGAACGCCCAGCACCACCAAGTCGGCGCCGGCCACGGCCTCGGCGAGATCGGTGGTGGCCGACAGCCCGGCAGCCAGCGTGAAGCCCGGCAGGTAGGCGGGGTTGGCGTGGTCGGTGTTGACCGCCTTGGCCACCTCGGGGTCGCGCGCCCACAACGTCGTGGGATGCCGGGGCGCCACCAGGGACGCCACCGTGGTCCCCCAGGAACCGGCTCCGAGCACCGCGATCCTCACCTGACGACCGTACCCCAGGCCCCGGCCGGGACGGCGGGTGGCAACCCGGGACGGGTCGGACCGCCCAGGCGGTCGCTACCCGGACCGCATCGACCGCAGACCGGTCAGGACGCGGGCGAATGACTCCGAAGCGACCAGGCTCACGAGTGTCCGGACGCCGAACCCCGTACCCCCCTTGGTCAAGTAACGGCTGTTCTCCTCGGCTCGGGACGGCCCGGCGATGTCGAGGTGGGCCCATGGGACGGTGCCCACGAACTCGCGCAGCAGCATGGCGGCGGCGATGGTGCCGGCCTGACCGGGGCGCCCGATGTTGCGCATGTCGGCGACCTCGGAGTCGATGTGACTGCGGTAGTCCTCGGGCAGGGGCAGGCGCCAGACGGCTTCGCCGGCGCGTTCGGCGGCCGCCTCCACTTCGGCCATCAGGGTGTCGTCGTTCCCGAGCAGGGCGGCGATGTCCTTGCCCAGGGCCACGACGGCCGCCCCGGTGAGGGTGGCGAGGTCCACGATGGCGTCCGGGCCGGCCTCGGCGGCGAGGGAGAGGCCGTCGGCCAGGACCAGCCGGCCCTCGGCATCGGTGTTGAGCACCTCGATGGTCTTGCCGTTGCGGGCGGTCAGGACGTCGCCCGGCTTGGTCGCCGAACCGCTCGGCATGTTCTCGGTGAGCGGCGTCACCGCCGTGATGCGCAGGCGCGCCCCGAGGGCGGCGGCGGCATCCACGGCGGCCAGCACGGCCGCCGCCCCACCCATGTCGGTCTTCATCGTCTCCATGCCACCGGCCGTCTTGAGCGAGAGGCCACCGGAGTCGAAGGTGATCCCTTTGCCGACCAGGGCCACATGGGGCACCCGCCCGTCCCCTCCGATGGGGTCGGGCGGGCGGTAGTCGACCTTGACCAACCGGGGCGGCTGCACCGACCCCCGGGCCACCCCGAGCAGGCCACCGAGGCGCTCCCGGCCGATCCGCTCCTCGTCCCAGACCTCGATCGAGAGCTCGGGGACGTCGGCGAACCGGGTCAGCATGCGCTCGGCGAAGGCCTCGGGAGTCAGCGAGCTGGGTGGCTCGTTGACCAGGTCGCGGGCCAGGTTGACCGATTCGGCCAGGCGGGCGCCCCGCCCGGCCCCCTCCTCCAACGTCGATGCGTCCTCGGGCGATCCACCCACCACGACCAGGGTCTCCAGCTGTCCTCGGCTCTCCCCCGTGCGGTACGCGTCGTAGTGGTACGAGCCGAGCACTGCCCCCTCGGCGGTGGCGGCGGCCAGGTCGGTCACCCCGAGACCGGTGCCGGCCGGCAGCACCCAGGCCGCCCCGTCGGCCCGGCCGACGGCCCGGACGAAGGCGGCGGCGGCGCGGCGCGCCAACTCGAGCCCCCGATCCCCTTCGAGCTCGGCCGCCCGGCCCATGCCCACCAGCACCAGCTCCGGGTGGCCCGAGCCATGGGCCAGGACTTGGCCCACCTTGCCTTCGAAACGGTGGCGTCGGCACCAGTCGGGATCGAGCTCGCTCGGCAGCCCGGGAACCGCGGTCGCCCGCTCGGCGGGGATGCCGGGCACGGGGCCGCCCTCGGCTTCGTGCACGGGCAACCCGACCACCTCGACTTCGGCCGGGAGCTGCCCACCCGCCCGGGTCAGCACCCTCACGACCGGGCTCCCCCCCGACGGGGGGCGCCCCGGGCCAGCAGGTGCTCGTCCCCCTCGGCGAAACGGGCCATGGCCCACAACAGGTCCGAGAGCCGGTTGAGATAGGTGGCGACCAGCGAGCCGGCCAGGGGGGACGACACCACCAGCCGTTCGGCCCGGCGCACCACGGTGCGGGCCAGGTCGAGGGCGGCCGAGGCCCGGTTGGCTCCGGGCACGACGAACTCGGTGGGCATCTCGATCCGGTCGATGAGGTCGTCGATGTGCGCTTCGACGGCCTCGACCATCTGCGAGGTCACCCGCGTCGACCCCGGCTTCAACTTGGACCGGTTCGAGGGATCGGTGGCCACTTCGGCCATGAGGACGTACAGGTCCCGCTCCAAGCCGGTGAGGAGGATGTCGAGCTCCGAGCCGGGCTCGGTCTCGGCCCGGGCCAGGCCCATGGCCGCCTGGGCCTCGTCGCAGGTCCCGTTGATGTGCATGACGATCGAGTCCTTGGGCACCCGTCCGCCGAACAGGAGGCCGGTGGTGCCGTCGTCGCCGGTCTTCGTATAGATCTTCAGCACGGGCTCACCGCCGCTGATGCTAAACGACACGGGGCGTTCCGCCCCCCGGCGGTGGCCGCCGACGGCTGACGGACGGGTGCGGATGGTCCCGGTAGCCTGGAGGGCCCATGGCCCACGACACTTCCTCGGCATACCTGAAGGCGGCCTCGGAGCGGGTGGTCGTCTTCGACGGTGCGATGGGCACCAGCCTGCAGCTGGCCGGGCTCACCGCCGACGACTTCGGGGGCGCCGAGCTCGAAGGGTGCAACGAGCTGCTGGTGGTCACCCGGCCCGACGTCGTCGACCGGGTCCACCGGTCCTTCCTCGAAGTGGGATGCGACGTGGTGGAGACCGACACCTTCGGGGCCTTCGGCCCGGTGCTGGCCGAATACGGGCAAGCCGAACGGGTCCGGGAGCTCAACCTGGCCGCCGCCAACCTGGCCGGGGAGGCGGCACGCCAGTTCTCCACCGCCGAGCGGCCCCGCTGGGTGGCGGGCAGCATCGGCCCCGGGACGAAGTTCCCGACCCTCGGCCAGATCCCCTACGCCGACCTGCGGCGGGCCTACGAGGAACAGGTGGCCGCCCTCATCGAGGGCGGGGTGGACCTCATCCTGGTGGAGACCGTCTTCGACCTGCTCCAGGCCAAGGCGGCCATCAACGCCGCCCGCCGGGCCATGCGGGCCGCCGGCCGCCGCCTGCCCATCCAGGCGCAGGTGACCATCGAGCTGACCGGCACCATGCTTCCCGGAACCGAGATCGGCGCCGCCCTGTGCGCCCTCGAGGCGATGGACGTCGACGTCATTGGGCTCAACTGCGCCACCGGCCCGGCCGAGATGTTCGAGCCACTGCACCACCTCACGGCCCACGCCGCCACCCCGGTGTCGTGCCTGCCCAACGCCGGGCTCCCCTCGGTCGTCGACGGGGCCATGCACTACGACCTCACCCCGGGGCAGCTGGCCGAGTTCCATGCCCAGTTCGTCGGCGAGCTCGGGGTCTCGGTGATCGGCGGGTGCTGCGGCACCACGCCGGCCCACCTGGCCGCCGTCGTGGAGTCGTGCGCCGATCTCGCACCCGGCGCCCGTCGCCCGGTGCCCGAGCCCGGGGCGGCCTCCATCTACACCCAGGTGCCCTTCGAACAGGACACGTCGTTCCTGGTGATCGGCGAGCGCACCAACGCCAACGGCTCGAAGAAATTCCGCGAGGCCATGCTCGCCGGCGACTGGGACACCTGCGTGGCCATGGCCCGGGAGCAGGTCAAGGAAGGCGCCCACCTCATCGACGTATGCGTGGACTACACCGGGGCCGACGGGGTGGCCGACATGGAGCAGGTGGCCTCGCGCTTCGCCACCCAGTCGACGGTGCCGCTGGTGGTCGACTCCACCGAGGCGCCGGTGGTCGAGACGGCGCTCTCGTGGATCGGGGGTCGGGCGGTCATCAACTCGGTCAACCTCGAAGAGGGGGACGACCCGGGCACCCGCCTCGACTCCTTCCTCACCCTGGCCAAGGAATTCGGCGCCGCCGTCATCTGTACGTGCATCGACACCGAGGGCCAGGCCCGCACGGCCGACTGGAAGGTGCGGTCGGCCCGGGCCATCCACGACATCGCCATCCAACGGTACGGGCTGCGTCCCGAGGACCTCCTGTTCGACCCCCTGGCCCTTCCCCTGTCCACCGGGATGGAAGAGAGCCGTCGGGACGGCATCGAGACCATCGAGGGGATCCGGCGGATCAAGGCGGAGTTGCCCGGCGTCTACACCGTGCTGGGTCTGTCCAACGTCTCCTTCGGGTTGAACCCGGCCGCCCGGCAGGTCCTCAACTCGGTCTTCCTGCACGAGTGCGTCGAGGCGGGGCTGGACGCGGCCATCGTGCACGCATCGAAGATCCTGCCGCTGTCGAAGATCGACGAGCGGGCCCGGGAGGTCTGCCTCGACCTCGTCTACGACCGCCGCCACGACGGCTACGACCCTCTGACCGAGCTGCTCTCCATCTTCGAGGGCGCCACCGCCTCCAGTGCTGTGGCCCAGGAGGACCGCTCGGGTTGGACGGTCGAGCAGTGGCTGGAGCACCGGATCGTCGACGGGGACCGCAACGGGATCGAGGCCGATCTCGATCGGGCCATGGCCGACGGGCTCACCCCGCTCGAGATCATCAACGACTTCCTGCTGGCCGGGATGAAGACGGTGGGCGAACTGTTCGCCAGCGGCGAGATGCAGCTGCCGTTCGTGCTGGGCTCGGCCGAGACCATGAAGACCGCGGTCGCCTACCTCGAGCCGCACATGGAGAAGGCGGACCAGGGCGGGAAGGGCACGATGGTGCTGGCCACGGTCAAGGGTGACGTACACGACATCGGGAAGAACCTGGTCGACATCATCCTCACCAACAACGGGTACACGGTGAAGAACCTGGGCATCAAGGTGGGCATCACCGACATGGTGGCCGCCCTCGAGGAGTCCGGCGCCGACGCCATCGGGATGAGCGGCCTGCTGGTCAAGTCGACGCTCATCATGCGCGACAACCTCGAGGAGCTCAACCGGCGGGGGCTCGCCCACATCCCGGTCATCCTGGGCGGCGCCGCCTTGACCCGCACCTACGTCGAGCGCGATCTCCGCCAGGTCTACCAGGGTCGCCTGTTCTACGGGAAGGACGCCTTCGAGGGACTGCGCACCATGGACCGGCTGGTCGAGCTGACCCGCAGCGGGGAGGACGACCCCGAGTTCGGCACCACCCTCGGGGGCCGTGACCTCGGTCCGCGCCGCAGCGAGTTGCGCCGCCAAGCGGCCGCCGAGGCGGTGGCCCGGGGCGAGCACCTGCCCCCGCGGTCACCCGAGGTGGCCACCGACAACCCGGTGTTCAAGCCCCCGTTCCTCGGCAGCCGGGTGGCCAAGGGCATGGCTCTGGACGACATCGCCGCCTACCTCAACGAGACCGCGCTCTTCCGCAACCAGTGGGGGTTCCGTCCCGAGGATGGTGAGGACGATGCGGCCTTCAAGGAGCGGGTCCGCACCGTGCTGCGCGATCAACTGTCGAGAGCCAAGGCCGAGCAGCTGCTGGTGCCCCAGGTGGCCTGGGGACACTTTGCCGCCAATGCCGACGGCGACGACCTGGTCCTCTTCGAGGACGAGAGCCGCACGGGCGAGGCCACCCGTTTCACCTTCCCCCGCCAGACCGAAACGCCATGGCTGTGCATCAGCGACTTCTTCCGATCCGTCGACTCGGGTGAGCCCGACTGGGCCAGCTTCCAGGTGGTCACCATGGGACCGCGGGTCTCCGAGGAGACGGCCCGGCTGTTCGGCGGCGACGAGTACCAGCAGTACCTGTACCTCCACGGGCTCGGGGTCGAGATGGCCGAGGCGCTGGCCGAGTACTGGCACCTGCGCATCCGCGAGGAGCTCGGCTTCGCCGACGAGGACGGCCCCACCCTGACCGGCCTGTTCCGCCAGCAGTACCGGGGCGGGCGGTACTCGTGGGGCTACCCGGCCTGCCCCGACCTCGAGGACAACGCCAAGGTGGTCGACGTGCTGGGCGCCGACCGGATCGGCGTCGAGGTGAGCGAGGGGTTCCAGCTCCACCCGGAGCAGTCGACGACGGCCATCATCTGCCACCACCCCCAGGCCAAGTACTTCGTGGCCTGAGCGTGGCCGGCTACCCGGCGGCGCGGGCCGGATCCGGCTCGGTCGCTCCCGTGGCGGCCAGTGGTGGGGGCGGCCGGCGCTGCCAGGTGTCGAGGCAGCTGGACGAACAGAACCAGACCGAGCCTCCCTTCCCGTCCACGGCGCGCTCCTCGGCCGTCGCCTCCGACAGGGGAAGGCCGCAGATGGGATCGAGCCGGCTGTCCGCCCCGGGGATGGTCATGCCGATCCTGGCCACCCGGATCGGCTTCTCCACGCCTCGCAAGGTGATGTCCCGGTACTCGAGGGCGCGGCCCCACCGGGGCAGCGCGGCCATCACCGAGGGGTCGGCCAGCGCCTCACCCCCCTCGGCCAGATCGGACAGCCGGGCGGCCACGTTCACGCAGTGCCCGATGTAGTCGTCACCTTCCATCAGGATGACGTCGCCCGAGGTGATGCCCGACCGGATCGACACATCGGCCACCCGGCCGGACGTCTCGTACGCAATGTGGTGGAGCTCGATGATCGCCTCGAGCAGGGGCCCGATCTCGACACAGACCAGCATGGCGCCGTCGCCCAGCCACTTGGCGATACGCACGCTCCGCCGGGCACAGATACCCCGCAGGAGGGAGCGAAATGCGGTCAGCACCTCGACGGCGCGCTCGTCCCCGTCATGCTCGGTGAGGGCGGTGAAGCCCTTGACGTCGACGAAGGCGAAGCTACGACGGACCCGCACCCCACGATGGTGGCACAGGGTGGTGACGGGTCGGGCCCATCCCCGCCTTGAACCGGTTCGCCGCCGGACCGCTACAGGGCCAGGGTCGCCCCGCCGTCGACGACCAGCGCCGCCCCGTTGACGAAGCCGGCCTGCTCGGAGCAGAGGACGGCGACCAGGGTCCCGAAGTCGGCCGGGTCCCCCATCGGGCCCGAACCCCCCAGCTCGCGCATGCGGTCGGTAGCGTGGGGTCCCGGACAGATGAGGTTCAAGGTGATGCCGCTCCCCTCTCCGGCCAGGTCCTGGGCAGCTGTCTTGGCCCAGGAGCGCAAGGCCGTCCGGGCCGCGTTGGACAGGGCCAGGCCCGGCACCGGCTGGACCACCGAGTAGGAGGCGATGCAGCAGATCCGGCCCCAGCCCCGCTCGCGCATGTGCGGCACGGCGGCACGCACCAGTCGTGCGGCCGACAGGAAATTGGCGTTGAGGGCCGCCCCGAGCATGGCGTCGTCCACCTCGAGGGACCGGCCGGCGGGTGGCCCACCGGCATTGGCCACCACCACGTCGATCGACCCGAACGCCGCCACCGTGGCCTCCACCAGCCGGCTGGGGGCCTCGGGCTCGGTGATGTCGGCCGGCCAGGTCTCCACCTCGGCACCGGCGGCCCGGAGGGACCCGCCCACCTCGGCCAGGGCGGACGCATGGCGGGAGGACAGCATCACCCGGACCCCTTCACCGGCCAGCGCTTCGGCCGAGGCGCGACCGAGGCCGCGCGAACCGGCCACCACCAGCGCCGCCCGCCCGGCGATCCCGAGATCCACGCCGGTTCCTCCCCGGCGCCGCTAGGCGTCGACCACGATGAGCTCGTGGTCGGCCGAGTTGACCGGTTGGGGACTGCCGTCATCGGCGATGACGACGATGTCCTCGAGCCGCATCCCGAATTGGCCGGGCAGGTAGATGCCGGGCTCCACCGAGAAGGCATTGCCCGGCTGGAGCGCCTGGCCGTTCCCGACCACCAGGTAGGGATCCTCGTGCTCCTCGATCCCGATGCCGTGGCCGGTGCGATGGAAGAAGTTCGCACCGAGCCCGGCCGCGGCGATGATGGCCCGGGCCACGTGGTCGACCTGCTCGGCGGCCACACCGGCTCGGGCCGCCTCGACCGCGGCCTGCTGGGCGACCAGCAGCACCTCGTAGCACTCGGCGACCCGCGCCGGGGGTGGACCGGTCACCACGGTGCGGGTGATGTCCGAGCAGTACCCCACGTCGCCGTCGAGCGAGTAGCTGCCGCCGAAGTCGCACACCACCGTCTCGGACGGCCCGATCACCCGTGGGCCGGCCTCGTGGTGGGGGCTGGCCCCATTGGGCCCGCTGCCCACGATGGCGAAGTTGACCTGTTGGTGGCCTTCGGCGATGAGCATCGAGGCGATGCGAGACGACACCTCGGCCTCGGTCCGCCCGACGAGGGGAATCGCGCCTTCTTGCAGGCGGACGGCCACCCGGTCGGCGGCGGCACCGGCCGCCCGGAGGGCGGCGAGCTCGCCGGCGTCCTTGACCGCCCGGACCGGGGAGGTCACCCCCGAGGCGGCCATCCATCGAACCGACGGGAGCCGACGCTGGAGGTCGAGCACGGTGGTGGCCCAGGCGCGGTCGGAGACGGCGCAGCACCGGGCGCCGCCGGCGCCCGCCTCCCCGGTCAGCGCCGACGCGACCAGCTCGATGGGATCCTGGTCGTCCGTCCAGGGCACGACGGCGAACAGGTCACCGGCCTCGGGCACCCTCGGTGCCTCGAGCGCCGGCACCACCAGGGTCGGCTCGCCCACCCTGGGGAGGACCAGCATGGTCAGGCGCTCGAGCGGCATGGCCCGGTATCCGGTCAACCAAGGCAGGTCGGCTCCGTGGGAGAGCAGCAGGGCGTCCACCCCGAGATCGTCCATGCGCCGGCGCACGCGCTCGAGGCGGCCCACCCGCGACGATCGGGCGGCGGCGGACAGCTCACCCGCCCGAACCATCACCGGCTGGCGACGAGGGTCGATGCCGGCCTCTCCGTCGACGCCCCCGACGCCCCCGACGCCTCGGCGGCCTGGCGGGCGTGGTAGCTCGACCGGGTCAGCGGGGACGACTGCACGTGAGCGAACCCCATGGCCATGCCGGCCTCCCCGAGGGTGGCGAACTCCCCCGGGCTCCACCAGCGGGCCACGGGAAGGTGCTGGGTGCTGGGACGCAGGTACTGGCCGATGGTCACGATCTCGACCCCGACCCCTCGCAGGTCGGCCAACGTGGCGAGGACCTCGTCCTCATGCTCACCCATCCCGACGATGAGTCCCGACTTGGTGGTGAGGCCGGAATCGGCCGCCCGGGCCAACACGCCGAGGCTGCGGGCGTAGCCGGCCGACGGCCGGACCGCCCGCTGGAGGCGCGCCACCGTCTCGATGTTGTGGTTGAGGACGTCGGGACGGGCGGCGAAGACCGTCTGCAGCGACCCTTCGTCCCCCTTGCAGTCCGAGATGAGCACTTCGACCTGCGTGTCCGGGGCGAGGTGGCGGATGGCCCGGATGGTGTCGGCAAACGCGCCGGCACCGCCGTCGTCGAGGTCGTCACGGGCCACACAGGTGACCACGGCGTGGGCCAGGCCCATCCGCGCCACGGCTTCGGCCACCCGTTCGGGCTCGTCCGCGTCGAGCGGGAGGGGACGGCCGGTGTCGACCTGGCAGAAGCCACAGGCCCGCGTGCAGCGCGAGCCGTTGATCATGAAGGTGGCCGTCCCGTCCGACCAGCACTCGTAGATGTTCGGGCAGCCGGCCTCCTCGCACACCGTGACGAGGTCGAGCCGGCGGAGGTCGTGGCGGAGGTCGAGGAATCCCTCGCCCATGCGCGCCTTGACCCGCAGCCACGGGGGCTTGCGGACGCGCACGGACAGACCGGCGCCCGGGTCGACCCCCGAGCGCCGGAGCCGGCGTTCGAGGGGGCGTTCGCCCGTGCGGCCGAACCCCACGGCGACCGGTGCGACCGGTCCGACCGCCCCGACCGCCCCGGGCCCGGCTCCGACCGGGTCCGTGACCCGCTGCACCTCGTCGGCTCGTCCCCACTGCGCCTCGGCGGCGACGATGACGGCGTCGACCACGCTCGCCATGGGGACCCCCCAACCCTCGCCGGCCATCGAGGTCACCGGCTTGTCGGCGATGCCGCAGGGGACGATGTGGTCGAACATGGCCAGATCGGTATGGACGTTGAGCGCGAACCCGTGGGTGGTGCGCCCTTTCGAGGTCCGCACACCGATGGCGGCGATCTTCCTCGGCCCCGGCGAGCCCGCCCGTCCGGCTTGGTCGAGCCCGACCCATACCCCGGGGTAGCCCTCGAGCCTCCCTACGGCGGACGCGGGGGCTCCCAGGGCCACCAGGGTATCGATGACCACCTGCTCGACCCGGCGCACGTGCTCCGGTCCGCGATGCGGACCGGGCCCCACGGTCACCAGGGGATAGCCGATGAGCTGGCCGGGGCCGTGGTAGGTGACGTCGCCGCCCCGGTCCACCCTGACGAGCTCGGCCCCGACCGAAGCGGGGTCGCTCAGCACATGGCCCGGGTCGGCGTTGGACCCGAGCGTGAACACGGGCGGATGCTCGAGCAGCAGGAGGTAGTCGGCCGTGGAGCGGCGGCTGAGCGCCCGCTGGACGGCCCATGCCTCGTGGTAGGGCACCCGGCCCAACCACCGGACTCTCATCGGCTGTCGGCCAACCGCGCCGGTGATGCCACCGCGGCCCGCCCTACAGCTCGCCGGCCCAGTCGCGATCGTTGAGGATCTGCGACATCCGGGAGAGGAACCGCGCCACATAGGCGCCGTCGACGGCCCGGTGGTCGAAGGTCAGGGCGGCCAGGCCCATGGAATGGATGGTGATCGACTCCGATCCGTCCGGCAGCTCGACCACCACCGGCTTCCGGCTCACCCCGTCGGTGGACAGGATGGCCACCTGCGGCTGGTTGATGATGGCACCGGTGAGCAGCGTGCCGAACGGCCCGGCGTTGGTGATGGAGAACGTGCCCCCGCTGATGTCGTCGAGATTGAGTCGCTTGGTCCGGGCCCGTTCGGCGACATCGCGGATGCGCCGCGCCATCCCACGCAGGTTGAGCTCCTCGGCGTTGTGCACCACCGGGACGATGAGGCCTTCGTTGTCGAGATCGACGGCGATACCCAGGTTGACGTTCCGGTGGACGATGAGGGCGTCCTCCCCGACCGACGAGTTGAGGTGGGGGAAGTCCTCGAGTGCTTCCACCGCGGCTCGGGCGGCGAAGGGCAGGTAGCTGAGGGAGAAGCCCTCCTCGGACCGGAAGCGTTCGCCGAAGGCCCGCCGCACCTGCTCGACCCGTTCGTAGTCGATCTCCTTGGCCATGAGGGTGTGGGCGGAGGTGGCCTTGGAGCGGACCATGTGCTCGGCGGTGCGCCTGCGGATGTTGGTGAAGGGGATCACCTCGTCCTCGTCCGGCCCGGACGTCGGGGCGCTGTCCACGGCGCGGGCCGCGGCCGGGAGGGGGGACGAGGCAGGACGGGCCTCGTCCGGCGCTTGCCGTTCGGCGATGCTCGGCACGACCGCCGGGCGGGCGGCGGGCGCAGCCGGCGGCGAGGCGTCGGCCGTGCCGACCAGGGCCTCGACGTCGGCACGGGTGATACGGCCACCGAGGCCCGTCCCCGGCACCGAGGAGGGGTCGATGTCGTGCTCGTTCAGGAGACGCCTGACCACCGGTGACAGCACGAGCCCGCCCGGCTCGCCGAGGGGTGCCCCGGACGCTCGCTCCCGGGCCCCGCCCGAAGGCGCCACCTCGATCGGCCGGCCGTCCACCGCGGCGGGGGCGCTGGCGCCGTCACCCCCCGGTGCCGGCTCGGCGGCCGGAGGCGGGGCCAGCGGAGGTGGGGCTTCAGCCGGTGACGGGGTGGGCGAGGGGATCGGCTCAGGCGCCGGCGCGGTGGCGGCCGGTGGGGCGTCTCCGTTGGGCGACGCCTCACCGCCGATGACGGCCAGCTTGACCCCCACGTCCACGGTGTCCCCCTCCGGCACCAGGATCTCGGTGAGCACACCTTCGGCCGGTGACGGCACCTCGGAGTCGACCTTGTCGGTCGACACCTCGAACAGCGGTTCGTCCCGGGCGACCTGATCGCCGACCGCCTTGTACCACTTGGTGATGGTCCCCTCGGTCACCGTCTCCCCGAGCTGGGGCATGGTCACGTCAGCCAACGTGGAGCCCCCTTCCGGTCAGGGCCAACACCGTCTCGCCGAATGCCTCGGACAGCGACGGATGGGGTTGAATGAACTGGGCCACCTCGTCGGCGGTGGCCTCCCAGTTGACGGCCAGGTACCCCGATCCGAGCTGCTCGGTGACCCAGGGGCCGACCATGTGCACCCCGAGGATCCGGCCCGCGCTTCCGTCCGGCCGCCGCTCGGCCACCACCTTGACCAGGCCCTCGGTGTCCCCGATGATGCGGGCCCGACTGTTCCCCCCGAAGGGGTCCTTCTTCACCACCACGTCGAAGCCGGCCTGTCGGGCGGCCGCCTCGGTGAGCCCGGCGAAGGCCACCTCGGGGTGGCAGTAGATGGCCCAGGGAGCCCGGTCGTAGTCGACGGGCATGGCCGGCTCGCCGAGGATCGCTTTGATCACCAGGATCCCCTCGGCGAACCCGACGTGGGCCAGCTGCGGGGTTCCGGCAACCAGGTCTCCCACCGCCCAGACCCCGTCCGCCGAGGTGCGCATGTAGGAGTCGGCCACGACGAAGCCGCGATCGTCGATCTCGACACCGGTCCCCTCGGCGAGGAGGCCTCCGGTGTAGGGGCGGCGCCCCACCGACACCAACACCGCGTCGACCGCCAGCTTCTCCCCGTCGTTGTAGGCGACCACGGTCCCCTGGCCCGAGGGGTCGGGTGTGTGACCCTCCAGCCGGGTACCGACTTTGACGTCGATGCCCCGCTTCCGGAAGGAGCGACCGACGGCCTTGGCCACCTCTTCGTCGCAGGTGGAGAGGATGGCGGGCAGTGCCTCGAGCACCGTGACCTTGCACCCCAGATCGGCGAAGAGCGAGGCGAACTCGCAGCCGATGGCTCCGCCACCGATGACCGCCACCGACGCGGGTAGCGCCTCGAGGTCGAGGACCTCGTCGGATGTCAGCACCAACGAGCCGTCGACGTCGAAGCCCGGGATGGTGCGGGGCACCGACCCGGCGGCCAGCACGACGTCCGTCCCGGTGATCTCCGAGGTGCTGCCATCATGGCCGGTGATCCGGACCCGGTGGCCGGGCAACAGGGTGCCGCGGCCGATGAGCGTGGTCACAGAGCGGCCCTTCAGCAGGCCTTCCAGCCCGTGCCACAGCTGGTCCACCACCTGCTGCTTACGGGCCTGGCTGACGGCGAAGTCGAGGTCGGGGGCGGGTGAGTCACCGTCGGGGACGTTGATCCCGAACCGGGCCGAGCCGCGCACCGTGCGGTACACGGAGGCCGTCTCGAGGAACTCCTTGGCCGGCACGCAACCCCGGTGCAGGCACGTCCCGCCAACCTTGTCGAGCTCGATGATGGCCACCGACAGGCCGGCGGCGGCGCCGTAGAGCGCGGTGGCGTAGCCGCCCGGCCCACCGCCGATGATCACCACGTCGAACGACGTCGCCTCGCCCGCCACGGGCCCCGATCCGCTCGGGTCTGTCGCCACATCGGGTGCCGTCCGAACCACCTCCCTCGAGAGCTCGCTCCGACCCGTCGGCGGGCGGGCGCCGTCCACCGCACGGGTGCCTCACGCCTATGCGGCGGCTCCCCTCAGCCTAGGACGAAACGGCGGATGTCCGGGCCCGTGGTCCGGCCGACTCGGGCGGACCGGGGCCGCCCGGCGCGCCACCCCCCGGCCGAGTCCGGCGGTCGCCCGCCCACCGGCGCGAGGGTCAGGAGAGCACGCGGCGCCGGAAGTTGCGCAGACCGAGCCCCAGGAAGAGGACCAAAAAGCCGACGACAACCGGATAGACGATGTACAGGTGCATATGGGGCGCATTGGTGAAGGCCGCCCGCATGCCCTCGTTGATGTAGATCAACGGGTTGACGAGAACCACGGTCTGCAGCCAGTGCCAGTGCCCGACCTCGACCGGGGCCAGACGCGTCCACTCGTAGTAGGTCCCGCCGAGGAAGGTGACCGGCAGGATGATGAACCCGAACATCAACCCGATGTTGCGGGGCTCGAAGCTGGTCCCGAGGAGCAGTCCGAGCGAAGCCATGGTCACGCAGGCCAGCGGGACGATGGTGATGATCACCCACCAGTGGAAGTTGAGGTGGGCCTCGACGCCCTTGGCGTGCACCACCGATGCCAAGGGGAGGACGATGATCGCCGAGATGAGCCCCTGGACCGCCCCCGAGAGGACCTTGGCCATGGCCACCAGCCAGATCGGGCAGGGGGCTTGCACCCGGTCCTCGATCTCCCGGGTGAATCCGAACTCCTGGGACATGATGAGGGCCACCGACTGCACGCCTTGGAAGAGAATGGAGATCCCGACCACGCCGGGGACGAGGAGGGTGGCGAAGGCCGACTCGGCCGCCTGCCCCCCTCCGCCCCCGATGCCCTGGCCGATCTTCGGGAACACGTAGAGGAAGACGAAGCAGAGCAGGAACGGCTGGACCAGCACGCGGATCACGAACTCGATCAGGTGCTTGCGCAGCACCACCAGGTCGCGGAGGATCAGGGCCCACAGGGCCGTCCGGGAGGCGGCGACCGTGGAGCGGGTCGGGCCGAGCGAGAGCGACCGGACCGCGGGTTGGACGGCGCTCATCAGTCCCGCAGCTCCTTGCCCGTGAGATTGATGAAGACCGTCTCGAGGGTGGGCTCGGTCACCGACAGGTCGATCACCGGGAACCCGGCTTCCTCGGCGCTCGCCACCACCCGCGGCAGCAGCCGGTCGGTGCCCTTCACGTGCAACTCGACACCACCGTCGATCGGACGGGTCCGGGTGACGCCGCTCACCCCGGCGGCCAGTACGCCGGCCAGCCGGTCGGGGTCACCGGCCGCCATGACCGTCACGATGGTGTCGGCGTCGACCTGCTGCTTGAGCGCCATCGGGGTGTCCAGAGCCAGGATCCTCCCCCGGTCCATGATGGCCACCCGACCACACAGTTGGTCGGCCTCCTCCATGTAGTGGGTGGTGAGCATGATCGTCTGGCCCTCGCCGTTGAGGTGGCGGAGGATGTCCCAGAGGGCCAGCCGGCTCTGGGGGTCGAGCCCGGCGGTCGGCTCGTCGAGGAAGAGCACGGCCGGCCGGTGCAAGATGGCCCGAGCCACCATCAAGCGCTGGGCCATCCCGCCGGACAAGGCATAGATGGAGGCCTTCGCCCATTTGTCCAGTTGGAACTGGACGAGCAGGTCGTCGGCCGCCTGGCGCGACGCCCGGGCGGACATGCCGAACAGCCGGCCGTGGAAATAGAGGTTCTCCCAGACGGTCAGCTGCCGGTCGAGCGTGTTCTGCTGGCTCACGATGCCGAGGATCTGCTTGGCCAGCGCCGGATGGCCGACGACGTCGACCCCTCCGACGAAGGCCTGACCCGAGGTCGGGATGACCCGCGTGGTCAGCATTCCGGCGGTGGTGGTCTTGCCCGCCCCGTTGGGGCCGAGCAGGCCGAAGATCTCACCCGGCTCGATCACGAGGTCCAGCCCGTCGACGGCGCGGAGCTCCGAGCCGGGGTAGACCTTGGTCAGACCGCTGGTCTCGATGATGGCGGTCCCCGGCGATTCGCCGGCAAAGGACGTCGTCGCGGTGGCGGTCATGGGCTTCCGCCGACCCTACCCGCCCCTCCACCAGATCGTGGCGGCAGGCTACTTCGGTGGCATCCGTATGCCCCCGTCGAGCCGGACCACCTCGCCGTTGAGGTACGAGTTGGCGGCGATGTGGCTGACCAGCGCGCCGAACTCGGCCGGCACACCCAGGCGCTTGGGGAAGTTCACCGACTCGGCCAGCGCGTTGCGCGCCTCCTCGGGGAGCATGGCCAGCAACGGGGTGTCGAACAGACCGGGGGCGATGGCCATCACCCGGATGCCCACCACGGCCAAGTCCCGCGCCGCCGGGAGGGTCATGCCGACGATGGCGCCCTTGGAAGCCGAGTAGGCCAGTTGACCGATCTGGCCGTCGAAGGCGGCCACCGACGCGGTGTTGACGATCACGCCCCGTTCACCCTCGGCCTGCGGCTCGACGGTGGACATGGCCGACGCGGCCTTGGTCATCACGTTGAAGGTGCCGATGACGTTGAGGTTCTGGATGAACTGGAAGGGCTCGAGGTCGTGCGGCGAGCCGTCACGGTTGATGACGCGCCCGACCCACCCCGTCCCGGCGCAGTTGACCGCGATCCGCAAGTTGCCCCCCGCCGCGGCCTGGTCCACCGCCTTCTGGCAGTCACCCGGATCGGTGACGTCACCGCCGGCGAAGTTGGCGTCGGCGCCGATCCCGGCCACGACTTCCTTGCCCCGTTCTTCGTTGCGGTCGAAGACCGTGACGCGGACCCCTTCCGATGCGAGCCGGCGGGCGGTGGCCTCCCCGAGGCCCGAGGCGCCGCCGGTGATGATGGCTGAGCTTCCGTTGATCTCCATGGCTGCAGGTTACGGGAGCGCTGGACCGGCCTCCCAATTGCCGTCGGCCGATTGCCGCCCCCTCCGGGGTGGCCCCTACCGGCCGGCGTGAAGCGAGGCGGCCCGGGTGGCCATGAGGTCGACCAGATCGTTCATGCGGTCCCCCGAGTGGCCCTTCACCCACTGGAAGGTGACCGGGCGCTCCGGGTCCAAGGCCAGCGGGAGCAGCTCCTCCCACAGATCCCGGTTGGCCACCGGTTTGCCCTGGGCGTTGCGCCAACCTCGTCGCTTCCAACCGGCCCACCACCGGTTGCGGAAGCAATTCACCACATACGTCGAGTCGCTCATCACCTGCAACGGGCCCGGCACCGCCTGGAGGGCGCGGGTCACCGCCGTGACCTCCATCCTCTGGTTGGTGGTGTGGGCCTCGCCCCCGCTGTCCGAGTCCCCGCCGTCCACCGCCCAGGCCCATCCCCCCGGCCCGGGGTTCCCCAGGCACGAACCGTCGGTGTAGACGACGGTGACCGTCTGGTCGGAGGGAGCCGTCGGCATCGGGACAGCATGCCCGATGCGACCGGCCGGCCGGGCGACCGTTCGAGCGTGCCTTCCCAAGCCGTGCGGGCGGTGGGATCATGGAACCGTGCTCTTCGACGGTGTGAGTCACCAACTCCCGGACGCCGATCCGGTCGAGACATCGGAGTGGCTCGACGCATTCGATGACGTGGTGGACGTGCACGGCCGCACCCGGGCCCGGTACCTCCTCATGCGGATCCTCGAGCGGGCCGGGCAGAAGCAGGTCGAGTTCCCGGCCACCGTGTCCACCCCCTACGTCAACACCATCCCCTCCGACGAGGAGCCAGAGTTCCCCGGCGACGAGCACCTGGAGCGACGCATCCGGGCCTTCATCCGCTGGAACGCGGCGGTGATGGTCGTGCGGGCCAACGTCCGCTCCGAGGCCATCGGCGGGCATCTCTCCACCTACGCCAGCTCGGCCGCCCTCTACGAGGTCGGCTTCAACCACTTCTTCCGCGGCAAGGACGAAGGGGGTCCCGGCGACCAGGTGTATTTCCAGGGCCACGCCTCGCCGGGCATCTACGCCCGGGCTTTCGTCGAAGGCCGCTTGAGCGAGGAGCAGCTCGACAACTTCCGGTTCGAAGTCGGCGGGAACGGGCTGTCGTCCTACCCCCACCCGCGCCTCATGCCTGAGTTCTGGGAGTACCCGACGGTGTCCATGGGCCTCGGGCCCCTCAACGCCATCGCCCAGGCCCACGTGGCCCGGTACCTCGACGCCCGCGGGATCGCCGACACGGCGCAGAGCCGGGTCTGGGGCTTCGTCGGGGACGGCGAGCTGGACGAGCCCGAGACCCTCGGTGCGCTGGGCATGGCCGGCCGGGAGCACCTCGACAACCTGACCTTCGTGGTCAACTGCAACCTGCAGCGGCTGGACGGTCCGGTGCGCGGCAACGGCAAGGTGATCCAGGAGTTCGAGGCGTTGTTCCGGGGCGCCGGGTGGAACGTGATCAAGGTGATCTGGGGCCGGACGTGGGACGAGCTGCTGGCCAAGGACGTCGAGGGTGTGCTGCTCAACAAGATGAACACGACCGTGGACGGTGAGTTCCAGAAGTACGCCACCGAGTCGGGCGCCTACATCCGTGAGCATTTCTTCGGTCCCGACCCCCGCCTCACCGAGCTGGTGGCCCACCTCTCCGATGGGGAGCTGCAGTCCCTGCCCCGGGGTGGCCACGACTACCGGAAGCTGTATGCCGCCTACCGGGCCGCCACCGAGGCGCGCGGCGCCCCGACGGCCATTCTGGCCAAGACGGTCAAGGGCTGGACCCTCGGTCCGGAGATCGAGGCCCGCAACGCCACCCACCAGATCAAGAAGATGACCAAGGCCCAGTTGCTGGCCCTGCGAGATCGGCTCTTCCTCCACGACGAGATCCCCGAACGGGACCTCGATGCCGACCTCCCCCCCTACTACCGGCCCGAGCCCGGGTCACCGGCGGCCGAGTACCTGGCCGGGCGGCGGCGGGCGCTCGGGGGATCGCTGCCCCGGCGGTCGGTGCGGGCCCGGCCGCTCGACCCACCGTCGCCGTCGGCCTTCGCCGACCTGCTGGCCGGCTCCGGCCGCCAGGAGGTCTCCACCACCATGGCGCTGGCCCGGCTGCTCCGGTCGCTCGTCCGGGACCCGTCGATCGGACGGCGGATCGTGCCGATCGTCTCCGACGAGGCCCGCACCTTCGGCCTCGAGTCGCTGATCAGCGAGGCCCAGATCTACGCGCCCGACGGCCAGCGCTATACCCCGGTCGACGCCGGGCTCGCCCTGCACTACGCCGAGAGCGCCAGCGGCCAGGTCCTCCAGGAGGGGATCACCGAAGCCGGCGCGGCCGCCTCGTTCACTGCGGCGGCCACCTCGTATGCGACCTGGGGCGAGCCGGTGATCCCCTTCTACCTCTTCTATTCGATGTTCGGGTTCCAGCGGGTGGGCGACCTCCTGTGGGCCCTGGGCGACAGCCGGGGCCGTGGCTTCCTGCTCGGGTGCACGGCCGGACGGACCACCCTCAACGGCGAGGGCCTCCAGCACCAGGACGGCCACTCCCTGCTGCTGGCCTCGACCGTGCCGAGCGTGGCGGCCTACGATCCTGCCTTCTCCTACGAGCTGGCCACCATCGTGGAGGACGGGATCCGGCGCATGACCGGTCCCGACCCCGAGGACCGGGTGTGGTATCTCACCCTCTACAACGAGAACTACCCCATGCCGGCCCTGCCCCCCGACGAGCCGGAGGCGGCGCGGGTCCGGGACGGGACCATCCGGGGGATGTACCGGTTCGAGGCCACCGAGCGGCCGCCGGTCGAGCGCCCGAGGGGATCGGCCACCATCCTGTTCTCGGGCACGGCGTGGCGAGCGGCCGTCGAGGCCCAGCGCCGGCTGGCCGCGGACTGGGGCGTCGACGCCGACACCTGGTCGGTGACCTCGTACAAGTCGCTCCGCGAGGACGCCCTGTCGGCCGAGCGGTGGAACCGCCTGCACGCCGACGGGGACGAGCGGACTCCCTTCGTCACCGAATGCCTGACGGGGAGGGAGGGCCCCGTCGTGGCCGTCACCGATTTCCTGCGGGCCGTGCCCGACCAGGTGGCCCGCTGGATGCCGCGCCCGTTCACGTCGCTCGGCACCGACGGCTTCGGCCGGTCGGACACCCGGGAGGTACTGCGCCGCTACTTCGAGGTCGACCCCGCCCACCTGGTGGTGGCCGTGCTGCACGGGCTGGCCGCCCAAGGCCGCCTGCCGGTGACCACCGTCGGCTCGGCCATCGAACGCTACGGCATCGATCCCACCGCGCCCGATCCCTGGTCGGCCTGAGGGCCGGCGGAGGAGAAACCGGGCGGGAGCACTCCTACACTGGGCCGATGGCACTCTTCCTGTCGGGTGATCCGGAGGCTGACGCCCTCCTCACCGAAGATCCCCTGGCCCTGCTGATCGGGATGGTCCTCGACCAGCAGGTGCCCCTGGAGAAGGCCTTCCGGTCGCCCTTCGACCTGCGCCAGCGGCTGGGTGGGGTCCTGGACGCCGCCACCGTGGCCGCCATCGACCCCGAAGAGCTGGCCGCCCTGTTCAGCACCAGGCCGGCCCTCCACCGGTTCCCCAAGTCGATGGCGGCGCGGGTCCAGGAGCTGTGCGCCCGGATCGTCGACTCCTACGGGGGCGACGCCGCCGCCGTCTGGACCATCGCGGCCACCGGCCAGGAGCTGTTCGACAACGTGAAGGCCCTGCCCGGCTTCGGCGACCAGAAGGCGCGCATCTTCGTCGCCCTCCTGGGCAAGCAGCTCGACGTTCGGCCCCCCGGCTGGGAGAAGGCGGCCGGCCCCTTCGGCGAGAAGGGCTCGTTCCGCTCGGTGGCCGACATCCGTTCTCCCGAGACCTTGGCCAAGGTGCGCCGGTACAAGCAGGACATGAAGGCACGGGCCAAGGCCGGCACGGCCAAGGCCGGTTGAGGCGCCCGACCGCTCCCGCCGAACGCTGGGGCCTGAGCGACCGCCGGCTCTACCTCTGCACGCCGGACCGGCCCGACCTCGAGCGGTTCGTCGAGGCCTGCATCGAGGGCGGGGTCGACGTGGTCCAGCTGCGCGAGAAACAGCTGACCGGTGCGCCGTTGCGGGCCCGGGCCGCGGTCATCCAGCGGGTCTGCGCCGACTACAACGTGCCCTTCGTGCTCAACGACGACCCGGCACTGGCCGCGGCCATCGGTGCCGACGGGGTCCACGTGGGCCAGGACGACATGGAGCCGGCCGCGGCCCGCGCCCTGGTGGGCCCCGACGCCATCGTCGGGCTGTCGACCCACGCCCCGGCCGAGCTGGACCGGGCCGTGGGCCCGGGGGCCGAAGCCGACCGGCCCGGCGCCGGCGCCCTCGCCGTCGACTACATCTCGGCCGGTCCGGTGTCACCCACCCCGACCAAGCCCGGCCGGCCCGGGACCGGCACCGACTACGTGGCCGAGGCCACCCGGCGGGCGCCCTGGACGGTCTGGGTGACCGGTGGCGTCGACCCGGCCACCGTCGGGCCCCTCCTGACCGTCGGCGCCCGCCACTTCGTGGTCGTCCGCTGGCTGACCGAGGCAGACGACCCCAAGGCCAATGCCCGGGCCCTCCGGCGGGTGATCGACGAGACGATCGACGGCGACGTCCGCTGAGGGGGCCGGTCAGGCGATGGTCGGCTCAGCCCGCCGCACCGGTGGGGGCGCTGACCACCCGGGACCCGGGCGGAAGCTTCACCGCGGGTGACGTCCCGACGTCGGAGATGACCAGGTTGACCGAGGCATGGGGAACGGTCAGCGTGAACTGGGAGATGTACTGGCCGCTCACGGTGTAGGCGAAGGTGCCGGTCTGGCCGTTCTTGGTCAGCGAGAAGGAATAGGTGTCACCCGACTTCGACGGGTGCTTGGCCTGGGCGGCGTAGGGGAGATAGCCGTGGGCGGGGTCGAGGGACACCGCCCCTTGGCTGAGCTGCCGGTAGAAGACGAGGTGCGCCGGGGTGGGGCCGGCCGCCACGGTGAGGCTCTGGTACTGGTAGGAGCCGATCACGTAGACGTAGGTACGCCGGTTGCCACTCTGGATGTAGCCGCCCAGGCGGTCGGGGGCCTGGAAGGTCAGATAGTCACTCTGCTTCCCCTGTTGGGTGTTCTCCACCAGCACCTCGGAGTAGTTGGCGGCGCTGAGGGTGTTGGTCACGGCGTTGAGCAGCGGGGTGGTGGTCGGGGCCTGGTTCACCCCGACGACGGCGGCACCGGCGCCCACCGCCACCAGCAGGGCGAGGAGGAGCCAGGCGATGAGGTTCCGGAGGTTCATAGCCGAAACGCTAGGCCAGCGGTGGGGTCGCGGCGGAACGTCGGACGGCGAGACGGGCCTCGCGCTGGTCCACGGCCGGCTCAGATCCCGATGCGCTGGGCCAGCAGCTCGCGGTGGTAGGAGGGATCCCCGAGCATCAGCTCGGAGGACTTGGCCCGCTTGAAGTACAGATGGGCGTGGTGCTCCCAGGTGAAGCCGATGCCTCCGTGGATCTGGATGGTCTCGGCGGCGGCATGGAAATACGCCTCGGAGCAGTAGGACTTGGCCAGGCTGGCCACCACCGGCAGCTCGTCGGAGTCCTCCGCCGCCGCCCAACCGGCGTAGTAGGCGGCGGACTTGGCCGATTCCACCTCGAGCAGCATGTCGGCGCACTTGTGCTTGATGGCCTGGAAGCTCCCGATGGGCCGGCCGAACTGGATCCGGGTCTTGGCGTACTCCACCGAGCTGTCCAGGCAGCGCTGGGCCCCGCCCACCTGCTCGGCGGCCAGGGCCACGGCGGCCAGGTCCAGCGTCTTGCGCAATCCCGGCTCGGCGCCGCCCTCGGTGCCGATCAACCAGGCCGGCGTGTCGGAGAACTCGAGCCTTGCCTGCTTGCGCGTCTGGTCCATGGTGGCCAGCGGCGTGCGGGTGAGACCGGGGGCGTCGCCCTTCACCCCGAAGAGCGACAGGCCGGCCGGGGTCCGCCCGACGACCAGGACGAGCCCGGCCGTGTGGCCGTCGATCACGAACGACTTGTGGCCGTTCAGCGACCAACCGTCCTCCGCCTTGGCCGCGGCCAGCGTGATGCCTTCGGGGTCCCACCGGCCCGAGTCCTCGGTGAAGGCCAGGGTGCCGATGGTCTCGCCGGCGGCGATCCCCGGCAGCAGGTACTCCTTGGCCTTGTCGTCGCCGGAGGTGAGGAGGGCGTTGGTGGCCAGGGCGACGGTGGAGAAGAACGGGGCGCACAGGAGGCTCGCCCCCATCTCCTCCAGCACCACCACCAGCTCGACGTAGGTGAAGCCGGCGCCGCCGAATCGCTCGGGGATGATGAGGGAGGTGAGGCCGAGCTGCTCGGCCATCTGGGCCCAGACGGCCGGGTCGTAGCCCTCGGTCGTCTCCATCAGCCGGCGGACCTCGGTCTCGGGAGACTTGTCCTCGAGGAAGCGGTGGACGGACCGCCGCAGCTCGTCCTGCTCCTCGCTGAAGGCGAAGTTCATCGTGTTCTCCATCCGAGCGGGGCCCCGGAGGCGGGCCCCACGTGCCCGTTTGTCTACCAGACCCGGACCGACGCTGACCAACGGGTCGAGAACCCCAACTACGCTCCTTCCCATGGCCGCCACCACCGTCGACACCGCCATCGACTACGAGGACTCCGCTGTCGAGGTCCACCGGATCGTGGTCGGCCCGGTGGACAACAACGTTTATATCGTGCGGTGCAAGGCCACCGGCGAGTCCGCCCTGATCGACGCGGCCAACGAGCACGACAAGCTGCTCGAACTGTGCCGCGCCCTGAACGTGCGCCAGGTGGTCGAGACCCACGGGCACTGGGACCACATCCAAGCCGTGGAGGCCGTCCGCGACGCCGGGATCGACGTGGCGGTGACCGCCGCCGACGCGTCCATGCTGCCCTCCTACGATCAACTCCTCGAGGACCGCTCGCGCCTCAAGGTCGGCCGGCTGGCCATGGACACCATCGCCACGCCGGGACACACGCCCGGCTCGATGTGCTTCACCGTGGAGGGAACGCCTCTGCTGTTCAGCGGCGACACCCTCTTCCCGGGAGGCCCGGGCAACACCTCCTTCGAACACTCCGACTTCGCCACCATCATCACGTCGATCGAGGACCGGCTCTTCCGCGCCTTCGGTCCCGACACCCTGGTGCTGCCCGGGCACGGCCAGGGGACCACCATCGGCACCGAGTCACCGCACCTGGCCGAGTGGGTCGAGCGGGGCTGGTAGCCATCCGGGGTCAGACGGCGGTCGAGGGCCTCCTCGGTTCGCGGATCAGCTCGATCTCGGGCGGGAGCCCGCTGATGGCCACCCGGCCCGGGACTTCGGAGCCGACTTCGACGGTCACCCGCGCCCCGGCCAGCGGGATGCCGTCCACCTTGAGGTAGCCGATCTCCTCGGGAAGGTTCGGGCAGAGCCAGGTCTTCCCGTAGGGGACCCAGGGATCGAGCCGCAGCAAGGTCCGCAGGCAGAGCAGCGGTGACGCCGCCGCCCAGGCCTGGGGCGAGCACGAGGTGGGGTACCCGACCGGCACGGCCAGGTCCTGGCGGTCGAGCCCGCTGAACAGCTCGGGCAATCGCCCGCCCTGGGACTGGGCCGCGTCGAACAGACCGAAGATGAGCTGTTGGGCCGCACCGTCATAGCCGTAGCGGGCCAGGCCGGCGGCGGCGATGGCCGTGTCGTGGGGCCAGACCGACCCGCAGTGGTAGCTGATCGGGTTGTACCCGGGACTGTCACCGGAGAGGGTGCGAAGGCCCCAGCCACTGAACATGGCCGGCGAGACCAGCTTCTCGGCCACGCGGCGGGCCTTGTCCTCGTCCACGATGCCCGTCCACAGGCAGTGGCCCATGTTGGAGGTCATCGAGTCGATCGGCCGCTTGTCGGCGTCGAGCCCGATGGCGAAGAAGCCCTTCTCCTCGAGCCAGAAATCGCGGTTGAACGCCGCTTTGAGCTGGGTGGCCTTGGCCCGGTAGCGGTCGTAGGTGGCGGTGTCGCCAACCTCGAAGGCGAAGTGGGCCCGGGCCAGGTAGGCGCCGTAGGTGTAGGCCTGCACTTCGCAGAGGGCGATCGGCGCCTCGGCGACGCGGCCGTCCCCGTAGCGGATCCCGTCCCAGCTGTCCTTCCAGCCCTGGTTGGCCAAGCCCCGGTCGGTGGCCCGCTGGTACTCCACGTAGCCGTCACCGTCCGAGTCGCCGAACTGCTCGATCCACTCGAGGGCACGGGCCGCGTTGGGCAACAGCTCGTCGACCATCTCGCGGGCGACGCCCCAGCGCCGCATCTCCCCGAGCAGCATGACGAAGAGCGGGGTGGCGTCCGCCGTGCCGTAGTAGATGCTGCCCCCGCCGAGCGACAGCGAGGCGGCGTCCCCGAAGCGCATCTCGTGGAGGATCCGGCCCGGCTCCTCGTCGTGCCGCGGGTCGACCTCCTTCCCCTGGAAGCGGGCGAGGG
The DNA here is from genome assembly GCA_963710495.1 of uncultured Acidimicrobiales bacterium. Classification (GTDB taxonomy): domain Bacteria; phylum Actinomycetota; class Acidimicrobiia; order Acidimicrobiales; family RAAP-2; genus Bog-756. The sequence continues at coordinate 574,902 of CAVQAI010000007.1, forward strand.
TCTGGAGGACCCCCCGGGCCAGGTCCGGGTCGACCAGCAGGGCCATCCAGGCGGTGAGGAGGGAGTCGCGCCCGAACACCGTCATGAACCAGGGCGCTCCGGCCGCCACGACCACCCGTTCGGGGAAGTCGGGATCGAAGATGCGCAGGGCTCCGAGATCCTCGGCGCTGCGGGCGATGACACCGGACAGTCCCGGATGGCTGGTCTCGACATGGGGCACCCGGCGTCGCCACTGCTCGAGCCGCTCGGTCGGCGTGGCCCGCTCGACCGGCTCGCCGCAGCGGTACCTCGGGTCGATCGCCGAACCGTCGAAGACCGGTGCCACCTCGATGCAGGTGGACCACTCGCCCCGGGCCGGCACGACGACGTCGAAGATGGCCAGGTCGGCGCTGAGCCGGGTGACCCCATGGAGGCGGAGCTCGACGCCGCGGACCACCCCGGCGCGGCTGTAGGAGTAGCTGACCACGGAGGTCGGCGACTCCCCGACCACCGACGGGCCCCCCTCGCCCTCCGGCGTGGGCTCCACCGGAGGTGGCGGTGTCACCGTGGCGGCCAGCTCGCCGGCGCCGGGGTGGGGGCCGACCCGCTCCTCTTTGACGGCGAAGAGGTCGGCGAAGTCACAGGCCATGACCACTTCGACGGTGCAGAGGGCGGGCTCCTCGCCGAAGTTGCTGATACGGAGGTCCTCGCGCATGCCCTGGCCGACGTAGCGGTCCCGGAAGACCATCAGGGTGGAGTCGGCCCGACCGCCGGTGGGCAGGCACCGGGAGACGAAGGTGGCCGAGAACGGGTCGTCGGTCACCGAGGCCAGAGGCTCGGTCGCGGCCCCGTTGACCAGGAGCTCGAACCTCGACAGGATCCGGGTATCCCGCACGAAGAGGCCGTGGGGCGAACGGGGCGACATGTCGCCGGCGTTGGTGCTGATGGCGAAGGTCGACTCGTCGACCAGCGTGACGCTGTCGGTGCTGGCCCCGAGCCGGGCCACCGGGCCATCGAAGTTCCACGGGTCGGGCATGGGGGTACGGTATCGGCTGGCCTGGTGGCCTCGGTAGTCTCCGGCCCCATTGCCGACCTGCTGCCAGGCGCTTTCGATTAGCCCTATTCTCATAGGAGAAACTACGGATTCCGACTAAGCTCTCCGGTGTGGCCGTCCGAACCGACGCTGGAACTGGAGCAGGGGCGAAGGGGCCGGCCGGTCCCGAGCCGACCGGCCCACCGCTCCTCGAGATCGCCGATCTGCACGTCTCGGTCGAGGGTGCGCCCATCCTGAAGGGCGTCGACCTCACCGTCCGGTCCGGGGAGCTCCACGCGCTCGATGGGGCCCAACGGGTCGGGCAAGTCGACACTGGCCAAGGTGCTGCTCGGCAACCCGGGCTACCAGATCACGGCCGGCTCCGTCCGGCTCCGGGGTGAGGACATCACCGCCTGGCCGACCGATGTCCGGGGCAAGGCAGGCATGTTCCTGGCCTTCCAGGAGCCCGAGACCATTGCCGGCGTGCCGGTCATCCAATTCCTGCGCCAGGCCCTGTCCGCTCGCCGGGGCACGGATATGTCGGCCCTCGAGATCCGGCTGATGATGATGGAGTGGATGGAGAAGCTGGGCATGGACCCGGCCTTCGGGGAGCGGCATCTCAACGAAGGGTTCTCCGGGGGTGAGAAGAAGCGGAACGAGATCCTCCAGATGGCCGTGCTCGAGCCCGACCTGGCCGTCCTCGACGAGACCGACTCGGGGCTCGACGTGGACGCCCTGCGGACGGTGGCCCGGGGCATCAACACCGTCAGGGAGGCCCGCGGCGACCTGGGGGTCCTGGTCATCAGCCACTACCAGCGGATGCTCGACGAGCTGAAGGCGGACCGGGTGCACGTGCTGGTCGACGGGGTGATCGTGGCCCGCGGCGGGCCGGAGCTGATGACCACGCTCGAGACCGAGGGATACGACGCATGGCGCCGGTGAACGCCGAGGTGACGAGGGAGCTGGACGTCGCCCGCTTACGCAAGGACTTCCCGCTGCTGGCCCGCGAGGTGCACGGTCATCCCATCGTCTATCTGGACTCGGCCGCCTCGTCACAACGGCCGGTCCCCGTGCTCGACGCCATGCGCGAGTACGAGGAGACGACCCACGCCAACGTGCACCGAGGCGTCTACTCGATCGCCGAAGAGGCGACCCGGCGTTTCGAGGCGGCCCGGCACAAGGTGGGCACCTTCATCGGCGCCCCCGATCCGGGGCGGGAGGTGGTGTTCACCAAAAACGCCACCGAGGCGATCAACCTGGTCGCCCACAGCTGGGGACGGGCCCACCTCCACCCCGGCGACGTGATCGTGCTCACCGAAATGGAGCACCACGCCAACATCGTCCCCTGGCACATCCTGGCGGCCGAGCGCGACCTGACCATCCGGTGGATACCGATCGACGACGACGGCCGGCTGGTGCTCGACGGTCTCGAGCAGTTGCTGCAGGGCTCGAAGCTGGTCGGGGTCACCTGCATGTCCAACGTGGTCGGGACGCTCACCCCCGTCTCCGAGATCGCCGCCGCCGCCCACGCCGCCGGTGCGGTGGTGGTGGCCGACGGCGCCCAGTCGGTCCCCCACCTGCCGACCGATGTCCGCTCCCTCGGCGTCGACTTCCTGGCCTTCAGTGCCCACAAGATGCTCGGGCCGACCGGCATCGGGGTCCTCTGGGGACGCGAGGAACTGCTGGCCGCCATGGATCCGTTCCTGGGCGGCGGCGAGATGATCCTCGACGTCCGCAAGGACGGCTTCGTCCCGAACGACATCCCCTGGCGGTTCGAAGCCGGGACGCCGCCCATCGCCGACGCCATCGGGCTCGGCGCGGCCATCGACTACCTCCGGTCGGTCGGCATGGACGCCGTCCGCGCCCACGAGATCTCGCTCACCGCCTATGCCCTGGATTCGCTCGGCGACCGGTTCGGGGACGACATCCGCATCTTCGGTCCGGGCCAGCCGACGGCGCGGGGAGGGGTCATCTCCTTCGCCTACCGCGACGTCCATCCCCACGACGTGTCACAGGTCCTCGACGAGTACGGGGTGTGCGTGCGGGCCGGCCACCACTGCGCCAAACCGCTCATGCGGCGACTGGGAGTGAACGCCACCGCTCGCGCATCGTTTGCCCTCTACAACGACCGGGGGGACGTGGATGCCTTGGCCGACGCCTTGGCCCAGGCCGGAGCGTTCTTCGGATGAGGGCCGGACGGTACGCTGAGCGCGTGCAACCGGTCGTGCCCACCCCCGCCGCCCCGCGGCCCGCCGCCGGGGGAGCCGTCGGGTGAGCGGCATCGAGGACCTCTACCGGGAGATCATCCTCGACCACTACCGCTCGCCCCGCAACCGCGGTGAGCTCGAATCGCCTCCCGCCCGCCGCGTCGAGGGGTTCAACCCGCTCTGTGGCGACGAGGTCGTGGTGACCCTGCAGGTGGACGACGGCACGGTCTCCGACATCAAAATCGCCGGCACCGGCTGTTCCATCAGCCAGTCGTCCGCCTCGCTCATGTCGGCGGCGGTGAAGGGGAAGCCGGTTCCCGAGGTCCGCGACCTGATCCGTACCTTCAAGGGGATGATGTCGATCCACGAGTCCACGCTGCCGTCGGGGAACGGATCCTCGGGGGATGGGCCCGACGCGGCGGTGGAGGCGTCCGAGCCCGAGGCCCTCGACGTCGATTCGTTGGGCGAGCTCGCCGCCCTCCAGGGCGTGGTCAAGTTCCCGGTGCGCATCAAGTGCGCCACTCTGAGCTGGAACACCCTGGCCCAGGGGCTCGACGAGAGCGAGTCGGTGGCCTGAACCGGCGGCGGGCCGACGCCCGGGCGCCGCTCAGCAGGGGGTGGGGTCGAAGTCGGTCTCGATGGTGGTGGTGGTGCTGGACGATGCCGACGTCGCCGGGGTGGACTGCGATGAAGCGGGCGGGACGGTGGTCGTGGTGGTCGGGACCACTCCGTAGGGCCCCGGCGGAGGGGTGAACGCAGGCGGGGACGACTGCCCGAGGAACTGGCCGATGACTTGCGAGGCCTGGGGCTGCTGCACGTAGAGCACGTCCCCCAGCGAACCGAAGCGGGAGCTGGAAGCGGCATAGGTGGGCAATGTGGCGGTAGCCAGGGACTGGGAGGCGAAGGTGTGGAATTGGCGGGCGAGCGAGATGAGGTCGCTGACGCTGAAGGTCGAGTCGATCGTCACGCCCTGGACCACCGACCCGATGAAGGCATTGATGGTCAAGGGGTTGTAGCGGGTCTCGGCCTGGTTGATGAGCGCCCTCAAGAACGCGTTCTGGCGCTGGATGCGCCCGTAGTCGCTGGTGGGGTCGTACTGCCAATAGCCGTTCTTCTCGTACTCGTAGTGCCGGCTGCGGGCCACGGCCAACGAGTAGCCCCCGTTGAGGTGCTGGCAACCGGGCGCGGTGATGTTGAGCCCGGTGTAGGTGTCACGGGCGGGATAGGGGAAATCGAGGTTGATGCCCCCGATGGCGTCGACCGCGCCGCGGAAGCCGACGAAGTCGATCTGGACGGTGTGCTCGATGGGGATGCCGAAATTGGCTTCGATGGTCTGGACCAGCTGGTCGGGGCCCGTACCGTAGGTGGCGTTGATCCGGTTGTAGGAGCCGGTCTGGCTGGTGTCGCCGGCGACGGTCACCATGGTGTCCCGGGGGATCGAGAGCACCCGCACCTCCCCCGTGGCCGGGACCACATGGAGGATCTTCACCACGTCGCTGCGCTGGCCACCGGCGTCCGCCGCATCCCCGAAGTGGGCCTGGTCGGCGGCACTGATCCCTGTCCGAGTGTCCGAGCCGATGAGGAGCACGTTGAAGGGCTGTCCGGCCGGGGCCCGGGTGAGGTGCTTGACGGTGACTTTGGCCACCTGGTTGAACCGGTACTGCAGGTAGGCATAGCCCGATCCCACGGCCACCAGGGCCAGGGCGACGATCACGACGGCCACCAGGAGGGCCCGGTCGAGCCAGCTGCGCTTGGCCCGCTTCTTGGTCCGGCCCCTTCGGGTGGTGGCCCGCCGCTCGGAGCGGGACGGAGGGGGATCGAGGTCGTCGCCGGATCCTCCGGCGGCCAGCAGGTCCGAGGCGGTCGCCTCGGTGCCCGCTCCTGGGTCGGGTCCGCCGGAGCCGGCCGAGCCGGCCGGGCGACCGCCCCTGCGACCGGCACTGTGGGCGCCACCCCGTCGACGAGCCATGCTGCCAGCACGCTACCAACCGGCCCTCGCCATCCCTGGGCAGCCCGGCCAATGCCTGGGCCGTCCCGGGCGGAGCGGCGGCGAAACGGCCCGGGCCCGTCGCCGTCAGGCGAACGAGGCGTACCCGGTCCGGTCGACGAGCTCGGCCAGCTCGGGTTCGCCGGTCGCCACCACCCGGCCGTCGGCCAGCACATGGACCACGTCGGGATGCAGCACGCCCAGCAACCGGCGGAAGTGGGTGATGGCCAGCACGCCGAGATCCCACTCGGCAGTGGCCTCCTGCACGCGCTGGCCGACCGCCCCCAGGGCGTCGATGTCCAACCCGGAGTCGATCTCGTCGAGCACGGCGAAGCGCGGACGCAGCACCCCGAGCTGGATCGTCTCGTTGCGCTTGCGCTCACCACCCGACAGGTCGACGTTGAGCGGCCGGTCGAGGAACCGTTCGTCGAAGCCGATACGGGCCGCCTCGGCATGCAGCTTGGCCTCGACGCCCGGTCCGCCGGCGACCACTTCGCCGGGAGGCACGCCCGAGCGTGCGGCGGTCAACGACTGCACCAGCGAGACCCCGGGCACCTCGATCGGGTGCTGCATCCCGAGGAAGAGGCCGGCCCGGGCCCGCTGCCAGGTCGGCAGGGCCAGGAGGTCGACGCCGTCGAGCGTCACCGATCCTTCCAACACCTCGTAGCCCGGACGACCCATCAGGACATGGGCCAACGTGCTCTTGCCCGAGCCGTTGGGGCCCATGACGGCGTGGACCTCGCCGCTGCGCACGGTGAGGGTCACCCCCCGCAGGATCTCGCGGCCCGGAACCCCGGCTCGCAGGCCCTCGATGCACAGCTCGCCGGTGCTCACGGGACGACCACCGAAACGTCGTCACCGTCGACCACGACGCGGTACACGGGCACCGGGCGGGTGGCCGGGAGCGAGCAGGGCTCGCCGGTCCGGAGGTCGAAGGTCGAGCCGTGCTTGGCGCACTCGAGCTCGCACTCCTCGGGCCACACCTCCCCTTCGGCCAGCGAGAAGTCCTCGTGACTGCACCGGTCTCCGATGGCGTAGAAGTCCTCGCCCAGCCGCACCAGGGCGATGCGCAGCCCGGCGACGTCGAAGCGCCTGGCCTCCCCGTCGGCCAGATCGCCCGGCGCGCACAGGCGGACCGTCGTCGACGTCCCCGCACCCTCGACCGCCGGCTCAACCATCGTGCACCTCGATCCGGTCGGCCAGGGCCCGGCCCACCATCGGGCGGGCCCCGGCGACGGGGACCCGGTCCGAGATGTCCTGGAAGAACCCGGCCACGATCAGGCGCTCGGCCACCTCGGGCTCCACCCCGCGGGATTCGAGGTAGTAGCGCTGATCCTCGTCGACCGGCCCGACCGTCGACCCGTGGCTGCAGCGGACGTCGTTCTCCTCGATGTCGAGGTTGGGCACCGAATCGGCGTGGGCCCCCTCGTCGAGGACGAGATTGTGGTTGGTCTGCATGGCATCGGCCCGGACCGCGCCCCGTCGCACCCGGATCAGCCCGCTGTAGACCGAGTGGGCGTGGTCGGCGACGGCCCCCATGAACAGGAGGTCACTGGTGGTCCGCGGGGCCACATGGTCCTGCAACGTGCGGAAGTCGAGCATCTGCTCCTCCCGGCCGATGAAGGCGGCCCGGAGGAAGCTGGTCCCCGACGCGCCGGCCAGGGTCGAGTCCGTCCTCAGCCGGGCGTAGCTGCCTCCGAGGGCCACAGCGAAGCTCTCGAGCGTGGCGCTTGCGTCGATGCTGCTCGACTGGTGGCCGAGCACCCAGGCGTCTCGGCCCAGTGACTGCACGCTGACCAGGGAAAGGGCGGCCCCATCGGCGACCTGCACCTCGGTGACCGGCACCACCAGGTGCTCCGGCCGGCCGTCCGGCCTGGCGCCGGGCGCCGCCGTCGGACGACCGGGTTCGACCAGGAGGCCGGTGCCCACCCCGACGAGGATCTCCACCACGCCGGCCCTCGAACCGGCTCCGGACCGGATCACCGTCCGGGGGAAGAGCGCGTCGCCGTCCCTTCCGCTCACCACGTGCACCACGACGATGGGCTCCTCGACGCCGGCCCCCGGTGCCACGTCCACCACCAATGGATCGGCGGCGAAGGCGTCGTTCAGGAGTTGGAAGTCGTGCGGGTCGTCCATCACCGATCCGAGCAGGGCGTCGTCCGGTCCACGCTCGGACAAGCGGCCCAGGGTGACCAGATCCTCGGCGACCGTGGAGGCCACCGTGGCCAGGGCCCCGTCGACGGTCACCATCAGGGCCGAGCGCGGGCCGAGGCCGTCGATCAGGGCGCGGACCTCCTCCGAGGGCAGCCGCGCCGGCCCATCCGGCACCCCCGGCGGCGCCGGCCGGAACCGGTCGAGGTCGAGCTGGTCGATCCGGCTGTATCGCCAGACCTCGTCCTTCTCGGTGGGCAGGGGAAGGGACGAGAACGTCTCCGCCGCCGCCGACCTGCGGTGCTGCAACCAGCTGGGCCCGGGCAGGGCAGCGGCCGATTCGGGGGTGAAGGTGGTCAGGGCAACAGCCTCTCGCGGAAGGAGGCCCGGATTACAGGCCTCGGCCTGGATTCTACCCGCCCGCTCCGTGGGCCAGCCCGGCGACCCTCCGTCGTTCCGTGCGACCGGACGGCGCCGGCCGGTGGTGCCCGCGCCTACGCTCTTCCCATGCCACCCCCCGGCCCCGGCATCGACACCTTCTCCTCCGAGGTCCTCGCCATCGAGGCCGACGCCCATGTCGCCACCCTGTGGCTGGACCGCCCCGAGAAGCGGAACGCCATGGGCCCGCCCTTCTGGTCGGACCTGCCCCGGGCCCTGGAGGCCATCGCCTCCGACCCGACCTTCCGGGTCGTAGTGGTGGCGGCCAAGGGCCCACACTTCTCGGTCGGTCTCGATCTGGTGGCCATGTCGGAGCTCCTGGTCGGGCGGGACGGTGGTGGCAACGGTGCCCGCCTCTCGATGGCGGCCCGGGCGGGCGCGGCCCGGGCCGAGATCCGACGCCTGCAGGCCTCGGTCAGCACCGTCGCCGACTGCCCGCTGCCGACCATTGCCGCCATCCACGGCTACTGCATCGGGGGCGGCGTGGACCTGGCCGCGGCCTGCGACATCCGGCTGGCCAGTGCCGACGCCGTGTTCTCGGTGCGGGAGACCAAAGTAGCGATCGTGGCCGACCTCGGGAGCCTTCAGCGCCTGCCCCACGTCATCGGGAAGGGCCATCTGGCCGAGCTGGCCTACACCGGCAAGGACATCGACTCGGCACGGGCCCAGGCGATGGGCCTGGTCAACGACGTCAGCCCCGATCCCGAGCAGCTGCTGACCGACGCCCGGGCGATGGCGGCGGAGATCGCGGCCAACTCGCCGCTGGCCGTGCAAGGCACGAAGGCCGTGCTCGCCGCAGGCGAAGGGCGGCCGGTGGCCGAAGGCCTCGAGTTCGTGGCCACCTGGAACGCGGGCTCCCTGGCCTCCGACGACCTGACCGAGGCCATGACCGCCTTCATGGAGAAGCGGCCGGGCGTCTTCACCGGGAAGTAGGCCCTTCCCGCACCGGGCTCAGCGGCGGCGGCGCCACCAGCGGCGTTCGCCGCGATCCTCCCGCCGCTCCTCCTCTTCGACCTCGGCGATGACCTCGGGCCCGACCGAGTTGATGATGCTCTCGGCCTGGTCCAGCAACTTGGCCGCTTCCTCGCCGGGCACGTCGGGCATCGGCTCGAGCTTGGGCTCGACCAGCGACCCGTGGGCCCAGCCGACGTCAGCCAGCCGCCTGGCGTAGGAGGGGCAGTCGTCCGGGCATCGCCAGGGCGCTTCGGGAGCCAGGTCCAGGCTGCAGAACCGGGCCACCTCCCCCGAGTCGTAGGTGCGGCTCTGGAAGTGCTTGCACTCTTCCCTCATGGCCATGGCCACATTCTGCCTTTCCGATCGCCCCCCCGCAGCCCGCCCCGTGCGGGGGACGCACCGGGTCGGGCCCGGCCGGCGATCAGCCCACCGAGCCCTCCATCTGCAGCTCGATCAACCGGCTCCATTCGACGGCGTACTCCATGGGAAGGGTCCGGGTGATCGGCTCGATGAACCCGTTGACGATCATGCCCATGGCCTGGGTCTCCGACAGGCCGCGGCTCATCAGGTAGAAGAGCTGGTCGTCACCGACCTTCGAGACGGTGGCCTCGTGACCGATCCGGGCGTCGCGTTCCGCCACCTCCATGTAGGGCTTGGTCTCCGACACCGAATGATCGTCGAGCAGCAGGGCGTCGCAGCGGACGAAGCTCTTGGACCGCTTGGCCCCTTCGTCGACATGGACCTTGCCCCGATAGGTGGTCATGCCGGCGTCCTTCGAGATCGACTTGGAGATGATGGTCGAGGTGGTCTCGGGGGCGACGTGGAACATCTTCGCCCCGGCATCCTGGTGCTGGCCGGCCCCGGCATAGGCCACCGAGAGCACCTCGCCCGAGGCCTTGGGCCCCATCAGGTAGACCGACGGGTACTTCATGGTCAGCCGCGAGCCGATGTTGCCGTCGATCCACTCGACATGGGCCTCGGCCTCGGCCCGGGCCCGCTTGGTCACCAGGTTGTAGACGTTGTTCGACCAGTTCTGGATGGTCGTATAGGTGATGCGCGAGCCCTCGAGCGCGACCAGCTCCACCACCGCGGAGTGCAATGAGTCGCTGGTGTAGACGGGAGCCGAGCACCCTTCGATGTAGTGCACCTGGGATCCGACGTCGGCGATGATGAGCGTGCGCTCGAACTGCCCCATGTTCTCGGCGTTGATCCGGAAGTAGGCCTGGAGCGGCTGGTCGACGACGACCCCGGGTGGGACGTAGATGAACGACCCGCCCGACCAGACCGCCGAGTTGAGGGCGGCGAACTTGTTGTCGTTGGGGGGGATGATCTTGCCGAAGTACTGACGCACCAGGTCTGGGTAGTCACGGACGGCGGTGTCCATGTCACAGAAGATGATGCCCTTGGCCTCCAAGTCCTCGCGATTGCGGTGGAAGACGACCTCGGACTCGTACTGGGCGGTCACCCCGGCCAGGTACTTGCGCTCGGCCTCGGGGATGCCCAGCTTCTCGTAGGTGTTCTTGATGCTGTCGGGTAGCTCGTTCCAGTCCTCGACCTGCCCCGACGTCGGCTTGATGTAGTAGTAGATGTCGTCGAAGTCGAGGTCGGGCATGTTGACGGCGAACCACTCCGCCATCGGCCGCCGCTCGAACCGGGACAGGGCGCGCAGCCGGAAGTCGCGCATCCAGTCGGGTTCCTTCTTCATGGCCGACATCTCGCGGACGATGGACTCGTTCAAGCCCTTCTTGGGCTTGAAGACGTAGTCCTCTTCGTCGGACCATCCCAGCTTGTACTTGCCGAGGTCGAGGTCGGTGGTGGTCATCACGCTCCCTGGTCAGCGCCCGACCGGGCGGCTGATTTCTCCTATACAGATAGTAACAACCCCGGACGGTGCTCCGGACGTAGGGCGGGCCCCTGGTCAGGGCGACGTGTCATCCTGGGTCGATGGTTGCAGATCCCACCACCGGCAGCCCGGCCCCTGAGGCGGTCCCCCCGGTTGTCCCTCCGATGGCTCCGCCGCGCCCGGTCGAGCTCGAAGCCCACGGCGACATGCGGGTCGACGACTGGTACTGGCTGCGGGACAAGGACGATCCGGAGGTGATCGCCCATCTGGAGGCCGAGAACGCCTACACCGCGGCCATGACGGCCGGCACCCAGGGCCTCCGGGACGCCCTGTACGAGGAGATCGTGGCCCGGATCGAGGAAACCGACCTATCGGTCCCGGTCCGCAAGGGGCCCTGGCTGTACTACAGCCGAACAGTCGAGGGGAGCAGCTACGCCATCCACTGCCGATGCCCGGTGGCCGCCGCCCAGGCGGAGCCCGAGGAGGCGGACCCGGCCCAACCAGGGCGCCAGGGGCCCCTCCCGGGTGAGGAGGTCCTGCTCGACGAGAACCTCCTGGCCGCCGGGCACGACTTCCTCGCCCTCGGCACCCTCGAGATCAGCCCCGACCACCGGCGGCTGCTCTACTCGACCGACACCACCGGCGGCGAGCGCTACACCATGCGCTTCCTCGACCTGGAGGGCGGCATCGAGGGGTCCGAGTCGCTCGAGGACACCTCGTACGGGTCGGCCTGGGCCGACGACAACGCCACGGTGTTCTTCGTCCGGGTCGACGAGGCCATGCGCCCGTATCAGCTGTGGCGGCACGTGGTGGGCACCGATCCGGGCGGCGACGTGCTGGTCTACGAGGAGCCTGACGACCGCTTCTACCTGTCGGTGTCCCGGACCAAGGACGACCGCTACATCCTCATGGACCTGGAGTCGAAGGTGACCACCGAGGTGCGCTCACTGCGGGCCGACGACCCCGACGGGGATTTCGAGGTCATCGAGCCCCGTTGCCACGGGGTCGAGTACCGGGTCACCCACGACCGGGGCGGCGGCGGCGGGAATCGCGCCAGCCGGTACCTCATCGTCACCAACGACCGGGCCGAGGACTTCAGGCTGATGGAGGCCCCCGACACGGCGCCGTCGCGGGACCACTGGACCGAGGTGATCCCCCACCGACCCGGTGTCCGCCTGGATGCCGTGGACCCGTTCGCCGAGTGGTTGGCCGTCTACGAGCGAGAAGGGGGCGAGACCCGGCTCCGGGTCATCGACGCCACGGGGGCCTCGCGACCCGTCGAACGGCCCGAGTCGCCCTCGACCATCTGGAGCGGCGCCAACCCCGAGTACGACTCGACCGACCTCCGCTACGAGTACACCTCGCTGGTCACGCCCCGGTCGGTGTACGACCTCGACCTCCCGACGGGCCGGTCCACCCTGCGCAAGCGCCAACCCGTGCTGGGCGACTTCCGGACGGACCGGTACCGGACCGAGCGTGTCTGGTCGCAGGCCGACGCCGGCGCCCGCGTCCCCATCTCGTTGGTCTACCGGCACGATCTGGTCGACCGCCCCGATGACGCCGGGCCATCCGGTGGCGGGGCACCGTGCCTCCTCTACGGCTACGGCTCCTACGAGGCCTCGATGGATCCCACCTTCTCGTCGCTACGACTGAGCCTGCTCGACCGGGGCTTCATGTTCGCCATCGCCCACGTGCGCGGCGGCGGTGAGATGGGCCGGGCCTGGTACGAGGAGGGGAAGCTGGCGGCCAAGCCCAACACGTTCACGGATTTCGTAGCGTGCGCCCGCACGCTGATCGACGTGGGATGGACCTCACCCGACCGGTTGGTGGCCCGGGGCGGGAGCGCCGGCGGGCTCCTCATGGGGGCCGTGGCCAATCTGGCTCCGGAGCTGTTCCGGGCCGTGGTGGCCGAGGTGCCCTTCGTCGACTGCCTGACCACCATTTTGGACGAGACGCTCCCCCTCACCGTGCTGGAGTGGGACGAGTGGGGCAACCCGGTGACCGACCCGGAGATCTACCGGGTCATGAAGTCGTACTCCCCCTACGACAACGTCCGGTCCACCGATGCCGCCGGCCGCCCGATCCGGTATCCGGACATCCTGGCCACCGCCGGGTTGAGCGACCCCCGGGTCGGCTTCTGGGAGCCGGCCAAGTGGGTGGCCAAGCTGCGGGCGGCCAATCCCGAGAACCGGGTCCTGCTCAAGACCGAGCTGGGCGCCGGCCACGCCGGGCCCTCGGGGCGCTACGACGCCTGGCGGGACGAGGCGTTCGTCTACGCCTTCATCCTCGACGCAGTGGGACTGGCCGGCCACACCTGACGCCCGCATTCATCCGTCGGACCGGACGGGTGGCGAGACGACGGGCCTCAGCCGAACGCCGGCGTAGTGGTCGACGAGGCGCCGGTACCGGTCGAGGCCGGACCGGACGGCGGCTCGAAGGTCAGGACGAACGGCGAGTGGATCGACGCCGGGATGACCACCGGCACGCCGTCGACGGTGACCGACACGGCCAGGGTGCCGAGCTCCAAGTGGGTCGTGCCCGTCGCCGGGATGTCCTGGCTCCCTCCTGCTTGCATGGTCCCGGTCCACAGCGTCGAACCGGTGGACGCGGTGGTGGCGTTGACCCAGCACGGGCCGGAGGTGGAGAGGTTCACGTGGAAGGGGGATGCGGTGACGTTGTACACCGCCGTGCTGGCGGTCGACGACAGGGCGACCAGCTGGGCCGGCGCCGTGGTCGAGGTGGTCGGGTGGTGCCCCGATTTTTTGGCCGGTGGCTTGGTCGAGGCCGTGGTGTGCCCGAGCGTCGTGGTGGGGGTGGTCCCGGCGGTCGTGTGCCGATGCGAGTGCTGGCTGCCGACGACGGCCAGCACCGCGAACAAGACCACCGCCACGACGGCCACCGCGGTGAGGGCCACCCCCCGGCGGGGCCGGTGGTTCATCGACTCGAGGGCGTGGCGCTGGACCCGGTCGACACGTGAGCGCGGCGCCTGCGCCGTCTGGCCGGATTCGAAGCGGTCCCGCGGCCGGGCGTCGTCGAAGACCAGTGGGGCCCCGACCGGCTCGACCCGCACCGCGGCGGGGGGCACCCGCCCCGAGCTCCGGGGCGAGAGGCGCGGTGGTGGTTCGCCCTCTTCGCCAGGGCCGATCCCGGCGGGCAGCGGGCCGGGGGCATCGGGGCGACGGTAGAACCGCGGTTGGCCGTCCCCACCGGCGACCCGCTCGTCGGCGGCGGGGACGTCGTCGGAGGGCGGCCGGACGCTCCGCTCCGAGAGGTGCTCGAGCGTCCCGAGGGCCGAGTGGTAGTGCCGCACCGAGCTCAGGTCCTCGGCACTCGGACGGCGCAGAACCGACACGGCGGCCACGATGACCGCGACCAGCGCCGCCACTCCCAGGACGTACCACATGCCGCCCATTCAACCCGAACGGCCGGGCGTCTGGGGAGCGGTCGTCGCCGCCCCGCCCGACGGGCCCACCCGACGGCCGGAGCCGGCCGGTCGCCCCAGGTCAGATGGCAGTGACGGCGGTCAGGCCCCCGTCGACGGTGAGGTGGGTCCCGGTGATGAACGATGCCTCCTCCGAGAGGAGGAAGCGGATGGGCCGGGCGATCTCGTCGGGGGTCGAGACCCGTTTCAACGGGGTGCGCTCCTCGAGCTGCTGGCGGAAGCCGGGCAGCTCGAAGGCGGGGGCGAGCATGGGGGTGGCCACCGCCCCCGGGCAGACGGCGTTCATCCGGAAGCCCTCGACGGCGAAACGATGGGCGATCGATCGCATGACGCCGAGGACGCCGCCCTTGGAGGCGCAGTAGGCGGTGAGGAACGAACTGCCGAACAGGCCCTCGATCGAGGAGATGAGGACGGCGGCGGAGCCCGGGCCGGCCCGGCGGAACGGGTCGATGACCTGGCGGCTGACCATGGCGGCCGCCCGCAGGTTCACGTTGAGGGTCGAGTCCCACAGCTCGTCCTCGATGAGGTCGACCGGCATGGCGCCCGACACCCCGGCGGCGTGTACGAACCCGCCCAGCGATCCGAGGGCCTCCTCGGCGGAGGCCACCGCCCCGGCCAGGGCGCCGGTGTCGGCCACATCCACAACCGACCAGTGGGCGACCCCGCCGTACCGCTCCCGGCAGAGGGTGGCCGTCTCCTCGGCCCCTACGGTATTGACGTCCCACACCGCCACCGGCCGGCCCACTTCGGCCAGGGCCAGCGCCGTCTCACGCCCGATCCCCGAGCCGCCACCGGTGACCAGCACGCCGGTGCCCGGACGGCCCAGGCGTTCGGCCGCATGGCGGGCGGGTGCGGACGGGCTCGTCGGGTGGGCATCCTCCGTCGGCGGTGGCATCGGCGCAGTCTGCCAGAGGGGCCGTGGGTCAGGTCCGGAGCGTGGCCCTCGGCTGCACGGCGGCCGGGATCTCCGACCGCCGCGGGTTCGCCTGGTCCCGGGCGGACAGGACCGGGTCCGTGATGCCCCAGTCGGCCCCGATGGCCGGGTCGTCCCAGGCCACTCCCAACTCGTCGTCGGGGTTGTAGTACCCGTCGACCAGATACCAGAGGGTCAGGTCGGTGAGACTGGCAAAGCCGTGGGCCACACCGGGTGGGATGAACAGGCCTCGGTCGCGGTCCCCGTCGAGGTCCACGCCGAGCGTGGCACCGTCGGTCGGTGACCCCAGACGGAGATCGTGGAGCACCACCCGGGCCGTCCCCCGCAGCACGTACCAGTAGTCGGCCTGGTGCAGGTGGTAGTGGAGGCCCACGATGGCCCCGGCCTGCTTCTCGGAGCGGTTGGCCTGGGTCATCTCCCGCCCGAGCGGGAACCAGGTCCGCCGGTAGGTCTCGACGAACCGACCGCGGTCGTCTCCGTGGGCGTCGGGGTCCACCACCATCACGTCGGCGATGACCTCGGATTCCTTGATGATTGGCACGCCCTACTCCCTGTCCTCGTCGTGCGGATCGGGGGACACAGTAGCGAACGCGCTGCAGAAGAAGATGAGTGGGGAGCCGTCACCCGTGCCGAGATCGAGCACCTTGCCCATGATGAGCTCGTGGTCGCCGGCGTCGTGGACGAGCTCCACCTCACAGTCCACCCAGGCCAAGCTGCCTTCGAGGACCGGGGAGCCGGTGATCGGCGCCGGGTGCCAGTCGATGCCGTCGAATTTGTCCCCGCCCGAGACGGCGAAGCGCCGCCCGAGCTCGACCTGCCGATCGGCGAGGACGTTGACGCAGAAGGTCCCGGCCCGGGCGATCCGCGGCCAGCTGGTGGACGTGCGGGCCGGAGCCACCGCCACGAAGGGTGGGTCGACCGAGAGCGAGACGAAGCTCTGGCAGGTGAAGCCCACCGGTAGGCCCTCGTCGATGCCTGCCACCACGGTGACCCCGGTGGCGAAGCGGCCCATCGCCTCCTTGAACCGCCCGGGATCGATGCCCACCTTCAGGCCGCGCCGAGGTCGATGGACGTCCCCTCGGCCGCCGCGGTCACGTCGAGGTCGCGCTTCGACGTGAGCCGGCGAGCATGCTCGAGCAGCCGATCGACCTCCTTGTCGGTGTGGGCCGGGTCGTGGTGGAACAGGCTGAGGCGGCGGGCCCCCGCCTCCCGGGCCACGAGCACGGCGTAGGCCGGCGTCGAGTGCCCCCAGTCGGACAGCCGCAGGAACTCTTCGTCCGAGTACTGACCGTCGTGGATCACCAGGTCGGCGGCGTCGCAGAGGTCGAGCACCTCTTTGTCCACGGTCATGCGGTCGACCGGGGCCTGGTGGTCGGAGATATAGGTCAGCACCCGTCCGTCGGCCTCGAGCCTGAAGCCGAGGGTGTGACCGATGTGCGGGATCGAGCGGGCCTTGACCCGGATCGATCCGATGGTGAAGTCGGCCGGCCCCTCCAGGTCGTGGAAGCGGAGCTCGCCGCGGAAATCAGACATGTTGACGGGGAAGAACGGAGGCTTGACCATCCCCGAGAGCACGTCGTGCAAGGGCGTCCCTTCCTGGGAAGGTCCGTGCACTTCGAGCACCGCGCCCGGATCGCGCATCGGCGCGAAGAACGGCAGGCCCAGGACGTGGTCGTAGTGCAGGTGGCTGAGCAGGGCGTTTGCCCGCAGTGGTCGGCCGGCCGCCCGCAGCCACCCCTCGAGGTGGTCTCCGAGGGCGCGCAGCCCGGTGCCCAGATCGAGGATCAGGGGCGGCTCCCCGGCCACTTCGACCAGCACGCATGCGGTGTTGCCCCCGTAACGACGCTGCTGCTCCGAGCAGCACGGGCAAGAGCCCCGGACACCGAAGAAGGTGATCCTCACCGAGGGGCAGGCTAGTCGGACGGGCGCCAGGCGCTCCGGCTACCCTGCCGGGGCGTGCAACCGGGGACGACGCGGGCCAACGGGCTGGAGTTCGCCTACCTCCACGAGGGTCCGCCCGACGGGCCCCTGGCGATCTGCCTGCACGGATTCCCCGACACCGCCTACACGTGGCGTCACCTGCTGCCCCGTCTGGCCGATGCCGGTTTTCATGCCGTGGCCCCCTTCCAACGTGGCTACGCGCCGAGTGCGGTGCCCGTCGACGGCCGCTATGACACGGGGACGCTGGCCATCGACGCATGCGAGCTCCACCAGGTCCTCGGCGGGGACGGGGATGCGGTCCTCATCGGTCACGACTGGGGTGCCTTCGCCACCTATGGAGCGGCGGCGGCAGAACCGGAGCGGTGGCACCGGACCGTCGCCGCGGCCGTCGCGCCCCAGGCCTCGATGGCCGAGGGGTTCTTCCGCTTCGACCAACTCCGTCGCAGCTGGTACGTCTTCTTCTTCCAGACGGCACTGGCCGAGCACGCCGTGTCGCTCGACGATCACGCCTTCATCGACCGGCTCTGGGCGGACTGGTCGCCCGGGTACGAGGGCTCGTGGGACGCGGCCCGGGTCAAGGAAGCGCTGGCCTCCCCGGCCAACCTGAGTGCGGCCATCGGGTACTACCGAGCCACGTTCGCCGGGCCGCCCGACGACCGGCGTGCCGCAGCCGCCCAGGCGGCGGCGGGAACCATCGCCCCCCGACCCACGCTCTACCTGCATGGCACCGACGACGGCTGCATGGGGATCGACACCATCGGTCCGGTGACCGACTTCCTCGCTCCCGGATCGGAGATGGTGGTGGTCGAGCGGGCGGGCCACTTCCTCCACCTCGAGCGACCCGACTTCGTCGGCGACCACATCATCCGGTTCCTCACCGCCTGATCCGGTTCCTCACCGCCTGATCCGGTTCCTCTCCGCCTGACCGCAGGTCGGTACGCGGCGAACTCAGGGCAGGCGGAGGAAACCGCCGGCACCGCGTACGGCCAGCCCCTCGGCCACCAATGCACCGGCGACACGCCGGGCCCGCACCGGATCGTCCGGCCATCCGGCGGCAGCGGCCAGGTCCCCGGGAGGAAGCGGCCCGCTGCGGAGCACGTCGAGGAGCCGTCCGCGGCCCTGGCGGTCGGAGCCGTCGAAGCGGCCCTGGGGGACGGAGACCCCGGCCGATCCCCTGGCCGGGTCGGGGAGGCCGTGCCCGCGGGACGCCCAGCGGCACCGGCGGCGGATGGGGCACTCCGTGCAGCGGGGCGCAGCCGGGACACAGACGAGGGCGCCGAGGTCGAGTAGGGCCTGTCCGAACCACCAGCCGCGCCCCGCCGGGACCATGCCGTCGACGAGGTCCTGCGCCTGGCGGGCGCCGACCGGCCGACCGGCCACCGCCCGGGAGAGGACCCGGCCGGCATTGGTGTCCACCACCCCGACATCGGCTCCGAAGGCAAAGGCCAGCACCGCCCGGGCGGTGTAGGCACCCACGCCGGGCAGGGCGAGCAGCTCGGGAAGGCCGGCCGGCACGCGTCCGGCGTGGTCGCGCACGATGGCGACAGCGGCGCGGTGGAGGTTGGCCGCCCGGCGGTTGTAGCCCAGTCCCCGCCAGGCCCGGAGCACGTCACCCAGCGAAGCCGAGCCGCAGGCCGCCGCTGTCGGGAACTCGGCCAGAAACCGACGGTAGGCGGGCACCACCCTGGAGACCTGGGTCTGCTGGGTCATGACTTCGCTGACCAGCACGGCCCACGGATCGCGGGTGGCGCGCCACGGCAAGTCGGGCCGTCTCGACTCCCGACCCGCCTCGGTCCCCCAGCGTTCGATGGCCCGCCCGAGCTCTCGGACCTGGCGCGGGTGACGCACCGGCGGCGCAGCGGCTTCGGCGGCGAAGGCACTGCCCGCCGGCTCAGTCCCAGACGTCGTCCCCGTAGGGGAACCGCCGCGGCGGAGCGGCGTCCCGTTTCCACACCATCACCTTTCGCCGGAAGAAGCAGACCTCCTCGCCGCGCTGGTTGAACCCCTTGGACTCGACGGTGACCACGCCCCGATCCTGCTTCGACTTCGATTCGGCTTTGTCGACGACCCTGGTCTCGGCGTAGATGGTGTCGCCGTGGAAGGTCGGAGCCCGGTGGACCAGCGACTCCACCTCCAAGTTGGCGATGGCGGCGCCGCTGACGTCGGGGACGCTCATCCCGAGCACCAGCGAATAGACCAGGTTGCCGACGACCACGTTGCGTCCCTGCACCGTCTCGTGCTCGGCGAACCATGCGTCGGAGTGCAACGGATGGTGGTTCATGGTGATCATGCAGAAGAGATGGTCGTCGGCCTCGGTGATGGTCTTGCCCGGCCAATGGCGGTAGACGTCGCCGGGCTCGAAGTCCTCGAAGCAACGACCGAACGGGCGGTCGAATGTCGTCATGCTCAGTCGCGTACCAACGTGGGCCGCGTGGTGAACCCGAGCACCCAGTCCGAATGGGAATCTCCGTCGATGGCCATCCGCCAGGTGTACCGGGTGCCCGGCGTCAGCGGCAGCGGCCCCAGGTTGACGGCCAGGGCCACGTCGATGGGCGACCCCTCCGGGATCCCGGGAGGCCGTCCGACGGTGAACTCGCCCGCGGACCTCGACGGGGTGCTCGCCGTCGGGCGTCTCGACCAGGACGGGCCGGCCGTCGGCGTCCTCCAGGAAGAGCTCCCAGTGATGGGCCGACTCGGCCTCGTGCCAGCCGACGTCGATCTTGAGGGCGATGGCCGACGGCACGGGGTCCGGCCCGGTCATGCTCCAACCGCCGCCCAGCACGTACAGCTTGCCGTCCGACACCTGGGCCGCGTCGCACAGCATCATGGTCACTCTCACGCCGTCGAGGATACCCGGCTCGGGTCACCCCGAGGCCCTGGTGGTGTCCCGGTAACGTTGACGGTATGGAGCTGCGGGGCCTGCGGGACGATGTCTACCGTCGACCGCTGGTCACTGCGCTCGACCGGCTCGGTATCGGCCCGGGCTGGACCTGCGTGGACGTGGGTGCCGGGGGTGGCGACGTCTCGGTGGCCCTGGCCGAGATCGTCGGGCGCGACGGGCGGGTCTACTCGGTGGACAGCGACCCGATGGCCCGGGACGAGGTGGCCGAGGCCGCCGCCGCGCACAGCCAGGTCCTCGCCATCACCCAGGCCGGCGAGGACCTCCGCCTGCCCGAGCCCGTCGACCTCGCCTTCTGCCGGTTCCTGCTCCTCCACGTGGTCGACCCGGCGGTGGTTCTGGCCCGCATGGCCGGCGCGGTGCAACCCGGGGGATGGGTGGTGGCCCAGGAGCCCATCACCAGTGCCGGCCGCATCGACGGGCAGCCGTTCACCATGCCCGCCGCCCGCCACCCCGATGTCGGCGCCCTCCTCCCCTCGCTCGTCCGCCGGGCCGGCCTGGTGACGGTGGACGCCTGGGCCGAGGCGCCGGCCGGGGCCGGGCCGGGGCCGGTGGCCGACTATCTCAAATTGGTCACCGAGGTCGATCCCGGAGACGACGCCGTGGTGCTGCCCCCGTTGGTCACGGTGGTGGCCCAAGCTCCCACCGGTCGGCCGGGCGGGGCTCGGTAACCTGGACCGGTGACGTCGCCTACCCCGCCGGCCCCGACCGGCCGGCTCCCGACCTGGCCGCCGCGGCCGACGCGCTGGCGGTGGCCCAGTCGGTGATCGACGCCGGCGTGGCCGCCCTGGCCGCTGCCGGCGGTCCGGACATCGCCCAGGTGCTGGCCTATGACGTGGCCCACGCCGCCGCCGCGGTCAGGACGGCGGAGGCGGTGCTCGCCTACGGGTCCTACGGGGACAGCGAAGGCCGGATCGCCTGCGCCTTCGCCGCCGACGCCCTCGCCGACCTGGCGTCGCGTACGGCCGGGCGCGCCGGGGACTGGGGGGTGGCACCGGACTGGATGAGCCCGGCCGGGGCGTTCGTGGCCACCTTCCGGGACCCGGACTTTCTCGCCGGGCTGGCCGAGACGCCCGGGGAACGCCATCTCGATGCCGACTTCGAGCTGGTCCGCGAGACCTTCCACCGGTTCGCCGAGGAGCAGGTCCGGCCCCGGGCCGAGCACATCCACCGGGCCAACACCGACATTCCCGAAGAGATCATCTCCGGCATGGCCGAGATGGGCGGGTTCGGCATGTCGGTCCCCGAGGAGTACGGCGGGTTCGCCACCGGGGGCGAGTCCGACTACATGGGCATGGTGGTGGCCACCGAGGAGTTGTCCTGGGGCTCGCTCGGCGCCGGGGGCTCGCTCATCACCCGGCCGGAGATCCTGACCCGCGCCATCGTGCACGGCGGGACCGAGCAACAGAAGCAGCACTGGCTGCCCAGGCTGGCCAGCGCCGACGTGCTGGGGGCGGTGGCGGTGACCGAGCCCGATTTCGGGTCGGACGTCGCCGGCATCGTCACCTCGGCGGTCCCCGTCGCCGGGGGCTGGCTGGTCAACGGGGTCAAGACCTGGTGCACGTTCGCGGCCCGGGCCGAGGTGCTCCTGCTGCTGGCCCGCACCGACCCCGACCGGACCAAGGCCCACCGCGGGTTGAGCCTGTTCCTGGTGGAGAAACCAAGGGCCGACGGGCACGGGTTCGTCTTCAGCCAGGCGGCCGGGAGCGGCGGTCGGCCGGACAGCTCGGCCGGCCGCATGGAGGGACGGGCCATCGACACGCTCGGCTATCGCGGCATGCACTCCTACGAGGTCGCATTCGAGGACTGGTTCGTCCCCGACGACAACCTGGTGGGCGGAGAAGAAGGGCTCGGCCGGGGGTTCTATCTGCAGATGCAGGGATTCGAGAACGGGCGTCTGCAGACGGCGGCCCGGGCCGTCGGGGTCATGCAGGCCGCCTACGAGGCGGCGCTCGACTACGCCAGGAACCGGGTGGTGTTCGGCGAGCCGATCATCGCCTACCAGCTGACCCGGGCCAAGCTGGCCCGTATGGCCGTCCTCATCCAGTCGACCCGGCAGTTCTCGTACCAGGTGGCCCGGCTCATGTCCAAAGGTGAGGGGGCGCTGGAGGCGTCGATGGTCAAGGCCTACGTGTGCCGGGCCGCCGAATGGGTGACCCGGGAGGCGCTCCAGATCCACGGCGGTATGGGCTACGCCGAGGAGTTCCCGGTGTCCCGCTACTTCGTCGACGCCCGGGTCCTGTCCATCTTCGAGGGCGCCGACGAGACGCTGGCCCTCAAGGTCATCGCCCGCCGGCTGCTGGCCGACGCGGCCGGCTGAGGACCGTCGCGTCCGTGGACTACGGATCGTTCGTCGAGGCGGTGCGGGCCGAGGGCACGGCCGCGGTGGCGGTGCTCGAATCCGAACCCGACGTCGACACCCCGGTGCCCACCTGCGAGCACTGGACGGTCGAGGACCTCGTCGTCCACCTCGGGGCCTTCTGCGGGTTCTGGACCCATGTGCTCTGCGAGGGGACCGGACGTCCCCTCACCCCGTACCCCGATCGGCCCGAGGGTGCCGCCATGCTCCCCTGGCTGGGCGAGCTCCACGGACATCTGGTCGGCCAGCTCGAAGCCACCCCGGAGACGACCGAGGTCTGGACCTGGCTCGCCAGCGACCACACGGCCCGGTTCGTGGCCCGGCGCTGCGCCCACGAGTTGGCCGTGCACCGCTTCGACGCCCAGTCGGCCCACGGCGCCTGCGAGCCGATCGGCGCCGAGCTGGCCGTGGACGGCATCGACGAGATCCTCGGGGCCCTGCTCACGGCTCGGGACCGCACCGGCGAGGGGACGGGACGCACCCTGTCCCTACGGTGCAGCGACGCGCCGGTGCACTGGTCGATCATGATGGATTCCAACCGGATCGACGTGGCCCGGGCCGGGCCCGGGGACGAGACACCGCCCGGCGATCTGTCGGTCACCGGGACGGCCTCCGACCTCGAGCTCACCCTCTACCACCGACCGGCGCTCAGTCCGATGGAGATGACCGGTGACTACTCCGTGCTCGAGGAGTGGTACCGGGAGTTCAAGTTCTGAACGGGGTCTCCTCGGGGCTCAGCCCGACGACCGGGTGAGCCCGGCCCGCTCGCCGCGACTCACGAACTTGGTCGCCATCTTGCGCGACGCTTCGTCGATCATCTCGTCTCCGAACATCACCGCGCCGGACCGGTCCTCCTCGGTGGCCTTGCGGTAGGCGTCGAGGATGGCCCAGGCCCGGTCGAATTGCTCCTGGGTCGGCGAGTAGACCTCGTTCAGCACGGTGACCTGATCGGGGGTGAGCGCCCACTTGCCGTCGTAGCCGAGGATCCGGGTGCGCATGGAGAACTCCCGGAGGCTGTCGAGCTCGCGCACCTTGAGGAAGGGGCCGTCGATCACCTGCAGGCCGTTGGCCCGGCCGGCCATGAGGATCTTGGAGAAGACGTAGTTGAAGTGATCGCCCGGGTACTCGGGGATGGCCACGCCACCGGTCAGGACCGGCATCTCCATCGAGGCGGCGAAATCGGCCGGCCCGAAGATGATGGTCTCGAGTCGGGGCGAGGCGGCGCAGATCTCCTCCACGTTGATCAGCCCGCCCGTGGTCTCGATCTGGGCCTCGATGCCGATGTGGCCCACCGGGAGCCCGCACTTCTTCTCCACTTGGCTGAGGAGGAGGTCGAGGGCCACGACCTCGGCTGCGTTCTGCACCTTGGGCAACATGAGCTCGTCGAGCCGGTCGCCGGCACTCGAGACGACGTCGATCACGTCGCCGTACGTCCACTCGGTGTCCCAGGCGTTGATGCGGACGCAGAGCACCCGCTCGTCCCAGGGCAGGTTCTTGACGGCGTCGGCCACCTTGGCCCGGGCCCCCTCCTTCTCCGACGGCGCCACCGAGTCCTCGAGGTCGAGGAAGCTCATGTCGGCCGGGACGGTCGGGGCCTTGGCCAGGAAGCGCTCGTTCGAGCCGGGCGTCGACATGCACGAGCGCCGGGGGAGGTAACGGGATCGTTCGGACATGCCAGGCATGGTAGGGCCAATCTCCGGGGCCCGAAACCGGCCGCGGCTAGGGCACCGCCACCTCGACCACGGTGCGCCCGAGGGACCGTCTGGTCTCGTGTTCGTCGAGGGCGCGGCCGGCCTCCTCCATCCCGACCCGGCGGCCGATGACCGGCCGGATGCGCCCCCCGGCCACCAACTCGAGGAGCTCGGCGTGCACCTCGTCGGCCACGTCCCGCCCGAACGGGTTGAAGCCGAAGCGGCGCATTCCCGGGTCGACCTCCTCCACCCAGGCCAGCATGACCGCCACGATGTCGATGTTGCCGAGACAGGCCATCCGCAGGGGCCGCCCGGTCATGCCGTTGTCGGGGTCGTCGGCGAAGCCCACGGCCAGGTAGCGACCGCCCCGGGCCGTGCACCGCCACGAACGCTCGACGAAGTCACCGCCGCTGAGGTCGTAGACGACGTCGGCCCCGGCGTCGCCGGTCGCCTCCAGCACGGCCTCGACGAAGTCGGTCGACGTGTGATCGACCACCAGGTCGGCGCCGAGCGAACGGACGAAGTCGGCCTTGGCCGGGCCGCCGGCCACGCCGATGACCCGGGCCCCGACGGCGTTGCCCAGCTGGACGCCGGCGCTGCCCAGACCGCTGGCGGCGGCCTGGACCACCAGCGTCTCGCCTCGGCGCAGCCGGCCGCGGCGGAAGAGGGCCAGATGCGACGCCTGGTAGCTCAACAGGAAGGCGGCGGCCTCGGCGTCGTCCAGCTCGGGTGGGGCCTCGAACACCGAGACGACCGGGGCGATGGCGAAGTCGGCGATACCACCGAGGGCCGTCTTGGTGACGGCGACCACCCGCCTCCCCAGCCACGACTCCGCCCCTTCCCCGGCCGCCTCGACCACCCCGCAGGCATCCATCCCGAGGGTGAAGGGAGGAGGGGTCGGCACCGACACCAGGGTGCCCCGGCACCGGTTGATGTCGTTGAAGTTGAGCGAGGCCGCCGCCACCTCGATCCGCACCTCGCCCGGGCCCGGCTCGGGCCGTTCGACCGTGCGCACGGCGAGCACCTCGCCCGGGGCGCCGTGGGCGGTGACCTGGAGGGCCGCGCATGTCCGTCACCGGCCCGCGCCCGACGCGGCCCGGTCGGCGCGCACCTGGTCGCGCAGCTGGTCCGGGGTCAACTGTTCGGAGAGGAGCCGGTCGTAACGTTCCGGGTCCCCCGCCACGAAGGCCCGGCACAGCGGCAGCCCCTCCACGTAGCAGGTGAGATAGGCGCGCCAGGTCGGGTGGGTGAGGAACTCGACCACCTTGGCGGCGCGCTGGCGCGGCAGGAGGCCGAAGCGGGCCACCTCCTCGGTTACCGTCTCGGCGTCGGCTCCGTCCTCGTGGAGACGGAAGGCGGCATTCTGGCGCACCGCGCCGAGTGCCTCGCCCGCCTCGGACACGGCGGCGATGACATCGGCGTCGTACCGGATCCCGAGCGGTCGCAGATGCTCGGCCACCACCGATTCGGGGCGGCGTCCCACCACCACCTCCAGCCCGAGATCGGCCAGCCCTTCGGCCAGCAGGCACTGCGGGGTGCCCACCAAGAAGATGGACTCCTCCCACCACCGGCGGCGGCGGACCAGCCCGACCTCCTTGCGGGTGTGCTCGGTGTGGTGCCCGGGGTAGGACTCGTGCGCCACCAGGTGGGCGAGCCCGATGGAGAGCACCGGGAGGTCGGTGTTGACGGCCACCCGGCTGCGGAGGTCGCCGAGGTAGTAGTTGAACCCCGACCACGGTTGGCCGGAGACCAGCTCGAAGTCGACGTGCTCCCCGTCGGGCAGGCCGAAGAGCGCGGCGGTGCGGGCGCGGAGGTCTTCGGCCAGCGAATCGATGGCCGGGGCCAGACGGTCGACGGGGACGGCGTGGGCCTCCCGCCAGGCCACCAGGCGTTCGGCCAGCGGCCCGGCGCCCGGCAACGCCTCGTCCAAGCTGCGGTGCGCCTCGTCGAGCACCTCGTCGGGCACCCGGGAGGGCCGCACCCCGTAACAGGCCTCCACCTCGTCGGCGTAGCCGATGGGCTCCCCGGCCAGCTTGCGGGCCGTGGTCAGCAGCCCGAGGACCTGGGCCCGGAGCCAGTGACGGCGGCCCTCGTCCCCGCCGGAGGGGAGCGGGTGGTCGAGCGGCTCGCCGCCGTCGAGGGCGGCCAGGAGGGCCCGGGCCTCCCGGACCAGCCCGGCCGGCTCCCGGGGCGGGGCGGCCCCGGCCCCGGCGGCGTAGACGGGGGGCCCGTAGTAGGCGTCGACCAGGCCGTCGATGTGTCGTCCGAGGTGCAAGCCGAGGGTGAGGTATCGCTCGACCAGCCCCGCCTCACCCATGGGGTTCAGGCCAGGGTGCGCTCGAAGAAGGCGACCGACCGCTCCCAAAGTTTGTCGGCCGACTCGGGATGGTGCACCTCGGGACGGTCCTCGTTGAAGAAGGCATGGCCCGCACCGGGGTAGACGTACAGCTCGACATCGGTCCCGAGCTCTCGGAGCTGGGCCTGGAGCGCCATGGCGGCATCCGGCGTGAAGTAGTCGTCCTGCTCGGCGGCGTGGATCAGCACCGCCGCGTCGAGTTTCGTGTAGTCGGGCTGCGCGTCGGGCCACGGGATGAGCCCGTAGGCGGGCACCACCGCCTTCACCGCGTCGGGACGCTGCGTGGCGAGCACCAGGGCCAATCCACCACCCATGCAGAAGCCGATCGCACCCACCGAGGAGCGACCCGTCCGGCGCAACAGCTCGTCGACGGCGCCGCTCAGGTCCCTCGCCGCCGTCTCCATCTCGAGGGCCATCATCCGGCGGCCGGCCTCGTCGGGCTCGTTCAGCGGCACGGTGGTGCCGTGGTAGAGGTCGGGAGCGAGGGCGGTCAAGCCGGCGGCGGCGAACCGGTCGCAGGTCCTCTTGATATGGTCCACCAGGCCCCACCACTCCTGCAGGACGACGATTCCCGGCCCCGATTCGGGTCCATTAGCGGGAACGGCGATATAGCCACGACCACGGGTTCCATTGCTCGGAAATTCGATGATCTCACCCATGCAGGTGGACCCTATCCCGTGCGCGACCGGCGACCAGTTCCGCCTCCGTGGCGGGCGGTGTCGGGGGCGTGGCGGGATCACCCTGCGGCTCGCTCCGGCCAAGAAGATTTTCGAATGAATACCCTGGTCATCGCCGTGTCCGCTCACGGGGTACTTGTGGACCGGGGTGGGAGGTACTAGACAAGGACCCTGATATGCCTCTCGCCGAGCCGTCCTCGACGTCAGAGACAGCCGTGACCCCCGCCCCCGGTAGAACTTCCCGCAAACACCTGTTTGCCGTGCTCGGGTTGGCGGTCACAATCGGGGTCACCACCGCGGCGATTTCGGTTGCGCGTCCCGCTGCGGCAGACCAAATCTCCGACGCCAAAGCACAAGCCGCCTCCATCGCGGCCAAGATCCAATCGACCCAGGGCCAGATCGCCAGCCTGTCGGGCCAGGTCCAGTCGGCCGACTACCAGCTGACGCAATTGAACAGCCAGATCGCGGCCAACCAGGCCCAGGTGGCCAAGGACCAGGCCGAGGTGACCAAGGACGAGAACGACCTCCGGGTCCAGGCCATCAGCGACTACACGAGCAGCGGGACCACCAACCAGGTCACCCAGATGTTCTCGTCCAGCCCGAACACGACCGACATCCGTGACGAGTACTCGTCCATCGCCACCGGCAACGTGACCACCACCATCGACAACCTGCACTCGGCCCAGAGCCAGTTGCAGGCCGCCCAAGGCCAGTTGCAGCAACAGCAGACTCAGGCGACAGCCACCCGCAACAACCTGCAGACATCGGAGAGCCAGGCCTCAGCACTGGTCAGCCAGGACCAGGCCACCCTCAACAGCGTCGACGCCAACATCCAGAACCTGGTGGCGCAACAGCAGGCGGCCGCCGCGGCCGCGGCCAAGGCCGCCGCCACCGCCTCGTTCAACGCCAAACTGGCCTCCGCACAACGGGCCCAGACCGCCGCGGCGCCAAGCCAGGCCGCCGGGGGTGGGGGCGGGGGTAGCGGCGGTGGGGTGGCCGCCGCCCCGGCCGGACCGGCCCCGCCACTGGCCGCCGGCGCGGCCGGGGCAGTACAGGCGGCCGAGCGTGAGATCGGCGTCCCCTATGTCTGGGGCGGTTCGAGCCCGGCCGGGTTCGACTGCTCGGGCCTGGTCATGTGGGCCTACGCCCAGGTGGGCATCGGCCTGCCCCGCACCTCGGGGGCCCAGTTCGCCGCCACCACCCACATCTCGTTGGCCGACATCCAGCCCGGCGACCTCCTGTTCTACGGCCCCGATGGCTCGGATCACGTCGCCATGTACGTGGGCGGGGGCTCGATGATCGAAGCGCCCTACACCGGGGCCAGCGTCTGGATCACCGGCGTGCGCACCGACAGCGGCTTCGCCGGTGTCGGCCGGGTCGGCTGAACCGCTCGCCGGCCCTCCCCACCGACTCGCCGTCTGGCCGCCGGCCCCGCCCGGCCCGCCGCTGCCACCCCACCGAGGGCTCTGGTGCATACTGGGGACGTGCCGATCGTGTCTCGGATCAGGCGCCTGCCCACCAGCCCCATCCCTGACCAACAGCCGGAACCCCGATGAGACCCATCCCTGTCGCGTTCCATATCTGGTTCCTCGAGGTTCATACCTACGGGGTCGGGTTGGCCCTCACC
Source organism: uncultured Acidimicrobiales bacterium (assembly GCA_963710495.1). Classification (GTDB taxonomy): domain Bacteria; phylum Actinomycetota; class Acidimicrobiia; order Acidimicrobiales; family RAAP-2; genus Bog-756. The sequence goes on from CAVQAI010000007.1 coordinate 603,420, forward strand.
TTCTGGTTCGGGCTCCGTTACGCCGAGCGGCGGCTCCGCAAGGCCGGGTACCCCTGGCAATGGGTCACCGGCATGTTCGTGTGGGTCATCATTTCGGCCATCGTCGGGGCCCGGGCCCTCCACGTGCTCTCCAACCTCTCCTTCTACAGCCACCATCCGGGCCAGGTCATCGCCATCTGGCAGGGCGGTCTCTCCTCGTTCGGCGGGCTCCTCTTCGCCGTACCGGTGGCCATCGTCAGTTCGCGCCGCCGGTGCCCCCAGCTGCCCACGCTGCGCTTCGCCGACCTGATGGCACCGGTGCTGATGGCGTCCTGGGGTATCGGGCGGCTGCTCGGTCCCCAACTGATGGTGGCCGGTGGCGGCCACCCGACCCATCAGTGGTTCGGCATGTACTACGCCGGCCAGGTGGGTAAGCGGCTCCCCGTCCCCATCTTCCAGTCGATCGAGGACTTCACCATCTTCGCCATCCTGCTGCTGGTCGAGCGGTGGCTGCGCAGCCAGGCCCCGGCGGCCGTGCCGGTCTCAGTCGGTCCGGAGGGAGGCGAACCGCCGGTCACCGCCCTCCCACCGGCGGGCATCGTCCTCGGGGTGGCCATGGTGCTCTGGGGCATCGAGCGCTTTCTCGACGAGCACCTGTGGCTCGGCGAGGACGGCCACCTCGGCTCGCTGTTGGTGCAGGGGGCGGGCATCGCCCTGGCCGTGACCGGCGTCGTCCTGCTCGCCAGCCGCGTCGGTCCCCTGCAGCGATGGAGACGGGGCGAGGACACCGGGACCGGTGCCGTCCGGGAACCGGGGCCCGTCCCCTCCCTGGTCCCCGAGGCGCCGACCCCGGCCGCCTCGAGGCGCGGGCCGGCCCTGGCCGAGCCCGACTGACCGTTCGGCCCTTCCCGCCCCGGTCGTCCTCCCGAGCACGAGCCCGATGACGGCGGCGGCCAGGACCACGAGGAACGCCGCCGGCGTGCCGAGGACGCCGAGCAACGCCGCGGCGGCGGCCACCTCGAGTCCGGTCACGGCCCGTCCGACCGCCGGGCCCCGCTCGGCGAAGCGGCGGTGGAAGGCGCGCAGCTCCGACGGCGTGGTCAGTCGCCGGGTCAGCAGCACGGCCAGCCCGCGCACGAGACCGAACCCGGTGGCGACCGACAGGGCCACCAGGGGCCGCCCGGTCAGGACGGCGAGGACCATCATCAGGTAGACGGCGCTGGTGGTGATGTAGGTGGCCACGCCGGTCCCGATCTGCCAGCCGAACCCGGCGCCGTAGACCCAGGGGCGATACCGGTCGAGCCACCGCTCGTTGACCTGGCGTCGGTGGATGGGCAGCCGGACCCCGGCGATGCCCGCGTCCGAGGTGGCCGCCACCAGGGCGGCGCCGAGGGCCACCACGCCGACGACGTCCGGCGCCAGGGACAGCCGACCCACGCCCGCGGCCAGCCCGGCCAGCACCGCGCCGAGCGTGGCGCCCCCCGCCGTGGCGCCGAGCACGAACCAGCCGGCGGTGGCCGGGTAGCGGTGCCCCTTGGCCCGCTCCCCGACCGGCGTGATGGTCGACAGCATGGACAGGCCGCAGGGCGACCAGGTCGAGCGGGCCGCCGCGCCCGCCGCCACCAGTACGGCCAGGCCAGTGATCCAGAGGGTCATGGTGCTCCCATCGCTAGGCGGGTGAGCCGAAGAAGGGGGTGTCGAAGGTGAAGATGCCGCCGTCTTGGGCCACCAGCCAATAGCCCTGGGACGGGGGGAGGGAGGCCATGCCGACCACCGGCCGGTTGAGCCGGAGGCTGCCGGTCGAGCCGAGGAACTGGGCGTCGCCGAAGCAGAAGATCCCGCCGTCCGCCGCCACCAGCCAGTAGCCGCCCCCGCTCGGGGTGGCGGCCATCCCGACCACCGGCTGGTTGAGCCGGAGGCTCGCCGGTCGAGCCGAAGAACGGGGCGTCGCCGAAGCAGAAGATCCCGCCGTCGGAGGCCACCAGCCAGTAGCCGCGCCCGCTCGGGGTGGCGGCCATGCCGACCACCGGTCGGTTGAGCCGGAGGCTGCCGGTCGAGCCGAAGAACGAGGCGTCGCCGAAGCAGAAGATCCCGCCGTCGGCCGCCACCAGCCAGTAACCGCCCCCGCTCGGAGTGGCGGCCATCCCCACCACCGGCTGGTTGAGCCGCAGGCTGCCGGTCGAGCCGAAGAACGGGGCGCCCCCGAAGCAGAACACGCCGCCGTCGGAGGCGGCGAAGTAGTAGCCGCCCTGGCGGCGCTCGGCCATCCCGACGATCGGGCGATTCAGGACGAGGGAGGAGACATCTCCCTGGCCGGCGAAGTCCCCGAAGGCCACCAGGCGGCCGAACGAGGTCACCATCCCGTACCCCGCCCCGTCGGCGCTCGAAGCGATCCCGACCACCTGGCAATTGGTCAACGGGGAGCCGCACGGCGGCGGGGGCGGCGAGGGTGGGGCCGGTGTCCAGCAGGGCTCGTTCTGCTCGGCCGTGCTGTCGTCCTCGGCGTTGGCCGTGGTGCAGGAGGCGTCCACCTCCCAGGGAGGGACGCAGGCCACGACCCGGCAGACGATGCGTCCCATGCACGCCACGTCCTGGTTGCACTGGCCGTAGCGGAACTGGAAGCAACCGGTGACGAAGGAGTCGCACCCGGCCGGCCCGCAGCCGCAGTTGGTCCCGTCGCACCCCGGGTCGCAGAACGCCCAACCGTTGCCGCAGCCGGTGGTACACCCGCACGTGGCATTGCAGTCCATGTAGTAGCGCGGCCCACCACAGAAGGACGAGTTGTCCGCCTTCCACCAGCCGCCCATCACCGTGCCGGTGGGACAGTAGTTGTAGCCACCGTTCACCGAGCAGCAGAACTCCGAAAAGCCGGCACAGCAGGTGGAGCCGCAGCCGCAGGCTCCGTTGCCGCAGGTGCACACCAGTCCGTAGGCCGTCCCGGGCTTGAGGACCAGATCGAGCCCGGCACCGACGGCCACGGCGCTGCCGGCGTAGGCCGAGCGGTTGATGAAGCTGCGGCGCGACAGCCGGGACTCGAGGAACCCCGACGCCCGCTCCACCAGCGTCACGGCCGGAGGCCTCCGCTCGGTTTCGTCACCGGTCCCGCCCGAACGAGACCCGGACCAGGGCCCGGGCCGCCTGCAGATCGGCGAGGGCGACCATGGCCAGATAGGCGAGCCAGGCGGCCAGGGCGGACACGGCCACGAGGGGCAACCCGTGGGCCGGCTGGTCGGACAGGACCCCGAGCATGGTGCCGGCCGGGTGGGCCAGAGCGACGGCGGCGGCGGCGGCGGTTAGGAGGACGACGACCACCAGGTGGAGGACGGTCGCCGGGGTGTCGGGCGTGCCGAAGCAGCCGCAACTGGCCAGCGCCCCCCGGCTCGTCCTGACGTAGGCCACCACCAGGGCGAAGGCGGCGTAGGAGGCGGCGACCAGCCACGCCACCGGCGGGCGGGTGACGGTCAGGGCGACCAGACCGAGGGACAGCTCGGCGACGGCGACGACCCGGACGAACCACCGCATCGAGCTCGCCGGCAGCCGGTTGGCGGGCAGGGCGGCCAGGGCGCGTGCGGTGCCGTCGGGGCGGACGGCCTTGGCGGCGCCGGCCGCGACCAGCAGATAGCCGGCGGCCAGGTACAGCCCGATCAGTTCCACACCGGGCCACCGGGCAGGACGAACGGGCTGCCCGTCCCCGCCGGCGGTGGCCCGGCCGGGGCGATGGACAGACGGGCGATGAGGTCGTTCACCCGCGGGACGAGCGCAGCGCGAAGGAGATGGCTACCGAGCACCACGTAGAGGGTGAACGGGCGGCCCGCCTCGGTGAAGAACCACTGGGTCCCGGACTGACCGGGAAGGCCGCGCCGCAGCGTGTAGGGACGGAAGTCGCCCGGGGCCATCGAACGGGGCATCCCCGGCCGGGCGAAGAGCCGACGGCCCACGCTCTCGGGCCCGTACTCGAAGAGGACGGCGAAGATGTCGGAGGACCCGAGCAGGTTGACCGCCCCACCCCCGAAGTCCCCCACGTCGGCGGGCAGGGCGAACGTGGCGAAGTGGGCCACCGGGTAGGTGACGGCGCCGTCGCCGGTGGCGGCCCGGGTGAAGATCCGTCCCTCGAAGCCCGTCGGGCAGTGGCGCCTCGATGCCGTGAGCCCGCAACATGGGCACCCTCAGCCCGCCCGATGGGCCGGGCGGCCCCGGTCCGACTGCCCGGCGGGCCGGTCACGCTCCAGGCCGACCCCGTACAGGTCGTCGAGTGAGCGCGGGTAGAGGCTCGGGTCGCCGGGACGGATGCCGGCCGCCAGCAGCTCCCGGTCGTTGGCCAGCTCGCGCTGGGGGCCGTCCAGACCGGCGGCGGAGGCCGGACCGTCGGTCGTCTCGGTGGTGAAGCCGCCGGCGTCGGCCTCGGCGCGGCGGACCATCTCGACCACCTGGTGGAAGTGGTTCGCCACCCCTTCGCCGATGCGGCGCCCGGAACGGCCGTCGACCAGCACGAAGAACGGGGAGCCGGGCACCTCGTAGTCGTTCCAGGCATCGGTGGACATGATCACGGTGAGACCCGGGTGGGAGCTCGTGGCCACCGCGGCGGGCACCTCCAGCTCGGGTCCCTTGGTCACGACCACCAGCCGGGTGCCGGCCGGTAGGCCGAGCCGGTCGGCTTCCCGGAACGACTGCCAGAACCCGGCGCAGGTGTGACAGCCCGACGAGAGGAAGGCCAGCAAGGTGGCGTGGGCGCTCGTCCCCACCGACACGGCCAAGGCGTCGCCGCCCGGGGTCACCCCGGCCACCGCCGGAGCCGACGTCGAGTTCCGCTCGCCGGGCAGGGGCGGCCCCATGGTCACCGGGACCCCGGGCGACCGTCCGGCGTCGATGGGGCCGGTCGTTCCCTTCGGGTCGCCCACCCCCGCGCCGAGGTCGTGGAGTGCCTTCAGGATGTCGGCGTGGCTCCGGAGGAGCCCGGCCACCAGTACCCCCAACAACAGGACGACGACGCCGAGTACCACTGCCAGTGCGACCATCTGCGACCTCCGGGATGGTGAGGGAGGGGTGCCCCGTGCCGACACCAGCTGCTTGCGCCTCATGGTAGGGAGCAACGGGTGACGACCGGTGCATGGCTGACGACGTGAGGTTACGTGCCGGCACGGGCCGATGGCGGGCACCCGTGGTGTGGTCGGGCGGCGGCGGGGAGGGACGGTCGGACGGTGCCGACCGGTCGACCGGGCATGACCAGGCCGATTGGCCCGGGTACCGGGCCGTCGTTACCATGCTGCGCCGGCGGGCCCGTTGAGCGAGGTTCCGCCACCTTCAGCTCCGGGCCCGCCACCCTGCCGGTGACCGAGGGAGCGGGCATGAGGGCCTAGGAGCCGGTGCCGCCCCCGGCCGCCTTGGCCTCGGCCGCCTTGCGGTATTCCTCGAGCTGATCCATCAGCGGCATCCGTTCCTGCCCGACGGTCGAGTCCAACCGGGCGGCGATCTCCTCGGGCGTCCATCGCCCCGACGCGTACATGGCGCGCACTTCGCGGGGTTGGTTCCACACCGCGATCTTCGGGCCCACCGAGGTGTAGACCTGACCCGTGACGTGGCGGCCCCGGTCGGACAGCAGGTAGACGACCAGCGGTGCGACATCCTCGGGATCGCCCATCTCGGCCAGGTCCATCGGGACGTTGGCCGACATCCGGGTGCGGGCCACCGGGGCGACGGCATTGGCGGTGATGCCGTAGCGCTGGAGCCCGGCGGCGGCCGAGCGCACCAGGGAGACGATCCCACCCTTGGCCGCCGCATAGTTGGCCTGGGCCACGCTGCCGGCAAAGGCACCCGAGGTGAACGCCACCAGTGCGCCGCCACCGTCCTGCTTGCGCATGACGGCCGAGGCCGCCCGGAACACGGTGAAGTGACCCTTCAGGTGGGTCTCGACCACCGCGTCCCACTCGGCCTCGGACATGTTGAAGAGCATCCGCTCGCGCAGGATCCCGGCCACGGCCACCACCCCGTCGATCCGGCCCCAGCGCTCGAGGCCGGCGGCGATGATCCGCTCACCGCCCTCGAGGGTGGTGACACTCTCGGCCACGGCCAGGGCTTGCCCACCGGAAGCCTCGATGTCGGCGGCCAACCCCTCGGCCACCTCGCTGGTCGGATCCTCACCGGCGATGGATACCCCGATGTCGGCCACGACCACCCTGGCCCCCTCGGCCGCCGCGGCCAGGGCCACCGCCCGACCGATCCCACCCCCGGCACCGGTGATGGCCACCACTTTGTCGGTCAGGAACTCACTCATCGTTGGATCCCTCTCCTCGCGCCTCGGCCTCCGGCGGTGTTGACCGAATACGAGAACCTGTTCTAGCGTCCCTCGGCGGGCCGCTGCCACCCGGGGTCGACGCTCCGGTCGCCGGCCCGACCCCGACCACGGGGATCATCTTCGAGCGCCGGAGGCAGGCGCAGGGGGAGCATCGCGATGGGCGATCTCGGATTTTGGGCATTGGCACACGAGGACCCGGACCACCTGGCCCTGGTCGCTCCGGACGGTGTCGAGTACCGGGCGGGCGAGCTCCTCGACCGCACCAACCAAGTCGTGCACGCCTTGCGCCGCCTGGGGCTCGAGACGGGCGACGTCGTCGCCACCCTGCTGCCCAACGGCGTCGAGATGTTCGAGCTCTACCTGGCCACCCTGCAGGCCGGCTGGTACCTGGTCCCGATCAACCACCACCTGATCGGCCCCGAGGTGTCCTACATCCTCGACGACTCCGGGGCCAAGGCCTTCGTGGCCCACGAGCGTTTCGGCGAGGTGGCCCGGGCGGCGGCCGACGAGGCGCGGCTGGCGGCCCGCGCCCGCCTGGCGGTGGGCGCCATCGACGGCTTCACCTCCTACGCCGAACTGCGGGAGGCCGAGCCGACCGACGACCCGCCGGACCGGACCATCGGTGACGTCATGAACTACACGTCGGGGACGACCGGGAACCCGAAGGGCGTGTACCGGCCGCTCTCCGGCCTCTCCCCCGAGGAGGCCGCGCTCGGCCTGTCCGGCATCCTCTTCCTCTTCGGGATCCAGCCCGGGGACGACAACGTGCACATCGTGGGCTCGCCGCTCTACCACACCGCCGTGCTGCGCTTCTCGGGCGCCTCCATCCACCTCGGTCACACGCTGGTGCTCATGGACAAGTGGGTCCCCGAGGAGATGCTCCAGCTCATCGAGCGGTACCGGGTCACCACCTCCCACATGGTCCCGACCCAGTTCCACCGGCTGCTGGCCCTGCCCGAGGACACCCGGGGCCGGTACGACGTCTCCTCGCTGCGGCACATGATCCACGCCGCAGCCCCGTGCCCGGTCGACGTGAAGTACAAGATGATCGAGTGGTGGGGCAACGCCATCGACGAGTACTACGCCGCCTCCGAGGGGGGTGGGACGCTGGTCACCGCGGCGGAGTGGCTGGACAAGCCCGGAACCGTGGGCAAGCCCTGGCCCATCTCCGAGGTCGCCGTCTTCGACGACGACGGGAACAAGATCGACGAGCCCAACGTCATCGGGACCGTCTACATGTCCATGCAGACCGGCGACTTCGCGTACCACAAGGACGAGCACAAGACCAAGAGCAACCGCATCGGCAAATACTTCACGGTGGGTGACGTCGGCCTGTTGGACGAGGATGGCTACCTCTTCCTCCGCGACCGCAAGATCGACATGATCATCTCCGGGGGGGCCAACATCTACCCGGCCGAGATCGAGAACGTCCTGCTCGGGTGCCCGTCGGTCGGCGACGTGGCGGTGTTCGGCATCCCCCACGACGACTGGGGCGAGGAGATCAAGGCCGTGGTCGAGCCGGCCGAGGGGGTCGAGCCCTCGCCGGAGCTGGCCGCCGAGATCCTCGCCTACGCCGCCGGTCGGTTGGCCAAGTTCAAGACGCCGAAATCGATCGACTTCACCGACGCCATGCCCCGCGACCCGAACGGCAAGCTCTACAAGCGCAAGCTGCGCGATCCCTACTGGGAGGGGCGCCAGAAGATCTGAGCCTCAGGTCGAGGGATCGGGCTCTTCGAGCAGGCCCGGCACGTCCGAGGCGGCGCCGCGCCGGCTGGCCTCGGCCCGCATGATCTCGAGGGTGCTCGGGTCGGTCCCCTCGACGTTCTCCTCGGCGATGGCCAGGAACCGCACCGGGGCGACCTCGATGAAGATCCCCTCCGCCTCGGCCGTCATCACGTCGTCGTGGTACATGCCGGCCCAGGTGCGGACCTTCCGGCCCTCGCGGCTCACGCACCGGGCTTCGATCCGGAGCGGCGTGCGCAACGGCGTCGGCTTGCGGTACATGACGGTGAGCGTTCCGGTCATGCCCGGATGCCCGGCCACCATGTTGGCCGCACCGAGCAGCTCGTCGAACGTCTGGGAGATCACCCCACCGTGGACGCAGGTGGGCGGGCCTTCATAGGGATAGTCGAACCAGGCCTCGGCCCGGATCTCGCGGTAAGGGCCGTCACCGTCGACCACCTCGACCCGGACCGGCGGCGAGATCGGGTTGTCGAGGCCGGTGACCGGGCTGGTGGGGAAGAATTCCTGGGACGGCCGCGAGATGTCGGGTTGGAGGCGGGGCAGCCGGCCCGGCTCGGCTCGGCCTGCCATCCGCGCCGACACGTTCTCGAGGGCCTCAGCCGCCTCGGCCACGTCCACGTCCTCGAAGAGCCCGGCCACTGTCATGGTGATCACCGGACGGAGGGCGGCGGCCAGCCGCCGACGGGGCCCGCCGTCGGCCGCCACCGGGGGTTGCACCGGAGCGGCCCGCTCGCCCTGGGCGTCGGGCCCGGGCACGCTCACCGGCGCCGATACTGGGGCGGCCGCTTCTCGGCGAAGGCCTTCTGACCCTCCTTGGCGTCCTCGGTGGCGAAGATGGGCCACCCGAACTCGAGCTCCATCTTGAGGGCCTCCTCCTCGGGCACACTCTCGGTGGCCTTGACCGAGGCCTTGATGGCCTCCACCGCCAGGGGACCGTTGGCCCCGATGACGTCGGCGATCTGGAGCGCCGTCTCGAGCGCCTTCCCGTCGGGGACCACCCGGCCGATGAGGCCGATCTCCTTGGCCTCGTCCGCCGAGACCTCCCGGGCGGTGAGCAGCAGGTCCATGGCGACGGTGAAGGGGATCTGGCGTCGCAGGCGAACGGTCGACCCGCCCAATGGGAACAGGCCACGACGCGCCTCGAACACCCCGAACTTCGCCCCCTGGCCGGCCACCCGGATGTCGGTGGCTTGGAGGATCTCGGTCCCGCCGGCCACGGCCCAGCCTTCGACGGCGGCGATGAGGGGCTTCTTCAGGGCGTAGTGGCGCAGCAGTGCCTTCCAATGGAGGTCCGGGTCTTCGGCCATCCGCTGCTGCACCGCCTCGTTGCCCGGGCCGGACATCGACTTGAGGTCCATGCCGGCACAGAACGTGCCCCCCGCACCTGTGAGGATGGCGCACCGGATCTCGTCGTTGGCGTCGATCTCCACCCAGGCGTCGGCCATACCCATCAACATCGGCCCCGAGAGGGCGTTCTTCGCCTCGGGGCGGTTCATGGTCACGATCGCCGTGCTGCCGACGCGCTCGTAGGTCAGGTGTTCAGTGCCGATCACGCATGCTCCTCATTTCCGTATCCCCCGTGGGACCAGATGGGCCCGTCGCTGCGCTGGGGAGTCGACGGCCGCGCCGGACGGCCACGGCCGGCAGGGGACGACGGGTCGACTAGAACGCATTCTACTTTCAAGGTCGGTGGCGGGCGCCAACGCAGCTCCGGGTCGCGGCGGCGAGCGCGGCGGCCGGTCAATGCACGCCGGCGCCGGCCATACCCACCACCGGCCGGCGCAGGGCCAGCCCGCCGGTCGATCCCTCGAATGCGGCATCCCCGAAGGCGAACACCCCGCCGTCGGAGGCCACCAGCCAGTAGCCGCCGCCGTCCGGGGTGGCGGCCATGCCCACCACCGGCTGGTTCAACCGGATGGCGCCGGTCGACCCGAAGAACCGGGCGTCGCCGAAGCTGAAGATGCCGCCGTCGGAGGCCACCAGCCAGTAGCCGCCGCCGTCCGGGGTGGCGGCCATCCCCACCACCGGCTGGTTCAACCGGATGGCGCCGGTCGACCCGAAGAACCGGGCGTCGCCGAAGCTGAAGATGCCGCCGTCGGAGGCCACCAGCCAGTAGCCGCCGCCGTCCGGGGTGGCGGCCATCCCCACCACCGGCTGGTTCAACCGGATGGCGCCGGTCGACCCGAAGAACCGGGCGTCGCCGAAGCTGAAGATGCCGCCGTCGGAGGCCACCAGCCAGTAGCCGCCGCCGTCCGGGGTGGCGGCCATCCCCACCACCGGACGGTTCAACCGGAAGGCGCCGGTCGACCCGAAGAACCGGGCGTCGCCGAAGCTGAAGATGCCGCCGTCGGAGGCCGCCAGCCAGTAGCCCCCGTCGTCCGGGGTGGCGGCCATGCCCACCACCGGGCGGTTGAGGATCAGGGCGCCGGTCGAACCGAAGAAGTTGGCCCCGCCGAAGCTGAAGATGCCGCCGTCGGAGGCCACCAGCCAGTAGCCCGGGCGGGGCGGGCGGGGCGCGGGCGGCGCCGGCAGACCGGCCGGGCCGTCGAAGGCATGGATCTGATCGGACGAGGGCGCCAGCACCAACCCGTCGGCCGCCGACGGTGACGGGAACGACGAAGTCGATCCTCCGATGGCGAACTGCTGCACGACCGCGCCGGTGAAGAAATTGAGGGCGTAGAGGTTCCCGCCCCCGATCGACCACACCATCCCGCCGGCCACGATGGGCGAACCGTGGGCGCCGCTCGAGGTGGTCCAGGCCGCGGTGGGCGGGGACGAGGTCACCGTCACGGCATGGATGCCGTTGTTGCAGGGGACGAACAGGATGCCGTTGACGTCGGCCGCGCCCCCGTCGGGATCGCCCGAGCAGAAGCCCGACGTCGACGCGACCTGGCCACCGACATGGCCGAGACCGGCCTGGTTGAGCACGTAGGCGGTGGTGGACTTCCCCACTTGGAAGACGAGGCCGTTCGGCAGCAGGGCCGGGGCCGTCGACCCCAGGTCGGCATCGGTCCCGTTGTCGGTGTACCACAACGAGGGAGCGAAGTAGTCGAGCAACTGCATCGTCGGGCTGAGCTTGAGCACGCCGTCGCTGTCGTCGTAGGTGTCGGTCGAGCTGTGATTCGCGCTGTTGCCGGTCGCCACCCACACGTTGCCCTGTGCGTCGATCGACGGTGCCGCGCCCCCCATCCACACGGCTCCCTGGCTGTCGGACGCGGCCACCTTGAAGGAAGCCGGGGATGCACCGTTCTCCGGGGCGGAGACCACCCATCCGTTGTAGGGCTCGCAGTCACCGGCGTTGCCACCGAACCCGATGATCACCCGGCCGTCGGTGAGGGCCAGCGAGGCCCGGTTGAGGATGAAGGCCTGGTTGCTGCCGATCGGGTCGATCACTTCGTCGAGCAGGACGGCACCGGTGTACAGGTCGAGCCCGATGAGGTGGTGCTGGGCCCCACCCGGGACGGCCTCTGCCGCCACCACGAAGATCTCTCCGGCCGAAGCATCGATGACCGGGGTGGACGTGATCCCGACGGTCGGTCGGATGTCACCGCACAGGCCGGGAACCGTGGACGGGTTCAAGGGGGTGCCGAGGTGGTCGGACCACAGCACCGACCCGCTGTTGGCCGCCAGGGCGTACACCGTGTCGTTCTCGGTGGCGGCGAACACCCGGCCGGCGAAGACGAGCGGCTGCCCGTAGAGCTGCCCGTCGAAGGTCGGTGAGGTCCACGCCGGCGCGGCCGGGGAGAAGGAGCTGCCCGAGCTGTCGACACCGCTGCGGAGCGGATCGTGGTCGAACGTCGTCCAATCGGAGGCGGTGGCCACGGACGGGCGGGGTGCGGCCGCCACGGCCCCGGTCGGGACCAGGGCCACCAGCAGCGCGGTCACGGTGGCGGCAACCATCGCCGCACCGACGCGCATCGGCGGGCCCACCCTGGCCGGCGAGGCGGCGGGGTTGCCGGAGACGGCGCTCACCTTCCCCTTCTACTCGACGCGGCGGCGATCTCGCCACGCCTGGCTCCTGCGGGCCGGGCCGCATGGGAACCGGGGCATTCCGGGGCCCAGCTGAACTCGACCGTTGTGCGCCGCCCGGCGCGGGGCTCAGATCCGCTCGATGATGGTTCCGGTGGCGAGGGCGCCACCACAGCACATGGTCACCAGGGCGAGGGTGGCGTCTGAGCGCTCGAGCTCGTGCAAGGCGGTGGTGATCAATCGCGAACCGGTCGAGCCCACCGGATGCCCGAGGGCGATGGCCCCTCCGTTGACGTTGACCTTGTCCCAGTCCACCTCATGCACCTTGCCCCATGACATGACCACCGAGGCGAAGGCTTCGTTGACCTCGAAGAGGTCGATGTCGGCCATGGTCATGCCCGCCTTGCGAAGCACGTCGGCGGTGGCAGCGATGGGCCCGTCGAGGTGCAGGTAGGGGTCGGAGCCGACGAGCGTCTGGGCCACGATGCGGGCCCGGGGGCGGAGCCCGGCCTCGGCGGCCCGGGTCTCGGACATCCAGAGCACGGCCGCCGCCCCGTCCGAGATCTGCGAGCTGTTGCCGGCGGTATGCCTTCCGTCGGCCAGCACCGGCTTGAGACCGGCCAGCCCTTCCCTGGAGGTGTCACGCGGGCCCTGGTCCTTGGTCACCAGCGTCTTCTCGCCGGTGGGCCCGTCGGGGCCGACCACCGGCGCCTCGAGGGGCACGATCTCGCGGTCGAAGCGGCCCTCGGCCACGGCCTGGGCCGCCTTCCGCTGCGATTCGAACCCCAGCCAGTCCACGTCGTCGCGGGTGATCCCGTACCGGTCGGCGATCCGCTCGGCCGCCCCGAACTGGTCCGGCATGTCCCACGGAAAGCCCTCGGGGCGAGACCGGCCCGGGCCGTTGAAGGCGTTGGCCCCGAGGGGCACCCGGCTCATGGCCTCCACGCCACAGGCGATCCCGGTGCCGATGGCGTCGGCGGCCACCAGGTTGGCCACGAAGTGGTTGGCCTGTTGGGCCGATCCGCACTGGCAGTCGACGGTGGTGGCCGCCACCTCGTAGGGAAGGCCCTGGCTCAACCACGCCGTGCGGGTCACGTTGGAGGCCTGCTCACCGGCCTGGGTCACGCACCCGCCGACGATCTGCTCGACGTCACCGGGGGCGACCCCGGCCCGCTTGACCAGCTCGACCTGGACGTTGCCCAAGAGCTCGGCGGCGTGGAACCCGGACAGCCAGCCGTTGCGTTTGCCGATCGGGCTGCGGAGTGCTTCGACGATCACGGGTTGGGCCATGGGTTCCCCCTGGTGGTATCAGGTGCGATGAGCAGTGACGGGCCGACCGGGGCGGACGTGACCCGGCCGGTCGACCGTTTCCCCAAGTATAGAACTTGTTCTAGAAGAGGGCCTACGGGCCGGCGTGCTCAGAGCTTGGCCAGGCGTACTGGGCCCAGCGCCTCGGGATGGCGCTCGATCCAGGCCCGGGCGAAGGGGCACTGGGGCACGATGTCCAGCCCGTCCCGGGCGGCACGGTCGATGGCCGCCTGCACGAGCAGACCGCCGATACCGCGGCCGGCCAGCTCATCGGGCACGCCGGTATGGATCATCACGAGGTCGTTGCCCCGCACGTCGTAGGTCAGCTCGGCGATCGAACCGTCCGACTCCAACTCGAACCGGTGCTGTTCAGGCCGGTCGACAGCCTCCATGCTGTTGCCTCCTTGATCGTGCCCCTCCGATGGTGCCCCTTGCGGTGCTCTTCGACGGCGCTCCTCGGCGGCGCTCCTCGACGGCGCATCACCCCGGGCCGGCAACGCCGGCCATCGGTCGGGGCTTCACCCCGTCAGCGTAGGCCCGGCGCCGGAGAGCGCGGGCCCTAGCATGACGGGATGACGGGCATGGCGGAGACGACAGATCCGTGAACGGCGTGCTCTTTGCCCTGGGCGTCCTCATCGTCTTGTTGACCGCGGGCAGCGTCCTGTTCACCATCGTGCTCCCCCGCGAACCCCGGAGCTTCGAGCGGCTGACCGTCCAGGTGAATCGCGCGGTCCGGCTGCTCTTCGTCGGCGTGTCCCGGCTCGCCCGGACCTACGAGGGCAAGGACCTCATCCTGGCCTCGACCGCGCCGGTAGCCCTCATCGCCCAATTGGTGCTGTGGGCCGGCTGCTTCATCCTCGGGTACGCCCTCATGTTGGAGGCCACCACCCATAGCTTCACGACCTCGTTGGTGCAGGCGACCGGCTCGGTGTTCACGGTCGGCACCATCGACCTCGCCGGCCCGGCCAACCGGGCAATCGACATCGCCGCCGGAGCGACCTGGGTGGTCATCGTGGCGCTGCAGATCGCCTACCTCCCCGCCCTGTACGGCGCCTTCAACCGTCGCGAGAACCTGGTGGCCATGCTGGAGAGCCGAGCCGGCATCCCCGCCTGGGGACCCGAGTTGCTGGCCCGCCACCAACTCGTCGGGATCATCGACGCCCTGCCCGGCTTCTACGCCGACTGGGAGGAGTGGTCGGCGGACGTGGCCGAGAGCCACACCACCTATCCCGTCATGCTCCTGTTCCGCTCACCGCAGGCCTGGTTCTCGTGGCTCATCGGGCTGCTCGCCGTGCTCGACGGGGCGGCCATGCACCTGGCCCTGGCCCCGAGCACGGCCACATCCCAGGCCCGGCTGTGCCTCCGCATGGGCTTCACCGCCCTCAACCGGATCGCCGGCGCCCTCAAGTGGCACGTCGATCCCGACCCCAATCCCGAGGGGCCGATCGCGCTGACCTACGAGGAGTTCGAGCAGGCCGTGGTGATGCTCGAGGGCGTCGGGTTCCCGATCGAGCGCAGCGCCGAGGAGGCCTGGCCCGATTTCCGCGGCTGGCGGGTCAACTACGAGCCCGTGGCCTACCGCCTGGCCGACCGCCTGACCGCCCCCCCGGCTCCCTGGACGGGCCCGCGCCGACACTTGAAGACGGGCGCGGTGGCGCCGAGGCGCCCGCCCCAGCGGGCCCCGAAGGCACCGCTCGTGGGGCGCCGCCCGAGCCTCCGCTCCCCCGGTGGCCGGGGCCGCGGCGGTACCGGCTGAGCCCGGGCCCCGACGGGGCGGGGTGACGCCCGCTCAGACCGGGCGGGCCGGCGTGTCGTGCGGCGAGGGCACCGGGGATGTCGGAGCCAGGGAGCGCCGGGCCCTCCGACCCAGCTCCACCTCGTGATCGAGCAGGCGGCGGGCCTGGCCTGCGTCGCGGTTCTTGGCCCGGGTCCTGACCGGCCCCCGGGTCGAGTCGAGGTGCAGGGTGGCGAGCCCGAGCGCCGACTGGAGGGGTCCGGCGCTCAGGCCGACGCTCTGGGTCCGTTCGTGGGGGACGACGTCCACCGTGCGCGAGAGGAGCCCGTGGCGCACCACGAACACTCGCTCGTCCGAGCCCGCCCACTGCCCCCTCCACCACAGCGGCGTCCGGAGCGCGGCGCGCCTCGGCGGGCGCGACATCGGGACGGCGTCGATGTCGATCCCACCGAACACCCAACCCACCAGGGCCAGCGCATAGTCCAGGTCGGTCACCGGGACCAACATCGTCGACTTCGAGTTGGCGCTGCCGGCGTAGCCGGCCACGTTCATGCGCACCTGGGCCCAACCGAGGAGACGCCACGACGCAGGCTGGTGGATGAGGATCGCCTGGATCCGGCCGGGTGGCACGGTCTGGCGGCTGGTCGAGAGCAGGCCGTGGCGGATGCGCAACCCGTCGGGCGAGTCGGTGATGGTGAAGTCCCACAGCGTGGAGACCCGGCGCCAGATGGCGTGGACGATGACGATGGCGAACGAGAAGAACAGCGCCACTCCCAGGCCGACCGTCCCCCGGTGGCTGTTGGCTTGGCCCAGCAGGCCCAGCACCGGGCCGATGAGCAAGAAGACCAGTCGCCATGAGACCATCTCGAGCAGGACCGCCCGGACCAGCCGGCCGTGGGGGACCGAGAGGACGGGGCGCTCCGGCGCCTCGGTGAACCCCGCCTCCGCCCCGGCCGACCGGGCGAGCAGGTCGGCCCGGAGGACCTGGGCCACCGGGCGCGCCAGGTACCGGAGCCGGACCGCGGCCCGCTCGGTGCCGGCCGTGGTCACCTTGAGCTCGGCCAGCCCGAAGATGCGGGCGGCCAGCGGCTCGAGGACATCGACGCTCTGCACTCGGTTGAGGCGCACCCGCTTCGACTGCTTCTGCAACAGGCCGTAGTCGATGCGGAGCTCGCCACCGAGCAGGTGGTAGCGGGTGACGGCCACGTTCACCAGCCCCCGCACCACCACGGCGACGGACACACCGCCGAAGACGGCGAGCGGCACCCAGTTGACGCCCTGGCCGTCGCCGGTGCGCTGGCTCAGCAGGCTGAAGAAGATGAACACCGCCATCAGGCCGAGCACCTTCCCGCCGAGGGCGATCGGCGTCAGGGGATGGAGCCGGAAGACTTCCTCCCCGGGGGCACGATCCCCGTTCTCGGGAACGGCGGCTCGGTCAGAGGCCGCTGGCATGGGCCTCGCCCAGCTCGGTGAGCCGGTCGCGGAGCCGGGACGCCGTGTCCGGCGTGAGCCCGCACACCTTGGCGTCGGTGGTGGCCGCCGCGGTGTGGAGCTTCACGCTCACCAGTCCGAACGACCGCTCGACAGGTCCGGCTTCGACATCGACGAGCTGCATCCGGCCGTAGGGGACGACGGTCAGCTTCCGAAACAGGGCGCCATGGGTGACCAGCAGGTCGTCGGACCGCTCGGCGTACCCCCACGAACGCTGGTTCCGTCCGATCGAGATCCAGGCCAGCGCCAGCAGGACCAGGGCGACCAGCCCGACCGCCACGCCGGCGCCCGATGACGCCGCCCCGCACCCGAGGGCGACGGCCACGCCGACCGGCACGCCGACCCCGACCAGGACGGTGCGTCGCATCCGGGCCAGCCGCGGCGAGACCCGTTGCCACGGGTGGTTCGCGGGCGGGGCGAACGGGCTCTCCATCGCGCCGACCCTACCGGTGAGCGCGTCGGCACCCGGGCACATGGCACCGCTCCTGCGTATCATGCCGGTCGGGCATCGCCGATCGAGGAGGGGAAGATGGCCATCGAACTGAGCGGCCAGCATGTGCTCGTGACCGGGGCGTCCTCCGGCATCGGAGCCGGGTTGGCCGAGGAGTTCGCCCGCCGGGGGGCGGTGGTGGGGATCTGCGCCCGGCGCCAGGACCGTCTCGACGAGGTGCTGGCCCGCTGCCGCGCCCACTCCCCCGGCTCGCGCCGCTGGGTCTGCGACCTCTCCCGACCGGACCAGGTCGACCGGCTGGCCGCCGACGCCCAGGAAGAGCTCGGCGGCATCGACGTCCTCGTCAACAACGCCGGCATCCCCAAGCGGCGCCACGTGACCAAGTTGGACATGGACACCGTCGAGGGGGTGATGGCCATCAACTACCTGAGCCCGGTCCGCCTCACCCTGGCGCTCCTGCCCCGGATGCTGCAACGGGGCAGCGGCCACATCATCAACGTCTCGTCGGTGGCCGCCACGCTCAGCTCGCCCGGCGAGTCGTCCTACGACGCCTCCAAGGCGGCGCTGACCGCGTTCAGCGAGTCGATGGCCGTCGACCTCTGGCAGAGCGGGATCAAGGTGCTCGTCGTCTACCCGGGCCTGGTCGACACCGAGCTCTTCTCCCTGCCGGACAACGACCCGGTGGTCGCCGGGGTGGACTCCATACCGGTGAGCGAGCTGGTGGGCGCGGTCTTCGACGCCCTCGACGACGGAGCCGTCCAGGTCTACGTCCCGGCCTACTTCGGCGACATCGCGTCGGGGAAGGCGGCCAACGTGGCCGGCTTCCTGTCGGGCACCGCCGCCTATGTGGCCTCGCACGCCCCCGGGGCCTGAGCCCGGCGTGCCCGGGCCCGGCCCGGTCCGGACATCCGGGGCGGCCTACCCGAGCAGGTGCTTGGCGATCACCACCCGCTGGATCTGGTTGGTGCCCTCGTAGATCTGGGTCACCTTGGCGTCGCGCATGAAGCGCTCGACCGGGAAGTCCTTGGTGAACCCGTAGCCGCCCAACAGCTGCACGGCATCGGTGGTCACGGCCATGGCCGTGTCGGCGGCGAAGCACTTGGCCATGGCCCCGATGGCGGTGAGCTCCCGGTCGGGGTCGCCGGCGTCGATCAGCGAGCAGGCCCGGTAGAGGAGGCTGCGGGCCGCCTCGGTGCGCATCGCCATCTCGGCCAACATGAAGCGCAGTCCCTGGAGCTCGGCGATGGCCTGACCGAACGCCCGGCGCTCCTTCATGTAGGCGGCGGCTTCGTCGATGGCCCCCTGGGCGATCCCCACCGCTTGGGCGGCAATGCCCGGTCGGCTCCGATCCAGGGTGTGCATGGCGATGGTGAAGCCCATGCCCTCCTCCCCGACCAGGTTGCTGGTGGGCACCTCCAGCTGATCGAAGGAGACGGCCGCCGTGGGGCTGCCCCGGAGGCCCATCTTGTCCTCCTTGTGCGCCACCTCGATCCCCCAGTCGGCCTCGACCACGAAGCAGCTGATGCCCCGCCGCCCGGCGTCGGGGTCGGTCACCGCGAAGATGGTGTAGAGGTCGGAGATGCCGGCGTTGGTCACCCAGTACTTGGTACCGGTCAGGAGGTAGCGGTCGCCATGGCGCAGGGCCCGGCTCCGCATGGCGGCCACGTCGCTGCCGGCATCGGCCTCCGACAGGCAGTAGCTGGCCTGCTGCGAGCCCGACGCCACCCGAGGCAGGTAGGTCTGCTTCAGGTGCTCGGACCCCCAGTTCATGACCGGCATCATCGCCACCTTGGAGATCTGCAGGGTCAGCGAGGTGGACGCGCACACCCGGGCCAGCTCCTCGGCCATGATCGCCTGGGTCACCATGTCGGCGCCGGCCCCTCCGTACTCGGCCGGGATGCCGAGGGCGGGCAGCTCGAGGGCGGCGCAGGCCTCGAAGGACCGCCGGGGGAAGAGGGCGTCGCGATCGGCCTCGGCCGCCTGGGGAGCGACCTGGTCCTCGGCGAACTTGCGCAGCGTCTGGCGGAATTGCCGCTGGGTGTCGGTGAGGGCGAATCCGGGGGCGTCCACCGGCCCAAAGCTACTCAAGGCCGATCGGTTGGGACGCCCCGGGCTCCCCGGGCCGGTGCCGGCCGGAGTGGCGGGAGGCGGCCGGGCTCAGCCCGGTCCAACCAGGTGGTCGAGGAGCAGCCGGCTGAGGCGGCCGGCGGCCAGGTCGGGGATCCAATGGCTCACGCCCTCGAGCACCTCGAACCGGTACGGCCCGTCCACGAAGTCGGCCGTGGTCTCGGCCGCCCGCCGGCCGAGGGCGATGTCCTCGGTCGACCACACGTACATCGTCGGCACGGCCACCCGGGCCACCTCGGCCTGGCGCAGGTCGTTGGCCCGGTACCAGTTCAGCGCGGCGGTGAGTGCCCCCGGCGAGGACAGCCCCGCCACGTAGGCATCGACCGAGTCCTGGGCGATGCCCGTCCCGGCGTAGAGCTGTCGCAACCCGGAACCGTCACCCTCCTCGCCCAGCAGCAGTTGTTCGGGCACCTCCACCTGACGGAAGAGTTCGAGGTAGGAGGAGCGCTCGCCCTGGTCGGCGTCGCCGGCCAGGGCGGCGGCCAGCGCACCGGGGTGCGGGGTCGACACGGCGGTGAAGGTGCGAACCCGGTCCGGGTGTCGCCCGGCCACCCACCATCCGACCATGCCGCCCCAGTCGTGGCCGACCAGGTCGAAGCGCTCCATGCCGGCCGCGTCGGCCAGGGCGAGCACATCGGAGACCAGTTCGGGACCGGCGTAGTCCTCCACCCGGCCCGGTCGGGCGCCGGGCGAGTAGCCCCGCTGGTCCGGGGCCAGCACCGAGTAGCCGGCCCGACCCAGCGCCTCGGCCGTGTCGGCGAAGGACACCGACGTCTGCGGGAAGCCGTGCAGCAGGATGACGCCCCGGCCGCGGCCGGGCTCGACTCGGCGGACGGTGAAGGTCAGCCCGTTGGCCTCGAGCTCGCCGACCTCGATCCCGCTCACTGTTGCCTACCGACTCCCGGCGGCCACCCGGCCGGCCGACCGGCCGGTCGGCCCGAGGAGCTCACGGCCGGGTGGGCGGCGTGAGCAGTTCACG
>CAVQAI010000008.1:0-28915 GCA_963710495.1 uncultured Acidimicrobiales bacterium
TGGAGGTGAACGGACTCGAACCGTCGGCCTCTACATTGCGAACGTAGCGCTCTACCAGCTGAGCTACACCCCCGACAGGTCAGACGTTACCCCTCCACCGAGGTCGCCCCGACCACCCATGTCGGCATCAACGGGCGATTCACCCACCGCCGACCCGGGTGGCCACCGCTCCCCCGGGTTCCCGAGCGGTTACCCGGTTGAGCTCGTCGTCGTGCTGCTCGATGGTGTTGTCGTCGTGGTGGTGCTGGTCGTCGTCGTCGTCGAGCTCGAGGTGGGTGGCGGGCTCGTGGCCGAGGTGGTCGGTGGCGGGGACGTCGTCGTGGTGGAGCTGGTGGCCGAGGGCGTCGTCTGGCCGGCGGGCGTCGGGAAGGTCCAGATGGCCGCCGCGCAGTAGCTGGCCGTGTCGGCCACCACCACGTCGACGCCGGGCAGGGCCGAGAACGTCCAGACATTGATCGGCGGCCCGGTCTGGAGGCAGGCCAAGGCCGGGTCGGTCGTGGTGAATCCGGTGAGCGTGCCCAGGTACTGGACGTTGCCGAACGATGCCGGCGCAGCGACCGGCGAGAGCGGGACCCTCGTACCCTGCCAGACGCCGGTGGACAAGAAGCCCGAGCCCGCCGGTGCGGCCACCGCCGCGGTCGGCCCGGTCTGGAGATCCTTGACGGCCGGTGCGTTTCCGAGCAGGGCGGCCAGCATGGCCGGGTTGTTGCCGTCCATGCCCAATGCCCAGATGCCCAGCCCGGCGATGTGGAACGAACTGGCCAGCTGGGCCTTGAGTGCGAGCGAGGTCGGGTCGTCGAAGAAGGTCTCGTGCCACTGCGATCCGACCTGGTACGCCGTCCAGGCCGTCTGCGTCGACGGATCCCAGTAGGTCGGATGGCCGGATGCCTCGATTTCGGCGTCGCTGAGCGGTGATTCGCCTCCGGTCGGTTGGGCGTTCCTCGTCCCGTCCGAGGTCGGCCAGTCGTACCCGTAGTAGGGCACGCCGAGGATCACCTTCTGGGGCGGGACCACCGCCGTGAACTGCTGGAGGGCCTCGGTGTCGTTGAAGCCCCCGCCGACCAGTGGTGCCGTGGCGCTGGGGATCTGCCGGTCGTTCATGTCGTAGGCCATGACGAAGAACCCGTCGAGCGCGGGAGCCAGGGCGGCGATGTCGTAGAACCCAGCGCTGTCCCCGGCTGCGCTGGCGTAGGTGGCCATCGTGACCTGCCAGTGGGGGTTGGCCGAGTGCAGCGCCCGCGACACCGTGGTGATGAGCGAGGTCAGGCCTTGCTGGTCGCCGCTCCCCTCACCCTCGAAGTCGAAATTCACCCCATCGAGGTTCTTGGCCGAGACGGCCGAGACGAGGGCCGATGACAGGCGCACCGGAGCGTTGGGGTCGGAGGTGATGGCGTCGAGTGAGCTCTGGCTGAAGCAGGTCACGGTGAGCACCACCCGGGAGCCGGCGGCGTGCGCCCGGGTCACCAGATTGGCGAGGTCCTGGCTCTCGTAGCCGTTCCAACCCGATCCACTCTGGTTGAGCGTGCCGTCGCCATTGGCGTCCACACTGAAGTAGGCCAGTGTGGTCAAGTCATTGACGTCGAAGGCGGCCGACTGCGGCAACGTCCAGTAGGGCGCATAGCCGAAGATCTCGTGGGATTGCAGGGGAGGCGACCCGGCCAGCGAGGGTGGCGCGGGCGCCGGGGTCGACGTGGCGGGCGGCAGGTTGACCTCGGGGTGGACGCCGAACGCCTGGGAGGCATTGCCGCCGGCGTTCCTCCGCTGAGGCAGGGCGCCACTGGCCGAGGAGCCGAACGAGGTGCTGCTGCCGGCCAGGAGGACGAGGGCGACCATACCCACCGCGATCGGCCCGATTCGGTTGCGGCCGAGCCCGTGCTGCGGATCGCTGTGGTCCGGTCGGTCCCGTCGCCCCAGGGCCGCCCAGGTCGAGAGGGCGGCGGCGGCCCTGGCCATCACCAGCGGGAGACCGCGGGCCCGGCGGGCTTCGAGGCATCCGCGGACGACCTCGCCCAAGGCTCCGAGCTCGGTCGCCGGTGCGGCAAAGCGCAACGGGCTCTGGTCGCCGAACCATCCCTCCTCCCGCATCTCGATCTGGAGCACCTGCAGCGCCGGTGCTCCGGGTCGATCGATGTCACCCGGCGTCTCCACGCCGGTCATCTCCGACCAGGGCAGCAGCGACGGCACCTCGGAACCGGACACCGGTGACGGGGTGACGATGAGCCCGAGCTCGGTCGCCCGCAACTCCACCAACGAACCGCCCCGGCCGCCGATGGGGGGGCCACCCGCATCGTCGACGATCACTTGGGCGCGCACGGAGAGGGACGGGTGACCAGACGGATCGTGAGGCATCGAACGACGTTCGGATCTCATGGATTAGGGGGGAACCGCAGTGGGGGGCCGCACTCGAGCGGCGCTCGGACCACCACCCGGTACGAATCCAGGCTACCACCGGCCAGACGTTTTTGGCCATGCACAAGGGAATTTCCCCAACCGAGCGGCGATCGGTCCGGCGAGCTGGGGCTACGTCCGGGTCGAGGGCGGGCCACTAAAGAGTTGGTCCCGGAGTTCCGACAATTGGGCAGCGGCTGTCTGTCCCCAGATGCAATCGGTGCTCACAGAAGGCTACGGATCGTCACCATGAAGTCGTCAAGCCAACCTGTCCATGAATCGGCGGTCCCGTGATCTTCGTCGAGGGATTCCGCCTCCTCTTCGTCCTGGCCGGATCGGCCGCCGGTTTCGAGATCGGGCGCAACATCAGCACGAGCCCACGCGCCTCGGTGGCCGGCCTGCTGTTCGGTGCCGGCGTGAGCTACGTACTGGGCGGGGCCGGCGGACGCCTCATCGACAAGGGACTCCAGCGAGGCGTCTTCCTCTTCCGCAACACACCACCGGGCGAGGTGTTCGCGGCATCCATCATCTCGACCACGGGGATGTTGCTCGGCCTGGTGGTCGGCCTCCCGTTCATGGTCATCTACCGGACGAGCTTCGCCCTCCTCGCCACCGCGTTCGCGTCGTGGATCCTGGCCACGGCCGGGTGGCGGCTCGGCTCGGTCAAGGGTCGCCAGATCGTGGCGGCGGCGGGCCTGTCCCGAATCCTGGCCCCGCAGCCGGGTCCCCCACAGGGACACGCCCTGTTGGTGGACGCCTCCGCGCTCATGGACCGGTTCCTCCTGGAGCTCGGCCGGGGCGGCCTGCTCCCCGGGGGCCTGGTCATTCCGCAGTTCGTTGTCGACCACGTGCAGCTCGTGGCCGAGTCACCCGATCCGGTCAGTTCACGCCGAGCCCGGCGGGGGCTCGAGTCGCTCGAGGCCCTCCGGGAGATGAGCGTGCCGGTGCACCTGGCCCGGGACGAGGTCCCCGAGGTCGACGACCCCACCACCAAGCTGCTCACCGTGGCGCGCCGGGTCGGCCTACGCATCGCCACGTGCTCCTCCAACGTCGTCGACGAAGCCATCCGCTGGGAGCTGGCCGTCGTCGATCTGCGGGCGGTGGCGAGCCGCCTCAACCCCGACCACTTGCCCGGTGAGCGTCTGAGCGTCGACCTGGTGAAGGAAGGTCGCCAGCCTCGCCAGGCCGTCGGCTACCTGCCCGACGGGGACATGGTGGTGGTCAACAACGCAACCCACCTGGTCGACCGGGGCACGGTGGGGGTCACCGTCCTGTCGACCCGGTCCACCAGCCAGGGGCTCATGGTCTTCGCCAAGCTGGCGACCGAGCCGGGGACGGCCGACGAAGAGATGAACGGCCACCCGTGACCTCCGGGCGGCTCTGAACGGAGACTCCCTGGGCAGGGAGAGCAAGCCCGGCAGGCGGACCGGACCGTGATCGGGCGCGGCGATGCGAAAGGGAAACGACCGCAAGCCACCCATCGCCACGACCCCCCTCGGGCCCCACACGCCACCATCCGGCGGGGCGCGTGGACCACGCTGTACGCCTGTGACGCTATGGCACTCCCGGCGGCTCGTGCAATCCGGATCTCGGAGAGTGACGCTCCCCCCACGGGCGAGTGTCGACCACGCCCTCCGGTCAGTCGGTGGGGCTGATCACGCTTCCTTCACCGCCGCCACCAGCTTCGTCAAGCTGTCCTTGGCGTCGCCGAACAGCAGGGTCGTCTTCTCGTCGAAGAGCAGGTCGTTGTCGATGCCGGCGAACCCGGGCCGCATCGAGCGCTTCAGGAAGACGATGTTGCCGGCCTCGTCGGCATTGATGATGGGCATGCCGTAGATCGGGCTGCCCGGTGTGTTCTTCGCCGCCGGGTTCACCGTGTCATTGGCGCCCACCACCAGGGCCACATCGGCCGTCGACATCTCGGGGTTCGCCTCGTCCATCTCCTTGAGCTCGTCATAGGGAACATTGGCTTCGGCGAGCAGGACGTTCATGTGCCCCGGCATGCGACCCGCCACCGGGTGGATGGCGTAGAACACCTCGACGCCCCGTTCCATCAGCAGGTCGGCGAGCTCACGCGCCGCGTGCTGGGCCTGGGCCACCGCCAGTCCGTAACCGGGGATGATGACCACCTTGCGGGCATAGGCCAGCAGCACGCCGATGTCCTCGGCGGTGCCGGCCTTGACGGGACGGGTCTCCCCCGCGCCGTCCGTCCCCCCACCGGCGGTCACCACCGACCCGAACACGCTGAAGAGGATGTTCGGCAGGGAGCGGCCCATGGCCTTGCTCATCAACCGGGTCAGCAGGAGGCCCGACGCGCCGACCAGGGTGCCGGCGATGATCAACAGGTTGTTGTTGAGCGTGAACCCCGAAGCGGCCACGGCCAGGCCCGTGAACGAGTTGAGCAGCGAGATCAGCACGGGAACGTCGGCCCCGCCGATGGGCAGGACGAAGATGACCCCGAGGACCAGCGAGAGCCCGGCCGTGACGGCCAGCAAGGGAACGCTGCCGGTCACCAGTGTCGCCACCGCCAACGCCAGGATGGCCAGTCCCACGATGCCGTTGATCACCTGTTGAGCCGGATAGGTGACCGGGCG
Organism: uncultured Acidimicrobiales bacterium; assembly: GCA_963710495.1. Taxonomy (GTDB): domain Bacteria; phylum Actinomycetota; class Acidimicrobiia; order Acidimicrobiales; family RAAP-2; genus Bog-756. Next base: position 4,983 of record CAVQAI010000008.1, read on the forward strand.
CCCGGTCATCAGCTCTTGCAGCTTGGCGAAGGCGATGGCGCTCCCGGAGAAGGACACACAACCCACCAGCACGCCGAAGAGCACCTCGGCGATGCGGTACACGGCGGGCTTGCCCGGCGCCTCGATGACGAAGACCACGATCGAGATCAGGGCCGCCGCGCCGCCGCCGACCCCGTTGAAGATGGCCACCATCTGGGGCATCGCCGTCATCTTGACCAGACGCGCCGCCGGCACGGCGACGGCCGCCCCGATGGCCATGGCCACCAGGGTCAGCACCAGGTTGAAGCTGTGGGCCCGGACCGTGGGGTTGGCGAAGGTGAAGCCCACGGCGAGCGCCGCCGCCGCCGCGGCCAGCAGGTTTCCGTTTCGGGCGTGCCTCGGAGAGCTCAACCCCTTCAGGGCGACGATGAAGCCGATGGCGGCGATCAGGTAGACGAGATCGATGCCGGTGTTGAGGCTCACGCAGCACCATCCGGTGTGACGTCGTCACTGCGGTCCTTCTTGGCGGCCCGCTCGGAGGGCTTCGCCTTGAACATCTCGAGCATCCGGTCGGTGACGACGAATCCACCGACGATGTTGAGGGTGGCCAGGATCACGGCCAGGAAGGACAGGGTGATCTGGAGCGCGCCGTGGGCCTCCCCCATGATGAGGATGGCCCCGACCAGGACGATGCCGTGGATGGCGTTGCTCCCGGACATCAGTGGGGTGTGCAGGATGCTCGGCACTCGTCCGATGACTTCGTTTCCGACGAAGGCGGCGAGGACGAAGACGGTGAAAAACGCGACGATCCCGGTGCTCATGACGTCGTCTCCTCCGATCCGGAGCCCACTTCCTCGTTCTCGTCACCCGCCGAAGGCCGGGCCGCGGCCGCCGGGGGTGTCGGGCTCGGCAGGCCCAGAGCCTCGGCCGTCGGTCCGTGCACGACCTGCCCGGCGCGTACGACGCAGGTGCCGGCCACGATCTCGTCATCGAAGTCGGGGGCGAGCTCCCCGTCCTTGACCAGCAACCCCAGGAAGTTGGCGATGTTGCGGGCATAGAGGAAGCTGGCATGGGTCGGCATGCCGGCCGGCGGGTTGGTGAGCCCGACCACCGTGACCCCGTCGACGACCACGTCCTCACCGGGCACCGTCAGCTCGCAATTGCCTCCCGAATCGGCCGCCATGTCGATGACCACCGAACCCTCGGCCATCCCCTCGACCATGGCCGCGGTCACGAGCCGCGGGGCCTGGCGACCGGGGATCTGCGCCGTGGTGATCACCACGTCGGAGGCGGCCACCTCGGCACCCAGCAGCTCCTGTTGCCGGGCCAGTTGCTCGGCCGACTGCTCCCGCGCATAGCCCCCGGTGCCCTCTTGGGTCTCGAGGTCGAGCTCCACGAACTTGGCGCCGAGGCTCTCCACTTCCTCCTTGGCCGCAGCCCGCACGTCATAGGCACGGACCACCGCCCCCAGGCGCCGGGCGGTGGCGATGGCCTGCAGGCCGGCGACACCGGCCCCCATGACCAGCACCTTGGCCGGGGGCACCGTCCCCGCCGCCGTCATGAACAACGGAAAGAACTTGGCCAGGTGCTCGGCGGCCGACAGGCCGGCCCGGTAGCCGGACACCGTTGCCTGGGACGACAGGGCGTCCATCGACTGGGCCCGGCTGATCCGGGGCAGGAGATCGAGGCTGTAGACCGTCGCGCCCTTTGCCGCCAGCGCACCCACCGCGTCGAGCTCGGCACCGGGCTGGAGGAAGCTGACGATCGACACCCCGTCGGGAAGCTTCCCCACCTCCTCGACGGTCGGGGGTCGCACTTTGGCCAGCATGGCCGCGCCCTCCAGGGCCGTCGCGGCATCCGGGGCCACCATGGCGCCCGCCTGGCGATAGTCGGCATCCGCGAAGCGTGACGCGCTCCCCGCCCCGGTTTCGACCACGACTTCGACCCCGGTGCCCGCCAGCCGGGCCGCCACCTCGGGAACCATGGCCACCCGGGTCTCTCCCGGGCGCGACTCCGTCAGAACGGCGAGTTTCACGGCCTGAGGTATACAGGCAAATCACGGGTGGCGACCACTCCGTCCGGGTGGCTCGAGCCACGCCGCCAGCACCGGTGGGCGAGCGACGAGCCGGAGGGGGGTCGGCCCCCGCTGGATGGTTGACCAGGCGGGATGCCGGCCGTCAAGGACCGGGCGGGCCGCCTACGCCGATCGGGAGGTGCGGCCCTTCAGGCGCTTGCGACCCAGGCGGGTGCCGGGCGCGGGCGCCTCGGCGGCACCCTCGTCCGGCCCGACATCGAGCGTCGACTCCTCCGGTGGCTCGTCCCCGGGGGGTCCCTCCTTCGGACCGGGTCCTGTGCCTTCGAGCACCGGCCCCCCGGACGGCAGTTCGGCCTCACCGTCGACCGGGGCTTCGAGCTCGAGGCCCGTCTGGCCCGGATCGACACCGTCATTCTCGTGGTCCCCGGGAACACCACCGGCGCGCGGTCGGCGCCGGTCGGCGCCGGCGGCGCCCTCAGTGTCGGACCCCCGGACGGGCCCCTCCTCGACGGGACGGAGCAGAGTCCGCTCACTCGTCCGCGAGTAGTGGGGCACGTCGTCGCGGCGGGCCAGCTCGAGGGCGTCATCGCTCGACATGGGCAGGGCGAAGAAGAACCCCTGGGCCGCGTCGGCCCCGAACGAACGAACGATCTCGAGCTGGGCGACGTTCTCGACTTGCTCGACCAGCGCGGACATGCCGAGGGAGTGCGCCATGTGGATGACCGTCTCCACCACGAGCCGGTTGATCCCCTGGGTGGACTCCAGGCCGGAGATGAAGGAGCCGTCGATCTTCACGGTGCTGATGGCATGGCGTCGGAACGGCTCGAACGAGGACCAGTTGGTGCCCACGTCGTCCACCGACAGCTGGACGCCCATCCGCGAGAGATCCTCCAGGTCACCGGAGGCCGACGGGTCACCGATGGCGTCCTCGGTCACCTCGAGCGTCAACTGGCCGCTCGGGAAGCCGGTCCCATCGAGCGCGTTCTCGACCGCCTTGGACACCTCGCCCCGGCGCAGTTGCTCGATGGTGCAGTTGACGCCGAGCTGGATGCTCGGCGACCAGCCGCCGGCCTGGCCGCAGGCCTCCATCAGCACCCAGCGGGTCAGCGACACGATGTCGCCGCTGATCTCCGCCTGGGGGATCAGCTGGCCCGGCGAGATCAGGCCTTCGGTCGGGTGCTGCCAGCGCACCAGGGCTTCCAGCCCGAGCAGCCGGCCGCTGCGAAGGTCGACGACGGGGAGGAACTCGAGGAAGGGGCTACCGGCGAGCGAGAAGGTGAACTCGGTGTCGATCACCATGGCGAGGACGCCCTGCGCCCGGGCGCGTCACCGCGGCCGACATGGCCAGTCCATCCAGGGCGCGAACCTCCGGTCACCCATGAGGCATCGACCGCCCCTGACCTCCACTTGAGGGGTTTCGGCCGCCCACCGTCCCGCCGGTTCCGTCACGGCCCGGCCGGCGACTCCGGCCTCGCTACGCTCCTCGACCGCCCTCATCCCCGATGGCTCGCTCCACCGCAGCCAGGAAGGAAGGCCACTCGCCGCCCCCGTGCGCCACCAGGTTCGCCCCGCTCACATAGCCGGCCAGGGGCGAGGCCAGGACCAGGCAGAGCCCGGCCACGTCCGCCGGAGTGGCGAAGCGGCCGAGGGGCACGCTGGCCGCCACCTCGGCCATGCCGCGACGACCGCCGTAGTGGTCCTCGGCGGCCTCGGTGGCGACCAGACCGGCGGTCAGGCAATTGACCCGTACCTTCGGTGCCCATTCGACGGCCAGCGTCTGGGTCAGGTTGACCAACCCCGCCTTGGCCGCCCCGTAGGCCGCGGTCCCCGGCGATGGCCGCAGGCCGCTCACCGATCCGATGTTGACGATCGATCCTCCCTCCTCCTGCTCCTGCATGACGGCATTGGCCGCCTGGGCGCAGTAGAGGGGGGCGAGCAGGTTGAGGGCCACGATCGAGGCCGAAAAACCCGGGGAGGCGGTGGCCGCATCCACCACGGGTGAGCCCCCGGCATTGTTGACCAGCACGTCGATCCGCCCGAGCCGACCGGCTGCGGCATCGATCACCGCCCTGGCCTGATCGGCCTGGCGCACGTCGGCGACCACGGAGACGGCCCGGCGGCGCGTCCCGGACGCATCGGCCGCCTCGGGGAGCGCCCCGGGCTCGACCTCGGTCCGCCCGCACACCAGGACGTCGGCGCCGGCCCCGAGGAAGGCTTCGGTGATGCCGCGCCCGATGCCCCGGGTGCCGCCGGTCACTACCGCCACCCGGCCGGTGAAGTCGGGCACTCCCGACCGGTGGTCGACATCGAACGTGGCCACAGCTGCCTCCCGGGCTCCGACTGGTACTGTCCTGACGCTGTATCAGATCATGGTGGAGGCCACTCCCCCGGTGCCCGGCGGGCGACGCCCGACGACTCGTCCGGCCCCGGTCCCCCGCCTCCGAGATCGCGGAGCAGGCCATGCCCATCAGGTCCTATCAGAAGCAGCCCGGCATCGGTGAGGTGGTCATCGACCATCCGCCGGTCAACGCCCTCGACGTGGCCGGGTGGTTCGCGCTGGCCGAGGCGTTGACCGACGCCGGCCGGGTGCCGGACAACCGGGTCGTCGTGCTGCGGGCCGAGGGGCGGGGTTTCTGCGCCGGCGTGGACATCAAGGAGATCCAGGCCGAGGGCGACCGTGCCCTGGTCGGGGCCAACCGGGGGTGCTTTGCCGCCTTTGCCGCCGTCTACGAGTGCGAGGTGCCGGTGGTGGCGGCCGTCCACGGCTTCTGCCTGGGCGGGGGCATCGGCCTCGCCGGCAACGCCGACATCGTCGTCGCCTCGGAGGACGCCACCTTCGGGCTGCCCGAGGTCGACCGGGGAGCGCTCGGCGCGGCCACCCATCTCTCTCGGCTGGTCCCCCAGCACCGGATGCGCTCGATGGTCTACACGGCGCGACCGGCGACGGCCGCCGAGCTGCACGGCTACGGGTCGGTACTCCGGGTGGTGGCCGCCGACCGGCTGGTCGAGACGGCCTACGAGGTGGCCGGTGAGATCGCCTCCAAGAGCCCGACCATCATCCGGCGGGCCAAGGAGTCCCTCAACGGGATCGACCCGGTCGACGTGCGCACCAGCTACCGGTACGAGCAGGGATTCACCTACGAGCTCCACGTGGCCGGCGTGGCTGACGAGCAGCGGGCCGCGTTCGTGGAGAAGCGGGAGGCCGACACCTCCCGATGAGGCCGACGGGCGGCCGGCGTGGCTGACAAGCGGATGACCCTCGACGAGCTGGTCGGGGAGCTGCGCGACGGGATGACGATCGGCATCGGGGGCTGGGGCTCGCGCCGCAAGCCGATGGCCGCGGTCCGGGCCATCCTGCGGTCGGGCCTCACCGACCTCACCGTGGTCAGCTACGGCGGCCCCGACGTCGGGCTGCTCTGCGCGGCGGGAAAGGTGGCGAGGGCCGTCTTCGCCTTCGTCACCCTCGACTCGATCGCCACCGACCCGCACTTCAAGGCGGCCCGTCAGGCCGGGGCCCTCGACTGCATGGAGATCGACGAGGGCATGTTCTACCTGGGGCTGTCGGCCGCCTCGCAGCGGCTGCCCTTCCTCCCCACCCGGGCCGGGCTGGGCTCCGACGTGCTGGTGCTGAACCCCTCCCTGCGCACCGTCGTCTCGCCCTACGACGACGGCGAGGAGCTGGTGGCTGTGCCGGCGCTCCGGCTGGACGCCGCCCTGGTCCACGTCAACCGGGCCGACGCCCGGGGATCGGGGCAGATCCTCGGTCCCGACCCCTTCTTCGACGAGCTGTTCCTCGGCGCGGCCGAGCGCCGCTATGTCACTGCCGAGCGCATCGTCGACACCGAGCAGTTCGCCTCGGAGGGCCCGCTCCAGACGATGTGCATCAGCCGCCTGTTGACCGACGGCGTGATCGAGACCCCTCGAGGCGCCCACTTCACCGCCTGCGTGCCCGACTACCCCCGCGACGAGGCGTTCCAGCGCGACTATGCGACCGCCGCGGCCGACCCCGAGTCGTGGGGCGCCTTCGAGGCGCGCTACCTGGCCGTCGGTGAGGACGGCTATCAGGCCGCGGTCGGGCAGGTCCGGTGAGCGCCGAGGGCGCCCCCGCAGGCCACGGGGTCACCCGGGCCGAGTACTGCGCCATCGCCTGCGCCGAGGTGTTCCGCGGGGACGGCGAGGTGATGGCCAGCGCCTTCGGGACGGCCCCGTCCATCGGCGCCCGGCTGGCCCGGCTCACCTTCGCCCCCGACCTGGTCCTGACCGACGGGGACGCCGCCCTGGTCCACGGGGCGCCACCGCTCGGGCCCCTCCCCGCCGACACGGTGCTCGAGTCGCACATGCCCTACCGACGGGTGTTCGAGGTCGTGTGGTCGGGACGGCGCAACCTGATCATGATGGCCTCCCAGATCGACCGCGCCGGCAACCAGAACATCAGTGCCATCGGCGAGTGGGCCCGGCCGAAGGCTCAGCTGGTGGGAGTGCGGGGGGCCCCGGGCAACACGGTCAACCACCCCACCAGCTACTGGGTGCCGAAACACAGCACGCGCTCCTTCGTCGAGCAGGTCGACGTGGTCTCCGGCGTGGGCTATGCCCGGGCCGAGGAGGCCGGACCGGCGGCCCGGCGCTACCACGAGATCCGCCACGTGGTATCCGACCTCGGCGTCTTCGACTTCGAGACGCCGGAGCGGACCATGCGGCTCCGCTCGTTGCACCCCGGGGTCACCGTCGACGAGGTCGTGGCGGCCACCGGCTTCGAGCTGGTCGTCCCCCCCGAGGTGCCCGACACCCGCCTGCCCACCCCCGAGGAGCTCGAACTGATCCGCCACGTGCTCGACCCGCGGGCCATGCGCCAACGCGAAGTCCCGGCGTGAACCCGGCCGGTCCGGGCTCGGCCGAGGCCGGGGGCGAGACCAGGACGCATCCCGCCCTCCACACCCGGTTCTGCGACCTGGTCGGCGTGCGCTACCCGATCGTGCAGACCGGCATGGGCTGGGTGGCCGGCCCGCGCCTGGTGGCCGCCTCGGCCGAGGCGGGAGGGCTCGGGATCCTGGCCTCGGCCACCATGACCTACGCCGAGCTGGCCGACGCCATCGCCGAGGTCAGGGCCCGGACGACACTGCCCTTCGGGGTCAACCTGCGCACCGACGTGGCCGACGTGGACGAACGGGTGGCGCTGATGATCGACAACGGCGTGAAGGTGGCCAGCTTCGCCCAGGCCCCCACGGCCCGACTGGTGGCCCGGTGCCGGGAGGCCGGCCTGGTGGTGATGCCGACGGTTGGCGCCCGCCGCCATGCCGAGAAGGTGGTCGAGTGGGGCGTCGACGCGGTGATCGCCCAGGGAGGTGAAGGCGGCGGCCACACCGGTTCGGTCCCGACCTCGCTCCTCACGCCGGCGGTGGTCGACGCCGTGGGTGACCGGGCGGCCGTCGTCGCCGCCGGTGGCTTCTTCGACGGCCGTGGCCTGGTGGCCGCCCTGGCCTACGGGGCCGTCGGTATCGCCATGGGCACCCGCTTCCTCCTCACCCGGGAGAGCAGAGTCCCCGACCAGGTCAAAGCGGTCTACCTGGCCACACCGGTGACCGGCACGATCGTCTCGACGGCGGTGGACGGGGCGCCCCAGCGGGTCATCCGCACCGACCTCGTCGACCACCTGGAGCGGGCCGGCTGGTGGCGCCGGATGCCCCGGGCCCTGGCCAACGCCCACGCCTTCCGCCGCCAGACCCGGACTTCGCTCGCCGCCCTGCTCCGGGAAGGCCGGGCCATGAAGCAGGGCAACGAGCTCACCTGGCCCCAAGTGGTGATGGCGGCCAATGCGCCCATGATGACCAGGGCGGCCCTGGTCGAGGGCCGGACCGATGTGGGCGTCCTGCCCACCGGGCAGGTCGTGGGCGCGATCGACGAGCTCCCCACCGTGGCGGAGGTGATCGACCGCATCATGGCTGAGGCGACGACGGTACTGGAGGCATTCGAGACCCCGGTCGGGGACTGACGCCGACCCGTCCGGTTCCGGTGATTCGCCGGGAGGTGCCGCCCCGCCGTTCGGCCCTTTGCCGCCGGCCGATACCATGGAATGACCAGAGCATTGCTGCTCATGCCGGGTTCCTGCGGCCAGGATTTGCCGATGACCCATTGGTGACCGGCACGGACCGATTGGTAAGTGGACGGGCCGCTCACCCGTCGAAAGTGCCCGAAAATTGACCATTGTGCGACCGGCCCGGGTAGGCAATAATCTGGCTCTGCCATTGGTTTGGATTTGTCAGTTCCAGCAAGCAAACGGACGGCGCAGATCCGGCCTGAATTGCCACGTTGTCGAGGTCTGATGTCCACTGCCCGCCCGTCATCCTCCAGCGATCTCCGCCAAAACGGACGTCGCGACAATGACCCGATGAGCATCGTGGGAGCCGGCGCCGTAACCGGCTATGGCTGGGGCAGAAAGCGCATCTGGGACGGCTTCCTGCTGGGTGAAAGCGCCGTCAAACCGACCCCCGAGCTGGCCGAGTTCCTCGACAGCCCACCCTACCTCGCCACCATCACCGGTTCCGGGGACATCCGGGACGGGCAGAGCCGCTTCAGCCAGGCCATGCGCTTCTCGGGCCGGGAGGCGATCAACGATGCCCACGAACGGGGCTGGACCCCGGGTCCGGTCGTCGGGGTGGTCCACTGCCTGGCGCTCGGCGACGTCGAGACCTTCCGCGACTACTACCGGCGAGAGGGCAACTTCGCCGGTCCCCGCCGCAAGCTCCGCAGCTGGCTGCAGATGATCCCCTCGACGGTGATCGCCATGTTCATGAAGGAGTTCGACTTCCACGGCCCGGCCATGTCGGTCTCGGCCACCTGTGCCTCGGGCAACGTCGGCATGCTCACCGCCAAGTCCTGGATCGACTCGGGCATCGCATCCGACGTGATCCTGCTGGCCACCGACCTGTCGGGCATCCCCGAGAACATCCCCTGGTTCCGCGACCTCGGCGCCGCCGTCCTGGACCTTCCCCCGTTCGAAGGGTGCCGTCCCTTCCAGGAGGGGAGCCGCGGCTTCGTGGGCGGCGAGGCCTCGGTGGCCATGGTGCTCTCGAGCCGGCCCGCCGGCGCCTACGTCTCGGTGCTCGGCGGGGCGATGACCAACGACGGCTACCACGCCATCGCCCTGGCTCCGGACAACGCCGAGATCTTCCGCTGCTTCCGCGAGGCCACCGCCAATGCCGACGTGAGCCCGTCCGATGTGGCCTACCTCAACGCCCACGGTCCGGGGACCGCCCAATGCGACTCGGCCGAGGCCAAGGTGCTCGACGAGCTCTACCCCGAGGCCAAAGGGATCTTCTCGATCAAGCCGCTGGTGGGGCACTGCCAGGCCGCCGCCGGGGCGGTCGAGATGCTCGCCACGCTCTACGCCTACGAGACCGGGGTGATCCCGTCCCCGCCCCGGGTGGCGCCGGGGCATCCGAAGCTGCTCGACGGGAACACGCCCCGCCAGCCCGGGCTCATGCTCAAGTCGTCGCTCGGTATGGGCGGGCACAACGCCGTCCTGGTGGTGGACGAGCCCCGCCCCTGATCACCGATCGGGAGCCGTCCGGGCCCGATCCCGCCGTCCCTGACCGGGCCTCAGGGGTAACCGTCGCTCGCCTTTCGAACCCGGTGCTCGCCGACGGCTGAGCCCGGCCCGTCCGCCCGGCGGCGATCGGAGGGCGTGACCAGGCAGAACACCGGGTGCCTGCCCCGCTCAAGGGCATCTCGTGGCCTGCCGATACATAGGGCCATGGGGAACGTGAGGCAATCCGGCAATCGCTGGGCCCGCGGTGACGGCGTTGCCAAGACCCTTCCGCCGGAGCCTCCGCAGACCACGCCGGCGCGCCCGACCGACACCCCTGAGCTCCCCCGCGACGTCGAATTCGACCTCACCTCGGTCCCCATCGTGACCTGGTCCTACGACCCGTCCACCGACGACCTGCGGTGGTCGGCCCCGGTCGAGGAGCTGTTCGGGGTGGACCCGGGCACCACCGGCTTCACCATGGACGTCGTGCCCGAGGAGGAGCTGGCCGCGGCGCCGGCCGGCCGGTCGGCCCGGCGTCGATCCCAGCGGGGGGCGGCCACGGCGACCGAGGTCGTCGACCTCCCCGGCGCCATCCTCAAGCCGGTGCTGGCTCCCATCCGGGCCGGCGCGCCCCCGGCCGAATACGACCTCCGCACGGTGATCACCAGTCCCGACGGCGTGACGCACAAGCTCATCGTGAGGGCCTCCCCGAGCTCGACGGGCGGACGCCTGATGGCCGACCGGGCCGACCTCGGCGAGCACTCCTATCTCGGTGCCGTCGTCGACGTCACCGAGCACGTCTATGTCGAGCGCGAGCTGCACGACGTCGTCGACCGCTTCCGGCTGCTGACCGACCTCAGCCCCGATGCCATCGTGGTGCATCGGGACGGCGCCCTGGTCTACGGGAACGCCGCCGCCGTCCGGCTCATCAAGGCGGAGTCGATGGAGCAGTGCTACGGCTGGCCGATGACCACCTTCGTCCACCCCGACGACATCGGCCCGGTGGCATCGAGAGTCTCCCAGCTCACCGAAGACGGGCAGGTCTCCGAGCACGGCGAGGTGCGGGTGATCGCCCTGGACGGCGCCATCAGGATCGTCGACGTCACCTCGGTCCGCACCAGCTGGGGTGGGCAGCCCGCCTACCAGGTCATCATGCGGGACCTGTCCGAGCGCATCGCCGCCGAGGCCGAGTACCGGTACCGGGCCAGCCTGGTGGCCCACGTCTCCGACGGCATCATCGGCATCGACAGCGACGGCAAGATCGAGAGCTGGAACGAGGCCGCCGCGTCGATCTACGGGTGGAACGAGCACGAGGTCCTCGGCCGGTCGATCTCGGAGATCCTCACCGGCTTCCGCACCGACAGCGCCTCCGTCCTCGAGCGCGGCCAACGGTCCCACGTCCGCAAGGACGGCTCCCCGGTCGAAGTCCAGGTCTCGCTCGACCCGTTGATCAACGAGGCGGGGATGCCGGCCGGTTGGGTGGTGGTCTGCGCCGAGATCACCGAGGCCCGTCGGGCCCAGGCCGGCCGCCGGGCGGCCGAGGAGCGCTACGAGGCGGTGGTGGCCTCGCTCAGCGAGGGGATCGTCCTGCTGGACGAGCACGGCAATGTCTGCGCCAGCAACGAGGCGGCCGAGCGGATCCTCGGCGACCGGTCTGGCCACCGGCACGGCCCACGAGATCTTCACCGGCTCCTCCCTCGCCATCGACGTCGACGGGCACCCGATGTCGGCCGACATGTTCCCCCACGCCCAGACGTTGGCCACCGGGGAGTCGCGGGACGACGTGATGATCGGGGTGTCCGACGGCAACGACGGGCGGCAGTGGCTGCTGGTCAGCTCGCGGCTCCTGTCCGGCTCGGACCAGGTCGAAGGCCCCATGGCGGTGTGCTCCTTCACCGACGTCACCGACCGCCAGGCGGCCGAGGCGCAGCTCCACTGGCTCGCCTACCACGACTCGCTGACCGGGCTCGGCAACCGGTCGCAGTTCAACGAGGAGCTCGAGCGCGAGCTGCTGGTGGCGTCCCAGCGCGGCACCAACCTGGCCGTGCTGTTCATCGACCTCGACCGGTTCAAGCTGGTCAACGACTCGTTCGGTCATGCCGCCGGCGACGAGCTGCTGCTTGACCCTGGCCCAGCGGTTCAAGTCGGCCGTGCGCGGCGGTGACATCGTGAGCCGGTTCTCGGGCGACGAATTCGTGGTGCTCTGCCGCAACGTCCCCGACGTCGAGGTGGCGGTCAGCCTGGCCACGGAGTACTCGAGGCTGCTGGCCGAGCCGGTGGAGCTGGCCGCCGGACGCAACGTGGTGGTCACCAGCAGCGTCGGGGTCTCCTTCATCGCCGGCGGGCTCCAGTCGGCCCAGGACATCCTCCAGCAGGCCGACGTGGCCATGTTCCAGGCCAAGAACAAGGGCCGGTCCCGGGTCGAAGTGTTCGACGAGTCGCTGCGGGCGAAGTCGGTGGCCCGCCTCGAGATCTACGACGACCTGCGCCACGCCATCGACCACGGCGAGATGATCGTCCACTACCAGCCCATCGCCCGGGTGGCCGACGACCGCATCGTGGCCATGGAGGCCCTCGTGCGCTGGCACCACCCGACCCGGGGCCTGCTCGGGCCGATGGAGTTCATCCCCTTCGCCGAGGAGACCGATCTCATCTTCAAGCTGGGCCGCTGGGTCCTGCGCGACGCCTGCCAGACCATGGCCCGGTGGCGCACCGAGCTGCCCGGCGCCGAGGACGCCTACATCACGGTCAACCTGTCCGCCCACCAGTTGAGCGACGTCGAGCTGCTCGACACCATCGCCTCGGCACTGGCCGATTCGGGGCTCCCGCCCGAAGCCCTGGTCATGGAAGTCACCGAGAGCATGCTGATGACCGACACCTCGGCGGCCATCGCCGTGCTGGGCGGCATCCACGAGATGGGCGTAGGGCTCGCCATCGACGACTTCGGCACCGGGTACTCGTCGCTGGCCCAGCTCAAGCGGTTCCCGGTCAAGATCCTGAAGATCGACAAGTCGTTCGTCGACGGGCTCGGCACCTTCGAGAACGACGAGGCCATCGTGGCGGCCATCGTGCAGCTCAGCAAAGCGCTCGGCCTGGTCGTCCTGGCCGAGGGGGTCGAGACCCCGGTCCAACTCGGGCGGGTGGCCGAGCTCGGCTGCGACCTCTACCAGGGATACCTGATGTCCCGGCCGACCCGGGCGGAGATCGTCGACTTCGAGATGCGGTCCTCGGCCGAGCCGTCCGGCGACCCGACCTGATCGGCCCGATCGGTCGGCGGCCCACCGGGCGCCGGCGCTCGGCCGGTGGCGCCCCCTTCAGCCCAGCCGCTCGATGATGGTGGCGTTGGCCTGGCCACCGCCCTCGCACATGGTCTGGAGGCCGTAGCGCGCCCCGGTCCGCTCCATCTCGTTGAGCAGGGTGGCGAGCAGGCGGGCCCCCGACGCCCCCGTCGGGTGCCCGATGGCGATGGCCCCGCCGTTGACGTTGACCCGGTCCATGTCGGGATGGTGCTCTTTCTCCCAGGCCAGGACCACCGAGGCGAAGGCCTCGTTGATCTCGATGAGGTCGATCTCCTCCAGCGCCAGCTTGGCCTTCTCGAGCACCAGCGTGGTGGCCGGGATCGGGGCGGTGAGCATGATCACGGGATCGTTGGCGGCGACGGCGAACGTGTGGAAGCGGGCCCGGGGACGGAACCCGAGCTGGCCGGCCCTCTCCTCCGACATGATGAGGGCGGCCGCCGCCCCGTCGGAGATCTGGGAGGAGGATGCCGCCGTGATCGAGGCCGTCCTCCACGAAACAGGGGGGAGGGAGGCGAGCATCTCGTAGGTCGAGCCGGCCCGGACACCCTCGTCGGCGCCCAGCGGCCCCTCGCCGGCCGGATCGCCCTCGTCGCTGCCCGCCACCGCCACCTTGTCCTCGACCCGGGCCCGTCGGGTGGCCAGCGGCACGATCTCGTTCTCGAACCGTCCTTCGGCGATGGCCCGGGCCGCCCGCTGATGGGAACGCACGGCGAAGCGGTCCATCGCTTCACGGCCGATCCCCCAGCGATGGGCGATCGCCTCGGCACTCAGACCCTGGTGGATGAAGTCGAAGCGGTCGTGCACGGCCGGCCCGTAGGCGCCGCCCGGGCCGTGCTCGGTGGTCGAGCCGATCGGCACCCGGCTCATGGCCTCCACCCCGCCGCCGATGACCACGTCCATGGCGCCGGACATCACCGCCTGGGCGGCGAAGTGCACGGCCTGCTGGGCCGAGCCGCACTGGCGATCGACGGTCGTGCCCGGAACGGTGTCGGGGAACCCGGCGGCCAGCGCGGCGTTGCGCCCGACGTTCATGGCCTGCTCCCCGACGGTCATGGTGCAGCCGAGGATCACGTCCTCGACCGAGGCGGGATCGAGGTCGTTGCGCTCGGCCAGGGCGCGGAGCGGCTGGGCGGCCAGATCGACCGCGTGCCATCCCGAGAGCCGGCCGTTTCGCTTGCCCACCGGGGTACGGACCACATCGATGATCACGGCGTTCGGCATGCGCCCATTCTGACCCACCGGCCTTGGTTGCCGGAAATCTGGCGGTGTGTCAGATTTCCCTCGATCCGCCCGGCGGCGGGGAGCGACCGACCATGGACGGAGCGATGAACCTGCGATTCACCGGCCAGCAGGAGGAGTTCCGGCACCAGGCGCGCTCGTGGCTGGCCTCGCACGCCCCCCCGGGGGGCACCCTGGCCTCCCTCGACACGGCCGAGGGGTTCGAAGCCCACCGCGCCTGGGAGCAGACCATGTACGCCGACCGCTGGTCGGTGGTCTCCTGGCCCGAGGAGTACGGCGGGCGGGGCACGGGGGTGATCGAGTGGTTGATCTTCGAGGAGGAGTACTGGCGGGCCCAGGCGCCGACCCGGGTGAGCCAGAACGGGGTGTTCCTGCTCGCCCCGACCCTGATGGAGTTCGGGACCGAGCAGCAGCGCCGGAGGTTCCTTCCGCCCATGGCCTCGGGCGCCGAGATCTGGTGCCAGGGATGGTCCGAGCCCGACGCCGGCAGCGACCTGGCCGGCATCCGCAGCCGGGCGCGGCGGTCGACGGCTGACGACGGCTGGCTGCTCACCGGGCAGAAGACCTGGGCCTCCCGGGGGGCCTTCGCCGAGTGGTGCTTCGGGTTGTTCCGCACCGACCCCGAAGCCGGGCGCCACCGCGGCCTCACCTACTTCCTCATCGACCTCCGCCTCCCCGGGGTGACCGTGCGGCCCATCCCCCAGCTCGACGGCGAGACGGGCTTCGCCGAGCTGTTCTTCGAGGACGTCTTCGTGCCCGACGAGCAGGTGCTCGGTGGCGTCGGCCAGGGATGGGGCGTGGCCATGGCCACCGCCGGATCGGAGCGGGGGCTGAGCCTGCGGAGCCCGGCTCGCTACACGGCGGCGGCGGCCCGGCTGGTGGAGCTGTATGCCGAATGCCGGGCCCGCGACCCGGTCCGGGCCGCCCGCCAGGCCGACGCCGTGGCCAAGGCCTGGATGGACGCCGAGGCCTACCGGCTGTCGACGTGGTGGACGGTCGCCCGGGTGCTCGACGGCGGTGTGGTCGGGCCGGAGGCGAGCGCCAACAAGATCCACTGGTCGGAGACCGATCTGGCCATCCACCACACCGCCCTGGCCCTGCTCGGGCCCGAGGCGGAGCGGCACGGCGCCGGGACCGACGCCGACTGGTTGGACGGCTACCTCTTCGCCCTGGCCGGGCCGATCTATGCCGGGACCAACGAGATCCAACGCAACGTGGTGGCCGAGCGCCTGCTCGGCCTGCCCCGGGGCTGACGGGCCGCCACCGTGCACTTCGCCTTCTCCGCCCAGCAACTCGAGTTCCGGGACGCCGTGCGCCAGGTCCTGGCCAAGGAGTGCGGCCCGACCGAGGTGCGCGCCGCCTACGACGCGCCGTCGGCCCGGTCGCCACGGTGGACGATCCTCGCCCAGCTCGGTGTGGTCGGGCTCACCGTCCCGGAGGAGCACGGCGGGCTCGGGCTCGGGCTGGTCGATCTCGTCCTGCTGCTGGAGGAGGCAGGCCGGGCGGCCCTCCCCGAACCACTCGTCGAGACCACCGCCCTGGCCGTTCCCCTCCTCGTCGGGACGGGCGAGGCGGGCGAGGGTTGGCTCGAGGCCATCGTCCGGGGCCAGACCGCGGTGGCGGTGGCCACCGGAGACCCGGGGCTGCCCGTGGCCGGGGCCGAAGGCGCCGACCTCTATCTGCTCAGCGCGCCGGCCGACGACGGCTCGGTCGAGCTCCACCTGCTGGAGCCGGCCGACGTGATCGTCACGCCGGTGGGCTCACTCGATCCGACCCGGCGGCTCGGTTCGGTGCGGTGGGCGCCCTCGGCCCGGACCCGGACGGCCCACGGCCGGGCCGCGGCCGACGCCATACGGCGGACCGGGGAGCGGGCCGCGGTGGCCGTCGCCGCCGAGCTGATCGGCCTGGCCGACCGGATGATCGCGCTGGGCGCGGCCTACGCCAAGGAGCGCCACCAGTTCGGCAAACCCATCGGCAGCTTTCAGGCGGTCAAGCACCTGCTGGCCGGGGCCCAGGTCCAACTCGAGTTCGCCCGGCCCGTGGTGTACGGCGCGGCATGGGCTATCGACCAGGACGAGCCCGGTGCGTCGGTGTCGGCCTCCACGGCCAAGGCCTGTGCCTCGGAGGCGGCCGCCGAGGCCGCCCGGGTCTCGCTGCAGGTGCACGGGGCCATCGGGTACACCTGGGAGTGCGACCTGCACCTGTACCTCAAGCGAACCTGGGCGCTCACCGAGGCGTGGGGATCGGCCGTCGAGCACCGGGCCCGGGTCCTCGCGGCGCTGGCCGGGCCCGGCCGCGGCTAGCCGCTCAAGTGCTTCCGGGGTCCGGGGGTCGG
This sequence comes from uncultured Acidimicrobiales bacterium, assembly GCA_963710495.1. Classification (GTDB taxonomy): domain Bacteria; phylum Actinomycetota; class Acidimicrobiia; order Acidimicrobiales; family RAAP-2; genus Bog-756. The sequence goes on from CAVQAI010000008.1 coordinate 21,395, forward strand.
TGGCTCAGGGATTGGCCCAGGCGTAGATGGGCATCCCGTTGTAGACGGCCGACTGGGACGGGAGGTAGGGACCGTTGATGACGACGGCCAGCGAACCGGTCGGCGCCGGCCCGGCGTCCCCTTCGACGGTCACCACCGCCCCGTCCGGCCAGACCTGGACGACGATCCCGATGTGGAGCGACGTGGCCGTCGACCCGGGCCCGGTCCCGTACAGCACGGCGTCACCCGGAACGGGGGACGCCGTCGGTGGGAGGACCCCGGTGTTGGCCGCAGCCCAGTCGAAGACGCTGCCGGTGAAGGGATAGGACGGGATCGGGACGCCGGCCTGCTGCCATACCCAGGTGGCGAACAAGGCGCACCACTCCTCGCACGGGCCGTAGGGGTTGCAGAACTGGCCCTTGACCGGATCGCTGTTGACCTGGCTGTTGGCCACCGACACGATGGCCGAGGCGGTGGGAGAGGGCGACGGGCTCGGCGGGTTGGCGAAGGCGTAGGACCACCCGTCCGGTTCGAGCAGCCAGTAGCCCTGGGCGTCGGGAGTCAGCGCCATGCCGGCAACCGGAGGCACATTGGTCGGGTTGCCGCCGAAGCCTCCGCCGAGCGAGCCGAAGAACGAGATCCGGCCGAACCCGAAGATGCCACCATCGGTGGCGACCAACAGGTACCCGGCGCCACCGGGCGAGGGCGCCATGCCCACCACCGGGTCGTTGAGGACGTGACCGCCCATCGACCCGTAGAAGGGGGCGTCCCCGAAGGTGAAGATGCCGCCGTCGGCCGCCACCATCCAGTAGCCCCGCCCGTCCGGGGTGGTGGCCATGCCGGTCACCGGCGCCACCAGGTGGACGGCGCCCATCGACCCGTAGAAGGCGGCGTCGCCGAAGGAGAAGATGCCGCCGTCGGCCGCCACCAGCCAGTAGCCGTGCCCGTCCGGGGTGGCGGCCATGCCCACCACGGGCTGGTTGAGCCGGACGGCGCCCATCGACCCGTAGAAGGCGGCGTCGCCGAAGGAGAACACCCCACCGTCGAGGGCCACGAGCCAGTAGCCCCGTCCGTCCGGGGTCGGCGCGATGCCGACGACCGGACCCTGCAGCCGGAGCGCGCCGAGTGATCCGTAGAAGCCCGCGTTGCCCTGGGCGAACACCCCGCCGTCGGCCGCCGCCAGCCAGTAACCCTGATTCTCCGGGGTGGAGGCGGGATTGGTGGCGATGCCCACCATCACCGAGCTCAGACCTGAGCCGAGGGGCGTGTTGGTGGACCGGGCGTTGCCGAAGCCGATGACCCCGCCGCCCTGGTACACGCGGGGCTGGAGCTGGCCGAAGGCCCTCGTCTGGACCGACGCCGCCTGGGCGTTCACCGCGCCGATGCCCGTCAGCAGAACGGCGGCCATGAGCACCAAGGCCAGCCGGGTCGGGAGCCGGCCAGGGCGCAGAACCGTGGTCCCGGAATGCTCCCGGCGCATCACGGCATGGTACGCATGTCGACGCACCCTTCGAAAGGGGGTGTAGCGAATCAACACTCGCACCAGGAGCTGCTCGCCGGATCTCCCACCGTGGTCTCGCCGGGGATCGGTGATGGTCAGCGGTTGCGGGGTCAGCTGGCCGGATCCGTTCGTCACCCGGTGCGGAGCGCGTGACCTACTGTCGGCAGGCGCACCGGGCACGAGCCGAGCCCGGCCGGGCGACCCGGGCGACCCGGGCGACCCGGGCGACCCGGGCGAGAAGGGACCAACGACGCCGATGGAAGCCACCACCCTCATCGAATCCTTCCGGGTCGACGGCAAGGTCGCCGTGGTCACCGGGGCGGGAAGCGGGATCGGCCGGGCCACCGCATTGGCGCTGGGCGGGGCCGGCGCCGCGGTGCTGTGCGCGGACATCGATGCCGACTCGGCCGAGGCCACGGCCCACGAGGTCAGGGCGGCGGGCGGTAAGGCCGAAGGGGCCGGGCTCGACGTCTCGGTCCGCGCCGAGGTCGACGCGCTGGCCACCCGGGTGGCGGCCGAACGGGGTGGCATCCACGTCTGGTGCAACATCGCCGGCATCATGGTCGAGGGCCCGTTCCTCGATGCGCCCGAGGACGACCTCGACCGGATCATCGCCGTCAACCTGAAAGGCGTCTTCTTCGGCTGCCAGTCGGCCGGGCGGGTCATGGTCGGCCAGCCCGAGGGCGGCTCGATCATCAATGCCTCCTCGGCGGCGGCGGACGCCCCGAGCCCGAACATCGTGAGCTACGCCATCTGCAAGGCCGGGGTGGTGCAGATGACCAAGTCGATGGCCTTCGAGCTCGGCAAGCGCCACGTGCGGGTCAACGCGGTGGCTCCGGGGTTCGTCCTCACCGGGATGACCGGGCGCTATTTCGTGCGGCCGGACGGCACGGTCGACGAGGACATGCGCGAAGCGGTCGTCGCCCCCATGCGCAAGTTCGCCCCGCTGCGCTCGATCGCCGAGCCCGAGGACATCGCCGCCTCCTTCCTCTACCTGGCCTCCGACGCGTCACGGTTCATGACCGGGCAGGTGCTCCGGCCCAACGGCGGGGTGGCCATGGTCTGAACGCCGGGAACGCAGGGCGAAGGACAACCTGACGCACCGTCAGAACAGGGTTACACTCCCGGCCATGGCCGACATGCCGATGATCATCTCGGTGGACGACCACGTGGTCGAGCCGCCCAACGTCTGGACCGACCGGCTCCCGACGAAGTACCACGACGTGGGACCGAGGATCGTCCGGGCCCCGATGGGCGAGATCACCTTCGTCGGCGGCAAGCTCACCGTCGTCCCCGGCTCCGAGGGCTCCCCCACGGACTGGTGGTACTACGAGGACCTGAAGCGCCCACTGCTCCGCGTCGACTCGGCCGTCGGCGTGCCCCGGGACGAGGTGACCATGAAGGGCATCACCTACGAGGACATGCGTCCCGGCTCCTATCGAGGTCGCGCCCGCGGCTCGAGGACATGGACACCAATCACCTCGAGGCCTCCCTCTGCTTCCCCACCTTCCCGCGCTTCTGCGGTCAGACCTTCACCGAAGCCCAGGACAAAGAGCTCGCCCTGCTCTGCGTGAAGGCCTACAACGACTGGATGGTCGAGGAGTGGTGCGGCCCCGAGGCCAGGGGCCGCCTGATCCCGCTCACCCTCGTCCCCCTGTGGGACGCCGAGCTCGCCGCCGACGAGGTCCGTCGCAACGCCGGGCGGGGGGTGCGGGCCGTCTGCTTCAGCGAGATCCCGCCCTTCCTCGGCCTGCCCTCCGTGCACGACCCCGATCACTACTGGGACCCGTTCTTCCGGGCCTGTTCCGAGACGGGCACCGTCATCAACATGCACATCGGCTCATCTTCGAAGATGCCGTCCACCTCGCCCGATGCTCCGCCGGCGGTCGGGTCGACCCTGACCCACTCGAACGCCACCTATTCGATGGTCGACTTCATGTTCTCGGGGGTGCTGGTCCGCTTCCCCGACCTCAAACTGGCCTATGCCGAGGGGCAGATCGGGTGGATCCCCTACATCCTGGAGCGGGCCGACAAGGTCTGGGAGGAGAACCGCGGCTGGGGCGGCGTGGCCGACATCGTGCCCGAGCCGCCGTCGACCTACTTCCACCGGCAGATCTTCGGATGCTTCTTCGACGACGCCTTCGGGCTCCGCAACGTGGATTCGATCGGCGTGGCGAACATCACCTACGAGTCCGACTACCCGCACTCCGACTCCACCTGGCCCCAGACCCGCCAGATCGCCGAGAAGCAGATGAAGGACCTGACCGACGAGCAGGTGTACCGGATCGTCCGGGGCAACGCCATCGGCCTCTACGACCTGGCCTTCACCTGAGCCCCGTCCAGGGCCACCCCGCAGGGATCTGATGGATCTCCGCTACACCGACGCCGAGGAGCGGTTCCGGCACGAGCTGCGCGCCTGGCTGGCCGACACCCTGCCCGGGCTCCCGCCCAAGCCGTCCCCCACCGACTGGCCGGGACGCCGCGCCTATGACACCCACTGGCAGCGGCTGCTCTTCGACGCCGGCTATGCCGGCATCGACTGGCCGGTCGAAGGCGGCGGCCGCGGCTCGTCACCCGTCGAGGAGCTGGTCTTCAAGGAGGAGCTCGAGCGGGCCCATGCCCCCTACGTCGGCGTCAACTTCGTCGGCCTCCTCCATGCCGGCCCGACCGTCATCGCCGAGGGGACGGCCGAGCAGCGCCGCCGCTACCTGCCGGCCATCCTGAAGGGCGAGGAGGTGTGGTGCCAGGGGTTCTCCGAGCCCGACGCCGGCAGCGACCTGGCCGCCCTGCGCACGCGTGCGGTGCGCGACGGCGACGACTACGTGGTGACGGGGACCAAGATCTGGACCTCGCACGCCGAGGTGGCCGACTACTGCGAGCTGCTGGTGCGCACGGGCGCCGAGGACAGCCGCCACCGGGGCATCTCCTGGCTCATCCTCGACATGCGCGCCCCGGGGGTGGAGATCCGCCCGCTGCGCACCATCGCCGGCTCGACCGAGTTCGCCCAGCTGTTCCTCGACGAGGTCCGGGTGCCGGTGGACAACCGGGTCGGGGACGAGAACGACGGCTGGCGGGTGACCATGGTCACCCTGAGCTTCGAACGGGGGACCGCCTTCGTCGGCGATCTGTTGGAGGCCTTCGAGCTCCTCACCTCGTCGGTGGCCCTGGCCGAGCGCACCGGAGCCTGGTCGGACCCGGCCGTCCGGCGCCAGGCGGGCCACTTGCGGGCCGAGCTCGACGGGCTGTGGGCCCTGACCCGCCGCAACGTCTCCCAGGCCGCCCGCACCGGGGTGCCCGGCCCAGGCGGCACCTTGTTCAAGCTGGCCTACACCGAGACCCGGAGCCGGCTGGGCGAGTTCACCCTCTCCCTGCTGGGCCGGGCCGGGCTGGCCGCCGACGATCCGGCCGGGCGGGACGGCCTCGGGCCGCTGCCGGCCGGCACCATGGTCGAGGACTGGCTGCGGGGCATCTCGCTCACCATCGCGGCGGGCACCTCCCAGATCCAGCGCAACATCGTCGGCGAGCGCATCCTCGGCCTACCCAAGGAGCCCGCATCCCAGGTCCGGGCGGCCCCACCGGCGGCGGGCTAGGCGGCCGCGATGGACTTCGAGCTCACCGAGCTCCAGACCGAGCTGGCCGAGGGGGTCGGCCGCCTGTGCCAGGGGCAGTTCGCCCTCGAGAGGTTGCGGGCCCGCGAGGAAGCCGACCGAGTGGTCGACCGGGCCGGCTGGCGGCAACTCGGGCGAGGCCGGGGTGTTCGGCCTGTGCCTGGCCGAAGCGGCCGGCGGGGTCGGCCTCGGCATGGCCGAGGCGGCCGTCGTCTTCGAAGCGCTCGGTCGGGCGCTCGTGCCCGGCCCGCTGGTCGCCACCCACCTCGCCGCCGGGTTGATCGACGGGGCCGAGTCCGGATCGGCGGTGGTGGGCATCGTCGAGCCTCCCCGCCGGAGGGTGGGGGGCCCTGCCCCGCGTGGTCGAGCACCTCGACGATCTCGACGTGCTGCTCACCCTCTCCGACCGGCGGCATCGCCGCGATCGACCCCCACCGCCTCGAGGTCACCCGACTGGCCCGGCCCATGGACCCGCTGACCCCGGTGTGGACCATCGACGGGGAGCTCGCCGGGTGAGCCGGTGGCGGGTCCGGACATCGCCGCCTGGTGGCGTCGGGACGGAACCGTGCTCACTGCCGCCTTCCAGGTCGGCCTGGCCGAGTGGGCCACCCGAGCTCGCCGTCGACTACGCCCGGGAGCGCCGGCAGTTCGGCCGACCCATCGGTAGGTTCCAGGCGGTCAAGCATCTCTGCGCCGACATGGCCGTCCGTACCGAGCTGGCCCGCTGCGCCGTGCAGGCCGCGGCGGTGACCGTCGACCAGCCCGACGTCGGCGACGGTCGCCGCCGCCGCGGCGGGCGCCAAGCTCCTGGCCGACGAGGCGGCGCTGGCCAACGGCCGGGCGTGCATCCAGGTCCATGGGGGCATGGGGTTCACGTGGGAGGTCCCGGCCCACCTGGCCTACAAACGGGCCCGCGTGCTGGCCACCCAGTTCGGCACCGCCGACCAATTGGCCGAGAGCCTGGCCGCCACCCTGCGAGCGACCTCGTCGGTCCCGGCCGGCACCGCCCCTCGAGGGCGGCCCGGGCCTACGCTGACCCGATGACCAGCCCGGCCCCGCCCGCCGATGTCGTCACCGTGCTCCCGAGGGGTCGCACCGTCTTCGGGATGCAACTTCCCATCCAGTCCCAGTCGACCCTCTACGTCCAGCCGTGGGAGCCGGCGGCCGGGCCCGACGAGCTGGCCGACGTGGCCCGGGCCTGCGAGGACGCCGGCTTCTTCTACATCGGGGTGTGCGACCACACCTTCATCCCCGAACGGCTGAGCGGCGCCATGGGAACCACCTGGTACGACACCGTCGCCACGCTCGGCTGGCTGGCCGGCGTGACCAGCCGCATCCGTCTGCTCTCCCACATCTACGTGATCGCCCTCCGGCACCCGCTCCGGTCGGCCAAGGAGTTCGCCACCCTCGACGCCCTCTCGGGAGGGCGGGTCATCTGCGGGGTCGGCGCCGGCCACGTGGCCGAGGAGTTCGACCAGATGGGGCCGCCGTTCGACCACCGTGGCACGGCCACCGACGAGGCCATCGCCGGCCTGGCCGAGGCCCTCGTCAACGAGTACCCGGTGCTTCCCGGGCCGCGGTGGCCGGTGTCGGGCATGGGGCTGGCGCCCCGGCCGGTGCAGTCGCCCCGCCCTCCCATCTGGGTCGGGGGATCCTCCCCGGCCGCCGTGCGCCGCGCCGCCCGGTTCGGGGACGGCTGGCTCCCGCAGTCCCTCGGAGCGGACCCGGCCTTGCTGGCCGAACTCGCGCCGGCTGCGCGACGAGCACCGGGGGGGTCAGCCCATCGACATCGGGGGCATCAGCGAATTCCTCTACGTCGGCGCCCCGCCCGGCGGCCTCGAACTTCCCCGTGGGACGGTGACCGGCGCAGCGGACCAGGTGGCCGCGTACCTGCGTACGTTCGCCGATGTCGGAGTCGGTCAGGTCCAGGTGCGGTTCCCCGCCCGCTCGGCAGAGGAGCTCTGCGACCAGATCGCCGCCTTCGGTCGCGACGTGGCCCCTCTGGTGCACGCCTGAGCCGGTACGGACGCCGAGCACCCTTGGGCCGCGCCGGCCGACCGGCGTCGTCGCCCTACGATTCCCCGGGCAGAACTCCCATGCGCATCGTTGACATCATCTTTGCCTCGATCTGGATCGTCTTCTGGATCTATTGGCTCGCCTCGTCGGTCAGGACCAAGGCGACCCGAGCCCGGCGGTCCTCGTGCATCGGGATCAGGGTGGGGTCATCGTCGTGGTGTTCGCCCTGCTCCGGGCCGGAGTGTTCAAAGGACATGGCGCGACCATCGACAATCCGTGGCTCGTCGGCTCGGGCTGGCCGTGTTCCTGCTCGGGCTGGCCTGGGCCGTATGGGCCCGGGTCTATCTCGGTCGAAACTGGGGCACGCCGATGTCGGAGAAGGTCGATCCGGAACTGGTGACGACCGGTCCGTACCGA
>CAVQAI010000009.1:0-714883 GCA_963710495.1 uncultured Acidimicrobiales bacterium
CGGCTCGGCTGGTCACCTTCGGCTGGCGCGACTTCCACGCCATCCTCCGGGCCAAGTTCCGTCTCGCCGACCGGTAGGGGGACGGGCGTGGCGCACATGCTCGCCGAGCTCCGCGTGCGCAACCTCGGGGTGATCGATGACGTCACCGTCCTCCCCGGTCCGGGCATGACCGCGTTGACCGGCGAGACGGGCGTCGGGGAAGACCCTGTTGATCCAGGCCCTGAGCCTCCTGCTCGGTGGCCGCGCCGACCCGGCGGTGGTGCGGGCCGGGGCGGATGAGGCCTTGATCGAGGGCCGGTTGGCCCACACCGGACGCCGGAGGACCCGTGGAGGGAGGGGAGACGGGGGAGACGGGGGAGGCGGCCGGAGCCACGGAGGTCGGCTGGCCCGATCGGTGGTCCGGGGCGGTCGCTCCCGGGCATGGATCGACGGCGCATGGCTACGGTCGGCGCCCTGGCCGAGGCGGCCCGGGAGCTCGTCGAATGCACGGCCAGCACGAGCACCGTTCCCTGACCCAGGCCGAGGCCCAACGCCGCGCCCTCGACACCTACGGTCACGTCGACCATGCCCCGCTCGAGGCGGCGCGCCACCACCTGCGCCGGCTGGTCGACGACTCCGAGAGCCTCGGGGGTGACGGCCGGCAACGGGCCCGGAGGCCGGACCTCCTGCGCCATCAGATCGACGAGATCGACGCCGTCGGCATCGAGGACGCCGCCGAGGACCAGCGCCTCGAGGTCGAGGAGGACCGCTCGTCGGCCGCCGAGAGCTGCCGTGGATCGGCCGCCGCCGCCCTGGACGCGGTGTCGGGCTCGGACCAGGGGAGCGCCCTCGGAAGGCTGGCCGAAGCCTCGGGGGCACTGGCCGGCCGTGACCCGCTGGCCCCGACGGAGGCCCGGATCCGGTCGGCCATGGCCGACCTCGCCGACCTGCCGGGGATTCCCGGCCATCGTCGAGACCTGGGAGGATGATCCCGACCGTCTCGAAGCCATCCGCCAGCGGCGCCAGCTGTTCCGCGAGTCGAACGCAAGTATGGCGGAGACTTGGCCGAGGTGCTGGCCTTCCCGCCGGAGCCCGGGAGCGGCTGGCCATCATCGCCCGGGACCAGGAACGGGCGCTCCGGCTGGACGAGGAGATCGACGTGGCCCGTCACGCCCTCCAGTCGGCGGAGTCGGTGGTCGCCGCCGCCCGGCGGCTGGCCGCCCCGCGCCTGGCCGCCGAGATCGAAGCGACCCTGCAGGGATTGGCCATGCCGGCGGCCCGGTTCTCGATCGCGGTGGACGGGGAGGGGCCGGCGGACCATGTCACCTTCCTGCTCGGGGCTAACCCCGGCGAGCCCTCACAGGCATTGGCCAAAGTGGCCTCCGGCGGGGAGCTGGCCCGCACCATGCTGGCCGTCCGCCTGGCCGTCGGTGCATCGCCGGGGGTCATGGCCTTCGACGAGGTCGACGCCGGGGTCGGCGGAGCCGCGGCCACCGCGGTCGGGACGGCCCTCGCCGGCCTGGCCGACCGGGCCCAGGTCCTCGTCGTCACCCACTTGGCACAGGTGGCCGCCCTGGCCGATGACCAGATCGAAGTGCGCAAGTCCGAGCGGGACGGCCGCACTCGCTCCGATGTCGTCGCCCTCGACGCCGAGTCCAGGGTGATCGAGATCAGCCGCATGCTGTCCGGCCGGCCGGACAGCACATCGGCCCGGCGCCACGCCCGCGAGCTGCTCGACCGTGTGCCGGCCACCGGGGGCCGGAGCTGAACACGAATCCAAGGGTCCGCACGACGGGCGGTCTGGGTCCGCTACCCTCGACAGGTGCCCGACGTGGATGGTGACCCGGTTCGATTCGGGGAGCAGCCGACGGAGGGAGCGCCCCCCGGATCCGCCACTGATCGGTCCGGTCCAACCGTCCCGCCCGGCCCCGGAACGGCGGCCCGCCGGGGCCGGACCAAGTTCATCTTCGTCACCGGCGGCGTGTCTTCCTCGCTGGGCAAGGGCCTCACCGCGTCGTCCCTCGGCCGGCTGCTCAAGTGCCGCGGTCTCCGCGTGACGATGTGCAAGCTCGACCCCTACATCAACGTCGACCCCGGCACCATGAACCCCTTCGAGCACGGTGAGGTGTTCGTGACCGAGGACGGAGGCGAGACCGACCTCGACCTCGGGCACTACGAGCGGTTCATCGACGAGAACCTGCACCGCGACTCCAATGCCACCACCGGCAAGATCTACTCGTCGGTGATCGCCAAGGAGCGCCGGGGCGACTACCTGGGCCGGACGGTGCAGGTCATCCCACACGTCACCGACGAGATCAAGACCAGGGTGATGGGGCTCGGCACCGACGACGTCGACGTCGTCATCGTCGAGATCGGCGGCACCGTCGGCGACATCGAGATCGTCCCGTTCATCGAGGCCATCCGCCAGTTCCGTCGGGACGTCGGCCGTGACAACGTCTGCTACGTCCATCTCACCCTGGTTCCCTACCTGGGCCCTTCGGGGGAGCAGAAGACCAAGCCCACCCAACACTCGGTGACGGAGCTGCGCAGCCGCGGCATCCAACCCGACGTGATCGTGTGCCGGTCCGACCGGCAGCTGTCGGACGGTCTCAAGCGGAAGATCTCGCTCCTGTGCGACGTGCCGATCGAGGCGGTGGTCTCGGCGGTCGACGCCGACAACATCTACCAGATCCCGCTGGTTCTCCACGACGAGGGGCTCGACCGGTACGTCCTTCGCACGCTCGGCTTCGACGAGGAGTCCCACCCCATCGACCTGAGCGGGTGGAAGCACCTGATCAAGCAGATCGACGCCGCCGTGCGACCGGTGCGGATCGGCATCATCGGCAAGTACGTGGAGCTCCCCGACGCCTACCTGTCGGTGGTCGAGGCCCTCCGTCACGCCGGGTTCCATCTCGGGGCCCGGGTCCAGATCGAGACCATCCAGGCGACGACCGTGCCCGACCTCCTGGAACAGGACGGTCTCCATCGCTTCGACGGGCTGGTCATTCCGGGCGGATTCGGGGAGCGCGGCGTCGAAGGGAAGATCGCCGCCGCCGGCTACGCCCGGGAGCACGACCTGCCGCTGCTCGGGCTCTGCCTCGGGCTCCACGCCATGATCATCAACGTGGCCCGCTCGTTGGCCAAGCTGGACGACGCCAACTCACGGGAGTTCGATGCGGACACGCCCTATCCGGTGATCGACCTCATGGACGAGCAGCGGGACGTGGTCGACAAAGGTGGGACCATGCGCCTCGGGGCCTTCGAGGCGCGCCTGGTGCCCGGCTCGCAGGTGGCCAAGGCATACGGCACCGAGCAGGTCTTCGAGCGTCATCGGCACCGCTACGAGGTCAACCCGCAGTACCGGCCCAGCCTCGAAGACGTCGGCCTGGTGTGCTCGGGCATCTCGCCGGACGGGCGGCTGGTCGAATTCATCGAGCTGCCCGGCCACCCGTTCTGGGTGGGGACCCAGGCCCACCCGGAGTTCAAGAGCCGGCCGGACCTTCCCCATCCCCTCTTCCGCCAGTTGGTCGAGGCGGCCCTCGACCGGGCCGAGGGTCGGGACCCACGCCTGCCCGACATCGATGCCGATCATTGAGGGGGAACGGCCGGAGCCTGGGGGCGTCCCGGCCGACGGGGACAACCGCGGCTTCGAGATGCTCGGGGAGGAGGTCCTCTACCACGGGTGGGTCATCACCCTCACCCGGGCCACGTTCCGCGACCCGGACGGGACCACCTTCGACCGGGAGGTGGTGCGCCACCCCGGAGCGGTGGCGGTCGTCCCGGTGACCGACGCCCGAGCGGTGGTGCTGGTGCGCCAGTACCGGCCCCCGGTCGACCGGTGGCTCCTCGAGATCCCGGCCGGGACCTGTGACGTTGAGGACGAGCCCGAGCTCACGGTGGCCCGGCGGGAGCTGGCCGAGGAGGTGGGCTATGCCGCCTCCGACATGGTGCTGCTGACCCGGTGTGCCATCACCCCCGGTTTCTGCGACGAGCGCTCGGCCGTCTACCTCGCCACCGGACTCACACCGGTGGGGCTCGACCGGCAGGGGGTCGAGGAACGCCACATGACGATCGAGGAGGTACCCCTCGAGCAGGTGGACGCGCTGATCGACGACGGGTCGATCATCGATGCCACCACCATACTGGGGCTCGGACTGGCCGCCCGGCGCCTGAGCGGACGGCCGGCGGGCAGCCGGGTCTGACCGGCCGACGGTGAGCCGGCCGCTGTCGAACGGCGCCGAAGAGTACCTGTCGTGGCTGGCCGTGGAGAAGGGCCGGTCCCGGAACACCGTGGTGTCCTACCGGCGCGACATCGCCGCCTGGGAGGGATGGGCCGGCCAGGCCGGGGTCGACGCGGCCGAGCCCCGTCCCGAGGCCATCGAGCGTCACTTGGCGGAGCTGCGCTCCCGGGGATACAACCCGGCGTCGATCGCCCGCTCCACCACCGCACTGCGGGGTCTGTTCGGGTTCCTGGCCGGCGAAGGGTTGATCGGTGCCGACCCGACGACCGACATCCGTTCGCCGCGCCTGCCCCGCCGGTTGCCCAAGGCCCTCAACGAGGACGAGGTCCTGGCCCTGCTCGACTCGGTGAGCGGGACCGAGCCGTGCGACCTGCGGGACCGGGCCCTGTTGGAGCTGCTCTACGGCACCGGGGCCCGCATCTCCGAGGTGGTGGGGCTCTCGCTCAGCGACCTCCAGGGCGACGACGGACTGGTCCGGGTGTTCGGCAAGGGGGCCAAGGAGCGCCTGGTGCCCGTGGGCGCGCCGGCCCGCATGGCCGTCGACCGCTGGCTGTCACCGGCCGGCCGTCCCCGTCTCGCCCCCGACCGCTGGCGGCGGCGGGACGACGCCGAGGCGGTGTTCATCAACATGCGAGGGGGACGTCTCAGCCGCCAGGGGGCGTGGGCCGTGGTGGCCCATCGTGCCGAGCGGGCCGGGCTGGGCGCGGTGGTGAGCCCCCACGTCCTGCGCCACTCGTGCGCCAGTCACATGCTGGCCCACGGCGCCGACATCCGCGTGGTCCAAGAGCTGCTCGGCCACGTCTCCATCGCCACCACCCAGATCTACACCAAGCTCAGCCAGGACCACCTGCGCCGGTCGTACGACCAGGCTCACCCGCGGGCCGGTGCAGCCCAGCTCAAGTAGTCTGTTGGTCGTGCCGCCCGACGCTCCGACAATCGATTACCGCCAGCTGCTCGAACAGGAGCGCAGCCAGCTCCAGGCCGAGTTGGCCGAGCTCGGGGGTCTCCACTACGACCCGAACTTCGCCGACTCCAGCCAGGTGACCGCCGAGCGGGGAGAAGCCGAGGTGCTGGCCGGCCAACTTCGCGAGTCCCTGGACGAGGTGGCCGGGGCCCTCACCCGGCTCGAGGACGGGAGCTACGGGCAATGCGAAGTCTGCAGCCAGCCCATCCAGCCGGCGCGCCTCGAGGCCATGCCGGCCACCAGGTTCTGCATCAATCACGCCAGCCGGACCTGACCGGCCCGGCGCGCTGATGGCCTATGGAGGCTATGGAGGGGGCTCGGGGGGGCCCAGCCGTCCTCGTCGCCGCTTCCAGGTGGACCAGCGCACCACGATCATCGTGGTGGTGGCGGCCGCGCTGCTCATCATCCTGCTGAGCACCCACAAGGTCACCCGCTTCGAGGTCATCTACTTCTGCGTGCTGGTCCCTTCTATCATCCTCCACGAGATCTCCCACGGTGTGGTGGCGCTGGCCTTCGGAGACGACACGGCCAAACGGGCCGGGCGGCTCACCCTCAACCCGGTGAAGCACGTCGACCCGGTCGGCACGTTGCTCGTCCCGGGCCTGCTCTCCCTGTCGGGGATCGGAGCGTACGGGTGGGCGAAGCCGGTACCGGTCGCCCCCAACCGGTTGCGGAGCCCCCGGAACCACACCGTGCTGGTGTCGCTGGTCGGGCCGCTCACCAACTTCGTCCTGGCCGCCGTGATGGGGCTCTGTTACTCGCTGGTCACCCCCCAAGTCATCCGGCAGATCGTCCACGCCGGTGGGTACTACCCGCCAGGACTGGCGAGTCAGATCTTCTTCATCGCCGGGTTCGCCAACATCGTGCTCGGCGTGTTCAACCTCATCCCGTGCCCACCGCTCGACGGTGCGTCCGTGCTCGAGCGGTTCCTGCCCAGCCGCATGCTGCCCGAGTACTACCGGCTCCAGCCGCTGCTCATGTTCCTCCCCTTCATCCTGATCCTGGTGTTCCGCAACCAGTGGTCGGAGCTCATCATCCACGTCGTCAACTGGTGGTCGGGCCTGCTGGTGTGAGCCGGGTGCCGACCCGCCGCGTCCCCCGCGGTGAACCAGCCGGGCTCCGCCCCGGTGGACAGCCCGCTCCCGGCCGTGGCGCCGCGCCCCGGCGAGGGACGGGCCCGGTCGGTAGCGGGCTGGGCGCGCACCCATGCCGCCCTCCTCGTCCTCCTGGCCGTTCCCTTCGCCGTCTTCGGCATCCCCCAGCTCTTCGACCATGCGCTGTTGGACGGCGACAATTTCATCCAGAACTTCCCGCTTCGGGTCCTGGTGGGGCGCGACCTCGCCCACGGGATGCTGCCGCTGTGGAACCCGTACCTGTTCAGCGGCACGCCTTTGCTGGCCGGGTTCAACGCCGCCGCCGCCTATCCGGGGACCTGGCTCATGGCGGTGCTGCCCGTCTTCGTCGCCTGGGCCCTCGTCTTCGCCGCCGTCTACGACTTGGCCCTGGCCGGGATGTACCTCTTCCTGCGCCGGGAGGGACTCTGTCGGGCCGCCGCCGCCTTCGGCGCGGCCACGTTCGCCTTCGCCGGCTACATGACGGCCCAGATCGTGCACGTCGACCTGATCCAGGGGGCGGCCGCCCTGCCCTGGATGCTCCTCGGCGTGCATGTGCTCACCGGCCGCGCCAATGAGCACGGCCCGGTCGGGGGGGCGACGGGTTCCTCGGGCCATGTCCGGGCCGGATTGGTCCGGGGGCGGGGCGGGGCGGCTCTGGTGGCCGTCGCCCTCGGTCTCTCCGGCCTGAGCGGGGGGGTCGAGGCGGTCATCGACGGCGGCGTCATCGTGCTCATCTACTGGGCCGGTCGGATGGTGGCGCTCGGCTACCTCCGTCGGCGGGAGCTGCGGGCGGTGGTCACCGCGACGGCGAGCCTCCTGCTCGGCCTGGCCGGTGGGGTGGCGCTCGGGGCCGCCCAGTGGATCCCCGGTGGCGCCTTCGTCGCCCAGTCGCAACGGGGCGGGGCCTCCTACGCCTTCTTCACCACGGGGTCGCTACCCGACCGCCTCCTGACCCTGCTCGTCTCCCCGTTCGTCCTCGGCACCAACCAGGACCAGCCCGCCTACTACGTCGGCCCTTACAACTTCCAGGAGGTCACCGGCTACGTCGGCATCCTGGCCCTCATCGCCGCCTGCGTCCTGTTGGTGCGCCGCTGGCGCACTCGGCCCGAGGCCCGCCACTGGTGGGTCTGGTACGTGGTGCTGGTGATCGGCGTCCTCTCCGCGGTGGGCAATCAGACCCCCTTCGGCCGGGTTCTCTACCTGGTGCCAGGGCTCAACAGCCAGCGGCTCCTCAACCGCAACCTGCTCCTGGTCGATTGCGCCCTGGCCGTCCTCCTGGCCTGGTGGAGCCACCTCCTGCTCACAGAGCGGGACACGACCGGCCCGCGGCGCCGGCCGGTCCGGACCCGGTGGCGGACCGGCCAGCGGGCCGAGCTCATCGCCACCTCCATCCCCTTCGCCCTCAGCGCCGTGCTCTGCCTGGCCTTCTGGGTGGCCGGAACACCCCTCGACCACGTCCTCGAGGCGGCCTTCCCGTTGGACGAGACCACCCGGCTGAAGCTTGCACCGTTGGTCACGGCCGGCACCGTCATCGCCGGGGCGGCCACCTGGATCGCCCTCAGCCAGGCGCGTTTCTCCGCCCGGACGCTGCGCCGGCTCCTGGCCGGCGTGCTCGCCGCCGACCTCCTCCTGTTCAATCTCTTCGTCATCCGACCACCCGTCGCCGAAGCGGCCGCCCAGGTGCACGGCCCGGCCTCCGCCGCGTTGGCCGCCACGGTGGGCGACGGCCGCTTCGTCATCTACGACCCCGACCGCTTCTTCGGTGACCAGCTCCTCGCCTTCGGCCAGACCGACCTCAACGTCTTCACCCACGTCCTCAGCGCCCAGGGCTACACCGCCCTCATCGACGGCCAGTACTACCAGGCCACCGGGGCCCATCTCCAAGAGGACCTCGACCCGGCCAGCCTGGCCCGCCCGGTCTGGGACAACCTCAACGTCACCACTCTGCTCTCGGTGCCCAGCTACTTCGTGACCCCGGTCGTCGGGGCGCCGGCCACCGGCTATCCGTTCCCGGGCGACGTGCTGACCATCGCGCCGGGTGCGGACGGTCCCTTCACCCTGGCCCCCGACGAACGGCGCCCCTGGTACTTCGGTGGGGTGCTCACCGTCGAACGTTGGTCGTTCAGCCTGGAGGGCGGGGCGGGCCGCGGCCTACGGGTCGGCCTGCTGTCGGCCGGGGGCCGGCTCCAGTGGCTGCCGTCCTCCGAGGTCCACCGGTCGGGGCCGAGGGGCCGGCGCACCGTCGAGGTCGACCTGCCCGCCCCGATCGCCGCCACCGGCGTGGTCATCCAGGCGGGGGCGGGCATGGCCGTCCGGGCCCCGACGGCCACCACGGTCGAGGCCGGGTCGGTCCGGCTGGACGGCCCCATGCAACTCGGCGTGGCCGGTTCCCGCTGGACCTTCACCGGGGTGTTGGGGTCGTTCGGCGTCTTCCACAACACCCGGACCCGGGGCTGGGCCTGGCTGGAGGACCCACGGGGAGGGCCGGTCCCGCCGGGCAGCACCGTGTCGGCGGCCGCCCCCGGACCGGAAGGAGGCCACCCGATCGTGGTGCACGCCACCGGCCCCGTGTTGCTCGATCGGAGCGAGGCGTGGTCGTCCGGCTGGCGCGCCACGGTGCAGTCGCTGGCCGCCGCCGGCCGGCCGGCCGGGCCTCCCCAGCCCGCCGCGGTCACCAGGGACGGGCTGGTCCAGCGGGTGGCCCTGGCCGGCCCCGGGAACTACCGGGTGACCTTCACCTACGCGCCCGGCGCGGCCCGGCTCGGCCTCCTCGTCTCGGCCGTCGCCGGCGCCGGGATGCTGCTCTGGGGCCTCGTCGAGGTGGTGCTTCGGTGGCGGCGCCGCCCCGGGCGATCCGGCCCGGCCCCGGGGCCGGGCGCCGCCTGACGCGATCCGGAAAAGCTCAGTCCGGGAGGAGCAGCCCCATGGCCGCCGCCGCCCGTCGATAGGTGGCCGAGGCGATGGCGTGGGCCTTCTCGGCCCCGTGGGCCAGCATGGCCGAGACCGCTCCGGGGTCCTCGGCCAACGCCGCCCGGCGTTCGCGCACCGGCCGGAGCAGCCCGATGAGCGCCTCGGCCAGGTCGTCCTTCAGCTCGCCGTACTGCCGGTAGGAGCCGGCCAGGGCGGCCGGGCTCGGGCCGGTGGTCACCGACAGGAGCTCCAGCAGGTTGGAGAGCCCGGGCTTGCCCGCGGGGTCGTAGCGGACCTCGCCGTCGGTGTCGGTGACTGCCCGCTTCACCTTGCGGGCGATGTCGGCGTCCTCGTCGAGCATGAGGATCGTGCCGAGGGGCGAGTCCACCGACTTCGACATCTTGCGCCCGGGGTGCTGGAGGTCCATGACCCGGGCCCCGACGGTCGGGATGGCCGCCTCGGGCACCACCAGGTCGGCACCGAAACGGCGGTTGAAGCGGATGGCCAGCTCACGGGTGAGCTCCAGGTGCTGACGTTGGTCGTCACCGACCGGCACCCGATCGGCGTCATAGAGGAGGATGTCGGCGCTCTGCAGCACGGGGTAGGTGAACAGCCCGGCCCGGACCGAGTCCCGTCCCGCGCTCTTCTCCTTGAACTGGGTCATCCGGCCGAGCTCGCCCATGGTGGCGGTGCACTCCAGCAGCCAGGTCATCTGGGCGTGCTCGGGGACCTGGCTCTGCACGAACAGGCAGCAGCGATCGGGATCGAGGCCGGCGGCCAGCAGGTCGAGGGCGGTGTCGTAGGTGCGTCGGCGCAGCTCGGCCGGGTCGATCTCCAGGGTCAGGGCGTGCAGGTCGACGATGCAGTAGAAGGCGTCGTGGGCGTCCTGGTCGGCCACCCAGTTGCGAATGGCGCCGAGATAGTTCCCGAGGTGCAGGTCACCGCTGGGCTGGATGCCGGACAGGACTCGTGACATGGGGGGTCATCGTAGGTCGGGCCCGCAGGTGCACGAGATCCGCCGCGCCAGCCGGTAGCCTCGTCGGCGTGAGCGCCACCGTCTCGACGCCCGCCTTCGAGGGCCCGATCGACCTGCTGCTCCAACTGGTCACCAGCCACCAGGTCGACCTCTACGACATCCCGCTGGCCTCGGTGGTCGACGCCTTCGTGGCCGAGGTGGCCGGGTGGGACACCGTGGACCTCCAGACCCTCTCGGAGTTCCTGGTCATCGCAGCCGTGCTCATCGAGCTCAAGTCCCGGCGCCTGCTCCCGGGCCCCGACGACGTCGAGCCCGACGAAGAGCTGGCCGGGTGGGAGGAGCGCGACCTGCTGCTCGCCCGGCTGCTCGAATGCCGGGCCTACGCCGCCGCCGCCGATGCCTTCGCCCTGATGGCCGAGCAGGCGGCCCGCTCGGCCCCCCGCACGGCCGGGCTCGACCCCGAGTTCGTCGTCCACGCCCCCGATCTGCTCGAGGGGGTGACCCCGGCCCAGGTGGCCGACGCCTTCCGCCGGGCCACCGCCGCCCGCCCCGCCCCGGCCGTCGACCTCTACCACGTCACCGTGGACACGGTCACGGTGGCCGACGCCGTCACCGAGCTCGGGCGGCGCATGCCGGCCATGGGACCGACCAGCTTCCGCGCCCTGACCCGTCACCTGTCCGCCCGCATCGAGATCATCGTCCACTTCCTGGCCCTGCTCGAGCTGTTCAAGCAGGGCCGGGTCTCCCTCGACCAGGGGCACAGCTTCGGGGACCTCCAAGTGGCCTGGGTCGAGGGCGAGGCTGTGCCGGTGGCGGTCGGTGCCGGGGGTGTCGACGAGTACGAGGGGTGAGATGAGCCTGTCGCCCGAGGCCCGGGCCATCGAGGCCGTCCTGATGGTGGCGGTCGAACCGGTGCCCGGCGGTCTGCTGGCCGAGTTGCTCGAGCTGCCGGTGGAGCAGATCGAGCCCCTCTGCGACGAGCTCGCCGCCTCGTGCCGGTCGGGAGGTCGCGGCTTCGAGGTGGTCCGCATCGCCGGCGGCTACCGCATCCAGACCCACCCCGAGCTGGCCCCCTACGTGGAGCGGTTCGCCAACGTGGGCGTGTCGTCCCGCCTGTCGGCCGCCGCCCTCGAGACCCTGGCCATCGTGGCCTACAAGCAGCCGGTGTCACGGGCCCAGATCGCCGCCCTGCGCGGCGTCAACGTGGACGGGGTGGTCCGCCTGCTCGAGCACCGGGGCTACATCACCGTGGCCGGACGGGCGCCCGGGCCCGGCCAGGCCGTGCTCTACGCCACCACCGACGCCTTTCTGGAGCGGTTGGGGCTCGACCGCCTCGACCAGCTGCCGCCGGTCGAGGACCTGCTGCCGGGTCCCGAAGCCTTGGCCGACATGGAGGAGCAGATGCGCCCCGTCGCCGATGGGTGACCGGCCGGTCGAGACATCACCGACCGGGGAACCGGTCCAAGGCGAGCGCCTGCAGAAGGTGCTCGCCCGAATCGGGATCGGGTCCCGCCGTGCCTGTGAGGAGCTGATCGCCGAGGGGAGGGTCACGGTCAACGGCGCCGTGCCCGTTCCCGGCCGGCGGGTCGACCCGGCGGGCGACCGGGTCGAGCTCGACGGCGTGCCGCTCCCGGTGCGACCCGGGCTCGTCCACTACCTCCTCAACAAGCCGGCCGGGGTGGTGAGCACGGCGGAGGACACCCACGGCCGGCCGACGGTGGTGTCGCTGGTGCCGGCCGAGCCCCGGGTCTTCCCCGTGGGCCGGCTGGACCTGGACTCGGAGGGGCTCCTGGTGCTGACCAACGACGGCGAGCTCACTCACCGCCTGACCCACCCCTCCTTTGGCGTGCCGAAGGAGTACCTGGTCCAGGTCGAGGGTGAGCCGACCGCCGGCCAGGTGCGTCGGCTGCGCCAGGGGATCGAGCTCGAGGACGGGCCCACCGCGCCGGCCCGGGTGTCGGTCATCGGCCCCGGCCTGCTCCGGGTGGCCATCCACGAAGGACGCAACCGGCAGGTGCGCCGCATGTGCGAGGCGGTCGGCCATCCGGTGGCCCGGCTGGTCCGGACCCGGATCGGACCGATCAGCGATCCGGGCCTCGCCCCGGGCGCCTACCGGTCCCTCGGGCTCGACGAGGTCCGGGCGCTGGCCGCAGCGGCCACACCGGGCGGAGGCCCCGCCGCCCAGCCGGATTCGCGGCGCCGCTGAGTAACATGCCAGGCTGATGTCCTCCGCCGTCCGAGCCGTGCGCGGCGCCACCACGGTCGAATGCGACACCCCCGAAGCCATCACCGAACGCGTCGTGGCCCTGCTCGGCCAGATCCTCGAGCGCAACGGCCTGGTCGAGGACGACATCATCTCGATCCTCTTCACGGCCACCGGTGACCTGGTGTCCACCTTCCCGGCCACCGCCGCCCGGTCCATGGGCCTCGGGGCGGTCCCGCTGATCTGCGCCCGCGAGCTGGCCGTCGAGGGATCGGTGCCACGCTGCGTGCGGGTCATGCTCCACGTCGACACGGACCGCCCGCGAGCCCGGATCCACCATGTCTACCTCGAGGGCGCCCAGGGACTCCGTGACGACCTCCCCGACTGAGGTCACCGGGCCCGAGGCGGCGACCGGCGGGGGCCGGATCCTCCTCCCCGGGCGGGCCATGATCTTCGGCACCGGGCTGATCGGCGGCTCGATCGGGTTGGCCCTCCGCAACCGGGGCTGGACGGTGAGCGGGGTGGACGCCGACGGCCGCGTGACGGCCCGGGCCCTGGAGCTCGGGGCCCTGTCGTCCGAAGGGATCGACCACCAGGCCGACCTCGCCGTCATCGCCACGCCCGTGCGCGCCACCGCCGAGGTCATCGCCGAGATCCTGGCCTCGGATGCGTGGAACCCCGACCTGGCCATCACCGACGTGGGGAGCGTGAAGGGCCCGCTGGTGGCCTCGATCGACCACCCCAATTTCGTGGGCGGCCACCCCATGGCCGGATCGGAGCAGATGGGCATCGACGGAGCCTCGGGCGATCTGTTCGTCGGGGCCACCTGGGTGCTCACCCCGGTCGGGACCACCGATCCCGCCGCTTATGCCCGGGTGCGCGCCATCCTCACCGACCTCGGCGCCGGCGTGCTCGACCTCTCGCCCGAGCAGCACGACTCGCTGGTGGCGGTGGTCTCCCACGTCCCCCACCTCACCGCCGCCACCCTCATGGACCTGGCCGCCGGGCTCGGCCAGGAGCACGCCGCCCTGCTGCAGCTGGCCGCCGGCGGCTTCCGCGACATGACACGGATCGCCGCCGGGCAGCCCTCCCTCTGGCCCGACATCTGCGGCGACAATGCCGACGCCATCGTCGAGACCCTCGACCTGCTCATCGAGGCGCTCCGGGCGATGCGTGAGCGGGTGGCCACCCGCGACCACGATGCCTTGCTCGAGGTCCTCGACCGGGCCGCCGCGGCGCGCCGGGCCCTCAGCGAGCGGGCCCCGCGGCCGGAAGAGCTGGTCGAGGTCCGGGTGCCGGTGCCCGACCGGCTCGGGGTGGTGGCCGAGGTCTTCGTCCTGGTGACCGAGCTCGGCATCAACATCGTCGATTTCGAGATCGCCCACTCCGTCGAGGGCGACCGCGGGGTGCTGGTGGTCGTGGTGGACAACTTGTCCGCCCCGACGCTGGTCGCCACCTTGTCGGGGCGCGGCTACCGCGCCTCGAGCAGCCCGGTCGGGAGCGTCCGGTGAGCCCCACCCCCGGGCCGGCGGCGGGCGCGGCCCAAGTGGTCCGGGGCGGCCGACCGCTCACCGGGACCATCCGCGTGCCCGGGGACAAGTCGATCTCCCACCGGGCCCTCCTGCTCGCCGCCCTGGCCGAGGGGACGTCGATCATCACCGGGCTCTCCCCGGGGGACGACGTGGCCCGGACGGCCGCCGCCGTGGCCGTCCTCGGGGCCTCGGTCACCGCCGACGGCGAGGGCGTCCGCGTGGAAGGGGGGCGGTCGCGCCTGCACGCCCCGGAGCGTCCCCTCGACCTCGGCAACGCCGGGACACCCCTGCGGCTGCTGGCCGGCATGGTCGCCGCCCTTCCCGGGGTCACCACCCTCACCGGCGACGAGTCGCTGCGGGGACGGCCCATGGACCGGGTGGCCGAGCCACTCGTCCGCATGGGGGCGGCCGTCGAGGGGAACGGGCCGCCGCTGCCTGCCGCCGGTCGCCGTCACCGGGGGCGCCCTCCAGGGCATCGACTACACCGTCCCGATGGCCAGCGCCCAGGTCAAGTCGGCCGTCATCCTGGCCGGCCTGGCCGCCCGGGGCGAGACCGTGGTCCGGGAGCCGGTGGCCACCCGGGCCCACACCGAGGAGATGCTCGCCGCGGCCGGGGCCAACATCGAGATCCGCCGCCAAGGCCGCGGGCGGGTGATCCGGGTGTGGGCCAGCCCGGTGGCGCCCGGCGCCTACACCGTGCCGGGCGACCCTTCCCAGGCCGCCTTCTGGCTGGTGGGCAGCGTCATCATCCCGGGCAGCCTGGTGACCGTGCCCGACGTCCAGCTCGGCATCGAACGACTCGGGTTCCTCGGGGTCCTCCGCCGCATGGGGGCGACCATCGAGGTCGAGGAGACGGGCAACACGACCGGCGCCCTCACCGCCTACCGCTGCCTGCTGCACGGCACGGTGGTCGAGGCCGAGGAGATCCCCTCCCTCGACGAAGTGCCCATCCTGGCCGTGGCCGCGGCCGGGGCCGAAGGACGGACCTGTTTCCGGGGGGTCGGCGAGCTCCGGGTGAAGGAGTCGGACCGCTTCGCCGGCACGCTGGCCCTGGTCGAGGCGTTCGGCGGCACGGCCCGGGCCGAGGGGGACGACCTGGTGGTCGAAGGGACGGGCGGGCCCCTGCACCCGGCCTCCTTCGACGCCCACGGCGACCATCGCCTGGCCATGGCCGCCGCCATCGCCGGAGCGGCCTGCCCGGGGGCCGACGCGGTCAGCACCGTCGTCGGATGGGAGTCGGTGGCCACCAGCTATCCGGGCTTTGCCGACGACCTGGCCCGGCTGACGGGGGCGACGGAGGCGGGGGTGTGACCGGCACCGGCACGAGAGCCCGGGTCCGCCCCCTCATCGCCATCGACGGCCCGGCCGGCTCCGGGAAGTCGACGGTCTCACGGGCCCTGGCCGGACGACTCGGGCTCGACCGGCTGGACACCGGAGCCATGTACCGGGCCGTGGCCTGGGCCGCCTTGAGCCAGGGCGTGGTGCTCGGCGATCCCGAAGCGGTGGCGCGCCTGGCCCGCCGGCTCACCGTTTCGGTCGGGGAACGGGTCGAGGCCGACGGCGCCGACGTCACCGAGGTCATCCGCGGTCCGGAGGTCAGCCGGGCGGTGTCCACCGTCGCCGCCCATCCCGAGGTCCGGGCCGTTCTCGTCGAGCGCCAGCGCCAGTGGGTGGCCGACCACGACGGGGGCATCGTCGAGGGTCGTGACATCGGTTCGGTGGTGCTGCCCGACGCCGACCTCAAGATCTACCTGACGGCGGCGGCCGGCGAACGGTCCCGGCGGCGGCCCGAGGAGGACGCCCGAGCCCTGGCCCGGCGAGACCAGATCGACAGCACCCGCCGGACGTCCCCGCTCGGCGTGGCCGACGGGGCCCGGGTCATCGACACCACCGACCGTCTGGTCGAGGACATCGTGGAGGAGGTCGTCACGTGGCTGTGACGGAGGCGGGCCATCCGCCGGAGCCGGCCTCCGGTCCGCCCGGCAGCGGGGGAACCGACATCTCGTTCACACCCCTGTACCGGTTCCTCCGGGTGCTGGTGCGCCTGGCCAACCGGGTCCTGTTCCGGACCACGGTCGAGGGGGCGGAGCTGGTGCCACCGGCCGGGCCGGTCATCATCGCCCCCGTGCACCGTTCCTTCATCGACTTCCTGGTGGCCTCCGAAGTCACCCGGCGCAAGCTGCACTACATGGCCAAGGACAGCCTGTGGAGCAACCGGCTGCTGGCCCGCATCCTGCCCACCCTCGGCGCCTTCCCCGTGCACCGGGAGTCGGCCGACCGGGAGTCGCTGCGCCAGGCCCAACAGGTGCTCGAGGCCGGTGAGGTCCTCATCCTCTTCCCCGAGGGGCAGCGGCGGGTGGGACCGTTGATCGAGAACCTCCACGACGGGGTGGCCTTCCTGGCCGCCCGGACCGGGGCCACGGTGGTCCCGGTGGGGATCGGCGGCTCGGCCTCGGTCATGCCCACGGGGAGCAAATTCCCCCGCCCACGGCACATCCACGTCATCGTGGGCCAACCCATTCCGCCGCCCGAGCGCACCGGTGGCGGGCGGATCGGTCGCAGTCGCACCCGCCAGGCCACCGAGGAGCTGGCCCGGATTCTCCAGGACCTCTACGACCGTTCCGTGGCGGCGACCGGACGGTACTGACCGCCACGGCACCCCGGGCCCGGAGGCCCCGGCCTCAGCGACGGCGGTTCCCGACGGTGACGTGCCACCAGGTGCTGGCGATGACCCGGGCGTACTGCAACCCGAAGAAGACGTTGCCGCCCTTTTTCGAGGCGCCCGAGGCCCGTGGGTGCCACACCGTCGGCCGTTCGACGATCCGCCAGCCGCGGCTGGCCGCGGTGATGACTACTTCGGCCGTCTGGTACTGGTCCTGGACCAGGTGGGGGAGGATGTCCTCCAGGAGCTCCACCTTGAAGGCCCGGTAGCCGCTCGACGAGTCCGACAACGGTTGGGCGATCATCCGGTTGAGCACCCCGGCATAGAGCGTGACCCCAGCTTGTCGGAAGCGGTCGGTGGTCTGGTCGACTCCGAGCCGGCGCGAGCCGATGACGAAGTCGGCGCTGTCGTCGAGGAGCGGCGTCAGCATCGTCTCCAGCTCGGCCGGATCGTTCTGGCCGTCGGCGTCGAGGGTGATCACGTAGCGGGCGCCGTGGGCAGCCGCCAGCCCGTACCCGAGCCGGAGGGCCGCTCCCTGGCCCAGGTTGACCGGGAGCACGCAGGTGGAGACGCCGGCGTCGAGGGCCACCTGGGCCGTGCCGTCCCCGGCCCCGTCCACCACCACCAGGGTCGACACGTCGACGCCGTCGACGGTGTCGGGCATGACCTTCAGGACGTCGCCGAGGTTGTCCTCTTCGTTGTAGGCGGCAATGACCGCCACCACCGGTCCGAAGCGGACGTCGGGGTAGCGCTCCTCGAAGTCGGCCCGGGCCTGGCCGACGGCGAAGCGCACCAGAGCGGCGGTCCGCCGGCGGGCCCGGTTGTCAGGCCGGGTGAACCAGCGGTGACGCTGGGTCGGGGCCACTACAGGACGTGCGGGTTGCCGAAGACGGACCTCACCCTCGGCTCGAAGTGGGCCAGGGTCTCGGTGGGGTAGTCCGGGTCGAAGCTGTTCTGGTCCCACTCGTCGGCGAAGCGCTCGGCCAGCCCGTACCAGTCCTCACCCCGGTACCGGTCGCGGATGTTCGGATCGAGGCCGAAGTGGTGATAGTAGTGACGGCCCTGGAAGTCCTGGTGGGTGGAGATGACGGCGGTGATCTGCGGGTCCACGTAGGGACGCAGGATCTCGGCGGCGATCCTCGGGTGGTTGGGCACCGACACCGCCTTGCCGATGTCGTGGCAGAGGGAGGCCACCACCCACTCGTCGTCTGCGCCGGACCGCTCGGCGCGGGTGGCCGTCTGCAGACAGTGGGTGAGCTGATCGACGGCGAACCCGTCCACCACGTCAGCCAGTGACTCGAGCATGGCCAACACTGCGTCGGCCGTCCGCCCCTGGTGCCGCCGGGTCTCGGCGCCGATCACCGCCCACTGGTCGTGGGTCGAGACGTCCATGCTGGTGAACGAAGTAGTCATGAGGACATTCTCGCGCCGTTCCGGCGCCGTGGCACCCCGATCTCAGCCGGCCATTCGTTCCAGCACGTCGGCGGCGGCCGTGGCACGGTCGGCGGCCAGCACCTGGGCGGCGGGCTCACCTTCGGCCGGCTCCGCGCCCGGGGTGCCGTCCGCACCGCCGCTCAGGAGGGCCAGGGCCACTTCGAGGCCCCGGAGCAGGTCGCGGAGCTCGGGTGGGGGCGGGAAGTACTCCTCTTCGACGGTGACGGGGGCGCTGACCGTGCCCCGGCGGGGCGCCAACCGCTCCACCACGGCCCGCACCAGCGCCTCGGGGGCGGAGGCGCCGGCCGTGACCCCGACCGTGCCCGACAGGTCGTCGGGCAGGTCCGAGGCATCGTTGATCCGGACCACCCGCGGGCAGCCGAAGGAGCGGGCCACCTGTTCGAGGGCGACCGTGTTGGAGGAGTTCTCCGAGCCGATGACCACGACGGCGTCGGCTTCGCCGGCCACGGCCTTGAGGGCCGCCTGGCGGTTGGTGGTGGCGAAGCAGAGATCGCTGCGATTGGGCATCCACAGGTCGGGGAACCGCTGACGGGCGCGCTCGACGATGCCCGCCCACTCGTCGTGGCTCAAGGTGGTCTGGGCCAACAACGCCATGGGGGCCGGGCCGTCCCTGTCGGCGTCGGGGTCGGGGTCATCGAGGGCGTCGACGTCCTCGACCCGCTCCAGCAGACGGACGGCGGCCGGAGCCACCGCCATGGTTCCCACCGCCTCCTCGTGCCCCTGGTGGCCCACATAGAGGACGGTGTACCCCTTGCGGGCCCTCACCCGGAGCTCGTGGTGCACCTTGGTCACCAGCGGGCAGACCGCGTCGACCACGACCCGGCCACCCCGGCGGGCGGCGGCAACCACCTCGGGGGCCGAGCCATGGGCCGAGAGCATCAGCGGCGCCCCGGCCGGCACCTCGTCGACGTCGTCCACGAAGACGACGCCCCGGGCCCGGAACTGATCGACCACGTGCCGGTTGTGGACGATCTCGTGGTAGCAGTAGACGGGCGGCTCGAAGACCCGGACCATCCAGGCCAGCGCCTTGATCGCCTTCTCGACGCCGGCGCAGAACCCCCGGGGCTCGGCCAACAGGACACGGTCCACGGCCACCGGTCCAGGCTACCGGGGTGGGTCCCGATGGCCGGACCGCGGTCCGGTGCAGGAAGAAGGACCAGGTACCCTGGTGACATGTCGCCGCCCACCGTGACGACGGCACCGCGGGTCGTCGCCGTCGCCGATTCGTCACCGGCCGAGCGGTCCGGTCTGCTCCCCGGTGACGAGCTCCTCGTCCTCAACGGTCGGACGCCCCGAGACGTCATCGAGTACAGCCTGCTGGTCGACGAGCCCGAGCTCGACCTGCTCGTCCGCCGGCCGGCCCATTCCGAGCCCCTGGCGCTGCGGGTGTCCAAGGAGGCGGGCGAGCCGCTGGGGGCCGAGGTGTCCTCGGCCGTGTTCGACCGCATCCGCACCTGCGACAACCACTGCGAGTTCTGCTTCATCCACCAGCTGCCCAAAGGGATGCGGCGGAGCCTCTCCTTGAAGGACGACGACTACCGTCTCTCCTTCCTCTACGGCAATTTCACCACCTTGACCCGCTTCACCGAGATGGACCTCGAGCGCGTGCTCACCGAGCATCTCAGCCCCCTGTTCGTGTCCATCCACGCCACCGACCCCGAGCTCCGGGCCCGCCTCCTCCGCAATCGCCGGGGGGCGACCAGCCTCCGCTGGCTGGAGGCGCTGCTCGGGGGAGGGATCGAGGTCCACGGCCAGGTCGTGGTCTGCCCGGGGGTCAACGACGGGGCCGTCCTGGAGGACACCCTGGCCGGGGTGCTCGATCGCTACCCGGGTCTGGCCACCGTGGCCTGCGTGCCCCTCGGGGTGAGCCGCGCTTCGAAGGAGCCGGCCATGCGCGCCCACACCCGGACGGAGGCGGCCGCCGTGTGCGAGACGGTCGGGCGGTGGCAGGACACCTTCCTCGCCGCCCTCGGCCGCCGCATGGTCTTCGCCGCCGACGAGTACTACCTGATGTCGGGCGTGCCCTTCCCACCGGCCGCCAGCTACGAGGGGTTCCCCCAGCACGAGAACGGTCTCGGCATGGCGCGGGCCTTCGAAGCGGCGTTCGGGGGTGACCGCGAGGCGGCCCGCGGCGCCCGGCCCGGGTTCTTCGCCGCCGTGGACGGTGCTCCGGCCGCGGGGTACCGGGCCGCACGGATGGGGGCGACGACGTGGCCGGTGACACAGGACGGCCCGGTCGGCGTCCTCACCGGTGAGTACGGGGCCCGGGTGGTCGGGCCCCTGGTCGAGTCGTTGGGCCGCCGCGATATCCGGGTCATCCCGGTGGCCAACGAATTCTTCGGCGGCAACATCGGCGTGGCCGGGCTGCTCACCGGCCACGACCTGGTCCGGGTGCTGGCCGACGAGCCGCCGGGCCACCGCTACCTGCTGCCCGACTCCTGCCTGTCGGAGGGACGCTTCCTCGACGACCTGACCGTGGCCGACCTGCCCCGGCCCGTCGAGGTGGTCCCGACCGACGGGCTCTCCTTCCGGCTGGCCCTCGAGGGGGTGGCGCCAGGCGTGCCAGGCGGGCCACCCGTGCCCGTGACCCTCGGTCGGGCTCCATGACCGCGGCCGGGCTCCGGCCTCTGGTGGTGATCGCCGGACGGCCCAATGTGGGCAAGTCGACGCTGGTCAACCGGATCGTCGGGCGCCGGGCGGCCGTGGTCGAGGAGCGGCCCGGAGTCACCCGGGACCGGAAGGAGCTGGACGCCGAGTGGGGCGGGCGGGCCTTCACCGTAGTCGACACCGGGGGTTGGCTTCCGGCCGGTGACCCGCTCGACGCGCAGGTCAGCGCCCAGGCCGAGCGGGCGGTGGCGCAAGCGGATGTCGTGTTGTTCGTCGTGGACGTCACGGTGGGGGTCACCGAGGAGGACATGGCCGTGGCCCGGTTCCTCAAGCGGTGTGGCCGTCCCGTGCTGGTGGTGGTCAACAAGGTGGACTCGTCCCAGCGCGAGGTGGACACGTGGGAGGCGGTCAGCCTGGGGCTCGGCTCGCCCTGGCCGGTGAGCGCCCTCCACGGGCGGGGGACCGGTGACCTCCTCGACGAAGTGGTCACCCTGTTCCCGCCTCCCTCGCCGGGACCGGGCCCGGCCGGAGACTTGGTGGGTGGCCCGGCCGGAATGGATTCCCGGCCGGCCCCCGGTGCCGACGGGTCCCCGATGCCACGGGTGGCGCTGGTCGGTCGGCCCAACGTGGGCAAGTCGACGCTCTTCAACCGGCTGGTGGGCGACGAGCGAGCGGTCACCCACGACACCCCCGGGACGACACGCGACGCAATCGACACCGTGGTCGAGACCCCCGAGGGGTCGGTGTGCTTCGTGGACACCGCCGGCATGCGGCGCAAGTCCCGCACCGAGCGCGGCACCGAATACTTCTCGGTGGTGCGGGCTCTCGAGGCGCTGGATCGGGCCGACATCGCCCTGCTGGTCATCGACGCCACGGCCGGCGTGACCCACCAGGACCAGCGCCTGGCCGAGCGAGTCGGTGCGGCCGGGTGCCCCACCGTCGTCGTCCTCAACAAGTGGGAGCTGGTCGCCACTCCCGACCGTCCCGGAATCCTGGTCGACGTCGGGGACCGGCTGGCCTTTTTGGGAGAGGCTCCGGTGCTCAAGGTCAGCGCCTTGACCGGCCTCGGGGCCCACCACATCCTCCCGGCGGTGGCGGCCGCCGAGGAGGCGTACCACCGGCGCATCCCGACCGGTGAGCTCAATCGGGCCCTCCAGTCGATCCAGGCGAACCACCCGCCGGTCGGGGCGCGGATCCGCTACGGGGTGCAGGGAGCCAGCGACCCGCCAACCTTCACCCTGTTCACCAACGGTCGGCTGCAACCCACCTACTTGCGCTACCTGGAGCGTGGCCTCCGCGAACGGTTCGAGCTCGGGCCCACGCCGATCAAGCTGCGCGTGCGGGCCGAAGGAGGACGCCGGGGTGGGGGCCGACGATGAGCGGCCCGGGCCCGGTTCGTCTCCACTGGGCTCGCCGGACGATGGCTCGGTACGGCTCGACCGCCGGTGGGGGAGTGGGGCACCGTGCCCTGGTGTGAGAGCTGCGATGAGCGGGTCGAAGACGAGGACCTGACCGCCGAGGGCACCTGCCCGGCATGCGGGAGCGTCCCGTTGGCCCACCGGAAGTCGCCCTGGTACTTCAAGTTCATGCTGGTGGCCACCGTCATCTACCTCGGGTATCGGGCGTTCCAGGGCGTCACCTGGGTGGTCCACCACATCTGACCGCGAGGCGCTCGGGGTGACGGTGTGGGCCTTTTCCGTCACCCTCCGTACCAGGAGGTCAGCCGATGGCGGGTTCAAAAAGGACGACGGCGGTGACTGTGTGGTAACAAAGGTGACCACCTTGTGTCATCAAGGTGAACTGCTCAGTATCGGGGGATTCCGCAATGCGCCGACACGCACCTCTGTCCGCCACCCTGTCCATCCTGGTGGCGGGTCTCGTCGCCGTCGTCGGGCTGGCCTTGACCCCAGGATTCAGCCAGGCGGCCAAGTCGCCCCCGAAGTACTACCTCTCACTCGGTGACTCCTATTCGGTCGGCTTCCAACCCGGCATGGGGGCGACCGCCGGCTACACCGCCTACGTGGCCAAAAAGGCGAAGGACCAGCTCGAGAATTTCGGGTGCGGCGGTGCGACCAGCACCTCGATCGTCACAGCCATCGGCTGCCTCGAGTCGGGATTCGGTCCGGTGGCGGCGAGCGACGCCGTTCCGTATCCGACCACCACGCAGGAACAGGCGGCGATCGACTTCATCAACGCCCATCCCGGCCAGGTCGGACTGATCACCGTCTCGATCGGCGGGAACGACGTGACCTCTTGCGCCAGCGCGTCCAACACGGTTGCTTGTGTCCTCGCCGCGTCGTCCACCATCAAGACCAACGTCACCAAGCTGGTGGGTGACCTCAAGACCGCCCTGGCTGCGAACAGTGACGCCACGGCCAACATCGTGGGCCTCACGTACCCGGACGTCATCCTCGGCGACTACGTGTTTCCGGCCGGTTCGCCTGACGTCAGCCTGGCCAACCTGTCAGTGACCGCCTTCGACTCCCTGATCAACCCGGCCCTCAAGGCCGTGTACACCTCGGTGGCGGGAGGAAGTTTCGTCAACGTGACCAGTGCTCCCTACAAGCTGGCGACGGCGGGTGATGACACCCCGCTGACCACGACGGCCAAGCTCAAGCCGTATGGCGTGATCCCGGTCGCGGTGTGGGAGATCTGCAAGCTCACCTACTACTGCTCGTCGGGGAACATCCACGCCAACACCAAGGGCTACACCTTCATCGGCAAGCTCGTGGTGGCCGACCTCGGGATCTGAGCCTCCCGTCGTCCCGCCCGGCGCTAGGTAGGGAGCCGCCCGGCGCCGCTGCCTCAACGCCCGTGCTTGCTGCCGGACCAGGTGATCGCCGGGGATCTTGCGTCTGACGCGCTTCACGGGACAGCACTGCCGACCACGTCGGACGAGCAACACGGGGGTCGGCGAGTAGGCTCTCCTCGTCGCCCGAACAGGTCTGTTGGACAAGGCTCTCGCGGGTGGCCCTTGGTGTGCATCCTGCATTCCGGTACAGGCTGTTGACCAGGGACGGGCTGTGGCGCAGCTTGGTTCACGCGCTTGACTGGGGGTCAAGAGGTCCCGGGTTCAAATCCCGGCAGCCCGACCAGTATTGTGAGATGGCTAGCGCAGAGCGATGACCGTCGCACAACCCGGGCGTTGTAGGGACAGAGGTGATCTGAGCCGATCAAGCGGGTTGTCCGGACGCGACCCAGACCTGAAAATCATGCTCGGAAAGCAACCAAGAGGAGGGATCCATGACGCATCCCAAACTGTTGGGAGCAATTGGCGTTGCTCTGGCATTGGCGTCATTTCTCGCCGCTGGGCCGGTGGCAAGCTCGCCGGCCTTCGGTTTCACGCCACTTCCGAAACACGTCATCGAATGCTCCACGATGCAATCAGAGGCCGCCAGCGTGTCCGCACCGATCTTGCTAAGCGGTTGCCGGCGGCCGCGCACGACCGCAGGATCCGGACTCTCGTCCGCCCTCGGGCCCGGGCCTTACCCGATCACTTGGTCAACAGGAAAGGAAACCAACTTCAGTTCGCGCTCGATTGCATTCCCAGCGCCTTCTCGGTGCCCGGCACCGCAGTTCGAGTTTGACTTCGTAGGGACAGTCGCGACGGTCCAGGGCCCTTGGACGAAGCAGTTCCTCGGGGAGGCAGTGACCTTCGACGTCTGTCTGACGAATCAGTTCGTGACGGTCGGATTGGTATCAGGCACGATGTTCGAGATCGGCACGCTGAGCTCCTGACATCTTGGTCGTCCTCGTGAGCGACGGGCTGACGTAATCGGGAACCCAACCCGACTCCTATGGGACAAAGAGTGTTGCCGGGTTGCTCATGGCCGATCCGGCCGAGTTCGTGAAGACGGCTCGAACCTCCCACCCGTTCTCAAAGGTGCCGAACACCACGCCGCTCAATGTGGTCGATGTGGACGTGCCGTTCCCCTGAATGTTCGACCAGGTGACGCCACTGTCGGTCGAGACCTGCCACACCACGGTGGGAAGGGGGTTGCCACTGGCACTCGATGTGAAGCTGGCGTTCTCACCCGGAATATCGGTCTGATTGCTGGGCTGGGTGGTCACCACGGGCGGCGTCGGAGGGTTGACGGTCAAGGTCGCGGGGTTGGAGGTGGCCGAGCTCACAATGTTGGTGAAGACGGCTCGAACCTCCCACCCGTTCTCGAAGGTGCCATAAATAACGCCACTCAAGGTGGTCGATGTGGACGTGCCGTTCCCCTGGATGTTCGACCAGGTGACACCACTGTCGGTCGAAACCTGCCACACCACGGTGGGGACGGGGAAACCGCTGGCGCCCGATGTGAAACTGGCGACCTCACCCGGTATGTCGGTCTGATTGCTGGGCTGGGTGGTCACTACGGGCGGCGTCGGAGGGTTGACGGTCAAGGTCGCCGGGTTGCTCATGGCCGAACCGCTGCCGTTGGTGAACACCGCCTCGTACTCGTTCCCGTTCTCGGACAACGTGGCGTTCGCCACGGTCAAGGTGTCGCTCGTTGCTCCGGGCACCGGCGCGAAGGTGGACCCGCCGTCGGTCGAGACCTGCCACTGCACGGTCGGGGGGAAGAAGCCACTTGCGGCCGCTGAGAAGCTCGCGTTCTGGGTCGCAAAGACCGTTTGATTGCTGGGCTGGGTGGTGATCGT
Source organism: uncultured Acidimicrobiales bacterium (assembly GCA_963710495.1). Taxonomy (GTDB): domain Bacteria; phylum Actinomycetota; class Acidimicrobiia; order Acidimicrobiales; family RAAP-2; genus Bog-756. The sequence continues at coordinate 25,292 of CAVQAI010000009.1, forward strand.
GGGCGCGGCGAGCGGCACTTGCGCTATGGCATAGCCTGCTACCGCGCCCGGCTCTGCACCGAGGCTCTCCGGAGCACTTCCTCCCGGAAGCGAGACGACGACTGGCGGGGAGAAGTTCCCGTTCGTTCCGTTGCCGAGCTCGCCGGCGAGACCGTAGCCCCAGGCGTAGACCTTCCCGTCCGAGCCGATGGCATAGCCGGTGTGGATGTTGTCGGCGATGGCCGTTGGCTTCACGCCCGAGCCCAGTGGGACCTCGATCGGCACCGAACTGTCGCTGAACCCGACACCGAGCTGAGCGTTGGATCCGAGACCCCAACCGTAGAGATTGCCGTCCGAACCGATGGCGTGGGCGAACCCGCCGCCTGCTGTCACCGCCTTGGGCGTCACCCCCGAGGGAAGCTCGACGACAACGGGCGTGTCGCTGCTCGAGGTGCTGTTGTCGCCCAGTCCACCGTTGGCGTTGTACCCCCAGCCATAGAGGTTGTTATCTGAACCGATGGCGAAGCCCGTTCCGCCACCACCGGCGATGGCGGTCGCCGTGACCCCCATGGGGAGCGAGACGGGCACAGGGGTGGAACTGTTCGTCGTGCTGCCGTCCCCCAGCTCGCCGTAGAAGTTGTCGCCCCAGGCGTAGACCTTCCCGTCCGAACCGAGCGCGTAGGCGGATTCGTAGCCCCCTGCCACGGCGGTCGGTGTGACACCCGAGGGGAGTGACACCACGACGGGTGTGAAGCTGTTGGCCGCCGTGCTGCCGTCGCCGAGTTTGCCAAGGTTGTTGTCCCCCCAGGCGTAGAGGTTCTTGTCCGAGCCAATCGCAAACCCCGTGCCTTGCGCTGCACTGATGGCTGAGGTGGTTACTCCTGAAGGCAGCGACACAACCACCGGCGTGCCACTGTTGGCGACAGTCGTTCCATTTCCGAGCGCTCCGTTGGAATTGTCCCCCCAGGCGTAGACCTTCCCGTCCGAGCCGATGGCATAGGCGGCGTTCTGCGGAGCTTCCGTGTCGCCGCCACCGCCCCCTCCGCCGGCCGCGATAGCGGTCGGGGTGACACCCGATGGGAGCAGTACGGCGGCCGGCACATCGCTGGTGCCGCCGACGGCTCCGTTGCCGAGCTCGCCCGTCGAGTTGTCACCCCAGGCAAAGACGCCAGTGAACGTCGGAGCCGCGCCGGCGCGCACCCCGCTGGTGGCCGATAGAAGTGTGACCGCCCCCAGTACCATCACGCTGAACCCGACACAGAGCCTCGACACCGGTACCAACAGACGCTTCGCCATGGCTGCTCCGCTCATCCGCCACTCAATCGCCCCCGAACTTCTGCTCGGGCGCAACCCGGGGCGGGTTCCCTGCTCGTTTCGGAGCGTACTCCCTCGCTGCCCGGTGTCAAGGGGCTCGCAAGGGTTGGCGCACCTCGCCATGAGGCAACGTGTGGTATCGGATACGAGCGTCGCCGCCCGGACAGGGGACAAAGGCGGTCGCTCATCACCGCGTCCTGAGCCTGCATAAGCCTCGCTTTCTACGCTCGCATCTCACCCGCTCGGACGCCGCCGGTGCCCGACGCTTCGTCTGAGCTAGCGAGGAGTCAAGAGGTCCTCGGGTTCAACTCCCGGCACTCCGACCAGATCTTCAAAGAAGGGCTGAACTCGAAAGGGGCCCCGTGGCCACGCCTCATCTCGTTGTTCTCTAGGTTCAAACAGTGGCGCCCGCGACGGCTGTCGACGGCATTCCAACTGTGGCCTGGTTAGCCACCGGCAAGCGGCCCAGTTCTCGTATCCACCACCAGTAGGCCAGGGCCGCAGTGAACGCCACGATGACCAGGGCGACGGATGAGACCGGTGGGTCCCACCCACCCCGCACCCGAGCAAAGGGGTTGAGGGTGGAGCCTAAACCGACCGTATAGCGGCGGAGTGCCCAGAGGAAGTCGGCAAACTGGACGAAGGCCATGGTGGTCGCGACCAGCAACACGAGCCGCCGCATGTGCGCCCACGGAACCTTCGGACCTACGCCCGAGCCGGCCGAGCTCAGGCTCGGATCTCGACCCGCAACCGCTCCAGCCACCAAGATGATCCCGGCATAGAGCGGAAACCCGTCTCGAGCCTGCCATACCACGCCGTCGATACGAGCTTGTGACGCCATCAGTGCCGTTGGCAGAGCCAACGAAGCCACGGCGAGTCCGATGATGAGGGCCGCATGACGCCGCTGACTGGCCACGATTCCGAGCGCGACGATGGCGGACACCGAGAACAACCACAGGCCGATCACGGCGTACGGAGGGTTGGCGCTCTCGCCGATGGGCCCGATGAACTGACCGACGAGGGACCGGGTACGCCCCAAAGCCAGCTCCAGCACACCCCACTCTGACGTCCCGGCGGGGACCGGCTGACCGAGAGGGGAGACCGACAGTGCGTGAGCCAGAAAGATGTAGACGACAGCAACGATGCCGGCGAAGGTGACCGCTCCCGCCGCGATCCTCACCTCCCTCAGCCGAATCAAGGCCGGCAACGTACGGAAACCGAGAACTGCCAGTGTGATGGCGATCAAAACCAGCCACAGGGGAGAGAGCCCGCGCATGAGCACCATCACGATCGATGCAACGGCGGTGGACGCGATCAGACCGGGCGGCGGATGGGTTGGCCGTTCGAGGACCATGATCAGGCCCCCGGTCCACAAGCAGATGGCGGCGCTGATTTCGAGACCACTGGGATTGACCACGGAACCGAAGATGATCGCAGTGGGAGTAGCCGTCACCGCCACCGCCAGGAGGAGGATCCTCGATCGCGACCAGACCGTGGCCAAGGCGAACGCCAGACCCAGAAACAGGGCGCTCAGCATTCCGCTCACCATTCGCATCAGGTACACGGCCGCGTCGTTACTCCACACGAGCGAAGGAAGGCCGACGATCGTGTAGTAGAGCGGGGGGTAGCGTCCGACGTAGGTGGCTGCCGACGTCGTCCGTGCAGAACCCCGAAGGCCGACACAACTACCGGCCGGCACGAGGGCAAACGTATTGCAGGCCGCCAAACTGGCGAATCCTTCCGGAACTCTCACAATGGTCACGGCTCGATTGCAGCGGCGTTCGCCGTAGGTGATGTAACAGTTGTTCAGGCTTGTTCGGTCGGCGTCGGATAGGTGGGCGACCGACTTCGGGGAGACGCTCTGTCCGAGAAGCTCACCCCGCGCCGCTGAAGCGGCTTTCACGAGTTGAGCCGGCTCGTCATTTGCGGCTCCAATGGGTGTGGCAAGCGACCACACCGCGCAAAAGCCGAAAAGGATAAGCGTCGACATGGCCCAGACCCGAAAGAGCAAGTGCGGTCCGTCATTACTGAAGCGGCTCCGATGTTTGCCTCTCGGTGATCGGTCAACGCTTGGCTTGTCTGAATTCTTTCGCTCAACGGACGACTCAGTGATTTCGAGGGAAATGCGCTGTTCCACGCTTAGTGCGCTCGGAGATCGGCGACGAGATGGCAGCCCACAAGTTCGAGAGACCTCAAACGATCACTGGCAACCCAAAGATCGGTCTGCGCCATTCGGGCAGCAAGCTCGAGGCGAGCAAAAGGATCGCCTCGGTCGATGAAAGACATCAGCTCGGTGTCGTCTTCGACTGTCGTCATGCCGGTCAATCCCCCTGGCTTCAGAACGTGGTGGCCACAGTCTGCGTTCCAACTGTAGGGAGTTGTCAAGAACCACGCCCTCGCCAAGACGCGGAACTGGCCAGACTCACCAGATGGATCAACCGTCGATGTGACCGGCTTTGTCCACCGTGATGGGCCGAAGGAGAATGACAGTGCCATGACGAAGGCAGGTTCGGACAAGAAGAGACCTGCGCGAGCTCAAGCGGGCTTCGGCGTGCTCAGCGCAATCTCGGCTGTTCATTGTGGACGACGATGTTCGTTTTGGGGCTAACGCCTTTTCCGCCGGAATTGAAGGCCTCTGCGATTAGCAGATACGAGCCGTTGGCGACCGATGTGGTATTCCACCGGTCGATCCATCCGTCGCTGGTCGAAGCGGCCGTGCCGAGCGAGAGCCCGTAGTAACGGCCGCCGAAGAGGGCAAACTCGACGTGGGTCGCATTCGGAGCGGTTGCGCGCAAGACGATTGTGTCCGACACGATCGCACCGCTCACCGGGGTGATCACGTCGGTCACGGGTACCTTGGGACAGTAGAGCGGCGGCACGCCGGCCGCCCGGTAGGTCCGGTTCGGCCCCGCCGCGAACAAGCTCAGCCTGTCTTCCTGGGCATCTCGGAGTGAGGGCCGCAAGGGCGCCAGACCATACATGAAGACCCCCAAATCGAAGATCGCAGTGTCGTAGCAGGGACGATCCGCTGCTGGGACGCGATTGAAATTGGCCAGGTAACGAGCTCCGTTCGTCAACTGTTGGTTGAAGCTTCTTGCCTGGTTGAGTCCATACCGGGTCGCTGTCGGCACTTGCACCAACACGAACCCGGTGACGAACACGACTCCGAGCAGTCCGAGGAGGGCCTCCACCGATTTGTGCTCGACGGCGTACGTCACTCTTTGCCATAGCTCCGGAAGGCGGCCGGCCGGAACATGAGCGAGCACATAGGCAACGACGGCGACCAGAAGGACGAGATTGGGCATTTCGTAACGATTCTCGAGGGCGAATGGGACACCGAGAAATAGACGTCCGAGAGCGATGGAGAGATCGAACAACAATGCAAAGACGATCAGCGCTGGGACGAGAGGGCTTCGCCGGTGTCGCCCCCGCTCGCGCAAGGAGAGGATCACCACCGTGATCGCGGTCAGGGAAAGCAACAGACCAAATACCTCAACTCCGAAGAGATCGTTCGGGCTTCCGATTGGAACCACGTTCCCTGCCGTGACCAGGATGAACTCGCTTAGTTCGAGGGGACGACCCAGGGCGGCGGTCGCATGGCCGGAGGTATGGCTGGAGACGTATCCGAGGAAGTAGATCCCCGTGGTGACCGCACCCAACAAGAGCCAAACGATGATCTCGACAGAGGCCCGGTCTCCCCAGGCGCGTCGTCTCGCCTGCAACATCCACCACAGGCAGAGCAAACCGATCGGCCAGAGAAGGAGACCTTGGAGCGAACTATACGAGCCCAACACGGCCGCGAGGCACGCCAGAGCGAATGTGATACTCGTCCGACGCACGGCAAGAAGCAACCACATCATCGATATGAGAAAGAACAGCACCAAGTACCAAGCAAGCTGGTACGCCCAGAGCGCATTTCCGAAATCTGCGAGGCTGAACCATACCAGTCCGAGAACGAAGACCGACAGAGGGCTGAGCGTCCGGCGGGCGTAGGACCGGTAGAGGTCCAAGAACAGGAAGAACGACACGATGAAGACCACCGCACTTACAAGGATCACCGTTCGGGTGTCACCCGCGCTCAGGACGCCTACGGCGACAAGTATCAGATTGGGCAAGAGCACCCGGTTCTCGTTGTGCTGAGCCCACAGGCTCGTAAACGTAAGGTGCCCATGCAATGCCGCATGGAGTAACGGAACCATGCTCCAGTCGTCAGCAAACAGCGTGTTGACTGAATAGTGGACCACAAACAGCAGGTACAAGCCGCCACATGCGGCCGCTGTGCCTGCCGCACAGAGGCCCTTGATGGTCCAGAATTCGGCTCGACGGTCCGGGAGCACGAGACGAAGCCTCCTTGGGCAGGTGTGGTCGCCCTGGATGGCTATTCCTGCCGCCGGTTGAAGGTGTCCTACCGGTCGGCGGTCGGGAGGTCCTCGGCGAACTCGATGAAAGGGGACGGGGGGAGGTATTCGGAGGGGATATCGCTTCCTCGTTCATAGAAGTCCACGTCGAAGACGTTGGCCACTCCAGGCTGCTCAACCGTGCCGCTGAGACCAATGTCGCGGCCGGCCAGAAACGCCTTCCGCCCGTCGATGGCTCCGGAAACCAGGGATTCGTAGGTCTCGCGGGTCACCCGGGCGATCAAGCTGTAGACAGCACCGTCGCGGGTCGCCCCCACCCGCCGGCCGATCATGCAATGGCGCGAACCGTCGTCAATCGCATAGACGACTGCGTCGCCTGAACCGACGGAGGCCCTGATTCGATGGGGGTGGCCGAACAGGTGGGGTAGTTGCTCGTGCCGGCGCTCCTTCATCGCCCAAAGCGGGCTGGCCGGGATGGTTCCCTCGGGCTCGTCCTCCTCCAATGGGGTGGCATTCTCGGGCGCGGTGACCGGAAACGTGGCGCCGGCGGTGGCCGGCGTGAAGTGGAGCTGCCCATCCGCTCTCGACTGGAGCAGGCTGGAGTCGTCATGGGAGTCGTCCGCCTGGGGACGATCTGCGTCGGTCACGTCGGGTTCCTCTCGCTTTGGACCCCTCCCACCAGGTTCGCGGGCGGCGCCTTCCGATCCACTCTGGCAGATCTTCCATTCGAATGTAAGCCGGCCGAGGCGTCCACCTAGGTTCACCTGCCAATGACCGTCGGTCCACCCCCAGGACGCGTCCGTTGTGCCCATGCCGGGATCAGGGTCACCGCGCCTTTCGGCCGAGGACGAGTGGGCCACGTGGAACTCGGTCCGATCCTCGTGCCGCCCGGTGTGGGCCATGCTTGCCGATAACGGTGGCAGATGTTCACCAGGGACCCGACGGCCACTCCAGCCACTCGGGCCGCGGGGGCCACCCCTCGCTGGAAGCCCGTCGGGTTGTCTCGTCGTCCGGTTTCGCCAGTGTCTTGTCGGCTGACGGCGCTAACTTCTCACCGATGGGTTGGAAGCAGACAGTCGCCGCACCTGCCGAACGGGTACGGAGGTATGGTCGGCACGCGAGCAAAGGGGGTGCGAACTTCGGTTATTGCATCGTCTGCGGTCATCGGACGCTGTTCGTCGAAACCGGCCCCTATCTGGTCAACACCTACCGATGCGTCCGCTGTCATTCGATCCCTCGGTGGCGGGGACTCCTCTATGTGCTCAACAGGGAATTCCCCAACTGGCGCAAGCTCATGCTGCACGAATGCGGGAGCGGAGGCCCGGCCAGCCGCAAGCTCAGACGCGAGGCGGCGGGGTACAGCGCGTCCCGGTATCTTCCCGACGTCGCCCGAGGAGCGGTGTTCGGGGACGTCACCTGCCAGGACCTCGAAAGCCTCACCTTTCCGGACGAGTCCTTCGATCTCGTGATCACGCAGGACGTGCTGGAACACGTCCTGCGACCCGAGCAGGCGGTTGCCGAGATCGCCCGCGTACTTCGCCCGGGAGGGGCGCACGTGTTCACCGTACCCATCTTCCACGGTCACCAGACGGTGGTTCGGGCCATACCAGGTGCGTCTGGTATCGAGCACATCCTGCCACCCGACTACCACGGCGATTCGCTGGTCATCCGGGAGTGGGGCGATGACTTCGTGAGCTTCGTGTCCGACCACACCGGGGGTTCAGCGACCGAGATCTGTCGGCTCCACGACCGCAAGTTGGGACTCGACGGCGATCCTCTGGAAGTGTTCATCACTCGGAAGAACAGGCCTGGTGGCGAGCACGGCAGCTAGGCGGACCGCTCGGCCGCCGAACGGGGGCTCGGCCGATGGCTCTGGGCCAGCGGCCGGCTCGGCGATCGGAAGAGGGCCGGGACCATCATCTCGAATCCCGAGTCCCAGCTCGGGCTGGCATCCCGGCGGAATCGAGCGTCCTCCTAGGGAGTCAGCCAGACGACTTGACGGAGATCCGCGAGTGCCACCGAACCGCGGCCGCTGACAGCAATCCCGCGGAAGTCTGCGTCGGACGATGGATCCGCAACAGAGGACAGGCCGGTGTAGACGACGCCGGACGTCGGAGCGGGAGCACAGTCCACGCCTGGTGGGCACGCCGCCGACGCTGCCTCCCATGCCGAGAGGTCGACGTACCCGATGGTCGAAGCAGCCCCGAAGGATGGCTGCGGGTCGTCGGCCAGGCTGAAAAAGAGCTTGCTTCCCGCCAGGGCAAGTCCGTAGCCCTCCTCGGTGTCCGATGTCTCGGGGATCCGCACCTGGTCCACCTGGCCATTGGTCTTGTTGACTCTCACCAGGTTGCTGTCGCCGTAGTCGATTGCGTACACGTAATTGGCATCCGCGACGACCTGCCATGGCTCTGCTCCGTGGACCGAGTCGGCGTTGGCGGATGTGTAGGTGTGGGGAGTGATGGTTCCCGTCGCCACATCGACCCGGTCGATTTCGTTGCCAAAGAAGTCCGTGACCCATAGTGCCGCTCCACCGGGGTCCACCCCGATCAACGACGGAAAGTCGTTCTGCGGCCACGCGATCTGTCGAAAGCTGCCGGCACCGCTCAATGAGTAGGAATTGGGACAGTTCGCACCGACCTGAGAAGGGGAGAAGGAGTCCAGGGCAGGGCGCCCACCCACGGGATCCGCCTCCAGGAACCAGACCTTCGTCGTCTTTCCGCTTCCGGTCACGGCCAGACCGATCACCTCGTTGTCATTCCCAGGCACGAGATAGGTGCAAAAGCCGGCAGTGCTCGGGTTGTAGGCAACGATTTCGGAATGATTCGCAACCGGCCCGCCGGGAAAGCCCAGCCATCCTCCCTGGGTGAACCAGACGAGTTTGCCGGCGTAGACGACCCGTTCTCCGAGCGCGCTCAGTCCCGTCGCCCCGCAAGGAGTGGAGAAACACGAGGCAAAAGGACTGGTCGCCACATCGGCGGGATCGGGGATCGACTTCAGCGTCGAGTTGCGGACGCTTTGGCCGACGGCGTCGCTGAACTCACTGCTGTTCCAGATGGTGTTGCTGGCGGAAAACGTCACGTCCAGGGGACTCCCACCGGCCTGCCCCAACGTTGCCAACTTGTGGAAGTCCTGTTTGTAGCTCACCGCGCTCCAGTTCGTGGCCACGCTCAGGGCTACTTGCGAATACCCGCTCCCACCGGGTGAGTTGGAGCACAGTCCGCTTGTCGCGCTGCAGGTATACAGCTGAAACATGAATGTGGCACCCGCTCCCGCATTTGGGGGAATCGCCACCGTGACCGCTCCCGCCGTCGTGGTCCACCATTGTTGCGCGCTGTTCCAACTTGCACCCGAGCCGGAAGGCCACGTCACGGCGCTGGTCATGCCGAAGTTGGGTAGCGTGTCGGGTGCCGTCGATGTGAGGACGAAGTAGTCCCCGGCAGCAGTAGCCCAATGCAATGACACCTGGGAGCCCCTCAGAACGGCCATTGCCGATTGGGTGAATGTCTGCGCGGACGGTGGTCCGGGAGCTTGGGCGGCCCGGATCGCATTGGTGGCGGAGGGGTTGCCCGTCTGGCAGGAATGGGCCAGGCAGTACAGCGGCCGATCGGCGTTGGAGGTCGGCGCAACGGTGGGCGGAGATCCAGGGCCCTTGCTGACCAGTCTGGCCCCGGCTGACGCCGGGACGGTCAAAACCAGCACGGCCAGCAGTACCCCCGCGAGACCGAGCATCGGCAGTGAGCACGCTGGGTTCGATCGCCGGTACTTCGTCGCCGACTGTCGTCTTCGAAAGTGCCGCACTTGGTTGCCCGCCGTCCCAACTCTGCCGTCGATGCGTCTAGACCGACGCCGCCCACTCCCGCCATCGCCCGAGGTGAGGCCTATCTTGCTCGATATCAGTGTCGCATTCAAACACGAACAAGGCCGTCCTCTGAACAGGGAGACCGAAGGTGCCGAGCCCTGCTCGACGTTGACGGCTAGTCGACGAGCCGCTTCACCTCATCGAACGTGGTCTCCCCGTCCTGCAGCTTGGCATACGCATCCATCTTGAGGGTCTGCATTCCACCAGCTACGGCGGTGGCGGCCACGGCTTCGGCAGGGGAGTGCTGCAGCACGAGCGTCCGAAGGGCTTCGTCCATCACCATGACCTCTTGCACTGCGATCCGGCCCAGATAACCGGTCCGTCCGCATTGTTCACAACTGTTGGCCCGATGCAGTGGTACCCGAGCGACGGCATCTTGAATCAGCCCCATCTCGGTCAGCTCGAGCATCTCTTCGGGCGTGGCGTCACTGACCGACTTGCATCTCGGGCACAGACGCCGGATCAGTCGTTGGGCCACGACGCATTCCAGCGTCGAGGTCACCAGGTATGGCCGCAGCCCCATGTCGAGGAGTCGCGTGGTGCTCGAAGCGGCATCGTTGGCGTGCAGCGTCGACAGCACCAGGTGGCCGGTGAGCGCGGCCTCGCTGGCGATCCGGGCTGTCTCAAGGTCGCGGATCTCGCCCACGAGGATGACGTCCGGGTCGGTCCGAAGGGCCGCTCGGAGGCCGGACACGAAGGTGTAGCCCGCCTTCGCGTTGACCTGTGTCTGTTTGATCCCGGCCACTCGGTACTCAATGGGGTCTTCGACGGTGACGGTATTACGACTCGGCGAATTCAGCTCGTTGATGGCTGCGTACAGCGTGGTCGACTTGCCCGAGCCCGTCGGGCCGGTCACGAGGATCATCCCCCAGGCCTTGCGAATTGCTCCGCTGAACAGCTTCATGGGCCCGGGTCGGAATCCGAGAGCGTCCATCTGCAGCAGACCGGTGTCTCTGACCAGGACTCGGAGTACGATCGCCTCCCCGTTGATCGTCGGGATGCTCGCGGCCCGGATATCCACCGGACGACCGCTGATCCGGATCGACATTCGGCCGTCCTGGGGCCGGCGATGTTCCGAGATGTCCAGCTCCGCCATGATCTTGATTCGACTGATGACGGCCAGCCGGAATGACGCCGGGGCACTCATTGCGTCCCGGAGCATTCCGTCGACACGGAATCTGATTCGAAGTCCGTCCGCCGTCGGCTCGATGTGGATGTCGGAGGCTCGCTCGGCTACGGCCCGCCGCAAGACTTGATTCACGAACTCGATGACCGGCCCCTCGTTTCGATGGATGGCCGCCGCATCGGCCACATCATCGAACGGTCCTTGGGCTGCCGGGTCGCCTTCTGGTGCCCCTTCCTGGTCGGCATCGTCCAGGAGATGGCTCGAGTAGACCGAGTCGATCGACCTTCGGATGTCACCCTTCGTCGCCATGACCGGAATGATGGGCAGGGCGATCAGCGTCCTCAAATCGTCGAACGTCTGGAGGTCGCGGGGATCCGAGATGGCAACGGTCAGAGCACCGTCTGTGAGATCAACGGGAAGCACCCCGCGGCGGCGGCAGAATGCCTCCGGGATGTAGTCGGAGACAGTCGGGTTGGCCGGATCGAGCGTAAGGTCGCGGAAGGGGATACCGCTGAGCTCTGCCATCGTCCGAGCCAGGTCGTCCTCGAAGAGGACGTCTTGAGCCACGAGGATCTCACCGAGTCGCCCTCCGGTTCGCCTTTGCTCGTCCAGGGCGCTCTGGATGTCTTCCTCCGTTGCCAGGCCGGCGGCAACGAGGTGAGCGCCCAATGGAAGTGATTGGAACGCGCCAGCATCACTGGTCGTGCCCCAATCCTTCGTCGCCCGCTCGTTGGTCAGGATCACCGTTTCCTCCGCCGGTCTTCGACGCGATCGCCCCTCATCTGCCTGCCGTCACAAGCTCGGACCGCTCGCTCCTGCCGGTCAGGAGCATCGTGACCGCTCCCGGATCCCTCGGTGGGGAGAAGAGAAACCCCTGCCCGCCGTCGACACCCTGGGACCTCAGCCACATTCGCTGCTCGTTGGTTTCGACACCCTCAGCGGTCGTGACGATTCCGAGTGCCTTACCCAGTTGAACGAGCGTATGGACGAGGGCTGCCGCTTCAGCCGTTTCGGTGATATGCGAGACGAACGACTGGTCGATCTTCAGAACATCGATCGGAAACTGTTGCAAGTAGGCCATCGACGAGTAGCCGGTACCGAAATCGTCAATGGCGATCCGGATACCGATCGATTTCAGGAGCTCGAGGCGAGCCGCCGACGCCACGACATTGTGCATGAGCGTCGTCTCGGTCAGCTCGAGGGTGAGTAGTTTCGGATTCAATCCACTGGCATCCAGGGCATTGCGAACGTCGCCCACAATTCGGTCCCGTTCGAGCTGGGCGGCGGCGACGTTGACCGAGATGGTCAAGGGGTGACCATCTCGTTGCCATGCGGCGCCTTGCCGACACGCCTCCCGAAGCACCCATTCCCCGACCGGAACGATCAGCCCACTCGCCTCCAGGGAAGAAATGAATTCGGCAGGCTGGACGATGCCGCGCTCGGGATGGCGCCAGCGCAAGAGGGCTTCGACGCCATTGATCGTGCCCGTTGTGAGGTCGACGATGGGTTGGTAGAGCAGGAAGAACTCCTCGGCGTCCAGAGCACGATGGAGGTCCACATCGAGATAGCGGTGATCCTCCACGGCTTGTTGCATCGCCGGACGGAAGACGACGGCACAGTTCTTACCGGCCGCCTTCGCCTGGTACAGGGCAATGTCGGCATCCCGAAGCAGCGCCTCGGGGGTGACCCGCTCGTCGGTGGCAATGCCGATGCTGGCCGTCACGGTGAGCGGAGGGCCGCTCGACGTTGGGATCGGGACCGCCAGAGCGCTTCGGAGCCGGTCCGCCACTGCCTCGGCGCCGGCGGCCAGCGAGGATCCCTCGGCCAAGACGATGAACTCGTCACCGCCGAGGCGACCAACGGTGTCCGACTCACGCAGCGCATTGGCGAGCCGGCTGGCGACAGCCACGAGGAGTTGATCGCCCGCGTCATGTCCCAGGGTGTCGTTGATGTCCTTGAAGTTGTCCAGATCGAGGAAGAATGCCGCCACCGGCGTCTTGTCCCGGCGCGATCGAGCCAACATCTGGTCCATCCGATCGAGGATGAGCGCCCGATTGGGGAGCCCGGTGAGCGCATCGTGGAATGCTTGGTGCCGCAGCTGCTCCGTGCGTTCGCGCACCAGCAGCATCGCCCGCGACCGTCCGGTTCCCAACAGGTAGACGATCGAACCGAGCAGCAGGAAGAAGGCGATCCCTCCGAACAGCAGAGCGAGGGCATTCCCATTGGTGAACACTCCTCCGTCATTGACCTTGCCATAGACGACGACGTGCCATCCGTTGTGGAGATCGGTCGTGGTCTTCGCCGCGCTTGCCGGTCGTGAGCCGTTCGCGAACGTGACTTGGGACGAACCTCCACCGAAGGTCACCGCCATGGCGGTCCCTGGATGATTCTGCATGGCGGTGTCGAGAACGGTGTCGGGTACGATCGACGTGCCTGTCCACCCGAGGAATGCGTCACGGCGGGCCTGCATGGTGCCGGGCGTGACGCCACCGAGATAGATGGGTGTTCCGAGCGCCAGCTCGACGGTCCCTCCGCTCCGATAGGGGACATAGGCCGCTTGTCCCGTGTCTCGAGCTCGCAGGAGGGCCGGTCCGAGCGCCGAGGCACAGAAGTCCAATCCGGCGGGCGTGGTCGATTCACCGGCTCGCGACTGCGACACCGTGGCCAAGCAGTAGTAGGGACGAGAGCCGGCGGGGGTGACTTCAAACGTGCCGTCGGCAGCCAGAGGCCCGGCGGGATCTGTTGTTGCCCGCGCCGCGAACGCGCTCAGCTGAGACGCGGGGACCATTGCCAGATGGGCGATTCCCACCACCTCGGGGTAGCGCTCGAAGGCATGCACCGAACTCGTCCACTGGACGAAATCAGCCTGTGAGGCATCGGGGTCGCGAACGACGAAGGCACCGGCGCCGATGACGAGGTCCTGTTCGTGCTGAATGGCCAATTGGAACGTCGAGGAGATCGCCATGGCCGTCGCGGCGAAATCCTGTCGTGATTGCTGGCCTTGGTTGCGAGCCACGGCAAGGGCTCCAAACGCGGAACCGACGGCGCCGAGCGCGACCAACACAGCTGCTATCGCCAGCCAAGGTCGGTTTCGGGGCTTCTTGTGCTCCACCCGATCTGTGAAGCGGGCCAGGCCCGGGCCCGCCGCCCTCGGCTCCCCGTCGGCCGCCGCGTTCGCTCGGGCCTGCGAGGGGGTACGACCTCGGCCACCTCCCGACGATCGCCATGCCCTATCCGTGTCCATCGTCTGCCCCTTCCGTGCGATAGCTCGTTCACGCCGCTATCGGACGCCCTCCATTTCAGAATGGTTGGACACGGTGTCGGCTGAGGGGCAACGGAGCAGATCGACACCGTGCACTCGGCCCTGATCAGCTGGTCGACAGAAAGCTCTCACTGGCTGGCCCGAGGGTCGAAGAGGATGGTCATGACCGCCGGACGTAGGGCCGAGCCGGGCTGGCCCACGGCTGACACGGACGCCGTCCCTCGGATGAGTGCCCCTCATACCTTTATTGTCGGCCGCTGGCGTGGCTCTCTATAGGGTCAAAGGTCCCGCCGTAGGCCCCGACGGCCCACCACCTGGCGCAGGTCTCATCCTCGGAGGCCCCGAACGGAGCGACGACACACCCGAGGTGGACATTTGCGATGCAGCAGGTCAGAGGGACCCGAAACGAGCCACCGATCGATCTCGGACGTCCCCTACTTGGACCGGAGCCCGACCGCTCCGGTTCCGACCCCCCGGGCGTGGAGAGGGGCCGATCATTCCGCCCACGGGCAGAAAAATCCCTGCAGTTACCAGGGGGGTCAGGCCAGAGCAACGGCCCGCGCCTCGCGGGGAACCGTCCACCGCGTCCGGAGGGACGCCCCGTTCCCGGCGCGGCCGAGCTCCTCGCTGACCTCGCCCAGTACACCGTCGACTTCCTTGAGGGCCTGACCCAACCCAGTGAAGGCCGAGACCTGCACCTCGAGTTCGTGAACCTGGTCCTGCACCGCCTCGAATCCGTCACCACCGTCCATGGCTCAGCCTCCCGATCGAATCCCTACAGTGTGCAGCAGGGTACCGAGTCCTCTGGTTCGGACGGTGGATGGCTGGAGCCACCACGTCCGGGGACCGCTGGGACTCCTCCGTGGCGTACGGGCGGGGAGACGGGCACCACGCCGGCACGCCCGGCCGCCCTTGGTGGCCAGGGAGCCAGTGCCGCTGGATCAGGACGTCGGCCAGGCCGTCCGGCATCGGTGCCAGGCAGGGGATAACTTGTCTGCTTCCGGAGGGTGTGTGGATACATGGGTAAGGCCTCTGACATGGGCAGGGCCTGGGCTGACAGGGTCAGGGCCTGGGCATCGACGCTGAAGCTGAAGCAATGGCTCCGGTGGATCGGCGGCGATTCCCCATTGCCCGACGTGCGCTCGAGAAAAGTCGTCGCGTCCACGGCCGGTATCGGGCTCGTCCTGGTGGCGCTGGCCTGGTTCACGCTGGGTGGGGGAGGCGGCAACCCGACCAACGGGGCCAAGCACAAGTCACCTGCCCCGCGGTACTCGCCCGTTGCGTCGCCTCTGAATGCGGCACAGCACGGGTTCCTCGTCCCTCCGGCCAAGACCTCGACGACCACGTCCTCGCCTAACTCGGCGTCGGGCACTTCCAAGCGGGGTCATTCGCACACCAGGCATCCGAGCGCGAAACGTCCACGCACGCAACGGCTCGGATAGTCACGCCCGAAGGCCCGCACGGCGGCACGCTCCACTGGCTTCGGCATGTCATGATCTCGACATGGAGCACCCGTGTTGATCTGGATCCTCATGTCGGTCGGTCTGGTGGTCATCGTGGCCGGCGGGTTCGTCGGCCGGGCCCGACGAGATCGGTACCGCTCCTCGGGCCACCACAACGGCACGCATACCGCGACCCACCACGGCAAGAAGGAGCGCCACAGCCGGGGCCGAGGCCGTCGGTGAGGTGGGGGCGGATCGGTCGGCGGTGCTGGCCTGAGGTCGGCCGGCTCAGGTCGGCTGGAGGACGAGCAGCTCCCTGACGTTGTCGTTGAGGATCAGCCGACGCTCGTCGTCGCGGAACTCCTTGAGCTCGATCAAGTAGTCGAGGGGCTCCGGCAGGGCCTCGACGTGGGGCCAGTCGGACCCGAAGATGACGCGGTCTGGGCCCATGCACTCGGCCACCTGGTAGACGTCGTCTTCCCAGAAGGGATTGACCCATACGTGCCGGCGGAAGGTCTCGACCGGATCGTGCTTGAAGACGCCGGGCATCTTGCTGGCCGTCGAGCGCAGCTTCTTGATGAGGTCGGGCAGGTACTCGGCCCCGTTCTCGATCGAAGCGATCCGCAGGTTGGGGAACCGTTCGAAGTGCTGTTCGAAGACAATCGTGAACAGATAGTCGCGGATGGCCTGTTCGATGTGGAACGACTTGATGCTCGGCTTCCACCCACTCGCAAAGGTGGCTCCGAACCCGTCGGCGGCGTACCCGTTGGACGAGATCCCGCTGTCGGCGGCGTGGACCACCACGCAGATCCCGGCATCGTTGGCCAGGCTCCAGAAGGCGTCGAAGATCGGGTCGAACGGATTGCGGCGGCCGGTGGCGGTGACGGGGGCCGCCGGCCGCATGACCACCATGCGGGCACCGTTGTCGAGGGCCCAGGCCAACTCCCGGGCGGCCCAGTCGGGATCGGCCAGGGTGAGGTAGGGCGCGGCGAAGATCCGGTCGCCATGGTTGAAGGACCAGTCCTCGACCAGCCATCGGTTGAACGCGGCGAACAGGTGGCACACAGCCTCGGGGTCGTGGGCCAGCGGCTCCTCGTAGATCATCCCGAGGGTGGGGAAGAGCAGGCAACCGTCCAGGCCCTGCTCGTCGAGCGCAGACAGGCGCGCCCCGGGGTCGCGATAGGCCGGACGGATGGGCTCGCGCCGGGACAGGAATTCCAGCGGGTTTCGGTGCTCCGGGTTTCCCCGGAAGTAGTCGTGCATGGCACCGGGGAATGCGATCGGGTCGAAGGTCGGGTTGGTCACGGCGTGGTTGACCCGGCCGCCGATCACGTGGTACCGGCGGCCGCCGATCTCCGACCACTGGATCACCCGGGGACCCAGTTTCGGGTCGAGATGGCGGGTGAAGGCGTCGAGCGCCTCGTAGTAGTGGTTGTCGGCATCGAAGACCGGGTGGTCGAGCTCCCCGACAGCATGCATGGTCTGCCTCCTGGCACATGGCCCGTCCTGACGCCGCCATCCTAGGAGTTCGAGCCGGTACGATCCGGCGGGCCAGACCTGGTCTCGGTGATCGTGGACCGGCCTCCTCGACGTCGCCACCAGGTCGAGGAGGCCGAAAGCTTCCGCTGGATGTTCGTGGCGCGGCCCGACGTGCCATAGGGTCGCAGACCATGGCCATCTACCGACTCGAAGACGTCGTCCCGACCATCGATCCCGAGGCGTACGTGCACCCTGAGGCGGTGGTCATCGGCGACGTCAGCGTCGGCCCGGAGTCGAGTATCTGGCCCGGGGCGGTGCTGCGGGGGGACTACGGAGCCATCACCATCGGGGCGCGCACGTCAGTCCAGGACGGGACCGTCATCCACGCCGGGCCCGGCTTCCCCACCACGGTGGGGGACGGCTGTGTGATCGGCCATTTGGTCCACCTCGAAGGATGCGTGCTCGAGGACGGGACGCTGGTCGGCTCGGGCTCGGTGGTGCTCCACCACGCTGTGATCGGCCAGGGAGCCACGGTGGGGGCGAACGCGGTGGTCCCCAACCGGATGCAGGTGCCACCCGGAGCACTGGCCGTCGGTGTACCCGCATCCGTGCGACCGGGCCGATCCAATCAGGATGTCATCCGGGTCGCGGCCGCCGAGTACGTGGCGAACGGCCACCGGTTCCGATCGAAGCTCGTCCGGATCGCCTGACCTCTACCATTCCGAGTGGCTCGACGCCCCCTGGTCGAGCACCCGGCGTCAGTTCGCCGACCGTTGTCGGACGATCGGTGCGTCACGGAGGTTGCACCGGAGTGCCCGACGGATCGAGGACGTACCAGCGGCCGCCGGCGTTGGTCAGGCCCTGACCGGTCGCCTTGCCCGGGGACCGGTCAGGTGGCCACAGGTAGAGCGGCCACCCGTTGTAGGTGATCTGGGTGGTCCCGTCGGTGCGGACGGCCCGACCCACCAGCCGCGGTTGGATCCCCGGACCGGCCACCGCTGTGGCCACTCCGGCGGGGAGGAGCAGCGGTGGCCACTGCACGGCGCAGATGTCGTAGCAGCGGGAAGGGGAGCCTTGACGGTCGGTGGCGAACATGTAGACGGTGATGCCCTGACCGTCGACCAGCACCGGCCCGATGCCGTTCACCGGAGCGACCTTGATCTCATAGACCGGCCCGTGCTCGAGGGTCGGAGGCGCGGTGGAGAACGGGGCGGTCACCGCCGTCCCCGACGAGGTGCAGGCCGTGAGGAGACCGGCCACCGTGACCAGGAGCACCCACCGGGCCCGCCGGGTCACCCCGGACCGTTCCCGGCGGTCGCTTCGGAGGCGACGGGGCGAGGGGCACACCTGTTCATCGGGGCCGGGGCAGCTGGACGATCTCGTACGACCACAGCTCGCTATGCCGCCCGACGGGTGGCTCACCGCCGCCCCGGTGATCCTCACCGGCCGACGACCCCCGGTGGCCGTGGCCGAAGGCCGGGGAGGCCA
Organism: uncultured Acidimicrobiales bacterium; assembly: GCA_963710495.1. Classification (GTDB taxonomy): domain Bacteria; phylum Actinomycetota; class Acidimicrobiia; order Acidimicrobiales; family RAAP-2; genus Bog-756. The sequence continues at coordinate 43,599 of CAVQAI010000009.1, forward strand.
CCCAGGCGTCGAACGACTCGTCGTCCCGCCACCGGGTCACGACCAGCCAGGTATCCCGGTCGTCGGTCGGCCGGAGCAGCTCGAATCCTTCGAAGCCGTCAGCGTCGTCCACGGCCCCGGCCCGCTCGGCGAACCGCCGGGCCAACTCGTCGCCGGAGCCCTCCCGCACCGTGATGGCGTTGATCTTGATCACGGTCATGTCCCGATCATTGCCGGGGGCGGACGACGGTCCAAATCAGGCCACCCCGTATTTCTCGGTCGGCCCGCGCCTCACATCCCGGTAATTACGGCGATGTGATACCGTGGTTGACCAGGTTGACCGTGAGGTTGGGGTTCACGGTGAAGCTCTGATCGAGGTGGAGATCCCGAGGTCGGGGATCCTGAGGTGGAGGGCAGTCGGTGGAGCAGGGAACGGACGTGCGGGTGAGCGGCCACCGCGGGGCTGGGTCCGATGACGGCTTCCGCGGCGCGGAGGTCTGCGCCCTGGTGGGCATCACCTACCGCCAACTGGACTACTGGGCCCGCACCGGCCTCCTCCGGCCGTCGATCACCGATGCCACGGGTAGCGGCAGTCAACGGCGCTACTCCTATGGGGACGTGCTCGAGCTCAAGGTGATCAAGCGGCTGCTCGACGCCGGCCTCAAGCTCCAACAGGCCCGGCAGGCCGTCGAGTGCCTCCGCGGCGACCTGGGGGGCGATGTGGCCAGCGCCCAGCTGGTCCTGGCCGGCAGCAAGTCCGTGCTGGCCCACTCGAACGGCGAGGTGGTCGACCTCTTGGCCGGCGGGCAGGGCGTCTTCAACATCCTGCCCCTCTCGTCGGTCGTCTCCGAGCTGGACGCCGCCATCGTCGAGATCAGCGACGCCGGTGCCGGCCGCCGGGCAGAAACGGGGCCGGACATCCACGTGGCACGGGTCGAGGCGGCCCAGGGTTGAGCGCTGGTCCCAGCGGCGGGCAAGACCGGCTGGGCCGGGTGAAGCGGTTCGCGCACGAATCCGAGCACCGGTTCGCGCGGATCCTCGACTTCTACGGCGTCCGGTGGGAGTACGAGCCGGTCGAATTCGCGCTCGACTGGGACGAGTGCGGCCGGCCCACGTCTGGGTTCCGTCCGGACTTCTGGCTTCCCGAGCCCGGTTTGTTCGTCGAGCTGACGACGCTCAGCCAGCCCCTGGTGACGAAAAAGAACGGCAAGGTCCGTCGGATGGCCGAGCTGTACCCGGATGTCCGGCTGACCCTGCTCTACCAACGTGACACCTTGGATCTCCTGTCCAAGTACGGACTGGCCGGCGAGGACGGCCGCCGGTCCGGCATCGCCCGCACGGCCTGACCGGGCCCGCCGCTAGCCTTTCGACGTGGGCGACACCGCGACCGCCGGCGACGGCCCCCGCCTCGAATCCCCGGCCCCGCTCCGCCAGACCGCCCTCCTCGACAGCCACCGCCGGCTCGGCGCCAAGCTCGTGGGCTTCGGAGGTTGGGAGATGCCACTCGCCTACGGCCAGGGCACCATCGCCGAGCACCGCGCCTGCCGCCACGACTCGGTGATCTTCGACGTCAGCCATCTCGGCACGGTCCGGGTCGAGGGCGCAGGGAGCTTCGACCGGCTTCAGGCCACCCTCACCAACGATCTGACCAAGGTCACGCCCGGTCGGGCTCAGTACACCCACCTCCTCGCCGAGGACGGGTCGGTGGTCGACGACATCATCGTCTGGTGGGTGGACGAGGGGGTCTTCGACGTGATGCCCAACGCCTCGAACACCGAACGGGTACTCGAGGCGTTGGGGGGCAAGGACATCACCGACCAGCGGTCCATCATCGCCGTGCAAGGGCCCCACGCCCGTACCCGGCTGGCGGCCATCGCCCCCGACGCCGCAGCCGTGCCCCGCTTCGGGGTGATCCCGGTCGTGTGGGAGGGCGTGCCCTGCCTGGCCGCCGGGACGGGGTACACCGGAGAGGACGGCCTGGAGCTGTCCGTGCCGGTCGACGCGGCCGAAGCGCTCTGGGCGGCGCTGTTGGCCACCGGCATGCAGCCGGCCGGCCTCGGGGCCCGGGACACCCTCCGGCTGGAGGCCGGTCTCCCGCTGCACGGACACGAGCTGGGACCGGGCATCACCCCGTTGCAGGCCGGGCTGGACTGGGTGGTCGGCTGGAAGAAGCCGGCGTTCCGGGGCCGCGCCGCGCTCGAGGCCGAGCGGGAGCGCGGCATCGGGCGGCGCCTGGCCGGCATCCGCACCGACGGCCGGCAGCCTCCCCGCCAAGGGGCGAACGTGCAGCGCGACGGCCGGCCGGCCGGTACGGTCACCAGCGGGAACTTCTCACCCATGCTCGAGTGTGGGATCGCCATGGCCTTCCTCGATACGGAAGGGGACCGGCCGGAAGTGGGCATGGCGGTCGAGGTCGAGCAACGGGGGCGCAGCCTGGCCGCCCGGGTGGTGACCATGCCGTTCGTGCAGGCCGGCCAGTGGGCGGTCTCACGATGAGGCGGTGCTGTCCCCGGCATTGGGCCGGCGCGGCCCGGGTCAACTAGACACCAACCAGAGACAGAGCGTTCATCGGCTCGAGGAGCTGCTCGTGGGCACCTACATCCCGCACACCGACGACGAAGTGGAGGACATGCTGACCTTCCTGGGCCTGGCCTCGCTCGACGAGCTGTTCGCCGTGGTGCCGGAAGCGCTGCGTCTCCAGCGCGGTCTCGAGCTGGCCGACGGTGTCGGCGAGCCCGACGTGTTGGCCCGCTTCGAGGGATACGCAACGCGCAACCGGGCCCGGTCGGACCGGTTGGTCTGCTTCGCCGGGGGAGGGGCCTACGACCATGAGATCCCTTCGGTCACCCGGGCCCTGGCCGGTCGGTCCGAATTCGTCACCTCCTACACGCCCTACCAGCCCGAGGTGGCCCAAGGCGTCCTCCAGGCGGTGTTCGAGTTCCAGACGATGGTGGCCCGCCTAGCCGGGCTACCCGTCGCCAACGCCTCGCTCTACGACGGCGGCAGTGCGGCGGTCGAGGCGGTCAACCTGGCCACGGCGGCATCGGGCCGGCCGGGGGTGTGGGTGTCGGCGGGGATCCACCCCCACTGGCGCCAGATGCTCGCCACTGCGGCGACCGGCACCGGGCACCGGATCTCGACCGTTCCACTGGTCGACGGGATCACCGCCTGGCCAGACGACACCGGAGCGGACGACCCACCCGGGGCGGTCCTGGTCGGCTACCCCAACTACCTCGGGTGCCTCGAGGACCTGTCCGCCGCCCGCCGGCTCTGCGATCGGACCGGAGCCCTGCTCGTGGTCGGGGCGGACCCGGTGTCGTCGGGCCTCCTGCGTTCACCGGGAGCGTGGGGGGCCGACGTCGTGGTGGGGGAGGGCCAGGCCTTCGGCACCGCGCTGAGCTTCGGGGGGCCCTACCTCGGGCTGTTCGCCTGTGCCTCGGCTCACGTGCGGCGCCTGCCGGGGCGGCTGGTGGGGGAGACGGTGGACGTGGAGGGCCGTCGGGCCTACGTGACCACGCTGCGCGCCCGTGAACAAGACATCCGGCGGGAGAAGGCCACCTCCAACGTGTGCACCAACCAGACGCTGATGGCGGTCACGGCGGCCATCCAGCTCGGGTGGCTCGGCACCTCGGGGCTGGCCGAGCTGGCCCGCCGGTGCGCCCAGGCCACCCGCTACACCCGTCAGGGACTGCTGGCCGTCGACGGGATCGAGCCCTACGCCGGGGCGCCGGTGGTCCGCGAGTTCGCCGTCCGCCTCCCGGTCCCGGCGGCAGTGGTCATCGAGCGCATGGCCGACGCGGGGTTCCTGGCCGGCATCGGCCTCGGCGACGACTTCGAGGACGGCGAGGATGCGCTGCTGGTCTCGGTGACCGAGCGGCGCACGCGGGACGAAATCGATGCCTACCTGACCGCCATGTCCAAGGCGGTGGCGGCATGAGCGGATCGGGGGCCGGAGCGAACGGCGAGATGCCCGGCGGCAGGGCCACCAGCGCACCGCTGGTCGGCCGCGAGTCGGAGCCGACGCTGTTCGAGCTCTCGCATCCGGGCCGGCAGAGCTGGTCCTTCCGCACGGCGGGCATCCCCGAGGTCCCGCTCGAGGAGCTGATCCCCGAGGCCCACCGCCGCGACGAGCCGCCGCCCCTGGCCGAGGTGTCCGAACGGGACCTGGTGGCCCATTTCACCCGCCTCTCCCACCGGCAGTTCTCGGTGGACCTGGGTGCCTACCCGCTCGGGTCGTGCACCATGAAGTACAACCCCAAGGTCTGCGACACGGTGGCCGCCATACCGGGCCTGGCCGGCGTCCACCCCGCCGCCCCGGCCTCCTTGAGCCAGGGCTGGCTCGGCCTCCTCGTCGACCTGGAGGAGGTCCTCTGCGAGATCACCGGGATGGCGGCGGCCACCCTCCAGCCGGCCGCTGGGGCGGCCGGCGAGCTCACCGGCCTCCTGCTCATGCGGGCATGGCACGACGCCCAGGGCTCGACCCGCCACAAGGTCATCATCCCCGACTCGGCCCACGGCACCAACCCGGCCTCGGTGACACTGGCCGGGTACGAGGTGGTCACCGTCCCGAGCGATGGCCGGGGTTGTGTCGACATGGCCGCCCTCGACAGCGTGCTCGACGAGGACGTGGCCGGCATCATGCTCACCAATCCGAACACGCTCGGCCTCTTCGAGGAGGACATCGCCGCCATCGCCTCAGCCGTTCACGGTGTCGGTGGCCTCCTCTACTACGACGGCGCCAACCTCAACGCCATCCTCGGCGTGGTACGTCCCGGTGACATGGGGTTCGACATCGTGCACATGAACCTCCACAAGACCTTCGCCACTCCCCATGGCGGGGGAGGGCCGGGGGCCGGGCCGGTGGCCGTCTCCGAACGGCTGGTCCCCTTCCTCCCCGGCCCGCGGGCGGTCCGGACGGAGGCGGACGGCACGGTCTTCGACTGGGTGGTGCCGCCCCGGTCGATCGGCCGCGTCCATACCTGGCACGGCAACGCCTTGGTGCTGGCCCGGGCCCTGGCCTACATCCTGGCCAACGGGGGGGACGGGCTGCGGCGCATCGCCGAGGTGGCCGTGCTCAACGCCAACTGGATCCGCCGGCGGCTGTCCACCAGCTACGACGTGCCCTTCGACCGTCCCTGCATGCACGAGGTCGTGCTCTCGGCCAGCACCATCAAGCAGGCCCACGGGGTCAAGGCGCTGGACATCGCCAAGCGGTTGCTGGAGGAAGGCTTCCACGCTCCGACCGTCTACTTCCCGTTGATCGTGGAGGAGGCGCTGATGATCGAGCCCACCGAGACCGAGAGCCCCCAGACCCTCGAAAGCCTGGCCTCTGCCTTCGAGCGCATCGCCGCAGAGGCCACCGGGCCGGACGGGGCGTCCATGGCCGAATTCCCCAAGTCGACGCCGGTGCGCCGGGTGGACGAGGCCCGGGCCGCCCGGACGCTCGTCCCCACCTTCGACGCCCGCCACTGAGCGGGCGGTCGGCAGTGGACGGGATCTTCACCACGCGGTTCGTCGATCCGTACCTCCGCTACCACAAGTTCATCTACGAGTGGTCGGACGGGCGGATCGGCAAGCACTCCAACCGGGTGCCGGCCCTGCTGCTCACCACCGTCGGCAGGAAGTCGGGCCTGCCCCGCACCAACGGCCTCACCTATTGCCGCGATCGGGGCGACATCATCGTGGTGGCGTCGAACGGGGGGAGTGACCGGCCCCCGGCCTGGCTGCTCAACCTGGAGGCCGACCCGAACGTGACGATTCGCCTGGGCCGCCAGGTGGTGGCAGCCACCGCCCGGGTGGCGACCGCCCAGGAACGCTCCCAGCTGTGGCCGCTGGTCAACCGGATGAACCGCGGGATGTCCCGGATCTTCCACCGCGGGGTACGCGGCCGTTACGACGTGTACCAGCGGGCCACGAGCCGTCAGATCGCCGTGGTGATCATCACCCCCGAACGCGACCCCCGGCATTGACCCCGTCGGCGAGCTGAACGGGGCCGACTGGAAGCGGATCGCGGCGAGCGGTTCCTCAGTCGAGCAGGTCGGGCTGCTCGCGCACCATCCGGTCGAAGAGGGGCTGGAAGCTGAACCAGCCCGCCGTATGTGATCCCACCTGCCCGGCCGTCAGCCGGGCCATCTCGGTGTCGATGAGCACCGGCTGGCCGGCGGCGGAGGCCAGCAGCTGGGCCTGGCACGACCGCTCCATGGTGATGAACCACCAGGCAGCTTCGTCCACCGAGTGACCGACGGTGAGCAAGCCATGGTTGCGCAGGATGGCCGCCTTGTTGTCCCCGAGAGCGTGGGCGATGCGCTTCCCCTCCTCGAGGTCCAAGACCACGCCGGTGTAGTCGTCGAAGACCTCGTGGTCCTCGAAGAAGGCACACACGTCCTGGGTGATCGGATCGAGCTTGCGACCCAGCGAGGACCACGACTTGCCGTAGACCGAGTGGGCGTGAGCGGCGGCCACCACGTCGGGCCGGGCGGCGTGAACCGATGAGTGGATGACGAAGGCGGCGACGTTCACCGGGTGGTCCCCCTCGACGACCTCGCCCTTGTCGTTGACCAGGATCAGGTCGGACACGCGGATGTGACCGAAGTGCATGCCGAAGGGGTTGACCCAGAAGTGGTCGGTCCGCTCCGGATCGCGGGCCGTGATGTGACCGGCCACTCCTTCGTCGAACCCGAACTTGGAGAACAGTCGGAAAGCGGCAGCCAGGCGCTGCTTGCGGTGAAGACGCTCCTCGTCGGGCGAGTCGAACGCCATGGTGGACGGAAGCTGCACGATGTCGGGCACGATGTCCTCCTCGTCGCCGGAACCGAGCGGTAGCGCCCGAGACTGGCCTTGACCCTCATCTTAGGTCGCCTGCTCTCCGGAGGCCTCCCGTGGCGTCCGTTTCCCGGGTGCTTTAGGGCCGCACGAGCGTTCCGGCCGCTCGTTCGCCACAGTCGTCAGGGCATGCCTTCGAGCGGGAGACCTCGAGGGCACGGTCAGAGAAAGCCTGGTGCGACCGGCTCATGGCCGGGCACTTCGACGACGCCGCCTCCGGCCGGACCCCCCGACCCACACCTCACGGAGCAGTGTTCACTGCCTCGGTAGTGCCTTCTTCGGGCGCCATGGTGAGGGAGTAGAAGGACACTGTGACCCCTGTTGTGTCCCGACTTGCTCCCGCAATCGTGAACTGGAGGCTGGTCAACGAGTCCGGCATGAACCCGTCGTAGTGCAGCGTCGAAGCCGGCTGGAGTATGTGCAGATCGGGCCCCGTGGAGGCCACAAACCTCCACGACTGGCGGCTCCGGTTGAACTGGATGAACACGAAGGGTGGCCTGAAGACAAGGGACTCAATCTTGGAGAGCAAGCTCTGGGCCAACTGGAAACGGGCGACAATGGCATCGCCGGGCTTCGGACTCGGTACGGCGATCCAGCGCCCGTATCCCGTGGTGACGGTGCCGAGGGGCTGCAGCGGTCCGCACCGGTTGGCTCCTCGCTCCAGCAGCTGCCACTGGCCGCTGACCGAGACTTGGTCGTAGCGACATTCGGCGGCGAGTTGCGCCTCGGGCGGCTCGAATTCCGGATATCGGTCATCGACCGCGACATTGGGTTGGCGCAGGATGAATCGGGGAGCGTCAGACGAGGCCAAATAATTGGCGTCGAGCTGGTCGAGCGACGGGGTGTAGGCGCTGTAGTCCTGGACGACCGGGAGTGGATCGAAGTGAATCTGGGGATACGCCCAGGCGATGTCTTGCTCCCATGGCGAGATGTCGACGGTGTGGTTCGCCATCATCGCCACCATTGACTTCGGGAGCGCGTAGGCGTTGCGCAGGGAACGGCGTGATTGATCGATCTGCGCCGCCGATCGGCCCGGTGAGGCGACGGTCGACACTTGGTCGATGAAGTGGGCGATCGACTGATCGGGTCGAGGTGCCAGGGGGAGTGCCCCCTGAGCGAGGAAGGCGAACATCCCGGTGATGATGAGCATCGCCGGGGCCAGGGCCCACGACAACCGCCTCGGCGCAAACGCCGCCAGGACCAATGGCGCCGCGGCGAAAAAGACCAGATCGTGCGTGTCGTGACGGACGAAGGCTTCCTTCAGAAGCAACCAGACGACCACCATCGTCGCCAGAAAGATCCCGATGCTCGATCGCCAGAGCAGCCCGCGAGCGTGGTCGTAGGCCAGGACGGCGATCATGACGACGACCACCGCGGCCAGCACGCCAGCGTCGGCTCGCCCACTGATCACAAGTCCCATTGCCGGCGTATAGCCACTGATGATGGCTGCCGACCCCTTGGCGAACGGCACGACGTTGCCGAGACCGTTCCCCGTTCCGAACCAGCCGAGGCAGAACGCCGGCACTGCCCCGACGACGATCGCACCGGCGGCATCAACGCGACGACGGGAGAGGCTAGCCACGGTGATGAACAAGACCACGACGATGCCCAACCCGAGACTGACTTGGACGAGAGAGAAGAGGCCCAGCAGGCCACCCAGCACCACCCAAATCCACAAGGGAGTCGACTCATCGTCGTTGCTGCTCATGACGGCCACGCACACCACCAAGACGAGCGCCAGGGCCTCGACAATCATGAATCCCCAGTCCCGGAGCGTCACGGCACCGACCACATAGGCCACAACGACCGCAACGGCGAGCGGGATGGTGCGTCGCAACGCCCTGACCAACGCACCGAGGACGGCGGTGAAGAACGCCAACGCGAAGACAACGCTCAAGACCGTCGTCCACTGGTAGTTCAGCTGTTCGTCTTGGAGGAAGGCCAATGGCCCGTACGTGAAGACGACGTGGGTCCCGAAGGAAAGGCGGTTGTGCACCGCCATGGCCAACGCCGACTGCCACGACGAGGCGATTCCCTCCGCGATGGAGGACGGCGTCACCACCGTGGACACGCCCAGCCAACTCGTCGAGGATGGCCAGGCCAGCACGGCGAGCATCGCACCCAGAACAACATTGGAGGTCACGATTCGACGCCACTTCGGTGGCAGCGACAGACCGTCCAAGCCGATGCTGCCACGACGGGCATTCTCGGCAATGGGCAGCACTCTGTGCGGCGCTAGCCCCAGCGGCAACTCGACGGGCTCAGGTGACAGTGGCCAAGCTTGGCATGCCGGCAATTGGCGGTGCGTGATGCCGGGCAACGCTCAACAACCGCCCGGAACCATCCTCACCGACCTCATCGTGGCCAGCGCCGGGCTGCCCTGGACTCACGCGCCCGCCGACCCCTGCCCGGCAATGTGTTGTCCTCACTGCGGGCGATTCGGCGGGATCCAGCCCGCACCCCAGGGGAGGCCCGCCGCCGGCTCCGACCCGATACCGGCTATTCCCACCCCTGGTGCCGCCTGCTTGACTTGACATAATATACATTATCGGCGGTCTGGCCAACAGGAACGTTCATTGGCGTACCGGCTCGAGGACCACTCCCACCAGGTCGTTTGCCGCCGCCAGCAGGTGATCGAGGGCCTGGCGGCAGGCGTGGGCGCTGGCTCGGCCCGCCGTGTCGATCTGCACGTCCTCGACGGCCGCCTCGAGCTGGTAGAGGCGGTCGTGCAATCGACGCAGGTCTCCCTCGGCGACGAGAAGCTGTCCGTCGGGCACGTGGAGTGCGTTCGCCCGGCGGCGTGCCTCGTAGGCCCGTTGGCGATGGGAGGGGCTGCAGAACTTCGCCGGTCGCCCGGGGCCCGACCCTTCCTCCAACCGGCGATGGCACCAGCCGCAGCGCCGGTTCGGCGTTGATTTCGTCACAGTGGCGATATTAGCCAGGACGGACGCACCGGAGACGGTGCGCGGATGCAAGACTCGGGGACGATGACCGAGTCGCCCGATGTCGTCTTCCGGCGTGGGCTCGACTTCTTCACCGGCGCCGTCGACCTGCTGAGCGGTGCCGACTGGGAGCGGCCATCGCCTTGTGAGGGGTGGCGCGCCGTCGACGTGGTCGGCCATGTCGGGACGGCCGTCGAGTTCGGGACGAGACTCCTGCGGGGCGAGCAACCCGACTGGGCACCGGCCGACCCGCCCGGAGACGTCGTCGGGGGTGATCCGGCCACCTGGTGGCTCGGGCTCACCGGACCGGCCCGTGATGCCCTGGAGGACGCCGACCTCGAACGGGTCATCGAATCGCCCGTCGGGCCGCGGTCGATCGCCGAGGGGCTGCGCTTTCCGGCCCTCGACCTCTTCATCCATGGCTGGGACATCGCTCGCACCATCGGCCAGGAAGTGACGCTTCCCGCCGATGTCATCGAATTCGCCCACGCCGCCATCGACCCCCTGCCGGAAGAGAGGGTGCGCAGCCCGCGGGTCTTCGGCGCCCGGGTTCCGGCACCGCTGGGGTCCACCTCGTCCCATGCCTGCTTGGCCTGGACGGGCCGGGATCCCTTCTGGAGCGCGCCCGACCGGGACGCCGATCCAGCTCACCGCCCCTGACCGTCGACGGCCATGGGGGCGGTATCCTCGTGGCAGGAGGCGCCGCCGCGATGGAACACGACCCCGACGAGCTCGCCTTCGACGACCTCTACGGTGCGGAGTCGTACTTCCGCACGTGCGGGCGCTGTGGGGCCAGGACCACGCCCCGCTGGTCCGAGTCCGCCTGCCTGGAGGAGGCCAGGCGGTACGGATGGCGCCGCGTCCCGGAGTCCGACCGCCCCGGCGCCCGCCGCCTGGACCTGTGCGGGACCTGTGCCGAAGAAGCCGGTTACGGGCCACCCCTGGCCGGCTGGGGCTACTGACCGCACCTGGAATGGGCGATCGACCCGACGGCCTTACCCGACGTCCAACCGGACCAGGTCTTCGGCCACCACCACCGTTCCGTCGAAATGCCGGGCGGCCTGGTCGAGCCACTCTCCCTCGTCACCGGGCGCCGGCGCCGGCACCAGGTGGGTCAGCACGAGGGTGGTCACGCCACCTCGGGTCGCCGTCCGGGCCACGTCGTCCACCGACGAGTGGTAGTCCAGCACGTCGTTGAGCCGGGGCAGGCCGATCTGCTCGATGAGGTCCCGCCGCACGGTGGTGTGGACGAGCACGTCCGCTCCGGCACACAGCGCGTCGAGCCCCGGGCAGGGCCGGGTGTCACCGGCGATGACCACCGACCGTCCACCCTCCTCGACCCGGTATCCCACGGTCGGGCGCACCGGGGCGTGGTCCGTGCCTGCCACGGTCACCCGCACCCCGTCGCGGTCGAAGGCCGGCCCCTCCCCCACTTCCGTGACCACCGTCGAGGGGCGCCAGGTCAGGTCCTCGTGATGGGCCAGGCGATAGTCGATGTCCCACTCCAGCATGGCCTCGGTGGCCGCCACCAGGGCGGCCGTCCCGGGCGGACCGACGACCGGCAAGGGCGCCGGGGCGAACGAGGTGGCCCAGCGCGTCGTGATCAGATCGTTGAGGTCGGTGGTGTGGTCGCTGTGGAGGTGGGTGAGGAAGAGGCCCCGCACGGCCGCCGCGCTGGAAGCCGCCGCCGCCGCCCGCATCAGCACTCCCCGGCCGCAGTCGAAGAGGAGGTCCCCCGCCGTCGTCCGGACCAGGGTGGCCGGACCGGCCCGGCGCGGGTCCGGAAGCGGGCTTCCGCTCCCCAGGACGATGACCTCCATGCCTGCTCCTCGCTCTCGGACGCGCCGGGGCCCCGGTTCCGGCCCGAAGATGACAGACTCTATGTCAGATTTGTGGACGAGCCACGGCCCCATCGTGGCCCGGCCGGGAAGGGAGAGGTGCACACATGACCTCTGCGCCATCGGTGCGCTACGGCACCATCGACCCGGACTACGCCCGCCGTCTGGCCACCACCCCGGCCGACCAGGACGGTCCCGTGTGGATGGTCAACCTCATGGCCTACCGGCCCCGCGCCGACTACGCCGACGGAAGGCCGGGCGAGGTCACCGGCCGCCAGGCCGACGACCGCTACGCCCCGATCGAGTCGCTGGCCGCCGTCGGCGCCGAAGTGGTCCTCTTCGCCGACGTGGACGAGCAGTTGCTGGGGGCCACGCCCCGGTGGGACCGGGTCGCTGTGGTCAAGTACCCGACCCGCCGGGCTTTCATCGACATGCAGTCACGACCGGAGTTCGTCGAGAAGCACGCCCACAAGGACGCGGGCATGGCCCACACCATCATCATGGGGGGACAGCCCCTGTCCCACCCGATCCTTCCGGTGGACCTGCCCGAATGGTCCGACGTGCCCCATCCCCCGACCGACGAGGACGGCCCGGTCCTCGTGATCCACGTGATCCGGTTCCACGAGGGTCAGGCCGACACCGCCATGGTCCGCTACCAAGATGCCGCCGGCGCGGTGGCCGTGCCCCAGGGCCTGCGCATCCCGGCCTGGTTCGCCGTCGAAGGCACCATCGTCGGGGACGGCCAGTCCTGGGACCAGGTACGGTTCAACGCCTTTCCCAGCAAGGCCGCCTTCATGGCCGTGGTGCTCGACCCCGACCGGCTCCAGGCGCAGCGCCACCACCGCGAGCCCGCCATCGCCGACACCTACACCATGATCCTCCGGCCGGTCGTCGACCGGCTCGAACCGTCGGTCAGTCCCTAGCTGCTCGGCCCGGGGACCTGGCCGTCAGGCTCCGAGCCGAAGGGGCGGTCGTCCTCCCCGACCAGGGTGACCAGCACGCCGAGGTCGACCGGCCCCTCCTCCCCCCGGGGCTTCCTACTCGGCGATCCCGGGGGGCCGAGGTTGACCCAGCCCAACAGCCGCTCGTCGTCACGCAACTTGAACAGGGCCCGAACGGGCCCGGCATCGACCACCGCCGCGCTCTTCCACACCGCTCCGAAGCCCAGGGCGGTAGCGGCCAGCACCATCGCATACCCCGTGCACGAGGCCGAGGCGACCTGCTCCCAGACCGGGACATTGGAACCGGGCCGGGGCGAGGCGATCAGCGCCACGGCGCAGGGCGCGGCATGGGCCTTCCCGCGCATCTTGGCCACGGCCGCCTCGGGCTGGTCCGGGCCCCGGAGCTGGCGCAAGCCCGCTTCCAGGGCATCGGCGAACCGGTTCTGGCCGGCGCCACTGATCACCGCGAACCGCCAGGGGCGCAACCCCCCGTGGTCGGGCACGGTGGTGGCCGCCTGCAGGATCCGGGCCAACTGGTCGCGGTCCGGCGGCGTCCCGTCGCGCCGCGGTTCCGACCGGGGCGCGGCGAGGTGCTCGACCATCCGGCCGCCACCATCGTCAGCGGTCACGGTCCGCTCGGGCGGCTGGCGGCCTGCGCCGCGGTGCTCTCGATCGGCCGGGTCACGATCCTCCCAACCTAGAAGACGGGTCGACGCCACCGCATCCTGGCCGACGGGCGGCCCGCCCGCCGTCCGGGGTCAGCCCCCGGTCTGGCCCGGGTTCTGGGTGGCGGAGGACAGGGTGGCGGTCACCATCATCTGGGCCTGGCCCCGGTAGAACCCGATCTTGACGCTTTGTCCCGGTTTCTTGCCCTCCACATCGGTGGCCAGCTGGTCGGCGCTGGTGATGGCCTGGCCGTCGAAGGACGTGACGACATCGGCCTGCTGGATGCCGGCCACGTCGGCCGGTGAGCCTTGGACGACCTGCGGTCACCACCGCCCCCTGGTTGGGCACGAAGTTGTATTCGCTCCGCAGCTGGCTGGTCAGCGTCACCACGTCGACGCCGAGGAACCCGGAGCCCGATTGGGTGCCGCTGCTGATCGACTTGTTGCGCAGCGAGGGCAGCAACTGGTTGATCTTGTTGGAGGGGATGGCGAACCCGATGTTCTGGGCCTGCGACGTGCCGTCGCTGCTGGCCGCCACCGCCGTGTTCATCCCGATGACCTTGCCGGAGCTGTCGATGAGCGGGCCGCCCGAGTTGCCAGGATTGATGGCCGCGTCGGTCTGGAACATGTTGGTCAGCGTTTCGGTCCCGGTGCCCGAGGGGTCGCTGGCCTGCACCGTCCGCCCGGTGGCGGAGATGATCCCCTGCGTCACGGTCGGCGAGCCGGCCGACAGCCCGAGTGCGTTGCCGATGGCGACCACCGCGTCACCGATCTGGACGTTGTCGGAGTCGCCGTAGGTCACCGTCGGGAGGTTGGAGGCCCCCTTGATCTGCAGCAGGGCTACGTCGTTGGTCGGATCGGTGTCGATGAGGGTGGCCGGCATCGAGCTCGTCTTGCCCCACAACGTGACCGTGATGGTGGTCGCTCCGGAGATCACATGGTTGTTGGTCACCACCTCACCGTTCGGGGTGATGATCATGCCGGTGCCTTGATCGTCCTGGACCCCGCCGCTCCCGCCCCCGAGGAAGCCCTGCGACGCCGACTGCGTTGACTGGGCGTCGATCGAGACCACGGCGGGCAGCACTTTGGCGATGACCGACTCGATGTTGGTCGTGCCGTTGAGGAGTGCCGGTCCCGCCGAGATCTCCTTCAGCGTGGTGGAACCGTCCGAGTTGTTGGTGGCGGCCACGATGCCACCGCCGATCAGCGCACCGACCAGGGCGGCGGCCACCGTGACGACAGCCCACAGCCAGCCCGGTGACCGACGACCGGCCGGACGCGTCTCCTGGCCGGGTGGCGTGGGGCCGATCGGACCCCACACGGGGACGATGGTCGAAGGGGGCACTCCGGTCGGCGGTTGGTAGGCAGCGCCGGGATCGGGAAGTGTTGGCGATGCGGCGCCCCCCGGCGGTGGTGGTACGGGGGAACGGGGAACCGGCTGCGTCGGCGTGGGCGTGACTTCGGCGGTGTCCTCGCCGGCGACCGGGCCGAGCGGGACGGCGTCGGAGCCCGGTGCGGCGGCGGGGAGCGGCGGGTGGCACCGGAGCAGTGGGCGAGGTCGGAGCGGTGGGCGGCACACCGTCCGGGTCGGCATCCGGGCGAGCTTGATCGTCGGCCTCCGAATGCTCCATGACGCCTCCTGAAGGGCTGGTAACCCGGCCTCTGTGCGCGAGCCAGACCCGGAGGTCCCACCTCGTGTCGACATGGTACGGCGGCGGTGCTGGCTCAAACCCGCATTTCAGAGGGTTCTTAGCGCCTTCTTAGGCACGCCCGACACGCCGGTTCGCGGACCGGTAGGCGCCGGCAGTAGCCTGGTCGCCCGGTATGGCCCATCGCATCGAGGTCGAGCTCACCAGCCACACCGGAGCGTCGTGGACGTGGCGCGCCGCCGGGGCCAAGCAGCCGCGCGGGACCGTCGAGGGCGACCTGGTCCCGGCCGGCTCGGGTGTCGGTTCGGTGTTGCGGGCCGAGGTCGAGACCACCCTCGACGGCACCGCGGTGATCGCGCTCTTGCCCAGCAAGGTCAAGACCGAGGGCCGCAAGGCCGAGCGAATCGAAGTGATCGGCACGCCGACGCGTGGACCGGACGTCAACGTGGTGCTGGCCGGCAAGGGTTCTCGGCCACGGGACGGCGGTTCCGACGGTCGACGGCCGGCCGGGCGTCGGCCGTCGAAGGACCGGGCCCGGCGCGAACGCACCGGCGACCGGCCCGACGCGCCGAGTGCGGACGGGGCCGAGGCACCCAGGGGCCGCCGCCCGAGTGGTCCGCGACGGGAGGGTCCCCGGGCTGCTCCCCGACGCGACGGCCCACGCCGCGTCACCCCGTCGAACACCTACCGGAACGCCGCCTTGGCCACGCTGCGGCCGGAGCAGCTGCCGGTGGCCGAGCAGCTGCTCCGGGGCGGTATCCCGGCGGTCCGCCACGCCATCGAGGAGCAGAACGGCCGCGCCCGGGCCGACGGCCGGCCCGAGGTCACCCCGGAGCCGCTCCTGGCCATGGCCGAACAGCTCCTACCCGTGGTCAACCTGGCCGCTTGGAAGGATCGGGCGGCCGCCGCCCGGGCCGCCGGCCGGGACGTCCCGCTCCGCGAGCTCCGATCGATCGTGGCCAGCGGCTCGACCGTCACCCTCGACGACGAGGGCACCGAGATGGCCTCGGCCCTGCGCACCTCCCTCGACGAGCGGGTCACGGCCTTGCGTGATCGCTGGGTCGAGCGGATCACCTCCGCCCTGGACGCCGGCCGGGTGGTCGACGCCGTTCGGGCCTCCATCCGCCCCCCCGAACCGGCGGCCCGCCTCTCGGCCGAGCTGGCGGTTCGTCTGGCCGAGGCCGCCGGGCAGGCCATGTCGGTCGACACCTCTCCGGCCGACTGGGCCGCCCTCCTCGACGTGGTGGTCGACTCCCCGGTGCGCCGCACGGTGAAGCCCCAGAGTCTGCCGGCCGGTGCCGACGACGCCTTGCTGGCCGCGGCCCGCAAGGCCTCCGGCTACGTGCCCGAACTGGCCCGGCTCATGGGCATCCCCATCCCCCCGCCGCCGGGGCCGCGACGGCCGGTTCCCGCCCGTTCGGCCTCGGGCCGGCGCGCTTCCTGACCGTCCCGCCGGTCCGATCATCCCCTCAGGGGCTTTGACCGGTACATGGTGAGCATCCGGGCCTTGAACCCGGCCGACTCGAAGAAGTTCTTCGCCTGGCGATCGCCGGGGAGGGCGATACCGTCGATCCCCTCGGCGTCTCGCTCGTCGAACCAGGAGAGCGCCGCCTCGAGCAGCCGGTGCCCGAGACCGACGCCCCGCGCCTCGGGCTCGACGTAGCAGGCATCGAGGACCCCGCGCCGCGTCCCACGCCCGGGCTCGACCAGGTGTCCGCAGGCGAAGCCGGTCACCACCCCTTCCAGTGTTCCGACCAGCACGAAGGCCCCGGCCGTCCCGATCCCGTCGACCACCCGCTCGCCCAGCCCGGTGCCGTCGGAGGCGGACGGGTCGGCCTCGAACAGCAACGGGCCGCCGCGCTGGCCGAGCAGCCCGGTGGCGAGCTCCGTGGACAGCTCTCGCAGGCGGGGGGTGTCATCGGCCGTCGCCGGTCGGACCGCGTCCATCGTCGCTCTCCCCCGGGGACGCGCCGGCCGGTCCGGCTCAGGACCGCTCGTCGAGCAGCTGGTCGACCCGGCTGAGGATGGTCCGGCGGCCTCGGGTCGAGGCCTCGTAGGCCCGCACCGACACCAATTCGGCCCGGGTGAGGCCGTCGAGACGTTGGACCACCTGGGAGGCCGACAGGGTGTCGAAGCCGGGGATGGCCAACGTCGACACCAAGGGCACGTGACCGTTGCGCACCGAAGCGGGTGGCGCGGGCCGCGGCGCTGACCGAGGGCGGGGAGGGACGGCCGTCCCGGCCGCACCATCAAATGGAGTTGGCGCCCTGGCCGACGGCGGTGGCGACCCGCCGAGCAACCCGCCGGTCCGGCGGTGGAGCTCCCTCTGGCCCTTCCTGACCGCGAAGTGCCCGACCGCCCGTGCCGAGTTCACTCGGACACCCAGGTGTTCGCGTCCCTTGGCCGCCAGCCGCGGCAGCTCCTCGGCGGCGGAGACCGCCATGCCCGCCGGGATGAAGACCAGCAGATCCCACAGCCGCTCGTTGATGGACCGGTCTCCCGGCGCGTCATGTTGTGGATCGGGCATCGTGACTCCCGTCAGACGCAGTCGCGACAGAGCATCTTCTTCCTGTCCGCCAACTGGTTGGGATGCTTGACGAGGAAGCACGACCGGCAGACGAACTCGCCGGGCTGCTTGGGCAGCACCCGTTCGACACCGTCACCGGTGCGGTCCTCGGGTTCAGGTGGCTCGTCCTCGTCCTCGACCTCTTCGACGACCAGGCGCTCCTTCAGGATGGTGTCGAGGCTGGCCTCGACGTCCTCATCCTCGGGCTCGTCCTCCTCTTCCTCCTCGGAGTCCTCTCCCGCCTTGACCGGGGCCTTGGCGCCCGCTGCGGGGACTTCCTCGACCTCGTCTACGTCCTCTTCCTCATCGGCGACGAGCGCGGTGTCGTCATCCTCGTCGGGGACGGCCAACGTCTCGTCCTCGGCAATGAGGTCGTCGTCATCCTCCGCCAGCTCGTCGAGGTCCTCCTCGACCAGCTCGTCGGGCCCTTCGACTTCGTCGAGTTCTTGTGGCATCTCGGTCTTTCGATGTGATTTGGGCGGAGCATAGACGGTTCGCGCCGGCGTCCCGTCCACACTGCCGGTGGCTGAACGCCCCCAGCGGCAGGGAACGGGCGCTCAGTTCGTCAGGTCCGCGCCAACCAACGAGGCCTGCCGCTTATTCCCGCCGCGACAGGATTCTCCCGGCGTGTCCTCGACTGCCGGCTGCCGCATCCGGGATCGGTCGGGCCGCCCGGTCGGGCACAGGCGGTCGGACCCAGGGGTCTTTGGCACCATTCCCCCGCTACCTCCGGACACTTCGATCCGCCGGTCTCGGGGGAATGTTTTCTACTCGATCCCCTGGGCCTCCTCCGCCTCTCACAACATCCCTCCCTCGAGCACCACTCACCGCATGCACTGCGGCCCGCTCGTCGGGGCGTCTGGGACTGGGCGAACGATAGGCCAACGGCACCGGCGCTCGTCAAATGTGAGGGAATGCGCCCTACCTGCGTATTTGCGAAACTTCCCAGGTCAGCGGATTGCCGGATTTCCGACCTGTGGCAGTGAATTCCGCCGCTCCTCGGCGCGGCGCTCGGCCGCCAGCCGCTCGAGCTCGTCGGCGCCGAAGTCGACATGGCACATCGCCTCGGCCAACAGTCGGTGCCCGGCGCGCTGGGCGATCTGGCGGTGCATCTCCTGGGCCACCCACCGGTAGCTCGGATGGCCCTGCGTCCCCGAGCGGAGCTCGAGCAGGTGCATGGCCTCACGGGCATTCATCTGCATGGTGTAGCGGATGCGGTAGGCCAGCGCCACGGCGTAGGCCGACTCGACCGGGAAGCTGGGTGCCAATGCTTCAGCCAGTTCTCGCGACCGCTCGAGCGAACCGGCATACCGTTCGGACAATCCGGCCTCGGCCACCACGTCGGGCACGTCGTAGCCGAGCCGGGTGCCGAGCGGTTGCCAATCGATGGTCAGCATCCGGTGGCGCTGCAGGTCGCGGAAGGCGCCGTAATCGGTGACGACGTCGAACCGGTACCCGGTGCGCTCGAACGCCCGCCCGGGACGGTGCCGCCGGTTGGAGCGCTCTCCGACGTAGGCCCGCAGCAGGGCTCGGCGCTCCTCCGCCCCCAGCCGGGACACCCGGGCCGCCACCTCCTCCTCGCTGGCACCGGTGAGCGGACCGCAGATGGCGGCGATGACCTTGTCCTCGCCGTCCGGGTCGAAATCGACCAGGGTGACCGACGGGTGCCCCGAGGGCCCGGCCATCGGCATGTCATCGGGCGCCACCAGGTCGGGGAAGAGCGCCTCCACCAGCCGGGCGGTGTCGCGGCGGGTCCGGGCCAGGTACTCGGACCACACCCCGCCCCGGTCGGGGCGATCCACCCGCTGGAGGAAGGAGGGGATGACCTTCCGCAGCTCCTCCAACATCAGCTCGGCGTAGCGGCGGGCCTCGGGAAGCGGATGGGCCCGCATGCGCAGCAACAGGAGCTCGTAGGACTGCCCGGTTCCGTAGATGCCGACATTGGACAGCGAGCCGGCCGGCAACAGGCCGCGCATCGCATCGAGTGCCTTGGCCCGCACCGCTTGGCGGTGCACGAAATCCGAGTCACCGGGTTGGCGCGGATGGCGGTGGCCCAACCAGGCCTGGGTCGACTCCAGCAGCTCGCCGTAGGTGTCGAACATCCGGTCCATGTCCCCCACGTAGCGGGCCCCGAGCGAGGAGGCCAGCAACCCCGGGTCCCGGTAGTAGCGGTAGTGGCCCGATGTCGGCCGGTTGTTGTAGGGGATGTAGCGGGTCGACTGCTCCAGGTAGGCCATGAGCCGCCCCCACTCGAGCACCTTGGTGAGGACGTTGGACGCCTGCTCGCAGGCCAGGTGGACCCCGCCGAGCTGCGCCACCGAATCGTCGCCGTACTCGACGAACACCCGCTGGTAGAGGTCCTCGGCCCGGGCCAGCCCGACCGTGGCGTCGACGCCGGCGTCCCCGGCGATGTCGAGCTCGCCGACGAACTCGTCGAGGAACAGCCGGCGCAGGCTCTTGGACGACCTGGAGTACCGGGCGAACAGGGCTCCCTTGACCACTTCAGGCAGGTTGACCAGGGCGAAGACCGGCCTGTCCAAGTTGGTGACATAGCGTCGGAGGACGTCTTCCTCCTCGGTGCTGAATGTCTCCACGACATAGGGGAACATGCCCGGATCACACTACGACGGGGCGGACGGCCGAGGCGCGGACCCCAGGGCGGCCGGATCGTCGGCGCCGACCACGCCCCGACGCAGGAGGGAGACGGCCAGGCCGGCATCCTCCCTGGTCCCCGGCTGGGGAGCCGTCTCGGCCAGTTGGCGGAGGAGGTCGATGAGCTGGCGCACGTTGCGCACGAAGTCGCCGGGAGCGACCTCGGCCTCCCGCAGCACCGAATCGAGGCCCTCGCCCCCGGCCCAGGCGACCACCGCCCGGGCCAGGCCGGGATCCGGCGCCCGGGTGCGGCGCAGGCCGAGCCGCCGCTCGTCGGCCCGGAGGGAGGCGGCCATGGCGCCGAGTTCGGCCAGCCGCTCGGCGACCACCGGTGACCGCGGGGGACGCACGGCCTCGCCTTGACGCCGCGTCTCGAAGGACAGCGCCGAGGCCACGCCGGCGAGTGCGGCCGGGCCGAGCCCGTCGAACACCCCCCGGCCGAGGCCATCGGCCACCAGCAGGTCCGACTCGTGGTAGATCGAGGCCAGGACCTGGCCCGGCCCGGTCAGCCGCCAGCCGTCGACGAAGCCGCGCTCCTCGAGCACGGTCAGCCGCTGGTCCAGCTGGGTGGTGAGCGAGACCGACCCCACCGGGGCCTGCCACTGGCCGTAGGAGGCGGCCACCACCGCCTCGGCCTCCGACCTCGTCCACCGCCGCACCAGGTTGACCGCCAGGTTGTAGGTCGGGTGGAAGGAGGAGACCAGGTCTGGCGGTGGGGCGAGGGCCGTCCGGGCCACGTCGGCGAAAGTCACCGCCGCCGACCAGAGGACCAGCGCGTGGCCGACGGTGTCGATGCCGCGCCGGCCGGCCCGCCCGGTCAGCTGGCGGTACTCGCCGGAGGTGAGCGCCGAGGCTTCCGGCCCGCGGAACTTGGCGAACCGTTCGACCACCACGGTGCGGGCCGGCATGTTGATGCCGAGGGCCAGCGTCTCGGTGGCGAACACCACCTTGAGGAGGCCGGCGGAAAAGCACTGCTCCACCGCCTGGCGGAAGGCCGGCACCAACCCGGCGTGGTGCGGGGCGATGCCCGCCTCCAACGCCGCCGACCACGGGCCGTAGCCCAGGGTGCGGAGGTCGTCGTCCCCGAGCCGCTCGACGGCGGTCTCGGTCACCTGGCGGATCCGGGCCCGTTCCTCGGCGGTGGTCAACCGGACGCCGTCACGCAGGCACTGCCGGGTGGCGTCATCGCACGCCGCCCGCGAGAAGATGAACGTGATGGCCGGCAGCATGCCCGCCCCGGCCAGGTACTCGACGACCTCGACCCGGCGGGGGGCCCGGTAGCGGTGGTGGCGTTGGCGCCGCCGGCGCTCGTCGAGGGCCAGGCCCTCGGGATTGGGACGGCTCCCCCGCAGGAGGGGGATGACGGTGAGCCCGTCCCGGTGGCGCTGGGCGATGGCGTAGTGGTCCTGCAGGGTGACCGGTCGATGGTCGGCCACGATGACCCGGGTGGTGCCCCGGATGGAGGTGAGCCACGCCCCGAAGTCGGCCGCGTTGCCGACGGTGGCCGACAGGCTGACGAAGCGCACGGCCGGTGGGGTGAGCACCAACACCTCCTCCCACACCGATCCTCGGTAGGGGTCCTGCAGGTAGTGGACCTCGTCGAGCACCACGACCTCCAGGCCCTCGAGGGCCGCCGACCGGGAGAACAGCATGTTGCGGAGGACCTCGGTGGTCATGACCACGATGGGAGCACGGGCCTGGTGGGAGACGTCACCGGTCAACAACCCGACACGCTCCTCGCCGTACCGCCGGGCCAGCTCGGCGAACTTCTGGTTGGACAGGGCCTTGATGGGCGTGGTGTAGAAGGTCTTGCCGCCCCGGTCCAGGGCCACCGCCGCCGCATAGTCGGCGATCAGGGTCTTACCCGATCCGGTGGGTGCCGAGACCAGTACCGACTCGCCCCGGTCGATGGCGTCCATGGCCCGTGACTGGAACGGGTCGAGGGCGAATCCCGCCTCCCGTTCGAAGGCGGCCCGCCGGTCCGTTGCGGCTTCCTCGTGTCCGGCGCTCCGGGCCGTCCCCCGGAGGCGCCCCTCGCTCATCGGTGCAAGAGCTTCCCGACCACGATGGACAGTTCGTAGAAGATATAGAGCGGGATGGCCATGGCCATCATCGAGAACGGGTCGGAGCTCGGGGTCACCACCCCGGCGACCACCACGATGAGAACGATGGCCCATCGTCGCCACGAGCCGAGCTGGGCCGGGGTGATCACCCCGGCCAGTTGCAGTGAGACCAGCAACACCGGGAACTCGAAGGTGAGACCGAACACCGTCATCAAGACCACGATGAGGCTGAGGTACTTGGTCGGGTCGAGGATCTGGTGCAGGCTCGGACCGCCGATGTTGATCAGGAAATTCAGGGCATGGGGGAAGGTCAGATAGGCGACGAGGCAGCCCAGGGCGAACAAGCTGATCGAGATCACGATGAACGGGATGGCGTAGCGCTTCTCCTTGGGGTGGAGGCCGGGCGTGATGAAGCGCCACAGCTCCCACAGCAACACCGGCGACGACAGGAAGATCCCCCCGTAGGCGGCGATCTTGATCCGCAGGGCCAGACCGTCCAGCGGACCGGTGATGTAGAACCCGCAGTGGGCCGGCTCGACTTGGCAGTAGGGGTGCTTGAGGAAGGAGAGGATCCACGGGTACAGCAGGAAGGCCGCGGTGGCCGCCAGCACGAAGGCCACGGCCGAGACGATGACCCGGTTGCGGAGCTCGCCCAGGTGCTCGACGAGCGTCATCGAGTCCGGCGAGGGCCGGGTCTCGTTCCGTCGCTTCAGTGAGATGGGCATGACATCCGGGGATCGCTCGGACCCGGCATGGACCGCGGCCCCGGCCGGGTCAGTTCATCCCGGGGTCGTCGGGGACGACCCCGCCGGTGGCGCGGACCTGGTGGACGATCCCGCCGGGATCGGTGATGAGCACCCCGGGGACGGCCGGAGCCTCCTCGGCGGCCTGCACCGAGCCGGCCGGCCGGTTGGCGTCCGCAGCCGGTTGCACCGCATCGCCTTGCACGTCCGGTGGTTCGGCACCGTCGACCGAACCGGATGTCGCCTCGTTGCCGACGCTGTGGGCATCGGCCAGGGTGTCGAGGAACGAGAGCGGGGATCGCACGGCCTGGGCGATCTTCTCGGTCGAGGGGAGGTCGGGGAACGACCCGCGCACATCCGACTCGAACCGATGGCGGAACCGGCGGAAATCGCCCCACAGTCCGCCGATCTGCCGAGCCATTTTGGGCAGCTTGTCCGGTCCGAGCACGATGAGGGCCACCACCAGGATGACCAGCACCTTCGCCGGGCTGAGGAACACCATGAGCCCGAGTGTACCGGCGGGATCAGGGTATCGGCTGACCGCCGGCGCTCCGCCTCACCAGGTTGCCTCGGAGGCCGGTCGGGTGCGGGCCGGGCCCGGCTCCTTGAGGGCCAGGATCAGCGCCACCAGCACGACCACGCCGAGCACCGAGAGGATTGCGATCCAGGTCGCGTCGGTGAACGGCCAGGCGACGAAGGCCATCTTCCCGACGATGAGGCTGGCGGCGATCGGGCCGAAGTACCGGCTGTCCTCCGAGTCGGTCCGGTTGTCCCCCATCACGTAGTACTCCCCCGGCGGCACGGTGAAGGGGTGGTTGAGGCTGAACGCCTCCGGCAGCGGGCTGGGCGAGCTGACCGGGGCCGGGTCGGGCAGCCACGGCTCCGACAGTGGCTTGCCGTCGATGTAGACCCGGCCACCGGACAGGGCGACGGTGTCCCCCGGCAGCCCGATGACCCGCTTGACCAGATCGGCGTAGTCGGCCTGCTCGAGGGGCGGCCGGCGGAACACGACCACGTCGCCGCGATCCACTCCGTGGAGGCGGTAGCTCAGCTTGTCGACCACGATCCGGTCGCCCACCTGCAGCGTGGGGAGCATGGAGCCCGACGGGATGTAGAACATCTGGGCCACGTAGGCCCGGACCCCGACGGCCAGCACGAGGGCCACGACCAGGACCGCCAGCCACTCCAGCAGCCACCGGCCCGACCGCCGCCCCGGCTCGGTCCCCGACCGGTCTCGGGGCCCCTGTCCGGGCCGTCGTGCCCGGGCCGTCGTGCGCCGGCCCGCCCAGCGACGGTACCGGTTGGGGGGTGTCGGGGGCGGCCGGACCCCCCCTCGGCGCCGGCCCCGAAGGCGCGAACCCGGCCACCGACGGGGGCGGGTCGGCCGGGTGCCCGACGTCACGGTCCTGGAGGTCGGGTGGCACCAGAGGGCGAGGCTACTCGACTACCCCCGGGTCACCGGCGCGTCAAAGGCCCTTGATATGCCCGAGCGGCCACACCACCGCGACGGCCCGCCCCACGATGAGCGACCGCGGGATGGGGCCGAAGAACCGGCTGTCCTCGGAGTCCTTCCGGTTGTCCCCCATCACGTAGTACTCGCCCGGGGGGATCTTGACCGGGCCGGGCAGGTCGAACTCGGGATGTGCGTCACCTCCGGCCAGCGGGCCGCTGTAGCTCTGCGAACCGGGCGGCAGCCAGGGCTCGACCAACCGTTTCCCGTCGATGTAGATGGCGCCGTTCTGCGAGGAGATCGTCTCGCCGGGAAGCCCGATCACGCGCTTCACCAAGTCGGCGTAAGCCTGGTCCTCGAGCGGCGGGCGGGCGAAGACCACGATGTCCCCCCGGTGGGGATCGTGGAACCGGTAGCTGAGCTTGTCCACGATGATCCGGTCGCCGACTTGCAGCGTGGGGAGCATCGACCCGGAGGGGATATAGAAGGACTGGACGACGAAGGTGCGGAGCAGCACGGTGCCGAGCACCACCGCCACCAGGATGATCCCCCATTCGATGACGGCCCGCCGGCCCCGCCCCCGATCCGTGCTCGGGGTCGCATCGGCCGGGTCACGTTCCTCCGCCAGCAGCCGGGTGGCGCTGAGCGCCTTGGTCTGGCCGGGGGGTGGCGTGGTCACAATCATGGGACGCTACCGCAGGCGTTGCCCGAGGTCGGGTCGAGCAGCACACGGAGTGGTCGCCCCGGGTGCCCACGGTCACAGGCCGGCGATGAGCTTCTCCACCCGATCGTCCTTCGACTTGAAGGGATCCTTGAGGAGCACCGTCCGTTGGGCCTGGTCGTTGAGCTTGAGGTGCACCCAGTCCACCGTGAAGTCGCGGCGCCGCTCCTTGGCCTTCTTGACGAATTCACCCCGCAGCCGAGCTCGGGTGGTCTGGGGCGGTGTGGACATGGCTGCACCGATGTCGACGTCGTCGCAGATGCGGTCGAGCTGGTCGTGGTTCTGCAATCGGTAGTAGAGACCTCGTGACCGGTCGACGTCGTGGTATTGGAGGTCGAGCAGCGAGACCGTGGGGTGGTGCAGGGACAGGTTGTGGCGGAGCCGGTACCGGTCGATGAGCCGGTACTTGGCCGCCCAGTCGCACTCCCGGTGCAACGACAGGGGGTCCGACTCGAGACCCTTCAGGCAGTGCTCCCACATGTCGAGGGCGTGGTCCTCCTGGGGAGAGAGGCCCTGCCGGTCCCGGTAGCGAATGGCGCGCTGGAGATACTCGCCCTGGATGTCCAGCGCGCTCATCTCGCGGCCGTTGGCCAGCCGGACCGGTCGCCGGCAGGTGATGTCGTGACTGATCTCCCGGATGGCCCGGATCGGGTTCTCGAGGGTGAGGTCCCGCATCACGGTGGAGGGGTCCTCGAGCATGCGCAACACGATGCTGGTCGCCCCGACCTTCAAGAAGGTGGCGTATTCGCTCATGTTGGAGTCCCCCACGATGACGTGGAGCCGCCGGTACCGCTCGGCGTCGGCGTGGGGCTCGTCCCGGGTGTTGATGATCGGGCGGCTGCGGGTGGTCGCCGACGAG
Organism: uncultured Acidimicrobiales bacterium; assembly: GCA_963710495.1. GTDB lineage: Bacteria > Actinomycetota > Acidimicrobiia > Acidimicrobiales > RAAP-2 > Bog-756. The sequence continues at coordinate 69,489 of CAVQAI010000009.1, forward strand.
ACGCCCTCCCAGATGTGCTCGGCTCGCTGGCTGAGGCAGAAGACCGCGCCCCGGGCCGTCTGGAGCACCTTGCCCGCCCCGGCGTAGGCCTGCCGGCTGACCAGAAAGGGGATGAGCACTTCGGTGTAGTGGGCGAAGTCGTCGCGCCGGCTGGTCAAGTAGTTCTCGTGACAGCCGTAGGAGTTGCCGGCCGAGTCGGTGTTGTTCTTGAACAGGTAGATGTCGCCCCGGATCCCCTCTTCCCGGAGTCGGGCCTCGGCTCCCTCGACCAGCGACGAGAGGATCCACTCGCCCGCCTTGTCGTGGACGACCAGTTCGGCGATGTCGTCGCACTCCGGGGTGGCGTACTCGGGATGGCTTCCCACGTCGAGGTAGAGCCGGGCCCCGTTCTCGAGGAACACGTTGGACGAGCGACCCCAGCTGACCACCCGGCGGAACAGGTAGCGGGCCACCTCGTCGGGGCTCAGCCGCCGCTGGCCGCGCAACGTGCAGGTGACCCCGTACTCGTTCTCCAAGCCGTAGATCCGCTTGTCCACGTCTCTCACGGTACCGTGAGAAGGAGCGGGTGCCACGAATCGCCGTGACGTGGGCCGCTCAGGCCAGCAGTGACTCCAGTTCCCCGTCCACCAGTCGGCGGAAGGCCCGGCGCCCGTTGCCCGGGGACAGCACGGCCACCTCGAGGTCGGCGCCGGCCAGGGTGCGGTCCGGGCCGGCCAGGGCGTCGACCGCCGCCCGGAGCGCAGCCTCCAGCGACCATCCCTCCGTCCACCGCTCCTCGAGGCGCTCGGCGATGGCCTCGGTCTCGCCCCCGAGCACGGCGTACCGGTCCTCGTCGGTGATCGTCCCCTCGTAGGCGATGTGGTAGAGCTGCGGCGGACGGGGCCCGGTGCCCAGCTCGGCCACCAGGATCTCGACCTCCAGCGGCTTCATCTCGTGGGTGAACACCTGGCCGAGATATTGGGCGTACAGGTTGGCCAGGGACCGGGCGTCGACGTCCTCGCGACTGTAGGCGTATCCCTTGGTGTCGGCGTGGCGGATCCCCGACACCCGGAGCTGGTCGAACTCGTTGTACTTGCCCACGCCGGCAAAGGCGATCCGGTCGTAGATCTCGCTGATCTTGTGCAGCGACCGCGACGGGTTGTCGGCCACGATCACGATACCGGCGTCGTAGACCGATGCCACCAGCGAGCGGCCCCGGGCGATGCCCTTCTGGGCGTACTCGGCCCGGTCCTTCATGACCTGTTCCGGGGCCACGTAGTAGGGCATGGTCATGGCTGACGACCCTCTGCCCGGCGCCGCTCGATCAGTGCGGCGAAGCGCTCGGCGACCTCCTCCTCGCTGACCCCGGTGAACCCGGCGGCGGTGACGGTGGCGACCAGCGGGTAGATGCCCCGGATCAGGTCGGGGCCGCCGGTGGCCGAATCCTCGTCGGCCGCCTCGTAGAGCGCTTCGATGGCCAGCTCGACCGCGTCGTCCCGGGCCATGGCATCGCGGTAGCCGAGCTTGATGGTGGTGCGAGCGTCGCGTCCGCCCGACCCGGTGGCGTTGTGCTCGGTCTCCTCGTAGTGCCCGCCGGTGACGTCGTAGGTGAAGATCCGGCCGGTCCCCCGGGCCAGGTCGTAGCCGGCGAAGAGGGGCACCACCGCCAGGCCCTGCATGGCCATGGGAAGGTGCTCGCGCACCATCTGGCCGAGCTGGTTGGCCTTGCCCTCGAGGCTGAGGACCACCCCTTCGACTTTCTCGTAGTGCTCCAGCTGGGTCTGGAACAGCCGGACCATCTCCACAGCCGGGCCGGCCGCCCCGGCGATGGCCACCGCCGAGTAGCGGTCGGCCGGGAAGACCTTCTCCATCGCCCGGTGGGCGATGGCATTGCCCTCGGTGGCCCGCCGGTCGCCCGCCATCACGATGCCCTCGGCGAAACGCAGTGCCACCACGGTCGTCCCGTGCCGGACCTCGGTGACGCTCGGGGAGGCCGGTACGCCGGCGGTCGGGTGCCCGGGAAGGCGCAGGCGGCGGATCAGTTCGGCGAAATCGGGCCCCGGGTCTTCAGTTGTGGAGAACAGCGGTAGCGGCACCGGGGCTACTCGCCGCCCTTCTGGACGTAGTTCCTCACGAACTCCTCGGCGTTGTCCTCGAGTACTTCGTCGATCTCGTCCAACAGGTCGTCCAACTCGGCCTTCAGCTTGTCGCCGGTGGCCGACGTGGCCGGGACCTCCTCGACGACCTCGTCGGACCGCTCGGTGGTGGTCCGTCTCTTCTGTTCGCGTTCAGCCATGGTCCTCAGCCACCCCTACTCTTCCTAGCTGCTCAGGCGGTCCAACAGTTCGGCTGGGCTCGCGCTCGACTGCAACAGCTGGTCCACGTGTTCGGCCGTTCCCTTCAGAGGGTCCATCATAGGGACGCGCCGCAGTGGGTCGGTGCCGAGGTCGAAGACCAGCGAGTCCCAGTTGGCGGTGACCACCGACGAGGGCCACTTCTTCAGGCACTGGCCCCGGAACCAGGCCCGGGTGGAACGGGGTGGCTCGGTCACCGCGGTCAGCACCGTCTCCTCGTCCACCAGGCGCTCGGTGTCCAGCCGGGCGAACAGTGACCGCGAGGGTCGCAGATCGTGGTACTGGAGGTCGAGGGCGGCCAAGCGGTGGTCGCCCCACCCGCATCCGTGGCGCTCCCGGTACGCCTCGATCAACTGCAGCTTGGCCACCCAGTCGAGCTGGCGGGCGAGCGACATGGGATCGGTCTCGAGCCCGTGGAGCACGGCCTCCCAACGGGTGAGCACGGCGTCGGCCACCTCGGGATCGCCCATGCACTCGAGCCCCCGGTCCTCGGCGTACTTCCGGGCCAGCGAGAACAGCTCCCACTGCACCGCCAGTGCCGTGGCCGTCGAGCCGTCGGCCATCACCAACGGCTTCGACATAGTGAGATCGAGCGCCACTTCGTGCATGGCCAGCACCGGGTCGGCCATGGCCAGGCTCCGGCTCCCGCTGATGTCGTCCTCGATCATGGCGAGCACCAAGGCGGTCGTGCCCACCTTGAGGAAGGTGGCCACCTCGGCCAAGTTGGCGTCACCCACGATGACGTGGAGCCGCCGGTACCGGTGTGGATCGGCGTGGGGCTCGTCACGGGTGTTGACGATGGGCCGTTTCAACGTCGTCTCCAGGCCCACCTGCTCCTCGAAGAACTCCGCCCGCTGCGACAGCTGGTAGTCGACGTCGACGCCGTCGTGCACGCCGGTCTCCGTGCCAACCTTGCCCGCGCCGGCGAAGATCTGGCGGGTGACGAAGTGCGGGGTCACCCCGGCCACGATGCGGGAGAACGGGACGGCCCGGTCCATGAGGTAGTTCTCGTGGGTGCCGTACGAGTTTCCCTTGCCGTCCGAGTTGTTCTTGTAGATGACCACGCGCGACCCGTCCTGGTTGGCCAAATCGGCGGCCTCCATCGAGCGGATGAGGATGACCTCGCCGGCACGGTCGTAGCGCAAGCACTCGAGGGCGTCGCGGCACTCGGGCGTCGAGAACTCGGGGTGGGCGTGGTCGACGTAGTAACGGGCACCGTTGGTGAGGACGGTATTGACCAGATGGGTCTCGACCTGAGGTGGCATCGAGCCCTCCCGGGCAAAGCCGCGGGCGTCGTTCCCCGGGGCCTCGTCCTCGAAGTCCCAACCGGTCTGTTGGCGCGCCACGTACTGGGCGTAGGCATTGATGAGGACCGATGACGCGGCGATCGGGTTTGGGTCACCGTGGACGACCTGGATGCCGTACTCGGTCTCGATGCCGCAGACCTTGGAGATGGCCATGGGTCGACCCTATCCCGACCCACGCTCAGAGATACTGACCGGTACCCACCCGCTCGATGGATCTGCCACCTTTGGTTTCCTCGTCATCGCTGATGAGTGTGCGGATGTACACGATCCGCTCACCTTTCCGGCCCGAGATCTTCGCCCAATCATCAGGATTGGTGGTGTTCGGCAGGTCCTCGTTCTCCTTGTACTCCTGTCGGATGGACTCGAACAGGTCCACGGTGCGGATGCCGCGAGCTTCGCCGGCGATGACCCGCTTGATGGCCAGCTTCTTGGCTCGGCGCACGATGTTCTCGATCATCGCCCCCGACGAGAAGTCGCGGTAGTAGAGCACCTCTTTGTCGCCGTTCTGATAGGTGACTTCGAGGAACCGGTTCTCCTCGTCGTTGCGGTACATCTCGGACACGGTGGCCTCGATCATCGCCTGGGTGGCCTTGCCCGGGTCCCCGCCACCGAGGCTTGCCACCTCCTCCACATCGAGCGGAAGGTCGGGGGTCAGGTAGCGGGAGAAGATCTGGGCGGCGGCGATCTCGTTGGGGCGCTCGATCCGGATCTTCACGTCGAGGCGCCCGGGACGGAGGATGGCCGGGTCGATGAGGTCCTCCCGGTTGGACGCGCCGATCACGATGACGTCCTTCAGCGTCTCCACCCCGTCGATCTCGGCCAGCAGCTGGGGGACGATGGTGGACTCCATGTCCGAGCTGATCCCCGTGCCCCGGGTGCGGAACAGCGAGTCCATCTCGTCGAAGAAGACGATGACCGGGACGCCCTCCTCCGACTTCTCACGGGCGCGCTGGAAGACCAGCCGTATCTGGCGTTCGGTTTCGCCCACGTACTTGTTGAGGAGCTCGGGTCCCTTGATGTTGAGGAAGTAGCTACGGGCGTTCGTGTTGCCCGTGACCTCGGCCACCTTTTTGGCCAGCGAGTTGGCCACCGCCTTGGCGATCAACGTCTTGCCGCATCCGGGCGGCCCGTAGAGCAGGATGCCCTTGGGCGCCGGGAGGCGGTGCTCGGTGTACAGCTCGCGGTAGAGGTAGGGCAGCTCGACGGCGTCCGTGATGGCCTCGATCTGGTCGTCCAGTCCACCGACGTCGGCGTAGGTCACATCGGGCACCTCTTCGAGGACGAGCTCTTCGACCTCGGGCCGCGCCAGCTTCTCCACCAGCAGGCCGGTGCGGGGCTCCATCAGGATGGTGTCGCCGGCCCGGAGCTTGACCCCGATGAGGGCGTCGGACAGCTCGGCCACCCGCTCCTCGTCGGCCCGCCCGAAGACCAGGGCGCGGCGCCCGTCCTCCAGGACCTCCTTCATCACCACGACCTCGCCCGACCCTTCCCCGCCCCGGGCCAGGATCACGTTGAGCGACTCGTTGAGGACCACTTCGTTGCCGCGTTCCAACTCGTCGACCTCGATGTCGGGGTGGAGCGAGACCCGCATCTTGCGCCCCCCGGAGAAGACGTCGACGGTCCCGTCGTCGTTGGCCCCCAGATAGGTGCCGTAGGCCGCCGGCGGCTGGGTGAGCTTCTCGACCTCCTCGCGCAGCGCGGCCACGTGCTCCTTGGCCGTCTGCAGGGTGAAGGTCAGCTTCTCGTTCTGCGAGATGGCCTGAGCCAGCTGCCCCTTGGTCTCGAGCAGCTTCTCCTCGAGGGTCTGCACGCGCCGGGGGCTCTCCTGGAGCCGGCGGCGCAGCAGGGTGACCTCCTCCTCGGCCGCCTGGGCGCGCACCAACAACGCATCGAGATCGTCGTCATCCGCTGCCCCCGGCGGCCGGTGGTCGTCCCGGACGTCGTCGAAATCAGCCGTCGGAATCACCTCGCTCGCGTGTTGGTCCCCTTTGGGCGACCCTACACCGGCCCACCTCCTGGCCATGCGCATCGTGGCCGGCCGGAACGGGCCCATCCGGTCGATCTGACGGGCCGTCAGCTACGATGGCGGCACGTGCCGATAGCATGGTCGGTAGGTGCACGTCGCACGGCACGGGTAGGTGCACGTCGCATGGCAGTCGGAACGTGCCGAGCGGTGCCGGGCGCTCGGCGACCCCGGGGGCAGCCGGTCGGTCGGTCGGGCGCACCCGGGCTCCGAAGGACGTAGGAGAGAAGTAGCTGATGAAGGTCTGGATCGACCAGGATCTATGTACCGGGGACGGCCTGTGCGAGGAGATCGCGCCGGCGGTGTTCACCCTGCTCGACGACGGGCTCGCCTATGTCAAGGAAGGCGATGACGTGCGCAATGAACCGGGCGGCTCGGGCGGCATGGCCGCCGTCCCGGCCGACCTGGAGGACGCCGTGGTCGAGGCCTCCGAGGAGTGCCCCGGGGAGTGCATCTTCATCGAGCAGGGCTGATCCATGGTCATCCGCCGGGTGTCCGCCCCGGCGATGGCCACCCGGACACGGGTCACCGGTTCGGGGCGTCCCCCGCGGGCAGGAGCCGCCGGGCGGTGGTGAGGAAGCCGGTGTGGCCGACCATGCGGTGGTCGGGTCGCACCGAACGGGGTTCGACGTGCCAGGTCCGGTGGAGCACCTCGACCGTCGAGGCCAGGCCGAAACTGCTGCGGTCGAGGGCTTCCCGCAATTGTGCGGTCTGGTTGACCGAGGGCAGATAGGCACAGAGGATGCCGCCCGGTCGCACGGCCGACTCGGCGTGGCCGAGCACCCTCCAGGGCTCGGGGAGGTCCAGCAGGACCCGGTCGAGCCCGCGCTCGTCGATGCCCTGGTAGACGTCACGGACCTCCACGCGGTAGGGCACGTCCGGACCGAGCAGGGCGGCCACGTTGGCCGTCGCCCGGTCGGCGAAGTCCTGGCGCAGCTCGTAGCCCACCACCTCGGCACCGGCGCGGAGGATCGTCATGGACAGGGCGCCGGAACCGACCCCGGCCTCGAGGACCCGGTCCCCGGGGGCGATGTCCGCCTCCATGAGGATGGCCCCGAGGTCCTTCGGGTAGATGACCTGGGCGCCCCGGGGCATCTTGAGGACGGCGTCGGCCAGAGTCGGTCGCACCACCAGGAAGCGCCGGCCCGTGCTGCCGAGCACCGTCGACCCCTCCGGACGGCCGATGAGGTGGTCGTGGTCCACGATGCCCACATGGGTGTGGAACGACGCCCCGGGGCGGAGGGTGATCAGATAGCGGCGTCCCTTGGCGTCGACCAGCAGCACCGGTTCGCCCGCCCGCAGCGTGGTCCGGTCGCCGCCCTCCCCCACCGCGTTCAGTCGTCCGGCGGCGGTGTGTCACCCGGCCGCGTGGTCGTCACGATGAGGCGCTCACCCGGCTTGAGGAGGGTGCGGTAGACCACGTCGTTCTGGTGGCGGGCCCGGTTGATCATCCAGGCCGCGGCCCCGACCACCAGCCAGGCGGTGTGGTAGCCGCGCAGGCCGCGACCGAAGGCCTTGAGCTGTACGTAGCGCAGGATGTTGTCCACGGGCTCAGATCCGGCGGACCTCGACGACGGCCGACCGGCGTCGCCCGCTGCGCCGGCCGATGATGAACACGACGGCGACGAAGGCCACGCCCACCGCCAACCCGACCGTCAGCAGCTGCGATCGGGCCGACTCGGCCTCGTCGGTCACCTCACCGGTGATCTCGCGGAACTTGGCCTCGATCTGGTCCCGGGTGATCCGCTCGGTTGCCGTGGTCATGGTGTCTCCTTCTCCGGTCGGGTGCGGCCCTGGCCCCGGCTGATGGCCCACACGGCCGCGGCCGCAACCATCACTACGGCCACCGTGCAGATGACATAGGGGACCCAGGACCAATTGCCGGCGAAGGTGGTGCCCGTTTCGCCCTGGAGCAGGCGGAGAAAGCCGACGGCCAGGACGACCAATCCGATCGCCAGCGCCACCGAGCCGGCCACGCCGAACAGCATGTAGCGGCCGAGGCCCTTCAGCGGGTCGAGGGTCTCCTGCTTGACGTAGTCGATGACCAGCTGGAGGGCCTCGCCACCGCTGGTCCGCAGTCCGCCCAGTCCCTTCCCCGGACGGCGTCCACTCCCCTTGCCGTTTCGACCTCGGGCCACAGTCCTCCTCGGTAGACGCCGGGCGAGCACCGGCAACCCGGCCACCGGCTCGATCCGCCCCACCACCAACTATAGGCAAGGCGGCCGGCGCGACCCCTTGACGCCGCCGTCAGTCCCGCTCGGTGAACAAGTAGGTCGAGCTGGCCCGGGCCACGACCCGGCCCGAGTCGTCGACCACCTCGGCCTCCGTGAACGCCACCCGGGAACCGCCGGAGACCACCCTCGCCCGGCACTCGAGCAGAGCCCCGACCGCCACCGGAGCCATGAACGAGGTCTTCATCTCCACGTTCGAGGAGAAGACCCGTCGGCCGGCGGCCCGGGCGAAGGTGACGGTCGCCGAGCCCATGGCCGAGTCGGCCATGGCGCCGATGAACCCGCCCTGGATGATCCCGGACGGGTTGGCGAAGCGCTCGTCGGCCCGCATGCGCCAGACCGTTCGTCCCGGCTCGGCTTTGTCCACACAGGTCATCCCGAGCGTCAGCTCGCAGGCCGCAGGCACCTGGATCCGCTGATCAGCCACCATGTGAAGCTACCGCTCCGACGACCGTCGATACTGGTGGCATGGCCGACCCGGGCACCACCGCCGACCTCCGCCCCGGCCTGCTCGTCGGCGAGGCGTCAGAGGACTGGACCGGCGACGCCCGCTTCTACGAGTACTCGGCCGCGGTCGACCCACTGGCCGCCGGGGCCATCACGCCCGTGCCCGTTCGCCGGTTCGCCGCCGAGCCAGGTGGCGGCTCACGGTCCCGGCTGGTCCCCCTCGATCTCTCCACCGAGCTCGGCCTCCCCTACCCTGCCACCAGCCCGGCGCTGCTCGCCTCCTTTGTCGTCCTCCTGCCCGACGACCCCCTCCACACCGCCGGGGCCGGGACGAGCGAGCTCTACTACTGCCTGCGCGGCCGGGGCTGGAGCGACTTCGAGCGCCCGTCCCGGCCGGAGCGGCCGGCCAACGGACGGATCGAGTGGGAGGCGGGCGACTTCGTCGTGCTGCCCGCCGGCTGCTCGACCCTGCACCACATCCGCGACGGCGGCGATGCCGTCCTCTACCGGGTGACCGACGCGCCCCTGCTCGACTATCTCGGGGCCACCGCGGTGGCCAGCCGCTTCGAGCCCTCCCGCTTCGACGGCCGGGCCGCCCGAGACCGGCTGGCCGAGGTGGAGCGCGACCCTCGGTCCTCCGAGCGCAACCGCATCAGCGTCCTGCTCGGCAACGCCGCCACACCGCAGACCCTCACCGTGACCCACACGCTGTGGGCCATGCTCGGGGTGCTCCCGGCCGGGCGGGTCCAGCGACCGCACCGCCACCAGAGCGTGGCCCTCGACCTCATCACCGACTGCGCCCCGGGGTGCTACTCGCTGGTCGGTTCGACCGTGACGGCCGAGGGGACGATCGCCGACCCCGAACGGGTCGACTGGGAGCCCGGCGGGGCCTTCGTCACCCCTCCGGGCCTGTGGCACAGCCATCACAACGAGTCCGGGCGCTCTGCCTACCTGGTCCCCATCCAAGATGCCGGGTTGCACACCTACCTCCGCTCGCTCGACATCCGGTTCGCACCCCCCGGCGACTAACCGCCGTGCCCTTCGCCAGCGCCCTGTCCGAGCACCCGGTGGCCACCGCAGCCACCGGGGAGGTTGCCGGAGCAGTGCTCGAGAGCCTCGGTGACCGGCCCGACCTGGCCCTGGTCGTGGCCACCCGGCCCCACGCCGGCGCCCTGGAGGACATCGCCCGGACCGTCTCCTCGGTGCTCCACCCCTTGGCCGTCATGGGTGGCATCGCCGAGTCCGCCGTCGGAACCGGTCGCGAGGTCGAGGAGACCCCGGCCATCAGCCTGTGGGCCGGCCGGGTGGGGCCTCTCGCCCCGGTGACGGTCAGCGCCACCCGCCTGGCCGACGACTCCTGGCACTTCGGCGGGTGGCCGACCCGGATCGGTTTCGAGCCGTCCGCCCTCGTCCTGGTGGCCGACCCGTTCACCTTCCCCGCCGACCAGTTCCTGGGCTGGCTGGCAGGGGAGGCCCCCGGCCTGCCGGTCATCGGCGGGAACCTCTCGGGGGCCCGGGGCCCCGGAGGTACCCGGCTCCTGCTCGGAGACCAGCTGCACAGCTCGGGCGCAGTGGGCGTGCTCATCGGCGCCGGTGTGGAGGCCTCCTTTGTGGTGTCGCAGGGCGGCCGGGCCTTCGGACACCCCTTCACCGTGACCCGGTCGGACCGTAACGTGATCTACGAGGTGGCCGGCCAGCCCGCCATGGACTGTCTGGTGGAGCAAATCAAGAGTGGGCTCGACCCGGCCGAGATCTCCGGCCTCGAAGCTCAAGGGCTGCTGGTGGGGCGACTGGTGGACGAACACCTGGCCGAGCCCGGGCCGGGTGACTACCTCCTGCGCAATGTGGTCGGCGCAGACCGGGCCAGTGGGGCGGTGGCCGTCGACGACCGCATCCCGCTGGGCAGCACGGTCCGGTTCCACCGGCGGGACGCCGAAACCGCCCACGGTGAGCTCGAGTCGCTCCTCCGCGGCCGACGGGCCGACGGTGCCCTCATGTTCACGTGCAACGGGCGCGGCACCAGGCTGTTCGACACGACCGACCACGATGCGACAACCCTCAGGGATGCGCTGGGCCCGGTACCGGTCGGCGGGTTCTTCGCCGCCGGCGAGCTCGGCCCGGTCGGTGGCCGGAACTTCGTGCACGGGTTCACTGCGTCGCTGGCCTTGTTCACCGACCGGTGACGGGAGGGCCTCCCTGCCTGTGCGCCGCGGCCGGGCCCGGCCAGTAGGGTGGCCGTCGATGACCGAGCGCGTGCTGCACCCGGGAACAGACGCCGACGCCGATCTGCAGCAGCTGGGGATCAACGTCATCCGGGGCCTGGCCATGGACGCCCCGCGCGCCGCCAACTCCGGTCACACGGGCACGGCCATGGCCCTCGCCCCGCTGGCCCATGTGCTGTTCACCCGGGTCCTGCATCACGACCCGACCGACCCGGAATGGCCCGACCGAGACCGGTTCGTGCTGTCCAACGGGCACGCCTCCATCCTGCTCTACTCCATGCTCTTCCTGACCGGCTATGGGCTCACCCTCGACGACTTGCGCTCCTTCCGCCAGTGGGGAAGCCGGACGCCGGGCCACCCCGAGCACAACCACACACCCGGCGTCGAGGTGACCACCGGGCCCCTCGGCCAGGGCGTGGCCAACGGCGTCGGCATGGGCATCGCCGAACGATGGCTGCGCACGCACTACTCGTCGGAGGTGTGCGACCACCACACCTACGTCATCGCCGGTGACGGGTGCCTCGAGGAGGGGATCTCCCACGAGGCCGCCTCGCTGGCCGGGCACCTCCGCCTGGGCCGGCTGGTCTACGTCTACGACAACAACCACATCACCATCGACGGTCCGACCGAGCTGTCCTACTCGGACAACGTCACCGAGCGCTTCGCGGCCTACGGCTGGGGCGTGGAGGACATCGGCGAGGCGGCCAACGACCTCGACGCGCTGGAGGGGGCCCTCCTTCGGGCCCGGGCGGACGAGGAGCGGCCCTCGTTGATCATCCTGCGCAGCCACATCGGCTACCCGTCCCCCCACTTGACCGACACGGCCAAGGCCCATGGCGACCCCTTCCCCGAGGATGAGATCCGCCTGACCAAGGAGATCCTCGGCCTTCCCCCCGACCGCACGTTCTGGGTCCCCGACGAGGTGCTCGACCTGTACCGGCGCTGCATCCCCCGGGGCCAGGCCATGCGGGAGGCATGGGGCAGCCGGTTGGCCACCTGGGACGGGGACCGTGAGCGCTTCGAGGCCGGCCTGGGCGGCCACGGTCTGCCCGGTTGGGAGTCGAAGCTCCCCAGCTTCGCCCCCGAGGACGGTCCCAAGGCCACCCGCCAGGCCATCAAGGCCTGCATCGACGCCGTCGGTGCCGAGATCCCCGGGCTCATGCCGGGCAGCGCCGACCTGACCGGCAACACCGGTATGGCCTGGGAGGGCGCCGATCCCCAATCGGCCGAGAATCCCGGGGGCAGCCTCGTGCACTACGGGATCCGTGAGCACGGCATGGGCGGGATCATGACCGGCATGGCCGCCCACCGCGGCCTGCTCCCGGTGGGCGGGACCTTCTTCGTCTTCAGCGACTACATGCGCGGTGCGGTACGGATCGCCGCCCTCTCGGACGTGCACGTCATCTACTCCTGGACCCATGACTCGGTCGGCCTCGGCCAGGACGGGCCGACCCATCAGCCCGTCGAGCAGCTGGCCGCGGTGCGGGCCATGCCGGGCTTGCGGGTGATCCGCCCGGCCGACGCCAACGAAACGGTGGCGGCCTGGCGCATCGCCGTGGAGGCGGACGGGCCGACGGCCATGATCCTCTCCCGCCAGGCCGTCCCGGTGCTGGCCGAGACAGGCGACCTCGCCCACCGGGGCGTGGCCCGGGGTGCCTACGTGCTCCGCGAGAGCGAAGGCGAGCCGCAGCTGGTGCTCATCGGCACGGGCAGCGAGGTCCAGGTCTGCCTGTCCGCCGCCGACCGGCTGGCTTCGAACGGCGTGCGGACCCGGGTGGTGTCGTTCCCGTCGTGGGACCTGTTCGAGGCCCAACCCGAGGGCTATCGGGCCGAGGTCCTAACCGGCGGCGTCCCGCGGCTGGCCGTGGAGGCGGCGACGTCGTTCGGCTGGGAGCGCTATGCCGACGCCAGCGTGAGCATCGACCGGTTCGGGGCCTCCGCGCCCGGCCAGATCGCCCTGGATGAGTTCGGCTTCACCCCCGAGAACGTGGTTGTGCAGGCGCAGGCCCTGCTCAACCGGCGGGCGAAAGGACGGCCATGACCAAGCTCCACGATCTCTACCGGCAGCAGGGACAAAGCCCGTGGCTCGACAACCTGCGGCGCGACTGGCTGGAGGACGGCACGCTCGGCGGCCTCGTCGACCAGGGCATCCGCGGGGTCACCTCCAACCCCACCATCTTTGCCAAGGCCATCGAGGGCCAGGACACCTACGACGACGAGTTCGCCGCCCTGGTGGCCACCGAGTCGGTCGAGGACGCCTATTGGGACCTCGTCCTGGACGACATCAACAACGCCCTCGACCTCTTCCGGCCGGTGTACGACTCGTCCGGAGGGGCTGACGGCTTCGTCTCGGTCGAGGTCGCCCCGGCCATCGCCCACGACACGGCCGCCACGGTGGCCATGGCGAGGGACCTCCACCACCGCATCGGGAAGCCCAACGCCTTGGTCAAGATCCCGGCCACGCCGGAGGGCGTGCCGGCCATCGGCCAGATGATCGGCGAAGGGCACAGCATCAACGTGACGCTCATCTTCTCGCTCAGCCGGTACGGCGAGGTCATCGAGGCCTACCTGTCGGGTCTCGAGGCCCTGGCCGCGGCGGGCCGGGACGACCTCTCCGGCGTGGCCAGTGTCGCCTCCTTCTTCATCAGCCGGGTGGACACCGAGGTCGACCGGCGCATCGAAGCGGTGGCGGCCGAAGGCGACCCCCTGCGGGCCCGGCGCGGTCAGGCGGCGGTGGCCCAGGGCCGGCTCGCCTACCAACTGTTCGAAGAGCGCTTCTCCGGCCCGCGGTGGGAAGCGCTGGCCGCCAAGGGTGCCCGGCGCCAGCGCCCGCTGTGGGCGTCGACCTCGACCAAGAACCCGGCCTACCCCGACCTGGCCTACGTCGACACCTTGATCGGCCCGGACACGGTCAACACCATGCCCGACGGGACCATCGCCGACTTCCTCGACCACGGCACCGTGGCCCGCACCGTGGACACGGGCGTCGAGAGTGCCGAGCAGCTCGTCGCCGAGCTGGGGAGGGCCGGCATCGACATGGAGGACGTGGCCGCCACGCTCGAAGCCGAGGGGGTGGCCTCCTTCGCCAAGTCCTTCGACGAGCTCCTGCAGAAGCTCACGGACAAGGCCAACGCCCTCCACGCCCGGAACTGAGCCGTCCCCCGACCCGGCACCGGCACCCACGGGCGGCTGAGCCCGCCCACCTACCAGTCAGCAGCGCGACCCGACGAGACGGAGGAAGTCACATGAAGATCGCCATGGTCGGCCTGGGCAAGATGGGCGCCAACATGACCCAGCGTCTCATCGCCCACGGTCACGACGTCGTCGCCTACGACCTGTCCGACACGGCCCGGGCAGCCGCCGCCCAGCAAGGCGCCGAACCGGCCGCCACCCTCCAGGAGTTGGCCGCCAAGCTGACCCCACCCAGGGTGGCCTGGGTCATGGTCCCGGCCGGCGAAGCCACCAATTCGACCATCACCACCCTGGCCGGGCTGTTCCAGCGGGGGGACGTGATCATCGACGGCGGGAACTCCAACTACAAGGAGACCGCCCCCCTCGTCGACCAGCTGGCCGGCGAGGGGGTCGCCCTGGTCGACGCCGGCACCTCGGGCGGCATCTGGGGCCTGACCGAGGGGTACTGCCTGATGGTCGGCGGCACCGACGAGGCGGTGGCCGTGGCCGAGCCGGCCTTCAAAGCGCTCGCCCCCGAAGGCGGCTACGCCCATGTGGGACCGCCGGGGGCCGGCCACTTCGTGAAGATGGTTCACAACGGCATCGAGTACGGCCTCATGCAGGCCTACGCCGAGGGATTCGAGATCCTGTCGCAGGCCCCCGAGTTCGACCTGGATCTGCACGAGATCGCCTCCATCTGGCGCTACGGCTCGGTGGTGCGCAGCTGGCTCCTCGAGCTGGCCGAGCGGGCGCTCCGTCCCGATGCCGGCTTCGACCAGATCGAAGCGGTCGTCGTCGACTCGGGCGAGGGCCGCTGGACGGTGGACGAGGCCATCGACCGCGGGGTCTCCGCCCCAGTGATCTCTTCGGCCCTGTTCGCCCGCTTCGCCTCCCAGAACACCGATGCCTTCGGCCTGCGCCTGGTCTCGGCCCTGCGCAACCAGTTCGGGGGCCACGCCTTCGTGACCGCCGGCGGCAAGCAAGGCGGCGAAACCTTCACCCCCCGATGAGCCCCCCCGACGGACCGGCACCGGCGGCCCCACCGGCCGGCACCCCGCCGGCCGCGGCCAACCACCGCTCGCTCTCGCCGGTGCTGTCGAAGGCCCCGCCGGTGGCCTTGGTCATCTTCGGCGCCTCCGGCGACCTCACCGCCCGGAAGATCCTGCCGGCCCTGTCCCGGCTGGCCGACCGGGGCGTGCTCGACGACGGGTTCACCCTCATCGGCGTGGCCCGCACCGAGTGGAGCGACGACGAGTTCCGTTCCCACGTCACCGAGGCCACCTCCGAGGCGGGCCGGAAATGGCGGGACCTGACCGGGCGGTTCAAGTACATCGCCGGGGAGTACGACCATCCGGTCACCTTCGCCCGCTTGAAGGAGCACCTGGACGAAGCCGATCGGGTCGACGGCACCGGTGGGAACCGGCTCTACTACCTGGCCACCATCCCGAGCGTCTTCGGGCTGGTGGCCGGGGCGCTGGCCGACCACGCCTGCGCCGAGCCGGCCGGCGACGGCAGCTTCGCCCGCATCGTGGTGGAGAAGCCCTACGGCCGCGATCTCGACAGTGCCATCGCCCTCGACGAACAGATGCACAAGGCCTTCGAGGAGAGCCAGATCTACCGGATCGACCATTACATGGGCAAGGAGACCGTCCAGAACGTCCTGGCCCTCCGGTTCGCCAATGCCATCTTCGAGCCCATCTGGAACCGGCGCTACATCGCCGAGGTCCAGGTGACCGTGGCCGAAAAGCTCGGAGTCGAACACCGCGGGGGCTTCTACGAGACGGCGGGCGCCCTGCGGGACATCGTCCAGAACCACGTCATGCAAGTCCTGGCCCTCACCCTCATGGAGTCGCCCACCAGCAGTGACGCCGACCGGATCCGGGACGAGAAGGTCAAGCTGCTGCGGGCCATCGACATCCCCACTCCGGACGAGGCCGTCGACCGGGCGGTGCGGGGCCAGTACACGGCCGGCCTCATCGACGGTGAGAAGGTCCTCGGCTACCGGCAGGAGCAGGACGTCTCGCCCGACAGCCAGACCGAGACCTACCTGGCCCTGCGGCTCAGCGTCGACAACTGGCGATGGGCGGGCGTCCCCATCTTCGTCCGCACCGGCAAGCGGCTCCCGGCCCGGGTGACCGAGGTGGCCCTGGCCTTCCGCCAGGTGCCCCATCTCCTGTTCGACCAGCGCACCAGCCGCGACCTCAAGCCCAACGCGCTCATCCTCCGCATCCAGCCGGACGAGGGGATCAGCCTCGAGTTCGGGGCCAAGGTGCCCGGCGAGAAGTTCCACCTGCGATCGGTGGCCATGGACTTCTCCTACAGCGAGGCCTTCGCCGGCGTGGAGGCGGCCGACGGCTACGAGCGCCTCATCCACGATGCCATCGTGGGCGATGCCACCCTGTTCATCCGCTCCGACGAGGTCCAGCAGGCCTGGCGCATCGTCGATCCTTACCTCCAAGCCTGGTCGGAGCCGGGTGGCGCACTGGTCCCCTACCCCGCCGGCTCGTGGGGGCCGCACATGGCCGACCTGCTCGTCGAGCGTTCGGGTGACCAGTGGCGCAATCCCGTCATCGACCTCGAGCTCAGCGGCGGACGGTTGGCCGAGCTCCCCCAGTGACCCCGGTACGGGCCCCCGACGGAGAGGTCGACCGGGTCGACTCGGTTCCCGACGCCTTTCGCGGTCTGGTCCTCGACGCCTTGGCGGGCTCCACGTCCCGGGACGGGTACTCGCTCTTCCTCTCCGGTGGGCCGACCGCCGAGCGCTGCTACCGGCGGTTGGCCGAAGGCCCCCCGGAGCCCCACTGGTCGGGCGTGGACGTCTACATGGGGGACGAGCGGTGCGTGCCCCCCGACCATCCCGACTCCAATCACCGGATGGTGACCGACGCCCTCCTCAGCCGGGTCGGGCCCGTCCGATCCGATCATCCGATGTACCGCTCGGGCACTCCCGACCAGGCCGCTTCGGCCTATCAGCGCCAGCTCGAGCCACTGTCCTCCTTCGATCTCGTCCACCTCGGTCTCGGCCCCGACGGCCACTGCGCCTCACTCTTCGTGGGATCGGCCGCCCTGGCCGAAGACGACCCGGCCGTGCTGGTCATGGCCAGCCGCGACCCGCGGGCCAACAACCCTCACGACCGGATCACGCTGACCCTGGCGGCCATCGCCCGGGCCCGACTGGTCGTCTTCACCGCGTCGGGGTCGGCCAGGCGGCCCGCCTTCGAGGGCGTGATGGGCGGAACGGACCTTCCCGCCGCCCGGGTCACGGCCGAACGCGTCGTCTGGCTGGTCGACGAGGAGGTGGCCGGGCCCCGGTAAGGTGTCGCCGATGACCGCCGACCCCGGCTCCACCCGAGCGGTCACCGCCGTGCCGCCGGCCGGAGCCGGGCCATCGCTCCTGGAGCTCCCCTTGTCCGAGCTCCGTGGGCGGGCCGAGGCGGTCCGGGCCGAGGCCCACGGGACACGCGTCACCTTCTCGCCGAAGGTGTTCATCCCCTTGACCATGCTGTGCCGCGACCGATGCGGGTACTGCACCTTCGCCAAGGCACCCGCCCACCTGGCCGGTCCCTACCTCGACCTGGACCAGGTCCTGGCCATCGCCCGCGCCGGCCGGGCCGCCGGGTGCCATGAGGCCCTCTTCACCTTGGGCGAGTGCCCCGAGGACCGGTACCCGGCCGCCCGCCACTGGCTGGACGACCACGGCTACGGCTCGACGGTCGACTATCTGGTGGCCGCCTGCCAGGCCGTGGTCGAGGAGACGGGCCTCCTCCCCCACGCCAACGCCGGCGCCCTCGGGCTCGACGACCTCCTCCGTCTCCGTCCGGTGACGGCCAGCCAGGGGATGATGATCGAGTCGGTCAACCCGGCACTGGCCGCCCACCGCTCGGCCCCCGACAAGGACCCGGCCCGGCGCCTGGCCACCTTGGAGGCCGCCGGCCGCCTCGCCATCCCCTTCACCACCGGGCTGCTGGTCGGGATCGGGGAGTCGCGGGCCGACCGGCTCGCCACCTTGGAGGCCATCGCCGAGAGCCACCGCCGCCACGGCCATGTCCAGGAGGTGATCGTCCAGAACTTCCGGCCCAAGCCGGGCACGGCCATGCACCGCACCCCGCCGTGCCCGGACGACGAGTTCCTCTGGACCATCGCCGCCGCCCGGGTGGTGCTGCCCCCGGACATCCACCTCCAGGCTCCCCCCAACCTCTCGGACGACCTGGCCCCCTTGCTGGCCGCCGGTATCGACGACTGGGGTGGTGTCTCACCGGTCACCGCCGACCACGTCAATCCCGAGCGGGCCTGGCCGGCGCTCGACACCCTGCGCCGGGCCACCGAGGCGGCCGGCCGCACGCTCGCCCCCCGCCTCACCCTGTACCCGGAGTTCGCCCTCGATGGCGGTCGCTGGCTGGACGAGGCCATGCGCTTCCCCGTGCTCGACGCGTCCGACGCCGAGGGGCTCGGCCGCGACCATCCCTGGTGCTCGGGCGGCGAGACCGCCCCGCCCGATCTGCTCGGCCCCCCGGTGGCCACCATCCCGACCGCCGGCGGTCCCGTCGGTGACGTGCTGGCCGGCGTGCTCGGCGGCGCCACGGTCGGCGAGGACGAGATCGTCACCCTCTTCGGGGCACGCGGGCCCGACGTCGGGGCCGTGGCCGCCGCCGCCGACCGTCTTCGCGCCGAGGCGGTGGGCGACGAGGTGACCTTCGTGGTCAACCGCAACATCAACTACACGAATGTGTGCACCTTCAAGTGCCGCTTCTGCGCCTTCTCCAAGGGCCCGCTCTCGCTCAACCTGCGCGGCCGGCCCTATCTCCTGGAGCTCAGCGACGTGGCCGACCGGGTACGAGAGGCGGAGGCCCGCGGGGCCACCGAGGTCTGCCTCCAGGGTGGGATCCACCCCAAGTTCGACGGCGACTACTACCTCGACGTCGTCCGGACGGTGCGCGAAGCCTCCGACCGCATCCACATCCACGGGTTCACCGCCCTCGAAGTGACCGAGGGAGCGCGCCGCTCGGGCCTCCCCCTGGCCGAGTACCTGACCCAGCTGCGGGACGCCGGGCTGGCCACCCTTCCCGGAACGGCCGCCGAGATCCTCGACGACGAGGTTCGCCGCGAGCTGTGCCCGGACAAGGTCGACTCCGAAGAGTGGCTCGAGGCCCACCGCACGGCCCACCAGGTCGGGCTCCGCTCCAACGTGACCATCATGTTCGGCTCGGTGGAACAACCGCGCTCCTGGGCGCGGCACCTGGTCCGCACTCGCAGCCTGCAGCACGAGACGGGCGGGTTCACCGAATTCGTCCCCCTCCCCTTCGTGCACATGGCCACTCCCATCTACCTCCAACGGCGGTCGCGTCGCGGGCCGACGTTCCGCGAGACGTTGCTCATGCACGCCGTCGGCCGCATCGCCTACCGCGGGGCCATCGACAACATCCAGACCAGCTGGGTCAAGACCGGGCCCGAAGGGGTCCGCCAGCTCCTGCGGGCCGGCGTCAACGACCTCGGCGGCACCCTCATGGACGAGAACATCTCGAGGGCGGCCGGGGCCAGCCACGGCCAGATGATGGACGCCGAAGGCTTCGCCGCCGTCGTCGCCCCACTCGGACGGCCGTTGGCCCAGCGGACCACGCTGTACGGCCGGGTGTCGGATGACAGCCGGCCGGCGGTGCTCGCCACCGCGGGCTGACGATGGCCCCCGAGGCCGGCGGCCTGTCGACCGGGAAGGGCCGTCCCGGCCCTCCCGCCGGCGACGCCCTTGCCGCCCGAGATGCCCTTCCCGAGGGCCTCCCTCCACCCGACGACGGCCCGGTCGGCCTCGATGCCGAGCTGGACCGCTGGGTCGACCGGCTGGTGCCCCCGGGAGGACCGGCGGCCCAGGCCCGCCTCTATCGGTCCATGCTCGCCACGGTGGCCCGGCTGGCCGCCGAGCGCACCGAGGTCATCGACCTCAAGCTGGCCGATTCGGCCCTGGCCGAGATGGCCGAGGCCTTCCGGGTCTTCCGACCGTTCCGGCAGCGTCGCAAGGTGACCATTTTCGGGTCCGCCCGGACCCAACCCGACCACCCCGCCTACCGGTCGGCCCGGGACCTGGCCGCCTCGTTGGGGACCGCCGACTGGATGGTGGTGACCGGCGCCGGCCCGGGGATCATGGCCGCCGGCATGGAGGGCGCCGGCCGCGACCGGTCGATCGGCGTGAACATCCGCCTCCCCTTCGAGCAGGGGGCGAACACCTTCATCGCCCAGGATCCGAAGCTGGTGGAGATGCGCTACTTCTTCACCCGCAAGCTGATGCTCATCAAGGAGTCCGACGGCTACGTCGTGCTCCCTGGCGGCTTCGGCACCCTCGACGAGGGCTACGAGCTGCTCACCCTGCTCCAGACGGGCAAAGCCGAGCCGGCCCCCGTGGTGATGCTCGACCTCCCCGGGGGGACCTACTGGCGGTCGTGGAGCGAGTTCCTCGCCGACGAGGTCGAGCCCCGCGGTCTGGTCTCCTCCGACGACCGGTCGCTCTTCCTGGTCACCGACGACGTGGGCGAGGCGACCGACGAACTGCTCCGCTTCTACCGCAACTACCACTCCTGTCGCTGGGTCGGTGACCTTCTCGTCCTCCGCCTCCAGCGCCCACCCGGCCCGGCGGGGTTGGCCGAGCTCAACACGACCTTCGCCGACATCGTGGCCCGGGGCCGGATGCGGCTGTCCAAGCCCCTTCCCCCCGAACGGGCCACCGGCGACCACCTCGACTTGGCCCGGTTGGTCTTCCGGTTCGACAAGGTCCACTACGGCCGGTTGCGCCAGCTGATCGACGCCCTCAACGCCATCGACTAGCCCGGTCCCACGTCACGGCCCGTCGTCGGCACCGGCCATCGGCGCGTCGGGGCCGCCCAACGCGGCGGCAGCGCGCTCGACGGCGCGACGGGCCCTGGTGATGCGCTTCTCCTCGGCG
Source organism: uncultured Acidimicrobiales bacterium (assembly GCA_963710495.1). Taxonomy (GTDB): domain Bacteria; phylum Actinomycetota; class Acidimicrobiia; order Acidimicrobiales; family RAAP-2; genus Bog-756. The sequence continues at coordinate 90,154 of CAVQAI010000009.1, forward strand.
ATGAGACTCCGGTCGGGGCCCTCCCCGGATCGCACGGCCTCGCTCGCCCGTCGGAGGCGGTCCAGGGACAGGTCCGTCAGCTCCTCGGCGATGGCCGACAGACGTTCGGCGATGTCGACCGGGTCGGCGGCCACGCCGTCAGCGGTCGGCCTTGGTCTCGACTTCGACGACGTCGAACGCCCCCTCGGCGTAGCGGGCGCGCAGCACCTTCTTGTCGAACTTGCCCACGCTGGTCTTCGGCACCTCCTCGACGAAGACCCACCGCTCCGGGAGCCACCAGCGGCTCACCCGGCCGCTCAGGAAGTCGAGCAGCTCCGGGGCCCCGGCCGCGGTATCAGACTCGAGCACCACTGCCACCAGCGGTCGCTCACTCCAGCGCTCGTCGGGCACGGCGATGACCGCCGCCTCCACCACGCCGGGATGGGCCATCACCTCGTTCTCGAGCTCGACCGAGGAGATCCACTCGCCGCCGGACTTGATCACGTCCTTGGTCCGGTCGCTGATCTGCATGTAGCCCCGCCCGTCCAGGGACCCGATGTCACCGGTCCGGAGCCAGCCGTCGTGGAATCGTTCGGGCGAGGGATCCTTGTAGTACGAGCCGGTGATCCATGGCCCGCGTACCTCGAACTCGCCCACCGACACGCCGTCGTTCCCGAGGACCGAGCCGTCCTCGCCCACCACCCGGACCTCGACGCCGGGCACCACTCGGCCCGTCTTCGCCCGCCAGTCCATCTCCTCCTCGGGTGAGGTTCCCCGCGGCGGCAGGGCCAGGGCACACAGGGGGCTCGTCTCGGTCATCCCCCAGCCCTGGATCATCTCGATGCCCAGCTCCTCCTGGAACCGCTCGATGAGTTGCCGGGGGACCGCCGCCCCCCCGGCAGTGATCATCCGGAGGGAGGAGAGGTCCACCTCGTGGGTCTGGGCGTAGCGCAAGACGTCGTTCCAGATGGTGGGCACACCGGCCGACAGGGTCGGGCGGTGGCGCTCGATCATGGCCGTCAAGGGCTCGGCCTGCAGGAACTGCTGGGGCATGATCATGTCCGCCCCGGTGAGGAACCCGCCGTAAGGGGTCCCCCAGGCGTTGGCGTGGAACATGGGCACGATCGAGAGGACCCGGTCCCGCTCGTTGATGCCGAGCGACGACCCCGACGTGATGGCCAGCGTGTGCAGATAGGTCGACCGGTGGCTGTAGACGACGCCCTTGGGGTTGCCGGTGGTCCCCGACGTGTAGCACATGGCCGCGGCCTGGCGCTCGTCGAAGATGGGCCATTCGTAGCCGGGCTCCTCGGCGGCCAGCCAGTCGTCGTAGGCGATCGTGTCGCCCAACGCGTCGGCGTCCCCCGGGCCGGCCACCACGATGTGCTTGACCGTGGTCAGCTGGTCCCGGACCCGGGCCAAAAGCGGCACCAGGGTGGCGTCCACGATGATCACCTGGTCCTCGGCATGGTTGATCACGAAGGCCAGCTGCTCGGGGAACAGCCGGAGGTTGAGGGTGTGGAGCACGGCGCCGATCCCCGGGATGCCCAGGTAGGCCTCGAGGTGGGTCTGGTTGTTCCACAGGAACGTGCCCACCCGGTCGCCGTCACCGATCCCCAGCCGTTCGAGCGCCTTGGCCAGCTGCTCGGCCCGGGATGCCACCTCGGCGAACGTGGCCTCCACCGACTCGCCGGCCGGCCCCACGATGGTGATGACCCGGCTGTCCCCGTAGACGTCCTGGCCGTGCCGGAGAATCCCGCTGATCAACAGCGGAGCGTCCTGCATGGTACTGAGCACGATGGATCCTCCCCGGTCCGACGCCGGCCCACCCGGATGGTCGAGCTTAGACCCCGGCCTCGCCCGTCATCCGTTGTCACCGCACTCGGCCGGTGGTTTACTGGTCCGGCCCGGCGGACCCGGTTGCCCTTCGGCCGGCTCCGGCCGCCGTCCTCTCTGAGCGAGTCGCTCACGTCGACCGACCGTCACCGAGAGGCAGTGCCATGGGCAAATGGCTGGCCGCGGCGCTCCTGGCCGCCGCGGCACTGGTGGCCCTGCCCGTGCTGGTGGTGATCGTGGCCACCGGCGGGGCCGGGGTGAGCGACCCCGCCACCCCCGACCCGAGCGTTCCCGGCTCGGGGGGCATCGGGCCCGGCGCGGCCCTCCCGCCGGGCTGGCTGACGCTCTACCAGCAGGCGGCCACCACCTGTCCGGGGCTGTCCTGGTCGGTCCTGGCCGCGGTCGGCACCGTCGAAAGCGGCAGCGGCCAGTCGAACGCACCCGGCGTCTGGTCGGGAGCCAACCCGGCCGGGGCCGAGGGCCCGATGCAATTCGAGCCGTCCACCTTCGCCGCCCATGCCACCGTCGGGCCGTCGGGGGCCCGTCCCGCCTCCCCCTACGACCCGGTCGACGCGGTCTACACCGCCGCCGCCCTGCTCTGCGCCGACGGTGCCGGCTCGCCGGCCACCCTGCGGGCGGCCGTCCTCGACTACAACCACGACGACGGCTACGCCGACACGGTCCTCACCTTGGCCCTCGGCTTCGAGGCCGACCCGGCTGCCTCGGGCACGGTGGTAGCGGCCCTGTCGTTCGCCGCCCGCCAGCTGAACGCCCCCTACCTCTGGGGCGGCACCGGGCCCGGTGGCTTCGACTGCTCGGGGCTGTCGCAAGCCGCCTACGGAGCCGCCGGGATCGCTCTTCCCCGGGTGGCCCAGCAGCAGTTCGACGCCGGGCCGGCCGTCCCCCCCGGCTCCGCCGTCGAGCCCGGTGACCTGATCTTCTTCGGGGACGGTCCCGCCACGGTCGACCATGTGGGTCTCTACGTGGGCGGGGGCGAGATGATCGAGGCGCCCCGTACGCAGGGTGACCGACGTTTGGAGCTCCCATTTAGCTTCGTGATAGCCGCCTGAGCAGCCCGATTCTGCTCAGATATGCGCAGCCCGCCTGCCCCTGACCGAAGCGTTTGCCAAGAAGTCTCAATCAGGCACTTATGGGCGAGGGATGCGGACCGCGTTCTCGGCGCTCACCCGAAAGAGGCCGCGGCGACAACGGGTTTGTTCAACTGGGAACCTCCCATCGAGCCAAGGAATGGCGCAGTTCCATAAGAGAACACGCCGCCGTCAGAGGCGACCAGCCAGTATCCGAGATCATCGTCGCGGGCGGTCATGGCGACCACCGGGGCGTTGAGGTGCATGGCGCCGGTCGAGCCAAGGAAGGGAGCGAAGAAAGTGAAGACTCCGCCATCGCTCGCCACCAGCCAGTAGCCGCCGGTGGCGATGTCCACGGCCAGGCCCACCACGGGCCTGTTGAGCGGTTTGCCTCCCACGGACCCCCGGAAGGGGGCGTCGCCGAAGGTGAACACGCCGCCGTCGCTGGCCACCAGGTAGTAGCCCAGGTTGTCCGAGGTCACGGCGATGCCGACCACCGGAGCATTCAGAGGTTTGCCAGCCATGGAGCCTTGAGAATGGGCGTCACCGAAGGGGAACACGCTGCCGTCTGCCCCCACTAGGTAGTACCCGCCACCGTCTGGCGTCGCGGCCATGCCGACGATGGGCGCCGCGGGCGGGTGGGCGCCCAAGGAGCCGAAGAATGGTGCTCCGTAGGAGTACACGCCGCCGTCGGAGCCGACCAACCAGTAACCGCCGGCCGGGGTGCCGGCCATGCCCACCACCGGGGCGTTGAGGTGGGTGTTTGCCCCCGAGCCCTGGAAGGTGGCCGCTCCGAAGGTAAAGACTCCCCCATCGGCGGCGCCCAGCCAGTAGCCGAGGTCGGCCTCAGCGGGGGGGATCGCTTCCTTGCAATCAGTCTCAGTCTGCGTCCCGCCGACAATGTCGGTGTTCCAGCCGGTAAAGGCGTTGCAGTTCAACGTCGCGGTCGAGCTGGGAGAATCCACCTCCACTCCGAAGCCGAAATTGTCGGCCACGTCCGGGGCGGTCCGTCCGATCTGATTTCCGTCGATGATGACGCCGGTACTGTCGGCGGCCACGGCCACGCCGATGTCGGTCCCGGCGCCCGTGATCGTGTCGCCGCTCAAGGTGACGTTGGTCGCCCCGAATAGGAGCACGGCCGTGTTGGAGCTCATGACACCGCCGTAGCCGTTGCCGTAGATGGTACTGCCCGAGGTCGTGCCCGTGGCACCGCCTATGGTAGACCAGTCCGTTCTGACCGGTGGTCCTCGTGGGCAGGGACGCGGGGGGTCCGATAGTGCTACCCGAGACGTTCATGGTCATCCCCGACGCCTGGATCCCGTTCTTGTTGTAGCCGCTGACGGTGGTGCCGGTGATCGTGAGGGTCTGACCAGCAGTTCCGGTTGCGACGATCGCCCGCCCAACTTGACAGTTGCTGTTCTCCGTTATCCCCGTGAGAGTTACGTTGATCACCGACCCGCCCGCACCGTTGAAGAAGATGCCGTTCAACGTGGCCCTGCAAGATCGGGGTGGTCTTGTGAACCCCGTGCCCATGATCGTCAGGTTCTCGATGCTCATCGACGTCCCACCGGCAGCGTTGGTCAGCACGGAGCCGTCGAAGGACCCGGGGGTGGCGTCGTGGGCGGTGATCGTGAATCCGGCGCCATTGAGGGTGACCCCGTCTGGAATCGTGAGCGGTACCGTCGTGTCACAGTCGGCCGTGAGAGTGAAAGTGGAACCGCTCAGCGTTCCGGGGCATGCGGTCTCGATACTCGGGTCGATGGCCGCCGCCACGCCGCCCGGCATCGCAACTGGGAGAGCCGTGGCCGAAATAAGAATCGCGGCCGGGACGAGCCCGCTTCGGAGTCGTAACACCATGACCTCCCGAGCGATCCCCACCACGTACCGCGTTCGATTGCTACACCCGTCGGCGGCGACGTGGCAAATAAATCGAAGTCATGTGGCGGCGAGGATCCGCTCGTAAATCTCGCGGGTGGCAGGGCTGGGCGAAACGCCAAGTTGGTCCCGGAGGCGCTCGCTGAGTTGGCTATAGACGTGCAACGCCTCGGCGAGGTTGCTCTGAGCGGCGAGAGCTTCCATCACATACCGGTACCCACTCTCCCGCAGTGGTGCGAGCTGCATCAATTGGTGGCCGGCCCGAACCGCCGCGGCCAGCTCTGTTCCGCCGATGCCGAGTCCCGCTGCTGCGTAGCACTCAAGCGCACGGAGGCGGAGGACGTTCAGCTGGTGCCGGACCTCATCGATCCACGGTGCATCCTCTCCGGAGAGGAATTCCCGCTCGGAGACGAAGAGAGCGGTCAATGTGGGTGCCCAGGCTCGTCGCCATTGTTCCTGGGCGACGGCCGACTCAGCTCGGTGGATTGCCTCGACAGCGGCTTCGAAGTCCACCCAGGCATCCTCGAGGCACAGTCGGAGGGCAGATCGACCGTCGATCACCTCGGCACCGAACACTCGGCGGAGCTTCGACAGCAGTGGATTGAGCCGCACATCCATGGCGGCAGGGTCGGGTTCGAGCCACAGCGCTTCCGCCATTTCGTCGCGAGACACCTGACGATGGCGATTGACCACGAGATACGTGAACAGGAGCCGCCCCTGTCGACCGGGCAGGCGGGATTCGACGCTCTGACCGTCTCGCTCGACGGCCAGTCGCCCGCAGATCTGGATCCGCATTGACGGGTACGACGACGGCAAGGTCACGCCAACATTGTGGCAATACGCTGATCAGGACACCAAGGAGGTGCGATGGCGAAGCTGATTCGATGTGAGTGCGGGTATGTGGCCCGTGCGGACAGTGACGACCAGGTCATCGGCGCAGATCCGTGGCCATATGGCCACCGACCATCCAGCCCTGCTCGACACGGTGAGTCAGAAGGACCTGCTCAGCTGGATCCAGGTCGAGTAGCCGTCTCCGCCCATCAGGGCTGCCGGGTCAGCTCCTGCATTCGTCCGAGCACACCCACCCGAGCACCGCCCGCCAAGGTTTTGCCAACGTAGCAACAATCTCGTCGATGTACGACTGTCTCACTGCGAGGCCATCTTCGAATTCTGGGAGGCGCAATGAGCACGACATCGACGATCGATGGAGGCAACGACAGCCAGAACCTCGACGGGGGGTGCTGGTCGACCCCGCCTGGTTGGCCGCCCATCTTGCCGATCCCCGCATCCGGGTAGTCGAGATCGACGTGAGTCCGACGGCCTATGACGACTGGCATGTGGAGGGTGCGGTGCTGTGGAACGTATACACCGACCTCAAGGACTCCGAGTACCACCTGTTGGACCGTACGGCATTCCAGCATCTCCTCGAGCGCTCGGGGATCGACTCGGCCTCCATCGTCGTGTTCTATGGCTACGCCCCTGCCTTGGGGTTCTGGCTCACCAAGCTCTACGGACATACGGACGCACGGATTCTGGACTGTTCACGCGACACGTGGCGCCAGGAAGGTCATCCGTCGGGCACCGGCGCGCCGCGACCCATACCAACTGACTACCGACTGGTGGAGGAGGACACACGTCTGCGGGCTGACCATGTGGCGGTGAAGGAGGCGATCGGCAAGCCCTCGATCATGCTCCTCGATGTCCGCTCCGGAGCCGAGTACCGCGGCGAACGGTTCTGGCCCTCAGGAGGGTCGGAGCCCGGCGGCAGGGCTGGGCATGTTCCCTCGGCCGTTCACCAACCCATCGGGGACCTCTTCGACAACCGCGGAGCATTCAAGCCCCTTCGGGAACTCCGTCGGATCTTCGCGACTATCGGGGAACACGTCGAGGACGAGGACGAGCTCATCACCTATTGCACCATCGGGGGGCGCGCCTCCACCGCCTGGTTCGTGTTCACCTACTTGCTCGGGCGAGACCACGTCCGCGTCTACGACGGCTCATGGGCCGAGTGGGGGCGGATACCTGACGCCCCGGTCGATGCACCCTGAGTTGACCAGCCGACGTCGTCGGTACCGGTGCCGGCGAGGTGGCTGAGGCGCCCCACACGCGAGGGTACCGACGTTTGGAGCTTCCCTTCAGTTTCGAAGTCGCTGCCTGAACGGAGCCGAAGGAGGCCTTCGCGGTGATTTTGGATCCAGCCGAACAGCCCAATCGGCGGGTTACCCCTGCCCCACAACAGCATGTCGGGGATACCTGCGTTCGGGTGGATCAGTAGTTGAAAACCAGGGCCCCACCTTGGGTGAACTCGTAGACCGACGGTGCTCCTTTGACTTCGGCACCCGGCACCCAGGCGGCCGATTCGAGATTGCGAGTTTTGACGCAGACAGGACACGCGAAGAAGCGGCCACCTTTCTCTACGTACTCGGCGTGAAGGTCCTTGATGGACGGTGCTCCGGGCACGGAGAGTGCGTCCGAATAGCCCTCGGTAGCGATATAGATCCCATCTTTGGTGAGCCACATGACGACCTGCTTGCCAGCGCGCAGACCCTCGACTCCGAGCAGGTAACCGATCAGCACGGACTCGGGATCGTCGGCGCCATGGGTTTGGCCGATTACAACCTTGTCGTCCGCTGCCATTTCGCACCTCTTCCTTCCGCTAGGTTGGAGGACCCTACTATCGCCGCGCGAGAATACTCAGCGCAACGTGGTCCTGCCCTTTCCAACGCGTTGGCGCCGACGGGGCGCGAAGACCACGTCGTCACGCAAAGTCTGTTGGACTCCAGGTGGCTGTCCGTCATATCGTTCCGGAAGGCGTCTGATCGCGAGGTGGGAAATGAGCGGCCGAAAACTGAGAACTGATGAATCTGTGCTTGTGGTGAGGCCGTCGCGCCTCGTCCGGTTGCCTCGCTACTTGTTCAGCCTCGGCCTCTACGGGATCTGGCGGAAGCGGGATACCTGCGTTGTAACCGATCGTCGGATGCTCCTCGGCAAGGGACTGCTGAACCGAAGGGAACGGTCGATCCCGATTCCCCGCGTCAACGATGTCTCATATATGCGGCGTTGGCTGGCCAGTTACGCCGACGTCCTTGTCGACACCAAGAAGGGACAGGAACTGGTGCGGGTCGGTCCACTCACACACCGCCAGGCCCATCGCTTCACCTCGGAGTTGCAAGACCGGATCTAGTTTCGAAGGGCTCGGTCCTTGGACTATCCAAGGATCTCGTAAAACCAGATCTATCGCCACGAGGTCATGCGCTCGCTCCTCAAATCGAGTCTCCGGACATCTTCTGGTAGATCAACCCGTATCCCCGATGTTCCGCTCGGAGGCACCTGATGGCCGCCGGCCCCGCTCCCGGCGATCTGGGATTACCCGCGTCTGCAACCTCACGAGACCAAGGGCGGCCGAAATGTGGCAACCCCGTCAGGTTCGCCGAATCCTGGCCTGGGCGCTGTGTGATGTTGCGAGGGGATAGGTGACAGGGGGGTAGAAACGTCCTAACGAGACCCAGCCAGGTTCTAAACATGCGGTTTGGGGCTGGCTACCGGCGATTGCTGACCCCGCCCGGACAACAACCCCACCAGCCCCACCACCGCCAAGGTGATGAGCACCACCACCACGGCAACCAATGTGGTGGGGTTGGTCCAGATCACCAGGACCAGCAGGCCGACGGCGAGGACCGTCCACTGCAGGGCTGTGCGGTGGCGCGCCACGAAGTCGTGGACCGGCCCTCCGGTCATCCACGACGGCATCCGCCGCGAGCTGAGCTTGGCCCGGACCCACCGGTTGCCAGCCACGACGCCCACGATGGCGGTGATGGCGGCCAGCAGCAGGACAAGCCGTAGAGTGTTCTTCAGGGTCGCCGTCACGATGTCGAGGACCGCCGCCTGGGCCTGCGGCGACTGGGGCGGATGGACTCCCGACAGGTACTGGTTCCGGATGACGGCCAGGACCACAAGAACGATGGCCATTGATAGGGCGAGTCCGGTGGCGGCCCGCACCAGGCCGCGTCGGCGGTTGCGTGCGAGGACGATCGAGATGGCGAACAACAGCAGGGAAACGATGGGGAGTGCGATGGCCAACTTGTTGAGGAAGTTGACCAGGCGCTGAATCTTGACGAGGTCCTCGGACTGGAACAGGACGTAGTTGAGCCCCTTCACCGCCGGCACCTTGTCGAAGACGGTGATGCCCTTGGCGTCCAGATCCTTCTTGACGGTCAGTTCCACCTGGGAGAGGTCGATGGTGACCTTCCCGTTCTTGCTGCTCACCGCGCCCTGGGTCGACCCGGTCAGCACGTTGACCAGCTGCTTGTGGGACGACCGGTTGAGTCCCACCCAGAGCTTCTCGAACTGCGGTGACTGGACTGCTTTCAGTGTGATCGAGTAGGTGGTGTTCTTGACCTCTGAGGTGATGGGTGTGGCCAGAAAGCCCGCCTTCGGGGGCAGGGCGTTCTTGACCCGCTGATTCAGATCGGTGCGGGCGATCAACTCCTCGCTCACCCGGGTGGCGATCTGGGTCTGGATGACCGGATCGGAGGCCAGCGGGGCCATCGTCTTCACATAGGCGTCGGTGTTGAGCAGCTGGTTCCGAGCGAAGACCACCACCACCGACACCACGGCCAGCAGGCAGGCCAGCACCAGCAACACCCACGAGGTGATCCGCCGCCACCGGGGGCCCTTGGCCGGTCCCTGGTTCCCCTTGGCTTCGGCCTCTTGGAAATCTTCGTTCCCCGTCGCTTCCATTCAACCTAAACTCCCGTCGCCGAACTCCCATTTGGAAGTCCGCTGGACAGTCTCGATGTCCTTCCAAATCGAATCCGCCCTCTATCCGTCAGCCCGGCTGCACAAGCAGGCCGTGATTCGATCCTACGGAGGACATCGGGCACTGTTTAGGGTCAAATGGCCCTTTCAGCTCCGGACGGCTTTCCTGCCCCACAACGCCGGGTCGGTGGGACACCCAGGCCATTCCGGACCCCACTCCCGCTTCCGCTCCCCCACCCGCTGCTTCTCCTTCAGCGCAACGTCGGGTCCGGTGCCGGCGAGGTGCCTGAAACGCCTCGTACGCAAGGTGACCGACGTTTGGAGCTGCCGTTCAGCTTCGTTGTGGCCTCTTGAGCCAGTCGAAGTCAGTCCCGGAGACGGATTCCCCTGCTCTCAACCAGGCGCATCCGGGCTGCCCATCGGCACTTTCTGGGTGCGCTTTGTGGGCGGCCTATTGGCCGTCGTCCCACTCCTCGTTCCGAGCTGCGACTCGCTCTTGCCAATTCTCAGCGTCCACCCTCGTGGGGTAGGGCCCCATTCGATCCACATGACTGCACCCGTCGTGTATTTCGACCTTCGGTCTTTCGACCTTCTTGTGCACGAAGCAGTAGTACCACTCGCCGTGAGCATCACCGAGGCGCTCTGATTCGTCGACCATGCCTCCACAAAACCATGGCCACAGATGCCGATCCAGCAGCCTCAGGCCAACTGGCGTCCGAAACGAGTCTCACAACTGCTCTGTCCCCACATCCCAACCCAGCGACGCACTCGGGGTTGACCCCCGGATCGCCTGGGAGAACGGGCTCCCTCTTAGAGCGATCAGGACGCGACCCTTCGGGGGCGCCCGATGACATATGGACATTCTCAGCATTCACTTCAGTGTCAGGATGTGGTACACAACGAAGGCGGGCCACACGACGGCTTTCATGAAGGCCAAGAGCACAAGCCAAAAGGTCCCAGAGTGCGTGTGCAGGTAGTAGCAGAGCGCCCCGATAAACCCAAGGAACCAGATGCCGCCTGCCCCGCCTTGGCGGGCGACACCGCTGCCTGAACGTGGCTTGTTCACATTCGCGTCACTCATCGAACCCCCTTCAAACCTCCATCAGACTGATGGTGGCACCGATGGGTTTGCCAGCGACAGGGCCAAACGTCACAGGCTCATCTGGGGTCCTGGCTCTGGGGTGCGGGCCCTCGCTGGGAGCCTTGACTCGCGAATCCTGGGCTCCGGAGCCGCTTTGTTGTTGTGGTTGTCTTGAGGCGAGGCCGCGCCATTGTCGTTTGCAGGAGGCAATACTCTCGGAGCATTGCAGGAGTATCCACCAGCCCACCACGACACGCCATAGGGTCGCGACGTGCAGTACCTGGCTCTGTTTGCCATCGTCTTCGGGATCAATCTCCTGCCGGCATTCGGTCCACCGACATGGGCCGTGCTTGTTTTCACCCGGCTCCACTGGCACCTCAACCCAATCGCCCTTGTGGTGCTCGGTGCCGTGGCCGCCATGAGCGGCCGGTACCTCCTGGCCCGGGGTGCACGCCATTTCAAGGGTCATATGCCCCGCCGGCTGAAGGACAATCTGGAAGACGCCCGAGCGTTGATCGAGCGGAAGCGGGTGGGGGCGATCGCTCTCTTCGGGCTCTTTGTGGTGTCGCCACTGCCATCGGCCCAGCTCTTCCTGGCTGCGGGCCTGCTCGATTTGCCCCTCGGCCTCTTGACACTGGCCTTCTTCCTTGGTCGGGTGGTTAGTTACTCGATCTACGTGAGCCGTGGCCACGTTGGCGGACAAACAACTCGGGAATGTCCTGGGACAGATCTTTGGATCGCCTTGGTCGATCGCTCTCCAGGTTGTGTTGTTGGCAGCCGTTTGCTTTCTGCCGTTCATCAATTGGCGGCGCTTCTTGGACCGGTCACCGCCGAGCTTGACGATGCGGAATGTGACCGTGCTTGAGGCACACGACGCTCCGGTTGGGGATTGTCACCGAGCGAAAGGTAGTTTTCGTCCTCCTGAGCAGTGTGCAGCTTCAAGATGGCATGGAGGCCATAGAGCAGACTCCGCAACTCAGTCAGGTCGACCTCGTCGACCCGGTTCGGCCCGATGTCGTCGAGGAGCTGCCCCAGCCGGCGGATCTGGTGCGTGATCTCGATGTGGGCTCGACTCATCGTTGCCATCGGATCCCGTCCTCCGAAGAAGCGGCCGAGCGCTGGATAGAGCTCAAGTTCCTCCGCTTCCTCGTGAGGCTGGATCTCCTCGGTGAGCATCCGATACACACCCTGCACCTCTTGCAGGGCAGCCTTGGGATCGAGCGAGCCAAGAGCATCAGCGACTTCGTGGATGCGACTGATTCCTCGCCGGACGGCCACATGCTCCTCCTGGAACCGCTGAGTCAACAACGAGTCCTCCTCGTCGAGTCGGATTTCGCCCTCTCCATCGCGCAAGGCTCGAAGTGCATTGAGAATGACGGCCACGTCGATACCCTCCTGGAGGATCGCGCCCCAGACAGCGGGGAGGAGACCGACGGCAGCGACTCCCATGGCTGCCAAGGAGAGGGCCATGCCGGCCACCATGCTCTCCACGGCGATACGCCTGGTGCGCCGGGCAATCGCTGCTGCCTCTCCCAGACGGTCAAGGCGATCCACCGTGAGCACCACGTCAGCGGCTTCGGACGCAGCGGTAGCCCCTCGGGCCCCAAGCGCCACTCCGACATCGGCCAGAGCGAGTGCGGGTGCATCGTTGATGCCGTCGCCGACCATCATGGTCGGAGCCCGATGCGTCTCGAGATTCACGACGTCGAGTTTCTCGGCCGGGGAACGCTCGGCTAGCACCTCGTCGACTCCAATGACCGCCCCGATGGTCTCGGCCACGTCGGTCCGGTCGCCGGTCACCATCACGATACGAGCAATCCCGTTCTTTCGAAGGAAACGAAGGGTCCGGCCAGCATCCGGCCTCAAGGGATCATCGAATATCAGGACACCGGCTGGGACCCCGTCGATGCCCACAAAGACAGTAAGAGCGCCGTCGAGATGTGCTTTCCGACGTGCGGCGCGGGCCCAAGTCGGTGCACCGGTTACCCCTGTCCACGACGCCTTCCCGACCGCCACCCGATGTCCGGCCACCGTCCCCCGGATGCCCTGGCCGGGGATTTCCTCCACCTTCTCTGGGAGCGACAGTTCGCATTTCGCTTCAAGTGCTGACTGGAGCACGGCGCTCGCCAGGACGTGGGGAGAGACCTGGTCCAGCGAAGCAGCCAGCCGGAGGATTCTGGCGGCTGGTACCGACTCGGCACACACGATTTCGATCAGCACCGGGTGTCCCACCGTCATGGTCCCGGTCTTGTCGATCAACAGAGTCGTACAGATGGCCAGGCGTTCAAGCACAGCGCCACCTTTGACGATGACACCACGCTTGGCAGCCCGGGAGAGACCGGAGACGAGGGCCACTGGGGCTGCCAGGATGAGCGGGCACGGTGTGGCCACCACCAGGACAGCCACGGCCCGGCTCGCGCCTCCAACAGTCCAAGCTATGCCCGCCGCAACCAGAGTCACTGCAAGGAAACCCAGGGCGTAGCGGTCCGCCAGGCGGACCACCGGAGCTTGTGAGCCCTCCGCCTCGGCGACAAGCCGAACCACCCCGGCGTAGGTGCTGTCAGCGGACCTGGTCGTGGCTCGGAGGTCGAGGGGCGATCCGGCGTTGACCACGCCACTGCGGACCCGTTCTCCTGCTGTCCGTTCGACGGGGAGTGGTTCTCCGGTGAGCGCCGACTCATCCAGGACGGCCGAAGCCGAGACGAGGGAGCCGTCCACCGGTACCACCTCGCCCGAGGCAACGAGGAGCAGGTCACCGGGTGCCACCTCGTTCAGAGCAATGACGGCGAGGCCACCGTCCTGGTAGCGGTGAGCGGACTTGGGCGCGCGCTTGAGCAAGGCCTGGAGCTCCCGGCGGGCCTGGCCGGCAGCCCACCCTTCGAGGGCCCGGCCGCTGGCCAGCATCACGCTGATGACTGCCCCGGCCAGATATTCCCCGACGGCTACCGCGCCCACCAGCGCCAAGATGGCGATGACGTCTACTCCCAGCCGACCTCGCAGGAGGCTCTCCGCCATCGAGTAGAGGGATAGAGCAATGCCGCAACCAGCGACGATGATCCAGATCAGGTTCCCTCGAGTGCCTTGCCCTGCCCAGTGGAGAAGGCCACCAGCGACCAGTCCAGTGATCGTGATCCCTAGCGGGAGGAGTGCCCCTAAGCGCGAGGCCGGCCACCGTGACCCGAACCAGGCACTCCTATCCACAGTCCCCATGGTGCGCCAGATAAGTGCCGGTGCGTAGGGCCGGAAGTCAGCACTACTCTGGCGGCTCCAGGAGGTCGTCGCGTATTCGATTCGTCCGGCGCCTACCCCTTCTTCATGTCCTCTTCATGTAGCTGCAGCATCCTGGTACCTGTCCAGTATGAGGAACTTATGCACCGCCTATCGCCAGCCTGAGACCCGACCCTCTGTACCCGCCACCGTCGTGTCCTACACAAAGGTCGCCGATGCGGCGGGTGTTGCCAGCCCTAGCAAATGGCTCATACTCCAGAGCGACGCATGAGGCTCTGGCGTCCATCGTGGACCTGCCGCATGTCGGGGGTGCACGATCTCGTTGCACTCACCTACCCGCCGCAGGTTCGATGGTGGCGCTGCATCCGGTGCCGCTGCCTCATCTCAGACCTGCCCGACTACCCGGCAGTGGCCCTCCCGCTGGGTCCCGTACCTACCCGCCGGCCGGCGGGCAGCCCCTTCGACGCACGGAGGGGGATTCGGGGGTCGGGCGGTCGCTCCTTCAGGAGCCGGTCCCGGGAGAACTCACTCGTCTTCCGGACGGTTCGCGTCAGACCGCTGTCTAAAAGTTCACCGTCCCAGTACCCGAGATAGCACCATACTGCGCTGTCGGATTCGGGCAAAGCTTCCGGGTCGCTGGTTCCAGCCGACCGATGTTCGCTGCATCAGCCGGTTTCGGCGTTCATGGCAACGAGCTTGAGGATACGAATGTGCTTCTCGGTATCCAGGAGCATCAGATCCACGACCAGCTCCCACAGAGTGGTATTCCTCAACGGGCGGAGGCTCTTGCGCAGTTGCTTTAGCTCTAGGCGGTCCCACTTCTCTGCCCGGATGAGACCTTGGGTCTCTTCGGCTAAGGCTGCCTTCCCTGCATCCAAGTGCGTCCCGTCAGGGAGGACCGGATCGTCACTCTTGTCGATTAGACCCCAGGCAATGGCATTGGCCATCTCTACAAGGAGTCCGTGATGCCGTCGTTCGTCGTCAACAATGAGGTTGACAAGAAAGCGTGTCTCGGGTGCGGACGCCTCCTTAGCGAAGCGTTGATAGCGACTGAGGATGGCGCCCTCCTCTTCGCCGTGTCGGGCCAGCAACTGCACCAGTTCACGGACATCCGCAGTTGCGCCGGTGGCCCGCAGTCCTTCCTTCGCCCAGTCAAATGTATTCCCCATCGTTCCATTGTCACGCACCTCTTTATCGAACACAGGGGCCGAAGGGCCCTATTAAGTCGCTTTGGGTCCCCCGCTGGCGGACCACGTTGGCCCCGTCGGCCATCCGGAATCGCACATTGACGCGCTTGACGTCGCCTGAACAAGCTCCCCCACCCTCAACTTCCGTCCATCGTCGGTACCGGAGCCGGCGAGGTGCCTGAGGCACCTCGTACGCAAGGTGACCGACGTTTGGAGCTTCCCTTCAGCTTCGAGGTGGCCGCCTGAACCGAGCCGGAGGCAGGTCTTAGTGGTGACTTCCGACTCGACGGACAGCCGACAATCGGCGATTATCCCCCTGCCACCCAACGGCATGTCTGAAGGAGCGGGGCCGTGTCAATGCCGGCGAGGTTGCTTTTGCCTGTAACTGCGTGCGGCTGTCTGAAGGAGCGGGGCCGTGTCAATGCCGGCGAGGTTGCTTTTGCCTGTAACTGCGTGCGGCGCGTGCGGTGACGACCTGTGTGCGAGCGCGCGGAAGCGAGGCGCTCTGGGGTCAAGGTGGAGCGCCCGCAGCGACGCGAGGACGAACGACCCTGAGGCCGTGGCGCCTCGCTGCCACAATTGCTCAGGATGTCTTTGACGGCGCCAGGGCGCCGGAGTGAGGCCACCAGGATCTCTCGCTCAGCGAGATGGTTGTTGTAGCAGGCTCGGCTGCTGAGGCATGTCTTCGCCGAGGTTCCTCGGCATGGTGGTCTTCGGCCACGGCCGGATGGGCTCAATCACTTCGACGGCTCGCCGCCTAGAGGGCGGGAGTCATGCCGTTTAGCGAGCACGCATCCGGTCGGGTGCCGAGCGTCACGCCGCCTCTTGATCAGCGAGACAGCGGATCTCGCCGTCGCGCAGACCGTAGTAGACGAGCGTGAGAACTCTGCGGGCGATCGCCACGTTGGCTTTGCTCTTGCCCCGGCGCTCTGCGATCGCATCGAATCGCTCCCGGAACGGCGCCCCGCCGTGGTAGCGGGCCACCGCCTCGATGGCGGCCCAGCGCACCATACGTGATCCCTGCTTGGTGATCCGGCCCCGATGGACGTGCATGTCGGACTCCCGGTGCTTGGGGGTGAGTCCCGCCCATGAGCACAGGGCCTTGGGCGAGTCGAAGCGGGTCACGTCGCCGATCTCCGCCACGAAGACGGCGGCGAGGACCCGCCCGACGCCGTAGATGGCCTGGATGGCGTAGTAGGCGGCGTCATCGCTCAACATGAGGTGGATGTCGCGGTCCAAGAAGAGGATCTCGCGGTCGTAGGCCTCGACGAGGTCTCGGAGGACGGCGATGCGGTTGAAGTAGGCGGCGGGGAGCTCGAGCGAGTCGAGCTGAGCGCTCCCGCCCGGGCCCCACATGTCGTTCCGACACGGCAGGATGCCGTTCTTGGCCATCACGGCGTGGACTTGGGCTTTGAGGCCGGTGCGCAGGTTGGACAATTTGAGCCGGAAGCGGACCATCTCGCGCAACTCCCGGATCTGGGGCGGGGCGATCCAGGCCTCGGCCAGCCGCCCGAGGCGCAACAAGTCGGCGAGGTCCCGGGCGTCGCGCTCGTCGTTCTTGACCCGCCGATGGCCCCAGTCGTTGCCGTGCGGGTTGGCCAAATGGACCCGATAGCCCATCTCGGCCAGGAGATCGACGGCCCAGTACCAGCCATAGGTGGCCTCGACGATGACATCGCTGCCCGCCGGAGCGGCACTGACTTCTTTGGCGAAGCGGCTGGGTTCATTGTCGACTCGGACGGAGTCGATCTTCTCCCCGGCCTGGTCCATCCGATAGATGACCGACCGTCTGCGGTGCAGGTCGATGCCCACATACTCTTGCGTCATCGGGGCCTCCCTTGTCGTGGGGTTTGGTGTGACAACCCCAGTCTCGACCGCGAGACCGGAGCCGTCACGGGGAGCGGAGGCCCCGCTCCTTCATGCCATCACTTCCGGGCGTGTGGATAACCGCTCGGGTCTCCGAGTCCCAAGGGCGGACACCTCGGACCGCCGGAACTATGGGCCATTCCAAACAGAGTGAATCAGGCGAAGGGGATGGTGGCCTGAACGGTCGTCGGAGTCTTGACTTTTATCCTGCCGTTGCGAGTGATCACCGTCTCCGTCACCTGGACTGTGATCGCACTCGGAGCGGCAAACTTGGCACTCGGGGTACCCGACAGCACGCCTGCTGACGACAGTTTCAGCCCCTTCGGAAGTGTGATCTTCTTCCACTTCAAGGTGGTGGCGTAGGGACTGGTGCTGGCTCCGAGTCCCCCCGCCTGGAGAGTGACCGGGCCGTAAGGCGTGCCCGGAGACGCATGTGGCAGCGATGTGGTGGCGATCGCGAAGGAGGCCAGAACACAGGCGGCGGCACTGGTCGACACCCGAGTTGGGATTGAAGGTGCCAGCAGGACAGGGAGTGGCAGCACTTGCTCCGACCGTGGCGACGTAGGTGTTGGGTGGGGCCGGGGTGCAACTGGATGCACCGGAGGTCGAGCTATAGGTGCCGAGGCCACACGGGGTCTCCGAGCCGGACCCGGGCGAGCCCACGTAGCTTCCGGGGTCGGCGGCGAGGCACGCAGCCGCGCTGGTCGAGCCGGTGCTCGGGTTGTAGGTGCCGGCCAGACAGTTGGTGGCCGACGTGGCCCCGGTGGTGGCCACGTAGGTGCCGGGCGGGGCATTCGTGCAACTGGATGCACCCGGAGGTCGAGCTGTAGGTGCCGAGGCCACACGGGGTCTCCGAGCCGGACCCGGGCGAGCCCACGTAGCTTCCGGGGTCGGCGGCGAGGCACGCGGCCGCGCTGGTCGAGCCGGTGCTCGGGTTGTAGGTGCCGGCCAGACAGTTGGTGGCCGACGTGGCCCCGGTGGTGGCCACGTAGGTGCCGGGCGGGGCATTCGTGCAACTGGATGCACCCGAGGTCGAGCTGTAGGTGCCGAGGCCACACGGGGTCTCCGAGCCGGACCCGGGCGAGCCCACGTAGCTTCCGGGGTCGGCGGCGAGGCACGCAGCCGCGCTGGTCGAGCCGGTGCTCGGGTTATAGGTGCCGGCCAGACAGTTGGTGGCCGACGTGGCCCCGGTGGTGGCCACATAGGTGCCGGGTGAGGCAGCCGCACAGGGGGTATACCCGGTCGAGCTGTAGTACCCAGGGGTGCAGAGGGTCACAGGGGCAACCACGGTGATATTGAAACCCTGGGTGTCCGAGCCATGGCCGTTACTGGCGGTGATGGTAATGGGGAAGGAACCCGATTGGGTCGGGGTGCCCGCGAGCACCCCCCCACTCGAAAGCGTCATGCCCGTCGGCAGGGTCCCGGTCTCGCTGAACATCGAGCTCGGAGTGCCGGAGGCGGTGACCGTGAAGCTCCCCGCCTGACCCTGGGTGAAGGTGGCGCTGTTCGCCGACGTGATCGTGGGCGGCCCATCGACCGTAAGGGTGAAGCCCAGCGTCGCGTCAGGTGGCACGCCGTTGGTGGCAGTGAGGGTGATCGGGAAGGTCCCCGACTGGGTCGGGGTGCCCGAGAGCACGCCCGCGCTGGTGAGGGTCACCCCGATCGGGAGCGATCCGGTCCCGCTGATCATGGGCAGCGGATTGCCGGTGGCGGTGACGGTGAAGGTCCCCGCCTGACCCTCCGTGAAGGTGGCGCTGTTCACCGGACTGATCATTGGCGGTGTCCCGGTGACCGTGAGGGTGAAGGACCAGTTCCCGGTGTCACCGATGGCGTCACTGACCGTGCCGCTCATGGTGACGGTCCCCGGCGTCGTGACCGACGTCGGGACGGTGACCGCCCCCGAGGAGGAGACGTTGACCTCAGAGGAGCTGGTGGTCGTGGTCCAGGTGAGCGAACCGCCGCCGGTCGGCAGGTTGGTCACGGTGAGCTGCCCCGAGTAGCCGGCCCCCGCTGTGATGGTGGCCGAGGTCGGGGTGCCCTGGGAGAGGGTGGTGGCCGGTCGCACGATGGCATAGCCGGTCTCCGACTGTGACTCGGAGCCGAGTGACGTCGGGACCACCCCGGTCGGAAGGGTGGCGGCCACCGGTGTCGTCTGGGAGAAGGTCGTCGTGCCGTTCCCGAGGTTGCCGTCAAGACCCAGGCCCCAGGCATAGAGGGTGCCGTTCGAGCCGATGGCGAACCCGGTCAACTCGGAGGCACCGATCGCGGTGGCGGTGACCCCGGCCGGCAGGGAGACGGCGATCGGTTTGGTCTGGGGATCGTTCGCCGAGTTGTTGCCGACCTGGCCCTCGGTGTCGCTACCCCAGGCGTACATGGTGCCGTTGGTGCCGAGGGCGTACCCGCTCAACTCCCCGGCGGCGAGGGCGGTGATGGTGACCCCGGTCGGGATCTGGACGATGGCCGGTGTGGAGAGCGAGCTGGTGGTGTTGTTCCCGAGCTCGCCGTCTGACCCGTAGCCCCAGGCATACAGGGTGCCGTTGCTGCCGAGGGCATAGGCGGTCTCCGTGCCGCCGGCGATCGCCGTGGCCCGGACCCCGGTCGGGAGGGAGACGGCGACCGGTGTGGCCTGGGTCGACGAGGTGCTGCCGTTGCCGAGCTCGCCGTCTGGGCCCATGCCCCAGGCATACAGGGTGCCGTTCGAGCCCATGGCGTAGCCGGTGTAGCCGGTGGCGCCGATGGCGGTGGCGGTGACCCCGACCGGCAGGGAGACAACGACCGGTGTGGTCTGCGCGCTGGTCGTGCTGCCGTTGCCGAGCTCGCCGTTGGACCCGAGGCCCCAGGCGTACACGGAGCCGTTCGAGCCGAGGGCATAGGCGCTCAACTGCCCGGCGGCGATGGCGGTGGCGGTGACCCCGGTCGGGAGGGAGACCACGACGGCACTGGTCTGGGTGGCGGTCGTCGAGCCGTTGCCGAGCTGGCCGTCGGTGCCGCTGCCCCAGGCGTAGAGGACGTTGTTCGAGCCGATGGCATACCCAGTCTCCGACCCGCCGGCGGTTGCGGTGGCGGTGACCCCTGACGGGAGGGAGACGGGAACCGGCGTCGTCTGGTTCGTTGTAGTGGTGCCGTTACCGAGTTCACCGTTGGTGCCGAAGCCCCAGGCCAGCTCGTCCGAGGGCGCCGGGTTGGTCGACGTGGCTGACGGTCAGGGTGAACGACTGGGTGGCGTTCGGTGTAATGCCGTTCGAAGCAGTGAGGGTGATCGGGAACGAACCCAACTGGGTCGGGGTGCCCGAGAGCACACCCGCGCTGGTGAACGTCACCCCGGTCGGGAGGGTCCCGGTCTTGGTGAAGGTCGGACCCGGGAACCCGGTGGCGGTGACGGTAAAGGCGTCGGCCACCCCTTCTGCGAAGGTGGTGCTGTTCGCCGAGGTGACGGCCGGCGGCGCATTGACCACCAGGGTGAAGGACTGGATGGCGTTCGGGGAGAAGCCGTTCGTCGCGGTGATAGTGATCGGGAAGGAACCGGACTGGGTTGGGGTGCCCGAGAGCACCCCACCCGACAGGGTCACGCCGGTCGGCAAGGTTCCCGTCTCACTAAAGGTCGGGGCCGGATTGCCGGTGGCGGTGACCGTGAAGCTTCCCCCATGACCCTGCTCGAAGAAGGCGTCGCTGGCGGAGGTGATGGTCGGCGGTTGCACGGTATAGGTGATGTCAACTTCGCCGTTGGACAGAGAACCACCGGGCCCCGTGGACCCCGAGAGTGCCGAGGGGATGACATAGCCCGAGCCGCCTCCACCTCCAGCGCAAGGCCCCCCGCCTCCTCCGCCGAAGTAGCCGCCGCCGCCGCCACCGCCCCCGCCGAAGGCTACATTGAAGAGGTCCTCAGGAGAGGTACATAGCGTCAACGGAGCCCCGTTCCCGCCGCTGAGCCCTTTTATGCCGTTGTCTGACACCAACGGGCCCGTACCCGGATTGGCAA
This sequence comes from uncultured Acidimicrobiales bacterium, assembly GCA_963710495.1. GTDB lineage: Bacteria > Actinomycetota > Acidimicrobiia > Acidimicrobiales > RAAP-2 > Bog-756. The sequence goes on from CAVQAI010000009.1 coordinate 111,028, forward strand.
AGACGCCACCACCTGCTCCCCCGCCACCGGGTTGGCTCTGGGTTCCCCCATACGCTCCAAAGTCGATAGTGGAGCAAGCGAAGTCGTCCGAGCCTTTGCCCCCCGTTGATCCCCCTCCGGCCCCTCCGAAAATCGTTCCGCTGTGGCAAAGTCCTGGATCACCCATGGCACCGCCGCCGGCGCCGCCCGCGACGAGCAGGGGCGTGCCGTCGCTGTCGCTCACCCACGACGCACCACCTCCGCCAAACGCATTAGTCCCGGGCGAACCTCCACCGCCGAAGCCACCAGCCGTGTTGCCGTAAAAGCCTGCGCCACCCGCTACGACCGTAAGCGTCGAGCCGGGGACGACACTTAGGGTCGCGGACGTCGAGCCCCCAGCTGCCGAGAAGCTATCTCCGGCGCCGTAGAGGCGGAAGCTCGCCTGGCTCACGCCCGGCGGTACCGTCCAATACTGGGGGTAGCCGTCTGCGCCTGTGGTCCCGTCGTATAAACACGTAACCGTTGCGGTGGTACCCACGATAACCGGTGGTGGACAAGCTGGTGTTGGCGGTGTTGCCGAGGCGGGGAGTGAGCCGCCGACCACCGAGACGAAATGACGCCGCCAGAGAGCAGCGATCCGGCCAGTAGCGTGCGAAAAGACGTCCTTGGCCCAGCTATCATGGGACAGCACCCTCCGCCCTTGGGGTGCCCTGCGCGCGCCACTCGTAGGAAAGACGTAGCACCGAATGTCGGCTCCATCAAGCGGTGCCTGAGGTCGATCATCCATCGATATCGCTGAGCGTCCGAGCCACCACGGACGGTGACCGGGGATGCCCCATATCACCGGATATGCACCGCCCTCCAGTTGATCCGAGCCACAGCCACTCGTCACTCCCCCAACCTCCCCTTCCCCAACGTCGGTACCGGCGCCGGCGAGGTCCCTGATGCGCCGCACACCGGCGCCCTGGTCCGCTTGGACGACGCCTCTTGGCCGGGGCTGGTCGGTGTCACCCGTCCGGCCTGACCGGCCAGCAGCCGTGCAACCCCCGAGACCACCCATGGGGGCGCGCCTTCTCGGGCCGGCTGTCCGGTCGTGCGCCACATGAACTGACAGGCGTCACAGATCAGAAAGGTGTCAGAGGCCGGAACCCCGCGGTCGTTCGCCCGCAACATGGTCCTCGGCCAAGATCCACAGTCCGGGCAGGCCATATCGGATCCTCCGCCTCCGCACGGCGTGAAACACCCACCCAACCACGGCAACGACAGGGAATCCGCCGTCCCGTCGTGTTTGGCAACCGCGGGCCTTCCCGCCGACGGCAAACGTAACAGTTGCAACTGGCAGTTGCAACTGCCCTTGACCAGCGGCGAGCGGGACCCCGATCCCGGTGGGCGACCCAGGATGGGACCGGTCCGAACGCACCGGTCACTGGTTTGGATCTGGCTCGAAGAACTCCAGCACCAGAGCATGGAGCCCGATGCCGAAGATCGTCCAGGTCTGATCGGCTCCATCGGGCCCGGTGGGGCGGACGATCCCCACCATCTGGGTGTCGACTCGATCCCGGAGCGAGCATCCCTCGGCCAGGGCCCCGACCGCGTTCAGGAACTGTCGAACGGTCAAGGGCGCCTTTGGTCGGTAGCCGAAGATCGTCATCAGACCACTGAATGCGTCTTCTCCTTGGTAGTTGATGGCGTCATAGCTCTCCATGAGCCTCGAAAGGACCCGCTGGTGCCGGTCAGGCAGGTCACTCGAGACCGCGGTGGCCCAGAGGTTGATCCACACCGACCAGCTCGACGAGCGGCGGAGGGCATCACTGAGGGCTTCGCCCACGACCCGGCACACCTCGGACAAGGTCGCCGTGCGAGCGGCGGCCGTTGACAGATCACTCGCGGCCAAGACTCCTCCTACCAGCTCTTCGACCTCGGGTACGTTGGAACGGCTGGTGTCCGATGCCAATTCGACCATCACGTCGGTCTGGTAGTCGGCGAGGTTCCCCCACACCCGCCCGATGACCGAGGCGTTGGTGAGCCTGATGCTGGTCTCCGCCTCGACCCGGTCGAAGGCACCCTTGAAGGTCAAGGCGTCAGCCCCTGTACCGAGACCTTCCTCGAGCAGGATCGATCGCCCAGCGGTCAACAGGAGTGCTCGAAGCTCCTCCCGGCTCCGCCGGGGCCGCCGATCGGTGCTCATCACCACCTCCCACCGCGGACAGACAACCGGCTGCAATCGTGACTGCTGCGACACCCGGATCCCATCAATCCGGCCGTCGGCTCCCGCCGAGCCCGAACCCTACCGCCGGCCACCGACGGCCGAACACCACCACGGGAAGCAGTGAGATCGACCCTGAGCAGTCCCTCGCGACCCGAGTCGAGCAGGCGCACCGGCGACGGGCTCACCGAGAGCCAGTTGGGTGGGCGTCCGATGGGACCGACATTTGATGCTTCGTCTCCGCGCTCAGCTTCGCCCGTCCCTCGAGCCCGTCACACGGGGCGTGGGAACCTTCCCGGTCGGGCATCTGTCACGCTTCGTGACACCGAGCCTTATGCTCAGCCCATGGACGACCCCCTTGCCGTTGCTGAGCGTCGAGTCGAAGACCTGCTCGAGGCGGCAAAGAGACTCCGGGCCACCCTGCTCCGAACCGAGATCGACTACCGCCGGACCCTCAAGAGTCTTCGCCGACGGTCAGAGGTCACGGCCACGATCAAGGAGAATCGGTCCGATACCACCCGGAAGGAGTTGACGGACGCTTTGAAGGATTTCGAGCGTCAGCGCCACCTCTCTCGAGGCTCGGTCATCCTGGCCCAACTGGCTGAGGGAGAGAGCATCACCGAGATCGGTCGATCGTGGGGATTCTCCCATCAGTTGGCGTCCCGGTACGCACGAGAGGCGAGCAGCGGACCTGACCCCAGTCACCGCGAATGAATGCGGAATGGGAAAGGCAGATTGGTGGCGGCGCGTGGCGACCGAAGCTCCGGCTTCGGAGGCCCTGAGGTTCTTGGGCCGTCCCCCGACGACAAGGGTCCGCCGTCCCCTGCCATCGGAGCAGCGGGACTCCCCGCCGGGGCCGAAGCTAGCCTTTGCAACTCCAAGTCGCAACTCCTAGTGGCCAGTCTCGGGACCACCCGTGAGGGCGGGCTACTCGGGCTGGCTGTCCGGTCGTGCCGACGTGGCCGTGGTGGGCCGCTCGGTGCTGCGGAGGAAGTCGTTGAGGATCTCGGCGAAGCCGGCGGGATCCTCCGACTGGGGGAAGTGGCCGACCCCGGGCAGGATTTCCAGCCGGGCATGCGGCAAGGCCTTCTGGGCCTCGTACGCATGGGCGACCGGAATGATGTGGTCCTTCTCGCCCCACACGATCAGGGTGGGGGTCTGTTCCGCCAGATACAGGCGGTCGAGGGCGCTCACCGACTGGCCCCCCGGTTCGATCACCGATCGCATGGTGCGGATGAAGGCCTGGCGGCCCTCACCCTCGGTCAGCGAACGGTAGGAGCGCCACACCTCCATCACGGGCACGCTGTGGATCCCCACCCGGTCGGCGAAGCGGGCGACCGGGTCGCCCCACCGTCGGACGAAGCTCGGGAAGAGGAGAGGCATCGCGTACTCGACGGCCGGGAGGGTCACCAGGCGGAGGACCCAGTTCACCTCGCGGCCGAGGCCTCCGGCGTCCACCAGCACCAACCGTTCGCAGCGGTCGGGGAACTGGTACGCGAACTGCATGGCCACACCGCCCCCGAAGGATTGGCCGACCACGGTGGCCCGCTCGATTCCCAGCTCCACGAGCACGTCGCGCATCCAATTGGCGAAGTTGCCCAGCGAGTAGTCCCCCGCCGGCTTGGCCGAATGACCGTGGCCGACGAAGTCCGGTGCGATCAGGGTGTAGTCGGCCTCGAGGAGCTCCATCACCGGTATCCACGTTCGGGAGCTACCGGCGATCCCGTGGAGCAGCAAGAGCACCGGTCCCTCGCCTCCCCGCCGATAGGCGATCCGGTGCCCGTGGATGGTGACGAACCGGATCGGGAACGTCCCATCCGTTGATCGGGCCACGTGCGCTTCCTTCCGGAGCCGGCCGGCCGAGTGACTAGGGCCGGGCCTGGGCCTTGCCGGCGGGTGCCTTCTTGGCCGAGGTCTTCTTGGCCGAGGTCTTCTTGGCCGTGCTCTTCTTGGCCGCCTTGGCGGACGGACCTCGCTTGGCCGCGGCCTTTTTCGCCGCCGTGACCTGCTTGGCCGCAGCCTTCCTGGCCGCGGCTACCTGCTTGGTCGCCTTGTGAGTCGTGGCCCGGCCCACTTCGGCGGCCCGGTCGGTCTGCTCGTTGATGGTCTTGACCACATCGTTGACCATGCGCCGCTGGCCCTTGATCACCCGCTCGGCGAAATCAAAGACCTCGTCGACCATCCGTTCGACATCCTGGGAGATCGGAGGGACGTACCGCTCGGTGCCCTTGCTGATGCCTCGGGCCAGCTCGTTGCTCGCTTCGAGGATCTCGTCCTGGGCCCGTTCGATCAGTTGCTCGACCCGCTTCCGCACATCCATCCGATCAGCCATGCCATCCACCTTCCGCTCGTAGCCCTCCTCCCTCGATGGTGAACGACTTCACCGGCCGCGACGAGGGCAGAAAGTCACATCTCGGGAAATTTGACGCCCGCCGCCGGTGCGCCGGCCAACTCGGGCCTACCCGCTACTTCGTGTGACCCGATACCCGGGCCACGGCACCGATGGCCGGGGCCACGGTCAACCAGAGCCCGACGGTCACCACCATCGACGAAACATACCCGAACGGGTGGATGCCGACGTCCTGGTAGACGATGCCGGCGAAGATCATCAGCACCCAGGCACTGACGAAGAAGGCCGGGCCGGCGGCCAGGATCTTGAAGAAATCACCCAATGGACTCACCTCCTCCCGCGGCAGCGTAGGCACCGCGGTCCGGGGCGGCCAGGGCCGAGTGTCACGAACCCGACCGATCGCCGGGCCGGGCCACGGACGGGCGCACCCGGCGCCCCGAGCGGTTAGCGCAGGGCCAGCTGGCCCGGCACGATCGGAGCCGGCAATGCACTGTCGCCCATCAGGTACCGATCCACGGCAGCGGCGGCCGACCGGCCTTCGGCGACGGCCCATACGATGAGGCTCTGGCCCCGGGTCATGTCCCCACAGACGAAGACGCCCGGGACGTTGGTCGCCCACGAGCGGTCGGCGGCCACGTTGCCGCGGGTGTCGAGCTCGAGGCCGAGCTCGGTGACCACACCCTGGCGCTCCGCCCCGAGGAATCCCATGGCCAGCAAGACGAGCTCGCACGGGAGCTCGAACTCGGAGCCGGGCACCGGTGCGAACTCCGGGCGGCCACCCTCCCCCTCGACCAAGGCGACCTCCTCGCCCCGCAGGGCCCCGACCTGTCCGGTCCCGTCGTCACGGAACCGGGCCGTGGTCACCGAGAAGACGCGCTCACCACCCTCTTCGTGCGCCGCCGAGGTGCGCAGGACCAGCGGCCAGGTGGGCCACGGATTGTCGAGGCTCCGGGCGCCCGGCGGCTCCGGCATGATCTCCAGCTGGTGGACCGAACGCGCCCGCTGCCGGTGGACCGTGCCCAGGCAGTCGGCCCCGGTGTCGCCCCCGCCGATGATGATCACGTGCTTCCCCTCGGCGGAGACGGGCGAGGAGGCAAGTGCGCCCTCCTGGACCAGGTTGGCCGGCTTGAGGAAGTCCATGGCCCGGTGGATCCCGGCCAACTCCCGCCCCGGAACCGGGAGGTCCCGGGGTAGCGTGGCCCCTCCGGCCAGCACCAGCGCGTCGAATTCGTCGACCAGCGCCTGCGCCGGCACCACGGTGGCGTCGGGGGCCAGGGCGGCCCGGGTCTCGGGGGCGCACTCCCCCACGCTCAGCCCGCAGCGGAACTCGACTCCCTCGGCCCGCAGCTGGCCGAGGCGACGATCGAGGACCGCCTTCTCCATCTTGAACTCGGGGATCCCGTAGCGCAGCAGTCCGCCGGGTCGTTCCGCCCGCTCGAACACGACCACCTGGTGGCCGGCTCGGACGAGTTGCTGGGCGGCAGCCAGGCCGGCCGGCCCGGACCCCACGACCGCCACCCGTCGACCGGTGCTGGCCCCGGCCTGGACCGGGCCCACCCATCCCTCGGCCCAGGCCCGTTCGACGATCTCGTACTCGATGCGCTCGATGGCGACGGGGTCGTCGTTGATCCCGAGGACGCAGGAGCCCTCGCAGGGAGCCGGACAGAGCCGTCCGGTGAACTCGGGAAAGTTGTTGGTGGCGTGCAGGCGCTCGATCGCCTCCGACCAGTCGTCGCTAAAGACCAGGTCGTTCCATTCGGGGATCAGGTTGCCGAGGGGGCAGCCGTCGTGGCAGAACGGGATCCCGCAGTCCATGCAGCGCGCCCCCTGGTGCCGGACGGCCTCAGGTGGGAAGGGCTCGTAGACCTCCTTCCAGTCGCGCAGCCGCACCGGGACCGGCCGGCGGGCAGGAAGGGACCGCTGGTACTTGAGGAACCCGGTCACGTCACCCATGGGCCGCCTCCATCACCGCCTCCTCCACCGACCGCCCCTCGGAGCGCGCCCGCTCCGACGCCTCGAGCACCCGGCGGTAGTCCCGGGGCATGACCGTGACGAACTGCTCGGAGCTGCCGACCCAGTCGGCGAGGATGCGGTCGGCCACCGCCGAGCCGGTCTCGTCCCGATGCATGGTGATCCGGTCACGGAGCCACTCCCGGTCGTCGGGCGTCAGCGGCTCGAGGTCGACCGACTCCGGGTTGTACAGCCCGGCCAACGAGTCGGTCGGGTCGTAGACATAGGCGATCCCCCCGGACATCCCGGCGGCGAAATTCCGTCCACACGGCCCGAGCACCACCACCCGGCCGCCCGTCATGTACTCGCACCCGTGGTCACCGACCCCTTCGACGACGGCGATGGCCCCCGAGTTGCGCACGCAGAACCGCTCGCCGACTTGGCCCCGCAGGAACACCTCACCCCCGGTGGCACCGTAGAGGATGACGTTGCCGGCCACGATGTTCTCCTCGGCGGCGAAGGGCGAGCCCCGTGGGGGCCGCACCACGAGCCGCCCACCGGAGAGGCCCTTGCCCAGGTAGTCGTTGGCATCGCCGAACAGGCGCATGGTCACGCCATTGGGCAAGAAGGCCCCGAAGCTCTGCCCGGCCGACCCGTGGAAGGTGAGGTCGATGGACCCTTCGGGCAGGCCGGCACCCCCGTGTCGGCGGGTGACCTCGTAGCCCAACAGGGTGCCCACGGTCCGGTCCACGTTGGTGATCCCCAGCTCCATCGCCACCGGGCGGCCGTCTTCGATGGCCGCCCGGCACGGCTCGAGGAAGGCGTGGTCGAGGGCCCGGTCGAGCCCATGGTCCTGTTCGTTGACGCAGAAGCGGACGGCCCCCTCGGCCAGTTCGGGTGGCATCAGGATCGGGGCCAGGTCGAGCCCCTTGGCCTTCCAGTGGTCGACCGCCTCGACCACGTCCAGCAGATCCACCCGGCCGATGGCCTCCTCCAACGAATGCAGTCCCAAGGCGGCGAGGTACTCGCGCACCTCCTGGGCGATGTACTCGAAGAAGGTCTCCACGAACTCGGGGGTCCCGCTGAATCGGGCGCGCAGCTCCGGCTTTTGGGTGGCGATCCCCACCGGGCAGGTGTCGAGGTGGCAGACCCGCATCATGATGCAGCCCGAGACGACCAGCGGAGCGGTGGCGAAACCGAACTCCTCGGCCCCGAGGAGCGCCCCGATGACCACGTCGCGGCCGGTCTTCATCTGGCCGTCGACCTGGACGACGATCCGGTCCCGTAGGTCGTTGGCCAGCAGGGTCTGCTGGGTCTCGGCCAGCCCCAGCTCCCAGGGGATCCCTGCGTGCTTCTGCGAGGTGAGGGGCGTCGCCCCCGTGCCCCCGTCGTGACCCGAGATCAACACCACGTCGGAGTGGGCCTTGGCCACCCCGGCGGCGACCGTCCCCACACCGACCTCGGCCACCAGCTTCACGTGCACCCGGGCCCGGGGATTGGCCGACTTGAGGTCGTGGATCAGCTGGGCGATGTCCTCGATCGAGTAGATGTCATGGTGCGGCGGGGGTGAGATGAGGCCGACCCCGGGCGTCGAGAAGCGGGTCTTGGCGATTTCGGTGGTGATCTTGTAGCCGGCGAGCTGGCCCCCCTCACCGGGCTTGGCCCCCTGGGCGATCTTGATCTGGAGGTCGTCCGCATTGACGAGGTATTCCGAGGTCACCCCGAAGCGGCCCGAGGCCACCTGCTTGATGGCGCTGCGGCGGAGGTCGCCGTTGGCGTCGGGGGTGAAGCGCTCCGGGCTCTCCCCCCCCTCACCGGTGTTGGACCGTCCGCCCAACCGGTTCATGGCGATGGCCAGCGTCTCGTGGGCCTCGGCCGAGATCGACCCGAAGGACATGGCCCCGGTCGAGAACCGGCGCAGAATATCCCCGGCCGGCTCCACCTCGTCGACGGATACGGGGGCCAGCGCGCCGGTGCGCAGCCGCATGAGGCCGCGCAACGTGGCGAGCTCGGTCGACTGGTCGTCGACGGCTTTGGTGTACTCCTTGAACACCTCGTAGCGCTTGGCCCGGGTGGCGTGCTGGAGCTTGAAGACGGTGCGCGGATTGAAGAGGTGGATCTCCCCCTCGCGTCGCCACTGGTACTCGCCCCCGACCTCACGCTCCCGGTGGGCCATCTCGGTCGGGCGGCCCAGGTGGGACATCCGGTGCCGGGCGGCCACCTCCTCGGCCAGCACGTCGAGGCCGACCCCACCGATGCGGGACACGGTGCCCGAGAAGTACTCGTCGATGATCCCGGGGGCCAGGCCGACCGCCTCGAACACCTGCGCGCCGGTGTAGGACGCCACCGTCGAGATGCCCATTTTGGACATGACCTTGATGATCCCCTTGGAGGTTCCTTTGATGTAGTTCTTCTGGGCCTGGCGCGGCGTGAGGCCGGTGAGCTGGCCCGAGGCGATCATGTCGTCGATGGTCTCGAAGGCCAGGTAGGGGTTGATGGCCGCCGCGCCGTACCCTTTGAGGAGGGCCATGTGGTGCACCTCCCGGGCGTCACCGGACTCCACCACCAACCCGACCTGGGTCCGGGTCTTGTCCCGCACCAGATGGTGGTGGACGGCCGACACCAGCAGCAACGAGGGGATCGGGGCCAGCTCGACCGTCGAGTTGCGGTCGGACAGGACGATGACGCGGGCGCCCTCGGCGATGGCTGCGCTGACCCGGGCCCGGACCGATTCGATGGCCGCCTCGAGCGCCTCCCCCCCACCGGCCACCTCGAACAACCCGTCGACGGCGAAGGCCCGGAACCCGGGCGTGCTCCCGTCTTCGTTCACGTAGAGCAGCTTGGCCAAGTCGTCGTTGTCGATGACCGGCATGGGCAGGACGATCTGCCGGCAGGAGCCGGCCGAGGGCTCGAGCAGGTTGGCCTCGGGCCCGAGGGTGGACGACAGTGACGTGACGAGCTCCTCCCGGATGGCGTCGAGGGGTGGGTTGGTCACCTGCGCGAACAGCTGGGTGAAGTAGTCGTAGAGCAGCCGGGAGCGGTCGGAGAGGACGGCGACCGGCGTGTCGGTGCCCATCGACCCGACGGGGTCGATCCCCGTCTTGGCCAACGGCCCGAGGATGACCCGCAACTCCTCGTTGGTGTAGCCGAAGAGGCGCTGCTGGCCGACCACCGAGGCGTGCTGGGGCGTGAGCATGGTGCGGGGTGGCAGGTCCTCGAGGTCGACCTGGCCGGCCTCCAGCCACCCGGCATAGGGGTGCTCGCCGGCCAGTGCGGCCTTGATCTCGTCGTCGTCGACGATGCGGCCGGCCGCCGTGTCCACCAGGAACATGCGGCCGGGCTGGAGGCGGCCCTTGCGCACCACTCGTTCGGGGGGCACGTCGATGACGCCGACCTCGCTGGCCAGCACCACCAGGCCGTCGTCGGTGACCCAGAACCGCGCCGGCCGCAGCCCGTTTCGATCGAGCACGGCGCCGATCACCGTCCCGTCGGTGAAGGCCACTGCGGCGGGACCGTCCCAGGGCTCCATCAGCGAGGCGTGGAACCGGTAGAAGGCGCGGCGGGCCGGATCCATCGTCCGGTGGTTCTCCCAGGCCTCGGGGATCATCATCAACACGGCATGGTGGAGGGGCCGGCCCCCGAGGTGGAGCAGCTCGAGGACCTCGTCGAATGAGGCGGAGTCGCTGGCGCCCGGCGTGACGACCGGGAAGGCGCGCTCGAGCCCGGGGATGAGGTCGGACCGGCACAGCGCCTCCCGGGCGCGCATCCAGTTGCGGTTCCCGGCCAGCGTGTTGATCTCGCCGTTGTGGGCCAGGTACCGATAGGGATGGGCCAGCGGCCACGACGGGAAGGTGTTGGTGGAGAAGCGCGAGTGGACGAGGGCGAGGCCACTCACCAGTCGTTCGTCGGACAGGTCGGGGAAGAAATCGGCCAGCTGGTGCGAGGTCAGCATGCCCTTGTAGACGATCGTGCGAGCCGACAGGGACACCGGATAGCACCCGTCGATCTCGTGCTCGGCCCGTTTGCGGAGCACGAAGGCCAGGCGGTCGAGGGCCAGGGCGCGGTCCTCCCCGACCACCGTCTCCACCCTGGTCCCCGGGGCCGGCGCCACGAACACCTGGTGCATCGACGGCATGGCCCCCGCCGCCGTCGAGCCGAGGGAGGTGGCGTCGACGGGGACGTTGCGCCACCCGAGGACGGTGAGCCCCTCCTCCCCGGCCAGCTTGGCCAAGGCGGTCCGGGCCGACTCGGCCCGTCCGGCGTCTCTCGGCAGGAACATGATCCCGGTGGCGTACTCGCCCGGCGGCGGGAGGTCGAAGCCCACCACGCCGGCATAGAGCTCGTGCGGCACTTGGAGGAGGATCCCAGCCCCGTCCCCGCTGTCCTCCTCGCTACCGGTCGCCCCCCGGTGAGCCAGGTGCTCGAGGGCGGCCAACGCCCGGCGCACCAGGGCGTGGGTGGGACGGCCCTGGAGGTCCGCCACCAGGGCCACCCCGCAGGCGTCGTGCTCGAAGTGCGGGTCGTAGAGGCCGCCCGGCGACGGCGGTTGGGAGCGGCGCTGCGGGCGGGGCACCGGGACAGGGTCGGACGGCGACTGGCCGACGCTGCGGGTTCGGGGAGTAGCCATGGGTGTCGCTCCAACAAGGGAAGGGGATGTGCCCGCCCGGGACGACGCTGGCCCATGCGTGGTCCCAAATTCTACACCGCCCCTGCGTTCCGGGGTCGACAATGTTCCGCCTCACGCCCCGCCGTCGTCCGCCACACGCCACGCCGCCGCCCGGGTACCGCAGCCTACCATTGGGGCGTGGCAGCACACCCGGCCCGGGACGTCGTGGTCGTCGGCGGTGGGGTGATCGGACTGTCCGTCGCCTGGTCGGCGACGAGGGCGGGCCTGTCGGTCTCGGTGGTGGACCCGGCACCGGGACGGGGCGCGACCTGGGCGGCGGCGGGCATGCTGGCGCCGGTCGGCGAAGCCAACTTCGGTGAGGAGGCACTGACCACCCTCAACATGGAGGCCGCCCGGGCCTGGCCGGTGTTCGCCGCCGACCTCGAGTCGACGACCGGGCAGATGGTCGGGTACGTCACCCGCGGCACCCTCCTGGTGGCGGCCGACCCGTCGGACATGGCGGCCCTCGACGACCTCATCGGCTACCGGGTCGGGCTCGGCCTGGGTGCCGACCGGCTGAGCGCCCGCCGGTGCCGGGCATCCGAGCCCCTGCTCGCCCCCGGCGTCCGGGGCGGGGCCGATCTGGTCGGTGACCACCAGGTCGACAACCGGCGCCTGGTCGAGGCGCTGGCCCAAGCCTGCAAGGTCGGCGGCGTCGACCTGGCGGCCGACGAGGTCGCCGAAGTGGAGGTCCGTGACGGGCGGGCCCTCGGGGTCGTCCTCCGGCAAGGAGGCCGCCGGCCGGCCGGCGCCGTGGTGGTGGCCGCCGGGTGCCGGGCCGGCTCGCTGGAGGGGATCCCGGCGTCGGCGCGCCCCCGGTCCGGCCGGTGCGGGGCCTGACCCTCCGGCTGCTGGCGCCCGGCGGCTCTCCGGTCCTGGGGCGGACGGTGCGCGGCCTGGTCCACGGGCGCAGCTGCTACCTCGTGCCGAGAGCCGATCGCACGGTGGTGGTCGGGGCCACGGTCGAGGAGCGTGGCTTCGACCTGGCCGTCCGGGCCGGCTCGGTCGGCGACCTGCTCGACGACGCCCGCCGGCTCATCCCCTCGCTCGAGGAGTGGACACTGGTCGACACGACCACGGGGCTGCGGCCGGGCTCGCCCGACAACGGGCCCATCGTGGGCCCGACCGAGGTGGCCGGCCTTCTGATGGCCACCGGCCACTACCGCAACGGCATCCTGCTCGCCCCGATCACCGCCACCGAGGTGGTGCGACTGCTCCGCACCGATGGGTGCACCGGGGGCGACGGCCCCTTCGCCGCCTTCGGCCCCGACCGGTTCGCCCCCGACCCCGGCCGGGCCCAGCCCGGGACGTCGGAGCCGCCGGCGCGGTCGGGGGCGGGACGATGACCACCGTCCAGGTCAACGGAACACCCTGGGACGGCCCGCCCGGCACCACCGTGGACGGGCTGGTGGACGAGTGGTGCGACACGCCCCGTGGTGTCGCCGTGGCCGTCAACGGCGAGGTGGTCCCCAAAGGCCGGTGGGCGTCCACCCCTCTGGTGCACGGGGACCGGGTCGAGATCGTCACCGCCGCCGCCGGCGGCTGAGTCGGACGGGCCGGGCTTCGTCCGACGGTACCGTGGACCGGTGGACCGACCGCTCCCCGCAGCCGCCCCGGCGACCGAGCGGTCGCATCTGTCCCCGGTGCCGGCGGGCGACCCGCTGGTCGTGGCCGGGAAGATCCTCGGCTCCCGGCTCATCATCGGCACCGGCGGCATGGCCAGCCCCGACTCGTTGCGCGAGGCCCTGGTGGCCTCGGGCACGGCCATGGCCACCGTGGCCGTCCGCCGGGTCGACCCCGAGACCCGCCACTCCCTGGTCGACCTCCTCCACCAGCTCGACATCGACGTCCTGCCCAACACGGCGGGGTGCTTCACCGCGGCCGATGCCGTCCTGACCGCCCAGCTGGCCCGCCAGGCGTTCGGGACCGACTGGGTCAAGCTCGAGGTGATCGCGGACGACCGCACCCTGCTGCCCGACCCGGTCGAATTGCTGGTGGCGGCCGAGGAGCTGGTCGACGACGGCTTCACCGTCCTGCCCTATTGCGGCGACGACCCGGTGACCGCCCGGCGGCTCGAACAGGCCGGCTGCGCTGCGGTCATGCCCCTCGGCGCCCCCATCGGCAGCGGGCTCGGCATCCGCAACCCCCACAACATCGCCCTCATCGCCGAAGAGGCCCGGGTGCCGGTGGTGCTCGATGCCGGGATCGGCACCGCATCCGACGCCTGTGCCGCCATGGAGCTGGGGTGCGACGCGGTGATGGTGGCCTCGGCCGTGACCCGAGCCCGGCAACCCGGGCTGATGGCCGCGGCCATGCGGGACGCGGTGGCCGCCGGGCGCGCCGCCCGGCTGGCCGGTCGCATCACCCGCCGGTACCACGCCGAGGCCTCGAGCTCGTTCGAGGGCATGATCGACCGGTGACCGTCCCGGGGCCGCCGGTGGCCCTCACCATCGCCGGATCCGACTCGGGATCCGGGGCTGGCATCCAGGCCGACATCAAGTCCATGGGGGCCCTCGGCGTGCTGGCCACCACCGCCATCACCGCGGTGACCGCCCAGAACACCACGGCCGTGACCCATGTCCACTACGTGCCCGTCGAGATGGTCGACGCCCAGATCGACGCCGTCCTCGACGACCTGGACGTGAGGGCCACCAAGACGGGGATGCTCGGCACGGCCCAGTGTGTGGGCGCCGTCGGACGACGGGCCGCCGCAGGCGACCTGCCGCAGTTGGTGGTGGACCCCGTCATGGTGGCCTCCACCGGGCGTGTGCTGCTGGCCGACGACGGGGTGGGCGCCTACCGGCGCGATCTCCTCCCCCACGCGTTGATCGCCACCCCGAACCTCTGGGAAGCGGCGCTCCTGGCCGGCATGTCGCCGTCGGCCGGCCGCGACGTCGATGCCATGGTCGAGATGGCCCGCCGCATCCACAAGCTCGGTCCGGCCTGGGTGCTGGTCAAGGGTGGCCACCTCCCCGGCGTCGCCTCCCAGGATGCCGGCCGGGCCCCGGAGCGGGTGAGCGACGTGCTGTTCGACGGCACCGAGGTGATCCGCCTGGACCGCCCCCACGTCGACACCCCGAACACCCACGGCACCGGCTGCTCGCTGTCGGCGGCGATCGCCGCCCGACTGGCCCGGGGCGACGACGTGCCAAGGGCGGTCGTCGCCGCCGGTGCATTCGTCCACACCGCCCTGCGGGGTGGTGCCGACTGGCGGCTGGGTGGGGGGCACGGGCCGCTCGACCACTTGGGATGGTCGGATGCCCGGGGCGGGGCCGGGACCGGGGGCGGGCAGGACTGAACACGATCCGGGCGACCGGGGAACTCCGAGATGCAACCCGGCCGGGAGATGCAAAGTGGCCGGGTCCCAGAAGACCCGGCCACTTCCCCCCTTATCCCTCAGGATCCTTCCGCCAATGCCGCTGGATCGTACCCCTCCGCTTGGCGAGTTAGGGGGCTCGCCGATGCTGAAGGCATTCTGAAGGATCGGCTGTCGAAAGTAAACATGTTGTGAACAGGGTGTCTCACTCTTCGCAGTCGACTGCTCGCTCTACGTGTTTACAACCGAAGGCTGAGGGCGGTCGGCGGGTCACCTGACGTCGTGAGGTGGCCGGCTACGTGGTCGGCCCGGGTCGGTCGTAGCATGTGGCCGTCATGGCCACGACGTCACCGGAAACCGGACCGGGCGCCCCGGCGGGGCGGCCCGAAGTCGGTCCGGTGGAGCCCCACGTGCCCACCCCCTCGGTCCGCGGGCCGGCCCTCATCGTGCTCGGGATCGCCGTCTTCATCGTGGTCGCCGGCGTGGTGGCCTCCGCCATCGGATCCGGGAACGGTCCGACCACCACCTTGGGCTCCATCACGGTCGCCGGGACCACCGTTCGGCTGACCCCGGCGAGGGTGGCCATGCGGGCCATCGTGGACGCCAGCGAGCCGCCGGGCGACATCATCGGCAACCTGGCGGTGCCGGCCGGGAGCCCGGTCACCCATGTCGTCAACATCGACCAGGGGCAGGGCCAGTTCGACCGCACCGTCGCCTTCACCACCCAGATGTCGTCGGGCCAGGTGGTCGGGCTGTACCACAGCCTTCTGCCCCGACTCGGTTGGCGGATCATCTATGCCGGCCCGGGGACCGGCCGGATCGGGGTCCCGGGCACCGAGGTCCTCGGCAAGCTGGGCAGCGGTGACGGCTTCTACTGGGAGGTCGGGGTGGTGGCATCGCCCACCACGTCCACCGGCACCACTCCCTTCTCGATCGAGCTGTTCGAGCTCAACGACGACACCTGAGCGCCCGACCGCGCCGGTACCGACCCCCCGGAGGCCGCCCTCGGCTCGGTGACCGGCCGGGACGGCTCGTCCGAGCGCCGGAGCATCCACGCCCAGACGAACAGGTTGATGGGATAGAGCAGGTAGCCGACACGGGTGGCCGGCGCCACCAGGATGGCGATGGTCATCACCCAGCCGGTCAGCAAGGCCAGCTGGCCGGTGTCGGCCGGTGGCCGGCGCCGCAGGTGCCAGACCAGGGCGGCTCCGCCGACGAGGGCGACGACGATCACGTAGGCACGGTGGGCCCCCGGCAGGAGGGCGATGAGGATGTGACCGGGCAGCGCGCTGGCCGCCGGCGAGGAGACCCCGGCCAAGCCCAGCGGGTACCGGATGACGTTGTCCACGAAGGCGGAGGCGTTCCGGATGGCGAACGGGAGCACCACCGGGCCGCAGATCGACACCACGCCGATCACGTACCGGCCCACGGCCCGCCGGTCGTCGCGGTCCCGGACGACGAACAGGGCCAGAACCACCAGGGGCCAGGCGGTGAACTTGAACGACGAGGCCACCCCGAGGGCCAGACCGGCCAGCACCGGCCGCCGCCGCTGCAGGGCCACCAGCCCGGCCAGCATCATGGCGACGACGGGCATGTCGTCGCCGCCGGTGGCCAAAGGAAGGGCGGCGGTGGGCAGCACGGTGAGGACCTGCAGGGCCCGGAACCGGGCGTCGGTGCGGGGCCGGAGCCGGCTCAGGGCGAACAGCCCGACCACGGCGGTGAACACCAGGAACTGGATCCGGGCGTCGGTCAACCGGGCAACGCCCTTGGCCTCGCTCGACAGGCCGAAGATGACCATCCCGGGTAGGTAGGGGTAGTAGAGCTCGTAGGTCGGCTCGCCCCGTTGGTGGAGGATGACGTGCCCGTGGCGGTCGATCACCCGATAGGGGTCGTCGCCGCCCGCTGCCCGGGCCCCGGCCTGCTCCACCACCACCACTTCGGGCTGCACGTGGAGCGCGGCGTTGCCCTGCGAGCGCCACACGACCTCGAGGGACAACGGAACGACGGTGGCTCCGAACAGGACGATGAGGAATGCCACCACCCGGGCGGCCGTGGTGGCCCGGGTGGTGGCGGGCGCCCGCCCCCGAGCAGCGGCCCGGCGGCCCGTCCGGGCGGCCACGACGGTCATGAGCACGCCGGCCAGTGCGTAGGGCCCGGCCGCCATCTGGCCCCATTGGCGGTAGAGCGGGATCCGGACGATGAAGCCCGTGCCCACGGCGAACCCGGCCGCGACCCCGTAGAGGAGGGCGTCCCGCCATTCCGGCGAGAGCGACCCGAGGGCGAGGTGTGTGCGCCGGGCCATCTCGCCTACGTCGGGTCCACGGCGACGGGCGGGCGGCGACCGGTCACCTCGGCGCACCGAATCGGACACGGTCGAGGGTATCACCGGGGCTTCTTCGGTCCGGGAGTCGGTCGGGCGGTTCCGACCGTCAGGCCGTCGGCCCGGTCCGTCCCGTCCGACCGGGCACCGGACCGGGGGCGAACAGCGAGCGGTAGAAGTCGAGCTCGGCGAGGAGGGCGGCCTCGATGGTCTCGGCCCGGCGGAAACCGTGGGACTCCCCCTCGAACAGGATCAGCCGGCAGGGCACGCCGTGCTCGGCCAGCCGGTCGGCGAACCGCTCGGACTGGTCGGCCGGCACCACCGGGTCCTCGGCCCCCTGCAGCAGGAGCACCTGGCCCGAGATGCCCTCGGGCCGGTGGATCGGGGACCGGGCCCGGTACCGCTCGGCCGCCGCCGGCCAGGGCCCGACCAGGGAGTCGACGTAGCGGGACTCGAAGTCGTGGGTGTCGGCCACGAGGGCCTCGAGATCGGTGACCCCGTACCACGAGGCGGCGCCGGCGAAGCAGTCGGCCCGCACCAGTGCCCCGAGGGCGGTGAGGCCTCCGGCGCTGGTGCCGCGGATGGCCATCCGGCGCCGGTCCACCACCCCGGCCCGGCCGAGGCCCAGGGCGTAGTGGACGCAGTCGTCGACGTCGGCCTCGCCCCACAGGCCGTGCAGGCTCTGCCGGTAGGCGCGGCCGTGGCCGCTGCTCCCCCGGTAGTCGACGGTGGCGACCGCCAGGCCTCGACTGGTGAAGAACTGGACGACCGGATCGAACCCGGGCTCGACCGAGGCTGTCGGCCCGCCGTGACAGAAGACGATCACCGGCGGCGGGCCCGCCCGGCCGCCGACGGGCTCGGCCGCGTTGGTCGGGGGGTGGACCAGGCCCGGCACCGGTCCGGCCGGCGAGGGTGCGGTGAAGGGCCGGCCCACCGAGACGTCGGCCAGGCGGGCCGCCGGTACCGGCTCGGCCGAGACCCGCCGCACCCCGCCCCCCCGACCGGTCCCGAGCTCGAAGACCCCGGACGCCTCGGTCGCGGTCGAGCCCAGGACGTAGACCGTGCCGTCGGGCCGGGCCGCCACCGCGGACACGCTCGCGCAGGGCTGGTCGAGGACTTCGGGGGACCAGGGCAGCGCGCCGGGCCGGTCGGGCCGCCGGAGCCGGACCACCTGGTCGCGGCCCTCTTGCCGGGCCCGGCAGACCACCGAGCCGTCCCCGAGCTCGACCATGGTCGACTGCCCGAGAACCCAGTCGGGCGCATGGAACTCGGCTTCGAGGTCGGTGAGGGGAGGTGGTGGCCCGTCGGGCGGCGCGGCCGGGTCGAGCCGATGGGGGCGCCACCAACCGGTCCGGTCGTCGACGTAGAGGAGGCCACCGTCCGCGCACCACCGGGGCTGGCCCACCGACGAGGCACCCCCGGCCACCGGCCGGACATCGGTGACGGCGAACGCCGTCTCCGACTCCTCGACGACCCCGAGCCAGAGCACCGAGCAGTCCCAGGGCATCGAGGGATGGTCCCAGCCCAGCCAGGCCAGCCAGCGACCGTCCGGTGAGGGCCGGGGCGCGGCCACGAAGTCAGACCCGGTGGCCAACCTCGCCGGTCGGGCCGAGCCGTCGACGGAGAGTGCCGCCAGGTGGTGGCCCACCGTTCCGTCTCCACGATGAGCCTCCACCACCGAGAGGAGCCATCGTCCCGACGCGCTCACCCGGCCATCGGCGTAGCGGCTCCCCGGCTCGCCGGCGGGCACCATCAGCGGCACCGGCCCGGCCGTTCCTCCGGCCGGTTCGACCGGGGCCCGGAACCACCGCTGGCTCCCGTCCTCGACGTAGAACAAGGTCGGGCCCCAGACCAGGGCGGCTCCCCCGCCGTATTCGTGCACCCGGGTACGGACACTCACACCGTCCGGTGACACATCGCGACGGCCCCTCCCGGGGAGAGCCTGGACCACCACCTGGCGGCCCCCCTCAGCCGGACGGCTCTCCGTCCAGAAGACACCGTCCCCCTCGACCTGCAGCCCGCTGCGACTGACCTTCCCGGCCGCCACCGCCGCCGCCGACCACGGGGACGGCCACCAGCCGAACTCGTGGCTCGAGTGGGCGGCCGGGCCCGGGGTACCCGCCGGGCCCGAACCGGCCTGGTGCCGGGCTTCCATGAAGTCAGTACGGTACCCGCGATGGTCTCTCGCCATGCGCCTGGCATCAGCACGCCGACGGCCTTCGACGCGTTCGTCGTCGAGCGTCTCGGCGACACCATCGGATCGGGCGTGCGCCGGCTGTCGCTCGACGACCTGGCACCGGGCGAGGTCACCGTGGCGGTGGAGTGGTCGGCCGTCAACTACAAGGACGGGATGGTGACCCGACCGGGGAACCGGGTGGCCCGCCTGTCGCCGCTCGTCCCCGGGGTCGACCTGGTCGGCACGGTGACCGCCTCGGCGGATCCGGCCATCGCCCCCGGGCGCCAGGTCATCGTGCACGGGCACGGCCTCGGTGTGGCCCGGCACGGCGGGTTCGCCGAGCTGGCCCGCGTTCCGGCCGGCTGGGTGGTCCCGCTCCCCCCCGGCCTCACGCCCCGTCGGGCGGCCATCATCGGAACCGCCGGGTTCACCGCCGCCCTCTCGCTGCGCCGGCTCGAAGGCCACGGGCTGGCGCCCGGCACGGGGCCGGTGCTCGTGACCGGCGCCTCGGGCGGCGTGGGCAGCATGGCCGTCTCGCTGTTGGCCCGGCGGGGCTACGAGGTGGTGGCGAGCACGGGCAAGGCGACCGAGCGGAAGTACCTCGCCAGCCTCGGGGCTTCCGAGGTGATCGATCGCCAGGAGCTGGTCGGTGAATCGGAGCGCACCCTCGGTCCCGAGCACTGGGCCGGGGCGGTGGACTGCGTGGGGGGGCCGACCCTGGCCGCCGTGCTGCGCACGTTGCGCTACGGGGCGGCGGTGGCGGCCAGCGGCCTCACCGGCGGCCATGCCCTCGAGACGACCGTCTTCCCCTTCATCGTGCGCGGTGTCTCCCTGCTCGGTGTCGACAGTGTGCTCACCCCCATGGCCGAGCGCCGGTCGCTGTGGGAGTCGATGGCCGCCGCCTGGCCGCCGGACCTCCTCGACGGCATGGTCGAGGAGGAGGTGGGCCTGGACGGGGTGGCCGCGGCCCTCGAGCGCATCCTGGCGGGCCGGGTCCGCGGCCGGGTGCTGGTCCGGCCGGTTCGGTCAGGCTGAGGGGGGCGCGGTCGACTGGCTGTCGGTACCGCCGGCGGCGAACACCGGGGACACGACGAGCGTGCCCCCTCCGCATGGGGCCAGGGCAGCCGCCACCACCAGGTGGTCGGTGGCATCGGGTGGGGTGACTTCGAGCGATGTCGAGGTCGGGCAGCTCGTCTCGGCCCCCACCGGCACGTCCGAGTACCCGATGTTGAAGTAGGCCATCTGCCCGTTGGCCAGGGTCACCGTGGCCGGGGCCATGGTGGTGAAGGGGTAGGCCCCCTTTCGCACCACGGTGGTGGGCAGGCTGGCGTCCCCGGGACCGAGGAGCTGCAGCCCCGGGTAACCGGCCAGGACACACACCGCCGGGCTGGCGCTCCGCAGCGCCATGGTGACCTCCCGGGTGCCGGCCGCGCCGCTCGTTCCGGTCACCGAGCCGGTCAGGTTGGCCGTCGGGCAGCGGGCCGGGCCCACCGGCGCGGACGACGTGCTCTGCGCACCCGAGGTGGTCCTGGTGGCGCCGGTCGTGCTGGTCGCCGGTCGAATGGGTCGGGTCGGCCGCGTGGTGCTGGCCGTCGACGACCCAGACGAACATGCCGCCGTGAGCCCGGCCACCAGGGCCAGCCCGGCCAGCACCCCGGGCTGCCGACCGCTCACCGGCGCTCGCCGTCCGGGCGGGGCCGGGTCAGGAGGAGAAGTCCTCGGGACGGATCGAGTCGAGGAACGTCCGGAACTCGCCCACCAGCTCGTCCGGGTTCGGGCTGTCCTCGTCCTCGGCGTCCTCGTCACCGTCCTCCTCGTCGACGGCGAGCATGATGCCCTCGCTGTCCATGAGGTCGTCGGCGACGAACAGCGGGGCCCCGGCCCGCACGGCCACGGCCACGGCATCAGACGGCCGAGACGACACCGGGTTCTCCCGGTCCCCGTGGCGCAGGACGATCTCGGCGAAGTAGGTCGCCGTCTTGAGCTCGGTGATCACCACCCGCACGACCTCGGCTCCCAGCGCGTCGAGGAGATCACGGATGAGATCGTGGGTCATCGGCCTCGGGGTGTCCATCCCCTGGAGGGCGAAGGCGATGGCCGTGGCCTCGGGGGCGCCGATGAAGATGGGAAGCGTCCGCCCGAGCCCCTCCGACTCCTGGAGCAGGAGAACAGGTGTGTTGGACTGCAAGTCGACCCGAACAGCCCGTAGTCGGACTTCCACCATGTGCCCAAACTACTCGCCGTCGCCCGCCGGTGCGATCAGGGAGATGGCCGAGATGCCCCCCGATCGACCGCCCTCGACCGGGCCCGCTCAGCCCTCGAGCAAGCTCCCGAGGGCGCTGCGCAGGAGGGAGCTGCGCAGCTGCTGCCCGAGGAGCGCCAGCTCATCGGCGGCCTCCTGGGCCCGCGCCCGGGCATCGGGATTGCGCTGCCGAACCAGTGGCAGGACGATCTGCTCGACGAATCCCGCTTCCCGGTCGGCCGCGTTCTTGTACAGCCGCAGATGCCGGGGCTCGACCCCGAACCGGGCGAACTGGGCCGCCATCTGGCTCACGGCCAGGGCATCTTCACCGAAGCTCTCGACCCCGGCCACATTGGTGGCGGTCAGCAATCCGAATTCCTGGAGCTGCCGAACGACCGCCACCTCCAGGCCGCAGGCCGAGGCGAGGTCGTCGATCGAGAGGCTCGAGGTGCCCTTGCGGCCGCTCCCCGGGCCGGGCGGCTTCGACGAAGCCCGGGGCGGTTCGTTGACACCGTTGGCCGTCGGGCTGTCCCCGGCCGAGGGAGACGCCGCCTTTCGTCGGCCCGAGGGGCCGGGTTCGCCGTCAGCCGCCCGCCGGACGCGACCGGCGGGCGGCCGAACCGACCGGTACGCCCCCGGCCGATCCGTGCGAATCCGCCCCCCCGGAAGCGGGCGGCCGGCCCATCGTCCCCGCCCCCGGCGCAGTACCCGGCGCGCTCGAAGACGGTCTGTCCACCGCGCTGTCCACTGCGCCGACCGTGGCCGCTGCCGCCGTGGTCGTGGAGGTGACGGTGGACTCGATGCCGGGGAGGGTCGTTCCGGCACCGCGCTCACCGGCGCGCTGCCCGACGAGGACCGGTCGCCCGGACTCCTCGTCCACGTGGCCCTGACCGTCGCCGGGTGCGGCTCGGTGGGGCGCTTCTTCGGCGAGCGCCTCCGCGCGTGGTGACTCTTCGCTGGCGACCACCGCCACGGCGGTGTGCGACGAGCCGGCCTCGGCCTCGGCGCCGCCGGCGTCGTCGTCGAGCCGGTCCTTGATCACCTTCAGAGGTAGGAAATGCTCCCGCTGCTGGCGCAGCACCCACCGGAGGCGCTCGACGTCGTGCTCATAGAACTTCCGGTACCCCGAGGGGGTGCGCTCCGGGTTGACCAGGCCCTGGCTCTCCAGGAACCGGATCTTGGAAATGGTGACATCGGGAAACTCCTGGCGGAGGAGGGTGAGGACGTCGCCGATGGACATGTACGAACGGGCGCTCACGCCGGCCTCTCGAGCTGGACGGGCAGATGCCTCGGCACCGTCATTCGCCGGTCGCCACCAGGTACACGAGCTTGAATTTCCCGATCTGGACCTCGTCCCCGCTGGACAGGCGCACCTCCTCGATCCGTTCCCGGTTCACGTAGGTCCCGTTCAGCGAACCGACGTCCCGGACCGTCGTGATCTGGCCGTTCGTCATGAATTCGGCGTGCCGCCGGGAGACCGTCACGTCATCGAGGAAGATGTCACTGTCCGGATGGCGGCCGGCCCGCACGATCGGTGATTCGAGGGCGAACCTCGTCCCCACGTCGATCCCGCGCTTGACCACGAGCAGGCCCACCCCGCGCGGGAGTTCGAGTAGACCGATCGATGCATCGTCGAGTCCGTCGGCGACGTCGTCGACGGGCGCCGTCGACACCGATGTGTCCGGCACCGAGGTGACCAGCGAGGCACCGCACGACGAGCAGAAGTTGACTCCCGCCGGATTACGATGGCCACAGTTGGGGCAGAACACGCCCAACACGGTAGCCGCTCCGACCTCGCCGCTCCCCGGGCCCGAAAGGCCCACCACGGCAGTCAATTGTCGATGAGCTGCCGGTAGCCGTTCGAGTCGAGCAGGCCCTCCAGCGCGGTCGGGTCGGAGGCGATCAGCTCACAGATCCAACCCTCGCCGTACGGGTCGCGGTTCAGCATTTCCGGCGTGTCGGCCAGTGCGGTGTTGACCGCCACCACCTCACCGCCGACGGGTGCGTAGATCTCCGACACCGACTTGGTCGACTCCACTTCGCCCAACAGGCTGCCCGCCTCGACCATGACGCCCTCGCCCGGAAGGTCGATGAAGACGACGTCGCCGAGCGCGTCCTGCGCGTAGTCGGTGATACCCACGCGGACCCGGTCACCCTCGGTCCGCGCCCATTCGTGATCGGTCGAGTAGCGCAGATCCTCGGGCACATTCATGGGTGCGGACCCTACCGCGGTCCCGCTCGCCGGGGCTCAGCGCATCAGCTGCTCGAGCCGCACGGCATACTCCTGGGCCCGGGTCATCGCCTCGGCATCCGACCCGGCCTCGGCCCAGACGTGGGTCAGCGGCTCCTCCGGGTCCGGAAGGATGAGCGCCCACCCGTCCTCTTCGATGATCTTGACCCCGTCGACCAGGACCAGGTCACGGCCTTGTGAGCGCTCGACGAGCGTCCGCATGACCATGCCCTTCTGGTCCCAGGGGGTGTGCACGGGCTGGTGGACGATATGGACGGGGGGCAGCTCCGACACCAGCTCGGACAACTTGCGACCAGTCGGCGCCAGCAGGGCCAGCAGGTTGACCAGGGTGGCCGCCGCGTCGTAGGCGGGTAGGAACTTCGGGAAGATGAAGCCGCCGGACTGGCTGGCGGCCAAGGTGATCCGCTGGGAGCGGGCCACCTCCATGAGATGGGAGGCCGAGAGCTTCGTCCACACGATGTCCGCCCCGGCCTGCCGGCAGATCGCTTGGGCCGCCATGCTGACCGCCACCGGCAGGGCCACCCGGGCGCCGGGGTGGGCCGCAGTCACCAGCGTCAAGAGCATCAGCAGCGCCTCGTCGTCGGAGAGCGTCCGGCCGAGGTCGTCCACGATGGTCAAATGCTCGCCGTTGGGATCGAGCACGGCACCGAGGTGAGCGCCGGATGCCAGCACCAGCTCGGACACCCGGGCCGCGCTGGCCTGGCGGTCGAAGCTCAGCACGGAGGCGGTACTGGCGTAAGGGTTCACCGCCAGCACCTCCGCCTCGAGCTTGGCCAGCAGCGTCGGCATGACGAAGCTGGCCGTTCCGAACGAATAGTCGAGCACCAATTTGAAGCCGATGTCGCGGGCCTTGGAGAGATCCACGGACTGGACCAGTGCGGCCGTGTAGTACTCGAGGGCGCGCGGTGGGAAGCCGATGTCACCGATCTCGCGGGCCAGCACCCGGCGGAAGTCCTCACGGTGATAGAGCCGCTCGATCCTCCGTTGGGTACCTTCGTCGACGTCGAGCCCCTCCTTGTCGAAGAAGCGGAAGACCACCGACTGAGGGTCGTCGGGAGCGAGACGCACGCTGATACCGGCCAGCGAGGAGGTCGTGGTGATCTGGAACCGGGTCACCGGGACCGTGGCCGCCTCGAGGTCGTCGACGTTGATGCCGGCCGCGTTGCAGCCCACCATGATCGCCCGCTTGAGCACCCGGGCGGCCCGGCTGGTGTCCCGGGAGGCGGTGACGGTCGCTCCCTTCTCGAAGGTCGAGGCCCAGGCCAACGAGAGGCGAACGGCCAGCTCGGGGCTGATGTCCACGTTGGCCAACCCCTGCACGCCGTCACGTCCGAACAGCGACCTCGGTCCCCTCGACTCCCACACGATCGACGAGTTGACGATGGCGCCCGCCTCCACCGTCTTGAACGGGTAGATCTTGACTCCTGCCTTGATCTCGGCATGGGCGCCCACGAAGCACTCGTCCCCCAGGACCACGCCCTCCTCGCACCGCACTCCCTGGCGGAGATCGGTCCCGCGGCCGAGCACACTGCCGTCGACGTGCACGCCCGATCCGAGATACGTGTTGTCGTGCAGCACGGACCGCTGGAGGGCGGCGTTGTCCCCGATTCGTGCGTTGCGGCCCAGCGTGCAGTACTGCCCGATCCTGGCCCCCGGCCCGATGACACAGTTGTCGCCGATGAGGGCCGGCCCGACCAGCTCGACGCTCGGGTCGATCTCCGCACCCTTGCCCAACCACACTCCGGGGTGGAGCTGGAAGCCGGCCACGTCCACCTGGACCCGGCGGTCGAGGATGTCCTGGTGCGACTTGAGGTAGGCCTCGAGGGTGCCCACGTCCTCCCAGTAGCCGTCGGCCACGTAGCCGAAGAGGTCCTGGCCGGCGTCGAGCGCTTGCGGGAACGTCTCGCTCGAGAAGTCGACGGCCTGGCCCTCGGGGATGAAGTCGAAGATCTCGGGCTCGAGCACGTAGATGCCGGTGTTGATGGTGTCACTGAAGACCTGGCCCCAGGTGGGCTTCTCCAGGAACCGCTCGATGGATCCGTCGTCCCGGGTGATCACGATCCCGAATTCCAGTGGATTGTCGACCGCCTTGAGGGCCAGCGTGGCGAGCCCGCCGTGCTTGTCGTGGAACTGGACCACCTGGCTCAAGTCGATGTCGGTGAGGACGTCACCGGAGATGACCAGGAACCGCTCGTCGAGCTCGTCGCGGGCATTCCGGACCGATCCGGCTGTGCCCAATGGCGTCGACTCCGTGGCGTACACCATCCGCACGCCGAACTCGGAGCCGTCCCCGAAATAGGTGCGGATGGCGTTGGCCATGAAGGCCACCGTGACCACGATGTCCTCGAATCCGTGACTGCGGAGCAAGGTGACGACGTGCTCCATCATCGGGATGTTGGCCATGGGCAACATCGGCTTCGGTTGGTTGGAGGTGAGCGGGCGGAGTCGGGTCCCTTCACCCCCGGCCATGATCACGGCCTTCACGACGGTGGCTCCCCGGCCCGAGCACGGCGCCCCCGGACGAGGGCGCTCCGGGCCGCGGGGATGTAGGAGGCGGCCGCCGCCCAGGCCAGCGCCAGACCGGTGAGGCCGGTCACCCAGGCGAAGACGTGGAACGGGACCTGCCAGGCCGCGTCCCCGTAGCTCAACAGGAAGGCCGGGTAGGCGAACATGAGGGCGAACGTACCCGCCTTGCCCACCCAGAGGACGTCGATGCGGGTGGCGCCGAATGACGCCAGAAGGAGGACCGCCACCGACACCACCACCTCGCGGGCGAGGGTGGCGGCGCCGAACCATATCGGCACGGCCCCGTGCACGGTGACCGCGACAACCGCCGTCACCACCAGCACCCGGTCGGCCACGGGGTCGAGCACCTTGCCCACGGTCGAGACCTGGTGGTACCGGCGAGCCACGAAGCCGTCCACCCAGTCGGTGGCGCCGAGCACCCCGAGCAGGACCGCCGCCGCCGTCTGGCGACCCGCACCGAACAGCAACCACAGGAAGAGCGGGACGCACGCCAACCGCACCGCGGTGATGGCGTTGGGAAGGGTGAGCACGCGGTCGAGCCCGGCCTCCCCGGCCGTCTCCGCCTCGGGCGTCGCCTGCCGGATCGAGCCGCTGCTCGCCATCTCGCCGGCACCCGTCACAGGGATGAGTCTACGAGGGAGGGTCGATGCCGGGAGGAAGGCCAGCTCCGGTCGCCGGGCGCCCCCTACGCTGGAGGCCGGGATGACCACGCCCACCCCGCGGCCATCGACGGCGCCATGACCGAGCCGCCGCGCCCCGCGCCCCGGATGGGTCCGGGCCTGGTCGCCCTCTTCGCCGCCTCGTGCGGCATTGCCGCCGCCAACCTCTATTACGCCCAGCCGCTGCTCCCGCTGATCTCCCGGGACCTCTCGATCGGATCGGGCACGGCCGCCCTGGTGGTCACCGCGGCCCAGGTCGGGTACGGAGTCGGCCTGGCCTTGGTCGTACCTCTGGGGGACATCCTGGTCCGGCGCCGCCTCGTGCCGGGCATCCTGGTCGTGTCGGCGGCCGCCCTCATGGTGGCGGCGGCCGCACCCGGCATCGGCGTGTTGATCGCCGCGCTCGGCCGTGGCCGGCCTCTGTTCGGTCGCCGCCCAGATCCTGGTGCCTTTCGCCGCCACCCTGGCCGCCGACGACCAGCGGGGCCGGGTGGTGGGCACGGTGATGAGCGGGCTGCTGCTCGGGATCCTGCTGGCCCGGACCGTTTCGGGCCTGATCGCCGAGGCCGCCGGCTGGCGCACCGTCTACATCGTGGCCGGCGCCACGGTGGTGGTGGTCTCGGCAGCCCTCTTCGGCCTGCTTCCTACCGAGGCCAAGCGGCAGCCCATCGCCTACTCTCGCCTGCTCGGATCCGTGGTCCACCTCATGCGCACCGAGCCGCTGCTGAGGCTGCGCTCCCTCATCGGAGGTCTGGCCTTCGCCACCTTCAACGTGATCTGGACCAGCTTGGCCTTCCTGCTGGCCGGCCCGCCGTACCACTACGGCGAGGCGGTGATCGGGTTGTTCGGGTTGCTCGGCGCGGCGGGGGCTCTGGCCGCTTCGTTCAGCGGCCGGCTGGCCGACCGCGGCCTCGAGCGCTCGGTGTCCGGAGGGTCGCTGCTGGCGATCTTCGGAGCCGTCGGCCTGCTCGCCCTCGGGTCGCATCAGCTGTGGGCACTGATCGTCGGCATCGTGGTGGCCGACCTCGGTATCCAGGCTGTGCACATCCAGAACCAGCAGCTGATCTTCGCCATCGACCCCTCGGCCCGCTCACGGCTCAACACGGGGTATATGGTCACCTACTTCGTGGGCGGTTCGGTGGGATCGGCCAGCACCGGCCTGGCCTACGGCTTGGGGGGTTGGGAGGCGGTCATCATCCTCGGCTTGTGCTACTCAGGGACGGCCTTGGCCGTGTGGGCCGTGGCCGAGCTCGCCCGGCGTGGGCGGGCGGTGGCGGCGCCAGTTCCGACCCGGCCCGGACGCGCCACTTCGACCTCCTGAGCGGGTGACACTGGTGGGGTGGGCAAGATGAGCCGGGTCGACCGGGCCATCGGTGTGGGGCTGGTCACGCTCCTCCTGGTGCTGCTGGGCCTGGGCGTTGCCCACCGCTCGGACGCGGCTCGCCCGCCCGTCCCGGTCGCCACCGCCAGCCCGTCGACCCCGGTGGTGCCGTCGACCCCGGTGCCGTCGACCGCGGTCAGCCCGTCTACTGCCGACCCCCCGGCCACCTCCTCGTCCTCCACGTCGGCCACGACCCCGCCGACGACCGGCCCGGTCTCGGCCGTGGGCGACTCGATCATGTTGGACATCGCCTCCTACCTCCAGGCCGACCTCCCCGGGGTGAGCGTCGACGGCATGGTCAGCCGGCAATTCGAGACGGGCATCGGCGTGGTGCAGGCCGAGCGGGCCGCCGGCACGCTCGGTCACGTCTTGGTGGTGGAGCTGGGCACCAACGGCACCGTGACCGCCTCGGACTTCGACGCCATGATGCAGGCCGCCTCGGGCGTATCCCGGGTGGTGTTCGTGAATGTCGACGTGCCCCGATCGTGGGAGGCCGCCGACAATGCCGTGTTGGCCGCGGGCGTGGCCCGCTACCCCGGAGTGGCGGACTTGGTCGACTGGTACACCCTTGCCTCCGGGCATCCCGAGTGGTTCACCGCCGACCAGGTCCACCTTCAGCCGGCCGGGGCCGCCGCCATGGCCAACCTGATCGCCGCAGCCGCCTGAGGCCGCCGGCCCTCACCCCCCGGGCCGATCGTCGAGTTCGGCCAGCAGCTCGGTGTAGCGGACCGCCTTCTCCTGGAGCGAGCGCATCATCTGGCCCAGGTGGTGCTGACGCCCGGCGACCACCGACCGGAGCTTCTCGTTGATGCCCGACGCCTCCACGAGGATCTCGCGACGACGGGCCGCCTCGGCCCCCGCCTGGTACTCGCGACGCAGGCCGGCCAACGCGTCCTCCCCGACCAGGATGTCCCGGATCTCACCGAGGTCCAGGCCCAACAGCGACTGCAGCTCGCGGATATGGATGATCCGTTGGAGATCGTCGTGTCCGTAGCGGCGGGCCCCGCCGGCCGAGTGTCCGGCGGGTACGAGCAGACCGATCTCCTCGTACCAGCGCAGCGTCCGGGTGGAGACGCCCGCCCGCTCCGCCGCCTCGCCGATGCGGAGCCACTCGGCCTGGTCCCTCACCGTCTCGTCCCCCCCGTGCCCCACCATCGGATTCGCATCTCTCTCGTTCCCATCCATCTCGGGCGCGCTTTCCATCGGGTGCACCTCCTTGCCCTTCGGCCTCACACCTCGACGACGTCGGGGAGCGCGGCGTCGAGCCCGTCGATGGGTGCGGTGGAATGGCCGTCGACGAACGACTCCTCCGCGGGGGTGTCGCCCCGCTCGTCCTCAGCGGATTGGGAATCCCCCGCCCACCAGCTGAATGCGGCGGCCAGGCCGCAGAACACGGCCGAGGCACCGAAGGCGATGGCCAGACCGCGGTGGAAGGGCCCGGCGATGAGCGACGGGAAGAACGACTTGCCAGTGATCACCTGGGCGTGCACAGAGGCCTGACCCAGCACGTGGGGACCGAGGAGCTGCTGCATGGGGTTCACACCGAGAAAGGCGGCGAACAACGTGGCCACGGCAGGCAGGCCGGCGACCCGGTGGGCGGTGGCTGCCGGCACGCCCTGGGAGACCAGCCCATGGCTGAGGGCAGTGGGAAGCCCGGAGGCGAGCCCGACGATCATCAGCGAGAAGAAGATCCCGATGGACAGGACGAATCCGGCGTTCATCGACGTGGCCCGCATGCCCGACGCCGCACCACGATCCACCGGAGGCACGCTGTTCATCATGGTGGTGGTGTTGGGCGCGGCAAACGCCCCGACCCCGAGGCCGTTGACCAGGATCAGTACCGCGAACACGGGGTAGGGGAAGTTCACCGGGAGGGCGAGGAGCAGGACGAACGTGGTGGCGGCGGCCACCATCCCCATGGTCGAGAACCATCGCTGGCCGTAACGGTCGGACAGACGCCCGGCGATCGGCCCGCTGGAGAGGAACCCGATCGACATGGGCACCAGGTAGATACCGGCCCACAGCGGCGTCGACGCGAACGAGTAGCCGTGCAGCGGCAGCCAGATCCCCTGCAGCCAGAGGATGAGCATGAACTGGAGGCCGCCGCGTCCCATGCTGGCGAGCAGCGAGGCCACCGTGGCGCCGAGGAAGGATCGGATGCGAAACAGCTGGATGTGGAACATCGGGTCGGACACCTTCGACTCCACCACCACGAAGAGGACGAGCAGGACCAGCCCGCCGATGAGCGCGGTGTCGACCCATGGACTGGTCCATCCCATCGAGTGGCCGCCATAGGGAATGAGGCCGTAGGTGAGACCGACCATGACCAGCACGAGCCCGAGCGCAAAGGTGATGTTTCCGGCGTAGTCGATGCGGGCCCGCTTGCGGATGCCGGAGTCGTGCAGTTTGAGGTAGGCCCAGACCGTTCCGAACAGGCCGAAGGGCACGCTGACGAGAAACACCAGGCGCCAGTTGATATCGGCCAGCAGGCCGCCGACGATGAGGCCGATGAAGGTGGCGGCCACGGCAGCGATGATGTTGAAGCCGATGGCGAATCCGCGCCGTTCGGGTGGGAAGGCGTCGGTGAGGATGGCCGTCGAGTTGGCCATGAGGAGGGCGCCGCCCACGCCCTGGACGATGCGGAGGCCGATGAGGGCGCTCGCCCCCACCGAGCCGGAGAACGGCATGGCCGCCAGGGCGATCGAGGCTGCTGTGAAGATGGCGAACCCGGCGTTGTACATGCGGACCCGCCCGAACATGTCCCCGATCCGGCCGAGGGTGACGACCAGCACCGCGGTGACCACCATGTAGCCCTGAAGCAGCCACAGCAGGTAGCCGATGTTCGAGGGCTGGAGCGGATCGAGATGGATCCCCCGGAAGATGGCCGGCAGGGAGATGATGACGATCGACTGGTTGATCCCGGCGATGAACACCCCGAGGGTGGTGTTGGACAGCACCACGGCCCGGTAGCGCGACGAGTCGCGGTCGACCCGGGCCGGGCCGGCCGGCGCGGTGGCAGCACCGCGGGGGTCACACCGGGGCCGGGCTGCCGTACATAAGGTACAGTTTACGTCAACGTATGATTTAGGCAACCGCAGGCCGGGAACGGCCATGTGCTACGCAAGTGCCCATGGTTCGCTTCGCGCCCTTCGCCGGACTCCGCTACGACCCTTCCCGTGTCGATCTGTCCATGGTCATCGCCCCGCCCTACGACGTCATCCCCCCCGACGAGCGGGCCCGTCTGGCCGGCCGGCACAGCGCCAACTCGGTCCGGGTCGAACTGCCCGAGCCGGACCACCGGGCCGGGCTCGACCGCTACGCCAACGCCGCCCGCCAATTGGAGGAGTGGCAGGAGAACGGACTCCTGGTGCGCGATCCGGCCCCTTCGTTCTACGCCTACCGCATGATCGACCAGGACGGCCATGCCACCAACGGGGTCATCGGGGCGCTCGGCATCGACGACGTCAGCGCCTCGGACATCCTCCCCCACGAGCAGACGCTGCCCAAGGCCAAGAGTGACCGGCTCGACCTCTTGAAGGCGACCCGTGCCAACCTGTCCCCCATCTGGGGTCTGTCCATGAACGGCGGGCTCAGCGGCACCTTCGTGCAGGAGCGGACTCCCGATGCCGAAGCGGTCGACGACGACGGCATCGAGCACCAGCTCTGGGTCATCGATGACCCGACGGCCATCCAGGCCGTGCGCCAAGCCGTGGAATCGTCACCCATCGTCGTGGCCGACGGCCACCACCGCTACGAAACGGCCCGAACCTATCTCCGGCAATGCGAGCTGACGCCGACGGCCATTCCCACCGCCGAGCTCGTCATGGCCCTCGTCGTCGAGCTGTCCGATGATCAACTGGCCGTGGGTCCCATCCACCGCGGGCTGTCCGGGTTGCCCGACGGCCTGGATCTGGTCGATGCCTTCTCGTCCTGGTTCGAAGTGACCCGGGCCGGCGACTTCGACCAGCGGACGGTGGGCGCCCTCGGCGAGAGCCGGTCCCTCGCCCTCGTGATGCCCTCGGGGGCCTGGCTGCTGTCGCCCAAGGACGGCACGCCGGAGGCGGCCGGCGCCGAGCTCGACTCGTCGATGGTGGCCCTGGTGATCGCCGAGCTCCCCGATCACGATCTGGAGTTCTTCAACAGCTGGCAGGACGGGATGCGGGCGGTCGCCTCCGAGCAGGCCCAGGCCGTCGTCCTGCTCCGGCCGGTCTCCGTCGAGCAGATCCAGCAGTGGGCCAAGGACCGCCGCCAGATGCCGCCGAAGAGCACCTACTTCTATCCGAAGCCGAGGACGGGCATGGTCTTTCGCGACCTCGACGCACCGGCCTGAGGTTCAGTTTCCGGCGGAGCGAGACGAGTGGTCCACCGAACAGGCGCGGTCGTGCTGGCAGCCATCCTCTTGATGACCGCCGCCGGGTGCGCGGCCCGCTCTGCCGTCCGGTCTGCGGCCCACCGGCATCCCCGCGATCCGACCACGACGGTCCCGCCGACCAGCACCAGCCTGATGCCCTCGGCCACCCCGACCACCGCTCCGGTCCCGGTGCAGCCCCCACCCGGTTGGACGGCCGCCTTGACCACGCTGCCACCGGGAGGTGGGTTCACTTCCCTGTCGTGCATCTCCAATACCTTCTGCGTGGCGGCGGGGGGCGGGAGCGACGGGAGCACCGGAGCCTCCACCACCGGGGCGGGCGTCACGGTGTCGTGGGACGGGGCGTCGTGGTCCGAACCGTCGGTGTACTTCCCGGCGCCGGCTGCCGGGCCCATCACCGCTCCCGTGCTGCCCGCCATCTCGTGCACGGCGGGGCCGTCGTGCACCATCGTCGATGGCTCCGGCCACTTCAGCACCGGTGACGGCACCAACTGGTCCAATCCGGCGACGATGACCGCCCCGGCCGGGCCGCCGGCCAACCCGGCCGACCCGGGGCCCGGCCACACCGGATCACGTTCCGCCTCGATCTCCTGCCCGAGCCCGACGTTCTGTGCCGTGGTCGACAACACCGGGCACACCTACCTGGTGCGCAACGGCGGCTCGACCGCCGCCCAGGGATTCGCCGAGCCGGGTGCCGGGGTCGCTCCCTACCAAGCGGGGCGCATCGGCCTGGCCTGCCCGACCGCCTCGGACTGCACCGCCGTGGTCGGAACCGCCGTACTGGACTGGGACGGCACCGACTGGTCCGAGGAGCCCGCCCCCTGGACCCCGACGCCACCGGCTGGCCCGATCGCCATCGCCTGCCCGACCACCCACCTCTGTGCCATCGTGGCCGGTTCGAACCTCTGGGTCCGCAACGGCCAGGCCGGATGGACGCCGGCCGGAGTGATCGACCCCGGTTCTGTCCTGGATGCCATTGCCTGCCCGGCCGCCTCGTTCTGCATGGCGGCGGACACAGCCGGGAAGGTGCTCACCTGGAACAGCTCGACCTGGTCGCCACCCCGCCAAGTCATCCCCCAAGCCGTCCAGTACACCGATGCCGGCACCTCGGTCGCCTGCCCCAAGGCATCGTTCTGCATGGTCATCAACCAGGACGGCGACTACGCCACCTACACCGCTCCCGCCACGGCGACCGGCTAGGACCGACGACGACGCCGGGTCAGGCCTCGATTCCGGCCATGCCGGCCAGCGTGGTCACCGTGCGCCAATTGCGGGTGGTCGCATCGCAGCCCAGGCGACGCTCGAGGAAGGTGTTGTTGAGCTTGGTCTTGCCATAGCCGCCCGGGCAGTGGAGATAGACCTCGCGTCCGATGACCATGGCCCGGTCGTCGCCGAAACGGGCCGCCTCGGCCTGCAGCGACTCGACCCCGTCGGGGTCCGGGGACCGGGAGAGAACGGTGAGGTGCACGGTCTTCGCCTCGATGTCGCGAGGGTCGAACGGGACGGCCCCGACGATGGCCTCGAGCTGGTCCTTGCTCCGCACGATCACCGGTACCGACCAGCCGAGCTCCGTGGCCATACGGGCCTCGACGGCCCGCCCGACGGCCTGGGGGGAGCCACGACCGGAGAAGACGACATTGCCACTCTGAACGTACGTCGTCGGATCACGGTACCCGGCGGCGATGACGAGGGAGCGCAGATCGTCCATGGCCACCCGGTTGCGGCCACCGACGTTGACGCTCCTCAGCAGGGCGACGTACGTGGGCACGGTGGCACCGTGGGGTCGACCGCCGGTGGCCGGCCCGGGCTACTCGACCATCCAGGTCGAGCCCGAGCGCAGGAGCACCCCCAGGTCTCCCTGCCCCCGCTTGGCGGTGGCGTCAGCGATCTGCCGCGACATCTCGGCGCCGTAGTCAGGTCGGTCGATGTCGCGGAACACACCGATCGGCGTCGCCTCGTAGGGGCCTCGGGACAGCCGGCTCAGTTGGAACGCCAACCCCGGGTTGTCGCGGTGCTCGTCGTGGACCAGGAGCGCCGACTCCCCCACATCGGCAACTTCGACGACCTCCAAGGACCCGTCGTTGTGGACCACCACCCCCCGCTCCCCGTCGGCCCCGAACCGGATGGGCTCACCGTGCACCAGCGGGATGAGCATGGCTGACCGCCGGTCCTTGCCGGTGATCTGCTCGAAGGCGCCGTCGTTGAAGACGTTGCAATTCTGGTAGATCTCGACGAACGAGGATCCGACATGGTCGTGGGCCCGCCGGAAGGTCTCCATCATGTGCTTGCGGTCCATGTCGTGGGTGCGGGCCACGAACGACGCTTCGGCCCCCAGGGCCAGGCTGAGCGGGTTGAACGGTTGCTCGAGCGATCCGAAGGGGGTCGACTTGGTCACCTTGGCCACTTCCGAAGTGGGTGAGTACTGGCCCTTGGTCAGCCCGTAGATCTGGTTGTTGAACAGGAGGATGGTGATGTTGATGTTGCGGCGCAGCGCGTGGATCAGGTGGTTGCCTCCGATGGAGAGCGCGTCGCCGTCGCCGGTCACCACCCACACGTCGAGGTCCGGTCGGGTGGTGGCCAGCCCGGTGGCGAGAGCCGGCGCCCGGCCGTGGATCGAGTGCAGGCCGTAGGTGTTCATGTAGTACGGGAACCGGGCGGCACAACCGATGCCCGACAGGAACACCGTGCGCTCGCGGCTCACGCCGAGCTCGGGCATCAGCATCTGCACGGCGGCCAGGATCGAATAGTCACCGCACCCCGGACACCAGCGCACCTCCTGGTCCGAAGACCAGTCCTTCCGGGTCGTCACCGGGACGGGCACCGCCTCGTCCGCAGCGTGGGCGAGATCGGTCATCAGTTGGACACCTTCCCGTTGGCGGCACGGTCGGTCCGGCCGTTTCCGGCCTCAGCGCCGGCAGTGACGGCCGGCTCGATGGGGTCGGTGGTGGGTGCACCGTCGATGTGTTCCAGCATGGCGGTCTCGAGCGCCGCGGCCCGGAACGGCACGCCCTGGACCTGGGTGAACGAGACCGCGTCGACCAGGTATTCGGCCCGCAACAGACGGCTGAGCTGACCCATGTTGACTTCGGGGACCAGCACCTTCTTGTAACGGCGCAGCACCTCCCCGAGGTCGGCCGGGAACGGGTTGAGGTGAACCAGATGGGCGTGGTCCACCCGGTGGCCGCGGGCCCGCACCCGCCTGACCCCGGCGGCGATGGCGCCGTAGGTGGAGCCCCAGCCGACGACGAGGAGCTCGGCGCCGTCTTCGTGGTCGACCTCGGTGAGCGGGATGTCGGCGGCGATTCCCGCCACTTTGGCCGCCCGCAGCCGGGTCATCCGCTCGTGGTTGGGGCCGTCATAGGCGACGTTGCCCGAGCCGTCGGCCTTCTCCAGGCCGCCGATCCGGTGCTCCAGTCCGGCCAGGCCGGGAGGCGCCCAAGGTCGGGCCAGTGTGTCCTCGTCCCGGATATAGGGCCAGAAGACCTCCCGGCCGTCGGGATCGGTGTGGTTGGTTTCGGTGGCGAAACCGGGATCGATGTCGGGGAGGTCAGCGAGGTCCGGAAGCCGCCACGGCTCGGTCCCGTTGGCCAGGTAGCCGTCGGACAAGAGGATCACCGGTGTCCGGTACTTCACGGCCAATCGCACCGCCTCCAGGGTTGCTTCGAAGCAGTGGGCCGGTGTCTTGGCCGCCACGATGGGCAGCGGCGCCTCGCCATGGCGCCCGTACATGGCGTGCAGCAGGTCGGCCTGTTCGGTCTTGGTCGGGAGCCCGGTGGAGGGGCCCCCGCGCTGGATGTCGATGACCAGCAGGGGCAACTCCAGGCTGATGGCCAGGCCCATGGTCTCCGACTTGAGATCGATGCCCGGTCCCGAGGTGGTGGTCACGCCGAGGCCGCCGCCGAAGGCCGCCCCCAAGGCGGCGCCGATACCGGAGATCTCGTCCTCGGCCTGGAATGTCCGCACGCCGAAATGCTTGTGCTTGGACAGCTCGTGCAGGATGTCGGAGGCGGGAGTGATGGGATAGGTGCCGAGGAACAACGGCAGACCGCTCAGGGTCGAGGCGGCGATGAGCCCCCAGGCCGTCGCCGTATTGCCGGTGATGTTGCTGTACTCGCCGGGCTCGAGCGCGGCCGGTCGTACCTCGTAGGACGATTCGAACAGCTCGGCGGTCTCCCCGAAGTGGTAGCCCGCTTTGAAGGCGCGCAGGTTCGCCTCCATCACCAGGGGCTTGCCTTCGTACTTCTGCTTGATCCAGTCCTCGGTGGCCTGGGTGGGTCGGGTGTAGAGCCAGCTGATCAACCCGAGGGCGAAGAAGTTCTTCGACCGCTCGGCGTCACGGGGCTTCACACCGGCGTCCTTTGACACCTCGGTGGTGATCGAGGTCATCGGCACCTCGTAGACCGTGTAGCCGGCCAGCGTGCCGTCGCTCAGCGGGTTGGAGTCGTAGCCGGCCTTTTTGAGGTTGCGCTCCTCGAACGCGTCGACGTTGACGATGATGGTCGCCCCCTTGGGGAGGCCGTCGATGTTGGCGCTCAACGCAGCCGGGTTCATCGCCACCAAGACGTTCGGCGAATCGCCTGGCGTCAGGATGTCGTGATCCGAGATGTGGACCTGGAAGGCCGACACCCCCGCCAACGTGCCGGCCGGCGCACGGATCTCCGCCGGGAAGTCCGGGAAGGTGGCCAGGTCGTTGCCGAGCAGTGCGGACATGGTGGTGAAGCGGTCGCCGGCGAGTTGCATGCCGTCCCCCGAGTCACCAGCGAAGCGGATGACGACGCGGTCCAGCAATTGGGGGGATTTCGGGTCGGTCGTGGTGTCGGACACCGTGCTCCTGTTCGTACTGATCTGCTGTTCGCCTCGTTCTCGCGCCGCGACCATCCTACCGTCGACCTCGGTCACGGTATCGGAGGGTCCGGCCCAGCTGGGGTGCGCTGGCGTCGGCGCTGCCCCCTCCCCCTCCGGCACTCGGCGACTCGGCGACGGGGCCGCGTCCGGCCCGCATCGGGGTGGGGTCGCCGACGTTCGTCAGGCGATGGTCACCGACTTGTCCAGGTAGACGTCCTGCACGGCATGGATGAGGCCGGCGCCCTCTTCGATCGGTCGTTGGAAGGCCTTGCGTCCGACGATGAGCCCCGTCCCGCCGGCCCGCTTGTTGATCACCGCCGTCCGGACCGCCTGGGCCAGGTCGTCGGCACCCTTCGACTCCCCGCCCGAGTTGATGAGCGGGATCCTCCCGGCGTAGCAGTTCACGACCTGCCACCTGGTGAGGTCGATGGGATGGGCCGAAGTGAGCTGGCTGTAGACCAGCGGATCGGTCTTTCCGAAGTGCAGGGCGTTGTAACCACCGTTGTTCTCCGGCTGCTTCTGCTTGATCACGTCGGCCTCGATGGTCACCCCGAGGTGGTTGGCCTGGCCGGTGAGGTCGGCGGACAGGTGGTAGTCGGTGTCGCCCTGTTTGAAGGCCGAGTTCCGGAGGTAGCACCACAACACGGTGAACATCCCGAGACGGTGGGCCTCCCGGAATGCTTTCGACACTTCGCCGATCTGGCGGTCGGCGCCCTCGGAGCCGAAGTAGATGGTGGCCCCGACCCCGACGGCCCCGAGATCGGCAGCCTGGCCGACGCTGGCGAACATCACCTGGTCATAGGTGTTGGGGTAATTCAGGAAGTCATTGTGGTTGAGCTTCACGATGAACGGGATCCGGTGGACGTAGCGGCGCGACACGATGCCGAGACCGCCCAGCGTGGTGGCAATGGCGTTGCAATCGGCGGCGATGGCCAGATCGCACAGGCGGGCCGGGTCGAAGTAGGCCGGGAACTTGGAGAAGCTGGCTGCCGCCGAGTGTTCGATCCCCTGGTCGACCGGCAGGATCGACAGGTAGCCGGTTCCGGCCAGGCGCCCGGAGTTGAAGATCAGGGCGAGGTTGCGCAGCACGGTGGAGGAGCGGTCGGAGTCGAGGAAGACTCGCTCGAACTGGTCGGGCCCGGGAAGCGTCAGATGGTCGGCCGGGAAGGCCTTGGCCACATGGTTCAGCAACGAATCGGACTCGTCACCGAGCAGCTGTTCGAGGTTCATGCCCGAAGCCTAACGGGCCGGCTGCGGGCGGTTGGAGGGCCGGCGCCGAGGGGAAGGGGGGCCGAGGGCATCGAGCCGTTCGTCCACGTCGTAGGCGTGGGGCTCGGCTTCGCTGATCCGCAGGAAGAGCTCTCGGGACCGGGCCAGGTCGCCCGAACGCTCCATCAGGTCGGCGAGCACGTACCACTGTCGGATATGGCGTTCGGCCGGGTTTCGCACCCGGCGCCCCGCCCCCGCCTCGACCAGCACTGACACCGCCCCGGCCAGGTCACCGCGGTCGGCCCTGGTGGCGGCGAGGACCAACCGACCCTCGGAGAGGACCTCCGGGTCGGGCGACCCCTGCCGCAGCTCGGCGAAGAGCGCCTCGACGCGCTTGGGCCGTCCGACGGCCCGTTGGCAGTCCATCCGCACCGGGTGCTGGTCCACGGATCCGGTCAGCTCGCCGTAAGCCTCGAGGTGGACCAGAGCCGCCTTCCAATGGCCCTGGTGGTAATGGCTGAGGCCCAGCAGTTCACGGGCCGAGGGGGCGTTCGGCACGGCATCCACCACCGTCTTCAGGATGCGAGACGCATCCCGGTAGCGCTCGCGCCGGTAGGCGCCCAGCCCCGCCGTCATCCGCTCGCTGATCCGGTCCCGCAGCATGCCCCAGTCGGACCCGGCGGCCGATCCCAACTCGTCGAGCACGTCGGCCGGCAACCCCTCTGCCGGCCGCTGCGGGCGGCGGAGGGACGGCCGGGCCGGGGCCTCGGCTGTCCCCGACGGCGAACCGCGCTTGCGGTCGCGGTCATCGACCCGTTCGAAACGCTCGGGTATGAACTCGTCATCCCGGGTCCTCGCTTGCCGCCGGCCTTCGGCACTGTCGGGGACGGGCTTCCGGGTGACGCCATCGTCGGCCCGGACCGCGCTCGCCCCCCGCCGGGCCACGCTGCCCCACCCCTTGCGCACGACCGGGCCCCGGGGGCGACCGCCCCGGCCCGACC
Organism: uncultured Acidimicrobiales bacterium; assembly: GCA_963710495.1. Taxonomy (GTDB): domain Bacteria; phylum Actinomycetota; class Acidimicrobiia; order Acidimicrobiales; family RAAP-2; genus Bog-756. The sequence goes on from CAVQAI010000009.1 coordinate 150,474, forward strand.
CGGACGGGGCGTCCCCGCCACGGCCCCCGCGGTGGGCGGAGCGTCGGTCGGCGGAAGACGCCCCCTGACCCCGGGGGCTCCGGGCCGGTCGGTCTGCCGCCGAAGTCCCTGGTCGCCGAGTTCTATCCGACCTGGGTGCATCCGGCCGTCGGGCCCCGGGCCGGCGGCCCTCCGACTCACGTCTCTCAGGCGACCTACGACCCTCAGACCTTTGGACGTTCGTCCGGCGGTCTGCCCGGGCCGGGCCCGACCCGCGGTTGGTAGCCGCCCGGCGCCCCTGACCCTTGGATGTGGATCCGGGCCCACGGCCGCCCGATGGCGAACGGCCGCCCGATGGCGACCGCCCCCCGGTGCCACCACCATCGCCGCGCCGGCGCGACGAACCAGACGGCGGTTTCGAAGGCATGGCCGCGAGCCTACCGGGAGTTAGGTCAGCTACCCCACCACCGCGGTGGTCAGCAACCGGAGCTTGTCCGGATTCGACACCACCCGCACCCCGACCACCTTCCCCTCCCGGATGTCGAGCACCAGAGAGGCAACCACCGCTCCCTTATCGACCAAGACGGCGCCGGGTTGCCCGTTCAAGGTCACATCGCGCGGGACGCCGGTCAGACGCTTGGCCACGTTGACGAGGAACCGTGAACTGCGCGACACCCCGACCACCGGACGCATGGCGGCCCGGACCTTCCCGCCGCCGTCGGTCCACACCACGACGTCGTCGGCCAGCAGCTGGCGCAAGCCGTCGAGGTCGCCTGTGCCGCAAGCCAGCAGGAAGGCACGGGTCAGCTCCCGGCCGTGGTCGAGGTCCGCATCGAAACGCTGGCGCCGGTCCTCGATGCGCCGGCGGCCCCGCGCCGCCAGTTGGCGACACCCGGCCGCCGTACGGCCCAAGGAGCGGGCTATTTCCTCGAACTCGTAACCGAAGATGTCGTGCAGGAGGTAGGCGGCGCGCTCGGGCGGCGTGAGTTCCTCCAGCAGCACGAGAAAGGCCAGCGACAGGGAGTCGGCCTGCTCCAGCGCGGACGATTGATCGTCGAGCACCACGGGCTCGGGCAACCACGGACCCGCATAGGTGACACGCTGGGCGTGGGCCGAATCCAGTTGGTCCATGCACAGCCGGGTGACGATGGTCACCAGGTAGGCACGCACCGATGCCACCGGGCCCTCGCCCCGGGCCAGCCATCGGAGGCAGGCTTCCTGGACGATGTCCTCGGCATCGGACGCGCTGCCGAGCATTCGGTAGGCGATCCCGAACAACAGCCCTCGCCATTCCTCGAAGGCGGCGACCTCCGTCTCAGACGAGGGCGTGCCCACCCGCCTCCTTCGAGGCCGATGAACCGGACGGTCCCGCCGAAGGACCTGACCCCTGAAGTTCCGCCTGCCGTGACGCCGGTGGAAGCTCGCATTGCTCGGCGAAGCCCTGGCTCCGCAGACCCAAGCCGGCGTTGAAGCGGGAGCGGTAGTTCTCCAGCGCCACCCAGGCGGCCAGCTCGACGATCTCGGCGTCGCTGAGGTGGAGGTGCAGACGGTCGGCCAGGTCGGTGGAGACGTCCGCCGGCGTGCACGTGGCCTGCTCGGCGTATTCGAGGACCACCCGCTCACGGTCGTCGAAGACGTCGCTCTGGCGCCAGTTGGTGGCCGCCCGCACCTTGGCCGGATCGATCCCTTCGTTCATGCCCTCGTAGTAGCCGTAATCGATGCACCACGAGCAACCGATCCTGGACGATGCCGCCTGGATGGCCAACCAGCGCAGGGTGGGATCGAGCTTGGTCCATCCCTTGGCCGCCGCCGTCTCGATTGCCCCCATCGCCACCAGGACCCCGGCGTGATGCGAGGCCGCCCCGGTCGGCTCGACCAAGGTGCCGAACCGCTTCTTCGTATAGCTGCGGGCCATCCGGGGGATCACGCCCTCGGCGTCGTACTTGAGCGGCACATGGGCCATGGTGACCACCTCTCCTGGTTTGATTCGCCGGTCGTCACCCGCATAGACGGGACAGGCCGCCGTGGTGTGACAGCCCGCCGCCGGGTCGCCATTTCCGGCAGAGGACGGGCCGGATGGCCATCGGGCGCCCTCGACGCGACAACGCCCCCGGAGCGGGGGCGTTGTCCTGAGAAATCCCGGCGGCGTCCTACTCTCCCAGGGGGCTACCCCCCAAGTACCATCGGCGCTGGCGGGCTTAACTGCCGTGTTCGGAATGGGAACGGGTGTCTCTCCGCCGCCATGGCCACCGGAAACTGTGCGCCCTCCGGACCGGCCACCCACTGGGGCGCATAGCCGGACCGGTGCGACCGTCATCGGTCGCCCCTGAGCGTTCCATAGCGAGCACGAGCAAGTTTCCAAGCCCTCGGCCGATTAGTACCGGTCAGCTGAATGCGTTGCCGCACGTACACTTCCGGCCTATCAACGTGGTCGTCTTGCCACGGGCCTTACCAGGTTGTCCCTGTGGGAGATTTCATCTTGGAACGAGCTTCGCGCTTAGATGCTTTCAGCGCTTATCCCACCCGAAGGTCGCAAATCAGCAGTGCCCTTGGCAGGACAACTGACACACGAGAGCTTCGTCCATCCCGGTCCTCTCGTACTAGGGATAGCCTTCCTCAAATCTCCTACGGCTGCATCGGATAGGGACCGAACTGTCTCACGACGTTCTAAACCCAGCTCGCGTACCGCTTTAATGGGCGAACAGCCCAACCCTTGGGACCGGCTTCAGCCCCAGGATGCGACGAGCCGACATCGAGGTGCCAAACCTTCCCGTCGATATGGACTCTTGGGGAAGATGAGCCTGTTATCCCCGGGGTACCTTTTATCCGTTGAGCAACGGCGCTTCCACAAGCAACCGCTGGATCACTATGCCCTGCTTTCGCACCTGCTCGACTTGTAGGTCTCGCAGTCAAGCTCCCTTGTGTCATTGCACTCGACGGCTGATTGCCAACCAGCCTGAGGGAACCTTTGGGCGCCTCCGTTACGTTTTAGGAGGCGACCGCCCCAGTCAAACTACCCACCTGACGCTGTCCCTGATCCGGATTACGGACCGAGGTTAGGGTTCCGGCACATAAAGGGTGGTATTTCAAGGTTGACTCCACACTGGCTGGCGCCAATGCTTCAAAGTCTCCCACCTATCCTACACAATATGTACTAAAACTCAACAGCAAGCTGTAGTAAAGGTCCACGGGGTCTTTCCGTCCTGATGCAGCTAACGAGCATCTTTACTCGTACTTCAATTTCGCCGGGTCTGTGGTTGAGACAGTAGGAAAGTCGTTACGCCATTCGTGCAGGTCGGAACTTACCCGACAAGGAATTTCGCTGAGTCGCTGTTACAACTATTTGAAACACACTCCCAAATAGCGGACCGGTCATTTCTGCCGGCCTCCCTACGTCGCCGCAGGGCTCGGACCATCTCTTCATCTCGTCAGACATCTGGCGAGATGGTCGGCGTATGGTCTCTGAGGATTCTCAAGAACTCGGATGGCTTCCGATGATTCATTGTCTCGATGATGGCGGCAATGTCTGCCATTCCCGACATCGTGAGGTGCTTTCGCTCCTCCATGAGACGAATGACCGCTGCGAACTTCTCGAAGTTGTCGCGTTTCGATGTTCGCAGAGGATTGTCCCAAAAGTACGGAACGATGATGTCCCGCAGATGGGTGAACCTGGCCACGTAGTACCGAGAGAGATTCTCTCGATGGTTGTCATGGCGATGATTCACCCCCACCTTGCCGCACCCAAAGAAGTGAACAAGGTCTTCCAGCACGCTCCGACTCGACTCGCCTTGCACCACCACAAATGATGGCTGCAGTTGCCAGCCGAGCTTGGTCTTTGGATTTCGATACAAAGGGCAGCTGAAGCAGCCCTCTCCATCAACGAATCCGGCAATCCATCCGCGGATCCAGAGTCTTTCCTGCTGGTTTTCCGCACCTCTCACATTGTCACTGCCATCCATGGACCGACGCTACAGACAGGCTGTGACATCAGTACATTGAACAGCGAGTAGTGGAGGATACACCGGGTTTTCCAGCATATAGCCGACTGCACTCATACCGTCACCGATATGAGGGGCAGCATCCCTTCGCACGTGAAGGGTCGGTTACCTTAGGACCGTTATAGTTACGGCCGCCGTTTACCGGGGCTTAGGTTCAGAGCTTCGCCCGAGGGCTAACCCTTCCCCGTAACCTTCCGGCACCGGGCAGGCGTCAGAGCGTATACATCGTCTTACGACTTCGCACGCTCCTGTGTTTTTAGTAAACAGTCGCTTTCCCCTATTCTCTGCGGCCCCTTCAGACTCGGAACGCGAAGTTCGTCATCCTAGTGAGGCCCTCCTTCTCCCGAAGTTACGGAGGTATTTTGCCGAGTTCCTTAACCACAGTTCTCCCGATCGCCTTGGTATTCTCTACCCGCCCACCTGTGTCGGTTTGGGGTACGGGTTCCGTGTCAGCTCGCTAGAAGCTTTTCTCGGCAGCATGGGATCAGTGACTTCACCTGGTGTGGCTCGGCATCGCGTCTCGAGGTGGATGAGGCCCGGATTTGCCTGGACCTCCCTCTACACGCTTACCCCAGGACAACCAACGCCTGGGCTCACCTACCCTCCTGCGTCCCTCCTTCGCTTTCCGCCACCGGGTCGGTCGGTTCGCCCCGAAGGACAGCCCCTTAGGACACCGGTATTGGAATGGGCGCGGACACGGAAGTACTGGAATATCAACCAGTTGTGCATCGACTACGCCTCTCGGCCTCGCCTTAGCTCCCGACTTACCCTGGGAGGATTAGCCTTCCCCAGGAACCCTTGGGCTTACGGCGGAGGGGTTTCTCACCCCTCTCTCGCTACTCATACCAACATTCTCACTCGACCACGCTCCACGACGGTTCTCACCGCCGCTTCTCAGCAGGATCGACGCTCCCCTACCACTCCCATCCCGTGACTCCCAAGCGAATTTCGACGCCGGCCGCGGCAAGCCGCATTCGGCATCGATACTTGGGCGGGATGGAAATCCGCAGCTTCGGCTTTTGACTTAAGCCCCGTTACATTGTCCGCGCAGGACCACTCGACCAGTGAGCTATTACGCACTCTTTCAAGGATGGCTGCTTCTGAGCCAACCTCCTGGCTGTCTTTGCGTTCCCACATCGTTTTCCACTTAGTCAAAAATTAGGGGCCTTAGCTGGCGGTCTGGGCTGTTTCCCTTTCGACTAACGAAGCTCATCCCTCGTAGTCTCACTGCCAGGCTCTGAAGCATCGGCATTCGGAGTTTGATTGGGGTCAGTAAGCTTGTAGGCCCCCTAGCCCATTCAGTGCTCTACCTCCGATGCTGAACGCCTGACGCTGCACCTAAATGCATTTCGGGGAGAACCAGCTATCACCGAGTTTGATTGGCCTTTCACCCCTAACCACAGGTCATCCCCCCTGTTTTCAACCAGGGTGGGTTCGGCCCTCCACGGGGTCTTACCCCCGCTTCAGCCTGCCCATGGCTAGCTCACTCGGCTTCGGGTCTACAGCATGCGACTACATCGCCCTATTAAGACTCGCTTTCGCTTCGGCTCCCCCTCGCGGGTTAACCTCGCCACACACCGTAACTCGTTGGCTCATTCTTCAAAAGGCACGCCATCACGGTCGGCACAAAGTGCCGACGACGCTCTGACTGATTGTAAGTCAACGGTTTCAGGTACTATTTCACTCCCCTCCCGGGGTACTTTTCACCTTTCCCTCACGGTACTAGTTCACTATCGGTCGCCTGTGAGTACTTAGCCTTACGAGGTGGTCCTCGCAGATTCACGCCGGCTTTCCCGGATCCGGCGCTACTCGGGAAATCCGATCGGAGTCCAATGTCTTTCGCGTACGGGGCTGTTACCCTCTGCGGCGCATCTTTCCTGGATGCTTCCGCTAGACCACTGGATTTGTAACTCCGTGAAGGTTCTGATGCACCTTCTATCGGCTCCCACAACCCCGGATTGGCAACGCCATCAGGCTATGACACCAACCCGGTTTAGGCTCATCCCGTTTCGCTCGCCGCTACTCAGGGAGTCACTGTTGTTTTCCTCTCCTCGGGGTACTGAGATGTTTCAATTCCCCCGGTTCCCTCCGCTGGCCCTATGCGTTCAGGCCAGGGTGACACCCCATGACGGGTGCCGGGTTTCCCCATTCGGACGTCCACGGATCCACGCTTGGTAGGCAACTCCCCGTGGCTTATCGCAGCCTCCCACGTCCTTCTTCGGCTTCAGGCGCCAAGGCATTCGCCGTTGACTCTTTATAACTTGGAGAACATAGATGCTCGTGCTCGCTATGGAATTCTCAAAGGGCGCACAGCGTGCACTCTGGCCCGCAACACCAATGAACAGACCGGTGAGGGGTGCAGTGTGCACGGGCGAGCGGCCGACCGGATCACCAAGCGGTGTCCTACGGCGTCGCGTCGGAGGGTCGGAATCGTCCCGAGCTGCTCGTTTCGAGCAGGATTCGGGGGTCACTCCCTCAAAACGGAATAGTGATGCCCGCTGGCCAACCGTGTGACCACAGCCGGGCGGACGGGACATCGAAGATGTGCGGTCCACACGGGGTGGGACAGAGATGACAGCGAATAGTCAGTGATCGACAGGAGAGATCTGGACAGAATGCCCAGATGTGTACTCCTTAGAAAGGAGGTGATCCAGCCGCACCTTCCGGTACGGCTACCTTGTTACGACTTCACCCCAATCACCGACCCCACCTTCGACGGCTCCCTCCACAAGGGTTGGGCCACCGGCTTCGGGTGTTGCCGACTTTCGTGGTGTGACGGGCGGTGTGTACAAGGCCCGGGAACGTATTCACCCCGGCGTTGCTGATCCGGGATTACTAGCGACTCCGACTTCACGCAGTCGAGTTGCAGACTGCGATCCGAACTGAGACTGGCTTTAGGGATTAGCTCCTCCTCGCGGAATAGCAACCCGTTGTACCAGCCATTGTAGCATGTGTGCAGCCCTGGATATAAGGGGCATGATGACTTGACGTCATCCCCACCTTCCTCCGAGTTGACCCCGGCAGTCTCCTACGAGTCCCCGCCATTACGCGCTGGCAACATAGAATAAGGGTTGCGCTCGTTGCGGGACTTAACCCAACATCTCACGACACGAGCTGACGACAGCCATGCACCACCTGTGTAGGACCCCGAAGGACACCGTATCTCTACGGCTTTTCCCTACATGTCAAACCCAGGTAAGGTTCTTCGCGTTGCATCGAATTAAGCCACATGCTCCGCCGCTTGTGCGGGCCCCCGTCAATTCCTTTGAGTTTTAGCCTTGCGGCCGTACTCCCCAGGCGGGGCACTTAATGCGTTAGCTGCGGCACAGAAACCGTCGATAGGTCCCCACACCTAGTGCCCAACGTTTACGGCGTGGACTACCAGGGTATCTAATCCTGTTCGCTCCCCACGCTTTCGCTCCTCAGCGTCAGTATTGGCCCAGACCACCGCCTTCGCCGCTGGTGTTCCTCCTGATATCTGCGCATTTCACCGCTACACCAGGAATTCCGTGGTCCCCTACCAAACTCTAGCCATGGCAGTATCGAATGGCGACTCCAGGTTGAGCCTGGAGGTTTCACATCCGACTTGCCAAGCCGCCTACGAGCTCTTTACGCCCAATAAATCCGGACAACGCTTGCCCCCTACGTATTACCGCGGCTGCTGGCACGTAGTTGGCCGGGGCTTCTTCTGCAGGTACCGTCATAATCGTCCCTGCTGAAAGAGGTTTACAACTCAGAAAGCCTTCGTCCCTCACGCGGCGTTGCTGCATCAGGCTTTCGCCCATTGTGCAAGATTCCCCACTGCTGCCTCCCGTAGGAGTCTGGGCCGTGTCTCAGTCCCAGTGTGGCTGATCGTCCTCTCAGACCAGCTACCCGTCGACGCCTTGGTGAGCCGTTACCTCACCAACAAGCTGATAGGCCGCGAGCCCCTCCCGAAGCGGAATCCATTTCCTCACCAAGACATGCGACTCGGTGGGGATATCCGGTATTAGCACCGGTTTCCCGGTGTTGTCCCGGTCTTCGGGGCAGGTTGCTCACGTGCTACTCACCCGTTCGCCACTTGGTCTTCACCAGTATTGCTACCGGATGGACCTCGTTCGACTTGCATGTGTTAGGCACGCCGCCAGCGTTCGTCCTGAGCCAGGATCAAACTCTCCGTTGAGACTTCGTCCGGCCTTTACGACCGTCGGAAATCGAAGAGCTGACGCCGAGAAGTGTTGACCTCGACGTCAACTTGAAACTGGCAGAGAACGGACATTGTCCGTTCAATGCTTCATTGACTGCGACCACGGGTTGCCCCGCGGTCGCCCGCACTGACTTTTGGCTATCACTATTCCGTTTTCAAGGAGCGACCGGGCACACGCCTCACGGGCGTCGGTGCCGGGTTTTGCCGCAGCCAGAGGCCAGGCCCCATTCTGTCGGCTCCCAGTGGCACCCTCGCGGGTCGTTCACCGGGACTAGTCACCCTACTCCCGCTGGTCGAGGGTGTCAATCGCCCCCCGGCCGGTCGAGGAGCGATTGTGGCCGTCGAGCGGCTCGAACGGACAGCTCCCACTCCCGGCGCCAGTCCGGCCGTCGGGGCCGGATCTTCGGGCCCCGGTCACCGGCTCCAGGAGCTCGACCGGCTCAGTAGCCGTACCCGCCGGATGCCTTGGTCGTGGTCGTCGCCCCGCCCCCGGCCGAGGCGGTCGACCCGGACGAGGAGGTCGTGACCACGAACCAGGTGCCGCCCACATTCTGGCCAGTGGCCTCCCCGGTCTTCTTGTCGCCCACGTAGGTGTAGAGGGGCATGCCCTTGTAGGTCACCTGTGTCGTTCCGTCGTCCCTGGTGATGGTCCCGAGGTTCCCACCGGTCAGGCCCGTGCCGGCCACCGGGCCGGTGCCGGCCGCCACCAGCACCGGGGGCCAGATCGTGGCGCACTCCCCGGTACACACCGACTTGCCGGTCCCGTCAGGCGTGTAGCGGTAGAGGGTCAGACCCGTGGCCCCGACCAGGACGTTCCCGAACGAGCCGACGTGGGCCACCGCCACCGTCGCCGGACGAGAGGTGCCGCCCGTAGACCCGCTGGTGGTGGTGGGCGACGAGGAGCCCGAGCTGCAGGCGGCCGCCATCAACACCAGCGCCCCGAGAGCCCCTGCCACCAGCCACCGTGTTCGGGGGATCCTCCGACCCGCCGATTCCAACCCACGTCGTGCCATGTCGTTCATGCCTTTCTCCGTCCCGGTCCGCCACGGCTGTGCCTCCGGTCTCACCAGGTACTACGTCAGAAGGCAGGTGAAGAGTTCGCCGGCGGCCGGATTTTGTCCGCCCGAACCGGTATCCCACCCTCCAGCATGGCCGATTCCCGCGCTCCCCGGGTCATCCGAAGGTGAAGTCGTAGGCCTGGACGCCCGGGGAGACGGCCAGGTCCAGGAGGGCCCGCTCCGGCGTCGCCGTGGAGACCAGCTGGTAGAGCTTCGGCTCGCCGGCCACCACCACCGTCCGGGTCTGGCGCCCGTCGACCGAGACGACCACCGACCCGCTCCCGCCGAGCACCAGATAGACGTCCTTGGCCTCGAAGTTCAGCCGGATGGCGGCCCCCGGCCCGGCCCTCGAGCTCTCGGATCCGATCGACCAGGAGCCGTTGTAGGCGTACTCGTCGGGCGGGACGGTCGACGGTGCTTGGTAGACGGCCGACTGGTCCTCCTCCACGGTCTGCCCGGCCAGGTTCTCGGGATGCTGGTACCCGAGGTACGACTCCGGTGTGGTCGGCTCGGTCGGCGTCGTGTTGGGCACGTCGGTGGCCGGCGGCAGGACGACGCCGGGATCGGCCTTGGTCAGCAGGTACCGGATGAACGATTCGGTCTGCCCGTACTGGCCCTCTCCGAAGTCGACATGGCGGACCTGCCCGGTGGCGTCGACCAGGTACTCCGCCGGCCAGTAGGCGTTCTCGTAGGCGTTCCAGGTCGAATAACCGTTGTCGATGCCGATCGGGTAGTCCACGCCGAGCTGGCCGGCGGCCTCGGAGACGTTGGACACCACGTGCTCGAAGGCGAACTCGGGGGTGTGGACCCCGACGATGGTCAGGCCGTCCTTGGCGTAGGAGCGGTTCCACGCCTCCAGATGCGGGAGGGTGCGCTGGCAGTTGATGCACGAGTAGGTCCAGAAGTCGACCAGCACCACCCGGCCCCGCAGCCCGGCGATCGACAGCGGTCTCCCGCCCGGCGTATTGAGCCACCGGGAGATGCCGGTGAAGGCCGGTGCCGGCCCGCACTGTTGCAGCACCGGTCCGGCCGGGGTGCACGAGGCCAGCGCCCCGGTCGTGCTGGCCCCGGTCACCCCGGCGAGGGCCTGCCGGGCCGACGTCCCCGTCTCGACATGGTTCTGGAGCACGTCGGTGTAGCCGGGCACGGACCGTTGCAGTCCGTCGGTCAGGTTGAGCCCGATGACCAGCGCCGTGAGGACCAGGACGGCGCCGATGATCCGCCGGACCAGGGCCGCCCGTGACCGCACCAGGTGCATCCGCCCGGCCAGTCGCTGGCCGAGGACGGCGAAGACGAGAAGGGGGACGGCCACGCCCACGGCGAAGGCGGCGGTCAGCACAACGGCCCGGAAGCCGATCCGGTGGCTGGCGCTCACCACGGTGATGGCGGCGAGCACCGGACCGGCACACGGTACGAAGACCAGCCCGAGACTGAGGCCGAGGACGAATCCGCCGGCTCCGGTGTGCTGGCGACCGTGGGACAGGGCGGTGAACGGCCGCTCGAACGCCTCACCGAGAGGCGGCAGGACCAGGCCCAACCCGACCAGGCCGAGCACGACCAGACCGAGCCAGCGCAGTGCGTCCTGGGGGAGGCCGAACAGGCTCAACAACCACGACCCGATCAGGGTGAAGACCGAGAAGCTGAGCACCAGACCGGCGACGACAGCCATCGGGCGGCGGGACGACCGGGCCCGCGGCGGGCTCCCGCGCCCCGACTCGACCGGCGCCCGAGCGACCGCCGCCCTCACGGGTTTGGCCGAGCCCGACCTCGCCGAGGAGGCCGCCTCCACCGACGTCGCCTCCGGCGCCCCCACCGGCGCAAAGGATGGGTGCGGGCCCGACCGGTCGGGCCCGTGGTCGGGCTCGTGGTCGGGCTCCTCGTCCAGTCCGGTGGCCGCCCCGGCGGCGAAGATGACCGGTAGCACCGGGATGATGCAGGGCGAGATCCCCGCGACCAGTCCACCGAGGAAACCGATGACGATGAGCGTGACCATGCCCGCTCAGCCTGCCATCCCTCGACGTGGCGCTGGCGTCAGGGCCGGCCCGAGCCGATCGAGGTGGTCGGGACGACCGGTCCTACCCGCCGTCGGGGATGCGGTCGCGGTCGCCCTCGAGCTGTTCGAGGAACCGGGCCAGCTGAAGCTTGACCGCTTCGGGCCCGGCACCGCCCGGCGTGGTGCGCCGGGTGACCGACCGGCCGGGTTCGAGCAACGGGACGGCGGGCGCCCCGAGGGCCGGGTGGGCCTCGACCAGCTCGGCCAGCGGGACGTGACGCTGGATCGAGTCGCGCACCAGGCCCCCGACCACGGCGTGGGCCTGGCGGAAAGGCATCCCGCGCTCGACCAGCCATTCGGCCAGGTCCACCGCGGCCACCGCCTCGCCGTCGGCCGCCTCCTGCATGCGGGCGGCCACGAAGGTCACCGACGACAGCAGGCCGCCCAGCGCGGCCAGGGCCAGGTGGATCTGCTCGAGCGAGTCGAAGAGGGGCTCCTTGTCCTCTTGGAGGTCCCGGTTGTAGGAGAGCGGCAGGCCCTTGAGCGTGGCCAGCAGGCCGGTGAGGTTCCCGATGAGCCGACCGGACTTACCCCGGGCCAGCTCGGCCACGTCGGGGTTCTTCTTCTGCGGCAGCATCGAGCTCCCGGTGGCGTAGGCGTCGGCCAGCACGGCGAAGCCGAATTCCTCGGTCGACCACAGCACCAGCTCCTCGCCGACGCGCGAGAGATGGACGCCGACGAGAGCCAGGTCGAACAAGGCCTCGGCCACGAAGTCACGGTCCGAAACGGCGTCCAGCGAGTTCTCGAACCGGGCCCGGAAGCCGAGCTCGGAGGCGACCCGGTCCGGATCGAGGGGCAACGAGCTGCCGGCCAGTGCCCCGGCACCCAGGGGAGAGACGTCCAGCCTGGTGACCGTGGCCAGCAACCGGTCGACGTCACGCGACAGGGCCCATCCGTGGGCCAGAAGGTGATGGGCGAGCAACACCGGTTGGGCCCGCTGCAGATGGGTGTACCCGGGAAGGTACGTGTCGCCCGCCTCGCCGGCCCGGTCGGCCAGCACCTGTTGCAGGGCCACGATCTCGGCGGCCACCAGGACCAGCTCCCGCTTGGCGAACAGCCGCAGGTCGGTGGCGATCTGGTCGTTGCGGCTGCGCCCGGTGTGCAGCTTGGCCCCCACGTCCCCGGCCAGCTCGGTGACCCGGCGCTCGATGGCGGTGTGGATGTCCTCGTCGTCGGGCACGAACCGGAACGAGCCCGACGACAGCTCGGCGGCCACCTGGTCGAGGGCGGTGAGCAGGGTGGCCACCTCCTCGTCGGCGATCAGGCCGCTGTGTCCGAGCCCTCGCACATGGGCCCGCGAGCCGGCCAGGTCGTCGCCGGCCAGGGTGCGGTCGAAGTGCAGGCTGCTCGAGAATCGCATGACCTCCTCGGCGGTGCCGTCCCCCAGACGGCCTTGCCAGAGGGTCACGGTGTCGGCTCGCCCGGTCCGCCCCGCCCCCGGCCTTCCTGGACCGACGACCAGGTGGCGACGCCCAGGCCCCACAGACGGACGAAGCCCTCGGCATCCTGGTGTCGGAAGGTGTCGGTCGAGTCATAGGTGGCCAGCCCGTGGTCGTACAGGCCGACCGGGCTGCGGCGCCCCACCACCCAGCAGCGCCCCTCCTCGAGTCGCAGCCGGACCTCACCGGTGACATGACGCTGTGACGTGTCGATGAAGGCGTCGAGGGCCTGCTTGAGGGGCGAGAACCACAGGCCGTCGTAGACCAGCTCCGACCACCGCGGCTCCAGTCGGACCTTCTCGTGATGGAGGTCCCGCTCCAAGGTCAGGTCCTCGAGGTCGGCATGGGCGAGGAGCAACGCCAGGGCGGCGGGGCACTCGTAGGTCTCCCGACTCTTGATACCGACCCGCCGGTTCTCCACCATGTCCAACCGACCGAACCCGTGGGACCCGACGATCTGGTTCATTTCGGTGATGAGGGCCAGCGGGGCCAGCGCTCTCCCGTCCAGCGTCATCGGGACCCCCGACTCGAAGCCGACGACCAACTCGGTGGGCTCCGTCGCCGTCGGCTCGGTCATGGTGTAGACGTCCTCGGGGGGCTGGTTCCACGGGTCCTCGATCACCCCGCACTCGATGGCCTTGCCCCAGAGGTTCTCGTCGATCGAGTACAGCTTCTCCTTGGTCACCGCGATGGGGATGTCCCACTTGGCCGCGTACTCGATGGACTCCTCCCGCGACAGCCCCCACAGGCGGGCCGGGGCGAGCACCTCGAGATCGGGGGCGAGGGCCCGGGCGCCCACCTCGAACCGCACCTGGTCGTTGCCCTTGCCGGTGCATCCATGGGCCACGGCGGTGGCACCGTGCCGACGGGCTTCGGCCACCAGGTGCTTGACGATCACCGGTCGCGACAGCGCCGACACCAGCGGGTACTTACCCTCGTACTTGGCGTTGGCCCGCAGGGCCGGCAAGCAGAAGTCCTCGGCCATCTCGGCACGGGCGTCGACCACCACGGCCTCGATGGCCCCGGCGGCCAGTGCCCGGTTCGAGATGGCCTCCCAGTCCTCGCCGCCCGCCTCGGCCGACTGGCCGACGTCGACGGCCACGGCCACCACCTCGGCGTCACTGTTCTCGATGAGCCACCGGACGGCCACCGAGGTGTCCAACCCGCCGCTGTAGGCCAGCACGACCCGTCGTCTCATGGTCTACCCCCTGCTCGGATCGGTCTTCGGTGTCCGGCGTGGAGCCTCCACCCCCGGGGCGGGGCCTGGGTGCGGGACGCGCCTGTGGTCGTCCACCGGGCCGTCGAGCCCGGCCAACTCGGCCAGGCGGTCGCCGACGCCGGCCCCCCCGGACGGGTCGGCCGTCACCACCAGGACGGTGTCGTCCCCGGCCACGGTACCGATGACCCCGGGGAACCCGCTACGGTCGAGCGCCGATCCTACGACATGGGCCGAGCCCGGCGGGGTGCGCAGCACCACCAAGTTGCCCGAGCAGCGGGCTTCGACGACCCACTCCCCCAGCACCCGCCGCAGATGGTCCTCGGGTGCGACCTGGCGGGACGGGAGCTCGGGCAGCACATAGGCGGTCTCGCCGCCCGGCAGCCTGACCTTGAGCGCGCCGAGTTCCTCGAGGTCGCGGGAGACCGTGGTCTGGGTGGCCTCGACCCCCTCGGCGGCCAGCAGCTCGACCAGCTGGGCCTGACTCCCGACGGCCCGCGTCTCGAGCAGTTGGGCGATGCGGTGCTGCCGCTGGTGCTTCGTCACGATCGCCGACCGCTCCCGGCAGGCCTGCGGTCCACCCCGGCCGGTGCCGTGTCGACTCCCCGCACCCAGGCCAGCAGACCCCGCATGGCGTGCATCCGGTTGGCCGCCTGCCGCCAGACCACGCTCTGGGGCCCGTCGACGACGGCGGCGCTGATCTCCTCGCCCCGGTGGGCCGGCAGGCAGTGGAGCACCACGGCGTGGGGAGCAGCCCCGGCCAACAGTGTCTCGTCCACGGCGTGGCCGGCGAAATCGGTCAGCCGCGCTTCGGCCTCGGCCTCCTGGCCCATCGACGTCCACACATCGGTATAGAGCGCGTCCACACCGGTGGCCGCCTCCTCCGGGTCGGTGGTCACGGCCAGGCGCCCACCGAACGACTCCACCATGGCGACGTCCTCGGGCGAGGGACCGTAGCCCTCGGGCGATGCCACCCGGGTGTCGACCCCGGCCATGGAGGCGGCCACGGCCAGCGACCGCCAGACGTTGTTGGCGTCGCCCACGTAGGCCACGGTGAGCTCGCTCAGGGCACCGGCACCGAACACCTGGCGCAGGGTGAGCAGGTCGGCGAGCGCCTGGCAGGGGTGGGCGACGTCGGACAGCAGGTTGATGACGGGTACGGACAGCTCGGCCGCGTCCAGCGCGTCGCGCATGCGGACCAGCGTGCCGTGGTCGATCACCCGGGCGCCGATGACCGAGTGGTAGCAGGCCAGCGTGCGGGCCACGTCGGCCGCCGGCTCCCGGACGTCCAATCCCACTTCGTGGCCCTGGATGTAGACGGGATGGCCACCCAGGGCAACCACCGCCATCTCCGTGCTGTTGCGAGTGCGGTTCGACGCCTTCTCGAACACCAGGGCGACACCCCGTCCGTCCAGGACGCGGCGGCAGTCCCGAGGGGTCGGCCTCGGCCAGGGTGAGCACGGCCTCCAGTCCCTCGACACCGAGGTCGGCGACGTCGAGCACGTGCCGGGTCGGCCCGGCCGCCAGGATCCGATCACCGGCCCGGGCGGTCACGGCTCGCCCTCCGGGTCGCGTCCCGTGACGAGAGCGAGGATGGGTCCGAGCAGGGACACGGCCTCGGTGATCTCGGTCGGCGAGACCAGCAGCGGCGGAGCCAACCTCAGGAGGTCTGGCCGCGGTGCGTTCACGATCAGTCCGGCCTCGAGCGCCCGGCGGCAGACCTCGACGGCGACCGGGTCACTGAGGACCGCCCCGAGCAACAGCCCCTCACCCCGGACCTCGACCACGCCGGGGAGGGCGGCCAGGGACTCGGCGAGCTGGGCGCCCCGTGCCCGGGCCAACCCGGGCACGTCCTCGGCCTCCATGACCGCCAGCGTGGCCCGGACCGCCGACATGGCCAGCGGCTGCCCCCCGAAGGTGCTGCCGTGGTCGCCGGGCACGAAGGCGGCGGCCACCTCGGCCCGCGCCCAGCATGCCCCCACCGGCATGCCGTTTCCCAGGGCCTTGGCCATGGTCACGATGTCGGGCTTGACGCCCAGGTGCTGGAAGCCGAACCAGCGCCCGGTCCGGCCCAGCCCGGTCTGCACCTCGTCCAGGATGAGCAGAATGTTCCGGTCCGAGCAGAGCTGCTCCAGCCCGACCAGGTAGTCCGACGAGGGCGCCACGACCCCGGCCTCGCCGAGGATGGGCTCCACCAGCACGGCGGCCACCCGCGACGCGTCACAGGCGGACGCCATGGCGGCCAGGTCGTCGTAGGGAACGTGGTCGAAGCCTTCGGGGAGCGGGCGGAACGCCTCCTGTTTGTCGACCTGGCCCGTGGCCGCCAGCGTGGCGAGCGTGCGTCCGTGGAAGGCGTCCCAGGTGCTGACCACGGCGAAGCGGCCGGGGCCGGCCCATCGTCGGGCCAATTTGATGGCGCACTCGTTGGCTTCCGCCCCCGAGTTGGAGAAGAAGACCTGGCCCCCGGCCCGCTCTGCGCCGCCGCCGATCAGCCGGTCGAGGGTAACGGCCACTTCGGGCCCGACCGGGTTGCCGAACAGGTTGGAGACATGGCAGAGGGTGCGGGCCTGCTCGGCGACGGCCTCGGCCACCGACGGATGGGCATGGCCGAGGGAGGTCACGGCCAGGCCGGAGAGGAAGTCCAGATAGCGGCGCCCGGTGGTGTCGTAGAGCATGCTGCCCTCGCCGCGGACGAACGTCACCGTCGGCTCGGCGTAGGTGGCCATGAGGGCCGACCGGTCGATGCCGTCGCCGCGCCGTGCCACGCCCCGCGCCTCGGCGGCGGCGGGCCCGCTCATGGCGAGACACCGATCATGGTGCCGACCCCCTCGTCGGTGAAGATCTCGAGCAGCAGGGCATGGGGCGTGCGGCCGTCGAGGATGTGGGCATGCCCGACACCACCCCGCACGGCGCGGGCACAAGCCTCCACCTTCGGGATCATGCCCCCGGTCGCCGCCCCCGAGGCGAGCAGGCGGTCGAGCAGGTCGGCCGTGGCCCGGTGGACGAGCGTGGTCGGGTCGGTGGGGTCGGACCGCAGTCCCGACACGTCCGTCAGGAAGACGAGCTTCTCCGCCTGGAGGGCGACGGCCAACGCACAGGCCGCCGTGTCGGCATTGATGTTGAACGACTGGCCCGATTGGTCGGTCCCGATCGTGGCCACCACCGGGATCAGCCCCTGGGCCAGCAGCTGGTGCACGATGACCGGGTCGACGTGGACCACGTCGCCCACGTACCCGAGTGACTCGGAGCGGGCCGTGGCCGTGATCAGGTTGGCATCCTCGCCGGACAGCCCCACGGCCAGCGCGCCGTGGACGTTGATCGAGCTCACGATGTCCCGGTTCACTTTGCCCACCAGCACCATGCGGACGAGGTCGATCGTGTCGGCATCGGTGACCCGCAGTCCGTCCCGGAACTCGCTGTCCTTGCCCACCCGCGCCATGAGCTCGCCGATCTGGGGGCCGCCGCCGTGGACCACCACCGGCAACATCCCGACCGACCGCATCAGCACGATGTCCTCGGCGAAGGCGGCCCGGGCGTCGGACTCGCCGACGGCCTCCCCGCCCGGCCCTGGGCTCAGCACGTTGCCGCCGTACTTGACCACCACCACCTTGCCCCAGAAGCGGCGGATGTAGGGCAGCGATTCGACCAGCACCGAGGCCTTGTCCCGCGGGGACGGCTCGGACGCGGTGGGTTCAGGAGCGGCCGACGTCACGAGGTGGTCCGGTTCTCGTCGATGTAGGCGTAGCCGAGGTCGACGCCCAGGACGACGCCGGCCCCGTCGGCCAGCCCGAGATCGCAGTGGATGTCGACCAGCGGGCCGGACAGGTGCCGAGCCACCGTCTCGGCGTCGTGGTCGCAGGCGATCCCGTCCCGGCAGAGGACGACCCCGCCGTAGGCGATGGTCAGACGGTCCATGTCGAAGGCCACCCCGGCCGATCCGAGCTCGCTGGCCACCCGGCCCCAGTAGGGATCGGCGCCGTTCAGGGAGCACTTGACGAGCAACGAGTCGGCCACCCGCCGGGCGGCCCGGTGGGCCTCCCCGTCCGATCCGGCCCGGGTCACCCGCACCTGCATGACCCGGGAGGCCCCCTCGGCGTCGGCCAGCATCCGCTCCACCAGCGCCGAGCACGCCTCCCCCACCGCCTCGGCCACCGCCCCGGGATCGACGGGCCCGGCCCGGCCCGAGGCCATCAGCACGACCGTGTCGTTGGTCGACGTGCAACCGTCCACGGTCATGGCATTGAACGAATCTTGCACCACGCTGGTGAGCAGGGCGGCCAGCGGCTCGGTTTCGACGGCGGCGTCGGTCGTCAGGAAGGCCAGCATCGTGGCCATGTCCGGCGCCAGCATGCCGGCCCCCTTGGCCATGCCGGCCACGCAGAAGCCCGCCCCCTCCACCATGGTCTCCTTGGGGCCGACATCGGTGGTGAGGATGCCGGTGGCGGCGGCCAACCCCGCCTCTGCCGACCCGGACCGGTCGGAGACCAGGGTGGGCAGGGCCGACTCGATGACCGGCATCGGCAACGGGATGCCGATGAGGCCGGTGGAGCAGACCAGCACATGCTCGGCGGGCTGGCCGAGGGCGACCGACACCAGCTCGCACATCCGTTCGGCATCCGCCCGCCCCCGCCACCCGGTGGCGGCATTGGCGTTGCCGCTGCTGACCAACACCGCGGCGGACCGGCCTCGGGCGGACCGCAGGTGCTCACGACTGACCTGGACGGGAGCGGCGGCGGCCAGGTTGGCGGTGAACGTGGCGGCGGTCGGTACAGCCGAGCCGTCTTCCGTGGCCAGCAGGGCCAGATCCAACGCCCCCGAGGCCTTGATGCCGGCGGCGGCGCCGGCGGCCACGAATCCCCGCGGGGTGGTGATGCTCATGGGTAGATCCCGGCCGTCGGCAGCCCGGCTGTCTCGGGCAGGGCGAGCGCCAGGTTGGCGCACTGGACGGCCTGCCCGGCCGCCCCTTTGACCAGGTTGTCGATGGCGGCCAGGGCCACCACCCATCCGGTGCGGGGGTCGACGCGGACGGTCAGGTGGGCGCAGTTGGAACCGGTGGTCGCCTTGGTCGACGGGGACTGGTCCGTCACCACCACGAAGGGCTCGTGGTCGTAGGCGCCGTGCAGGATGTCGAGGGCCCCCTCGGTGGTCAACGATCCGGCCGGTCCAGGACGGGCGTAGCAGGTGGCCAGGATGCCCCTGACCATCGGCGCCAGGTGAGGGGTGAACAGCACCGGGGCACCCAGGCACTGCTCCATCTCGGCGGTATGGCGGTGATCGAGCAGCCCGTAGGCGGTGAAGTCCTCGTCCACCGCCCCGAAGTGGAGGGCGTCCTTCGGGGCCCGACCCGCCCCCGATACCCCGCTGGCGGCGTCGACGACGAGCGAAGGCACGGCGGCGGCGTCGGGATCGGCGGTGCCGGCCACGGCGACGGCGCCCGCCTCGACCAGCGGATGGAGGGCGAGCACGGCGGCCGTGGGGTAGCACCCCGGGGCGGCGATCAGCGTCGCCCCCCGCAGCTCGTCGCGGTGCAGCTCGGGCAGGCCGTACACGAAGTCGCCGAGGAGCCCCGGGGCGGCATGCCGCTCGCCGTACCACTGGCCGTACCGGGAGGGGTCGCGCAATCGGAAGTCGGCCGCCAGGTCCACGATGCGGCCCACCCGAGCCCGGAGGTCGGGCACCAGGTGCTGGGACTGCCCGTGGGGAAGGGCCAGGAAGACGAGGTCCAGCCCATCCAGCTCGGCCGGGTCCGTCGCCGAGTAGGAGAGGTTCGGGTAGGAGGCGGCCAGGGAGGGCGTATGGAGGGCGACCCGCTCCCCCTGGTGTCCCCCGGCGGCGGCCACCGCCACTTCGAGCTCGGGGTGGCCGGCGCAGAGGCGGAGCAGCTCGACGCCGGCGTACCCGGAAGCCCCGACCACTCCAATCTTCATCGAGACTCCCCGAAGCCGGGGCGCCGACACGCTGCCGGAGCCTTCTGCAAGTATATGCACAGTCTCGCATTCTTATGCAACCCGCTCGATCGATGCCACTCGATTCCTCTCGACTCGAATTGACTCCGATCGACTCAAATAGACTCCGATCGCCTCGACTGGACCCGAGCCCCTTGCCCGACGCCGACCCGGTCACTACCGTCGGCCCCGGCGCCACGCACCATCGAGCCGGCTCGCCGATCGCCGGGGATGTGGCCGCCACGAACGGCCTCCGCCATCTTCCTGCTGGAGTGCCCCGTGTCCCCTTCCGATGCCCCCGACCGTGACCGGCCGGTCCGACCCCCGTTCGATACCGAAGCCGGCCTCGGGTTCCTGTTCGCCGACGTCGTGCGCGAGCTTCCCGAGTTCGTGCCCCGCTACCTCGAGCTGGTCGAGGCCGGCGACGACGACCCCGGTGCGCCGGTGGTGCTCATGGAGCTGGCCGAGTTCGTCGCCGCCCGGCTGAGCGTGATCGAGATCGAGGGATCGGCGCTGTCGCGGGCCCTCGGACTGGTCGAGGCACTCCTCGACGCCCACGACGACGACGTCGACGCCGAGCTGGTGAGCTATGCCTTCTTCGACACCTTCACCGTCGAGGACCGCCGGCTGCTGGCCGCCCGGCTGGGTCGGCGCGGCCCTCCACCTCCTCGAATCCCTCGAGCGGGTGTCGGCCGACGATCCCGATCGGTGACCGACGCCGAGGCTCAGCGCAGCACGGCGCCGTGGGCCTGCTCGGCGGCGGCGATGGTCCGGGCCCGGAGCTCCCCGACCTCCCGATCGGTGAGCGTGTGGTCGAGCGCGCAGAAGCGGAGATGGAACGCGAGGCTGCGCGCCCGCTCGGCCACGGACGGGCCTCGGTAGACGTCGAAGAGCTCGATCGACTCCAGCAGGTCGCCTGCGGCCCTCCGCAACGTCCGTTCGACCGATCCGGCCGGGACGGCGTCCTGCACCACGAACGCCAAGTCGATGTCGGATGACGGGAACCGGCTGACCGGCTGGGCCTCCTCGCTACGCCGGGGAACCCGCTCGGGGTCGAGCAGCACCCCGAGGTCGAGATCGAGCCAGCCGACCCGCCGGGGCCGCCCCTCCCCATCGACCAGGCCGAACTGTTCGACCAGCCGGGGGGCGAGCTCCCCGACCACGCCGAGCTCAGCCCCGGACTCGGTGCCCCCCGACGCGTCCGGCGGCCCGAGCACGAGGCTGGTCAGGGCGGCCGACCGGTTCGGCTGGAGCACCGAGGCGACCGGGCCCAGAAGGGCCCGGTCGCCCATGACCCAGTCGGCCAGGCGGAGAGCGGCGGCGATGGTCCGCCAGGCCGCCACGGCCCTCCAGGCATCGTCCCCGTCCCCGGCGAAGATGGCACTCAGCCGCTCCGAGGAGTCGGCCGGCGGGGCGTCCCGGGGCCCGAGGTCGGGGTTCTCGGGGTAGGCGAAAACCGTCCCGACCTCGAAGAGGCGTACGTTCGGGTGGCGACGTTCGCTGTTGCGGACGACCGCCCGAACCAGTCCCGGCGCCATCGAGGAGCGCAGGAACCGATCCGACTCGACCAGCGGGTTGGTGACCTCGATGTAGGGCGGGTCGAAGCCCGACTCGGCCTGGTCCAGTTCGGTGACGAAGGTCGGCGTCCAGGCCTCGGTGCTGCCCAGGCCGCACAAGACGTCTTTCAACCGGCGTCGGTCGCGTTGATAGGCGGTGAGACGGCCGGGTTGGGGCCACGACGGCAGTCGCCGGGCAATCCTCGAATAGCCGGAGGCCCGGGCCACCT
The DNA here is from genome assembly GCA_963710495.1 of uncultured Acidimicrobiales bacterium. GTDB lineage: Bacteria > Actinomycetota > Acidimicrobiia > Acidimicrobiales > RAAP-2 > Bog-756. The sequence goes on from CAVQAI010000009.1 coordinate 172,134, forward strand.
CCTCGGCGATGTCGGCCTCGCCCATCGGCGCCGGGCGGATGTCGGGCCGGTGGGTCGGCACCGTCACCCGGAGCGGGTCGTCGTCGCCCGTTCCGAGCGGTTCGGCTCTGATGCCGAGGGGGGTGAGCAGCCGGACGATCTCCCCCGAGGCGAACGTCGCCCCCAGCAGACGGTCGATCCGCGACGGGCGGACGTCGAGCTCGAAGGGGGCGGGCACCGGGCCGCGGGCGTCCAACACCCCGGAGGCCACCACCATCGCCGGTCCTGCGCTGAGGGCGAGCAGCTGGCAGAACCGCTCGCCGGCCAGGTCGATGGCCGCAGGGTCGCATCCCCGCTCGAATCGGGCGGAAGCTTCGGTCCGCAGCCCCAGGCGTTTGGAAGTGCGGGCGATGCTCATCGGATCGAAGTAGGCGGTCTCGAGCAGCACCCGGGTGGTCCCCGCGTCGATCTCCGAGGACGAGCCACCCATGATCCCGCCGATGGCCACCGGCACGTCCTGGGCGTCACAGATCAGGCAGTCCCGGCCGTCGTCGCCGAGCGAGCCCGGCAGGCCCAGGGTGCGGACGACGCCGTCAAGGGTGGTCAGCGTCTCGGCCCGCGCTGCTCTCCGGATGACGAGGCCGTGCCCGGGCAGCCGGTCGAGGTCGTAGGGATGGGTCGGCTGGCCGATCTCGAGCATCACGTAGTTGGAGGCGTCCACCACGTTGTTGATCGGGCGCATGCCGGCCAGAGCCAGCCGCCGGGTCAGCCACGGCGGGGAGGTGGCCACCTCGACGTCGGTGACCACCCGGGCCGTGAAGCGGGGGCACAACTCGGGGTCGTCGACGCGCAACGATGCCAGCGTGTCGACGGCCGGGGCCTCCCGCGGTTCGGTCCCGCCCCCGGGCCCGGTCGAACCCAGGTGCCGGGCCACGTCGGCCACCCCGGGAATGGCGAAGGGCAGGCCGAGCCGGGCGGCGAGGTCCCGGGCCACGCCGGCCACGCTCAGCGCATCGGGCCGGTTGGCCTCGACGGCCACGTCGAACAGCACGTCGGGCTCGATGCCCAGCGCGGCCGTCAACGACTGCCCGGGCCGGACGTCACCGGTGCCGTCGAGCACCAGGATCCCCTCGGCGTCGTCGGTCAGGTCGAGCTCCCGCCCCGAGCAGAGCATGCCGTTGGAGACGACCCCTTTCATCGTGCGCCGTCCGATCTCGAACCCGCCGGGGAGCACCGCGCCCACGGTGGCCAGCGGCACCAGGTCACCGACTTCGAAGTTCCAGGCGCCGCAGACCACCTCGACCGGGCCGGCGCCGTCCTCGACCGTCACCCGACGGATGCGGTCGGCGCCCTCGATGGCGGCGACGGCCGTCACCCGCGCCACCACCACGTCGGCGAGGCCCTCCCCCACGCTCTCCATCTCCTCGACCACCAACCCCAGGTCGTCGAGCGCGGCGACCAGTTCGGCCGGGTCCTGGTCGAACGGGGCGAAGTCTCGTAGCCACGACAGGGGTACGCGCACGGCTCTCCTCAGTGGTGGTGCGTCAGAACTGGTCCAGGAAGCGGACGTCGTTTTCGGTCAGGGCCCGCAGGTCGGCGATCTGATGGCGCATCTGAGCGCACCGGTCGATGCCGAAGCCGAAGGCGAAGCCGGTCCATTCCTCGGCCGGGATCCCGACGGCGGCGAACACTGCCGGGTCGACCATCCCGCACCCACCGAGCTCGATCCATCCGGTCTGCGAGCACGTCCGGCAGCCGGCGCCACGACAGATGGTGCAGGTGATCTCATACTCGGCCGACGGCTCGGTGAAAGGGAAGTAGGCCGGCCGTAGGCGGGAGTGGATGTCCGGCCCGAAGTAGGCAGTGGTGAACACCTCGATGGTGCCGGCGAGGTCGGCGAAGGTGATCCCTTTGTCGACCACCAGCCCTTCGATCTGATGGAAGACGGCGAGGTGGCGGGCATCGGGAGTGTCCCGCCGATAGCAGCGGCCGGGCATGACGGCATGGATCGGGAGCCCGCCGGTGGCGACCGCCTCCTCCATCAGGTGGACCTGGACCGGTGACGTGTGCGTCCGCAACAGTACGGCCTCGGGCGCGCCCAGGTTGAGATAGAGGGTGTCGAACATGCTGCGGGCCGGGTGCCCGGGAGGGATGTTGAGGGCACCGAAGTTGTACCAGTCCGTCTCGATCTCCGGCCCTTCGGCCACCTCGAAGCCCATCCCCACGAAGACGTCCTCCAGGGCGTCGCGGGTCTGGCTCACCAGGTGCAGGTGGCCACGCTCAGCCGGCGCCGGGATGGAACCGGGGATGAACTCGGTCAAGTCGACCCGGTCTGCCTCCAGCTCGCGGGCGAGCTCGGCGGCACGGATGTCCTGCCGGCGACGTTCGAGCAGGTCGGCGATGACGGCGCGGGCTTCCTGCACCTGGCGCCCGAGCTCCCGCCGGGTATCGGCGTCGAGCCCGCCGAGGACCCGTCCCGCCGAGGCCAGGGGGGACTTCTTGCCGGACACCGACGCCGCCACGGTGCGGATCTCCTCGGTGGTCGTGGCCGAGGCGATGGCCGTCCGGGCCTCGTCCAGCAGCGTCGGCAGGTCGAGACCTTCGATCATGACGACCCCCTGGTCCCGGGCTCCTTCACGGTCAGCATGGTAGAGGCGGGCCCGGCCGGGTCCGGACGACCGTCGGTTCCTGTGCCGGGCCGGCGCTGACGTCGCGCCTCGAAGCAGAGCACGGCGGCGGCGCTCCCCACGTTGAGTGACTCGGCGCCGCCGCTCATCGGGATCGAGACCTGCTCGTCGAGGAGATCGGCGATGGCCGGGGTCAGGCCGGAGGACTCGTTGCCGAAGACCAGGCCGACGCGCCGGCCCCAGTCGAGGGCGACATAGTCCGATCCGCCGTGCACCACTGCGCCGACGGTGGTGAACTCCTGACGCTTGAGGGCTGCCACCACGTCCTCGGGGGCACCGCCCCAGAGCACGGGGAGGTGGAAGAGCGAGCCGGACGAGGCCCGGACGGTCTTCGGATTGGTCGGATCGACGGTTCCGTCACAACAGATCACCGCGTCGAGGCCGGCCGCGTCGGCGGTCCGGATCATCGTCCCGGCATTGCCCGGGTCGCGGATGTCGATACACACCATCACCAAAGAACCACCACAGATCTCGTCGAGCCCCCCGGGCCGGTACCCGACCACGGCCAGGATCGGTTGGGGCGTGACCGTGTCGGCGATCCGCTCGATGACTCCGGGTGACAGGTCGAAGACGCGAGCACCACAGGCATAGGACCGCTCGACGGCAGGGCCCTCGGCCACGCCGGTACGGCCCCCGGGCGCCACGTAGACCGCCTCCACGTCGGCGCCGGCGTCGAGGGCCGCCGTCAGCAGCTCCGCCCCTTCGACGACCAGGGCGCCCTCGGTGCGTCGCAAGTTGCGCCGGCGGAGCAGTTGCCGGACGTGTCGGACCCGCTGGTGGGTGTAGGCCAGACCGTGCTGGGTCAGGACCCGGCCTCGGCGCTCGGCGGACCACCCACCAGGGCGTCGTTGGCCACCTGCACCAGCGCGGCAAATGCCTCTGGCTCGCTGACGGCCAGGTCGGCCAACACCTTCCGGTCCACGGCCACGTCGGCTCGGTGCAGCCCGGCGATGAACCGGCTGTAGCTGGTTCCGTTCAGGCGGGCGGCGGCGTTGATCCGTTGGATCCAGAGCTGGCGGAAATCCCCCTTGCGGGCGCGGCGGTCACGGTAGGCGTACTGCATCGACCGCATGACCTGCTCGTTGGCGGCACGAAAGGAACGGCTCTTGTTGCCGTAGTAGCCCTGGGCCTGCTCGAGGATGGCTCGATGGTGCTTCTTGGCGTGTACGGCGCGCTTGACTCGGGCCATGTCGCAGCTCTCCTTTGTGTTCGTGGGGTGTGTGTTGGACCTGACGGCGGTGCGGACCGCAGTTGTCGGCTCACCCCGACTCGACCGGATTCTGCCGCTGGAACGGGGAATCCGTAACGGGGTATCCGTCGAATCGGCAGGGGCCCGCCGACGGCGGGGTGGTCCCGGCCTACCGACCGAGCATGCGCTTGACCTGGCGGGCGTCGCCAGGAGCGAAGTCCACCTCGTGGCTGAGGCGGCGCTTGCGCGTGCTCGACTTGTTCTCGAGCAGGTGGGCCCGGAACGCCTTGCGACGACGCAGCCGGCCGGTCCCGGTGACCTTGATCCGCTTGTGGGCACCACGGTCGGTTTTCATCTTCGGCATCGTCTCAACCCTCTCCTTCGCCGGACGGGGTCGCCTGCTCCTCGCTACCCTGCGGGACCGATGGGGCGTCACCGTCCCGGCCATTCATCGTCTGTTGTGTTCCTGGCCCGCCGGTCACCGGCACCGAACCGTTGGCCTCATCGTCCCCATGGGCCAAGCCCCGCGAGGCGGCCGACTGTTTGGCCCGCTTGTCGGGTGCGAGGACCATCACCATGTTCCGGCCGTCCAGCCTCGGCACCGACTCGGGCTTCCCGGCGCCCTCCATCTGGTCGGCGATCCGGTCGAGGATCCGCTTGCCCAGCTCGGGATGGAACACTTCCCGCCCACGGAACATGATCGTGACCTTGACCTTGTGCCCCTCTTCGAGGAACTTGGCCACCTGTCGGGTCTTGGTGTCGAAGTCACCGTCGCCGATCTTCGGCCGGTACTTCATCTCCTTGATCCCGACGTGGACCGCCTTGCGCCTCGACTCCTTGGCCCGTTGGGCCGCATCGAACTTGAATTTCCCGTAGTCCATGATGCGGCACACAGGCGGATTGGCTCCGGGCGCCACTTCGACCAGGTCCAGATCGAGGTCGTTGGCGATGGCGAGTGCCTCGGGCAACAGCTTGATGCCGAGCTGCTCGCCATCGGGGTCGACCAGCCGCACCTCACGGGCGCGGATCCTGTCGTTGATGCGGGGTTCAGTGGTGATGGTGGCTGCTATTCGACTTCACTCCTCTCGTCGGGTCACGGTTCCCCTGTGACCTACATCCAAGGAGCGGAGCCAACCGCCGGCCCCCAGCACACTGGTGACCCCCGGTCCCATGGACCCGGCGCACCAGCCCGGCAACGTTTACGGTCCGCTGCCTGGTGGCCGGGTGGGGGTCATCGACCTCGAGACCCCGCTTCCTCATCTATCAGTGCTTTAGGCTACCAGTCGTGAGCACGTTGTGGACACCCGGAGGCGAGCATCCGGTCGGGCGACCCGCCGGGTCGGGTGGGGCCGGGTCCGGCCCCGACACCCCTCCCGGCCGTCCCGGCCCTCCGCCCGATGATGGGCCGGGACAGCCCGACGACGAGGCCCTCGCCGAACAGCTCGCCGCCATGCGCGCCGAGCTGGCCAGTGCGCCGGCCGAGGTGGTGGTGGCCAACCATTGTTACGGGCTGTTCGAGCTGGCGGCGGTCTACCTCTCCCAGCAGCCGGCCATGCTGCACGAAGCCCGCCTGGCCATCGACGCGCTGGCCAGCCTGGTCGACGGTCTGGAGGGACGCCTGGGTGAGGCCGAAGCGCACCTGAAGGACGGGCTGAGCCAGCTCCGGTTGGCCTACGTACAGATCGACGGGGCCAAGCAGGCCGGCGCCGATGTGGCGTCGGGCGTCGGGGCCAACGGCGGGACAGCCGGCACCGGTGGGGAGCCGGCCGCCGAAAGCGGTCCCGAGCCCTCCGACCGAGACGGGTGAGCGCCGGGTCGGACCAGCCGCCGAGCAATCTCCCCGCTTCGCCGTCACCAACCCCATCCTCCGGGCGGACCCCGGGTACCGAGGGCGTCGGGCCGACCGGGGGGATCGACGGGTCCCGGGTCCGGAGCTTCATCGGCCTGTCCATCGGCCTGGTCGGTCCACGGGCCAACCTGGCGGTCTCCGGCGTCCTCATCACCCTCTACGTGCAGCAGCGAGCGTCGGGAGCGCTGGCAGTGACGTTCGCCCTGACCGCCAACCGCTTGCTCAGCTGGCTCACCTATCCGGTGGCCGGCCGCCTGAGCGACCGCACGCGCTCCCGGGTGGGCCGGCGGACGCCGTACATGGCCGGGAGCCTGATCGTCATGGGCGCGGCCACGTGGATGTTCACCGAGGTGCGCGGCTACTGGCAGCTCGTGCTCTTCGTCGTCATCGCCCGTCAGGCCGCGGCCGTGTTCACCCTCACCAATGTGGCCGTGGTGCCTGAGGTCTTCGGTCGCAGCCGGTGGATCAAGGCGCTCCTCCTCACCACCGTTCTCGGCACCCTGGCCAGCCTGTCGATCAAGGGCACGGTCATCGCCACTTGGAAGCAGAGCGACCCGTCCACGTGGAACCTGCCCTTCCAGGTGGCCGCCGTGATCATGGTGGGGGTCGGCCTGCTCGTGCTGGTCCTGGTGCGCGAGGCGCCCACCGCCACGTTCGGCGCCGAGGTGGATCGCCACGAGCGGTCCCGGCCCACCCGGGACGAGTTGGCGGAGATCCTCTCCGGGCCCAATGCCAAGGTGCTCGTGGCCGGTTCCCTTCTCTTCTGGTCGGGGGTCGGCTCCACCGCCTATGTGGCCATCCTCTTCTTCCAGCGGGTGCTCCACGCCGGGGCCAGCGCCCAGACGATCGCCGGGCTGGCCACCGGGCTGCCCGTGTTCCTCATCGGGATCGCCCTCGGTATTCCTCTCAGCCGCTGGCTCTCGCCCATGCAGCTGGCGGTGGGAGCGCCGCTGGCCGGGGCGGTGCTGGCCGGCGTCCAGTACTTCGACACCCACCTCTGGCAGGCAGTGCTGCTCAGCTATATCGGCGCGCCGCTCATCGGCGCCTACATCATCGTGATGGCCCCGCTCCTACTCCAGTTGCTGCCCCGGGCCGGCGGCCTCGGGCAGCGACTCGGGGTGCTGCTCTCGCCCTTCAACCTGTGCAGCGTGCTCCTCGCCTACCTGGCCGCGGCGGCGGTGGACGCGACCGGCAACTACCGGATCATCTGGCTGTTCCCGGCCGCCACCGGCGTGGCACATGCCGTGGTGAACTGTTGGCTCAAGTACCCGGCCCGGTCCGTGTCGGGTTCCGACATGATCGGCCGGCTGTGGGAATGGAGCGTCGTCCAGGCCGAATCCCTGTCCGAGACGGGGATCGTGACCGGGCTGCTCGCCGCCCCCCTGCTCGGCGTGGTCACCAAGGAGGACGCCGACAGCGCAGTTGTGGTCGACATGGCCCGGAACATTCTCGGGAACCCCTATGCCGAGGAGCGCGACGGTGACGGCGAGGTCGGGGCCGGTGACGCCGACGCGGCAAGGAGGGGCCACGAAGGGCCCCCCGGTCAGACCTCCTCGGAGGGTCGCCGGGTCGCCGGTGTCCGCCAGGTCGGTGGAGGGCCGGCCGGCGACCTGTCGAACGGCGCCCAGAAGTCCGGCCTCGGCCCGTCCCACTCGACCGGGCCCCCCGGCGGCTCGGGGGACGCCGGCGACTCCTCCCGAGCGGCAGGGGATCCATCCGATCCGGCCGGAGGGGTCGGTTCGCCCGACTCCACCACCTCGGGAACCGGCACCGGCTCGACCCGGTGGGGCGCTTCCGGTGGTGGCTCGAGAGGAGACTCGGGCGGAGACTCGGGCGGAGACTCGGGAGCAGGCTCGGACACCGACGGGGGCTGAACGACCCAGTCCTGAATGGGCCCGAGTCCGCCCGTCCCGGTCGGCACCCCAGACTCGTCGTACTCGTCGTACTCGTCGTACTCCGCGTGCACGCCGGGCTCGGCGCGTTCTTCGGGCTCGGCGCGTTCCTCGGGCTCGGCGGCCCCTGCAGTCTCGGTCCGCTCGCCGGGCTCGGTCGTCGCGCCCGGCGACGAGGCAAGGGTCGATCCGGGGGGGACCACCCCGGGGAGCGCTCGTACCGATCGCGCCTCCAGACGGCCCAACCGACCGGCAGAGACGACGAAAGCGGCCACCGTCCCGACCGCGATCTGCCGCGTCCCGTCGGTGATGGCCGTGCAGTGGAAGGGGATACGCCACCCCGGCCCGCTGTCCACCACGCCGAGGCCCCGGTCCGCGTCGAACTCGGTCACCACGCCGACCATCGGGCGGCCTCCGAGGGGGCGGGGTTGATCAGCCTCGGTCGGCAGGTTCGAGATCACTCCACTCCTCAATGAACGATCTTCGAGAGCGCGAGCTCGATGATGTCGGTGGCGCCACGATCCTTCAGCGCCGGGATCATGACGTTGACGTCGGACTTCGGTACGACCGTCTCCACGGCGAACCCTCCCCCGCCGAACAGCTCCGAGACGGTGGGCGAGCGCAAGGAGGGCAGCACCTCGATGACCCCGGGGAGGTTCTCAGCGGCCACGTTGAGCTTGACCAGTACCTTGCCGCGCGCCTCGAGGGCACCTTGCAGCAAGGTCAGCAGCTGCTCCATGGCATGACGCTTCTCCGTGTCCTTGGCCGCGGTGGGATTGGCGATGAGCTCCGTGTGGGACACGAGGAGGGTCTCGACGATCTTCAGACCGGCGGCCCGGAGGGCCCGCCCGGTCTCGGTGATCTCCACCACGCAGTCGGCGATGTCGGGCACCTTCGCCTCGGTGGCGCCGTAGGACAGGCTCACGTCGGCGCGCACGCCGTGCCGTTCGAGATAGCGCCGGGTGAGCTCGGGGTATTCGGTCGACACCCGAACCGCGCCGTCGGCGCCACTCGCCGCCTGGGCCAGCTCGGCGACCGAGGACACGGCGGAGCCGGTCGGCACGGCCAGGACCACCCGGACCGGATTGGCGGTGGACTTGGAGTACTCGAGGACACCGAGCGAGGTCACGTCGCTGCTCCGCTCCTCCACCCAGTCCCGGCCGGTGATGCCCACGTCGAACAGGCCGCTTGCCACGTACAACGGGATCTCCTGGGGACGCAGGATGCGCACTTCGTCCACCCGGGGATCCTCGATGGTGGCCCGGTAGTCGACCTCCGAGGACCGGATCACGCCCAGGTCGGCGGCGGCGAACAGGTCGAGGGTGGCCCGCTCGAGGGAGCCCTTGGGCAGGACGAGACGCAGCATCAGCGCCTCCCGACCGAGAACCCCACCGGCGGGGGGGTGGTGGCCGACGAGATGCCGTCCAACACGGCCCTCATGGCGACGGCGCAGGCGGCCGCCTCGCGTCCCTTGTTCTCCTCACCTTCCGACCGCGCCAGGGCCTGCTCGACCGATTCAGTGGTGAGCACGCCGAACACGACCGGGATGCCGGTGTCGAGCTGGACCCGCTGGAGCCCGGAGGCGCACTCGCCGGCCACGAACTCGTAGTGCCCGGTCTCCCCCCGGATCACCGCGCCCAGCGCGATGACCGCGTCGACGGAGCCGGACTGGGCCAGGCGGAGCGCGACGAGCGGCAATTCGAAGGCACCCGGGGCCCAGGCCACCACCGAGGCAGCCAGGTCGGCGCCGGACTCCTCCAGCAGGTCGAGGGCCCCGGTCAGCAACCGGTCGGTGATCCCCCCGTTGAACTCGGCACAGGCGAACCCGATGCGCAGCTCCGGCGCGGCCCCGACACCGACGTCGATGGAGTGTCCGACCCGTGCCGCTGCCCGCTGCTTGGCCCCGTCGGGTAGCCCGGTCCGGTCAGAGGACGTCATCGAGACCCTCGAGCAGATGGCCCATGCGCTCGCGCTTGGTCCGCAGGTACTCGATGTTCTCGGGCGTCGGGGTGGGCTGGATGCTCACCCGCTCGACGATATCCAGGCCGAATCCCTCGAGGCCCCCGTACTTGGTCGGGTTGTTGGTCATCAGCCGCATGGTGCTCACACCCAGATCGACCAGGATCTGGGCACCGATCCCGTACTCCCGGGAGTCGGCCGGCAGCCCGAGCTCGAGATTGGCGTCGACGGTGTCGAGGCCCTCCTCCTGGAGGCTGTAGGCCCGGAGCTTGTGGGCCAGCCCGATGCCCCTGCCCTCGTGGCCGCGCAGGTAGACGAGCACGCCACTGCCGTGCTCGTTGATCTTGGCCATGGCCCCGTGGAGCTGGGGCCCGCAGTCGCAGCGCAACGACCCGAACACGTCCCCGGTCAGGCACTCACTGTGTACCCGCACCAGCACGTTGGGTTTCCCGTGCACGTCGCCCTTGACCAGGGCGACGTGGTGCTCACCGTCGAGCACCGACTCGTAGGCGAACGCCTGGAACTCGCCGTAGTCGGTCGGGATGCGGGCCTCGGCGATGCGACGAACCAGTTTGTCCTTGTGCCGGCGGTAGCGGATGAGGTCGGCGATCGAGATCAGGTGCAGCTCGTGCTTCTTGGCGAACTCCACCAGCTCGGGCAGACGGGCCATCCCCGTCTTGTCCTCGCTCACCACCTCGCACAGCACGCCGGCCGGCGACATCCCGGCCGCCCGGGCCAGGTCGACTGCGGCCTCGGTGTGGCCGGCTCGCTTGAGCACCCCACCCGGCCGATACCGCAGCGGGAAGATGTGACCGGGACGGTTGAGATCGGTCGGACGGATATGAGGATCGGCCAGGGCCTTGATGGTCGCGGCGCGGTCGGCCGCCGATATCCCGGTCGAAGTGCCGTGGCGGTAGTCGACGCTCACGGTGAAGGCGGTCCGCTGCACCTCGGTGTTGGCCGTGACCATGAGCGGCAGGTCCAGGTGCTCGACCCGCTCCGGCGTCAGCGGGACGCAGATGAGGCCGGAGGTGTGGGCGAGGAAGAAGGCGATCTTCTCCGGGGTGACGGCGTCGGCGGCCATGATGAGGTCGCCCTCGTTCTCGCGGTCCTCGTCGTCGACGACCACCACGATGTCCCCGCGGGCGATGGCGGCAATGGCGTGCTCCACCGAGGAGAAGGGTGATCGCCCTCCCTCGGCTTCAGTCATCTCGTTCGACTCCGTTTTGCTCAACTGGCTCACATCCGTCGGTTCGCCTGGGCGGGCGGGCCGTGGCGCCGTACGCACCTTCTTCTATGTCGGGCCTCCCTCGGGCCGGCCTTAGGTATTTCTGGGGCCGAGGGCAGCGCCTGGCGAAGCCGCTGGGAGCAAATCGACCCGTAGATCACCCCCCAGGCTAGTCACCGACTGCACGCGGCCCCGCCACAGGTCGGCGAGGCGCGGCGCGCCGGCACCGGCGAAGAGCGGGCGCCCGTCGTCGCCACCCATCAGCGCCGGGGCCAAGTACAGCACGTAGCGGTCGACCAGACCCTCGGCGTGGAAGGCATGGGCCACCGATGCCCCTCCCTCCACCAGCAGGTCGAGGTGTCCGCGGCGGCCGAGCTCGTCGAGCACCTCCCCGAGGCCGCCTTCGAGCTCGAGCGCCGGCTGCGCCGCCGCCCCGGCCGGCGTCCGGCCGAGGACGACGCGCACCGGTTGGACGTCCGGCCCACGGAAGTAGGGATCGTCGTCGGGAAGGCGCACGGTGAGGGACGGGTCGTCGGCCCGGACCGTGCCCGCCCCCACCAGCACGGCATCGGAACGGGCCCGAAGCCGGTGGGCATCGAGGCGCGCCACTTCGCCGGTGATCCACCGGCTGCTCCCGTCGGCGGCGGCGATGAACCCGTCGAGCGTGGCCGCCAGCTTGAGCGTGACGCCCGGCCGGCCGGTGCGGCGATGCTTGAGGTAGCCGGCCAGCTGGTCGGCGACCCGGTCGCTCTCGACGCCGACCGCCGCCTCCAGGCCGGCGGCCCGCAGCGCGGCGATCCCCCGCCCGGCCACTTTCGGGTCCGGGTCCTCCACCCCGACGACCACCCGCCCGACGCCGGCGGCGATGATCGAGTCGGTGCACGGTGGAGTGCGGCCCTGATGCACACAGGGCTCGAGGGTCACGAACAGGGTGCCCGCTCTTGCTCTCGGCCCGGCGGCGCGCAAGGCCGCCACCTCGGCGTGGGGACCGCCCGGGGGGGCCGTCGCACCGAGGAACCACTCGGCACCGGCCTCGGACCGGACGGCCGCGCCGACCGGCGGGTTGGGTGCGGTCAGCCCCCGCGCCGGCTCGGCCGCGTCGAGGGCGCGGCCCATGCCCTCGGCGTCACCCCGGCCGGTGCCCCGCCGGAGGTCGGCCCCGTCCCGATCGGTCAGCGGCCGTCGCCCGTGACTGCCCCCACGGCCGCCTCGAGGATGGACCGGACCTCCTCCAGCGGGTGGGGTCGCCCGAACACCGCCGAGCCGGCGACGAAGACGTTCGCCCCGGACCGGGCCGCCTCGACCACCGTGTGGTGGTCGATCCCCCCGTCGACCTCGACGTCGACCTGGAGCTGGCGATCGGCCACCGCCTCGCGGACCTTTCTGACCTTGGGCATCACCTCGGCGATGAAGGACTGACCGGCGAAGCCAGGGAACACGGTCATGCACAGCAGCAGATCGACCTCGGACAGGTAGGGCTCGATGGCCTCGAAGGGCGTGTCGGGGTTGGCCGCCAGTCCCACCCGCAGGCCGAGCTCGCGCATCTGGTCGATCAGCTCGCCCGTCCGCCCCACCTCCACGTGGACGGTGCAGCCGTCGGAGCCGGCGTCGCGGAACGGCTCGAGGTACCGGTCGGGATCGGTGATCATGAGGTGGGTGTCGAAGAAGAGGTCGCTGTGCCCGCGCAACGACGCCACCACCGGCGGCCCGACGGTCAGGTTGGGGACGAAATGTCCGTCCATCACGTCCACGTGCAACCACTCGGCCCCCGGTGCCACCGCGTCCACCGCCTCGGACAGGTTGCCGAAGTCGGCCGAGAGGATCGAAGGAGCGACGCGCAGCTCGGGCACCGGTGGGGACTGCGGCATGGCGCAGGCAGCCTACCGGCGACCGGTGCGGCCCATCACCGCTCCCCCGCTCGTCCGGCGCGGCCCATCAGCGGCCCAACTGCTCGTCCGGTGCGGCCCGGACGCCGCGGAGCCAATCCGTCGCGTCCATCGGGCGTTTGCCCTCCGGCTGCACCGAGACCAGCCCGAGGCGCGTCCCTCGCCCCGCCACCACCGTGGTCCCCTCCAGCGTCCCCGGGACGCCGTCATCGGCCGTCGGGTGGCCGGCGGCGGCCGCGGTGGCCAGCACACCCAGTCGATGTCCGCGCCAGGTCGTCCAGGCCCGACCCACCCGGACCACGCGGTGGATCTCGGTGGCCGTCTGCTCCCAGTCGATGCGAAGGTCACCGGGCCGGACCTTCTCGGCGTAGGTCGGCACGCCGACCTGGTCGCGGGCCCGGGGCAGTCCGGCCACACCGCCAGCCAGGTTCTCCTCCAACAGCCGGCACCCGAGGCCCACCAGGCGGGATCGGAGCTCCTCGGCTGTCTCGTCGTCGCCGATGACCGTGTCGGCCCGCGCATAGATCGGCCCGGTGTCCAGCCCGGCCTCCACGGCCATGAGACACACCCCGGTCTCGGCATCCCCCTCGAGGATGGCCCGTTCCACCGGGGCGGCTCCCCGCCAGCGCGGCAACAGGCTGAAGTGCAGGTTGACCATGGGCAGCCGGTCGAGGACGGCCTCGGGGATGATGCGACCGTAGGCCACCACCACACCGAGCTCGGCCCCGACCACCAGCACGTCCTCCAGTCGGTCGGTGACGGTGAGGCCCAGGTCGAGTGCGGCCGCCTTCACCGGGCTCGGAAGCAAGGCCCCGCCCCGGCCGCGCCGCTTGTCGGGCCGGGTCACCACCCGGGCCACGTCGTGCCCGGCGGCCACCAGCGTGCGCAGCGGTGCCACTGCCGCCTCGGGGGTCCCGAGAAAGACCAGCCGGGCCACGGGCGACGTCGCCTGGCCGGGAGCGGTCAGACGGCCCGGTCGCTGTCGGCCGAGACCAGCTTGGCCTCCATGGCCGTCGTGTCCAGCCCCAGCGCTCGATCACGCAGGACCCGCAGCGCTTGACGCCGCAAGTCGTCGTCCAGCCGTTCCAGCATGAGCACCCCGTCGAGGTGGTCGACCTCGTGCTGGAAGACCCGGCCGAGGAATTCGTCGGCCTCGAGGGAGCGTTCCTCGCCGTCGAGGCCGTAACCGGTGATGTGCACGCGATTGGGACGCACGATCCCCAGCCGCAGGCCCGGGATCGACAGGCAACCTTCGTCGTAGTACCACTCCCCCTCCAGCTCCACGATGGACGGGTTGATCAGGACCTCGGGCCCCTCACCCACGTCGTAGACGAAGAGCCGCTTCTGCACGCCGACCTGGGGGGCGGCCAATCCGGCCCCTTCGGACTCGTACATGGTCTCCACCATGTCGTCGACCAGGCGGGAGAGCGTCCCGTCGACCTCGTCCACCTCGGGCGTGACCTGCTTGAGGACAGGGTCACCGTAGGTGCGCACGGCGTACGTCGGCATGCCCCCAGTGTAGGGCGCTCTCCGGCGCCGGCCGCGGCCGCCGGTGGCGGCGACGGCGGCGCCGAGTCAGACGTCGACCGGGTCGACCTCGACCCGTACTCGCTCGGCCGGCCGTCCCACCGCGGCCAGTCCGTCGCAGAGCGTGCGGTGCTCGGACGCTCGCACGAGCCACCGGTCCGGGTCGATCGACGACGTGACGATGCCCGCAACGCGCTCGAGGCAGGCGCCCAGCTCGGCCGCACCCGGGCCACGCAGCTGGGCGAGTGCGCCGAAGGGCGGGAGGTCGAGCTGACGTCGCAGGGACCGCTCGGGCCCGGCCAGCACGCCGGGGTCGGCGCGAACGGCCGCCTGGAGGACCTCGTGCTCGGCGACCCGGGTCTGGACCAGCACCCGACCGCCGCGCTCGCGGGTCCCGACCAGGCGAGCGGCCCGGGCCAGCAGGGCGAGCGACTGCTCCCCGGCGGTGAAACGCGGGGCCAACAGGTGCTGGTCGAAATCCAGAAAGGTCACGGCGTCGGCCCGGCCGGCTCGGTGCAGCGCGGCCTCGGTGCCGACCACCAGCCGGGCATCGGCGGGAACGTCGGACGCCGAGTTGCCGGTGACCTCCACCGCCTCGACCCCGGTGAGAGCCGAGAGCTCCTCGGTGGCCCGGGTCACCCCGATCCGGAGGGACCGCAGGCGGGTCGAGTCGCAGTTGGCGCACACGGCCGGGCGGGTGTCGCCGCACCGCCGGCATTCGAGCGCGGCCCCGAGGGCCGGCTGGGCCATGGCCCCTCCGCACCGGGTACAGCGGGCCAACGACCCGCACAGTACGCACGCCATCAGGCGGATGCGGCCGGTCCGGTTGAGGACGCACACCACCCGACCATCGGGTCGCTCCAGCACGGCGTGGAGCAACCGGGCCAGGCGATCGGAGATGAGCCCCGTCCTCGGATCGTCGGCAGAGCGGTCGACGACCTCCACCAGGGGCCACCCTCGTCGCTCCAGGGCCCGCTCGGTCGTCACCAGCCGGGCGCCCTCGGTGAGGCTCACCGGGGGGCAGGCCGAGACCAAGACGACCGGGGCACCGTCGCGCCGGGCCCGCTCGACCACCACGTCCACCGCCGACCAGGTGGGTGCTCGCTCCTCCCGGTACGCCTCGTCGTGGGCGTCGAGGACCACGGCTCCCCGGAGCCGCTCGATGGGGGCCCAGGCGGCGGCGCGGGCGCCGACCACGGTGACACCCCCCTGGGCGGCCCGTTCCCATCGGTCGGGAAGGAGGGCGGTCTCGATGTCGGACCGGGCCAGTCGATCCACCACTTGGACGGCGCGCACCCGGGAGGGCGCCAGCACCAGGAGGCCGTCGCTCCCGAGCCGGTGGACGGCCTCGCTCACGAGCAGTGAGGCGTCGAGCGCCGGGGCGAGGCGCACGACGGCGGGAATCCCCGGCTCGGCCAGAGCGTCGGCGACGAGGGCCACCGACCCGCCGCCGGGCGAGGGCGGGACGCGATGCCCCGGCGCGGCGGCGGGCCCACCGACCGAGGCGGACGGGAACGGGCCCCGACCGGACCGGACGACCCGGGGCGGCGATGCCGTACCGAGAAAGGACGACAGGGGCCCGGACCAGCGCCAGGCGGCCCATTCGGCCAGGGCCACCACGGGCGGCGGGGGGCCCTCGCCGCTCGAACCGGACAGTGGCTTGACCGCCACGCCGGGCGGAGCCGTCACACCGTCTTCCACCACCCAGGCGCCGACCCGGCGCCCGTGCAGTTCGATGCGTACCCGGCTGCCCACCCGGACCTCGGAGTCGAGCGAGGCCGGCACCGAGTAGTCGAACCATCGATGGATGGCGGGCACGTCGGGCACCACCCGGACGATGCGCGCCGGACCGCCCGGTTCCGCCCCCCGGTCCGGCGGTGGGCGGGTCAGAGGCCGAGGGCCTGCTTCAGGTCATCCGCCCGGGTCGTGTCCTCCCAGGTGAACTCCTTCTCGGAACGACCGAAGTGTCCATAGGCCGCCGTCTTGCGGTAGATCGGCTGCTTCAGGTCGAGATCGCGGACGATGGCCGCCGGACGCAGGTCGAACACCTCGTCGACCGCGACGCCGATGCGGGCGGGGTCGACGCGCTCGGTGCCGAACGTCTCGATCAGCACCGACACCGGCCGGGCCACGCCGATGGCATAGGCCACCTGGACCTCGCACCGGGTGGCGGCGCCGGCGGCCACGACGTTTTTGGCCACCCACCTGGCCGCGTAGGCGGCCGAACGGTCCACCTTGGAGGGATCCTTGCCCGAGAAGGCGCCACCTCCGTGCCGGGCCATCCCGCCATAGGTGTCGACGATGATCTTGCGACCGGTGAGACCGGTGTCGGCGTGCGGCCCGCCCAGCTCGAAGACGCCGGTGGGGTTGGCCAGGATGCGGAGGTTGTCGGTATCGAGCTCGGGCGGCAGCAGCGGGGTGATCACGTTGTCGCGGAGGTCGGGCAGCAGGAGGGTCTCGAGATCCACCCCCGGGTCGTGCTGTGTGGAGATGAGCACCGTCTCGAGGGCCACCGGCCGGCCGGCGTCGTAGGTCACGCTCACTTGGGTCTTGCCGTCGGGTCGGAGATAGGGCAGCACCCCGACGCGTCGCACCTGGGACAGTCGCTGGGCCAGGCGGTGGGCCAACCAGATCGGCAGGGGCATGAGGTCGGGCGTCTCGTCGCAGGCGTAGCCGAACATCATCCCCTGGTCGCCGGCGCCCTGGGCGTTGAGCAGGTCCTCCCCGCCGGTACCGGCCCGTACTTCGAAGGCGTTGTCGACGCCCTGCCCGATGTCGGGCGACTGCTCGTCGAGGGAGACGATGACCCCGCAGGTGTTGCCGTCGATCCCATAGGCGTCGTCGTCGTAGCCGATGTCGAGGACGGTCCGGCGGACCAGCTTCGGGATGTCCACATAGGTGGTGGTGGTGATCTCTCCGGCCACCAGCACCAGCCCCGTCGTGAGCAACGTCTCGCACGCAACCCGGCTCTCGGGGTCGTCGGCCAGCATGGCGTCGAGGACCGAATCGGAGATCTGGTCGGCCATCTTGTCGGGATGGCCCTCGGTCACTGACTCCGAGGTGAAGGTGTATCGCGTGCTCACTGCAGGTTCCGTTCTGGTCGGGGGCTGGCGCCCTGGTCTGGTCCGGGGTCGGCGCCCCAGTCTGGTCGGGAGCTCACGCCTGGTCTACTCGGAGGCCCGGGCCGTCGGCCGCGGTCCCGACGGCCAAACCTCGAGGGCGCCCGGTGCCGGGGTCGGCCGGGCACAGCTCATCGACGGCACAACAGGGCGCCCACCTTATCCAATACGGCGTCGGCCACCGCATCCTTGCTGCTGAGGGGTACGCGGGTCACTTCGCCATCGGCCCCGAAGATGGTCACCTCGTTGGTGTCGTGGTCGAAGCCGACCCCGGCCGCCGCCACGTCGTTGGCCACCATGAGGTCGACCCCCTTGGCGGCCAGCTTGGCCCGGGCCCGCGCGTCCACCGAGCCCGTCTCGGCGGCGAAACCCACGAGGACCTGGCCGTCCCGGCGATGCCGGCCCAGCTCGGCCAAGATGTCCGGCGTGGGCTCGAGGATGAGCTCCGGAACGCCGTCGGATTTGGCCAGCTTGGAGCCCGACGCCCGCTTGGGCCGGAAGTCGGCGACCGCGGCCGCCATCACCACCACATCGGCATCGACCGCCCGGGCCAGCATGGCCTTCTCCATGTCGGCCGCCGTCTCCACCCGTTCGAGGGTGACCCCGGGCCCGACCGGTCGGTCGGCGGCGGAGACCAGCACCACGTCGGCGCCCCGCCGGTGGGCCGCCTCGGCCAGGGCATGGCCTTGCTTCCCCGACGATCGGTTCGAGATGAAGCGGACCGGGTCGATCGGTTCACGGGTGCCGCCGGCCGACACCACCACCCGGACCCCGGCCAGGTCGGCGCCGGGCGCTTCCCATCGCTCGCCGCCGCCTCCCGTCCCGGCGGGCCCCTTGGCCAGTTGGTCGAGCACCCGGGCCACGATCTCCACCGGCTCCGCCATCCGGCCCTCGCCGGCGTCCCCGCCGGCCAGCCGGCCGGCCTCCGGCCGCACCATCAGGACCCCACGGGCCTGGAGGATCCCGAGGTTGTGCTGGACAGCCGGGTGCTCCCACATCTCGGTGTGCATGGCCGGACAGACCAGCACCGGCGCCCTGGTCGCCACCAACGTGGCGGTCAACAGGTCGTCGGCGAACCCGCCGGCGTAGCGGGCCAGGAGGTCGGCCGTCGCCGGCGCCACCACCACCAGGTCGGCTCGTTGGCCGAGGCGCGTGTGCGGTATGGGGTCCGGCCCGTCGAACAGGCCGACCTGGGCCCGTTCCGAGCCCAGCGCGTCGAAGGTGGCGCGGCCGACGAATCGCGTGGCCCGTTCGGTCAGCACGGGTACGACATGCACGCCGGCGTCGACCAGCCGGCGACAGACTTCGACCGACTTGTAGGCGGCGATCCCGGCGGAGACCCCGAGGACCACCATGGGCGGCCGGGACAGGGTCGGGGAGGTCATCGGCCACCCCCCGGTCCGACCCGCTCCATCCCTCGTGACGCGATCATCCCTCCCTCGAAGCCCCGGGGAACGGCCGGCTAGTCGGTGCCATCCTCCGACTCCGACAGATCGGCCGGCTCGCCCCCGCTCTCGCCTTCGCCCTCGAGCAGCGCCAGCGCGGCCGCCTCCGCCTCTGCCTCGGCCCGGGCCAGTTCCTCCGGATCCGGGCGGGAGAACGTGGCCTTCCCCTCGGCCACCTCCTCGAAGGCGATCGACAGTGGCTTGCCCGACGGTGAGGCCACCTGGGGCGGGACGACCACACCGAGCCCCTCACCCAGGGAGTTGTAATAGCTGTTGACCTGGCGGGCCCGCCGGGCGGCCAGGGCCACCAGCGTGAACTTGGAGTCGACCTTGTCGAGGAGTCCCTCGATGGGCGGGTCCATGAGCGTTGTCTGTTCCTGTGCCATCACGATCCTTCAGGTCGGTCGGGGTTCGGCGCTTTTCGGGTCGGGACCGCCATCCCGAGCGGCCGAACGGCGGCGCTCCACTATAGCGGCCACATCCCGGATGGCCTGGACAACCTCGTGATTCACCACCACGGCATCGGCGATCTCCTGCCCCTCCCTCACCTCGTCGGCTCCGGCAGCCAGGCGCTCGGCGATGTGATGCTCGTCGTCGCCGCGCCACTCCAAGCGCTGGCGCTGGGCGTCGGGAGACGGTGGGGCGAGCAGGACCAGGGTGGCGTCGGGTCGTTGTCCACGGACCTGGCGTGCTCCTTGGAGGTCGATCTCGAGCAGGAGGTCACCCTGGGCGTCGGGGTCGAGCAGGGGCGTGCCGTAGAGGTTGCCCAGGAATTCGGCCCATTCGAAGAAGGCCCCGGCTTCGGCCCGCGCCTCGAAGGTGGCGCGGTCGACGAAGACGTAGGCATCCTCGGGTTCGCCGCGACGGCGCGGCCGCGTCGTCCACGAGCGGCTCAGCTGAAGATCCGGGACTTCCTCGACCAGGCGTTCGGCGATCGTTCCCTTGCCCGCTCCTCCCGGACCGAACAAGACGAAGATCAATGGGACGGGTCGGGCCCGTCCCCGGTCCGGCTGCGGTCTGCTCAGCGAGCGGTCTCGCGCAGGAGGGACTCCCGCTGGTTGCTCCCGAGGCCCTGGAGGCGGCGGCTCTCGCTGATGCCGACCGTGTCCATCAGTCGACGAGCTTTGACCTTGCCGAGGCCGGGCAGTGACTCGAGCACCGAGAGCACCTTCATCTTCCCCACGGTCTCGTTCGAGTCGGCTGTCCTGAGGAGCTCCGACAGGGTGATCGAACCCAGCTTGAGCTTCTCCTTGACTTCGGCCCGCTCACGGCGGACCTTGGCTGCCTTGGCCAGGGCGGCCTGGCGCTGTTCGGGCGTGAGTGCGGGCGGTTGCGGCATGGTCGAGACGATAGCGCCTCGGCGGGCCCAGGTCACAAGTTTGCGGCACCGGACCCGGCCGGCAGCGGGCCGCCCGAGCGGACCGGCCTCGGCCGGTCGACGGGCCGAGGCGAGTCCGCCGACACCCGGGCCGTCTGGCTGTTCGATACTGGTGCCATGGTGTCCGGTGCCTCGACGGTGGTCGATCTCAACGCCGATCTGGCCGAGGGCGAGACGCTCACCGCGTCGGACCTGGCGGTGTTGGACACCGTGACCAGCGCCAGCCTGGCCTGCGGGTTCCACGCCGGGAACCCGGCGGTGATGCGGGCGACGGCCGCCGCCTGCCTCGTCCGCGGCGTGGTCATGGGCGCGCATGTCTCCTTCCGCGACCGGGAGGGGTTCGGGCGGCGACCGTTGGGCACCGATCCCGCCGAGGTGGTGGCGGACATCGTGGAACAGGTGTCGATCCTCGCCGAGGCCATCGTCGCCGAAGGTGCGTCGCTTTCCTATGTCAAGCCCCACGGTGCGCTCTACCATCGCATGGGCACCGACGCGGCCACGGCCGCGGCGGTGGTCGACGGGGTCACCCGGGCGGGACTGGGGGCCGTGGTCGCTCAGCCGGCCTCGGCGATGGTCCGGCCCGCCGCCGCCGCCGGTCTCGCGCTGGTGCAGGAGGGTTTCCCCGATCGCGGTTACCGGCCCGACGGGCGTCTGGTCTCCCGCGGTGAGCCCGGGGCGTTGGTGGAGGACCCCGAAGAGGTCGGGCGTCGAGCGCTCAGCCTTGCTCGCCGGGGCGGGATCGAATCGGTCGACGGCAGCTGGACGCCTATCGAGGTGGCGACGTTGTGCGTCCACGGCGACACCCCGGGGGCATCCGGCCGAGCCCGCGCCGTCCGTGCCGCGCTCGAGTCGGCCGGCGTGACCGTCTGTCCCTTCGCCCTCGGGCCGTCGGCGGCGGGCCGCTGAGGCGACGCATGACGCCTCGGGTGCGGCCCTTCGGTGACTCGGCCTTCCTGGTGCCGGCGCCCGATCTCGCCGCCGCGCGCCTCCTTGGCCGGGCCATGGAAGACGCCCGGCAGGCCGGAACGGCCCCCGACGGGATCGTCGAGGTGGTGGTCGGCTTCGACAGCGTCGTCGTCCGTTGCGACCCGGGGGCGGTCGACCAGGGCCTCGTGGCCTGGCTCACCGGCCTGGCCTCGCACCAACCGGAGGAAGACGAGCGACGCGGACCGGGGCGGGCGACGCTCCGAAAGGGCGGACGTGCCGTCGAGATCCCTGTGGACTTCGACGGTCCGGACCTCGAAGAGGTGGCCGTCGTCGTCGGGGCCACGCCCGCCTCGGTGGTCGAACAACTGACCGGAGTGGCGCTCGAGGTGGCGCTGCTCGGGTTCGCGCCCGGCTTCCCCTACCTGGTCGGCCTCCCGCCCACCCTGGCCGGCATCCCCCGCCGGGAAACCCCCCGCCCCTCCGTGCCGGCCGGGTCGGTGGCCGTCGGCGGTGGGTTCGCCTCGGTCTACCCGCAGTCCTCGCCCGGGGGTTGGATGCTCCTCGGGCGCACCTCGACCCGCCTGTTCGATCCCGACCGGCCGCCCTACGCCCTGCTCCGCCCGGGGGACACGGTCCGCTTTTCGGTGGCCGCCACCGGCGGGCCCGACGGGCCGGTGCCCCCGGTAGCCACCGCGGCCGTGAGCGACCGGCGCCGACGGAACGCCGCCCGCGGACTGCGGATGGCCGAAGTCGTGGCGCCCGGCTTGCTGAGTCTGGTCGAGGATGCCGGCCGACGCGGCGTCGCCGCCCTGGGGGTGCCGGGTGGCGGCCCGGCCGACCCCGAGTCCATGCAGCTCGCCAATGCGCTGGTCGGCAACGCACCCGGCGACGCCTGCATCGAGGTGACGGCCGGCGGGCCGACCCTCCGGTTCAGCCACCAGGCCCACGTGGCCGTGGTGGCCTCGGTGGCCGGCGGCGTGGAGGTCGAGCTCGACGGCCACACCGTCGGTGCCGACCTGGTCGTCCCCGTCCAGCCGGGACAGACGCTCACCGTGGGTCGGGTCGATGTCGGGCTGCGCGCCTATGTGGCCGTGGCCGGGGGCATCCTCACCCCGCCGGTGGTGGGTTCACGCTCGTCCGACCAGCTGAGCGGGCTCGGTCCGGGCCCGCTCCGGGCCGGCGACCAAATCGAGCTCGGTGTCCCGGGCCGTCCCCGTGGGCGCCTGTCCCGCCCGCCACCGGCCGGGGCCGACCCCACGCGACCGGTCCGGGTGGTCCTCGGGCCCCATCCCTTCCCCCCGTCCGCCGTCGACGCGTTGTTCGGCACCGGGTGGTCAGTCGGTGCCGACTCCAACCGGATCGGCCTCCGCCTCGGTGGTGGCCGGCCGATCGGCCCGGAGCGGCCCCCGGTGACCTCGACCGGGATGGTCCCCGGGGCCATCCAGGTCCCCCCCGACGGCAATCCGATCGTCCTGATGGTCGACCACGCCACCGTCGGCGGCTATCCGGTGATGGCCTGCGTCATCTCGGCCGACCTGCCCCGCTTGGGCCAGGCCCGCCCCGGTGACCGCTTGGCCTTCGCTCCGATCGACCCGGCCGGGGCCCGCCGGGCCTTCCGGCAGCGGGCCGATGCCCTGGCGACGAGCGTGTCGGGCTGGTTCCCGACGGCGGCCGCCACCTGAGCGCCACCCGAGCGGCACCTGAACGGCCCGAGCGCCCGGGCCGGCGATCCGCTCAGGACAGGGCCTGGGCCATGGCCTCCTGGGTCCGAGCCGCCGCCGCCGACAGCGCCGACCGGTCGGGGCCCGCACCGAGGATGGAGCGCGATGCGCTGGCCAGGACCGAGCCGGGTGGGCAGCCGGCGAACAACGAGCCCACCTCGGCCGCGCCGGCCCCCTGGGCGCCCACCCCGGGGGCCAGGATGACCCCGTCCAGGTCGCCGAGGTGGAACGACGACGGCTGGAGGGTGGCGCCCACCACCGCGCCCACCGTGCCGGGCGGCAGGTCGCCACCCCGGTTGCGCCGGGCGATCTCCTCCAGCAGGGCATCCTCCACCGAAGGGCCGCGGCCGGCCTCGGTGCGGGCCTGCTGGAGGGAACGGCCCTCGGGGTTGGAGCTGCGCACCACGACGATCACGCCGCGTTGGTGGAGGGCAGCCACGTCGAACATGGGCTGGAGGGCACCGACCCCGAGGTAGGCCACGGCCGTCACCGCATCCCCGGCCAGGGCACTGTCCGGGCCCAACCAGGCTGCGGCGTAGGCCTCCATGGTGGTCCCGATGTCACCGCGCTTGGCGTCCAGGATGACCACGAACCCGGCCGAGCGGGCGGCGGCGACCACCGACTCGAGCGCGGCCAAACCCGCCGAACCGTGACGCTCGAAGAACGCAACCTGAGGCTTGAGCACCGAGACGACCCCCTCGAAGGCCTCCAGGCACCGCAAGCCGAAATCGCGCAGCCCGCCGCCGTTGTCGGGTAGGCCCCAGCCGTCCAACAGGGTGCGGGAGGGGTCGATGCCCGCGCACAAGGGCCCGCAGGCGGCCACCGCCGCCGAGACCCGGTGGCGGAACGACGGGGCCGCGGCCTCAGCCATGGGCCGTCCCGACCAGCTCACGCAAGCGGCGCACCCCCCGGCGCGAGCACCAACGCTCCATCCCGTGCAGCACCTTGAGGGGGGCCCGGGGGTCGTAGAAGGTGGCCGTGCCCACCTGGACGGCATCGGCCCCGGCCAGCATCAGCTCGACGGCGTCCTCGGCCGTCGACACTCCGCCCACGCCGACGATGGCGGCCCCGGGGTGGGCGGCCCGGACGTCGAACACGGCGCGGACGGCCAGCGGGTGGAGGGCCCGGCCGGACAGCCCGCCCCCGCCCGGGCCCGAGCCGAGGACCGGTCGCCGCCGCTCGAGGTCGACGGCCATGGCCAGCACCGTGTTGACCAGCGTCACCCCGTCGGCTCCGGCGGCCAGGGCGGCGCCGGCCACCTCGGCGATGTCGGCCACCGTCGGGCTCAGCTTGGCCCATCGGGGCAGACCCGGACAGTGCTCGGCCACCGCCGACACCACCTCGGCGGTGGCCGCCGGCGAGTGGGCGAACATCCGCCGCCGGTCCTCGATGTTCGGGCAGCTCACATTGACCTCGAGGGCCACGACCCCCGGGGCCCCCGCCACCATGGCGGCCGCCCGGGCGAAGTCGTCGACCCGCTGGCCCCAGATACTGGCCACCACCCGGGCCCCCGCCGCGCTGAGCCGGGTCAGGTCGTCGGCCAGCCAGGCCTTCACACCGGGTCCCTGGAGCCCCACGCTGTTGAGCATCCCGGTCGCCGTCGGATGGACCCGCGGCGCCGGGTTGCCCGGCCACGGCTCGGCGGCCAGCGACTTGACCACCACCGCGCCGAGCTCGTCCAGGGGGAAGTAGGCCTGGAGCTCGTCGCCATGGCCCGAGGTGCCCGAGGCGGTCATGACCGGATTGGGCAGCTCGAGGGAGCCGATCCGGGCGGTGAGGTCCACGTCGCCGGCGGTCACCGCCCGCCAGGCCCGGCGGGCGCGCTCCGAGCGGGGACGGTGGGTGGAGTCGCTCATCCGGTCACCGCCCGTGGTACTCCTGGAGCGATCGCACGGTCAGCGGATGGCTCACCCAGTCGGCGATGCCGGCCGCCGCCGCCTTGGCCGCAGCCACGGTGGTCAGGCAGGGGACCAGGTGGGCGAGGGCCGTGGCCCGGATGTGATCGCCGTCGGCCCGCGGACCGCGGCCCCGGGGCGTGTTGACCACCAGCTGGACCTTCCCTCCGGCGATGAGGTCCACGGCGTCGACCACGCCGGGCCGGGTGTCGCCCATCTTGGCCACCAGCGTGGCCACGGGGATCCCGGCCGCCTCCAGGGTGGCCGCCGTGCCCGTCGTGGCGGCCAGGTCGAAGCCGAGCGCGGCGAACTGCCGGGCCGCCTCGAGCCCGCCCCGCTTGTCGCGGTCGGCCAGGGAGAGGAAGACCGTCCCGGTGGTGGGCAGCCGGCTGCCGGCGGCGATCTGGCTCTTGGCGAAGGCGAGCCCGAACGTCGACCCGATGCCCATCACCTCCCCGGTCGAGCGCATCTCGGGGCCGAGCAGGGTGTCCACGCCCGGGAAGCGGTTGAAGGGGAGGACGGCCTCCTTCACCGACACGTGGCCGCTGACCGGGGGGCGAAGCAGACCCTCGGCCCGGAGCTCGGCCAAGGTGGCCCCCACCATGACCCGGGCGGCCACCATGGCCACCGGCACGCCGGTGGCCTTGGCCACGAAGGGGACCGTCCGGCTGGCCCGCGGATTGGCCTCGAGCACGTAGGCCCGGTCGTCCTTGACGGCGAATTGCACGTTGATGAGTCCCCGGACCTGCAGGGCCTCGGCGATCATGGTCACGTACCGCTCGAGCGCGGCCACCACCGACGGCGCCAACGACTGGGGAGGCAGGGCACAGGCCGAGTCGCCCGAATGCACCCCGGCCTCCTCGACGTGCTCCATCACTCCGCAGGTCACCACGTCGCCGGTTGCGTCGCGCACGGCGTCGACGTCCACCTCGACGGCGTCCTCCAAGAACCGGTCCACCAGCACCGGGCGCTCGGCGGCGACACCGCCCTCCCGCCCCAATGCCCCCCCGACGGCCGACATGGCCTCGACGGCGGCCACCAGCCGGGCGTCGTCGTACACGATCTCCATGGCCCGGCCACCGAGCACGTAGGAGGGCCGGACCAGCACCGGGTAGCCGATGGCGGAGGCCACCCGGACGGCTTCGGCGGCGGTGGTGGCGGTGCCCCCCGGCGGCTGCGGGATGCCGAGGTGGGTGCACAGCTCGTTCCACCGCTCGCGGTCCTCGGCCAAGTCGATCGAGGCGGGCGAGGTGCCGAGCACCAGGTCCTCGGGGATGCTGGCGGCCAACTTGAGCGGCGTCTGGCCACCCAGCGAGACGATGACGCCGAGCAGCCGGCCACCGTCGACCGATGCGGCCAGCTCGGCCTCGAGCACGTTGACCACGTCCTCGGGGGTCAACGGCTCGAAGTACAGCCGGTCCGAGGTGTCGTAGTCCGTGGAGACCGTCTCGGGATTGCAGTTGACCATCACCGTCTCGTAGCCGGCGGCACGCAAGGCGAACGAGGCGTGCACACAGCAGTAGTCGAACTCGACGCCCTGGCCGATCCGGTTGGGGCCCGACCCGAGGATCACGACCCGGGGCCGGGACGAGCTGCGCACCTCGTCCTCGTCCTCGGTGGTCGAGTAGTGGTACGGGGTGTGGGCCTCGAACTCGGCGCCGCAGGTGTCGACGGTCTTGAAGGTGGCCGCCACGCCGCGGGAGCGACGGGCCGCCCGGATCTGCTCGGCCGAGGTATCGCCGCCGAACAGATAGGCGAGCTGGTGGTCGGAGAACCCCAGTTGCTTCAGCCGCCGCCAGGCCCGCCGGTCCAGGTCGTCGACGGTCACTCCGAGGGTCACCTGGAGGTTCAGGGCCATCCGGGCGTCGGACACCTCGGCCAGGGCCGACAGGAACCACGGGTCGATGCCGGTGGCGGCGGACAGCTCCCCCACCGCCACGCCGCGGCGGAGCAGCGCCTCCAGCTGGTAGATCCGCTCGGGGTTGGCCGTGGCCACGGCGGCCAGGAGCTCACCGGTCGAGCTCGCCTCCAAGGAGGCCTCGGCCGGGTCGGCGTTGACCCCGGAGCGTCCCTCCTCGAGGGAGCGGACCGCCTTCTGCAGCGATTCGGGAAAGGTCCGCCCGATACCCATGACCTCGCCGACCGACTGCATGCGGGTGCCGAGCGCCGGGGTCGAACCCGGCAGCTTCTCGAAGGCCCAGCGCGGGATCTTGGTCACCACGTAGTCGATGGTCGGCTCGAACGATGCCGGGGTGGCCCCGGTGATGTCGTTGATGATCTCGTCCAGCCGGTATCCGACCGCCAGCCGGGCGGCGATCTTGGCGATGGGGAACCCGGTGGCCTTGGAGGCCAATGCCGAGGACCGGGACACCCGTGGGTTCATCTCGATGACCACCTGGCTGCCGTCGGCGGGATCCACGGCGAACTGCACGTTGGACCCCCCCGTCTCCACCCCGACCCGGCGGATGCAGGCAAAGGCGGCGTCACGCATGGTCTGGTACTCGACGTCGGTCAAGGTCTGCGCCGGGGCCACGGTGATCGAGTCGCCGGTGTGCACCCCCATCGGGTCGAGGTTCTCGATCGAGCAGATGACCACGCAGTTGTCGGCGTGGTCACGCATCACCTCCAGCTCGAACTCCTTCTGGCCGGCGATGGACTGTTCGACCAGCACCTCGCTGATCGGCGAGGCGTCCAACCCCTCGGCGGCCAGGCGGACCAGCTGGTCGCGGGTGGAGGCGATGCCGGTGCCGGCACCGCCGAGGATGTAGCTCGGGCGGACCATCACCGGGAACCCGATGGACTCCCCGATCAGCAGGGCTTCGTCCAGGGCGTAAGCGAACCCCGACTCCGGCACGGCCAGGCCGATCTCCTCCATGGCCGCCCGGAACCGCCCCCGGTCCTCGGCCGTGGCGATCGCCTCCGCGCTGGCCCCGATGACCTCGACCCCGTGGCGATCGAGGGTGCCCCGCTCGGCCAGCGCCATGGTGAGGTTGAGTGCGGTCTGTCCCCCGAGAGTGGGGAGCACGGCATCGGGCTGCTCACGTTCGATGACGGCCGTCAGCACGTCGGGGTCGAGCGGTTCGACATAGGTGCGATCGGCCATGGAGGGGTCGGTCATGATGGTGGCCGGGTTGGAATTGGCCAGCACCACCCGGAACCCCTCCTCGGCGAGGACGCGGCAGGCCTGGGTGCCCGAGTAGTCGAACTCGCAGGCCTGCCCGATCACGATGGGTCCCGACCCGATGACCAGGATCGACTCGATGTCCTCCCGCCGGGGCATCAGCCCGACCCCGCCCGGCTCCGGCCCGACCCGGAACCGGTCGCCTCCATCAGGTCGGCGAACTCGCCGAACAGGTAGCGGGCGTCGTGAGGGCCGGGCCCCGCCTCGGGGTGGTACTGGACACCGAAGGCCGGCGCGTCCTGGCTCCGGACGCCTTCGATCACGCCGTCGTTGAGGTTCACGTGGGTGACCTCCGAGCCGGACAACGAGCCCTCGGCCACGGCGTAGTTGTGGTTCTGCGAGGTGATCTCGACCCGGCCGGTGGCGAGCTGGCGGACCGGGTGGTTGCCGCCATGGTGGCCGAAGGGGAGCTTGTAGGTGGACGCCCCGAGCGCGCTGGCCAGCAGCTGGTGACCGAGGCAGATCCCGAACACCGGGACCTGGCCGGACTCGACCAGGGCCCGGACCTCGGCGATGATCGGGGCCAGAGCGGAAGGGTCCCCCGGCCCGTTCGAGAGGAACACGCCGTCGGGCTCCATGGCCAGCACGGCCTCGGCCGGGGTCGAGGCCGGCACCACGGTGATGGTGGCCAGCTCGCCGAGCTGGCGCAGCATCGCCTCCTTCACGCCGAAGTCGTAGGCCACCACCCGGTAGGGGCCCCGGCCCCGGGTGTAGGGCGATGCGGTGGTCACCGTCGACACCAGGTCGCGGCCGTCGGTGGCCGGTGCCCGAGCGGCGGCTTCGACCAGCTCGGCCTCGGGGGCGGGGCCGAAGGCGCAGGGCATGGCGCCCCGGTCGCGTAGGTGACGGGTGAGGCGCCGCGTGTCGATCCCGCTGATGCCCGGTATCCCGCAGCGGACCAGGAGGGCGTCGAGGGTCCCCTCGGCGCGCCAGCTGCTCGGCTGGGCGACCAGGTCACGGACGATGATCCCCCGACACCAGGGTCGGTCGGCTTCGTCGTCCTGGCGGTTCACCCCGTAGTTGCCGATGTGGGGATAGGTGAAGGCGATGACCTGCCCGGCGTAGGAGGGGTCGGTGATCACCTCCTGGTAGCCCGAGAGCACCGTGTTGAACACCGCTTCCCCGGTGGCCACGCCGGTGTCGGGGACGGCGCCGATGGCCTCGCCCTCGAACCGGGTGCCGTCGGACAGGACGAGCAACGCCTCGGGCCGGGCCGCGGCGCCGTTCCGCCCGCTCATCGCCGAGCCTCCCCCTCGATCACGACCGGCTCCCCCCGGAGGATCGTGTGGCGGGCCCGGCCCGTCAGCCGGCGCCCGGCAAAGGGGGTGTTGTGGCTGCGGCTGGCCAGACTCCCCGGGTCGACGGTCCAGGTCGTGGCGGGGTCGATCACGCACAGGTTGGCCGCCGCGCCGGGTTCGACGGGACCGCCCTGCCCGCCCCCGCCCACCCGGTCCAGCCCGGCGATCGAGGCCGGTTGCCAGCTCATCAGGGCGAGCACCCGGCCGGCCGGCAGCCCGAGCTCGGTCAGGGCGAGCGACAGGGCGGTCTCCAGGCCCAACATGCCCGGAGGCGCCTGGTCGAAGGGGAGATCCTTGAGCTCGGGGGCGTGGGGGGCGTGGTCGGTGGCCACCGCGTCGATCGTCCCGTCGGTCAGTCCCGCCTTGACCGCATCCACGTCGGGCTTCGGCCGCAGCGGGGGGTTCACCCTGAAGGTCGGGTCGTAGCCGGCGGCGCACCCGTCGGTCAGGGTGAAGTGATGGGGGGCGGCCTCGGCCGTCACCGGCAGATGCTCGGCCTTGGCCTGGCGCACCAGGCCGACCGAGACGGCGGTCGAGAGATGGAGCAGGTGCAGGCGGGCCCGGGTGGCCCGGGCCAGGGTGATGTCGCGCGCCACCATCACCTCCTCGGCGGCCCCCGGTGAGCCCGGGAGGCCCAGGCGGCTGGACCACGAGCCCTCGTGCATGGCGCCACCGTCGGCCAGGGAACGGTCTTCGCAATGCTGGGCCAGCGTCACCCCGAGGCCCCGGGCGTACTCGAGGGCCCGGCGCATCAGGCCGGCCGACTGCACGCCCGATCCGTCGTCGGTGAACAGCCGGACCCCGAGCCCGGCCAACTCGGCCATGGGGGCCAGCCGTTCGCCGGCCCGGCCGATGGTGATGGCACCGGCCACGGCCACTTCGGCGCTGGCCCCGGCGGACAGCTCGAAGACGTTGCGGACCGCCTCGGCCGAGTCGAGGGGCGGGTCGGTGTTGGGCATGGCCACCACCGCCGTGTACCCCCCGAGGGCGGCGGCCCGGGTGCCCGTCTCGATCGTCTCGGACTCCTCGCGGCCCGGCTCGCGCAGATGGGTGTGCAGGTCGACCAGGCCCGGTCCGACCAGGCAGCCCCCGGCCTCGAGCACCGTCGCCCCCCGGGGAAGGGTCATGCTCTCCTCCACCGCGGCGATCAGCCCATCCCTCACCAGCAGGTCGGCCCGGCGCTCCCCGTGCTGGTCGATCACCGTCCCCCCGCGGACGACCACGGTCGGACGTGCCCTCGGGCCGGCGTTGTCAGCCATGATCGCCGCCCTCGACCGCCCCCGGCCCCAGCATGAGAAAGAGCACCGCCATGCGGACGGCCACACCGTTGCTCACCTGGTCGGTGACGAGGGAGGCGGGGAGCTCGGCCACATCCGAGGCGATCTCGACGCCCCGGACCATCGGCCCCGGGTGCAGGATGACCGCTCCCGGCTGGAGCGAGGCCGCCCGTCGGGCCGTCAGCCCGTACCCGGCGGTGTACTCCCGCAGCGAGGGGACGAACTCCCCGCTGCCCCGCTCCGACTGCACCCGCAGCAGGGAGACCACGTCGGCCTTGGGCAGGACCTCGTCCAGCTGGTGGGTGGCGGCCGCCACCGGCCAGCCCTCGAGGGAGGGCGGCAGCAGGGTGGCCGGGGCCACCAGGGTGACCTCGGCCCCCATGGCCGCGTAGGCGGTGATCTGCGAACGGGCCACCCGGCTGTGGCGGATGTCGCCCACGATGGCCACCCGCAGACCTTGGAACCCGGCCATTCCCCCGTCGCCGCCGCCCAGAGCCTGGCGAACCGTGTACAGGTCGAGGAGCGCCTGGGTCGGGTGCTCGTGCCAGCCGTCCCCGGCATTGATGACCGAGCAGTGCTCGACCCATCCGGCCACCCGGGCCGGCACGCCGGAGGAGGCGTGCCGGATGATCACACAGTCGATCCCGATGGCCCCGATGGTCTCGACGGTGTCGCGCAGGGACTCACCCTTGTTGAGCGAGGACGATCCGGCGGCGAACGAGAGCACGTCGGCCGACATCCGTTTGGCCGCCGTCTCGAACGACATGCGGGTCCGGGTCGAGTCCTCGAAGAACAGGGTGGCCACCGTTCGGCCGCGCAGGGTGGGCACTTTCGGGTTGGCCCGCCGACCCACCTCGACGAACGAGTCGGCCACCCGGAGCACGGAGGCGATCCCGTCGGCATCGAGATCGTCCATGCCGAGCAGGTGGTCGGGGAAGGTCACCGGCTGACCAGGTCCCCCAGGGACACCCCGTCGGTGGACACGTCGACCATCTCGTCCCGCCGGGTGGGCAGGTTCTTGCCCACGAAGTCGGGCCGGATGGGGAGCTCCCGGTGTCCCCGGTCGACCATGACCGCCAGCTGGATGACCTGGGCCCTCCCGTAGTCGCCGAGCGCATTGAGGGCGGCGCGGATGGTGCGGCCGGTGAAGAGCACGTCGTCGACCAGCACCACGGTGGCGCCGTTCAGGTCCATCCCGATGTCGGTGACGGCTTCGGGGAGCACCGGCCGCAGCCCGATGTCGTCGCGGTAGAAGGCGACATCCAGGGTGCCCACCGGTACCGACACCCCTTCGACCTCGGCGAGGGTGTCGGCCAGGTGCTCGGCGATGGCCACGCCGCCGGTCTGCAGTCCGATGAGGACGACGTCGTGGAGCCCCCGGTTGCGCTCGGCGACCTCGTGGGCCATCCGGGTGACGGCCCGGTGCACATCGTCCGCCGACATCACCTGGGCCCGGGGAACGAACACAGCACCCCGCGGGCGGGTATGGCTGCGTTCGCGTTCGGCCACCTGCTCCTCCTGTCCGTTCGGGCCTCACGGGACCCGCTTCACGGTCAGGACCCGACTATACCCTCCCGCCGCCCGAGCCATCCCCCGGTCCGCGCAGCTCGGCGGCCAGGGTGGCGAGGACGCCGTTGACGAACCGACCGGAATCGTCCGTCGAGTAGACCGCGGCCAGTTCCACCGCCTCGTCCAGGATGACCGCGGTCGGGACGTCCGGTGACCCGAGCAGCTCGGCCACGGCCAGCCGCAGCACGTTGCGGTCGACCACCGCCATGCGGGCCACCTCCCAGCCGATGGCCGCCCGCCCGATGAGGCCGTCGATCTCGGCTCGTCGGCCTTCGACCGTGCGCAGCAGCGCCGCCGCATAGGGGTCGGGGGCCACGGCCAGCCCGTCCACCACCTGAGAGACGGGCTCACCCTTGAGCTCGGCCTCGTAGAGCAGCGTGAGGGCCCGCTCACGGGCCTGATGACGGGACGCTCCCTCCATGGCGGTCCCGGGGCCGGGCCAGACCGGGCGGTCAGGCTCGGGTCAGGTACTCCCCCGACCGGGTGTCGACCTTGATCTTCTCGCCCGGGTTGACGAAGAGCGGTACCTGGAGCACCAACCCGGTCTCCAGGGTGGCGGGCTTGCGGGCCCCGGACACCCGGTCCCCCTGGAGCCCGGGCTCGGTGTTGGTCACGGTCAGCTCGACCGCCGCCGGCAGGTCGACCCCGACGATCTCGGTGCCGAAGAACTGCAGCACGGCGTCGTCTCCCTCCTTGAGGAACTTGGCTGCGGCGCCGAGCAGTCCGGTCTCCACCTGGAGCTGCTCGTAGGAGGTGGTGTCCATGAACACGTACTCCGAGCCGTCACGGTAGAGGAATTGCATTGCCCGCTTGTCGATGATGGCCTGCTCCAGCTTCTCGTCGGCCCGGAAGGTGCGGTCGATGACCGCCCCGGTCCGCTGGTTCTTCAAGCGGGTCCGTACGAAGGCCCCCCCTTTGCCCGGCTTGACGTGCTGGAACTCGACCACCGAGAACAGGCCTTCGGGGAGCTCGAGGGTCATGCCGTTGCGGAGATCGTTGGAGGAGACAGCCATCAGACAGCGACTTCCTTCGGGAAGAGGGTGAGCGGGCGGCACCCGTCCTCGGTCACCACCAGGGTGTCCTCGATGCGAACACCGCCGGTTGCGGGCAAGTACACGCCGGGCTCCACGGTGACGACGGTGCCGGGTTCGAGGATAGCAGTGGACCCCGGTCCGACCGACGGGGCCTCGTGGATGTCGAGCCCTACGCCGTGACCGGTCCCGTGCTCGAACCGGTCCCCCCAGCCCGAGGCGTCGATGACCTGGCGGCAGGCCTGGTCCACGGTGCCGGCGGCGACACCGGGTCCAACCGACACGACGCCCTGCCGCTGGGCTTCGGCCACCAGGTCGAAGACGGTGGCCAGCTCGCCGGTCGGCCGGCCGCCGATGCAGAACGTGCGGGTCATGTCCGAGCGGTAGCCCTCGAAGACGGCGCCGAAGTCGACCACCACAGGGTCGCCTGCCCCGATGGGCCGGTCCCCCGGCCGGGCGTGCGGCTTGGCCGAGTTCTCTCCCGAGGCCACGATGGTCTCGAAGGCGCTGTCCTCGGCGCCCCGCTCCCGCATGGCATGGTCGAGGGCGGCGGCGAACCTCGACTCGGTGAGGCGCCCACCCTCCCGGGTCCCGGCCGCGGCCAGCCGCGGCAGCACCGCGGCCAGAGCCTCGTCGGCGATGGCCGCGGCCCGCTCCATGCGGGCCACCTCTCCGGCGTCCTTCACCGTCCGGAGCCGCTCGACCAGCCCCCGGGTCGGCGACAAGGCCGCCGGGGAAAGCAGTTCCTCCCAGGCGCGCATGGCCGACCAGCTCACCTGGTCGGCCTCGAGCCCGATGGTGGCCAGTCCCCCGGCCGCGGCGACCACGGCCTGGCGCTGTGCCGGGAGGTTCCCGATAGCCACCTCGACGTCGCCGTCGACACCGGAGTCGGCCAGCTGCTCGGCCGCCTGGGTGCGGTAACGACCGTCGGTCACCAGCAAGGCCCGGTCCCCGGTGACGAGCAGCGAACCGGCCGAGCCACTGAAGCCGCTCAGCCAGCGGACGTTGGCCGGTGTGGTCACCACCAGCGCGTCCACCCGTGCATCGTCCGGGCCCGCCCGCGCCAACAGCCCCCGCAGCCTTCCCATCCGGGGGCGCACCCCGGGTGCAGGCATCGCTCCACCCTCCATCCGGCCTGCTCCGCTCACTCGGCCGGGCTGTCCCGGAGCAGATGGTCGACGGCCTCGACGGCCAGCCGGTAGCCGACACCCCCGAACCCGGCGATGGACCCGGCTGACACCGGTGCCAGCACCGAGGTGTGGCGGAAGGGCTCCCGGGCGGCCGGGTTCGACAGATGCAGCTCGACCACGGGTCCGTCGAAGGCGGCCAGGGCATCGTGCAGCGACCAGGAGGTGTGGGAGAGCGCGCCGGCATTGACGACCAGGGCGGCGGCCCGGTGGCGCGCCCGGTGGACCGCCTCGACCAGCTCCCCCTCGTGGTTGCTCTGGGTGTGCTCGACCTGGTACCCGAGGCCGGTGGCCGTCTCCTGCGCCACCCGTACGTGGTCCTCGAGCCTGGCCCGACCGTAGATCTCGGGCTCACGCTCGCCCAGCAGGTCGAGGTTCGGCCCGGACAGGAGCACGATGAGGCCCCCGTCGCTCACGCCCGTCCGTCCCGTCCGACCCGCTCCATCTCCGCCAGGGTAGCGACCACCTCGTCGCGGTGAATGCCGTGCACCGGCTCCACGCCGTTCGGGCCGTCCAGCACGAAGGTGAGGTCGTGGCGGGCCTTCTTGTCGCGGGCCATGAACGTCACGAGCTGCTCGGGGTCGGCATCGTCGGCCAGGGCAGGCGAGAGATCGAACCCGCCGACCACCTGCCGGTGGAGGGCGACCCGCTCCCCGCCGATGCGGCCCAGCCGGTGGGCCAACGACGCGGCGAACACCAGCCCCACGGCCACCGCCTCTCCGTGGCGCAGATCACTGTGCCCGCCGGCCAAGGCCGAAGCCTCGAGGGCGTGAGCCAGGGTATGGCCGTAGTTGAGGATGGCCCGACGACCTCCCTCGCGCTCGTCGGCGGCCACCACACCGGCCTTGACCGCCGCGCAGCAGGCGACCTGTTCGTCCAAGGGCAGATCGAGCAGGCCGACCCCGGGAGGCACCTCCACCCCGGCCGTCCCGGCGAGCAGGGCGTACTTGGCCATCTCCCCCCGGCCCGAGGCCCACTCACGCGGCGGCAGGGTGGCGAGCACCTCGGTGTCACACAGCACCGCCCTCGGCTGCCAGAAAGCCCCGACGAGGTTCTTCCCCTCCGCCAGGTTCACCCCGGTCTTGCCACCGATGGCCGCGTCGACCTGGGCGAGCAGGCTGGTGGCCACATTCACGTACGGAGTCCCCCGTTGGAACACGGCCGCGGCGAACCCGGCCACGTCGGTGACCACTCCCCCCCCGACGGCCACCACCACGTCGGTGCGGCCCAGCCCCGACCGGGCGAAATCCCGGCACAGCCCCTCCACCACGCCGAGCGACTTGGCCGCCTCGCCGTCGGGCAGTTCGAAGACCGTGGCCGGCACGCCCGGGTCGACGCCGACCCCGATGCCGGGCTGGGTCACCACGGCCGCCCGGGCCGCCTCGGGGACGGCCATGGCCACCTCCTCGGCCAAGCGGTGACGGGTGCCCGCCCCCACCACCACGTCGTAGCGCCGGTCGCCGAGCTCGACCGGGACGGTCCTCATCGGCCCGGACCGATGCCGGCCTCGACGAGCACCGGGTGGGCGAAAATCCGGTCGACCACCTGGTCGGGCGTGAGGTCGTCGACGTCGACGGTGACCGACGCCACCGAGGCGTAGAGGTCCCGCCGTTCGGCGGCAAGAGCCGCCAGCACACCCGGCGGGTCGTCGTCCAGCAACGGGCGGCCCTCCCCCGCCCCCACCCGGCGGGCCAGGACGGACGGGTCGGCCCGCAGCCAGACCACGGTGCCGGAGCCGGCCATCCGCGCCCGGTTGGCCGGCGAGAGGACCACCCCTCCGGCGGCCGACACCACCACCGGCTGCGCGCCGGCCAACGCCGTGGACAGCACGCCGGACTCCACCTCGCGAAAGGTCGCCTCGCCGTCCTCGGCGAAGATTTCGGGGACCGTCCGCCCGGTGGTCTCGGCCACCTGTTCATCGGAGTCGAGGTAGTCCCACCCCAGACGCTCGGCCAGACGGCGGCCGACCGTCGTCTTGCCCGCCCCCATCATTCCCACCAGGACGATCCGGTCAACCATCGACGACCGGTGGCGCGGCCGACGGTGTCTCGCCCAGCGAGGCGAGGTAGCCGCGCTGGTTGCGTCGGAACTCGTCGATCGAGTCACCCCCGAATTTGCGCAACGCTTCGTCGGCCAGCACCAGGGCCACCATGGTCTCGGCCACCACGCCCATGGCCGGCACCGCCGTGACGTCGGTCCGCTCCTTGAAGGAGACGGTGGCCTCCTTGGACACCACGTCAACCGTTCCGAGCGTCGGCCGGTTGAGCGTGGCGAGGGGCTTCATCGAGGCACGGACCACGATCGGCCCTCCGGTGGACATGCCACCTTCCACCCCTCCGGCATGGTGGGTGTCACGGACATATCCGCCACCGAGCTCCACCGGCGCGCCGCCCTCGGCCTCGTCATCGGTAGCCATGCGGATGGCGTCGTGCGCCTCCGAACCACGTCGGGCGGCCAGCTCCCGGCCGTCGCCGAGCTCCACCGCTTTGACCGCCTGGATGCTCATGACGGCCTGGGCCAAGGAGGCGTCGAGGCGGCGGTCCCAGTGCACGTGGCTGCCGAGGCCGACGGGAACCCCGTAGGCGACGATCTCGGCCACGCCGCCGAGCGAGTCCCCGTCTTTGGCCGCCGCCTTGACCGCCGCCACCATGCGGGCCTCGGTCTCCGGGTCACCGCACCGTACCGGCGAGTCGTCCACCGCTTGGAGCTGCTCGACGGTGGGCAGCGGGCCCGGCTCGGCCCGCACCCCACCGAGCTCCACGATGTGGCTGAGCACGTCGATCCCGATCTGGGCGAGCAGCAGCTTGGCCAGGATGCCGGCCGCCACGCGCGCCGCCGTCTCCCGGGCCGAGGCCCGCTCCAAGACGTCCCGGGCGTCGTCGAGGCCGTACTTGAGCATGCCCGAGAGGTCGGCGTGGCCCGGCCGGGGCTGGGTCAGGACCTTGGAGGGAAGGCCGGGATCGGGGGACATCTCCTCCTCCCACTTGGGCCACTCGGTGTTGCCGATCTCTATGGCCACCGGGGACCCGAGGGTCCGTCCGTGGCGGATTCCGCCCAGCAGCGTGACCTCGTCGGCCTCGAAGCGCATGCGCGGGCCTCGGCCGAACCCGAGTCTTCGGCGGGCCAGGCCGCGCTGGATGTCCCCCGACGTCACCAGGAGGCCGGCCGGCACGCCCTCCACGATGACCACGAGGGCGCGGCCGTGCGACTCGCCGGCGGTCAGGAAGCGCAACATCGAGGCAAATCTACTCGGGGGCCAGGCGCGGCCCCGGCCCGTCGGCCGTCAACCGGCGGCGTGGAAGAGATGGTGGGCCAGTGTTCCGCCCCAGAACACGGCGATCACCGCCCCCGCCGACAGGGAGGGGGCGAAGGGGATCCGGGTCCGACGCCCTGTTCCGGTGACGATCATCATGATCAGGCCGAAGAAGGTGCCGATGACGAAGCCGGACAAGAAGGCCACATAGGCGTGGAGCAGGCTGAGATAGCCCACCGTGAGCCCGATGGCGCCGGCCAGCCGGACGTCGCCGAAGCCCATCCCCCGGGGGATGAACCACCAGAGGGTGAAGAAGACCGCGAATGCCACCGCGCCGGCGATGGCCGCGCCGGTCAGGCGGCCGAAGGTGGAATCCGCAGCCGCGGTCGCCACCAGCAGGGGGACCACGAGCACCATGGCGCCGTAGATGAGCCTCCGTGGGACGAGCCGGTGCGAGAGGTCCGTGAACGAGACCGTTACCAGCATGGCGAACAGCACCGAGAACGGAGCCGCGATGAGGTGGGGCCCGAAATGGGCGGCCGTCCCGCCGAAGAGCGCCCCGGTGAGCACGGCAGCCGACAGCGTGCGGGCCGGGGCCGGGCGCCGGGCCGCCAGGTCGGCCCCGATCACGGCGGCAGGGTCGTCGGCGTCGTCGGCGTCCGCCGCCCGGAAGGCCTCGTCGGCGGCCCGCTCGACGTGGGACAGCGCCGCCATCGGGCCCTCGGACTGCTCCAACGCACCGGCCGGCGCCGGGGCCTCGGCCGCCCGACGTCGCTCGTCCTCGGCGCGGCTCTGGTCGGCCATTCGCTGGGCCACCGGGTCCAGGGCCGCCCCGATGGCGAGCCCGGCGACCGACATCCCGGCGACCAGCACTGCGTCCACGGGCCCCGACGGTACCGGACCGGTCGCGCTCCCAGGTGCACCGTCGCCCGCGTCGAGGACACCGGCTCGGTGATCGGCCATGGCCTCGGGCAGCCCGTGGTTCCCGTTCTGGTGCCGGTCGGCCGGGTCAGGCGGCGGCCGGGTACGGCCGGGTCAGGCGGCGGCCGGGACGGCCGGGTCAGGCGGCGGCCGGGTCGGCCGGGTCAGCCGGCGGCCGGCTCGTAGTACGGGTTGGTGCCTTGGGCGTGATCGGTGACGTCGACGATGTCGGCCAGCTCCGGGATCGCCTCCCGGAGGATGACCTCGATGCCCTGCGACAGTGTGGCCCGTGCCATCCCGCAACCCTGGCAGCCACCGCTCAACCTCAGGTAGGCCGACCCGTTCTCGACGGCTACCAGCTCGGCCCGGCCGCCGTGAGCGGCGATGCTGGGATTGACTTGCTCATCGAGGACCGACACCACCCGCTGGGCCAGCGGGTCGGAAAGGTCGACGGTACGACCCGCTTCCGGGCTGGGATCGGCCCGCTTGGGTGGGGTGTTCGGGTTCACGATGACCAGCCCGCCCTCACCGGACGCGTCGGTGCTGAAGTCGAGCGTCGCCCCGCGCAACCGGGCCGCGCTGTCACCGGGCACCACCACCGGCAATTCGTCGTCGTGCTGCACCACGTCGTCGGCTCCGGCGTCGGCCAGCGCCTGGAAGTACATGTCATAGGCGTAGGCGCCGCCCGCCTCCCCGCTCACCTCGAGCCAGAGGGCCAGGGTGTCCGACTCCGCCTCGTTCGCCAGGACCTCCAGTACGGTCCCCCGCGCCTCGGGCGTCACGGTCAGCACCGCCTGCAGCTCGTCACGGTCGTCGTCCATGCCTGCCATCATAAGGGCGTGCCCGCCCCGAACGACACCGCCGCCCCCGAGGCCCACGAATGGGTCAGTTTTGACGACCCCGAGGAGGACCGCACCTGGCTCTTCGACGTGACCTTCCTGGCCAGCTCCTGGATGTGCATCTACGGCCAGGGGTGCCAGGGCGTGCTGACCGCCAGCGCGCCCGAGCTCGAGCAGGGTTGCTGTTCCTACGGGGCCCATTTCACCGGCAAGAAGGACGCCCGGACCGTCGAGAGGGCGGCGGCGAAGCTGACCCCCGACATCTGGCAGTTCCACGATCGGGGACGGAAGAAGGGCGTGGTGAAGAAGCGGGAGGACGGTGAACTCGGGACCCGGATGGTCGAAGGCGCCTGCATCTTCCTCAATCGACCTGGGTTCCCGGGCGGTGCCGGATGCGCGCTGCACAAGGCGGCCGAGAAACAGGGGCGGAGTCATGTGGAGCTCAAGCCCGAGGTGTGCTGGCAGCTCCCGCTGCGGCGCGAGGACGAGACCTCACCCGACGGCCACGTGACCTCGGTCGTGCGACAGTGGGACCGCCGGCATTGGGGTGAGGGTGGTGCCGAGTTCCACTGGTGGTGCACCGAGGACCCGGCTGCCTTCGTCGGCCACGAACCCGTCTACCTCAGCATGCAGACGGAGCTCGAGACGATGGCCGGTAAGACCGTCTACCGGAAGCTGGCCGACTATCTCGGCGAGCGCACCGCCGCAGCCGTCTCGGTGACCCTGCTCCCCCATCCGACCGTCCGGCGCTGATCCCCCGCCGGGGTCAGGACCCGGCTGAGGTCGGACCCGGCCGCGCCAACGCGACGGCGGTCATTCGGCCAGCGGATCGTCCTCCACGTCCGACGGCTCCTTGGGCACGGTGCCGAGGATCTCGTCGTAGTCGTCCTCCGTGGCCAGGCACCACGACGCATGCTTGTCCTCCGGCTCCGCCCCGCACTCGGGGCAGCGCCGGTTAGCGGTCGCGACGGACCGCTTCAGGCTTCGCGCTTCTTCAAAGCGGCGATGGCGTCCCTTCTTCACGGAAACAACTCCTTGCCCCACCAAGGGGTGGCGAGGGACCCCCTCATCATGAGCACCGGCTTCACGAGCGCCGTGTCCATGATCCTCGGGAGCACCGACGATCACCAGCCCGGCCAGTGTAGTGCCGGGGTTGGACGCCTGGTGCGCACTGCCGCCGTTACGATCGGGGTCCATGGCCGACGAGTTCGACCCCCACGCCATGGTGGAACGCTTCCGGGCCAGGGCGAACGCGGTCCGATCCCGGGGGCTCCCCCCGGTGGAGGGTCCCGAGCGGGAGCGTTTCAAACAGCAGGCCCAGGCCGACTACATGGATTTCGCCATGCTCGGGGACGCGGAGCCGACCCTGAGCGAAGGGATCCTCACGCTGCGGATCGACCTGCGCCCCGAACCCTGAACACTGGGCGGTTCCGCGCCGGCGTCGGGCTCATCCGCCATAGCTCATGCGCGTGTCCTCCATGCGCAGCACCGCCGGCGCCGCGCCGTCCGGCACCCCATCCCCGGCACCACGTTCCCCTGCGTCGATCACCTCACCGACGAAGAGGACGTGGCTCGGCTCCCCGTTCGTGGCCGTCATGGCGAGGTGCTCCCACGTACAGGTGGCGCGCCGGGCGCAGGCCAGCCAGCCCACGGCGGCGGCGAGCACCGGCCAGCCGTCGCCGACCTGACGCACCGGCTGCCCCCGGATGGCGGTGACCGCGCCCGTCACGTCCCGGCTCACGGTGTCGACCGGCTTCACGAAGCGACGCACCAGGGCCCGGTCCTCGCGGGCCAGCACACTGACCGAGAACCCGCCACCCGCCTCGATCAGCCGGCGGGTCTCGGCGCCCCGTTCCACCGACACTGCCACCAGCTTCGGCGAGGTGGCGATCTGCATGACCCAGTTGGCCGTCATCAAGTTGTAGCGGTCACCGGTCCGACTTCCGACTACGAAGAGCCCGGTCGGCAAGGACCAGAGCACCCGACGTCGGAGACGGTCGTAGTCCTCGGGATCGACGCCCTCGGGAACGGGACCGATCCCGCCGACCGGTCATCGATCCGTCAGCTTCCGAACGGGTCGTTCATGTCGGCCGGAACGGTGGTCGAGGTGGAGGGGACGTGGCCGGTGATGGCCGTGATACGGCTCACCGCAGTGTCCAGCTGGGACGCCAACCGGGCCCGCTCGCGAGCCGATCGGGCCAGCAGCGCGGCGGTACCGCCCGAGCCGGCGTAGCAGTCGTCACCGGCCGAGGCCGCATCCTCGTAGGCCGTATTGAGCGCGCCGGTAAGGACCTCGTCCGGCGTCGGGAGGTTGCCGATGGCCGTCTCGGCGTCGGTGGTCAGGAGGGCGCAAACCGTCTTGATGGCCGCCGGCGGGTCGTGCCGGGCCAGGGCCTGGCTCACGTTGGCGGCGTCCACCCGAAGCGTGCCGATGGCCGCCCCGGCCCCGGCTCCCCGCACCCAGGTGGCCACGCGGGCCGCCGGCGGGCCCGACTGTTCCTGCCCGGCACAGCCGGCCATCAGGGCGCAGCCGGCCATCAGGGCACAGCCGGCCACGAACGCCGCCGGCCCGGACAAGCGGTTTCGGGCAGGCCCGGTGTCGCGGACCCCGCCAAGGGCCCCGCCCACTAGACCGGGAACCCGGTCGGCTCGGGGCGCCAGGAGGGATCGAGCTGGGTTCGGAACTGCGAGCACCGCTCCTCTTCCTCGGACTCGCCGATGGCCCCGGCCGCGGACCGCAGGCCCTCGAGGCACGAGAGGAACCCGCGGTTGGACGGATGGGACCACCGTACGTAGCCCGAGCCTTTCCAACCCGCTCGGCGCAGCGCGTCGAGCCCGCGGTGGTAGCCGACCCGGAAACAGGCATAGGCCTCGACGTCGTCGCGGGCCAGCGAGCCGAGCGCCGCCCAGGCCGCCGCCGAGGCGGGCGCCGACCGGACCACCTCGGACACGGCGTGGCGACGATGGTCGCCCGGGCTGTTCAAGGCGGCCTCGAGGCGGGAGGTGACCAGCCGGGGGTCCTCGGGCAGGACCGTCTCCGGCAGACCGGCAGTCAGCCTGACGGCCGACCCGTCCGACGGCTGGACATCGGAGGCACTCATGCCGGTCAGTGTACGACCGGCGGCCTCGTGGCCCCCCATCGCCGTCACCCGGCCGACGGGGACCTCAGATCGAAGCTCACCAGGTGGTAGTCCCGCTTGCCGCGGCGGAGGACGACGTAGCGGTCGGCGAGCAGGTCCGACGGCCCGATCGTCCGGTCGACCCCGTCGGCCTTCCGGTCGTTGACGTAGGCCCCGCCCTGTTCGAGCGTGCGGCGCGGCGTCACTCTTCGAGCTGGCCAGACCGGCGTCGACGAGCAGGTCGGCGAGCGGGGTGCCGGACCCGTCGAGCCGCTGGCGCGGCAGGGAGGTCGAGGGCGCATCGGCGAAGGCATCGAGGATCGTCTCCTCGTCGAGCAGATCTAGGTCCCCCCGAACAGGGCGGCGGCGGTGCGCTCGGCCTTGGCCGTGCTCGCCGCCCCGTGCACCAGGGTGCAGACCTGGCGGGCCAGCTGGCGCTGGGCCTCGCGCCGATCCGGGTGCGACGCGGTGGCCTCGTCGAGCTCGGTGATGGCCTCGTGCGGCAGGTCGGTGAAGTACCGGAGGAAGGACCCGACGACGGCGTCCTCACTTCGCAGGAAGAACTGGTACAGCTGGTACGGGCTGGTGCGAGCCGGGTCGAGCCACACCGTGTCGGACTCGGTCTTCCCGAACTTGGTTCCGTCCGCCTTTACCACCAGCGGGGTGGTGAGACCCCACACTTCCTCGTGGCGCATCCGGCGGACCAGGTCCACGCCCATGGTGATGTTCCCCCACTGGTCACTCCCACCGACCTGCAGGCGGCACCCGAACTCGTCGAACAGATGGAGGAAGTCGGTGGCCTGCAGGAGCATGTAGCTGAACTCGGTGTAGGAGATCGACCGGCCCGGAACCGACAGCCGCGATCGTACGGAGTCCTTTGCCACCATCTGGTTGACGGTGAAATGCTTCCCGACCTGCCGCAGGAATTCGAGGACGCGGAGGTCGCCCAGCCAGTCGGCGTTGTCGACGAGGGTCGCCCGGGTCGAGGGGTCACCGCCCTCGAAGTCCAGGAAAGCCTCGAGCTGACTGCGGATGGCTTCGGTGTTGGCGCGCAGCTCCTCCGCCGACAGCAGGGAGCGTTCTTCGGCCTTGCCCCCCGGGTCGCCGATGAACCCGGTGCCCCCGCCGGCCAGAGCGATCGGCCGGTGGCCGCCGCGCTGGAGGCGTCGCAGGGTGCACAGCTGCATCAGGTGGCCGACGTGCAGGCTGTCGGCGGTCGGGTCGAAGCCGCTGTAGGCGGTGAGGCCGCCCGCATCGAGACGCTCCTCGATGCCCGGATCGGTCAGCTGATGGATGAGCCCTCGGAAACGGAAGTCCTCGGCCAGCGCGGTCACGGTGTCAGCCTGCCACGTCAGGGAGGGCGCGAAGCCGGTCCGCTACCATCGCAGTCATCCGGAGCGGGGCCGTGGCGGGACCGCAGCAGCCCCGCACCATCGCAGCCGCGGTGGCGGCCGGCGCCCATGGCGAGGAGCCCATGACGGTAAACCCGTACCTCCACGGAAACTACGCGCCGGTGCTCGAGGAGCGCAGCGACGACCACGAGTTGCCGGTCACCGGCTTCATCCCGCCCGATCTGGACGGTCGGCTCCTACGCAACGGGCCCAACCCGTCGGTGGTGCCGGCCGACGAGTCCGAATACGACTGGTTCAACGGAGACGGGATGATCCATGCCGTCGCCCTCGGCGGCGGGAAGGCGCTCGGCTACCGAAACCGCTGGGTCCGTACCCGCTCCCTGGCGGACAAGCTCGGCACGGACCGACCGAAGGGACCGCGCGAACCGATCGACACGCCGGCCAACACGCATGTGATCCGTCATGGCGGGACCACCCTCGCCTTGGCCGAGCAGGGATTCCCACATCTGGTCTCCGACGACCTCGGCACCGCCCGCGTGCACGACTTCGACGGTGCGTTGGCCTCGCCCATGGGTGCGCATCCGAAGACGGACCCTCAGACCGGTGACCTCGTCTTCCTCGGGTGCGACGTGTTCGGGCCACCGTTTCTCCGCTACCACGTCGTCGACTCAACCGGGGCCCTGGTGCGCACCGAGGACATCGATCTACGACGCGCCGTCCTCATGCACGACTTCGGCGTCACCGCCACCCGCGTCGTCCTCTTGGACCTCCCCGTCCTCTTCGACCTCGAGCTCGCCGCCTCCGGGCGGTCGTTCCCGTATCGCTGGATGCCCGAGGCCGGTGCCCGGGTCGGGATCATGCCTCGATCGGGCGGC
The DNA here is from genome assembly GCA_963710495.1 of uncultured Acidimicrobiales bacterium. Taxonomy (GTDB): domain Bacteria; phylum Actinomycetota; class Acidimicrobiia; order Acidimicrobiales; family RAAP-2; genus Bog-756. Next base: position 216,717 of record CAVQAI010000009.1, read on the forward strand.
GACTCCGACATCATCTGGATCGGTATCGACCCGGTCTACGCCCTCCACGTCCTGAACGCCTTCGATGACGGCGACGCCATCGTGATGGACGTCGTTCGCTACGACGCCTTTTTGGACACCGGGCCCGGAGGCGCGCTGTCCTCGGGCCTCCCCACCCTCGCCCGGTGGACACTCGACCCGGCCGGTGGCCGCGTCAGCGAGCAGCGCCTCGACGACACACCGGTCGATCTGCCCCGCATCGACGAGGTGGTCTCGGGGGCACGGCACCGCTACGGCTACGCCACCCGCCTCGGCCCGGACACGAGCGAACCGGCCCAGATCGGGCTGATCAAGTACGACCTCCAGCGCGACGAGTCGACCCGCTTCGACCCCGGCGAACACCGGTTCCCCGGCGAACCGGTCTTCGTCAGGGCGGCCGACGGGCGGGCGGAGGACGAGGGCTGGGTGCTGACCGTCGTGTTCGACGCCACCCGGGGGGCAAGCGACCTGGTCATCCTGGACGGCACCGCCTTCGGTGGCCTGCCGGTCGCCACCGTTCACCTACCGGCCCGGGTCCCCTACGGACTCCACGGGTCGTGGGTACCCACCAACAGCTGAACACCGGCTCCGACCAACAGCTGGGCACGGCTCCGACCAACAGCTGGGCACGGGCCCCGCGCCCGCTGCCACCAACTCGAGGTCAGTCCGCGCGACACTGGCTGGCCCGACAACACGGCCCCAGTCCAGTGCCGGCATGTTGCCGCCAGACGGGGCCGGCCGCCATCCCACCGTGTCATCCACCGACCCACCCCCGACTCCGCGCCGGTCCCGCCCTTCGGGAGGTCCTTCGCCCGCCCCGGTCGGCCGGCCGCGCCCGGGCCCGCCGGCTGCCTCGCCGAGCCGTTCCGAGTTCACCGGACCGATCCTGAGCGGGCAGGTCGCCGTGCCCAGCCGCCGCGAGCGGCGCCGGGCCAGGAAGCGGCGGCGGCGGCCGGCCGAGCGGATCCTACGTGGCTTCATTGTCGTCATCCTGGTCCTCCTGCTGGTCACCGGGCTCGGCTACGGCTACTTCCGGTACCAGTGGAGCAAGGTGTCCTCCAGCCCCTGTGACACCTGTGTGGCGGCGGCCAATGGCCAGCCCTACAACATCCTGCTGATCGGCTCGGACAGCCGGGCGGGTGAGACGGCGGCGCAAGCCCAACAGTTCGGTTCGGCCAGCAATGCCGGGGGGCAGCGAAGCGACACCATCAAGATCATCCATGTCGACCCCGCAGCCGGGACCGCCTCCTCGCTCTCCATCCCGCGCGACACCTACGTCACCCTCTCCGGACTGGCATCCGGCAGCCCGTTGTCCACCAGCAACAAGATCAACGCCGCGTTCTCCGACGGTCCCGACGGCCTGATCAAGACCATCCAGAACACGTTCGGCATCCCCATCAGCCACTACATCGAGATCAGCTTCTTCGGTGTCATGGACGCGGTCAACGCCCTCGGCGGGATCAGCATGGACTTCCCCTATCCGGTGCGGGACCACAACTCCGCCACCGGCGTCAACGAGTCCGGCCTCGACATCACCCGGTCGGGGTGTCAGGTCCTCAACGGGTCACAGGCGCTCTCACTGTCGCGGTCTCGCTACTTCCAGTACTACGCCAACGGCCAATGGATCCAGGACCCCACCTCCGACATCGGTCGCATCCAACGGCAGAACATGATCATCTCGGCCGCCATCAACCAGGCCAAGTCCACCTACAACCCCCTCCGCCTCAACGCCCTGCTGACCTCCGTCGTCCACGACTTCAGCAAGGACGACGACCTCACCCCCGGGGACCTGTTCGGCCTGGCGGAGCGCTACCACGCCTTCTCCGGCTCGCAACTCCGAGCCACGACCCTGCCCACGACCCCCGGCGACTCGGCGGTGGCCGGCTCGGTGGAGATCGTTCAGCCCGACTCGGCCGCCGCCGTGATCAGCGACTTCCTGGGCGGCACCGTCGGACCCATCACCACTCCGCCGCTCGACGCCGATGGCCAGCCCATGGCGCTCCCGGTCGACACCACGACCACCACCCTGGCGACGGTACCGGCGACGTCGTCGCCGTCGCCTGGAGCGGGGGCCACCCCGGCGACAGCCCCGCCGGCCATTCCGCCCTACGACCCTCGCCCCTGCTGATCCCGGCGGTGGCCGTCCACGGCGGCGGCGATGGCCTCGTCGAGTCGACGGTGCCGGGACACGTTGTCGGCGCGGGCCGGGAGCCGTACCCGGATGACCGACGGGCCCGGGCCGGCCAGCCTTCGGCCGAGGGCCTCCTCGAATCGGCCTGCCCCGGCACCCTGGTCGATGTCGTCGACCGGCCACCCCAGCCCGGCGGCCACCTCGGCCACGTCGGATGACTGCGGGGTACCGAAGAGAGCGTCGAATTGTCTCTCCTCCAAGGAGGTGGCCACCTCCAGGAAGGAGAAGATCCCACCCCCCTGGTTGTCGGCCACCACCACGGTGAGGTCGGGAGCGAACCCGTCGGCCCGCACCAGGGCCGAGATGTCGTGGAGGAAGGCCAGGTCGCCGACGAGGGCCACGACGGGGCCGCCGGTGGCGACGGCCACGCCGCAGGCGGTGGACACCACCCCGTCGATGCCGTTGACGCCCCGGTTGGCCAGCACCCTCGCCGGTGTGGAGCGCCGGCCGGCATACGACTCCACGTCGCGGATGGGCATCGACGCCGACACCACCAGCGCCGCCTCGCCCGGCAGCGTTGCGACCAGCCGGCGGGCCAGCGATGGCTCGCACAGCGGGGCGGCCGCGTCCCCGGTGGCCAGCACCCGGTCGATGGCCTCCTGCGCCCGGGCCTCCGCCGCCACCCAGTCCTGCCGCCAACCCCGGTCGGGGCCCGCCGACTCGGGGCCCGCCGACTCGGGGCCGCCGAACCGCTCGACCACCTGTCGGCAGAAGGCGGCCGGGTCGGCGCGCACGAAGGTGTCCATCTGACGATCGGGATCGGGCCAGCGGCCGTGGGGTTCCACCGCCATCGACCGCCCTCCGGCCGACGCCGCCCGGGACAGGAACCGGTTGACCACCCGCGACAGCCAGCGGTCCCCGAGGTGGAGGACCACGTCCGGCAGGTGCTCGGCCGCAAAGGCTTCGGCGCGAAGGATCCCGTCGGCCGCGGCCACCACTCCGGGTCGGTCGAGGCGCAGGCCCGAGCGCGGATCGGCGAGCACCGGCCACCCGAGCACGTCGGCCAGCTGCAGGACGGTGCCCGGATCGCCGCTTCCCCCACCGGCCACCACCAGGCCCCGTCGGCTCGGATGGAGGCCGTCCGGCCCGACCAGTTCGGCCAGGGAGGGCTCGGGCACCTCGAGACGGCCCGCCACGACGGCATGCCACGGCCTTCCTCCCCGGCGGCCGGGACCCGTTCCCCCAGCACGCCCGGGTTCTCCGAGCAGGGGCTCGCGGAAGGGCAGGTTGAGCTGGACCGGCCCCGGCCCGGCCGGGCCGCCGGTCGACTCGTGCAGCGCCCGGGCGGCCACCGACCGCCACATGGGCCGCCCGCCTGGGTCGGCCACGCCGGGGTCGAAGAACCAGCGGACGGCCGGACCGAACAGCCGGGCCTGGTCGATGGTCTGGTGGGCGCCGACGTCGTGCAGCTCGGGGGGCCGGTCGGCCGTGCAGGCGATGAGCGGCACCCCGGCCCGGTCGGCCTCGGCCACGGCGGCATGCAGCTCGGCGGTGGCGGTGCCGCTGGTGGTGAGCACGACGGCCGGATGGCCGGTGGCCAGCCCGATGCCGAGGGCGGTGAAGGCGGCCGAACGCTCGTCGAGCCGCACGTGCACGTCCACCGCCGGATGGGCGACCAGAGCCAGGGCCAGGGGGGTCGACCGGGACCCCGGGCACACCACGGCATGGGCCAGCCCACCACGGGCCCACTCGTCGACCACGGTGGTGGCGAAAGCGGCCTGGATGTCGGCGGCGTCCGGCTGGTCAGCGCCCATGGCTACGCTCGCCAGAGCCCCGATGCCGCTCGCTCCACCATCGTCGTCCCCGCCCGAGGGGCCACCGGTCACCGACCGGCTCCACACCGAGATCATCGGGGCCGGACAAACGGTGGTGCTGGCCCACGGCTTCACCCAGACAGGGCGGGTGTGGGGATCGCTCGACGTACACCTGGCTGCCGACCACCGGGTCGTGCGGGTCGACCTGCCCGGTCACGGCCGGTCGGGCGGAGTCCGGGCGACCCTGGCCGGCGGGGCCAGGCTCCTGGCCGATGCCGGGGGTCGGGCCAACTACCTCGGCTACTCGATGGGGGCCCGGTTCTGCCTGCAGTTGGCCCTGGCCCGGCCGGGCATCGTCGATCGGCTGGTGCTCATCTCGGGCACCGCCGGCCTCGAGAGCCCCGACGAGCGCCGCGCCCGTCGACGCTCCGACGAGGCCCTCGCCGAGGAGCTCGACCCGGCCGGGACCGGGTCCCCAGCGATGAGAGTCGACTCGTTCGTACGGCGCTGGCTGGAGAACCCCATGTTCGCCGGCCTCAGCCCGGCCGCCGGCGGGCTGGAGGAGCGGTTGACCAACACCGGCGCCGGCCTGGCTTCGAGCTTGCGCCTGGCCGGCACGGGCACCCAGCGGCCGCGCTGGGACGCCCTCCACCGCCTGCGGATGCCGGTCCTGATCGTCACCGGCGCGGCGGGACGAGAAATTCTGCGCCCTGGGGCGGCGGATGGCCCGTTCGATCGGGCCCAATGCCGTGCACCGGGTGGTCGAGGGCGCCGGCCACGCCCCTCATCTCGAACGACCTGTCGAAGTGGCCGACCTGGTCCGCATCCACATCGACGGCCCCGTCGGCGGTTGAGCACTCCTCACCGGATCCACAACCAGAGGGCCAGGGCCACCAACCCGCCGAACACCATCTGCAGCCGCGCCGTGGCGGCCAGCACGGGAAGCAGGGCCCGGCCCTCGGCATCGCCCTCGACGATCTGCACCGGCGCCACGGCCGCGAAGACCGCGGCCAGCGGGAGGAAGGCGGCCCAGGGACGGGGACCGGCCACCGCCCCCGTCACCGACACCAGTCCCCAGACCGCCGCTCCGGCCAGGGGCAGGGCCACGCACAGGGTGTACACGTGCCCGGCCCGCCGGCGGCCGATGCGGACGGCCAGCGTGCGCTTGCCGGCGACGGTGTCGCCGGCGATATCGCGCAGGTTGTTGGCCAGGAGCAGGGCGGTGGCCAACAGGCCGATCCCGGCTGCGGCCAGCCACACCACCGGCCGGTCGAGGCGCAGGGTCTGCACGTAGTAGGTGCCCACCGTCGCCACCAGCCCGAAGAAGACGAAGACGAACGCCTCGCCCCAACCGGCGTACCCGTAGGGGCGTGGTCCGCCGGTGTAGAGCCAGCCGGCGGCCAGGCTGGCCGCCCCGACCACCAGGATCCACCACGAGGTGACCGAGGCCAGCGCCAGACCGGCCAGGCCGGCCACCCCGAAGCTCGTCAGGGCGGCCCGCCGGACCGCCTCGGGGGTGGCCAGGCCCGAGGCCACCAAGCGGAGCGGTCCGACCCGGACCGCGTCGGTTCCCCGGATGCCGTCCGAGTAGTCGTTGGCATAGTTGGTCCCCACCTGGATGGCCAGGCCCACGACCAGGGCGCCGAGAGCCCGCCACCAGCTGCCGGCGGGCAGGCTGCCGCCGTGCTGGCCGCTGAGCGGGTGGGCGGCCGCCGTGCCGGCCAGGACCGGCACCAACGCCGCCGGCAGGGTGCGCGGACGTGCTCCGAGCACCCAGCGACGGATCGGGCCGGGTGGCGACGGAGCCGGAGCCAAACCGCCGTCACCGGTGGTCATCCCCGCCTCCCGGACGGTTCCCCGGTCACGGGCGCCGCAGGAAGTGTCCGAAGTCGGGGGCCCGGTGCTCCTGGAAGGCGTTGCGCCCCTCTTGGGCCTCATCGCTCATATAGAAGAGCATGGTGGCGTCACCGGCGAACTGCTGGAGCCCGGCCAGTCCGTCGTCGGCGGCGTGGAGCCCCCCCTTCAGCATGCGGAGCGCCAGGGGCGAGAGCGAGAGCATCTGCCGGCACCAGGCCACCGTCTCGCGCTCGAGATCATCCAGCGGCACCACCTGGTTGACCAGTCCCCAGTCGAGGGCCGTAGCCGCGTCGTACTGCCGGCAGAGGAACCAGACCTCCTTGGCGCGCTTGAGGCCGACCGTACGCGCCAGCAGGCTGGCCCCGTACCCTCCGTCGAAGCTGCCCACCTTCGGGCCGGTCTGCCCGAAGCGAGCGTTGTCGGCGGCAATGGTCAGGTCGCAGACGAGGTGCAGGACGTGGCCGCCCCCGATGGCATAGCCGGCCACCATGGCCACCACCGGTTTCGGGAGGCGTCGGATCTGTATCTGCAGGTCGAGGACGTTGAGACGGCCGATACCCTGGTGAGCCACGGCGTCATCACCGAGGTAGCCGTCGTCCCCCCGGATCCTCTGGTCACCGCCCGAACAGAAGGCGTCCGGCCCCTCGCCGGTCAGGATGACCGCGCCCACCGACGGGTCGTCCCGGGCCCGGTTGAAGCCGTCGGCCAGCTCGAACAGCGTCTGGGGCCGGAAGGCATTGCGGACTTCGGGCCGGGCGATGGTCAGCTTGACCAGGCCTTCGGCCACGTCGTAATGGATGTCGCGGTAGCCCTGGCTCCGGCGTTCCCATGCCGGCGCGGGAAGCAGCCGGAACCGGTCCACGGGGTCCTCTGGTGCGCCCCGCACCACAGTGGCGCCGGCAGCGTTCCCCCCAGCCCGTCCTCCCTGGTCATCGACCCGTTCAACCATTCGACCAATCACTCCTAGAGTTGTCACTCGTACGGTCGACCTAGGCTACCCCCCATGCCCGGGCTGCGAGCACTCGACCTCCCGGCCGGCCCCGGGTTCGTCGAGGCCCTGAACTCTGCCTGGCAGGACGGCGACGCGGTGCTGCCGGTCGACCCCCGCCTCCCCGCCGCCGCGGTGTCCGCCCTGTTCGACTCGTTGCGGCCCACCGTGGTCGTCGACGGCGAGGGCCGCCACGACCGGGCCGGGGGACGGCCCACCGAGCCGGGCGATGCCCTGGTCGTCGTCACCAGCGGGACCACCGGCGAACCCAAGGGGGTTGTGCTCACCCACGATGCCGTACGGGCCTCGGCCCTCGCCACCTCGGCCCGCCTGGGCGTCGACCCGGGCGCCGACCACTGGGTCGCCTGCCTTCCGCTCGCCCACATCGGCGGCCTCTCCGTCGTCACTCGATCTCTGCTCACCGGCACCCCGTGCACGGTCCTTGCAGGATTCGACGCCGGCGAAGTCGTTCGCCTGGCCGGCTCGGGGGCCACGCTCGTCTCGCTGGTGGCGACGGCCCTGCGGAGGGTCGACGTCTCGGGCTATCGGTCGGTCCTCCTCGGCGGGGCCGCGCCACCCACCCGGCTTCCGGCCAACGTGGTGACCACCTACGGCCAGACCGAGACCGGCTCGGGGATCGTCTACGACGGGACGCCCCTCCCGGGGGTCGAGCTCCGCCTGGGCGACGGCCAGGGCTCCGGCGACGAGGGGGAGATCCTGGTGCGCGGCCCGATGCTCCTGCGGGGCTACCGCGACGGTTCGGACCCGCGTCTGGCCGGCGGCTGGCTCCCGACCGGTGACGCCGGTCGGCTCGGGCCCGACGGCGCGCTGACCGTCTTCGGACGGATGGCCGAAGTCATCGTGACCGGAGGCGAGAAGGTCTGGCCCGCTCCCGTCGAGGACGCGCTGGCCACCTCGTCGGCCGTGGCCGAGGTGGCGGTGTGGAAACGGCCCGACCCCGAGTGGGGCGAACGGGTGGTGGCCTGGGTCGTGCCGGCGGATCGGGCCTTGCCACCCACGCTGGAGGAGCTCCGCCAGGTGGTCGGGGCCCGGCTACCCCCTTGGGCCGCCCCGCGCCAGCTCGTCGTGGTCGACGGCCTACCGCGGACGGCCAGTGGCAAGGTGGCGCGCCAGCGGCTCAGGTGACGCCACCGCTGGCGATACACAGGGCGCCACCGTCGATCACCAGCGTCTGGCCGGTGATCCACGAGGCGGCGTCCGAGCAGAGGAACAGTGCGGCGGCGGCGATGTCCTCCGGTCTACCCAGGCGTCCGAGAGGCAGCCGGCGGGCGATGGCCTCTTCGCCACGCTCCCAGAGGGCGCGGGCGAAGTCCGTCTTGACCAACCCCGGAGCCAGTGCGTTGACCCGGACCCCCGGGCCGAGCTCGCCGGCCAGCTGGCGAGTGAGATGGATGACGGCCGCCTTGGTGACGTTGTACCAGCCGATGCCCCCTTCGACCGACAGCCCGCCGACCGAGGCCACGTTGAGGACGGCCCCACCGGACTCGCGCATCCCGGCGCGCCAGGCGGCCTGCACCCATTCGAGGTAACCCGACTGGTTGACCCGTACCGTCTTGTCCGCCCGGTCCCGATCGATGTCGACCATCGGGCCGAAGTAGGGGTTGGTGGCGGCGTTGTTGACCAGGATGTCGACCGATCCGAAGCGCTCCACCGTCGCCGCCACGCATGCCCCGGCCTGCTCGGGGTCGCCGGCGTTGGCCACGTACCAGGCCACCGAACCCACGCGGTCACCGCCGGCCGCCCGGATCTCGTCCGCCGCCTGCGTCAGTGCCTCGGCCTTGCGCGACGAGATCATCACCGACGCCCCCGCCGTAGCGAAAGCGAGCGCGATGGCCCGGCCGATGCCCCGCGATGCGCCCGTCACCAACGCCGTCCTGCCGTCGAGCCGGAGGTCCACAGCGCGACACCCTATCGACGGCCGCCGACGGCGGGGCCCCGATGGTCGCCGACGGCAGGGCCCGATGGTCGCCGTCGGCGGGACGGCCGAACAGACGCATTCCCATGGCCCTCATCCACCCGTAGCATCGTCGTCCGTGAACCGCTTGGCCGACGAGACCTCGCCGTACTTGCGGCAGCACGCCGACAACCCGGTCGACTGGTTCCCCTGGGGCGACGAGGCATTCGAAGTGGCCCGGCGCCAGCACCGCCCGGTCTTCCTCTCCATCGGATACTCGGCCTGCCACTGGTGCCACGTCATGGCCCACGAGTCGTTCGAGGACCCCGTCACCGCCGGACTGCTCAACGACTCGTTCGTCAGCATCAAGGTCGACCGCGAGGAGCGACCCGACGTCGACGAGGTCTACATGGATGCGGTACAGGCCCTGACCGGGTCGGGCGGATGGCCGATGAGCGTCTTTTTGACCCCCGACCGACTCCCCTTCTACGGCGGGACCTACTTCCCACCCGACGACCGCCGAGGAATGCCCTCCTTTCGGGCTGTGCTCGCCGCCCTGGATGACGCCTGGCGCCACCGGCGCGACGAGGTCGACCACCAGGCTGCCGAGCTGCACCGGTCCATGGCGGCGCACGCCTCCCTGTCTGCCGGCCGCTCCTCGCTCGGGCCGGCTCCGGCGATCCCCGCGCGGCCACGATCTGTTGGATCGGGCCGGCGCCGACCTGGCCGAGCGCTTCGATACGACCTGGGGCGGGTTCGGGCGGGCCCCCAAGTTCCCACAGCCGGCCTTGATCGACTTGGCCTTGCGCCGCGCCTTGATCGGGGATGGAGCCGGAGCGGACCGCTCGCGCCGGATGGCGCTGGCCACGTTGGACGCCATGGCCGCCGGTGGGATCCACGACCACTTGGGAGGCGGGTTCGCCCGGTATTCGACCGACGACCGCTGGCTGGTCCCCCATTTCGAGAAGATGCTCTACGACCAGGCCTCGCTGCTGCGCTCCTACCTGCACGGATGGCTCATGAGCGGCCGGCCCGACTACCTGGCCGTCATGGAGGGGATCGTCGGCTACGTCGGCCGCGATCTGACCTCCCCGGAGGGTGGGGTCTACTCGGCCGAGGACGCCGACTCGGAGGGAGTGGAAGGACGCTTCTACGTCTGGACCCCGGTCGAGGTGGCCGAAGCGGTCGGGGGCGGTGGCGTTGCCGGCGACGCCGGCAACGCCGGTCACGACGAGGAAATCGCCGCCGTGGCCGCATTCTTCGGGGTGACCGAAGGCGGTAACTGGGAGGGCCGCTCCATCCTGCACCGACCCCTCGGTGCGCCGCTCACCGGGGATGCGACTATCGAGGCCGGGCGTCGCCGCATGTTGGCGGCCCGGGCGCAGCGTCCCCGACCCGCCCTCGACGACAAGGTGCTCACCGAATGGAACGCCATGTACGCCTCGGCGCTGGCCGAAGCGGCCGCCGCCACCGGCAACCGGGCCTGGGCGGACGAGGCGGTGGCCATCGGCGAATTCCTCTGGGACCGGCTCCGGGACGCCGACGGTCGCTGGCGGCGAAGTTGGCAACGCCAGGGCGGGGCGCGACATCTGGCCTGCGCCGGCGACTACGCCTGGCTGGTCGACTGCTTCACCCGGCTCGGCGAGCTCACCGGTGCTGCTCGCTGGACGGGGCGGGCGGTGGGCACTGCCGAATCCCTTGTCTCGCTGTTCCTCGACATGGAGGGCGGCGGCTTCTTCACCACCGGTCACGACGCCGAGCAGCTCATCGTGCGCACCAAGGAGCTGTACGACGGGGCCACCCCTTCGGCCAACGCCGTGGCCGCCCAGGCCCTCGCCCGCCTCGGCGCCCTCACCGGCGACGAGGCCTACACCGATCGCGCCCGTGGCGTGGTCGACATGTTCGGCTCCCTGCTGGCCGAGCACCCGGTCGCCTTCGCCCAGACCGCACTCACCGCCGACGGCCTGGCCGAGGGCCTCGTCGAGATCGTGGTGACCGGCGATCGGCCCGAACTCGTCGAGGTGGCCCGGCGACGATGGCTGCCGAATGCCGTGCTGGCCTGGGGCGAGCCGACCGATTCGCCCCTGTGGCGGGACCGGGAGCCCGGACGCGCCTACGTCTGCCGTCACTACGCCTGCCGCCTGCCCACCGACGACCCGACCACCCTGGCGACCCAGCTGGACGAGGCGTCGGGTGGGCCGCCCGTGCCCCGATGACGCGGCAGTCGGGACGGACGCGGCGCGGCGGGACGGCCCGCGACGTGGCCCGCTCCGTCAAACCGAGGGCCCGCATCGAGGTGGCCGGAGGGACGGCGCTCACGGTGCTGGTGCTGGCCTGTCACCAGGACGACACCATCGGCGTGGACCTGGCCTCGGGCACCCTCGTGCGGGTGCGGGTGGACTGGCCGCCCGACCACGGCCCCGATCTCTCGCCGTTCGACGTGGTGGAGACCAAGCTGGCCGAGGAACCGGAGCGGGACGACCTGGCCCAGCCCGAGGCGGTGACGTCCGAGGGCCTTCCCCGCCACCTCGGCACCCTGCACGGGCGCCGGGTGCGACAGCTCCTCCACCCTCTCGTCGCACCGGTCGAGGAGCACGTGCTGGGCTTTCCCGGGGCCTCGGCGCCCTACTGGGAGTTCCGGGGATTCCGGCCCTCGCTGGCCTTGATCGTCCCCGGCAAGGGCCCGGTGCTCTTCCGCCGGCTGGCCGACCGCTCGGTCTGGGTGCGGTTCGGTTGGGGCCGGAGCGACAACTGGCTCCCGGTCGAGGACCCGAGGTCCGAGCGGGCGCTCGACGTGGCGCGGCGGGACCGACTCGCCGGCAAGGACCTGGCCGCCGCCCTCGGGTCCAAGCCCCACTACGTGCTGGCCGCCATCACCGCTCCGCGCGAAGGCCATTGTTACAAGACGGTCCGGGGACTGCTGCCGCGGAGCTGATCCGACCGTGCCCTACAGTCGGCAGCTGTGCCTGCGGCCCCGACCACCGAAGCGGTGCTCCCCGACTACGCCGGAGCCTGCATCGCCAACCTGGTCCCCGCCCTGATCCGGGCCGAACCGGGGCGCCGAGTGGCTCCCGGCCTCGGCCCGCCACGCCGACCAGACGGTGCTGCTCGTGCTCGACGGCCTGGGTTGGGAGCAGCTCACCCGCCGGCGTGGCGCTGGCGCCCACCCTTGCAGCGGCCGAAGGCATCGAGCGCCCCATCACGTCGGTCGCCCCGACCACCACGGCCTGCGCCCTGACCTCGATCACCACGGGACGTACGCCCGAGCGACCACGGGCTGCTCGGCTACCGGCTGGCCCTCGACGGCGAGATCCTCAACGCCCTCCACTGGACGGTGGGCAGTCGGCGGGCACGCGACGGTCGCCGCTCGGTCCCGGCACGCCGGTTCCAGACGTGCCTCCCCTTCGCAGCCGCCGACCGGCCGGTGCCGGTGGTGTCGCGCAGCGAATTCGGCGGGACCGGGTTCACCGCCGCCCACCTGGGCGATGCCCCCCTTCACGGCTATCGGGTGCCGTCGTCACTGCCGCTCGAGGTCATCCGTCTGCTGCGCCAAGGCGAGCCCTTCGTCTACGCCTACTACGACGGTGTCGACAAGGTGGCCCACACCAGCGGCCTCGGCGAGCTCTACGACGCCGAGCTCCGGGCCGTCGACCACCTCGTGGCCGACGTGGCCGGGGCGCTCCCCTCGGGGGCGGTGCTGGTGGTCACGGCCGACCATGGCCAGATCGACGTGGGCCCCCATCTCGAACTGCTCGGCCGGGAGCTCATGGGCATGGTCGACTTCATGTCCGGTGAGGGCCGGTTCCGGTGGCTGCACGCTCGGGCCGGCGCGGTCGAGGACCTGTTCGAAGGGGCCACCGCCCGCTACGCCGAGACCACCTGGGTGAAGACACGCGACCAGCTCATCGACGAAGGCGTGTTCGGAGGCCCCGTCGCCCCGCACTTCTTGCCCCGGCTCGGGGACGTGGCGCTGATCCCCCGGGCGCCGATCGCCTTCGTGGACCCGGCCGACACCGGCGAGAGCCGCCTCTACAGCCGGCACGGGTCGCTGACTGCGGACGAGATGCTCGTCCCCTTGGTGGTCCTGGCCGGAGGTGGCAACATCTGACGATGGCGACCCAACCGCCCGACCCCGATGGATCGAACGACACTCCTCTCCGCCCCGAGGTCCTCGACGGGCCCACCGGGCGACGCGCCTCGCCCGAGCCGGATGCGCCGACCGACTCCGGTGAGGGCGGCGACGCCGGCGAAGGCGGTCGGGCCGAGGGCGAGGCGATCGAACAGCCGGCCAAGCTGCTCCGGATCGGCTCGATGGTCAAGCAACTGCTCGAGGAGGTACGCCAGGCACCGCTGGACGAGGCCAGCCGGACCCGACTGCGGGAGATCTACGAACAGTCCATCCGCGAGTTGGCCCAGGGGCTGTCACCCGAGCTGGTGGCCGAGCTCGACCGGGTCTCGATTCCCTTCGACTCGCCCACCCCGTCCGACGCCGAACTGCGGGTGGCCCATGCCCAGCTGGTCGGGTGGCTCGAGGGCCTGTTCCACGGCATCCAGGCCACCCTGGTGGCCCAGCAGGTGGCCGCCCGGGCCCAGCTCGACGAGATGCGCCAACGGTCGCTGCCGGCGGCGCCGGGCCAGGACACGGGCCGGCCGGGGACCTATCTGTGAACCCACCTCGGTGAGTCGGGGCCACCCGCCCGGACCGCCCGCCGCCTCACCGCGGCGCCGGGCCGGAGGGGCTAGGGTCGGAATGACACAGCTGTAACTCGTCCACAGCCTGTGGACAAGACACCCACGGGCACGGGCCCCTCCCGGAAGGCGTCCACCACTTGGCCCCGGCATCGTTCACTCACCTCCATACCCACACCGAGTTCTCCATGCTCGACGGGGCGGCCCGGGTCGACGATCTGGTCCAGGCCGCAGTGGACGACGGACAACCCGCTCTCGGGATCACCGACCACGGGAACATGTACGGGGTGCTCGACTTCTACGCCTCCTGCCGCAAGGCGGGCATCACCCCGGTCATCGGCACCGAGGCCTACATGGCCGCTTCGATCGCGCTACGACCGCCCGGTTCGCCGGGGCAAGGTCGACGACACGGGGGGCGACACCGGCGGCGGCGAGAAGCTCTACTACCACCTCACGTTGCTGGCCGAGTCGAACGACGGCTACCGGAACCTGCTCAAGCTGTCGTCGGCCGCCTATCTCGAGGGCTACTACTACAAGCCCCGGGTCGACTGGGAGCTGCTCGAGCGGCACCACCAGGGGCTGATCGCCACCACCGGGTGCCTCGGCGGTGTCGTCCTCCAGGCCCTGCTGGCCGACGACCGCATCAAGGCCGAGACCCTCGCCGCCCGCCTCCAGGACATCTTCGGCCGCGGCAACCTGTTCGTCGAGCTCCAGGACCACGGCCTTCCCGAGCAGCACAAGACCAACCCGGCCCTGGTCGAGATCGCCCGCCGCATCGGCGCCCCCCTGCTCGCCACCAACGACAGCCACTACACCCACCGCGAGGACCATGTGGCCCACGACGCCCTGCTCTGCGTCCAGACCGGGGCCCTCATCGACGATCCGAAGCGCTTCAAGTTCGAGGGCGAGGAGCACTATCTCAAGTCGGCGGCCGAGATGCGTCACCTCTTCGCCGAGCTGCCCGAGGCGTGCGACAACACGCTGCTGATCGCCGAGCGGGCCGGCGTCGAGATCGACTTCGAGCGGCCGAGCCTGCCCCGCTTTGCCGTCCCGCCCGAGTTCCGCAGGGACACCTACGAGGCAGCGGGCCGCTGCCTACCTGCGCCAGCTCACCTTCAGTGGCGCCGAGGAGCGCTACGGCTCCCCGCTCCCCGCCGGCGTGACCACCCGTCTCGACTACGAGCTCGGGGTCATCGAGGACATGGGGTTCGCCGCCTACTTCCTGGTGGTCTGGGACCTCATCCGCTTCGCCCGCACCCGCCGGATCCGGGTCGGCCCCGGACGGGGCTCGGCGGCCGGCTGCTGCGTGGCCTACTGCCTGGGCATCGTCGATCTCGACCCCATCCGCTACGACCTCCTCTTCGAGCGGTTTCTCAACCCGGGGCGAATCCAGATGCCCGACATCGACATGGACTTCGACGAGCGCTACCGGGCGGACATGATCAAGTACGCCGCCGAACGGTACGGGGCGGACCACGTGGCCCAGATCGTGACGTTCTCGACCATCAAGGCCCGGGCCGCAGTGCGTGACGCGGCAAGGGTGCTCGGGTACCCGTACGTGGTCGGGGACAAGATCGCCAAGGCCATGCCGCCTCTCCTCATGGGGCGTGACACCCCGCTCAGCGCCTGCCTGGAGCGGACCGAAGGCCACGAGGACGGCTTCGCCGCGGCCGCCGAGCTCCGGGCCATGTACGAGACGGATCCCGAGGCCCGGCGGGTCATCGACGTGGCCAAGGGCCTCGAGGGCCTGCGCCGCCAGGACGGCATCCACGCCGCCGCCGTGGTCATCACCGACGAGCCGCTCACCGAGTACCTGCCGGTGCAGCGCAAGCCGGACGGTGACGACCCCGAGGCCGCCCCCATCGTCACCCAGTACGAGATGCACGGGGTCGAAGAGCTCGGCTTGCTCAAGATGGACTTCCTCGGCCTGCGCAACCTCTCGGTGATCGAGCGGACCCTGGACATGATCGAGGCCGCCACCGGTGACCGGCCGGACATCGACCGGATCCCACTCGACGACCCCGGGACGTTCGCCATGCTGTGCCGGGGCGACTCGATGGGCGTCTTCCAGCTCGAGGGCGGACCGATGCGGTCGCTCATGCGCTCGCTGGCGCCGACCAGCTTCGACGACGTCGCCGCCCTGGTGGCCCTCTACCGGCCCGGGCCGATGGCCCAGAACATGCACCGCGACTACGCCGACCGCAAGAACGGGCGCCAGCAGGTGAGCTATCTCCACCCCGACCTCGAGGACATCCTGGCCGACACCTACGGGCTGATGATCTACCAGGAGTCGGTGATGCGGGTCGCCCAGCGGTTCGCCGGCTACAGCCTGGCCGAGGCGGACAACCTGCGGAAGGCCTGTGGCAAGAAGATCCGTTCCCTCATCCGGGCCGAGCGGGAGAAGTTCGTGGCCGGGTGCGTCACCCAGGGCTACGACGAGCAGCTCGGGACCCAGCTGTTCGACATCATCGAGCCGTTCGCCGACTACGCCTTCAACAAGTCCCACTCCTACGGGTACGGGTTCATCGCCTACCAGACGGCCTGGCTCAAGGCCCACCATCCGGTCGAGTACTTGGCCAGCCTGCTCACGTCGGTCAAGGACAACAAGGACAAGACCGCCGTCTACCTGGCGGAGTGCCGCTCGCTCGGCATCGAGGTGCTGGTCCCCGACGTCAACCGATCGCTCTCCGACTTCGCCGCCGATGTCCCGGCGGGCGAACAGCCCGAGGGTCGCTGCAGGCGGGGCCCGGGGCCATCACCTTCGGGCTCGCCGCCGTGCGCAACGTCGGCGAGGGCCTGGTCGCCCACATCGTCGCCGAGCGCGAGGCCAACGGTCCCTTCACCGACTTCTACGACTTCTGCCAACGGGTCGACCCCTCCGTGCTCAACAAGCGCACCATCGAGTCGCTCATCAAGGCCGGCGGGTTCGACTCGCTCGGCCACCCGCGCCGCGGCCTCTGCCTCGTCTTCGAGGAGATCGTGGACCGCACCCTCGAACGGCGCCGCGAGCACGATGCCGGGGTCGTCTCCCTCTTCGCCGCCCTCGAACCGGAGACGGACGGGCAGGCCAGCGGCTTCGGAGACACCCGGGTGCCCGTCCCGGACACCGAGTTCGACAAGGCGCAGCGGCTGGCCTTCGAAAAGGAGATGCTCGGGCTCTACATCAGCGACCACCCGCTGATGGGCCTCGAGGGGCCCCTGGCCCGGCTCACCGACTGCACGCTGGCCGAGCTCCGGGACTTCGACGCCGACACCCCGGCCCCGGTGGCTCCCGGGTTCGGCGGCGAGGGGCAGGTTCGCCTGGTCGGCGGGGTGGTGACCGAGCTCACCCGGCGCTACACCAAAAAAGGGGACCTGATGGGCACCTTCGTGCTCGAAGATCTCAACGCCTCCATCGAGGTCTTCGTCTTCCCCAAGTGCATGGCCAGCTACGGCGCCTTGCTCGACGACGACGCCGTGGTGGTCATCAAGGGTCGGGTCGACCTCCGTGACGACCAGCTCAAGCTGGTCTGCATGGAGGTGCAGCGCCCCGAGCTGGCCGCCGAGGGGGGCGGGGACCTCCGGATCTCCCTGCCCCTCAACTCCCTGACCGACCGGCTGGTGGACGGGCTGAAGCGGCTCCTCGCCGACCACCCGGGCGATTCCCCCGTCTTCCTCCACGTCGGGGACACGGTGCTGCGCCTGCCCGCCGATTTCAACGTGGACAGCCGGCGCGGCCTGATCGGGGAGCTCCGGGTGCTCCTCGGCCCCAACGCCATCCAGACCTGAACCGGGCGGATACGACAGGCGCCTCTAAATCCCGTAAAATCGTGGAACGGCTCCTGACATGGAGGCTCCGCACCACCCGCCCCCCTGGGGGCCGGGTGGTACCAGGGGGCTCTGCGCCAGACCCGGGCCGGCGGCTCAGGCCGCAGGAAGACCGAGGAGTACGGAACGGCACATGTCCATCCAGGTGGAGACCAAGGACTGCACATCCATCGGTGACGCGGAGCTGGCCGAGATGGCCGACCTGTGCGCCGAGCGCGAACCCCACTACGACATCGGGTTCCTGTCCAAACAGCGTGAAGAGTGGGTGCTGGTCACCCGGGCGCGTGAGGGGAACAAGTTGCGGGGCTACTCCTTCTCCACTCTGGAGCGCATCGGGGGCACGCCCTCGCTGCTGATCGGCCTGGCCACCATCGACCGGACCTCCCGGGCCGACACCGTGCTCCGGGCCATGATGGGTGACAAGTACCGCCGGGCCCTGCTGGCCTTCCCCGACGAGGACGTCCTGGTCGGGACCCGCCTTCTGGCCGCCGAGGGGTTCCGGGCCTTCGCCGGCCTCACCGACGTGGTGCCCGGCCCCGACCACCGGGCCACCGGCGAGGAACGGGCGTGGGGTCGCCGTCTGGCCAAGCGGTTCGGGGCCGACGGGTCGCATCGACGACCGCACCTTCGTGGTGCGCGGTGACGGCAACGAGTCCGGCGGCTTCGACTTCGCCAGCCCGAAGGCGACCGCCGTCCCCGAGATCGGTGGCTTCTTCGACGATGTCGACGCCGGCGCCGGAGGGCGGCTGGTGGTCTTCGGCTGGGCCATGGCCGAAGACCTGGCCGGGGGACGGCTGGGCGGTCGCTGACCAGGGCCTCGTCCTGTTGACCCGGCATCGGGCGGACGAACACCACCCAGGCGGAACAGTCCAGGCAATAGCATGGTTGCGTGAAGGTCTCGACCCGGGGTGACTATGCCAGTCGTGCCCTCCTGTCCCTCGCCCTGCACCCCGACGGCGAAGGACCCACCGCCGTCCGGGACATCGCCGAGCGCACCGGCCTGCCCCAGCCCTACCTCGAGCAGATCCTCCTGGCCCTCAAGGGCGCCGGCCTGGTCCGCTCCAAACGCGGGGTGGGCGGCGGCTACGTGCTCGCCCGGCCACCCGAGGAGATCTCGCTCTCCCAGATCGTCTCGGCCGTCGACGGGCCCATCGTGGCCGGCGACTTCGGCCTGCCTCACGAGAACGGTGCCTGCGACCACGAAGGCCAGTGCGTCCTCCTGGCCGTGTGGGCGGACGTGGGCGAGCACATGCGGGCCCACCTCGAGTCGTTCACCTTGGCCGACATGGTGGCCCGGGCCCAGGGCCGCCGCCCGGTCCTCCGCCAGAACGCCGGCTGAGCCCGCGGCCACCGGCCGGGATGGCTAGCCGGGGTCGGCTCGCCCCCAGTCGCTGTTCCAGACGATGATCACCGGCTCCTCCCGCTCCCACCCGAGCTCGCTGACCGAGCACGGTGCCACCCGGAAATGGCGGCCACCGGTCGGGTCGAGCCCGACCCAGCGGGCCCCGAGCACGCGGATGACATGGGCATGGGCCACACAGACCACGTCCCCCGGAGCGGCCCGGATCCGGGCGATGACCCGGTCGACCCGCCGTCCGACGTCGTCTACCCCCTCGCCGTCGGGAGTACCGTCGTCGAAGAGGTTCCATCCCGGCCACTCCGACCTGATCTCGGCCGTGGTGCGCCCGTCGTAGGAGCCGTAGTCCCATTCGCTGAGGTCGGGATCGATGACGGCGTCCCGGCCCAGGCCGATCAGCTCACAGGTGCGGCGGGCCCGCTGCAGGGGGCTGGTGAGCACGGTGGTCGAGCGAAAGGGGGCCAGGTGAGGGGCCAGGGCCCGGGCCTGCGCCTCCCCCTCCGGCAGGAGGGCCAGGTCGGTGCGCCCGCTGTGGCGCCCGCTGCGGCTCCACTCGGTCTCCCCGTGGCGGACCAGAAGGCAACGTGGGCGGTTTTCGCTCATCCCGACAGGGGAACACTCCGAACAGCTGGTGCGCAACCGACGGGTCCGATGGGGAATGACATCGATGGAATGTCCGGGCCCGATCCGGCGTTACACGTGCTGTGGAGAGCTGTGTCGACGGGTTCGCCGTCCGATGCATTCAGGTGCCGGCGAATTCGTGACGATGCCACGACGACGGACGAAGGAGAGGGATGACAGCTCGTACGGCTAGCAGGGGGAAGAACCAGGCGGCGCCGGTGGGCCGGCCGGGCAACGCCGGGGCCGGCTCGGTGGCCCGGAACGGCCGCAACCGCGGCAGTGACGCCGACAGCCTCGGCCTGTTCCTCCGCGACCTCGACCACCACCCCCTCCCCGACCACGAGGCCCAGACCGAGCTGGCCAAACGGGTGGCGGCCGGCGACGAGGAGGCCCGACGGGAGATGGTGGCGGCCAATCTTCGACTGGTCGTGCACTGGGCCCGCCGCTACCAGGATCGGGGCGTGGACCTTCCCGATCTCATCCAGGAGGGCACCTTCGGCCTCATGCGGGCCGTCGACAAGTTCGACTGGGAGCGGGGCTTCCGGTTCTCGACTTACGCCACCTGGTGGATCCGCCAGGCCCTGCAGCGCGCCGTCCAGCAGCACGGCCGGACCATCCGGCTGCCGATGGAGGTGGCCGAGCGCAACCAGCAGGTCGACGCGGCCCAATGGGAGCTGACCCACCAGCTCCAGCGGCCCCCGACCGACGACGAGCTGGACAATGCGACCAACACCACGGCCGACATGCGCACGGACCTGACGAGGTTGGCCCGCGTGGTGGCCAGCCTCGACCAGCCGGCCACCACCGACTCGACGGCGACACTCGGCGACCTCGTCTCGACCGACCTCAGCGAGTTCGAGGAGGACGTGGCCAACGAGCTCACGCTCGACATGGTGCGCCAGGCCGTCGACCGCTTGAGCGACCTGCAGCGCCAGGTCATCCGCCACCGCTTCGGCTTCGACGGGGGCGACCCGGCTTCACTGCAGACCACGGCCGAGCGGCTCGGCATCGGCGTGCGAAAGGTGCGTCAGGCCGAGGCCGAGGCACTCGAGGCCCTCGGCGACAGCCAGATGCTCGAAGCCGCCCACCAGGCTGCCTGACCCAACACGGGGCCCGGGCTCTCTCCCCTGGGCTCGATCCTGGTCCGGGTCCTCTGCCCGTGGGCTCGGTCTCCCTCCGGCTCGATCCCCCTCCGACTCGATCCCTTTCCGGTTCGATCCCCTTGTGGCTACGGTTCCAACCCTTCCAAATGATGGCGGAGCTCGGCGGGGAGGGGCGACTCGAACGACACCGGTGCCCCGCTCGTGGGGTGGTCGAAGGACAGCGCGACGGCGTGCAGGAACGGGCGGTGCAGCGACGACCCCGGGTAGGTGCGGCCCCGCCGGTAGGTGTCGTCCCCCACGACCGGGTGGCCGATGGCCGAGAGGTGGACCCGGATCTGATGGGTCCGGCCGGTGTCCAACAGCACGTCGAGCAAGGTGGCCTCGGCGGGGCGCCTGAACCGCTCCTCCACCTGATAGCGGGTGCGGGCCGTCCGGCCCCGCCGCGAGACGACCATGCGGGTGGGCGTGGTCGACGAACGCCCGATGGGGGCGTCGATCATCCCTGATTCGGCTTCCACCCGCCCGGCCACGAGGGCCCGGTAACGACGGGTCACCTGCCGCTGGCGCAGCTGGTCCACCAGCGAGTTGAAGGACCCGGGGGTGCGCGCCACCACCATGAGACCGGACGTACCGCGGTCCAGCCGGTGCACGATGCCCGGACGGGTGCTGTCGGCGCCCGTCTCCGCCGGCAGGCCGGCCAACTCCGGGTAACGGGCCACCAGCCCGTTGACCAGGGTCCCCCCGGGGTGCCCGGCGGCGGGATGGACCACCAGGCCGGCCGGCTTGTCCACCACGATGACCTCGGTATCCTCGTGGAGCACCTCGAATTCCACCGTCGGGTCCCCCTCCGGGACCCCGCCCGGCGGACCGGCCGGGGTGGGATCCACCCGCAGCTGCTGGCCGAGGCGGAGCACGGTGGAGCGGCTGGTCACCGGGCTCCCGTCCACCTGGATCCGGCCCGCCTGGACCAACCGGTCCACCGACGACCGCGACAGGTCGGCCACCAGGGCCACCGCCTTGTCCAGTCGCACGCCGTCCAACGTGGCGGGCACCACCAGCGTGATGACGCTCACGGCCGTCGCGACCCTCGGACCAGTGAGATCAGCAACAGCCCGCATCCGATGACGACGCAGGCGTCGGCCACATTGAAGGTCGGCCAGAAGTGCAGGGCGACGAAGTCGACCACCGAGCCGCCCTCCCGGAACAGCCGGTCGCTCAGATTGCCGAGAGCCCCGCCGAGGATCAGGCCGAGGGCCGCGGCCCGCCCGGTGGTCGGCGCCTGCCAGATCATGACGGCGAGGACGGCGATGAGCACCACTGCCACGGGGGCGAGGATGAAACCCTTGTTCTGGAACAGGCTGAACGACGCGCCGGAGTTGCGGGCCAGCTCCAGATCGAGGGTGCCGATCACGTGGATCCGGCCGGACGCCAAGCGGTCGACCGCCCACCACTTGGTCAGCTGATCGACCGCCACCGCCGCCAGGGCCACCGCCCCGGCGACCATGACCCGCCGCACGCCGTCGGCCCGCTTGCGGCCGGTGGCCTGCGCCGAGGGGCCGGTCAGCGCCGTGACAGCCCGCCGCTCTTGCAGGCCACGCACAGGCGGGCAAAGGGCAGCGCCCGCAACCGGGCCTTCGGGATGGCCTGGTGGCAGCGTTCACACGCCCCGTAGGTCTTGCGCTCGATCTTGCGGAGGGCGTCGTCGATCTCCTCGACCGCCGCGGCCGCCTGCGCCGACAGGGCCAGGTTTCGCTCGCGGTCGACGGTCACGGTGCCGCCTTCACCGGACTCCTCGTCGAACTGGACGTCGCCGGGCTCGCGCTCGAGAGCCAGCGAATCCGCCTCGGCCCGCAGGTCGGTGGCTTGGCCCTCGTAGACCGAGCGCTCGTCGAGCAGCAGCAACCGTTGCTCGTCGAGGAATTTCTCCTCCTTGGCGTACGGGCCCACCGTCGGACGCTTGGGCGCGGCCGGTGGGGCCGCCTTGGCCGGAGCCGTCTTTTTGGCCGGAGCCGTCTTTTTGGCCGGTGCCGCCTTCTTGGCCGGAGCCGCCTTCTTGGCCGGAGCCGGCTTCTTGGCCGGTGCCGCCTTCTTGGCCGGCATCGCCTTCTTCACCGCCACCGCCTTCTTCACGGCCACCGCCTTGCGGACGGGGGCCGCCTTCTTGGCCGCCGGGTTCTTCTTCGGTCGAACCCGCTTCGGGGGCGGAGCCGCATGCTTCCCTTTGGCCGGATTTTTCGGCGCGGTCGCCTTTTTGGCCGGTGCCGCCCGCTTGGCCGCGGCCCTGGGCCCGGTCGAGACCGCCTTCTTCGACGTTCGGGCCGCCTTCTTCGGGACCGGTCGTCTACCCGACGCAGCCGGCTTGGTGGGCGCAGACCGGGCCGCCTTCTTCGCTGCTGTCACATCGACCTCCTTCAGGGCCCGCCTTCGCCGGCGGCGAGAGATGCCCGGAGGCAGCGGGGTGACCGCTGCCGACCACCCGGCGAGCGGGCGACGATACCGTGCCCGGCACACCGCGGCAATCCGGGGCCCGGCCGAATTCGTGCCAGGGACCATACCGGTGCCGCTGGGTCGGCCAACCGGGCCGGAGGCAGCGGGGGGACGGCCCGACCGCGTGACACTGGGCTCGGCGGCCGGCGGGACTGCGGTGAGACGGCCGTAGGGCCGGTCGGTTGGGTTGCGGTGGGGATGCGGTGGGGTTAGAGCGGTAGGGAGGCGTTCGAACCCGTGGGGCGCATCTGGGTGATCTCCCCCGAAGCGCCGCTGCGGGGCGCCGGCCCCACCTGGGTCGGACCGACGGCGGGACGGTTGCCGCCCTGCAGCACCGTGGCGGGGGCCACGGTCGGCGCCGGCACCGGCTCACCCTCCCCCTCGCGTGCCTCGGCCACCGGCGCGTCCTGCGGCCCGGCCGGGTGCACGTTCTGGTCGACCCAGCGCAGGATGTCCCCGAGGGCGGTGCGCAACCGGTTGCGCTCGCTCTCGAGATGGCGGGACATGCTGTCGACCTCGTGACTCAGCCGGTTCCGCGAATCCTCGAGGCGGTGGATCTCGTCGCGCAGTCGCTGCTCGGATTCGCTGGCGATCTGGTTGGCATGCGCCTGCGCCTGTTCGGTGAGCATCCGGGCCTTGGCGTCGGCGTCGGCGAGGAGCTTGGACGCCTGCGCCTCGGAGTCGGCCTTGGTCTCGTCGACGAACTTCTGAGCGAGGAGCAGCGTGCGTTGGAGGCTGTCGTCGGCGACCGCCGGCTCGGATGGCCGGGGCGCGGCGGGTCGCTGCTCGACGGCCGTCTCCAATTGCGAGATGCGCTCCGCCGCCTGTCGCAGACGTTCACCGCTTTGGCGCAGCTGTTCCTGGAGTCCCTCGGCCTCGACCGCCGCTTTCTCGAGGTACTCGTCCACATCGTCCCGGTGGTATCCCTTCAGGGTTTCCCGGAACTCGACGGTCCGAAGTGAATCGAGGGCTGATTGGGAGGCGTCCATGGCGACATGCTAGCGGTGCCGCCCGTCGGCCCCAGGGATTTTGAACCGAAATCAGCGGCCGTGCCGGCGCGCCTGTCTTCCGGAGGTCGACGGCCGGGTCCGGCTCACCTCGACAGCACGGGGATGAGGATCACCTGGATCACCAGAAAGAGGATGAGGACCGAGAGATCGAGCCCGACATTCCCCACCCGGGCCACGGGGATCACCCGGCGGATCGGGCGGAGGACCGGGTCGACGACCGAGGTCAGGACACGCTGGACCTTGATGACCGGCGAGTCCCAGGGAAGCCGGGCATAGGCGATGACCAGGCTCAGGATGCAGTAGGCGAACAGGACCACGAGGAACAGCTCGAGGACCCAGATGAGGATGATCATGGGAGACTCCCCTTCCTCAGAGCCTTGCGGTCGGCGGGCCCAGGGTCAGCCCGGCACCATTGTGGCTCAGGGATTGACCAGACCGCGGTCGGCCAGGCGTTGGCGCTCCTCGTCGGAGACCTTCACGTTCGAGGGGGTGAGGAGGAAGACCTCGTCGGCCACGCGTTCCATCCCGCCGGACAGGGCGTAGGTGGCACCGCTGCAGAAGTCGATCATCCTGCGTTGCAGGTCCCGCTCGGCATTCTGCATGTTCACGATGACCGGCTGGTTGTTCATCAGGCGGTTGGCGATCTCCTGGGCGTCGGCGAACCTCCCCGGGGCCACGATGTGGACCCGGGCGCCGGCCGATTCCTGGGTGATGGGCCGCACCGACGGCGACCCCATGGCCGGCCTCGTCCCGAGCCCGGTCGGAGCGGTGGCCACGGCCGGAGCGGCGGTCTCCTCGCGGCTGAGGGTGCGGATCCGCGGGCTCGGTGCCGGCATGGCCGGTTCGTCGGCGACATCGACGCCCGCCACCGGGCGCTGGCCGACGCGGCCGACGGGGGCGGGTGACCGTGACTCGTAGTCGTCGTAGTCGTCGTAGTCGTCGTCGACCAGGCCCAGGTAGGCCATCGTCTTCTTCATGAACGAAGCTGCCATCGTCTCCTCCTGGTCACAGCGTAGTGCGTGGCCTCTCGGGCCGGTGGATGGTGGGACACGTGCATCACACGTGCATCGTCCCCGGTCAGGAGGGTGCGGCCGGGCGCGGCGGCGGCACCACGGGCCCGTCGGCCGGCCGGTGCCGGGACGCTCGGGGTCGGTCGCCGAACAGCGCACGACCCGGCCGGACCATGGTCGAGCCTTCGGCCAGGGCCACCTCCAGGTCGTCGCTCATCCCCATGGAGCGCACCGTCAGGTCCAGCCGATCGGCCAGGCCCGAGACGAGGGCGAAGCCCGGTCGCGATCCCTCGGGTGGTCCCGGCGGGCCGACGGCCATGAGCCCCTCCACCACCAGGTCTTCGTCCCGGAGGGCGGCCACCAGCGACGGCACCCCGTCGGGCGGGCACCCGCCCCGGCCGGGAAGCCCGGCGATGTCCACCTGGACCAGCACCCGGGCGCCGGGCCGTCGCCGGGCGATGGCCCGGCCCTCCTCGACCCGGCGGAGCGCCTGCCACCACGACACCACCGGGGCCAGCCGGGTCACCTTGTTCCGTTGGACGGCGCCCAGGAAGTGCCAGCTGGGTTCCGGACCGTGCCAGCCGGCCACTTTGGCCAGCAGCTCGTCGGCGTAGTTCTCGCCGATGTCGGTGAGCCCGGCCGCCACCGCCGTCGCCACCGCGTCGGCCCCGAACCCCTTGGTGACGGCCACGATGCGGACCGAGCCGGGGTCGGGGGAAGCCCGATCGATGCGCCGGCGCACCGCCTCGAGGCGCTCGGGAAGGCCGACGGGGTCGGGTCGGCCCGGAGCGGTACTCACTCCGGCGGTGCCTCCTCCGACCAGACAACCAGGGCCTGTCGGCCACGGTCCCCCCGGGCCCGGTGCGAGAAGTAGCCCGGCTGACAGGCGGTGCAGGCGGTGCGGCCGGCCACCTGACGGACGCCGTTCGAGGCCAGTGCCGCTGCCACGGCGGCGGGCAGATCCAGGGCCGCCCGGCCCTCGGCGGTCCGGCCCCGGGCCCCGACCCCGCACACGGCGGTGACCGCCGCCAGGTCGTCCTCGGAGAACTCGTAGCACTCGGGGTGGATGCAGGGCCCGACCGATCCGACCACCTCGGTGGCCCCGAGGGCTCGCATGGCCCGGACCGTTCGGCCCACCACCCCGGCCGTCAGCCCGCGCCAGCCGGCATGGACGGCGGCGTAGACCCCTTCGGCACTGCCCAGGGCGATGGACGGGCAATCGGCGGTGAGCACGGCCAGGGCCAGCTCCGGCGCGGTGGAGGCCAGGGCGTCACCGGGCCCGGCACAGGCCACCGGCGCGCTGCGCTCGACCGGGTGGTGGCGAGCACCACCCGCCACGCCGGCCACGAGCACCTTCGAGCCGTGGACCTGCTCCATCCAGCGGACCGGTCGCACCTGGTCGGAGCCGATGGTCGTCCTGGCCCAGGCGAGAAGGGCCTCGCCGCGGTCGCCCCGACCGGCCGGACGCAGGTCCCCGGCCCAGGCGTCACTCCAGGCGGCATGGATGGACCCGACGAGCGGGACGGCGCCGGTCCGGTTCAGCGAAGGAATGAGGGGACGTCGAAGTCGTCGTCGCCCAGGTCGAGCTCGTCGTCGCCCGGGGCGGCGAAGATGTCCTCGTGGACCGTCTCGACCCCGAGGACACGGCTGCGAGCCTCCTCCCGGCCGAGTGACTCGACAGCGGCCCCGCTGCTCCGGCTCTGAGCCTCCCAACGCTCGAAGCCGGCGGCGATGACGGTGACCCGTACCTCTTCGTCCATGGTGTCGTCGATCACGCTGCCGAAGATGATGTTGGCGTCGGGATGGGCCACGCCGTGGATGATTTCGGCCGCCTCGTTGACCTCGAACAGCCCGAGGTCGGATCCGCCGGAGATGTTGAGGAGGATGCCGCGCGCGCCTTCGATGGAAGCTTCGAGCAGCGGGCTGGTGATGGCCGCTCGGGCGGCATTGACCGACCGCCCCTCGCCGGTGGCCGAACCGATCCCCATGATGGCCGTGCCGGCGTTGCTCATGATCATCTTCACGTCGGCAAAATCGGTGTTGATGAGCCCCGGAACGGTGATGAGGCTGGTGATCCCCTGCACCCCCTGCATCAGCACCTCGTCGGCCATCCGGAAGGCGTTGACCATCGACGTCTTCTCGTTGGAGACGGTGAGGAGACGGTCGTTGGGGATGATGATCAGGGTGTCGACCTTCTCCTTCAGGTTCTGGATGCCCTGCTCGGCCTGGACCGACCGCCGCCGGCCCTCGAAGGTGAAGGGACGGGTCACCACGCCGATGGTGAGGGCACCGAGCCCCCTGGCGATCTCGGCAACCACGGGGGCGGCACCCGTTCCCGTTCCGCCGCCCTTGCCGGCGGTGATGAACACCATGTCCGCACCCTTGAGCGCTTCCTCGATCTCGGCACGATGTTCCTCTGCCGCCAAGCGGCCGACCTCCGGATCGCTGCCCGCCCCGAGGCCGCGCGTCAGTTGGCGCCCGATGTCCAGCTTGAGATCGGCGTCGCTCATGAGAAGCGCTTGCGCGTCCGTGTTGGTGGCGATGAATTCCACGCCCCGCAGTCCCGCTTCGATCATGCGGTTGACGGCGTTCACACCCCCGCCCCCCACACCGACCACCTTGATGACGGCGTAGTAATTGTTCTGCGCCGGAACGGTCATGGAATCCCTTACCCTCGACCAAAGGTTGAAACCGTTCCAACCGGCGAGTTGTCGACCACGATAGGTTCAGCACTCTACCTGGTCAAGCACTGTCCGCCGCACCCGAGCGCCGGCGCGACGGCCGCGATCGACCCGGGTCGCGTCCCTCAGTTGGCCACGGTCGGGGACTCGGGCACCGACACGTCGATGGTCGAGGTGGGGTGGAGCGTCCCATGGGCCAGGATGGCGGCCACGTCCTCGAACTTGGCCGGGAGTTCGGTCGCCGTCCCGAGCACGACGGTGACGCCGGAGTCGAGGGCGAGGTTGATGGTGGTGTCGGGCGCCACCGTCACCGACACCACCTGGGCGGCGAAGGCTTTCGGCAGGCTGCGGCAGACGAGCAGTCCGGCCGAGGCGGACGGGGGCAGTGACCGGCCGACCGGGCGCGGCGGGACACCGCCGGACGGGGTGTGGACGATGAACACCACCAGGCCGGGGAAGCGGTCCGGGCCGACCTGGAGGGTCCGGCCGTCGCCGTCGAGCATCGACCAGGAGGTGGCCGGCCCGGCCATCTGGAGGGCGGGAACCCGCTCCGTCACCGAGATCTGCACCCCGTCGGGCCAGTGGCGGCTGACTCGGGCCGAGGCGATGAAGGGCAGGGTCTCGACCCGGCCGGCCACCACGCCGGGGTCGATGCTGATCATCGGCGGATGCCCCTGGAGCCCGGCCGCGGCCACGATGGCCGTCGTGTCCGTGGCCGGGTGGGCACCGGTCACGGTGACGGCCCGGGCGCTGAACAGGGGGGTATGGAGGGCGGCCACCCCGACGGCAACGACCACGACCGCCACCACGACGCCCAGGACGACGCGGAGACGTCGCCGGCCGCGGCTGCGCAACACGGCCACCCGGCGCTGGTGGATCCGCGGATCCATGGGCGGGCGCAGGTCAGGCGGTTCCTCCTCCTTGAGGTCACCACCCTCGGGGGGCATCACGGTGAGCCCGGCCCGTCCGGGTCGAAGCCGACCAGCCGCACCTCGGGACGGAGGACCACCCCGGTGACCGCCGCCACTTCGGCCTGCACATGGAGGATGAGGCGGTGGACGTCGTCGGCCGACCCGCCCGGGTCGGCCTGGAAGAAGTTGGCATGCTTGGCCGAGACCTCGGCGCTCCCCATGCGGAACCCCTTCAGGCCGCAGGCGTCGATCAACCGCCCGGCGGAGTCGTCGGGTGGGTTGGTGAAGACCGATCCGGCGTTGCTCCCGCCCGGCTGGTTGGCCCGCCGCCAGCGCACGACCTCGTCGATCAGCGCCCGACCGGCTGGGGACGGACCGGGCTCGAGCTCGTAGGTGCCCGAGACCACCACTTCGTCGGGGGCCAGCCCGCTGGTGCGGTAGCCGAGGCCCAAGGCGGCAGCCGGCCGGTCGTGTACCGAACCGGTGGCCAGATCCACCAGCCGGCAAGCGGCCAGGGTGGCCGCCGTATCGGAGCCGTGTCCGCCCGCGTTCATCCGGACGGCCCCCCCGACCGAGCCGGGCACCCCCACCGCCCACTCGAGGCCGGTCAGGCCGGCCGCCACGGTGCGCCGGGCCAGGACCGGGAGAGCGACGGCCCCGCCGGCCTGCACCAGCCGGCCGTCGACACCGATCCGGTCGAACCCGGAGCCGAGGCTGATCACCAACCCGGCGAAGCCGCGGTCGGCCACCAGGAGATTGGAACCCCGTCCGAGCACCAGCACCGGTACGTCGAGCCCGTCGAGGTCGTGAGCCAGGTCGACCAGCGCCTGCTCGTCGGCCGCTTGGGCGGTGAGGGCGGCCGGCCCGCCGACCCGGTAGGTGGTGAGGGCACCGAACGGCCGGCCCGAGGCGGCCCGGTCCCCCAGTCGGTGCCCGAGACGGGTCAAGTCGTCGGCGCGGGTACCGGGCATCGCCGTCCTCACCAGTCCGGATCGGACATCAGCTCGTCGGGCAGGGTGGTGAGGTCGCCGGCTCCGAGGGTGCAGCAGAGGTCGCCCGGCTCCAGCAGCCCGGCCACGGCTCGGCGGAGCTCGGCCCGGGCCGGCACGTACACCACCGTCCGGCCGGGGAGGCTGGCTTCGACCGCGTCGGCCACCAGGCGGCCGGACACCCCGGGCTCGGGCCCCTCGCCGGCCCCGTAGACATCGGTGACCACCACCACATCGGCATCGGCGAAGGCCGGGCCGAAGGCGGAGCCGAGCGCCGCCGTGCGGGTGTAGCGGTGGGGCTGGAAGACGGCGACCACCCGTTCCCATCCCCCGTTCCGGGCGGTGGCCAGGGCGTCGCGCACCTCGCTGGGCAGGTGGGCATAGTCGTCGACGAAGGTGACTTCACGGGACGAGCCGCGGAACTCGAAGCGGCGGGCCACGCCGGCGAACCGGGCCAGGGCCCGACCGGCATCGGCGAAGGTGGCGCCGGCGGCCAACGAGGATACGGCGGCCACTGCGGCGTTACGGGCGTTGTGGATACCGGGGACGGGCAGCGTGAGCCGGCCGAGGGCCGACCCCGCCGGATCGCCGAGGGTGAAGGCGACCGAGCTCCGGCCCAGCTCGAGGTCGGACATGCGGTAGGTCGAGCCCTCGGACAGCCCCACCACGTCGGCGCCGACCGCCCGGCCGATACCGGCCGCGGTGGGCTCGTCCCCTCCCACCACGCATCGGGCCGCGGCGCCCGACGCGAACCGCTCGAACGCCGACCGGAGGGCCTCGAAGGACCCGTAGTGATCGAGATGGTCGGCCTCCACGTTGGTGATCACGGCCACCTCCGGTGCCAGGGCGAGAAAGGCCCCGTCGCTCTCGTCCGCCTCGACCACCAACCACTCCCCCCGGTCCCAGACGGCATTGCTGCCGATCTCGTTGACGTCGCCCCCGATGAGGAACGAAGGGCGCATCCCGGCCTCCACCAGGATGAGGGCGAGCATCGAGGCGGTGGTCGTCTTACCGTGCGTTCCGGCCACCGCCAGGCACCGGCGTAACGATGCGATGGCGGCCAGCGTCTCGGAGCGGGCCAGGACCGGGATGCCCCGGCGCCGCGCCTCCACCACCTCGGGGTTGTCCTCGGCGATGGCCGACGAGATGGTCACCACCTCGGCGTCGCCGATGTTGGCTCCGGCATGCCCGACCGCCACCGGCAGCCCGGCCTGGTGCAATCGCTCCGTCACCCCCGAGGCCCGCAGGTCACTTCCGGTGACGGTGTGCCCGAGGGACACCAGTGCGGTGGCGATGGCGCTCATGCCGGCACCCCCGATGCCGACCACATGCACGGCGACCTGACGGTTCGGGTCCGACAAGACGCGCTCGGGCGCCGTGTCGCTCATCGTCGCCCCCGGCGGGCCGGCCGCGCGTTGGCTTCCACGACCTCGGCCCCGGCCACCGCCGCATCGGGGCGACCGAGCGCAGCGGCCGACCGACCCATCGTGTCCAGCCCCTCGGGGTGGTCGAGCAGGCAGTCCAGCATGGCGGCCAAGCGGTCATCGTCGCAATCGGCGTCGGGAAGTACGATGGCGGCCCCGGCCCGTTCCAGCACCCGGGCGTTGGCCGTCTGGTGGTCGCCCGGTGCACCGGGCAGCGGCACCAGGATGGACGGCACGCCGGCGGCGGCCAGCTCGGCCACGGTCATGGCCCCGGCCCGGCACACCACCACGTCGGCGGCGGCGTAGACCGTCTCCATCCGTTCCTGGTAGGGCACCTGGACGGCCTCGAGGCCCTCGCCGGCGGAGCCGGTCGACGGGTCGGGGGCCCACGCCGTCCCCTCCCAGTCCCGCCGGCCCACGACGTGAAAGACGGACCGGTCGCCACGCCCGGACCATCGCTGGAGCAACCCGTCCACCGCCTGGTTGACCCGGCGGGCCCCGAGCGATCCCCCGAACGCAGCCATCGTGGGCCGGTCCGGCGGAAGCCCGAGCTCCCGGCGGGCTCGGCGGCGATCGTCAGCTCCGCGGCGGACAGTGGCGATCTCCGGCCGCACCGCCGTGCCGGTCACCACCGAGCGGGGCAGCCCCGTCCCGGCCCACCCCACCGCGCTGGCCCGGGCGAAGCGCCCGAACAAGCGGTTGGCCGCCCCCGGTACGGCGTCGACGTTGACCAGCACCAGCGGCACGCCGAGCGCGACGGCGGCCAGAGCCGCCGGCACGCTGGCGTAGCCGCCCACCGAGACCACCACACGGGGCCGGGCCCGGACTACGACACCCAACCCGAGGATGAGGGCGGCGACCAACTCGACCAGGGCGAGGCCGTTGCGGGCCATATCGCCCGGCCGCCCGCTTCGGACGATCCCGCGACCCGGCAACAGGGTGACCGGGAATCCCCGACCGTGCAGGGTGACCCGGTCCTGCCCCCGGGTCGATCCGACGAATTCGATGCTGCGGCGGTCATGACCCCGATCCACCAGGGCTTCGGCAATGGCCAAGGCAGGTTGGAGGTGACCGGCGGTGCCCCCTCCGGCCATGAGCGCAAAGCGTTCCCGGCTCACCGCTCCGGGACAGGCGACCGGCGCCCCGACCTGGGCAGCCGTCGCCAGGCCGGATCCGTCCCGGCCCGCTCGTGCGAGGCGATGTTGAGGAGGATGCCGACTGCGGCCATGGTGATGATGAGCGACGACCCCCCGAAGGAGATGAAGGGCAGCGGAATGCCGGTGACCGGCAGGACGCCGACCACGGCGCCGATGTTGATCACCGCCTGGCTGGTGATCCACGTGGTGACGCCCACGGCCAACAGGCTCCCGAAACGATCGGGGGCCCGGGTGGCCGCCCGCAGGCCGAACCAGGCCAGGGCGAAGAACAGGCCGAGCAGGACCACCGCTCCGACCAGGCCGAGCTCCTCCCCGACCACCGAGAAGATGAAGTCGGTGTGGGCGTTCGGCAGCGTGCCCCATTTCTGGCGGCCGCCCCCCAGGCCGAGACCGAAGAGGTGGCCGGAGCCCAGCCCGATGAGCGACTGCCAGACCTGGTAGCCCGAGCCCGACTGGTGAGCGCCGGGGTTGAGGAAGGAGAGGATCCGGTCGCGGCGGTAGGGGTCGGCCAGGCCGACCACCAAGGCCACCGCGCCGAAGGCGCCGAGGATCTTGGCGATGGGGCCCAGGGGCACCCCACCCATGAAGAGGATGCCGAAGGCGATGGCGCTGAGCACGAGGGCGGTCCCCATGTCGGGCTGCTTCAAGATGAGCAACCCGGAAATGCCGAGGACGAGGAGGACGGGGACGACGACCACTCTCGGCTCCGAGAACCGGTCGACCCGGCGGGTCAACAGGTCGGCGGCGAAGACGGCCAGGGCCAGCTTCATGAGCTCGGAAGGCTGCAGCTGGAAGGCGCCGAACCCGATCCAGCGCGAGGAACCGCCGGCGGTGACGCCCAGATGGGGCACGAGCACCACCACCAGTAGGCCCATGGTGACCACGAGCAGGGGCGCCCGCACGGCCCGCCACCGGTGATAGTCGACGCGGGCCAGGATGAGCAGGGCGGTGAGGCCGATCCCCATCCAGAGCAACTGGCGGATGAGGACGGCCCACGGGGAGCCGTAGAGGGTCAGCGAGATCACCGGAGAGGCCGAGCCCACCATGACCACGCCGAACACGCACAGCACTCCGACCAGGACGGCGATCCCCCGGTAGGTTCCGACCCGGGCCGCCCAGCCCCGGCGTCGCTCGGCGGCCGGAGCCGCGGTGGCCGATCGGCCCTGGCGCTTCGACCGGGCGGGGCCACCCGGTCGGGGCCGGGCGGCCGGTGGGCGCAGGGGCCCGCCCGATGTCGAGGGATGGCGCCCCCGGTTGACGGCCCGCGCCGACGCAACCCGTTCAGCCACGGCCCCTCCCGCACTCGGGACCGCGGTCGGCTCCTCCTGGTGCGACGTGCATCCCCCTAGCCTGGCCCACCGGCCCGAGCAGGTGGTGGAGGCCGGCGCCCGTTCCCTGCTCACCGCCGGTGCTCGTTGGTCCGGTCATACCTTGCTCACCGTCAGGAAGTCGCCGTAGAAGATGCCGAGGCCCAGTGCGGCGAACAGGCCGGCCAGGATCCAGAACCGCACGATGACCGTGGTCTCGGGCCAGCCCAGCAGCTCGAAGTGGTGATGGAGCGGGGCCATCAGGAACACCCGGCGGTGAAAGGCACGGTAGCTCACCACCTGGATGACGACCGACAGGGTGACGATGACGAAGAGGCCCCCGATGACCACGAGCAGCAGGTCGAGGTTCATCAGCAGGCACAGGGCGGCCAGCCCCGACCCGATGGCCAGTGAGCCGGTGTCGCCCATGAAGATCTTGGCCGGGGCGGCGTTCCACCACAGGAACCCGAGGCAGGCCCCGGCCAGCGCCACCGCCGCCAAGGCCAGGTCGAGAGCGGCGGGAACGTGGTAGATGGCAAAGTGCCGGTACTGCCAGTACCCGATGACGGCGAGACAGGCGAAGCAAAAGGTCGCCGACCCGGCGGCCAGCCCGTCGAGGCCGTCGGTCAGGTTCACCGCGTTGGCCGACCCGGCGATGATCAGGGTGGACCACACCACCCACACGACCGTCCCCATGTGCAGGCCGGTCGAGTCGTACCGGGTGAACGACAGCGTGGTGGCGGCGTGGGCCCAGTACACGGCGAGGAGGGAAAAGGCCACCCCGAGCCCGATCTGTGCTCCGAGCTTGGCCCGCTTGTTGAGCCCGAGGCTCCGCCGGTGGCGGATCTTGATCCAGTCGTCGGCCAACCCGATGGCGGCCGCCCCGACCAGCGCCAGCCATGATGAGCGTCCCCGAGGGGGAGAACGTGACTCCGGGGACGGCATGGGCCACGAGATAGCCGACGACCACGGCGCCCACGATGCTCAGCCCCCCCATGGTGGGGGTTCCGGCTTTGGCGATGTGGACCTGGGGGCCGTCCTCGCGGACCTGCTGGCCGATGTTGTTCTTGACCAACCAGCGGATCAACAGCGGCGTCGAGAGTACGGCGACCCACAGGGCCACCCCACCCGAGGTCATGAGCGAGATCACCGAGCCGCGCCTTCCTGCCGGGCGGCCACGGCTCGGGCCGCCTCGACCCGGTCGTCGAAGGGCACGGAACGATCGCCGACCACCTGGGTGGTCTCATGCCCCTTGCCCGCCACCAGCACCACGTCGCCCGGCCGGGCCAGGGAGACGACGACGTCGATGGCCCGAGCGCGGTCGGGCTCGACCACCAGCTCGGCCGGTCCGGTGATGCCGGCGCGGATCTCCCCGATGATGGCCGCCGGGTCCTCGGAGCGTGGGTTGTCCGAGCTCAGCACCACCACGTCGGCCCGACGGGAGGCCACTTCCCCCATCTCGGGGCGCTTGCCCCGGTCACGGTCGCCGCCGCAGCCGAACAGGCAGAGCACCCGGCCGGGCCCGGCCAGGGCCCGGGCCGAGTCGAGGGCCACCCCGAGTCCGGCCGGGGTATGGGCGTAGTCCACCAGCACGGCGAACGGGGCACCCGGGGCCACGAGCTCCATCCGACCCGGGACCGACGCAAGGTCGGCCAGTCCCTCGACCACGTGCTCCGCCCCGATTCCGAGGCTCGTGGCCACCGCTGCCGCCACCAGGGCGTTGTCCACGTTGAACGCGCCCGACAATGGGACGCTCACCTGTCGTCCCCGCCACTCGAAGCGCGACCGGCCGACCGCCAGGGTCACATGACCGGCGTCGGACCGGCGCACCGGCACAACTTCGCCCGGCCACCGCTCGGCCAGGCGAACGCCCCAGGGATCGTCCACGAAGACCACGGCTCGCCGTGCCCGGGAGGGGTCGAACAGGGCCGCCTTGGCCTCGAAATACGCCTCCAGGGTGCCGTGGTGGTCGAGGTGCTCCCGGCTCAAGTTGGTGAAGGCGACCACGTCGAAGACGATGCCGTCCACCCGGTGGGCCTCCAACGCGTGGGAGGAGACCTCGACGGCGGCGGCCTGCCGGCCCTGGTGGCGCAAGTCGGCCAACAGGCCCTGGAGGACCGGAGCCTCGGGTGTGGTGCGGTTCCCGTCCAGCGTGCCGATGACGCCGGTCGGCCGGCCGGAACGCTCGAGGATGGCCCGGACCATGTGGGTCACGGTGGTCTTCCCGTTGGTCCCGGTCACGCCGACCATGGTGAGGTGCCGGGACGGATGTCCGAAGAAGGCCGCCGCCACCCGGGCCATGGCCGACCGAACCGTGCCCGGGGCCACCTGCACCTGGGTCACGTCGAGATCGAGGAAGTGCTCGCAGAGCAGCGACGTGGCACCGGCCCGGACGGCCTCCGCCGCGTACCGGTGGCCATCGGTGTGGGCCCCCGGCAGGCAGCAGAACAGCGATCCGGCACCGACCCGGCGACTGTCGAACTCGACCGAGCGGATTTCGGTGGACGACGGGTCCCCACGCACATCGACCGGGTCGATGTCGTGGATCACTGCGCTCATCTGCACGGGGGGAGGGTCCAGGGGTTCGGCCGGAGGGTGCGGGCACTGCAGCACCGATCCGGAACCACCTAGGGCCCTTCCGTGGTCGCTCCGGACGGCACGGAGATGGTACCGGTGGCGCCGACGGCCGAGCTCGAGGTCGAGGTGGTGGCCGCGGCAGTGGTCGGGATGCCGTAGTGGTGGAGAGCGTAGGCCATGATGGTCGAGAACACCGGGGCGGCGACGGCGCCACCGTAGATGGGCGTCGGGTGGTCGAGCACCACGACCGCCGAGAGCACGGGGTTTTCGGCCGGGGCGAACCCGGCGAACGACCCCACATACGCTCCGGGGATGTACCCGAGGTGGCTCGGGTCGGGGATCTGGGCGGTTCCCGTCTTGCCGGCCACGGTGTACCCGTCGATGGCGGCACTGGTCCCGGTTCCCCCCGAGACGACCCCCTTCAGCATGGCGACCAGCTGGGATGCGGTGGAGGGCGCAATGACCCGATGGGCCGGCGAGGGGGAAGCGGCCTGGACGCTGCCGTCGGGGGCGACCGTGGCCCGGACCAGTCGGGGCTGCACGAACACCCCGCCGTTGGCCACCGAATTGTAGGCGTCGAGGATTTGTTGGGCCGTGACGGCGTCGTCCTGTCCGATGGGTGTCGACCCGATGGAGGTCCCGGTCCAGGCGGAAGGCCCGGGGACGAGCCCCTGCGACTCGCCCGGGAAGCTCAGGCCGGTTGGCTTTCCGAAGCCGAGGTTGCTGATCTGGGACAGTAACCGGTTCTCGCCCAGGGCCTGGGCCACTTCGATGGTCCCCAGATTGGAGGACTGGGCCAGGATGTTGCTGGCCGTCAGCTGCTCGGCGCCGTGCTGTTCGGCGTCGTGGAAGGTGTAGGTCCCCATGGCCAGGGAGGGAGGCACTTGGACGACCTGGTCCGGGTTGGTCACGCCGCTGGCCAGGGCGGCCGAGAAGGTGACCAGCTTGAAGACCGAGCCCGGCTCGTAGACCTGGGTCACCGCCGTGTTGGACGGAGCCTCCTTCACCCCGGCCGGCAGCGTGTCGACGCCCGGCACCAACGTCGGCCCCGACGCCGACGGGCTCGGCGTGGCCGGAGAACGGCTGGTCTCCGCCACGGTGGTGGCCGACGCCCCGGTTGATGCCCCGGTGGTGGGCGTCCCCGAAGTGGCCTGCAGGTTGGCCATGGCCAGGATGTCGCCGGTCTTCACGTCCATCACCACCGCCGTACCGCTGTAGGCGTGCGAGGCGGCCAGCTCGGCCCCGAGGGCCTGTTCAGCGATGTACTGGATCGACTGGTCGATGGTGAGCTCGATGCCGGTCCCCGGACGGGCCGACGTCGTCTTGCCGGTTCCGGGCAGCGTCACCCCGTCCGGCGCCTGGAGCAGGCTCTTCGACCCGGGGGTGCCGGCCAGGAGTTTCTGGTACTGGTACTCGAGGCCGGCCGACCCACTCCCGCCCCAGTCGACCGAGCCGACCACCGGAGCGGCCAGCTGCCCGTCGGGCTCGACCCGCTGCGACTCGGGGACCAGGTTGATCCCGGTCAACCCGAGGGAGGAGACGGCCTTGGCCTCGGGATCCGGCACGCGGTGGGCCAGGTACACGAAGCCCGAGCGCTCGGTGAGCTCGGATCGCAGTTGGTCGGCGGGGATCCCGAGTACCGGCGAGAGGGCCGCCGCGGTGGCGGCGGGCCGAGTGATCAGCATCGGGTCGGCCACCACCGTCTGCTTCACGACGGACTCGGCCAGCACTTCCCCGTTCCGGTCGAAGATGCCGCCCCGTACGGCCGGGACCGACACCGTGTGGGTCAGCTGGGAGGCGGACAACGACGCGTAGTGCCCATGCGAGAACTCCTGCACATGGACCAGCTGCGTGGCCAGGGCCAGGAACACCAGCACGAGCACGAGCCGTATGGCCCGGGTGCGGCGCCCCAGCAGGATGGACGGGCTCACCGGCCGGCGGAGGCAGTCGTTGCGCTGGAGGATACGGACGTGGGCCGAGGCAGCGGTGGCCGACGGGACGGAAGCGGTGGCCGACGGGACGGAAGCGGTGGCCGACGGGACGGAAGCGGTGGCCGACCGCGACGGACCGGGCGCCGCGGCGGGCGCCGGGAGGGGCGTCGTATGGGGAACGGGGAGGGGCACGTTGAGAGGCACTTGGGGCAGGTACACCACCTGGGTGGGAGCGACCAACCCCTGGCTCTCGGCCTGCCCGACCACCACCGGTGGTGCCGTCTTCTGGGCCACGGAGACTTGGAGCAACTTCTGAGTGGCGGTGGCCGAGGCCACCTGGGCCTGTACGGACGACAACCGGACCTGGCCCTCGGTGAGCAGCGCGTCCCCCACCACCACGGCCAGAAGGCTCCCGACGATGAGCAGACCCGAGGCCCACACCGCCGGCCGACGGACCGAGCGGGCCGACCGCCGTCGCCGCGGGGCCGGCTCGAACAGCCTGAGCGGCGGTCGGCGAGGTGCTGACGAGCGGGGCCTGGCCGCCGGGGCGCGCCGAGCAGAAGCGCTGGCCGTCGGTGCCATCAGGCCACCCGGCCGCGGGCGGAGGGACGGTCGGCGGTCGAGGGCAGGCGTTCGATGACCCGAAGGCGGGCCGCCTCGGCCCGGTGGTTGCGCCCGATCTCCTCAGCCGACGGCCGGCGGGCGCCGCGACGGACCAGGCGGAACTGTGGATCGGCGCCACAGGCACAAGGGAGCCCGGGCGGGCAGTGGCAGTCGCCGGTGGCGGCTCGGACGAACGTCGCCTTCACCACCCGGTCCTCGCCGGAGTGGTAGGCGATGGCGACACACCGTCCCCCCGGGCGGAGGAGGGACAGGGCATCGTCCAGCGCGGTCTGCAGCTGGCCGAGCTCGTCGTTCACCGCGATGCGGATGCCCTGGAAGACGCGGCGAGCAGGATGGCCGCCGGTCCGCCGGGTGGCGGCCGGGATGGCGGAGCGGACCACGTCGGCCAGCTGACCGGTCGTGGTCAGAGGGCGGGCCTCGATCATGGCGCGGGCGATCCTCCGGGCGAAGCGCCCTTCTCCGTTGTCGGCGAGCAACTCCACCAGCGAGTCCTCGTCGAGTTGGTTGACCAGATCGGCCGCGCTCGGTCCCGAGGTCGGGTCCATTCGCATGTCCAGTGGGGCGTCCCGCCGGTAGGAGAATCCCCGCTCGGCCACGTCGAGCTGGGGCGAGCTGACGCCGAGGTCGAACAGCACGCCGCTCAGGCCCGGCTGGGGCAGGGGTGTCCCCCGGTCGGCCTCGAACCGCTCGACCACGTCGGCCACGGCGTCGAATCGCGACCGCACGACGGTGGCGCGGGACCCGAACGCACGGAGCTCGTCGGTGGCGGCGGCCACGGCCAAGGGGTCACGATCGAGCCCCAACACGCCGATGCCTTCGATGTTGCGCAGGAGGGCGGCGGCGTGACCGCCGCCACCCACCGTGGCGTCCACGATCAGCCCGGGGGGTACCGGGCTGAACAGCTCGACGACCTCGTCGGCCATCACTGGATCGTGGGGAAATGCCTGGCTCATCCGCAGTCCCCCGACCGGCACAAGGCGTGCGGGTGGAGTGCCGCGACGTTCGCTCTGGAAGTAGGCGGAGGAGGATTCTTCCAGGGATGCGGTCGGGGGACTGCGCATGGGCCAGACGCGCTCGATGTGGACGTCGTGGCGGGCCACGGCGGCCAGGCCGGATTCGTAGGGTGACGGCCGCGCCGCCGGATCCGAGGAGGGCACGGTGGTCCGGACCTGCGGCCTTGTGATGGTGATGGTCCTGGTGCCCCTCCCTTCGTCGTGGAGCTCTGCTCGACCCGCGCCGCTCGCGTCCATGGACCCGTCCCGGTCGACGCTGGGGTGATCGGGGCTGACCCGGCCGGCGATCCTCTCGGTGTGTGGGCCGCCGACGGGCCCGGCCTCGTCGGTGCTCCCCTCCCGGACGATATGGAGTGATCGCACGGCACTCAACCGTCGTCGCCCTGGGTGAGACGCTCCTCTTCGGGCAGGACCTTCTCGTCCCATGCCTGCTGGTTCCAGAGCTCGACCCGGTCGATTGCCCCGAGCACCAGGACGTCCCCGACCAGGCCGGCGTACTCCCGGAGCCGGGCGGGAATGGCCATCCGACCCTGCCGGTCGATCTCCAACTCGTGCGAGGTCGAGGCCCACAACCGGGCCATGTTGCGATTGCTCCTCCCCGTCTCCGCCCGCTCCAGCATCGCTTCCATCTGCTCCTCGAACTGGTCGGGCGTCCAGAGCGAGAGGCATCCGTCCTGGTACGGAGTCAAGTAACCGCCGTGCTCGAAGGGCCCCCGGAACTTCGACGGCAGGATGATCCTTCCCTTGTCGTCGAGCGAGTGCTCGTACCTGCCGAAAAACCGTGCCACCGATGAGTGCTCCCACGATGCTCCCTGTAGTGCTCGGAACCCGAGCCACCCAGGCTCCTCCCTTTCACACCACTTTGCGCCACTTTACGCCCCACCCCCCCACCGGTCAACCACTTGGAACCAAAAAAAGCACCCCGACGACCCCAGGAGCCCGGCGAGCGGGCACCAGCCGACGGCGAGTAGCGCGGCGGGCGCGGCGGGGCACGCCGGTGGCGCCACCTGACCCGCCGAGCGCCGTACGACCAGCACCCAGGGACGACAGCACCGAGAAGCGGATCGATGAACCAGATCGACCGCGGCAGGAATGGGTCGCCGGCGGTACGAGGAGTCGACCGCGGCAAGGAGATAGTCGACCGCGGCAAGGAGATGAGGACTCTCGATGAACTGAGCGAGCTGGGCCTCGGACCGGGGGAAGGGCGGCTACGACCCAGACCCGGTCGGCAGGGCGTCGAGCAGCGCGGCGGTCACCATCGCCGCGTCGACAGGGCTGGTGCCGGAGGCTTCGGCCAGGTCGGCGGCGCCCACCGCCGCCTCACCGAGATCGCCAACCGCTTCCACCCGTTCTTCCCGGGACAGGGCGAGCAGCTCGACCAGGGGTCGTGGATCCCACTGCAGGGCGCAGGCGCAGTGGAACCAGGCCCCGGCCCGCGTGCGTCGCTGGGCCAGGCCGACCACTTTGCGCCGGCCGCCTTCGAGCACCTCCCCACGGCCGATCCCACCGAAACAGACCTGCTTCGACCACGCCGTGCAGGCGAGGGTCCCGGATCGATGAGCGGCGAGGCCCGACAGCCCCAGGCGCTCGAGCGCGACCACCCAGCTGTCCCCCACCCAGTCGAAGGCGCGCCCGACGTCGTCGGACCACAGCGGATCGGCCGCCGGTACCCACAGGTCGACCCATACCGGCTCACCGGGCACGACCAGCACGGCACCCCCGCCCGACCGTCGCCGGGCGACGCCCACCCGGCGACGAGCGACCTCCACCGGGTCGAGGACCTCGGTCGGCTGGGTCGAACCCAGCACGACCGACGGCGACGGCACGTGGCAGACGGCGATGGTGCGCTCCCCGGGCGACCCCTCCACTCCGGGCCAGGAGGCGTGCAGGCTGGCGGCGTCACCGCGCCGCTCGTCGACCCTCCAGCCCCGTGGCACCCGTGCAGCCTCCCACCCGGGCCGGGCCGCGGCATCCGGGGACCGTTGGCGATCAGGCCGTCAATTGCCGGCGGGGGCTGAAGCCGTTCCCGAGGTAGGTGCCCCACTCCTCACTGGCCCCGCCGCACAGGGCGAGCAGGTGCACCCGGTGGCGCGGAGCCACGGGCGTCGACCGTAGGACCATCCCCGCCTCGTGCGGTAGGCGGTCCTCCTTGCGCGTGTTGCAGCGACGACAGGCGGCGACGACGTTCTCCCAAGTGTGGGGTCCGCCCCGGCTGCGGGGAATTACGTGGTCGAGGTTCTCGGCGGCCAGCCCGCAGTACTGGCAACGGGAACCGTCCCGGGCGAACACCGTCCTCCGGTTGACGGCCACCCGGTAGTGCCGGGGCACATGGACATAGCGCACCAACCGCACGACCGAGGGCTCCGGGACGGAGACCCGCTCGGCCCGGAACACCCGGTCCGTCGAATGCAGGAGCTCCGCCTTCGTGTCGAGCACCAGCAGCACCGCTCGCCGGGACGAGACCACACCGAGCGGCTCGAACGTTGCATTGAGCACCAGCGCCCGGCGCGCCGGGCTGGCCGGCATCCGCCCAGGCTCGATCCGGCCGGGTGTCGAGCTCCCGCCGACACCCCCCTTTCGCCTGGCCGCTTGCTTGGCCCGTCGATCCATCAACCCCGAAACTTAGCCGGGCCCACTCGCTCAACGGCGCCCGGCGGGCGGACCATTATCGCTGCTCGTCCCGGCCGGGAGGTACCCCCACGGTGGCGGTCTTCGGGACTCGTCGGGACGACCACCCCGGCGGCACCACTCGAGGTAGGCGATCACGTCGTCGGGGGTGGGCACCGCTTCGGGCCGCCCGTAGGCGGTCTCCATGCGGAACGCCCACAGGCGGTCGTCGGGCAGTGGCAGGTAGGGCGGTCGGCGCCACCAGCCCGGCCGGCGCCAGATGCCCGACGGCTGCCACGGCCGCTGCCCACAGGCCTGGTCGGCGGACCAACGCCCCCGCTGCCGCCACCGTCGCCCGCCGGGACGCTCCGCCGGCCGTGTCCTGGCTCATCCCTCGCGCCCGCTCGCCGGGCCAAACGGGCGACGGGCCACCGCGGCGGCCCCGAGAAGCGGTCCGTCCGGACCGAGCACCGTCGGCACCACACGTGTCCCCCGGGCGAACTCCAGCCGGGCGCGCTGGTCGACCTCCCGTTGTGCGGCACCGAAGAAGTCCGCGCCGAACCCGAGGGCCACCGAGCCACCCACCACGGCCAGCTCCAGGTCCAGCAAATTGGCCACGGAGGCCACCGCCCGCCCGACCATCGTGCCGCAGCGTCGGCGCACCTCGGGCGTGGCCTCCTCGGCGGGGTGACCGGTCACGGCGGCGATGGAGGGACCCGATGCCTCGGCCTCGAGGCAGCCGCGACCACCGCACGCGCATCGTCGCCCGTCGGGCTCGACCACCACATGGCCGATGTGGCCCGCATTTCCCTCGGCGCCATCGAGGAGCCGCCCGTCGAGGACGATGCCGCCGCCGACCCCGGTCGACACCACCATGGCCAGATAGTCGTCGCAGCCCTGGGCCGCTCCGAGCCATCCCTCGCCGAGAGCGAGCGCCTTGGCGTCGTTGTCGATGGTGACCGGCAGGCCGACGTGTTGGGTGAGCCGCTCGTGCAAGGGGAACCCGCGCCAGGCCGGGATGTTGAGCGGGGACACCTCTCTCCCCCGGCCAGCATCGGCCCGCCACAGCCGACGCCGCATCTCTCCGGACGCCCTTCCGAGCGCGACCGGACGTCGTCGATGATGGCCGACAGCGCTCCGAAGACGTCCTCGGCTCCGGCCCGTCCCGGCGTCGCCACCTGGGCGCGGGCGAGCACCCACCCGGATCCGTCGACCACACCGGCAGCCAGCTTGGTGCCCCCGATGTCCACCGCCAACACCATGGGCCCGTCACAGCGCCCGGCCCTGTCCCACTCCCCCGGGCCGCGCCGGCCCCCCCGAAGGCCGGTCGTCACCGGTCAGTCGTCGCGGTGGAATCGCCCACGAATCCAGTCACGTGGATCGTGGACGGAATTGCTCAGGTTGCGGCTGTGCAGCGAGCGCGAGATGTCGTCGATGCCGGCCTTGCCCATACGGCGGGCGTTGTTGGCGAAGACCACACCGGACAGGAACATGACCACCACGCCTACGAAACCGAGCACCACGGATCTCGAGAAGGTGAAGAACATGAACACCAGAGCCGCCACGAAGACGAGTGCCGACCAGATGCAGTACCGGCCCGCGTGCCGGTACACGGTTTCCGACCGCACGCGCTCGGCGAACGCCGGGTCCTCCTGGTAGAGCGACTGTTCGAGCTCGTGCAGGATGCGTTGTTCGTGTTCAGACAGCGGCAAGGACTCGTCCCCTCCACCGGTTGTTGTTCCCCCCGATGATCGCCGCCCCCATCCTCGCGCATCCGACGCTCACAAGCATGGCGCACCTGGGCTTCGAGGGCAACGCCGGACGGCCGCACGGTGGGCCCGTTCACCGAACCTTCGACCAAACACCGACACCACCTTACAAGCTGGCGGGCCGCTCGGAACCCAATTCGGCCTCCGATTTGGGCTCGGGTCCGGCCTCCGATCCGGCCTTCGGTCCGGGCTCCGGTCCGTCCGAGGGACCCCACTGGGCATCCCCCCGGTTGCGCACCTCCAAGCCGCGGGCCCCGACCAGGGAGGCCGGACCGACCGACGCTCCCCCATAGCGCGCCCGGATGGCATCGACCGCCGCGGTCACCGGTCCCCACGACTGTTCGATGTGAACGGCCTCTTCGATCGTCGGGGCCGTTCCGCAGGCCGACAGGTTGGGGGACGCACCCAGATCGAAGCTCAGCTGGACCCCGGCGCCGGGGTCACCGAGGCCTGCAAGGCTCACGCCGAGAAGACGGACCCCTCGGTCCCGGTCGACCGAGTCCAACAGTGCGCCGGCCACGGCGCCGATGGCGGCCGTGGTGTCGAGGGGCGAGACCAACGAGTGCGACCGGGTGACCATGGTGAAGTCGGCGAACCTGACCTTCACCGTGACCGTGTGGGCGGCCAGCTCGGCCTGGCGCAATCCGGCCGCCGAGGCGTCGACCATCCGCCCCAGCCTGCGATGGAGCTCCTCCGGGTCCCAGAGGTCCGTGGCGAAGGTCTCCTCGTGGCCGATCGACTTGGCCGACTGGTTGGCCACGACCGGACGGGGATCCTCGCCGCGGGCCAATGCTCCGAGATGGGCGCCTGCAGCCGACCCGACCATGCGCTCGAGTGCCCCCGGCGGCAGAGAGGCGATGTCCCCGACGCTCTTCACCCCGAGCCCTTCGAGCCGACGTCCGGTCACCGGACCCACGCCCCACAGGGCGCGCACGGGCAACGGGTGGAGGAACCCGATCTCGGCCTCGGGGGCGATCACCACCACCTCCGGCCCGGGAACCACGCCGGAGCGGGTGGCCACCGGCTTGGCCATCTTCGAGGCCAGTTTGGCCACCAACTTGGTGCGCCCCACGCCGACCGAGCAGGTGAGCTCCAGTTCCTCGAGAACCCGCTGCCGGATGGCGCGTGCGATGGTCCGACCATCCCCGAGGAGCTGCCTGGCTCCGGTGACGTCGAGGAACGCCTCGTCCAACGAGA
This sequence comes from uncultured Acidimicrobiales bacterium, assembly GCA_963710495.1. Classification (GTDB taxonomy): domain Bacteria; phylum Actinomycetota; class Acidimicrobiia; order Acidimicrobiales; family RAAP-2; genus Bog-756. The sequence continues at coordinate 261,711 of CAVQAI010000009.1, forward strand.
TTCCTTCGACCAGCGGCGTCACCGATTCGAAGATGTCGTGGAGCTGGTGGCTGACGTCTGTGTACCGGTGGTAGCGGCCTTCGAGGAAGATGGCCGATGGGCACAGGCGCTTGGCGACCGACGAGGGCATGGCCGAGTGCACCCCGAATCTTCGGGCCTCGTAGGTGCAGGCGGCTACGACCCCCCGCCCTCCGGAGCCGCCCACGATCACCGGCTTGCCCGCCAGGGACGGGTCGTCCAGGACTTCCACCGAGGCAAAGAAAGCGTCCATGTCGACGTGGAGGATGACCCGCTCGGCCACGACTCCTGTCGTCGGGCCGCGGTCGTGCTCCCCGGGGCCGGGGCGGTCCGTCCCGGCGGGCTCAGGCACCGAGCCGCAGTCTCCGGAACCCTTCGGCGAACGAGACCCCGGCCCGGCGCCCGGCGTCCTCGGCGCTGAGCCGTACGGCCGTCGACGCCCATTCCGCGCCGTCGGGGAACTGGCTCCGGTGGCAGGCGACGGCCTGTCCCTTGAGGTCAACCGTGCCGGAGATGTCCACCCAGGCGTCGGGCTCCAAGGTTCCCGACATCAGGACCTCAGACACCTGGTGGGCCGGGCCGGCTGCCGGGAAGTAGTGGGGCAAGCCGGCCGCGGGCGACACAGCATCGAGGGCGGCCATTCCGGTGACTCGATGGTCACGGTGATTGAAGTACTCCTGTCCGAAGAAGATCGCGGTCGGGTCCGGGCAGAGCACCACGTCGGGACGGAATCGGCGCACCGCCGCCACCAGCGCCTCACGGAACTCGGCACTGTTGGTCAGCTCGCCGTCGGGGTAATTGAGCCAGAACTGCTCGGCGACCCCGAGCACCGCCCCGGCCTCGGCCGTCTCCACCGCTCTCCGGGCGGCCAGCTCCTCGGGCACCACCGACGGGTCCGCCGAGCCCTTGCCACCGTCGGTACACAACACCACCCGCACCACACATCCGGCCTTGGCCCAGGCTGCCAACGTGCCTCCGCAGGAGACATCGGGATCGTCGGGATGGGCGTAGATGGCCAGCGCGCTGGCCGGCACATCGGAGACAAGATCGGCCACGGTGCTACCCCTCCCTCCGTTTCGGCGCTGTGGTCTTGGTAAGCAGACCCACCTCCCGGCGGAAGTCGTCCACCCCTTCGAAACCCTTGTACACGCTGGCGAAGCGCAGGTATGCCACCTCGTCGAGCACTCGGAGCCGCTCCAGCACGGCGATGCCCACCTGTTCGGATGTCGGTTCCGAGCCGGCTTCGCGCAGCTCGTCCTCGATCTCGCGGGCCACTTCGTCGAGCTGGTCTTCGCTCACCGGGCGGTTCTTGGTGGCCGACCGTAAGCCGTCGATGAGTTTGCCCCGGTCGAAGGGCTGACGCTCCCCCGAGCGTTTGACGACCATCAAGGGAACTTCATCGATGCGCTCGAAGGTCGTGTAGCGATGACCGCATCCGATGCACTCACGCCGCCGTCGGATGGCCACTCCGTCCTCCGCCAGCCGTGAATCGACCACCCGATCATCGTCGGCCAGGCACCACGGACACCGCACAGCACGAGGCTAGTGCCGGCCCCCACAGCCCCGGCATCCCGCCGTCGATGGGATCAGGGGACCACGATGCGCTCGCCGGGTACCACCTGGTCGGAACCGACTTGGGCCGCCAATTTGGACACCAGCGGGCGGGGATCGGCGCTCGGGTCCGCGCGCTCGGCGATCGACCACAGGCTGTCACCCGGCTGCACCGTGTAGGTCCCGGTCCCCGCCGGTGCGGAACCGGTGGCGTGGGAGTGACCACCGGTTCCGCCCAGCGGAAGAGCCAGTCCGACGAGCAACAGGCCCATGGAGGCCAATAACGTCCGGCGGCGACGCACCTCGACGGGGACCCGGTGCCCCCGGCGGGCCGTGGTCGGAAGGGTGTCGGCCACCAGCCGCAAGCGGGGACCCGGCGCCGTGCCGAGTCCCGCCGCCAGCTCGTCGGGTAGCCAGACCGCCGTCATCGACGCCCCTCCGGCCCGGCACCCGACGGCCGTTCCATCGGGCGATGGTGGGTCGGGCCCCGCCGGATCGAACCTGTGTTCGTCATAGCCGTCATCTGACCACGAACGTCTGTTCGTGTCAAGCCATTTGTCGAACGGATGTTTGCTTTTGGGGCGCCACTGCCCTAACCTGCACAAACAGATGTTCGCCGGTAACGGACAGAGGGGCCGACGGACAGAGGGGCCGACGGACAGAGGGGCCGACGGACAGAGGGGCCGACGGACAGAGGGGCCGACGGACAGAGGGGCCGACGGACAGAGGGGCCGACGGACAGAGGGAAGGACCAAGGGGAGGCCATGGCCCAGGTACTGAGCACCAAGCGCAAGCAGATTCTGGACTGCATCTCCGAGGCGGTGCGGGAGCGGGGCTATCCCCCTTCCGTCCGCGAGATCGGGGAGTCGGTGGGCCTCACCTCGTCCTCGACCGTCCACGCCCACCTGGCCGTCCTCCAGCGCGAGGGATACCTGCGCCGGGATCCCACCAAACCCCGGGCCATCGAGGTCTGCTACGACCCGTCGTCCAAGGTCATCGTCGATTCCAGGCCCATCCGCCATGTCCCCCTGGTGGGCGACGTGGCCGCCGGGACCGGCGTGCTGGCCCAGGAGAACGTGGAGGAGCTCTACCCCCTACCCGAGGACTTCACCGGCACGGGCAGCCTGTTCATGGTGAAGGTCCGGGGCGACTCGATGGTGGACGACGGGATCATGGACGGCGACTACGTCGTGGTTCGCCAACAGGCCCAGGCCGAGTCGGGTGACGTGGTGGTGGCCGGTATCCCCGACGGCGAGGCCACCGTCAAGCGGTTTTCGACCCACCGCGGCCGGATCGTCCTCAGCCCGGCCAACGAACGACTCTCCCCCATGGAGTTCGACCCCTCCGAGGTGGCCGTCTACGGCAAGGTGGTCACCGTCCTGCGCCGCCTCTGAAGGGCGCGCCTCAGGGCCCGGTCCGGAGCAGCAGTTCGAGCGTGGCCGAGACCCGTTCGAGCTCACCGGCGTGCACATGCTCCCCCGGGGTGTGCGCGAGGACCGGGTCACCCGGGCCGAAGTTGGCGGCGGGGATCCGATGGGACCAGAGCGAGGCGACGTCGGTCCACCCCAGCTTGGCTCGGGGCGGTGACCCGCTCGAGGCGACCAGCTTGGCCAGCAGTGGATGGTCGAGAGCCGGTGGGGCGCCGCCGGCGGACTCGACCAGCTCCCACTGGTCACCGGCCTCGAGGTGGGGGGCGATCAGTTCCCGCATCGACACCTCGGCGTCCTCGATCGACCGGTCCGGTGCGAACCGGTGGTTGAGGAGCAGGCTCGCCTCGTCGGGCACGACATTGGGGGCCACCCCACCGGCCACGTCGACCGCCTGGAGCTGCTCGGCGTACTCACATCCGTCGAGGACCGGGCGACGGCCCCGGTAGCTCGCCACCGAGTCGAGCAGCGGCCCCAGACGGTGGATGGCGTTGCGGCCTTCGCCCGGGCGGGCAGTGTGGGCCCGCTGCCCGCGCAGGCCCACCCGGACCCGGAGGGTCCCCTGGCACCCGGCCTCTACCACTCCCCCGGTCGGCTCGCCGAGGATCGCGGCATCGACGTCAAGGAGATCGGGGCGGGCTTCCAACAGCTGGATCAAGCCGTTGAACTGCTGCTCGACCTCTTCGCAGACGTAGAAGCACCACGTGACGTCGACCGCCGGGTCCGACAGCACGGCGGCCAGATGGAGAAAAACGGCCAACCCCCCCTTCATGTCGGCCGCCCCCACGCCGTAGAGCACGTCGCCCTCCAGCCGGGGCTCCTCGTTGCCCCCGACGGGCGGCACCGTGTCGAGGTGACCGGCCAGCAGGACCCGGCTGTCCCGGCCGAGCTCGGTCCGGGCGACGACGTTCGCCCCTACCCGCTCCACGTCCAGCCACGGGCAGCGGGCGAGGGCCGACTCCACGGCATCGGCCATCTGCCCCTCGTGATGGCTGACCGAGGGCACGGCCACCAGCGCGGTGGCCAGCCCCAACAAGCCCTGTGGGATCCCTTCGTTCACGTGGAGACGCCGTGTTGGCGCAGGATGTCGTTCAGCCCGGCCTTGTCATGGCGCTGCCCCTCGGTGAGCCGTTTGATCACCAGCACGCAGGGAAGGAAGAACTCACCTCCCGGATAGTCCCGGCGCCGCGACGCCTGCACGGCCACGCACCAGGGCGGGACATGGCCCCGGCTCAGTTCCTCGCCCGTCTCGGCGTCGATGACCGGGATGGCGGGGTTCAACAGGGTGCCCTCCCCCAGAACTGCGCCCCGGCCGACGCGCGCGCCCTGGGTGATCATGGAGCGACTGCCGACCATGACCTCGTCCTCGATGACGACCGGGGCCGCCTGTGCCGGTTCGAGCACTCCGCCGATGCCCACGCCACCGGAGAGGTGGACCCGTTCTCCGATCTGGGCGCACGATCCCACCGTGGCCCACGTGTCGACCATGGTGCCGGCACCGACCCGGGCGCCGATGTTGACGTAGCTCGGCATGCAGATGACGCCCTCGCCCAGGTATGACCCCCATCGGGCCGACGCCCCTGGCACCACCCGTACCCCGGATGTGACGTAGTGGCGTTTCAAGGGCAGCTTGTCGGCGAACTCGAACGGGCCCACCTCGACCGTCTCCATGGCGCGCAGCCGGAAGAGCAGGAGGATGGCCTCCTTCAGCCAGCGGTGGACCACGACGGTGTCGGTGACCGGGTCCACCTCGGCCACCCGTGCGTCACCCCGATCGAGCAGGTCGATGGCCTCGGACACGGTGGCCAGGGCGTCGGTGTCGTCCGGACCGAGCTCGCCGGCCCGCGCCACGAGCAGTTCGATCTGCGACTGGAGGTCTGCCATGGAGGGAGACGTTAGCCCTGGGCTTCGAAGTGGCCGGCCCGTCAGCCGGCGAGAATGGAGGGCTGCTGCAACAAGCGCTCCCCCACCACGGCGAGCCGCTCCATCGGCTGCACCACGGCCAACCGGACGAAGCCGGCACCGTCCGGCCCGTAGAGTTCGCCCGGGCTCACCAGCAGTCCCGCCGTCAGGGCCAGATGCTCGGTCAGGGCCCAGCCCGCCCCGGCCATGACGGGTGGCACCGGTACCCAGAGGTAGAAACCGCCGGCCGGCATCGGCGCGGTGAGCCCCACCCCGTCGAGCAGCTGCTGGACGAAGACAAGCCGCTCCCGATAGCGGTGTCGCTGCTCGGTGACGTGGGCGTCGTCGGCCAGGGCCACCGCACCACCGGCCTGCACCGGGCCTGGGACCATGAGACCGGCGTGCCGCCTCACGTCACGGAGGTACGCGACCAGCGTCGGGTCGCCGGCGAAGAAGCCGGCCCGGATGCCAGCCAGGTTCGAGCGCTTCGACAGGGAGTGGACGGCCACCACTCCCGACAGTCCGCCGGCGAGCACGGTGGCCGGACGGCCCTCCCAGGTGAATTCGGCATAGCACTCGTCCGAGAACACCGGGACATGGTGGGCCCGGCCCCAGTCGGCCACCACCGCCAGGTCGGTTAGCCGGCCGGTCGGGTTGGACGGGGAGTTGGTCCACAGCATCAGAGCCCGCTTCACGTCATCCGGCTCGATCGAGGCGAGATCGAGCCCGCCGCCGTCGAGCTCGCCGACGGGCACGGCCCGGCAAGCGGCCAGCTCTGCCCCCATGGCGTAGGTCGGGTAGGAGACCGCCGGGTAGAGCACCGTGTCCCGCCTCGGCGTGCGCAGCCGGAGGTAGTGGGGGGTGGAGGCCACGAACTCCTTCGTCCCTACGCAGGCGGCCAGCTCGGCGTCGGCGTCGACCGCCACGTCGAACCGCCGGGCCAACCAGGCCGTTGCGGCCCGGCGGTAGGCGGCCGACCCGGCCGAGGCCGGATAGCCGCGCTCGGCGTTCGAGGCGGCCATGGCCTCGAGCACCGAGGTCGGTGGCGGGTCGCAGGGAGTTCCGATCGAACAATCGACGATCCCGGCCGTATCGATCGTCCCGGTCCCAAGCCCGAAGCGCTGCTCGGCCCGGGCCTGGAGGGCGTTCAGCCGGTCGTAGGGGTAGGCCGGCGGCGCAAAGCCGGCCTCGCCGGCGGGGTCCGCCGCCGGCGCCGGATCGGGAGCCGGGGTCACGGGGTCAGGAACTCGGCGAACCGCGCCGTCCCGGCATCGTCCAGCACGACCTGGATCCGGGCCGACCCCTCCCCTGCCTCCTCGGCCACGATCTCACCCTCCCGGTGCACCGCGGCCAGGATGTCACCACGAGCCCAGGGCACGACCAGCTCGACCACCCGGTCACCCACTCGGAGACGGTCGCCCAGGGCCGACAACATGGCTTCGAGGCCCTGGCCCGTGCGGGCCGAGACCATCACCGAACCCTCGTGGGCAGCCATCAGGCGCCGGGCCTCCTCGCCGAGTCCGTCGCCGGCCGTCAGGGCGTCGGCCTTGTTGACCACCAGGAGCTCGGGCAGCCCGTCCGCTCCGATCTCGGCCAGCACGGTGCGCACCGCGTCCACCTGGCCGGCCAGATCGGGGGCCGTCCCGTCGACCACGTGGAGCAGGAGGTCCGTTCGCCCGACCTCCTCGAGCGTCGACCGGAATGCCTCCACCACCTGGTGGGGGAGTTTGCGCACGAACCCCACCGTGTCGGTCAGGAGGACGGTCTCGCCGCCGGGGAGGGCCAGCTGGCGGGTCCGGGGGTCGAGGGTCGAGAACAGCCGGTTCTCGACGGTGACGTCGGCACCACACAGCCGGTTGAGCAGTGTCGACTTCCCTGCGTTGGTGTACCCGACCATGGAGACGGACCGCTGTCGGGAACGGCCCCGGCCCCGCCGCTGGGTGCGCCGGGTCCGCTCCAGCTGGCGGAGGTCTCCCTCGAGCCGGCTCATGCGCCGGACCAGACGGCGACGGTCCACCTCGAGCTTGGTCTCCCCGGGGCCCCGGGTGCCGATGCCGCCCGCCTGTTGGCTGAGGGATCGGCCCCGGCCCCGCAACCGCGGCAGGCGGTAGCGGAGCAGGGCCAGCTCGACCTGGGCCCGCCCTTCTGGGGTCCGGGCGTTCTGGGCGAAGATGTCGAGGATGACCGCGGTCCGGTCGATGGCCGTGCGACCCAGGATCGACTCCAGATTGCGCTGCTGTGCGGGCGAGAGCTCGTCGTCGAAGACCACGGTGTCGGCGTCGACCGACCGGCACAGGGCGGCCAGCTCCTCCGCCTTGCCCCGCCCCAGATAGGTGGCGGGGTCGGGCGCGGCCCGGCGTTGCAGGACGCGTTCCACGACGTCGGCACCGGCCGTGTCCACCAGCAGGGCCAGCTCGTCGAGGCCCGCCTCGGCCTCGGACGGGGTGGTGTTGGGCAGCACCACGCCGATCAACACGATCCGCTCCCGTACCGAACGGGAGATCAGCGTGTCGGTGAACGCGGAGTCCTCGGGGCTCACAGCTCCGGATCCACCAGCGCGGCCAGGTCCACCTTGACGGCGGCCACCCGGCGCACCGGCCCGCTCAGGTAGATCGCCGAGCCGTTCAGGGTGACCTCCAGGGTGCCACCCGGATTGTGCACGGCCACCCGCTCGCCCACCAGCCCCCAACTACGGGCGGCGGCGGCGGCGGCCGCGCTGCCGGTGCCGCAGGCCTGGGTCTCGCCGACGCCCCGCTCCCAGACTCGGAGGTTCAAGGAGTCGCCCCCCGGACCGACGGAGATGAACTCGACATTGACCCCGTCGGTGTGGACCTCCTGGAGCCGGGGGCCGAGCTCGGCCACGTCGACGTCGCTCGGATCGGGACCGAGGAGCACCAGATGGGGGTTGCCCATGTCGACCCGGCGGGCTCGGCGCCCACCGGACGGTTGGGGTTGGTCCGGACCGAGCACCGCCGCTCCCATGTCCACCGAGGCGGTGGCCCAGCCGGGACGTTCGCCGGGCTCGTACTCGACCTGGCGCACACCGGCGCCCGTCGCCACGCCGAAGGTGGGTGGCTTGACCAGGTCGGCATCGACCGCCGCCTGGGCCAGGCACCGGATCCCGTTCCCGCTCATCTCGGCCGGGCTCCCGTCGGCGTTGTGGAGTTCCATGGCCAGCTCGGCGCGTCCGTCGCCGGCCAGCACCCGGATAAACCCGTCGGCCCCGACCCCGAAACGGCGGTGGCAGAGGGCCCGTACCACGGCGGCGTCGAGGGGGAGCTCGTCCTCGGGATCGAGGAGCACCAGGAAGTCGTTGCCGGCGCCGTGGTGCTTGGTCAGGCGGAGGCGCCGGCGCTCAGGCGGATTCATCGTGCTCGGTCCAGTCTCCCACTGCGCCCGGGTCGGGGCGTCTTCCCCCGCAGACCAGCCCGGAGCGCACCCACCGGGTCGTCCTCGGGGCTCACCCACACGATACGAGGATCGCGGCGGAACCAGGCCATCTGGCGACGGGCGAAGATCCGAGTACGCCGGATGGCCAACGCCACCGCCTCGTCAAGGGACACGTCGCCCTCCAGATGGGCCAGCAGCTCGCGGTAGCCGAGGGCCTGACGGGCGGTCCGCGACAGACCAGCGGACCGGGAGGCCAGGGCCTCGACCTCGGCCAGCAGACCGTCGGCCATCATCGAATGGAAGCGCTCGGCGATGCGTCGGTCGAGCCAGTCCAGGTCGGGCCGGAGCCCGACGATGGTCACCGGGGTCGGAGGATAGCGATCGAGGCCGGGGCCGAACGAGGAGAACGGGCGGCCGGAGCCCACCGTGACCTCGAGCGCCCGTAACAGGCGCCGCCCGTTGGACGGTCCCACCCGACGGGCCGCCGCCGGGTCGAGACGGTCGAGGCGCTCGTGGAGGAGGACCAAGGCGGCGTGGCGCTCCGCGCTCTTCTCGGGTCCGGCGGCTTCGAGCGTGGCCGCCAGCTCGGCCGCCACCGCCGGGAAGCGACCGGGGAAGCTCAGCCGGTCGACCACCGCCCGCACGTACAGCCCGGTCCCACCCACCAACAGGGCGGCGTGCCCCCGCGACGAGATGCCGTCCAGGACCGAGCGCGCCTCGGACTGGAACCGCTGCACCGTGAATTCCTCGTCCGGCTCGACCAGGTCCACCAGGTGGACGGCGACCGTGGCGCGGACCCCAGCCGACGGCTTGGCCGTCCCCACGTCCATATGGCGGTAGACCGCCATGGAGTCGACCGAGACCAGCTCGACGGGATGTGGCCCGTCCTCTTCTGCTCGGGCCACGCCGACGGCGACGGTCGTCTTTCCCACGGCGGTCGGGCCGACCAGCGCCACCGACGGCGGTGAGGGACGGCCGGTCACGGCGTGACGGGGATACCCGGGCCCACGCTCCGAACGCTCAACCGGCCGAGACGGGGATCCGTACCCGATGGGCCGGTCGCGCCGTCACCCGTACCAGGTCGCCGGTGAGGTGGTGGGGCGCGGCGCCGGTGACCCGGATCTCGGCATAGGCGCCGGGGCGGGGGGCACGGGTTCCGGCCGGCCGGAAGTGGACGAGCTTGTTCTGGCCGGTGCGCCCGGTGATCAGGGAGGGGTTCCGCTTCGAGGGACCCTCGACCACCGCCTCCTCGATCCGGCCCACCCGGGCCCGGTGTCGGGCCAGCGCCGAGCGCTCCACCACGGTGCGGAGCCGTTCGAAGCGGTCGGCCACCACGTCCGCCGGGACGGCCCGGTCGGCCATGGCCGCCGCCCGCGTTCCGGGCCGCGGCGAGAAGATGAAGGTGTACGTGCTGTCGTACGACGCCTCCGCCACCACTTCCAGCGTGCGCGTGAAGTCCGCTTCCGATTCACCGGGAAAGCCCACGATGAGGTCGGTGGTGACGGCCAGGTCGGGAATGGCCCGCCGAGCCTCGGCCAATCGAGCCAGGTACCGCTCGGCGGTGTAACCGCGGCGCATGGCCGTAAGGACGGCGTTGCTCCCCGACTGGAGCGGGAGATGGAGGTGGTTGCAGACCGCCGGGGTCTCGGACATGGCCTCGATGGTCTCGGGCCGGAGGTCCTTCGGATGCGGGCTGGTGAACCGCACACGGCGAATCCCCGGCACCGACCCGACGGCCCGCAGCAGCTCGGCGAAGAGCGGTCGGCGGCGGGTCAGGTCGCGACCATAGGAGTTGACGTTCTGGCCGAGGAGGGTGACTTCCGTGACCCCTCGTCCGGCCAGGACCTCGACTTCGGTGACCAGGTCCTCGAACCGGCGGGAGACTTCGGGTCCCCGCACGGACGGCACGATACAGAACGCGCACGAGTTGTCGCACCCGGTCTGGATGGTCACCCAGGCGGCGAACGGTTGGTCACGCACGGCCGCCAGGGCTGCGGCCTTTCCGTCCTCGTCCCGGCCCGACTCCGGCCTCGGCTCCTCGCCGAGCTCGATCACCGGGCCGGTGGTGGCCGCCCGCCGCAACAGGGCCGGAGCACGCGCCAGGTTGTGCGTGCCGAACACCACATCCACGTGGGGCGCACGCTGGCGGACCCGATCCCCGTCCATCTGGGCCAGGCAGCCGCCCACGGCGATCTGCATGCCCGGCCGGCGCTCGCGGAGAGCCTTGAGGTTGCCGAGGTGACCATAGAACTTGTTGTCGGCGTTCTCCCGGATACAGCAGGTGTTGAACACCACCACGTCGGCCGACTCGAGGTCGGCCGAGGGCACCAGGCCGTCCGCCACCAACGCGCCGGCCAGGCGTTCCGAGTCGTGCTCGTTCATCTGGCAGCCATAGGTTCGGATGTGGAAGGTACGCGGCACGGCGACTTCCCCCTGGGGAACCGCAGTTGGCTCGAGTGGGCTCATCGGCCGTCCAGGATACGACGCCGGGCCGATACCCGGTGCCGGCGCCCGACCGGGGTGCGGTCAGCTCTCGTTGAAGTCGAAGACGTCCGCTCGGTCACCGCGGTCGACGACCAACCCGTGCATGTCGGGATGGAGGACCAGAACCTGGCCGGGAACGTCCGCCTCGTCGAGAGCCTCGGCTGCCGCCGCCTGCACTTTGTGCACGTCGGTGCCGCGGGAGATGCCGAGCAACGAGGGGCCGGCGCCCGACCAGCACACGGCCAGGGCGCCCCCGGCCATCAGGGCGGCGAGCAGCTTGGGGGCCGGTGGGAAGAGCGGGCTCCGGTAGTCCTGGTGCAGCCGGTCCTCGGTGGCTTCGCCGATCAGCACCCGGCTGTCGGCCAGTCCGGCGATCAACAGCGCCAGCCGTGAAAGGTTGAAGGCGGCGCTGTCGCGGCTGACCTGGGCCGGCAGCACCTGGCGGGCCCGGGAGGTGGACAAGGTGACGTCGGGCACGATGACCACGAAGGCCAGCGACACGTCGAGGGGGAGCCGCACCGCCTGCACCCCGCCCTTGACCCGGGCCGCGGCCACCAGGCCGCCGACCGTCGATGCGGCGGCGTTGTCGGGGTGACCGTCCATCTGGGCGGCCACGGCCAGTGGATCATGCGCTCCCGCCGCGGCGGCGGCGGCCACGGCCAGGGCGGCCGACGAGCCGAGCCCCCGGGCGATCGGGATCCTCGAGCGGACGGTGATGGCCAGCCGGTCGGTGCCCGCCACATCGATGGCCACCCGCGCCGCCAGGTGTGACGGGTCGTCGGACATGCCGGCCCCTTCGCCCTCGGATCGCACCACCAGACGGGAGGCCTTCTCCACCTCCACCTCCACGTAGCGGTCGAGCGCGAGGGCCAGGGTGTCAAACCCCGGTCCCAGATTGGCCGCCGACGCTGGAGCTCGCGCGCGCACGACAGACAACGTACTCGTCAAAGGCCGGGCGGTACGGGATCAGTTGTGGACGAGGCGCCACCACCAGGTGGGCTCGGGGATGGTGGACGCCAGTCGCAGCGTCACCGACTCGACCTGGGCGCCGAGCCGATAGGTGGTCGTCCCCACCTGGGTGCCGCCCCGACCGCCGGGCGCCACCGGCTCCACCCTCGTTGTCGCCGTGGCTCGCTGCCCGGGCCACCCGAGGAGCCAGGCCTGACCGGAGGCGACCACCGCCACCCGGTGCGGGTGGCCACCCCACACGGCGGTGACCGCCCCGGCCGGCTGGCCGGAGCTGGTCAGCGGGAGGCGGACGACGCCGGCTTCAGCGGAGGACAGCAAACCCTCGACGGCCGGACGGGTGTAGCGGAAGGGATCCGGCACGGTCAGGTCGTTGAGCGGGATGGTGGTCGTAGGGGTGGATGGTCGCGGGGGCGCCGTCGTCGGGGGCGCCGTGGGAGGCGGCGCGGTGGGAGCCGGTGCGGTGGCCGGCGGTGGGGTGGGAGCGGGGGCGGCTCCGGACGCCGGTGGGACGGTGGTCGTGGTCGTCGTGGTCGGGGCGGTGGTCGGGGGCGTGGTCGGGGGCGGGGCCGGTGGGGCGGTCGTCGTGGTCGTGGTCGGAACGATGGGCGGAGGCACCGGCTGTCCGAGGACCGCGGCGAGCACCAGTACCGTCCGGCCGTCCACCACGCGGTCGGCAGCCAGCACCATGCATCCCCCGGCGTAGGAGGTGTAGCCCGACTTGACCCCGACCACCCCGTTCGAACCGATCTCGGTCACCAGGTTGTGGACCGTCCCCACCAGGGGGATGCTGATCGTGGTCATCCCCACGACCGCGGCGAAGGTGGGGTTGGCCATGCCGGCCGCGGCGATCCGCAGGCAATCCGCGGCCGTGGAGACCGAATGGGGGTCGTAGCCACTGGCGTCGACGAAGTGCGTGGAGTCGGCACCGACCGAGGCAGCGGCGGCGTTCATCTTGGCCACGAAGGCCGGTTCCGTTCCCGCATCCCAGACGGCCAGCGCGTAGGCGATGTCATTGGCCGACTGGGTGAGCAGCGCCTCGAGCATCTGACGTTCCGTCAATGTCTCCCCGAGCTGGATGGGCACGGTGGACTGGTCGTTGTGGAGCTCGTTGTCGTATTCGGCGACGTCCCCGGGCGTGATGGTCACCGTGCCGCCGCCGCTTCCCGCCGCCACCGGATGGTCCTGCAGCACGACCAGCGCGTTCGTCATCTTGGTCAGCGATGCGATCGGGACGGACGGCTCCGGTCCCGACTGTGCGGCATAACCGAAGGCGGGAACCGAAATTGCCGCCTGCCCGCGGCCCGGCCAGGCAAGCGGCGGTGGCGCCCCCGACACCACCAGCGATATGGGGAGACCGGCCTGCACCCCGGGGTGGGGCAACGGTCGGTTGATCCGCTGGGCCGCCACCCAGCCGGCCGCGACGAGCACTACCACCACTGACACCACCCCGAGCGACCACACCAGCCGCCGGCGGGACCGATGACGGCGATCCCGTCGCGACAGGCGCGGTGTCTCGTGCGCCTCCTGTTCGGTGGCGACCTGTCGGGCTGCGACCTCTTCGGGCACCGGCGCCGGTGCGGCGCCGAGTGGGACCGTCGCGGCCGGCAACGCGGGGCCGGCTCCGTTCGATGCCAACGTCGCCGTTCCACCCGGACCATCGGATACTCCCTCGGCCCTTGCGCCTTCGGTCGGCGACGATTCCCTGCCCGGTTCCTCTGCCATACCTTCGCTCAGCGCGCGTCCAGCTCCTCGGGGGTCATGAGTACGGCGCGCGCCTTGGAGCCTTCCGACGGGCCCACCACGCCGCGGCGCTCCATGAGGTCCATCAGCCGGCCCGCCCGGGCGAACCCGACCCGGAGCTTTCGTTGCAACATCGACGTCGACCCGAGCTGGGATCGGACGACCAGCTCCATGGCTTGCTCGAGTAGGTCGTCGTCCCCGTCATCGTCGCCCGGGCGTGGTCCTCCGGCGGCCACGACCTCCTCGATGCCGGCCACCGTCTCCATGGGCCGTTGTCGCTGCCAGTGGGCGACGACCGCCCGGACTTCCTCCTCACTCACCCACGGGCCCTGGAGCCGCTGGGGATTCGACGACGAGGCCGCCAACAGCAGCAGGTCGCCCTTCCCGATCAATCGCTCGGCGCCGGGCTGGTCGAGGATGACCCGGCTGTCGGCCAGGGAGGAAACCGAGAAGGCCATCCGTGACGGAATGTTGGCCTTGATCACGCCGGTGATCACGTCGACCGACGGCCGCTGGGTGGCCAGCACCAGATGGATGCCGACCGCCCGCGCCATCTGGGCGATCCGGCAGACGGACTCCTCGACGTCCCGCGCCGCCACCATCATCAGATCGTTCAGCTCGTCCACCACGACAACGATGTAGGGGAGCCGGTCGTAACGGGCCTCGGGCTCCTCGGACCTGTCATCATCGTCGACGGTGCCCCGCATCCGGAGTTGGTAGTCCTCTTCCTGCTCGGCCAAGTCACCCTCGTCCACGGCGACGTTGTAGCCGGTGATGTCACGCATCCCGACCTCGGCCAGAAGGTCGTAGCGGCGCTCCATTTCGGTCACGGCCCAGCTGAGGGCGTTGGCGGCCTTCTTCGGGTCGACCACCACTTGGGTGAGCAAGTGGGGCAGGCCGTTGTACTGCCCGAGCTCGACCCGCTTCGGGTCGACCAGGATCAGGCGGACCTGGTCGGGAGTGGCTCGGGTCAGGATCGACGTCAGCACCGAGTTGATGCACGAGGACTTCCCCGACCCGGTCGCCCCCGAGACGAGCACGTGAGGCATCTCGGCCAGGTTGACCATGACCGCCCGGCCGGCGATGTCCCGGCCGAGCGCCACCTCGAGCGGGTGCTGGGCCTTGCTCGCCTCGGGCGAGGCCAGGACGTCACCGAGAGCGACGAGCTGGCGGTGGCGGTTCGGCACCTCCACCCCGATGGCCGACTTGCCCGGGATGGGCGCCAGGATGCGGACGTCGGGGGAAGCCATGGCGTAGGCGATGTCCTTGGAGAGGGAGGTGACCCGGGCCACCTTGACCCCGGCGCCCAGCTCCAGTTCGTAGCGGGTGACGGACGGCCCGACCGTCCGCCCCACCAAGTGGGTGACCACACCGTGGGCGGCCAGGGCGTCCACCAGGGCGGCTCCCGCCGCATCCACCTCACCCTCGTCGACGGCTTGCGGCTTGGCCCGCTTCAACAGGTTGGCCGGCGGAAGCCGCCACTCCCCCACCGAAGGCCCGAGCCGCATCTCGAGCGGCGACCCCGGGCCTCCGCCGGCTGGGGCGGCGCCGTTCACGGCCAGGCGGGCCGGTTCCGCTTCGGCGTCGAGCCCGGTCCCGTCGTCGACGCCCTCGTCGTCATCCACGCTCTCCGCGCCGTCCAGGCTGTCGACGTCGTCCATGTCGCCTATGTCATCCATGTCGTCAACGTCGTCAATGTCGTCGGTCGCCACCAGGGGATCGTCTGCCGCCGTGTCGTCGACACCCTGGGCTGCCGGGCGAGGCGCGGCCACGGCTCGACCGAAGGGGTCGGTCGGGTGCTCGTCGTCGTCGTCGTCCGTATCGACCGAAGCCGATTCGTCCTCGGTCTCCGGGTCACCCATGGCGGCGGCCGCACACCACCGGGCGGCTCGCACCACCGTCCCGGCCGCGGCGCTCACCGAAATCCCGGTGAACACCACCATGGCCACCACCAAGAGCGCCAGCAGCACCACGGCCGCCCCGAAACCCCCGAGGGTGGAGCCCAGGGGATCGGCGACCACGGCGCCCACCCAACCGCCGGCGGCGGAGAGCGCTGACGTCGACGCCCCCAGGCGGGGTGAGCCGCCGGCCAGGGCGGCCAGGCCGGCCACGGCCAACAGGGTCAGAGATGCTCCGATGACGGCTCGAGCGGGTTCCGCACCCTGACGGGGCTCGTCCTCACCGCCGCGGCGCCCGGCCAGGAGGAGAAGGCCGACGCCGGCGGCGACGGGCGGGACGAGGAACCGGCTCCATCCGAGCAGGTCACCGACGCCGACACGTGCGCCGTGGCCGGCGGGTCCGAGGGAGCCGCCGTAGAAGGCCACTGCGGCGAGCAGTCCGGCCGTGACCAACACCACACCCCAGAGGTCCGTGGCATGCCCGGCCAGTACGCCCCACATGGCGCCCAGTAGGCCCGATCCGTCTCGACCGGAGCGTCGTGCGGCGGTCGGACGGCGACCCCCCCGCCGCCGGGCGGGGGCAGATCTACGTGAGCGGGAGCGAGACGTAGGCGTCGATCTTCCCTTCGACCGCGAAGCCCCGGATCGCCCCGCCGGACGCTTGGTGGCGGTCGTCACAGTGCCGTCCAGGTTACTCCCCACTCGTCGTGTTCTTGGGGACACCGGGGGTGGTCGTGCCGCTGACCAGGCATCACCGATGGGTGGTCAGACCGTGACGATCACCGGGACGATCATCGGCCGCTGGCGGGTGCGGTCGCCGACCAGGCGCCCGAGCGCCCGGCGGGCCACCCGGTTGAGGGTCTCATGGTCGTTGGTGCCGGTCGCCAACGCCTCCTCCAGCGCCTTGGTGACGTGGATCCGGGCCTCGTCCAGGAGAGCCTCGGTGTCGCTGTCGGACGCCCAGCCGCGGGTGACGATCTGGGGGATCCCGACCACTTCCCCACGCTTGAGGTCAACGGTGGCCACGGCCATGACCACACCCTCCTCGGCCAGGACCATCCGGTCCCGGAGCACGCCGTGGCCGATGTCCCCCACCGAGCTGCCGTCGACGAAGAGATAGCCACCGGGCACGGTCCCGTCCCGGTGCAGTCCGGACCCGTCCAGCCGCACCGCGTCCCCGTCCTCGCACAGGAGCACGTGGTCCTCGGGAATGCCCATGGAGGTGGCCAACCGGACGTGATTGGCCATGTGCCGGTACTCCCCGTGCACCGGGATGAAGAATTCGGGCCGGGTCACCGAGAGCAGCATGCCCAGCTCGCCGCGGCGGGCGTGGCCGCTCACGTGCACGGACTCCACCCCCGAGTGGATCACCTCGACGCCATGCTTGTGCAGCGTGTCGATCACCCGCCCCACCGACCACTCGTTGCCCGGGATGGGATGGGCGCTGATCACCACGACATCGTTCTCCTGCAGGCGGAAGAAGCGGTTCTCGCCGGTGGAGAGGCGTGACAGAGCCGACATCGGCTCGCCCTGAGAGCCGGTCGAGATCACGCACACCTGGCCGGGCTCGAGCCCGTCGATCTCCTCGATGTCGACCAGGGTCTGGTCGGGGATGTGAAGAAGGCCGAGCCGGCGGGCCAGGGCCACGTTCTTCTGCATGGACCGGCCGAGGGTGGCCACCGAGCGGCCGGTGGCCACGGCCGCGTCGGCCACCTGTTGGACCCGATGGATGTGGCTGGCAAAGCAGGTCACAACGAACCGACGATCGGGCCGGGCCAGGAAGACCTTGCGCAGCGTCTCCCCCACGGTCGACTCCGAGGCGGTGAATCCGGGCTCTTCGGCGTTGGTTGAGTCCGACATGAGGAGGCGGATGCCTTCCTCGGCGGCGAGGGCGCCCATCCGGGCCAGGTCGGTCCGTCGCCCGTCCACCGGGTGGAGGTCCAGCTTGAAGTCGCCCGAATGGAGGATCACGCCCTGGGGGGTGTGAAAGGCGGTGGCGAAGGCGTGCGGGACCGAGTGGGTGACCGGGATGAACTCGACGTCACAGGGACCGATCCGCCGGCGGGCGCCGTCGGGGACGGCTATGAACTGGGCCCGGTCGCTGTTTCCCGCCTCGTCCACCCGGTTGCGGGCCAGAGCCAGGGTGAGTTCGGAGCCGTAAACCGGCACCGGGAAGTCGCGCAGGAGAAAGGCCAGCCCACCGGTGTGGTCCTCGTGGCCGTGGGTGAGGATGACCCCATCGACGCGCTCGGAGTTGTCGCGCAGGTAGGTGAAGTCGGGAAGCACCAGGTCGACCCCGGGCATGTCGGGGTCGGGGAACATGATTCCCACGTCGAGGACGAGGATGCGGCCGTCGACCTCGATGCAGGCGCAGTTACGACCGATCTCTCCCAGCCCGCCCAAAAAGACGATCCGGACCGGCGCCGGGCGGCGGGCCCTCGCGCCGCGGCCCTCGGCTGTATCAGCGGGCGGGGCCTGCCCTCCTGCCGACCGGGCCTTCCCTCCCGTGGACGGGGCCTTCCCTCCGCCGACGGGACTCCCCCGGGCCGGGGCCTTCCCTCGGGCGGACGGGGTTTTCGCACCGGCAGTTGTGGCCTTCCCACCGGCGGCTCTGGCGCTGCTTGCCGACGAGCGCCGCCTCGTCCGTCCGGTGCGCCCGGAGTCAGGCAACCGACTGGGCTGTCGGGTGCATCACGCCGGCCCGGGAGATGACCGCCGCCGCCAGCTCGTCGAGCGACGACGGTGCGGGCGGGTGGGGAAGGCGGCACTGCCCCACGGCCAGGCCCAGGGCACGGCAGGCGGCCTTCGCCGGGATCGGGTTGGGGAATTCGTCGCTGGCCTCGAAACGGTAGGACTCGCCCAGCCGCTGGTTGATCACCATGGCCCGCTCGACCTCTCCGGAGCGGTACGCGCCGATCATGTCGGCGAAGAGCGTGCCCGCCCAGTGCGACGCCACGCTGACGATCCCGGCGCCACCCACGGCCAGGAACGGCAGGGTGAGGGGGTCGTCGCCGCAGTAGACGTCGAACCCGTCGGGGCTCTCGGCCACGACGACCGCAGCGGTGGCCGGATCGCCGGTCGAGTCCTTGACCGCCAGGATGTTCGGGACCTCGCGGGCCAGCTCCAAGGTCAGCGCCCCACCGATGCGCCTCCCGGTCCGGACCGGGATGTCGTAGAGCACCACCGGTAGGTCGGTGGCCGCCGCCACCGCCCGGAAGTGGGCCGACAGGCCCGCCGCCGAGGGTCGGTTGTAGTAGGGCGTGACCACCAGGACGCCTGCCGCTCCGGCCGAGGCTGCTTCTCTGGTCACCGTTACGGAGTGGGCGGTGTCGTTGGTGCCGGTGGAGGCGATGACCGGTATGTCGACGGCGCCGGCCACGGCCCGCACCAGCTCCATGCGCTCGACGTCGGTAAGGACCGGGCCCTCCCCGGTCGTCCCGGCCACCACCAGACCTTCCGTTCCGGTGGCCACCAGGTGATGGGCCAAGCGGGCGGCGGCTTCGAGGTCGACAGCGCCGTCCCCGTCGAAAGGTGTGACCATGGCGGTCACCACGGACCCGAACCGCGGCACCTGGCTCAACCCCTCGTCGGACTGGAGTTCGTGGGGTGGTCCACGACGACGCAGGTTATCAGCCGTCGCCTCCCAGCCCGCGGCGCACGGGGCGCCGCCGTGCCCGCAGAAGCGTTCAGGACGCCAACCGCTCCTTCGGAGAGGTCGAGGCCATGGCGTCGACCTCCTCGGCGGTGTCCACCCACGATTCGAACTGGATCACGCCGAGCTCGGTGAACTTGGTCCGTAGCCAGCCGTCGGCCGCATCCAGCAGCCCGAGCTTCCTGCAGTTCGGGACGATCTTGGAGAAAAGGAGGGCCTGGAACTCGCCGCGATCCGGGGCCTGCAGCACCACCGGCACGATGGCCTTCGAGTCGACGCCCATCCGGTCCCAGACCTCCTGCTGCAGAAAGCGGTCCCGCATGCGCACGGCCGCCTCGAAGGCGAACTCCTGGCGCTCCCGCAGCTCGGCCGCGCTCAACCCCTGGTAGTACTCCTGCAGGCTGATCACGCCGAACGCGACATGGCGCGCCTCATCGGCCATGACGTACCGCAACAGTTGCTTGAGCAGCGGGTCGGCCGTCATCTGGTGCATGAAACCGAAGGCGGCCAGGGCCAGCCCCTCGACCATGATCTGCATCCCGAGATAGGTGAGGTCCCAGCGCGAGTCGGCGATGATGTCGTCCAGCAGCATCCCGAGGTGGGCGTTGACCGGGTAGTGGCCAGAGAGCTTCTCGTCGAGGTACTTGGCGAACACCTCGACGTGGCGGGCCTCGTCCATGACCTGGGTGGAGGCGTAGTACTTGGCGTCGATCCATGGGACCGACTCCACGATCTTCGCCGTGCAGATGAGCGCTCCTTGCTCACCGTGGAGGAACTGCGACAGCGTCCAGTTCTGGCTCTCCACACCGAAGGAGATCCACTCCTTTTCGGTCCAGTGCTCGACCGGGGTGCCGGCGAGGTCGAAGCCGACGGCAAAACCGCCGTCGGCTTCGGCCTGCTCGCGCACCAGCTTCTCCTGGTCGACTTCGGTCTCCCACGGGAGGTCGGTCTCTCCGTTCCACTGGGCGCCCTTCGCCTTCTCGTAGAGCTTGTTCAGCTTGGGGCGGGCGCCCTTCTCGTAGTCCCAGGTGAAAATGGAGTCGTAGTCCGAGTGGACGACGTGGCGCCCGTCGGGCTCCTCGGTACCGACCACGGACAGGATGGCCTCGAAGTCATCGATCTCGGCTCGACCGATGATCTCCTCGGTGCTGCTCATCTCGGTGGTCATCGCGTTCCTTCCTTTGCACGATCGGTTCGGGTGGGTCTGGCGGAATGGGTGGATTGGGCGGGATCGGTGGGTTGGGCCGGATCGGTGTCGATCGGGCCGGATCGAAACGGGGTGATGTCGATGGCCGGCCCGGCGTCGGTGGCGTGCAGGGCTCGGATGCCAGGCACCACGAATTGCTGGACCAAGCGCCGGGCCATGGCCGGCCGCGTGAGATCCATGCACAGCGAGGGAGCGATGGCATAGGAAAGCACGATGCGGGTGGCCCATTCGGCCACCCGCCCTGCCTCGGGTGGGCTCATCCAGCGGGAAAGGAAGGGAGCCGCGAACCGGGAGGCGGTCGCCAGCAGCCGGTCGGACTCATCGAAGGCCAGGTGGCCGAGGACCATCTCGGGCTCGTGCTCCACCAAGTACGCCAGCGCCCGGTGGCCGCGGATCCGGGTAGACGCCTCCACGATGCCACCCACCAACGCTTCGGTGAGGTCCGGGGCCTCGCCGAGCCGGACACCGAGCGCCGAGAACAACCGGGCCATCTCGGTGTCGACGACGGCCGACAGCAACTCCTCGCGCCCACCGGGGAAGACGCGGTAGATGGTGGCCCGGGACACCCCGGCCTGGCGGGCGATGTCGTCCACCGTGGTCTTGGACGCGCCGTGCCGGGCCAAGCACTCGAGTGTGGCGTCGACGATCCGCACCCGGTGCAGAGAGACACGTTGCGGAGAGACACGTTCCGACGGGACACGTTGCCGGGATCCGAAGCCGCGGTCTTTGGGAACCGGATGGACGGTGTCGGCGGCGTCGGCGGTGTCGATCTCCCCGTCCATCACACGCAGGGCGGCAGCTCGCGCGACCATCAGTGAAACGTTAGGTCGGAATTTGTCTCATTGTCAACGGCCCGGGTGGGGTCGGTGACCACGCCGGCCAGGAGCTCGGCTTGCACCAGCTGGGCCACCTGGTCGGGGTCATCGAGGTCCCACCGGCCCGGCGCCGACATGTAGGAGAGCACCATGCGAGCCAGGAAGTCGGCCGCCTCCTCGAGGTCGACCCCGGGCGCCACCCCGCGGTCTCGGAGGAACGGAATGAGGAACTCGGCGATTCCCCCCCGGATGCGGATGCTCTCGAACGTGAGCGCGGGCAGCAGCTTCTCCGGCTCGGTCTGCATCACCCGTTGGAGGACTTCGTGCTCCACGATGGAGCGGTGGGCGAACATGATCCCGCGCTCCATCACCTCTTCCAGGCTCCCGGCGTCATGCACCTGTTCGTAGAGGCGGGCGAAGAATTCCAGTGTGGCCCACGCCACCACGGCGTTGATGAGTTCCTGGCGCCCGCCCGGGAAGGCGCGGTACACGGTGGCCCGGGACACCTCGGCTTGGCGGGCGGCGTCCTCGATGGTCGTCTTGGCAATCCCTTTGCGGGCCACACAGGCGTAGGCGGCCTCGATGATCCGCTGGCGGGGATCGTCGCCCGGCACCTGTCTCCCTACAGGCCCAGCAGGGGCTCGATCCCGACCGTCAGCCCGGGGCGGGCGGGAACCTCCCGGACGGCCAGGATCACACCGTCCATGAAGGACGAGCGGTCATAGGAATCGTGCCGGATGGTCAGGCTCTGACCTACGGCGCCGAGGATGATCTCCTGATGAGCGACGAGCCCGGGGAGCCGGACCGAATGGATGCGCACCCCGATCGGCCCGGCCCCGCCGCGGCTATCCGGCAGCGAGGTCGTCGTCGTCCGATCGGGCGGGAAGGGCCCCGTCGAGGTGCGGGCGGCGGCCATCCGCTCGGCCGTCAGTAATGCAGTGCCCGATGGCGCGTCCAGCTTGCCGTCATGGTGGAGCTCGATGATCTCGGCGCCGTCGAACCACGGCGCGGCCAACTCGGCGAAACGCATCATGAGCACGGCGCCGATGGCGAAATTCGGCGCCAGCACGCAGTTGGGCGTGCCTGCTTCGGGGCCACCGAACCGAGAGGCCAGACGATCGAGATCCTCCTTGCTGAAGCCGGTGGTCCCGACGACGGCGTGGATCCCGTGCTCGGCGCAGAAATCGAGCGTGCTCCGGGCGGCGTCGATACGGGTGAAGTCCACCACCACGTCGGTCGCCGCCGATGTCAGGTCGTCGAGCTTGCCGCTGACGACGAGAACGCCGGCCGGTGCATCGACCAACTCGGCGAGATCGGATCCCTCGAAACCGATGTCGACCGCAGCCACCAGGTCGAGGTCGGCCTCGGCGAGCACGGCCCGACAGACTTCACGACCCATCTTGCCGCCGGCTCCGACCACCGCCACGCGCATGGCGGCCACCCTACCGTCGGCCGCCGGCCGCGCTGGCCATGCCGCCCCGGCGGAGGGGCTTACCCGAGGTGGAGCGATCGCCCGTCGAAATCGCTCTCGTCGAAGGGCCCGACCACCGACAGCGCCCGGGGCGCGGCCACCAGTTCGGCGGCGGTCCGCCCGACGTCCTCGATGGTGACGGCCTCCACCCGCGCCAGCACCTCGTCGACCGAGAGGACCTCACCGTGGAGCAGGAGACCCGCGCCGATCCGGCTCATCCGGGCCCCCGAGTCCTCACAGGCCAACAGCGACTCCGCCCGAAGGTTGCCCTTGGCGATCGACAGCTCCCGCTCGGTGATCCCCTCTTCGCCCAAACCGGCCAGCTCGGCCGTGACGATGTCGAGCACCTCACCCACGTGCTCCGGGGCTGTCCCGATTCCGACGCTCACCGATCCGGCGTCGCTGAAAGCCGCCCGTTCCGACCACACCGAGTAGGCGAGACCACGCCGCTCGCGGATCTCCTGGAACAGCCGGCTGGACAACCCCCCGCCCAGAACGTGGTTGAGCACGGCCAAGGCATAGCGCCGACGGTCGAATCGATCGACGGAGCGCAGGCCGAGGACCAGGTGGGCCTGCTCGGTGGGACGGCGGGTCACGCCCAGGGCCTCCACCTTGTCGTCCGGAGACTGGCGTTCGGGCCTCGAACCGCCCGACGGTCCGGTGAAGCGGGACTCGAGCCCGTCGGCGACGGCCCGGTGCTCGACGTCACCGGCCACCGCCACCACCATGTTGGCGGGCCGATAGTGGGCGCCGAAGAACTCGCGGATCCGCTCGGCGCTCATGTGGCCGACCGATTCCTCGGTGCCCAACACCTCCCGACCCAGGGGGTGACGCGGGAACAGGAGGGCCGAGCTCTGCTCGGAAGCCTGGTCGGCAGGCTCGTCGGCGTGCATGAGGATCTCGTCCAGGATGACCTGGCGCTCGGCCTCGAGATCCCGCGGCCGGAGGGCGGGCTGCCACATGATGTCGCAGAGGATGTCCAGGCCCAGGGCGAGATGCTCGGCCAGTAACCGGATATAGAAGGACGTGTACTCCTTGGTGGTGAAGGCGTTGAAGTCGCCGCCCACCTCGTCCACCGCTTCGGCGATGGCGGACGCGGAGCGTCCCGCGGTGCCCTTGAACAGCAGGTGCTCGAGAAAGTGGGAGGCGCCGACCTCGGTCGCCTCCTCGTCCCGTGCCCCGGTCCCCACCCAGAACCCGATGCACACCGAGCGGGCGTCGTTCATCTCCTCGGTCGCGAGGGAGAGGCCGGAGGACAGCTCCTCGGTCCGGATCACCGGACCGTGACCCGCCCGGCCCCGGGGCGGTCGGGCGTGCTCAACGGCGTCGGCGACCGCTCCGGCCGCCTCCGCCATTCCCACTTCCGCTTCCACTCCCGCGACCCGACGCAGACTCGACCACGGTGGGTCCGAGATCGCCGAACTCATCGGCCAGCTCCTGGGCGAACACGTCTTCGAACGAAGCGGCCCCGGCTGGAGCCGAAGGAGCAGGCCGATCGCCGGCATCGGCATCGGCGTTGTCGCGTCCACGTCCGCGCCCGCGTCCACTGCCCCGGGCGTCGTCGGCGGACGGCCGGTCCGCCGGTCCGCCGGTCGCCGGGTCGCCGGCCAGCGAGAGGGAGACCTTGCCCTGCGGATCGATATCGTCGACGCGGACCTGGACCGGCTGCCCGAGCTCGAGCACGTCCTCAACCCGGTCGACTCGCTTGCCCTGCCCGATCTTGGAGATGTGCAGCAGGCCATCCCGGCCGGGGAGGATGTTGACGAAAGCACCGAACTTGGTGATGTTGACCACTTTGCCCTCGTAGGTGGTGCCGACCTCGGCCAGCGGCGGATCGAGGATGGTGGCGATGCGCCGTCGGGCCTCCTCGACGGCGGTGCCGTCCTTGGCCCCGATGGTCACGGTGCCGACCATTCCGTCGTCGTCGACGGCGATGTCCGCTCCCGTCTCCTGCTGGAGGGCATTGATCACCTTGCCCTTCGGGCCGATGACCTCCCCGATCTTGTCCATCGGGATCTCGAAGGAGATGATCTTCGGAGCGGATTCGGCAACCTCGCTACGAGGCTCCGGAATGGCGCCGGCCATCACGTCGAGGATGGTGAGGCGGGCCTCCTTGGCCTGGAGCAGGGCCTTGGTCAGGACGTCGAGGGGCAGTCCGTCGATCTTCGTGTCCAGCTGGAGAGCGGTGACCACGTCCCTGGTGCCCGCCACCTTGAAGTCCATGTCGCCGAAGGCATCCTCGGCACCGAGTATGTCGGTCAGGGTCACGTAGGCCCCGTCCTCGGATACGAGGCCCATGGCGATCCCCGCCACCGGTGCCTTGAGCGGAACACCGGCGGCCATCATCGACAGGGTCGAGCCGCACACCGACGCCATCGACGTGGAGCCGTTGGAGGCGAGCACGTCCGAGACCAGCCGGAGGGTGTAGGGAAAGTCCTCCTCGTAGGGGACAACCGGCAGCAGCGCCCGCTCGGCCAGCAGTCCGTGCCCGATCTCCCGTCGCTTCGGGCCCCGCATGAAGCCGGTCTCACCGGTGGAGAACGGCGGGAAGTTGTAGTGGTGCATGTAGCGCTTGTGATCGTCCGGCGTGATGGTGTCGAGCAGCTGGTTCATCCGCGGCATGCCGAGCGTCGTCACGTTGAGCACCTGGGTCTCGCCCCGTTGGAAGAGGGCTGAGCCGTGGGCCGTCGGGAACAGGTCGACCTCGGCCGACAGCGGCCGGATCTCCGAGGTGGTCCGCCCGTCGATGCGGACGCCTTCCTCGATAATCCGTTTGCGGACCAGCTTCTTGGTCAGGCCGCGAACGGCCGCCTTGATCTCACCTTCGCGGTCGGGAAAGGTCCCGGCCAGGGCTGACACGATGGCGGCGGTTGCCTCGGCCAAAGCGGCGTTGCGCTCGGCCTTGGACACGATGAGGTTGGCGGCGGCCACCGCGTCGCTGCCCTCGGCTGTCACCCGCTCCCACACGTCGTCGCCGTAGTCGGAGAGGGTCGAGTACTCGATTGGCTCGATGGCTCCCCGGGCCGCCACGTAGGCCTCGACCAGCCGGCGCTGGAGCACGATCGACTCGCGGATCCAGGTCTTGGCCGCCTCGAGCCCGTCGGCGAGGACCTCCTCGGTCACCTGGGGAGCACCCTCCTCGTAGTACTGGAAGGAGCGCTCCGAGCCCCCGGCTTCGACCATCATGATGGCGATCTCGGCATCATCGGCATCGCTCAGGGCCCGGCCGGCCACCACCAATTCGAAGGTCGACTCGTCGCCCTCCTCGAAGGTGGGGTGCGGAATCCAGCGTCCGTCGGTGGCATAGGCCACCCGCACCGCGCCGATCGGTCCGTCGAAGGGGATCCCCGAGAGCATGAGAGCCGCCGATGCGGCGTTGATGGCCAGCACGTCGTGGGGGTTCACCTGGTCGGCACCGAAGATGGTGCCCACGACGTGGACTTCGTTGCGGAAGCCCTTGGGGAACGAGGGTCGCAGGGGCCGGTCGATGAGGCGACAGGTCAGGATGGCCTGGTCCGAGGACTTCCCCTCCCGGCGGAAGAAGGAACCGGGGATCTTCCCGGCGGCGTAGGCCCGCTCCTCGATGTCAACGGTCAGCGGGAAGAAGTCGGCCCCCTCCCGGACGGACCGGGCGGCGGTCGCCGTGGCCAGCAGCACGGTGTCGCCGATCCGGGCCAGCACAGCTCCGTCGGCCAGCTGGGCCAGCTGCCCGGCCTCGAATGTGAGTGTGCGCTCGGTCCCACTGATCGGGAACGAAACAGTTATGGCGTCGGACATGACGCTCCTTGGTTGCTCGGGGACTCCCAAGCCAGTTCCCAGTTGTCGACCACCCACCGGCCTGGCAGCCGGTGATCGGCAACTGGTGACTGACCTCGTGAGGAGCCCTGTCTATTGGTCGCACGGTCCACCACACTGGGTGGCCCGTCATCTGCGGGCCGGCACCGTGCCGGCCCGTTCCCGCACCGGTGCAGCCGGCGGAGAAATTGCCACCGCCCGGCCGAGGCCGGGCGGAGTGACTGGTATCCGCCTAGCGGCGGAGGCCGAGGCGACCGATGATCTCCCGGTAGCGCTCGACGTCGTTGTTGTGGACGTAGTCGAGAAGGCGTCGACGGCGTCCGATGAGCTTGAGCAGGCCCCGGCGGGTGTGATGGTCGCCCTTGTGGACCTTGAGGTGCTCGGTCAGGTGGGTGATGCGCTCGCTCAGAATGGCGATCTGCACCTCAGGCGAACCGGTGTCCGTCTCGTGGAGCCGGTACTCGGCGATGGTGGCCTGCTTGTCTGGCATGGAGTGGCTGAAACCTTGTGATCCGCGGTGACCGACCCGGGGCGGAGAACTGTCCGAACGGCCGGGAAGTGCCTACTGGCCCGCTCATGCTAGCAGGACGCGCTCGCGCGCGGACCTCTTGGCCCACCCAGAGCTCCGATGGCGACCCGTTCAGCCGCCACCGGTAGCCGGTTTGGGGTTCCTGCCTACCTGATCTGACCGGCCCGTCCCTGTCCGACCGGCCCGTCCCTGTCCGACCGGCCCGTCACGCCGACGCGCCTGGCGGACCGGGCGGGCGGCGCTCCCTACCGGTTGGGCTGGGGCGTGACCCGGAGGTAGGGCTTGACTGCGTTGAAGCCCTTCGGGAAACGCTCCTTGGCCTCCTCATCGGAAACAGCCGGGACGATGATCACATCGTCCCCGTCCTTCCAGTTCACCGGGGTCGCCACCTTGTAGTCGCTGGTCAACTGCAGCGAGTCGAGCACCCGCAGGATCTCGCTCACGTTGCGTCCGGTCGAGGCCGGGTAGGTCAGGGTGAGCTTGACCTTCTTGTCGGGCCCGATGATGAACACCGACCGGACAGTGAGGGTGTCGTTGGCGTTGGGGTGAATCATGTCGTAGAGGTCGGCGACCTTGCGGTCCTCGTCGCCGATGAGCGGGAAATTCAGGGCTTGACCCTGGGTCTCCTCGATATCGCCGGCCCACTTGCCGTGTGACGTCACGTCGTCGACCGAGAGCCCGATCAGCTTGGTGTCCCGCTTGTCGAATTCGGGCTTGGCCTTTGAGAAGGCCCCCAGCTCGGTGGTGCACACCGGGGTGAAGTCCTTGGGGTGGGAGAAGAGCACGCCCCAGCTGTCCCCGAGGTAGTCGTGGAAGCTGATGGTCCCCTCGGTCGTCTCCGCAGTGAAGTCGGGGGCCGTGTCGCCCAGTCGGATTGCCATGTGCTGCTCCTTCGATTTGTGTTGTGAGCCGGTTCTCGAGGCGGGGCCGACGCAGGTCGTGATCACGCCGCCCCATGAGGATAGACCAATCCCCTTCTATTGTCGACTGACTTGGTCGAGATTTGTTCTTCCCCCCGTTCGGCCCCGACTGTGGGCCCGGACTGTGGGCCCCGACTTCGGACTGCACTGTCGGCCCTGACTTCGGACTGCCGGTGGCGGGGCCACACCGCGTCCACCATGCTGGGGGCATGGCCACCGTACGAGTCTCCACCGACGGGCCGGTGACCGTGGTCGCCATCGACCGCCCCGGACGCCGGAACGCAGTCGATCCGCCCACCGCTGAGGCGCTCCTGGAGGCCTTCACCACCTTCGACCAGGACTCCTCGGCCTCGGTGGCCGTCCTCACCGGCACCGGTGGCACCTTCTGTGCCGGGGCCGACCTGCGGGCCGCGGCTGAGGGCCACCTCCTCCGGGTGGCGACCGGTGGGCCCGGGCCCATGGGGCCGACCCGCCTGGAGCTGTCCAAGCCGGTCATCGCCGCGGTCGAGGGCTTCGCCGTGGCCGGCGGCCTGGAGCTGGCCGTCTGGTGCGACCTGCGGGTGGCCGGGGCGGGAGCAGTGTTCGGCGTTTTCTGCCGACGGTTCGGCGTCCCTTTGGTCGACGGGGGCACCGTGCGCCTGCCGCGCCTCATCGGTGAGGGTCGGGCGCTCGACCTGATCCTCAGCGGCCGCGAGGTGGAGGCGGATGAAGCGTTGGACATGGGCCTGGTCAACCGGGTGGTGCCGGACGGTGAGGCCCTGGACCGGGCCGTGGCGTGGGGGCACCAGCTGGCCGCACTCCCGCAGACCTGTATGCGCAACGACCGCCTGTCGATGTTGGCCCAGTGGGGACTCCCGCTGGCCGAGGCGATTGACACCGAGCTGCGCTTCGGCCTCGACAGCCTGGCGTCGCCCGACGCGTCGGCGGGGGCCCGCGGGTTCGCCTCGGGGGCGGGCCGCCACGGGGTGGGCATCGATCCCGAGGGCGCATGACCGGACCTTCCTGACGGTGGAGGTCGCGGCCTTCGACTTCGACGGGACCTTGACGAGTGGCGGGAGCGTCTTCGGCTTCCTCTCGGCGTTGGCCGGACGTCCGGCGGTGCTCGGCGCCTCGCTGGTATTGGCACCGCAGCTGGCCCTGGCCGCACTGGCCAGCGGCCACCAGGCGGACCGGATCAAGCAACGGCTGTTCCAGCGGATCTTGGCCGGCTGCCCGGTCGACCGCCTGGAACAGATCGCCGCTCGTTACGGACCGGATCACCTGGACCGGCATGGGCGGACCGATGTCCGGGACCGGCTCGACTGGCATCGCCGACGTGGTGACCGGGTCGTGATCGTGTCGGCCTCACCCGAGGCCTACATCCGATCGGCCGCCGACCACCTCGGCGCCGACGGGGTCGTGGCTACCCGCCTCGAGGTCTCCGACGGCGCCCTCACCGGACGGTACGACGGCGCCAACTGCCGCGGCCACGAGAAGCTCCGCCGTCTGAGGCTCTGGATCGAGGACCTGGGAACCGAGCCTGACCGGGTCTGGGCCTATGGGAACAGCCGCGGCGACCTCGACATGCTGCGTGCCGCCGACGTGGGCGTCAACGTGGGCCGGCTGGGACGCATCGGCGCACTACGCGCCTATCCGGTACTGCACCGCACGGGGCCAGACGCCCTGCCCGTGTGACCCTGCGGCCCGAGCCGGCCGAGCCGGCTCACAGATACTCCTTCCGGCGCATCCACACCATCACGAACCAGCCCCAGATGGGTGGCAGGTAGGCGGTGAACAGGCGCTGCACGAACACCGCGGCCACGGCGACCGACTCGTCGATGCCGGCCGCTGTCAATCCGATGATCATCCCGGCCTCGACCACACCCATCCCGCCAGGCACCGGTGAGATGCCACCGAGCATCGAGCCGAGGGTCAGGACGATGATGAGGGTGGCCAGGCTCAGCCGGGCGCCGAAGGCATGGAGCGAGGCGCCCAGGGCCATGGCCACGAAGATCTGGGCGGCCACGCTGCCTCCGAAGATCTCCACCAGATTGCGCGGGTGCCCGGACAGCAGCTTGAGGTGGGCCCACACCTCGGACGCCTTGGGTCGGATCTTCTGGGCCGCCATCCGGCGCAGGCGCGGCACAGCGAACACCAGCCCGAGGGCCACGCCGGCCGCGATGACGACCAGCAGAATGAGCCAGACCAGGTGCGAGTTTCCGCTCGATTCGTCGGCGGGCTGGTCGAACTGGAGGTTCCCGAGAGCCAGAGGAAGCGCGATCAGGAAGAGGGCACCTTTGACGATCCAGCTGGCCGTGCTGGCCAGCACGCCGGAGCTGACCGCCACCGTCGGGGTGTAGCCCTCCTGCTGGAAGAAGCGGATCCTGGTGGCGAGCACCGCCATCGACCCGCCCGCCAGGGCCACGAAGGTGTCGGCCACCTCGAGGGCGACGGTCCGACCGTAAGGCAGCGGATCGGTGACCGACCCGACGGTGGTGATGGCGATCGCCGGATAGGCCGCCTGGGCCAGGACGAAGACCGCCGCCACCCAGGCCCAATCGGCTCCCGTGATCGTGCTCCAAGACTTGGTCACATTGATCAGGACGCCGATCAGTGCCCATCCGCCGATCAGGGTCCCGAGCGCCATGGCCAGCGTGACCCAGCTCACCCGCCGGGGTTCGATGAGCTTGGGCACCTCGACCCCGGCCGCGGCCGCCCCCTGCTCGCGTACGGCGTTGAGGATCGGCTTCTTGCCGCGGAGCAATCGGGACGCCGCCGTGTCGAGCGCGGCGCGCTGCAGGTACGGCAGTGCGGCGGTGAACGCCTCCGACGGCATGATCCGCAGGGCGGCGGCCACCGTGTGCTCGGGACCGACGACAAGGGCGGTCGCCGCCAGGGTGGCAGCCAGGTCACGATTGAGCTGGTCGTCGGTTGCCACCGTGGACGCCCGCCGGAAGTCGACGAAGCCGGCCCGGCCGGCGTCGTCCACCACGATCGTCCGGATCGAGATGGCGCCGTGGGCGATACCGGCGGCACGCAGGATTCGCAGCTGACCGAAGACACTGTCGACGGCGGCCTCGGCCAGCACGGGGGCTTCGGGCCCGACGGCCGGTGGGTTCCGCCCGTTCTCCCGCTCTGCCCCCGGGGGCGGGGAGGCCTGCTCGTCGACCCCGTTCCCAACGGCGCCATCGCTGGCGGGCGGGACCACATACGGGGCAAACCCGGCGAGGGGCCGCCCCGACGGCGGTTGGGTGACCAGCAGCGCGTCGCGGGCGGGACCGGCAGGCCCGGCGGCAAGAATGGCCGGCACCCGGGCGCCGGCCCGCTCGGCCATCATCGTCACGTAGGCCTCGTGCTCGACCTGTTGCCGTCGGGTCAAGGCCAAGGTCGGCCCCGAATCGCGGTAGAGAGCGAAGCGCGCCGTCTTGGCCAGGAGCTGCGCGTCGGCCGCGTCCCGACCGTAGACGGACACGTCGATGGGCGAACCGCCGAGTCGCCCGGAGAACCGGGCTTCCCCCCAGCCTTGGGTCTGGTGGGGCGCGAGGTCGTCGATGGCCAGGTCGAGGTCGCTGAGCAACACGCTGACCTCCTGGTTGGATGGCAGACCGAGCGGCGAGCCGAAGACGAGCCGCACGAGGGCGGCCACCCCCCAGCCGGTGGCCAGGCTGGCCAACACGGCGACCGGCAACCCCGATCGGTGCACCACGGTGGCCACAGCCAAGAGCGCGATGGTCATTTCGACGACGAGCTGGAGCCAGCGACTGAGATAAGGGACGGCAGCCACGGTCACACCGACGGTCGCGGCCACGAGGGCAACCGGGAAGGAGGAGTCGATCTGGGCCAGCGAAGGCGTCGGCGGCCGGCCGCCGCTCGAGCCCAAGAGGTCGGCCAGCAGTAGGCAGACCAGCCAGGCCACCAGACCGGAGAGCCCGATATCGCGTACCACCGACCACCGTCGCGAGACCAGGGCCAGCACACCGGTGACGGCGATGAGCCCGATCGAACCGATCCACCAGATGGCGCTGACCAACCAGCGAACTCCGTCGGGGGCCGATGCCATGGTGGACGCAACGGTCTGCTCGGTGGACGAGTTGGCTCGGGTGACCACCCAACAAAGGACCACGGCCAAGACGGCCAGGCCGAGTCGGACCGCATCGCTGCCGCGACGCCGGGTCCGGCCGTCGCCCACCGGGGCGAAGAAGATGGCACGCCAGGGCCGGGACCGGGGGCGGCGCCGGGCGCCGGGCAGGGCCGTTGGCGCCGATGGTTCCTGCGGCCCCGGCGGCTCGGGCGGCTCGGGCGGCTCGGGCGAGTGGCCGCCCGGGGACCCGGCCGAATCGGTCACTGTGATCGGGTCGTCCGTGTTCAGCTCCGTCGCCTTCCCCCTGCGACTCTTCTCGTGCATGGCAACCCGCACCTTACGACTCCGACCGAGGGCCACTCGGACGCTGGCCCGGCCCTCGACACAACCGAGCTCGGCGGCATCACCGTTGGAGCACCGGGAGAGGCGGCATCAACGGAGAAGACGATTCCCCGTGGACCGCCGCAGCCGGTCACCGAGCGTCGTCCGATCAGTCGCTGCCGGCCCCGGCCGCAGTCAAGAACACGAGTGGCATCGAGCCGTAGAAGCCGGCGTTGCCGAAGGCGAACATCCCGCCGTCGGCAGCCGCGAACCAGTAGCCGGCGCCCGACGGGGTGGCGGCCATACCCACCACCGGGAGATTGAGACGGATGGCGCCGGTCGACCCGTAGAAGGGGGCGTTGCCGAAGGAGAAGATGCCACCGTCGGCGGCCACCAGCCAGTAGCCCTGCCCGGTCGGAGTGGCGGCCATCCCCACCACCGGCTGGTTGAGCCGGATCGCGCCGGTCGAGCCGTGGAAAGCGGCGTTGCCGAACGAGAAGATCCCGCCGTCGGCGGCGACCAGCCAGTAGCCCATCCCCTGAGGGGTGGCGGCCATCCCCACCACCGGCTGGTTGAGCCGGAAGGCGCCGGTCGAGCCGTAGAACTGGGCGTCGCCGAAGGAGAAGATGCCACCGTCGGAGGCCACCAGCCAGTAGCCGTGCCCGCTCGGTGTGGCGGCCATCCCCACCACCGGGCGGTTGAGCCGGAAGGCACCGGTCGAGCCGTAGAACTGGGCGTCGCCGAAGGAGAAGATGCCGCCGTCGGAGGCCACCAGCCAGTAGCCGTGCCCGCTCGGTGTGGCGGCCATCCCCACCACCGGCTGGTTGAGCCGGATCGCGCCGGTCGAGCCGTAGAACTGGGCGTCGCCGAAGGAGAAGATGCCGCCGTCGGAGGCCACGTTCCAGTACCCACGGCCGTCGACCGTCGAGGCCATGCCCACGACGGGTTGGTTGAGGTGGCCGAGCGCGGCTTGGGCGATCCACCCGGTGAGTTGGGGGTTCTGGTGGAACATCGGCCACGACCGCTTGCCCAGCGAATGACCGGCCGACCCGGCGATCTCGTAGTGCTGGACGATCCCGGCGTTGCCGGCGTTGTACCCGGCGATGGTTATGCCGATCGTTCCGTTCGGATCGATGGTCACCAGCGGCGAGTTCTGGAGCCCGAGGACGCCGGAGCCCAGCGTGGCCACCGCCTGGGCGCTCCGGCCGTCGTAGATGACCAGTCCGGCGGTCGTCGGGACCAGGACATCGTTGTAGCCGCCGCCAGTGAGGTCGGCGGTCGTCACCCCGCCGATGATGCGTCCCGGTGTGGCCTGCGGCCATCCCGGCATGGCCGAGCCGTTGGCCCCGTTGATCGCCCACACCAGACCGTTCGATCCGGTGTCGACCCCTTCGACCACCTGGACGTTGCCGTCACCCTCGAGATCACCGATGGCCGGGCTGCTCGCCGTGTTCCCACCGAGATTCGTCCTCCACACGATGTTGCAGTGGGTGTCGGAGCCGAAGAGGGTGTTCGAGTCGGACGCCCCGCCGTAGAACGAGCCGGTGCCGAAGGCGATGCCCGTCCCACCGCCGGCAAGGAAGTTGCCCACCGCCGGCGAGGAGTCCACCGTCTGGTTGGTGTCGTGGTCGCAGATGAGGTTGCCGCCCGGTCCGAGGACCCGCAGGTGGCCGCCGTTGGAGTACGTCACCCCGTTGGCCACTCCCGCCGTCGAGTCGCCCCCCTCGACCACCTCGGTCTGCCCGTTGCCGTACAGGTCGGCCAGGGCCGGCGTCGTGAAGCCGCTGTCGGCGGTGAAGAACGGCCAGCCGGGAAGGCCAGCCCCGTTTCCGGCGGCGAAGGCGTACTCGTTCTGCCCGAGTGAGGGGGCCACCACCGCGTTCACCCCGTTGAGATTTCCGACCGACATCCCCGCCTGGACGCCGTAGTTACCGTTCGGGTCGGTGGCGTTGCGGCCCCAGATCTGTACACCGTTGTGGCTGAAGGCGTAGTAGCCGCCCACCCGGGGCTGGGCCGCGTTCCCACCGCCCACGAAGACCGACTCGGTACCGGCGCCGTCGGGGGTGGCCGAGGGAGCCGAGTCAATCGGGACACCGAGGTGGGCGGGCCAGCCGGGCGTGCCCGATCCGTCGGCCAGATGGAAGGCCCACAGGTTCCCAGCCCGGTCGCCCACCACCACCGAGGGACCGGCCCCGTCCAGGGTGGCCACCGTCGGCGAGCTCTGCCCGATGGGCAACCCGCCATCCGGCAGCACCTGCTGCCAGACGAGCGAGGTGGACAGGTGGGCCGACGGGGACGCAGCCGAGGCCGGCCGGGCCACCGTCGCAACCGAGACGGCGGCGAGCACGAGACCGGCGGCCAGACCTCGCGCCATCACCGACGTGGCCCGCCGCCGCGCGTCCCCTCGGAAAACTTCTGACCCGAACCCCATGCCGATCTCCCCTGCCCCGACCTGCTGCCATGCCTCGCTCCCGTCTTTCGGTCCGTGCCCGCCGACCCCATCCGGACACGTCACTGCGTCAGTGACAACCATGGGCGAACAGGTCCGGACACGGTGGTATCGGCCGGCGCACCCGCCGGCTGAACCCCCGACTCCAGGATGGCCGACCATCCCCGAGCGCGCCGGTCGCGGCTCGGTACCCTGAGCCCATGGCCATCGAGTCCGTCGGTCTCGCCGGGCCGTCGGCGCCCGAGCGCACTGCGCCCACGCTGACCAGGGCCGAGCGTCGTCGCCAGACGAGGGGTCGGCCCGTAGAGGCCCTGATGCCTCTGGCCATCGCCGCGGTCACCCTCGTCCTTCGCCTGCTCACCGCAGCCTGCCGGCCCGACCGACTGGGACTCGGCCCAGTACGCCTCCGGGCTCAACCACTACGACGTGACCCACGGGCAGCCACAACCCCCGGCTACTGGCTCTATGTGACGTCAGGCCGGTTCCTCCACGAGATCGTGGGCATGGGCGCCATCGCCGGATTGGTGCTGGTGGCCGCGTTGGCGTCGGCCGCCGCGGCCGGGATGACGGCGGTGGCCGGCAAGGATCTGGGCGGCTGGTGGGTCGGTCTCGCCGCCGGCGCCGTCGTCACTGCATCGCCGTTCGCCTGGTTCAGCGGCTCGACGGTGAGCACCTACTCCTTCGACATGCTCGCCTGTTCCTCGCTCATGGTCCTGGCCTGGCGCGCCCGGCCCGGGAGCTGGCACGGGCTCGGCGCGGTGGTCGCCTTCGGGCTGCTGGCCGGGTTCCGCCAGTCGATCTTCCAGTCCTTCGCCCTCTTGGCGCTCATCGCCGTGATCGGATCCACACGGCGATGGAGCCGGCTGGCGATCACAGTGCTCGCCGGGGTGGCGTCGGTGGGGATCTGGCTGGTGCCGATGGCACTCGAGCAGCCGGGCGGGATCAGCGCATGGGCCCGGGCCACCTGGCAGGAGGCGACCGGGGCCGCCCGGCTCACTTCGGTGCTCGACCATGCCCCCGGTGGGGCGACCAACCTCGGGACCGCAGCCGGCTACACCGTCGTGGCGCTGGGCCCGCTGGCCCTCCTGTCGTTGGCCGCGGGAGTGGCGTTGGTGGTCCGGCGCCTCGTCACCGGCCCGGCTGAGCCCGCCGGTGACCCCTTGGCCGCTCCTCGGGTGGTGGCGGCCAACCTGCGGGTCCTTCCCCGATGGACCCGTCCCTGGTACCAGGGGCGTACCGCCATTCTCGGCGCCGCCATCGTCCCGCCCGTGCTCATCGTCACCCTGGTGCAGTTCGCCAAGGGCGGCTACCTGCTGGCCTATCTGCCGGCCGCCACCATCGCCCTTCTGCTCCCGCTCGGTGCGCTCGGCCGTGCGCTCGACCGCCGGCGAGGCGGCTCCCAACGGGTGTCCCGCCCCTGGATGGTGATCACGTCCATCGGTGTGGTGGCGGTCGTCGCCCTCGGCGCCCAGCGTTTCCTGGCCGGCGATGGCGTGCTCCCCGACCAGTGGGTCAGGAGCGCGGGCCCGGTTTGGTTGGTCCAGCCCCGGTATCAGGCGCCCTATCTCGACACCCGTGCCACCATCCGCGGGGCCGACAGCATCGACGGCGGGCTGGCTGCCCTGGCCCCGGCGGTGGCGTCCGGGCACGACATCGTCGTCTTCGACGATCTCGACGGAGGCCAAAACCTGTACCGAGATGCCGGGTGGGCCCTGCCCGACACCGCGCATCGCCCTGATCGGGACCGGAACGGTCATCTACAACGAGCTCCATGGCGCGCTCTACTACGCGTCAGGCCCCACTGCCGCCGTCGAACCTGGGGGGTCGGCGCTCCTCGTGGCTTCTCCGGCCCTGCCCGGTCTGGCCCTGCTGGCCGCCCGAGGTGAGGCAGTGCCAGTCCACACCCCGCGTCCGATCGGCTACTACCGCGTCTGGCGCGTCCCACCCGGGGCGAGCATCCTCGGGGTCACGATCGTCCAGTCCAACGGTCAGGCCGCGCTGGGCGCCGGGCTCTGACCTGATCAGTGCCGGCTGGCATCGGCCGGGGATGTCGCCACCGAGAGGACGAAGTCGGCGTAACGCTGGATGACCCGAGGCCAGCGGAACCACCGGTCCACATACCCACGACCCCGCGACCCGAGCCGGCGGGCTGTCCCGACGTCGCCGATCAGCAGGTCCACGATCGCCTCGAACTCCCCGAACCCCGAGAACGGGAGGCCACCGCCGGATCGAAGGCAGTGCTCGACCGTGGCTGCGCAGTCGCGGTTGACCACCACTGGCGTCCGGGCACTCCACGCCTCGGCCACCGCCAGGGAGAATGCCTCGTACGGGGAGGGGGAGACCAGGGCCACCGCCTCTTCGAGCAGCGTCCATTTCTCCCGCTCGGGCACGGCGCCGAGCACGTCGATGTCGGGGTGGTCGGGGGGAGCATCGACGACCGGTCCGGCGAACACCAGGCGGAGGTGCCCCGGATGACGCTCCTTGTAGGCGGCAAAGAGGGACGCCAGCAGGGGTGCGCCCTTGTGCGTGTCGACCCGGCCCAGGCAGAGGAGGTACGGCGGCCGCTCGCCTGCGGGACGACCGGGCAGGCAGTCCGGGTCGTCCACCCCGAGCCCGAGCAGCAGTTGACGATGGGAGGCCACGGCGAACGTGCGCTGGACCAGGTCGCGCTCGGCCGCCGTCTGGAAGACCAGTCCGTCGGCGGCGGCAAACACGCCCGGGAACACCGGCAGGTGCAGGGCGGGCTCGTCGTGGGCGGCGGGGTGGAGGACGCACGGCGCCGGCGCCAGGTCGATGGCCCGCACCGTGGGGTAGTAGAGGTACGGGTAGAAAACGACCGCATCGGCATCGGACCCGGCCACGGCCCCGGTCAACGCCGGCACCACCGGTCCCTGGAGGTCGACCCAGCGTTCCGCGTCGGAGGGTGATACCCGGGACGGGTCGGCCAGCAGGCCGGCGGAGAAGGGGTGGAAGGACGGATCCCGGCCGGCGGCGGCCGGGAAGCGCACCACCTTCACCCCGTTGACGACCTCCTCCCCCGGTTCGAACACGTCCGCCCAGGTGACGAAGTCCTCGGCGCAACTGGTCAGGACCTCGACCTCCCATCCCAGATCGGCGACGAGCCGCTCGGCGAACTCCCGGGCCGCGGTCTCGGCGCCGCCGACGATGGTCGGGCCGTAGCGGGGGACGACGAATGCGAGTCTTCACCGGGGGGAACCGACCGGCGCCGGCGCGCCCAGGTCGGGCGGTTCGGTCACGCCGCGCAGGCGGCTTCGATGGCCGAAGCGAACCCGTCCCGCACCCGGGGCAGAGCGAAGGCGGTCACCCGCTCGGCGGCGGCTTCGGCCAAGGTGGCCCGCAGCACCGAGTCCCGCACCACCCGGTCGACAGCTGCCGCCACCCGGACGGGTTCCTTGTTCGGAAGGATCAGGCCGGCACCCTGCACGGTCTCGGGGACCGCCGTGTTCGTGTAGGCGACGATCGGCAGCTGGTGGTACATCGCCTCGAGGAGAGGAACGCAGAAGCCCTCGTGGTTGGAGAGGCAGACGAATGCGTCGGCCGCGCCGTAGTAGGCGATCAGCTCCTCGTGACTGACCGAACCGGCGAACTCCACCGCGTGGCCCAGGCCGAGCTCGTCGGCGAACTTCTCGACGGCCGTTTGATAGGCGTCACTGATGGCGCCCCCGACCACCCGCAGGCGCGCCTTCGGGTCGTAGAGCTGCCGGTAGGTAGCCAGGGCCTTAACCAGGTCGTGCTGGCCCTTGTGTGGGGAGACCTTGCCCACGAACAGGAGGTCGGCGCCCCCGCCGGCCTTCTCGTCGGCCAGGCGGGCGGCCAGTGCCCGGTCAGGGGTGCCGTCGAATCCTTCGAGATCGATCAGCAGCGGGACGGTGGTGGTCGACCGGTAGCCGGCCGCCAGCAGCTCCCGCTCGTTGAAGGACGAGTCGGCGATGGCGAACTCGGTGACCGGAGCCAGATCGCACAGCTGGGCCCGGCCCCGCCGGACCTCCTCCCCCACCGTCGGGATCCAGGCCTCCACCAGGTCGGCCGGGGTGATGTTGTGGTAGTTGACGAATTTGCGCTCGCGGCGCTGGCGGAAGACGTCGGCCACCCCACTTCCGATGGACAGCTGGTAGAGCAGGACCCTCCCATTGGAGGAATGGTCCCCGAGCCGGTTCACCGGCATGCCGTCACCCAGCCGGTCGGCGCTGGCGTTGCCGTAGTAGATGTCGGATCGGTAGCCCCTTGACCGGAGCAGGTCACGGAGCTGCATGGTGTGGCCGCCGATGGCGTCGCGACTGGCCAGCGCCGGGATGACCTGGTCGATGCGGCCCACCGTCACGAGGCGGACTCCTCCCACCCGGCCAGCGGGGTGAAGGCGGCGCTCACCGCCGGCACCTCTCCGGTGGTGCCGGGACTGGTCGAACGCAGCCGGAAGCTCACGTCGACCGGCAGCCGGATCCGGCCGGTGGCCCGGCCCGGGTTGGCCACCTCGAATTGGGTGACCTGGTCCTTCAGGTCGAAGATGGCCGTTTCGGTGGCACTGCGCACACCCACGCTGACCGAGTACGTGCCGTCCAGCAACGGCACCTCCGGGAAGACGAAGCGCACGACGCCGCCGCCCGCCGGGATCTCCATCTCGCAGGCCGGGTCGTCGGGATCCGAAGCGAAGATCAACTCGTTCTTGTCGTCGTAGATGGCCACGGTGGCCAGGGCGTTGGGCACGGCGGCGAGGCTGTCCACGTCGGCTGTCACAGTGAGGGACTCACCCGGGTACATGTGGGTCCGCGCCCCGCTTCCGCCGTGCTCCGCCCGCACCGTCCCGATGGCGAGCACGTTCCCCTCGATGCCCCCGGATTCGGACCCCGGATGGGTGCCGACCCCGAGGAGATCGGCCATGTAGACCCTGATCCCCTCGCCCGGCTCGTCGACCGTGATCACCCGGCCATGGTTCATGACCATCACCCGACCGCAATTCTGGCGGATGGTGTCGGTTCCGTGGCTCACCACCACGATGGTGCGCCCTTCGCGCTGGAACCTCTTGACGTGGTCGAGGCACTTGCGCTGGAAGTTGGCGTCGCCGACCGCCAGGACCTCGTCGACCAACAGCACGTCGGGCTCGACATTGACGGCCACGGCAAACCCGAGCCGGACGTACATCCCCGACGAGTAGAACTTCACCTGGTTGTCGATGAAGTCCTCGAGCTCGGCGAAGGCCACGATGTCGTCGAAGCGCTTGGCGATGTCGGCTCGGGAGAGCCCGAGCAGCGACCCATTGAGATAGATGTTGTCGCGTCCCGAAAGGTCGGGCTGGAAGCCGGCGCCGAGCTCCAGCATGGCGGCCAGGCTCCCCCGCACCCTGATCTCGCCGGTGGTGGGCTTGAGGATGCCGGCGATGCACTTGAGCAGCGTGGACTTTCCACAGCCGTTGCGCCCGAGGATCCCGAAGGTCTCCCCCTGGTTGATCTCCACGTTCACGTCGCGGAGCGCCCAGAACGGCGTGTAGGGCATCTTCCCGCCGTGGATCACACGTTCCTTCAGGGAGGTGTGCTTCTCGTTGTAGAGGCGGAACTGTTTGGAGATCCCCTCGACCTCGACGGCCGCGGTCATGGCTCAGAGCTCCTCGGCGAAATTGCCCTCGAGGCGGCCGAAGACGATGAGGGCCAGCAGGAACAGCCCGATCGAGACGACCAGCACCACGCCGAGCAGGCCGGCATAGGTGGGCAGGCCCCAGTTGGGAAGCACATGGTGCACCTGCCCGGCGTAGGTGTACTGGGTCTTCCCGTAGATGGCCCGCTGGAACGTCATGGCGATGGGCGTGACCGGGTTGGTGAGGTAGAGGTACTTGATCCACGCCAGCGACGGGTGGGAACTCAGCTGGGCCGATATCTGCCCGAACGAGTAGACGATGGGCGTGGCCCAGAACCAGGCCATCAACAGCACCTCGGTGAGGTGCTGGGTGTCGCGGAGATAGACATTGACGGCCGAGAGGAATACCGAGATGGCCCCCGTGAAGACGATCAGGGTCACCAGGGCCAGCGGCAGGAGCAGCACGAAGGTGAAGTCGGGGGCGATCCCAAAGGCCAGCAGGGCGAGGACCAGGACCACCACCTGGATGGCGAAGAGGACGATCGACACCCCGACCACCGACAGAGCGAGCAGCTCGCGAGGGAAGGCGACTTTCTTCACGATGCCGGCCTTGCCCACCACCACCGTGGTCGAGGCCATGGACGCCGTGTTGAACAGGTTCCAGACGAGCAGGCCGGCGAACAGCCAGATGGCGAAGTTGGGCTGTCCGTTCTTCGTGATGATCTTGAAGACCACGTAGTAGATGGCCAGCACCAAAGCAGGATTCAGCATCGACCAGAGGTAACCGAGTGCGGAGTCCTTGTACTTGACCTTGAGCTCGGTCCGGGTGAGGAGGAGCAGCAGGTCGCGATTGGTCCAGAGGTCCTTCAGCCGCTGGCCCAGCTGGATCTTGCCATTGACCACCGTGATCTGGTCATGGCTCTGCCCCGGGACGAAGCGGGTGCTGCCCCCAATGGTCGATACGCGCTCCGGCTCCGCGGGAGGAGGCTCCTCGACGCTCAGGCTCACTTGCTGGCGGACCCCGTTCCTGCGGCCGGCACCGTCATCGCGCCCTTCTGGATGACCTCGTCGATGAACCCGTATTCCCGGGCCTCCTCGGCCGTGAACCAGCGGTCACGATCAGAGTCGGCCTCGATCCGCTCCACGGACTGGCCCGTGTGGAAGGCGATCCGCTCGGCCATCATCCGCTTGAGGTAGATGATCTGCTCGGCCTGGATGGCGATGTCGGCGGCCTGGCCCTGCATCTGACCGGACGGCTGGTGCATGAGGATACGGCTGTGAGGCAGAGCGAAGCGCTTCCCGGGGGTGCCGGCACAGAGTAGGAACTGACCCATCGACGCGGCGAGGCCGACACAGATCGTCCGCACGTCGCAGTTGACGTATTGCATGGTGTCGTAGATGGCCAGGCCATCGGTGACGGAGCCACCGGGCGAGTTGATGTAGACGGCGATGTCCCGGTCGCGGTCCTCGGCCTCGAGGAGGATGAGCTGGGAGCACACCAGGTTGGCGGTGTTCTGGTCGATAGCCGAGCCGAGGAAGACGATCCGCTCCTTCAACAACCGTTGGAAGATGTCTGCGATCGGCCCCACCTCGTTGCCCAGCTGCAGCTGGGGGGGCGTCCCAGCATCGGCGGCCAGGGCACGGGGCACGGGCTGACGGGTCTCGTCCATGCACCGGAGCCTACTTGCTGGCATCTCCCGGCGGACGCACGCCGACGCTGCGCTTCCTGGCGTTTAGGAAGCGATGGTGGATCGGTTCGCCAGGGCCTGCACCGCCTCGACCAGGTGGTTCGCGGCACTGTTGAGGCCGAGGGCATCGAACCGGTCACGACCGGCAGCGACGAGACGGTCGCGCCGCGCCCGATCGGCCAACAGGTCGGCGATCGCATGGACCACCGCGCGAGGATGCTTTTCCGCGAGGAGGACACCGCAGCCGTCCAGCACCTCGCCGACCGCGCCGGCGTCGAAGGCCACGATCGGCGTCCCGTGTCCCATGGCCTCGACCAGGGGCACGCCGAACCCCTCATGATCCGAAAGCATCACGAGCACGTCGGCGCACCGGTACCAGGCGGCCAGCTCGGCGTCGCTGACGCCTTCGACGAACTCGACCGCCCCGGACAGTCCGAGGGTTCCGGCGTAGCGCCGTAGGGCTGCGGCGTAGGCCGGCTCGGTCGGCGAGCCGATCAGAGTCAGGCGGGCGTCGGGGTCGGTCGTGGCCCGAGCCACGAACAAGGCGGCAATGGTGTCGTGATGGGCTTTGTTGGGAGCCCACCGCCCCACCGACAGCCAGCGCGCCCCGGGGCCTGCCAGTTGCGCCCGCAAGCGCTCGATGAGCTCCGGACCGGGGTCGAGGGGAGGTGCGGGAATGCCGGCCACCGGCACGACGACCGTCGCCGAGCAGCCGGCACGGCGGAGCTCGGCGGCGTTGAACTCGGAATCGGCCACCCCGAGGACCGCCCGGGCGGCCAGCACATCGAGGCGTTGGAGGGCCCCGACCTGCAGCCGGGTGATGGCGTTGTTCCACGACGCGAAGAACTCGGGCGGCGTGATGCTGTGATAGTTGAGCACCAGGCGTTCGGGCCGGCCGGACAGCCAGGCCGCCATGTCGGAGTCGGTGGCCAGTTGGTAGATGAGCACATCCCCCGCGTCGGCCGTCGCCTCGTAGTCGAGGTACGGAAGGGTGTCGGCCACGGTTGCCGGATCCGGGCGATCGGCGTAGATCTGGGAGGGCACACCCGCCCGCCGAAAGGCGTCGCGCACCGACATCGTGTGCCTGCCCACCGCGTCGTTGCGGTGGAGCATGGGGACGAAGAGGTGAGCTCCCGTCACGGTCCCAGCCGACCGACCACCGCGTGGAGGGCGCTCGAGCCCGGGTGGTGCGAGCCCACGTCGACGAGCCCCGAGCGCCGGAACAAGAGGGACCATGTCTCGGGGTGCAGCGGTCGACCCGGTGCCAGATCGCGGGCCGACGGGTCGAGCGCCGCGTCCCAAGCCGATTGGTCGGTGGCGAGAACGATGACGACTCCGTCCGGACGGGTGACTCGGATCGCCTCAGCAAGGAGCTCGGCCTTGGCGGCCAGCCCCAGCCGGTCCACGCAACCGGCCAGCACGGTGCCGGCCCGGGCGTCGGGAGGAACGGTCCGCAGATGATCGAGCACTTCGGCCATCACGATTGTCCCGCCGGCCCCTTCGTCGGCCCTGGCTTCGTCGGCCCTGGCTTCGTCGGCCCTGGCTTCGTCGGCCCTGGCTCTGTCGGCCGCGAACCCGGCCCAGGCCGATGCCGCCCGAGGCTCGACGCTCTCGACCCGCCAGCCCGATTGGCGTAGCCACCGCGGGAGCTCGTCGTCGCCAGACTCGCCCACCACCAACGCCCGGTCGGGGTCGGGCGACCCGACGAGGGAGCCGACCAACGTGGCCAAGGCGCCCAGGTCGGGTGGATCGAGTTCCAATTCCGCCGCTTCGAGCTGGAACGGGTCGGTCGCCGCTTCCAGCGCGTCGACGCGGGCGGCCAGATAGCGCAGGGCATCCCAGGTGGCCACGTTCACGCCGCCCGAAGCCGCCGCTGCCGCCGTACGGGCATCGGTGGCCAACAGCTCGGCCATCACCCCGGCGACGTCGCCGGCGAACCGACGGCCGATGCGGGCTGATCGTCCCCGCTCCCACAGGTCGGGCGGCAGGCCCGCCCAGGCAGGAACGGCGACGTCGGTCTCGGGCTGGGCGATCCGGCGCATGGCATCGTCGAACCCCCAACGC
The DNA here is from genome assembly GCA_963710495.1 of uncultured Acidimicrobiales bacterium. Lineage (GTDB taxonomy): Bacteria > Actinomycetota > Acidimicrobiia > Acidimicrobiales > RAAP-2 > Bog-756. The sequence goes on from CAVQAI010000009.1 coordinate 305,650, forward strand.
AGACTGCCCTGAGGGCTCAGGCGATCGAAGGCGGCCAGCAGCGCCTCCTCGTCGGCACCGGCATGGGACCGGTCGGCGACCGGGGTGTCGGAACCTCCGTGCCCTTCGGGTTGGGTCCCCTCACCACCGGTCCCCTCGATGCCGGCCCTGTTGGTGGACTGACCGGGCTCCCTGGACTGGTCGGGTCGGTCGAGCGGGTCGGGTTGGCCGGTTTGGCCGGGTTGGCCGGGCTGGTCGGGCTGGTCGGGCTCGGACGTCACAGGCTCATACCGGCCGCACGTACTCGGCGCCGCCCACCGGGAGTTCGAGCCGGCTGTTGCCGATGCGAGCCCGGCGACCACGCTCGGCCACACCTTCGAGGAACCCGGTATAGCGGTCGATGATCGATGGCCACCGATAGTAACGAGCGGTGTACCGTTTCCCGGCAGCTCCGAGTGCGGCCCGAGAGCTCGGGCCCTTCTCCAACCGCTCCACCGCCACCTCGAACGAACGGTAGGAGTCGAACCACAGACCGCCGCCCGAACGCCGGCAGTGCTCCATCGTGGCGGCACAGGACGCGTTGACGAGGACGGGCACGCCGAGGGTCCACGCCTCGAGCAGCACGAGCGAGAAGGATTCGTAGGCCGAGGGGTTCACCATCACATCCGCCCCGGCCAGAATGTCCCATTTGTCAGCCTCGGACACCGTGCCCGTCACGACGATGTCAGGGTGTTCGGGGGCTTTGTCGGACACGGGGCCGACGAAAGCCAGACCGAGATTGCCCGGATGGCGCTCCTTGTACCGCCGGAAGTACTCGGCCAGCATTCCGCAACCCTTGTGCTCGTCGACCCTGCCCAGGTAACAGAGGTAGGGACGATCGCCGAGACCGAGGACGTCCCCGCCGCGCCCTCCCCCGCCGGCCGGGTGCCCGACGCCGAGCCCGAGGACGATCTGGGGACGTGATCCGATCCGATAGGCATACTCCATCAGCTGGCGCTCGGCGCGCGTGTGATACACGAAGCCGTCGATATCGCGGAAGCTCTGGCGAAACGCCGAGAGGTACAGGGCTGGCTCATCGTGCGCGGCCGGATGCAGCACGACCGGGGCCCGGGAGACGGCGAGGGTGTCGACGGTAGTGGCGAAGAGGTAGGGGTAGCAGGCGACCACGTCGCCGCCGCCGGCCGACACCGCATCCACCAATCCCGGGCACATGGGCCCGTTGAGGGCGATCCAGCGGCGCGACTCCTCCAGCGAAGCGGTGGTCGGGGCCAGCCGTAACCGGGCATCCAGCTCGAAATAGTCGAGCGACCGCCGGCTGGCCGTGGGAAACCGCCGCACGGTGACACCGTTGAGTTGCGACGTGCCCTCCGGCTCGGTGTTCTCCCACGTGAGGTGATCGAGCGCGCAGCTCGTCAACACCTCCACCTCCCAACCGGGACGCAGGCAGAGGCGTTCCGCCAACATGCGGGCCCCGGTCTCCGCGCCACCTATCACCTCGGTGCCGTATCTCGGGGTGACGAAGGTGAGCTTCACCCACCCACCTTTGCCAGGCCGGGCGCCACCAGGGGTCGCAGAGCGTCGACGAATCGAGCCCGGGTGGTTCCCGGAAGGAACCGGCGCAGGCGCCGGTGGCCGGCAGCGGTCAGCTCGTCGGCCAGGCGGCCGTCCTGTCGGACCCGGTCGATGGCGGCCGCCACGGTACCGGGCCGCTTGGACTCGAGTGCGAGCCCCGCGCCGCCGAGCGTCTCGGGCACCGCTCCGGCCGCGAAGGCGACGATCGGCAAGCCTGCCCGCATGGCCTCGAGCAAGGGGATGCAGAAGCCCTCGTGCTCGGAGAGGCAGACGAACACGTCGGCATCGGCGTACCAGGCGGCGAGCTCGGCATCGGTGAGGTCCTCGCCATGCCGGACCGCATCGCTCAATCCGAGCTCGGCAGCCAGAGCGAACACCGCATCCGCATACGACGGGGTCATCGACGGACCCACCAGGTGGAGACACGCCTCGGGGTCGTACCACTGCCGGTAGAGCCAGAGTGTCTCGACCAGGTGATGCTGGGCCTTGTTGGGCGAGAGCCTCCCGACGAAGAGCAGCACGGTCGCCCTGCCATGGGCCGACCGGAGACGGGCCAATTCGGCTTCGTCGATGGCCGGGGGCCGGTCGTCCACGGTGGTCAGGATGGGCACGACCCCGGTGGTCGGACAGCCAAAATGACGGAGCTCGTCGGCGTTGAAGGCCGAGTCGGCCAGGCCGAGCACCGCTCTGGGGGCGAGGGCGGCGGCTTCGACCCGAGCGCGTGCCACCTTCTCCGCGGTGTGGTCCTCCCACCCCTCGTAGAACGCGGACGGCGTGATGTTGTGATAGTCGAGGACGAGGGTCTCCTCCCGGTCCAGCAGGAACTCAGCCACCGGAGATGCTGTGCTCAAGTGGTACAGGAGCACGTCACCCGGTCGGGCCCGGCCGGGATACCGCTCGAAGTAGACAGCCTCGGGCCAGAGGTCGTCGTGGGCCGATTCCACGTAGATGTCCGAGGCCCAGCCGGCCCTACGGAAGGCATCCCTCAGGGCCAGCGTGTGATCCCCGGTGGCGTCCCTCGGAAGCAACGCAGGGACGAATTGGTGGATGGCCGTCACCGCTCCCGGACAGCGACCAGCAGGTACTCAGCCGGGCCGAGGAGCAAGGCGTTGACCGTGTCGATCGTGGCGTTGATGGCTGCCGCGTCGGGATTGGTCGACGCCACCTGCTCCAAGCGCCGGTCCTCTCCGCCGAAGGTCAGGGCCGTGCGGCGGAAGCCATGTTCGGCCAGCAGGAAGCTCCAAGTCTCGGCATGCAGCGGCCGACCCGGGGCCAAGTCGGTGAGCAGGCGTGCGTTCGACGCCAACCATGACTCGGGTGTACCCGAGTGCAGGACCAACACCCCGTCGATGGCCAGGCGGGACGCGGCCAGCTTGACCAGGCGGTCCCGTTCGTTCGGGTGGAGCCACTGGATCGACCCGGTGAGGACCAGACCCGAGAGGACCTCACCCGCCACCACGTCGAGATGGTCGAGCACCCCTTCGGCTCGTACATCCAGGCCTCGTTCCAGAGCGGATTCGATCGCCGCTTCGTCGGCGTCCACCCCGTAGGCGTCGATACCGGCGGCAATCAAGGACTCGACCAGGGAACCGTTGCCGCAGTCGGCTTGGAGGACCCGACCCTCCACCCCGGTCATCGCCTGCAACGCTTCGGCCGACCACCACTGCGAGCCCGGATCCGCCGGCCGCACCGCGCTCGGCCGGGAGACCGGGGGTCCGCTGCGTCTCCACCGCGGCCTCGAGGTCCTCGACGTGGTCCACCAGGACGTGGAACATCCTCGATACCGACCATGCGAACTTCACGATCTGGTGGACGATGAAGCCCATGTACCAATTGATGGACTGGCGGATGGCCCGCTTCACATAGCTGCCCACCGCCTTCTGGGACTCGACCGGCACGGCGATGTCCACATAGGCCGAACCGTCGACCAGGGCCAGCGTCTCTCGCAGGCGCGCCTTACCGTGCAGGCCGACCGGGGAGAACTCGAGGAAGAGCTCATCGAGCTCCTGCTCGAGGCCGGCCGGTAGGTCACCGGAGGATCGGCGACGCCTGACCTCAGCGTCGATCTCGGCCATGACCTCGTTCAAGTACCGAGTCCGTTCGGCGGCGTCCGCGCCGTCGGCAACGTCGTCGCTCTCGCCCTCGACGGGCGCCACGGGAGAGCCCTCGGTGGGCGCCACGGGGGAGCCAGAGGATGACGGGGCCGGCACAGCGTGACTATAGCGACCGCCCCCTGGTCTCCCTGGGAGGCTGAGCCGGCTGGGTAGGCTGACTGGGCCGCGGGCGTGGCGGAACTGGCAGACGCGCCGGGTTTAGGTCCCGGTCCCCCTAGGGGGATGGAGGTTCGAATCCTCTCGCCCGCACTCTCGCCCGCACTCTCGCCCCCACTCCGGCTCGGGCCGTCGCGGTCGGACCGGGGCGCCCGTAAGTTCCCGCTCCAACCGAGCCGATGTCCTGCGGTCCGCGTGGCTATCGACGTGCCAGAAAAGGAGATGCATGAGAGGCTTGTGGTCTGAAAATGTGGCTGCAGGCCTGCACCTTCACCGGATCTCCAACACGGACGATGGACCGTTCGAGGGGCCGAGAGTACGGTGGGGCGGCGCGGTCGACCGACATCCAAGCTGACGTAGGCGGCCTCTTTGCCCTGGTGTGACCGGAGACAGGGTGTCCGCCACACCTGGAAGGGACATGGCTGTGCAGGACGAGTCGGTGGTCGGCGACCGCTTCCTCGCTTCCGGTGACGAAGCCGGGACGGCCCCCGGCGATCGTCGCTTCCGGCCGGACGTCGAGGGCCTCCGTGCCGTGGCCGTACTCCTGGTCGTCCTCTTCCATGCCGGAGTGCCCGGACTCCGTGGGGGCTACATAGGCGTCGACGTGTTCTTCGTGATATCCGGGTTCGTTATCACCGGCGTACTCCTACGGGAACGAGCGGTCGAGCACCGCACGTCCATCCTCGCCTTCTACGGTCGTCGGTGCCGACGCATCATTCCCGCTGCGACCCTCGTCATCATCGTCACCGCCGTAGCTGCGTACGCCGTGCTCGGAGTCGTCGGGGGGGATCGAACTGCGGTCGACGGCAGATGGGCGGCCGTCTTCCTCGCCAACTTCCATTTCGCATCCGTCGGAACGAACTATCTGACCGCCACACTGCCCCCGTCGCCCCTTCAGAACTACTGGTCGCTCGCTGTCGAGGAGCAGTTCTATCTCGTCTACCCGACCCTGTTCGCCCTGGTGGCCTGGATGTCGATGCGAGTGGCATTCCGCATACGGATGGCGACCGGCCTGATCGTCGTGATCGTCGCATCCTTCACCCTGTCCGTCCTCCAGACTGCAACGGAGTCCACGGTCGCCTACTTCTCTCCGTTCACCCGGGCATGGGAGTTGGCGCTCGGCGCGCTCGTTGCTGTTTCGACGCCGGTCCTATTGCGCATGTCCCGCCGATTGGCAGCCTCGATGACGTGGGTCGGACTCGCTGCGATCCTGATGGCGGCATTTTGGTTTACGAGCAACACGGCTTATCCCGGTTGGCACGTGGCAATTCCTGTCATCGGCTCCGCCCTCGTGATCGCCGCCGGAACGGTTGCCCCTCGCGGAGGAGCCGAGACCCTCCTCCGCACCTATCCATTCCGGCATTTGGGACGGCTTTCCTACTCCCTTTACCTGTGGCATTGGCCGATCCTGATCTTGGCCGCCGAATCAGCCGACAAGTCGACGCTTCCGTTGTCACAGGCCATGGGATGGTTGCTGCTGTCATTGGCGGCGTCCGTGGTGACGTACCACCTCGTCGAGAGTCCGATCCGGCATTTCAAGTTTGCCCTTGGTCACCGATGGGTCAGCGTGGGGTTGGGTCTGGGACTCGTCGTGATCACACTGTCCATTCTGACCGTGCAGCTTCAGGGGAATGGCGGCAACGACGTTGCAGCCTCCACTCCGAAGGGCATCGTCGCCAGCCAGTCGATCGACCAGGTCCAACAACTGGTCACCGCATCGCTGGCCGTCAGTTCGATTCCACCCCATCTGGTGCCCGCGTCGTGGGGTGGTCCTCCTCCGGGGTCCGGGTGCCTCCTCAGCGCCGGCCAGACCAGCATGACCGGCTGCATCTTCGGGGACCCTCATGGCACTCACACCATGGTGATCTACGGCGATTCGCACGCTGCCATGTGGTTCCAAACCCTGAACGACATTGCGATCAGGGCACAGTGGAAGTTCATCATCATGTCCAAGGGAACATGCCCGATCGACATGTTGCATTTTGTAAATCCACCCGGATGGGGTGTGCGGGGTGGGGAGTGGCAAGCCTGTGACGAGTGGCACAATTCCGCCATCAAGGACATCAGCCAGATCGACCCCAACCTCCTCATCCTCACCCAGGAGGCAGGTTCCGGCCCCGGATACACCAGCACTCGCGCTGAGTGGGAGGGAGGCTTGGCGACGCTCCTCTCCGACATCAAAGCACGGCGTGCCCGAATCGTCGTCCTCGGCAACATTCCGCTTTCGCCAAAGGGCGGACCCACCTGTTTGGCGCAGCACCCGAATGACGTTCAGGTGTGCGCCGGTCGGTCCCCCGATCTCTACAGCCCCTGGCGCAAAGCGGAGCAGGCTGCGGCGGAGGCGCACGCCGCGAGCTACATAGACACGCTGCCCTGGTTCTGTTCGAGCGGCATCTGTCCCGCTGTGATCGGACAATTCAACGTCTATTTCGACATGTACCACGTGTCGAGTGCGTACGCCAACTACCTCGAAGTGGTTTTGGCCCATGCACTCCAGCTGCCAATCAGCACATCCGTAACTGTGACGATCCCGCCGACCGCCGAAATAATAAGTCCGATAAATGGGCAAACGGTCATGGGAGCCAGGGTCACCATCGATGCCAGGGGTTCGAGCAACCTGGTCGGCAACGTCCGGTTCGTCCTAACTGGTGGCCACTACAAGAAATCGGTGATCGGAAAGGCCGATTCCTCGATCGACGGTTTCATCTTGGTCTGGAACTCCACTCATGTCCCGAACGGCACGTACGTATTGCAGAGCCGGGCAACAGACGTTTTAGGAAAGATCACGTACAGCTCTGGCATCACCGTCACTGTTCACAATTGAAAGCTATAGCGTGGGGCCATGCCAGTCGAAGGTGACTACGAGCCGAGCACGGCCGAGTGGGTCCGGAATCAGGTCGAGGCCTACGAACACTCCGGAGGCATCGAGGGTGCGACGCTGCGCGGGATGCCGGTGGTCATCCTGACAAGCCGGGGTGCTCGGTCCGGCAAGGTCCGAAAGACTCCGTTGATGCGCGTCGAGCACGACGGATGCTACGCCCTCGTCGCCTCGCAGGGAGGTGCTCCGACGCATCCCCGGTGGTACTTCAACCTGGTGGCCGATCCCCACGTCGAGCTGCAGGACGGATCGGCCAAGTCCGACATGGTGGCCCGCCAGGTCACCGGCGACGAGAAGGCGGTCTGGTGGAATCGAGCAGTCGACGCGTACCCCGATTACGCCGATTACCAGCAGCGCACTGAACGTCAGATCCCCGTATTCGTCCTGGAGCCAGCTGCCCACTGAACCGACCCCGATGGCTGCTCCGACGGCGGCCGTCCGGCATTCCGGCCTCCGCCTTCACCATTACCCGGCTGGCAATCAACCGAGCTTCTGCATCATGGCGGGCGTCTGCATCATGCGGGCTTCTGCATCAACAGGGCGAGCAGGTAGCAGGACTCGACATCGAAATACACGCCGTAGTTCCCGGCCAGCGCGACCGGGTCGAAACGACCCTCGGCGACGGCCCGACCGCCCCAGTTGAGACCGCGCTCGGTCAGGACATTGAACCCGGCTCGCCTCACCTTCTGCCGTAGCTGATCGAGCGTGTACTCGACTTCGTGATCGGGGTCGATGAACGAATCCTGTTGGAGGCGGCAGACCCGACCGTTCGGGGTATCGATGGCCAAATGCCCCCCGGGCTTGAGGATCCGCATGCACTCCTTTAGGACGAGATCTCCGTCAGCCTCGGAGACGTGCTCGATCGACTGGCCGCTGTAGACGAGGCCGACAGAACCGTCGTCGGCGAACGAGAGATCGGACATCGACCGGTACTCGTAGCGAACTCGCCCGCGCTCGGTCTCCCTCGTCTCGAACCTGTCCGAGTGGTAGAGAGGGTGGCGGTCGTCGGGGGGCAGGTCCACTACCACCAGCTCCTCGAACTCGTAGGGGTACCCGAGGACGACAAGGGCACCCCGCGGGTCGATGGTGTGCCCCCCGCCCAGGTCGACGATCCGCCGCGCCTGAGGAAGACCAGCGATGAACTCACAACGACTGGCGTGCAGCGAACTGTGCAAACTGGCCGGTCCAACCGGCACCATGGTGCGATACTCGCTCGAACAACGGATGCGATCGATCATGTCGCCGCGGGTCATGGTCCCGTTGACGATGGCACCGGCCTGCTCAGCTCCACGCCGGCTCGTCAGGGTCGCGACGCAGTAACACGTTGTAGGCGAACCGCACGGCCTGGCGTGGGGCCAGCTGCTCGAATGGGGGGTCGAGCAGCTTGGTCGCCTCCCGCCGGGCTCGCCGACCCACCCGCCTGAGCTGCGGCAGGACTTGCGCTGCGGTCGAGGCGCCCGAGGGACCAGAAGGTGAACCGGGATCCGCCGGGGAGGTCGTCTCCTCGTCAGCGCTCACGTTCCTCCTTGACCGTCGTGGGGCGATGCGAACCTACCATCGTCCCTATCGTTTCCCCTCGTCTGCCGATCTTCTTGCGAGGCAATCTCAGCTTGATCTCGCCCCGGTGCGGCGACTTCCGCCTCGCCCGCTATCGGCGGTTACGCTGACGCCCATGTCAGGCCTGGGTGATCGTCCACGTATCGGAATCGTAGGCGCCGGCAACATCGCGTCGCTCAACGTGAACGGGTACCTCGCCGATCCGCGCTGCGACGTCGTCTCAGTGTGCGACCCGGTCGAGGGCCGAGCAGCGGCCGCGGTGGAAGCCTGGGGTGCGATCCGCTCGTTCACCTCCCTGGATGAGATGCTGAGCCGATCCCGACCTCGACGCGGTCGAAATCCTCACGCCCACCCACCTCCACCGCGACCACGTGCTGGCCGCGGTGGGCGCCGGCAAGCACGTCTCGTGCCAGAAGCCCATCGCCAACACGGTCTCCGATGCGCTCGCCATGGAGAAGGCAGCAGCCGACGCCGGAGTCATCTTCCGGATCAGTGAGTGCTTCCGCCACTACCCCCCGCTCGAGCGGGCCAAGCAGCTGATCCAGCAAGGGAGCCATCGGGACACCCACGCATGCCCGGATCCGCACGGTCGTAGGCCAGACGGACTCCGAGTTCCAGGCTGGGTTGAAAGCCGACGGTTACACCTGGCGGATGAACAACCAGAGTCCAGGCGGTCACCTCTTCGACGACATGATCCACAAGTACGCCGTCGCCCTGTGGCTCTTCGACCAGGACATCGTGTCGGTGCAGGCGTTGGTCCGGCGGCGTGACTTCTTCTTCGAGCCCTGCGCAGCCATCTTCGAGTACGAGGAGCCAGGGCTGCTCGGCGCCATGGAGGTGTCCTACGCCCCGGCCATGTGGATGCGGTCCTCCTTCTACGGAGCCGACGAGTTCTTCGAGATCCAGGGTGACGAGGGATTCCTCTGGGTCACCCGGTGCACGGGCGAAATGCTCGACCTGCCCGCCGTGGTGCTGTACCAGGGGCACCGTGACAGTCAGACAACGACGACATTCAGCGAAGTCCCCTCAGCCTGGAACCTCGGGTTCGACCGCTCGGCCTCTCACTTCATCGACACGCTGGTCGATGGCGTGCCCGCCCAAATGAGCGCGGCCGAGGCGGCCAAAGCCCTCCAGCTGTGCTTCGCCGTCTACCAGGCAGGAAACACCGGGCAGGCTGTCGACCCCCGGACCATTACCGGTGCCGTCATTCCCGACGGTTGGCCTCGGTGAGCGTCACCGGGCTCGGTAACTTGGCGGTGAAGGTCTCCGATCTCGACGCTGCGGTGTCCTTCTACGAACGGGCGGGGGCAACCGTCTCCGACCGCGGTCCCTGGTTCGGTGGCGAGCGGGCCGACGCCCGCCTCGGCCCGGTGCTGATCACACTTTTCACCCGGGCCATCTACGAGGACTCTCTGCTCCTCCCTCCGGACAGCTTTCTCCACGTCGCCCTCTTCACCGACGACCTCGACACGGAGCTGGCCGGGCCACTCCGTCCTCTGGGGACCCGAAGAGGTCAGTGGGGCTTTCGGTCGCCGGCGGATCGCCTTCGTCGAGGCTCCCGGCAATACCCGTCTCGAGTTCATGGAACAGCTGGAGCCCCCACCGGCGGAGGCTGGCCCATGAAATTGACCCGCATCCTGCATCACAGCGTCAACGTGGAGGGCCGTCTGGCCGAATCCGATGCCTTCTACCGGCGAATGAACCTCCAGGGCCTGACCCGGCCGGACATTCCCGGAGTCGGGGGCCGTTGGTTTGCCGCCGGCGCGGCCCAAGTCCACCTGGTAGATGCCCCGCAGGGTTCCGATATGATCCGACCGACCGGTCCCCACGTCTGCTTCGGCGTCGAGGACCTCGACGCCGCCATCACTGAGCTCGAACAGGAGGGCGTTCCCTACGTCCGGGGCGCTCAAGGCGCTGTCGTGCAGATCTGGATTGCGGATCCGGCCGGGAACACCATCGAGCTGCAGCAGGATCCCGAAGTCACGCACACGTCCGAGTAGGTCGCCCCAGCGGATCGGTTCACAGGTTGCTTCTCTATCTGAGGGAGCCGTTCCGCAGCTCATCTGTATGGAGCCGTTCCGCAGCTCCCCTGCTTGACGTCGCCTCTGTTGATCAGGTCGCCTCTGTTGATCAGGTCGCCTCTGTTGATCACACAATCGCCCCCCAGTGGAATCCCTCCTCGATGCCTGCCAATCGTTGCATCCGGTTGTGACAGCGGGACATTCATGGGCCTCCGATCGCTCACCGGTCGCTCACCGGTCGCTCACCGGGGTCGTCGGCCTGCGATCCCGGTGCCAGAGGATGGCCGGGGACCCGTTCCTCAGGGCCCGAAGGCGTCACACCGGGGTGGTGGACTGGATCCATGGAACTCGAGGCCCTCTCCTCGTCGATTGACCGGTTGGTCGGGTCGGGCCCGGCCGCCTGGGCCGATGGGGAGTCGATGGAGCTCCTCCAGCGTGAGCTGGCCCGCCTCGAGGCCTTCGTGACCACGGCGGCGGCCGCCTTCGATGCCTCCGGGGCCTGGGCCCCCGACGGGGCCCAGACGGCGGCGGCCTGGCTCGCCACCCGGTGCCGGCTCCCGAAGGGTCAGGCCCGGCGTCTGGTGAGCCGGGGTCGCCGGCTGCGCCAGCTCCCCGCCTGTGAGAAGGCCTGGTCGGCCGGGGAGATCACCGGGGCCCACGTGGACACCATCGCCGCCTTGGGCCGGTCGGCCACCGAGGCGGCCCTGCACCGGGACGAATCGATGCTGGTCGACCAGGCCCGCACCCTCCGCTACGAGTCCTTCGTCCGGGCCACCGCCTACTGGGAGCAGTTGGCCGACCCCGACGGCACCGAGGAGCAGGCCGAGGCGGCCCGCGCCCGGCGTGACGTGTACCTCGAGGCCAGCTTTGGCGGCCGGTGGCTGGGCAAGATCACCCTCGACCCCATCGCCGGGGCCATCGTCGGCGGGGAGCTCGAACGCCTCGAGCGCCAGCTGTTCGAGGCCGACTGGGCCGAGGCCCGCACCGAGCTCGGACGGGACCCGGCGGTCGGCGAGCTCGGCCGGACCCCGGGCCAGCGCCGGGCCGACGCCTTGGTCGAGATGGCCACCCGCTCGCGGACCGCTCCCGAGGGTGGGCGTCGCCCCGCCCCCCTGTTCAGCGTGCTGGTGGACTACCCGACACTGACCGGACGGGTGTGCGAGCTGGCCCAGGGCCTGGCCCTCACCCCGGGGTCCCTGCTCCCCTGGCTGGATGCGGCCTCGTTCGAGCGGGCCGTGTTCGGGCCCGAGGGCCGGGTCGAGGTCTCGGCCACGGCCCGCCTGTTCACCGGGGCCACCCGCCGGGCCATCGAGCTGCGGGACCGGGAGTGCACCCATCCCTACTGTGACAAGCCGGCCTGCGACTGCGATGTCGACCACATCCTGCCTTTTGCCGCCGGTGGCCTCACCACCCAGGAGAACGGGCGCGTGCGCTGCCCATTCCACAACCGGCTGCGGAACCAACGGCCGCCGCCATCCAACAGTCCATAAGGCCTCAGTTCGATTCAGTTCGAGTCATCAGCTCGAGCCCGTACCAAACACTAGGTAGCGCGGCGCACGGGCACGCTCGAATACCCGGCCACGTTCGACATCTGGACCCGGCCGCACCCGTGTTCGTCCACCTCGTACCGCGGCAGCCGACGGGCCAGTTCCTCGATCGCGATCCGGCTCTCCATGCGGGCCAGTGCTGCACCGAGGCAGCTGTGGATGCCATAGCCGAAGCCGATCGACAGGCTTGGCGGGCGCCCGATGTCGAAGATGTCGGGCCGGTCGTAGAAGCGTTCGTCACGCGTAGCCGAGCCCGTGACCAGGATGGTCGGGAACCCGGCCGGCACGGTGACCTCGCCGTAAGTGGCTTCGCGGAAAGAGAACCGGCCCTGGTACTGGGAGGGCGGCCAGTAGCGGAGGACCTCCTCGACAGCGCCTGGGATGGTGGATGGGTCGACGAGCACCTTCTGCCACTCCCCCGGGTAGCGAGCGAACAAGACGACGGCGTTTCCCACCAACTTGGTGACCGTCTCCGCGCCCGCGCCGCCGAGCAGTGAGGCGAACCCTGCGATCTCCGAGTCGGTCAACCGGGTGGCGCAGTCGTCGCCCCGCTCCACTTCCGCAGCGATCAACCGGCTGATCATGTCGTCGGCCGGATTCCGCCGCTTGGCGGCCACCAACTCCTGGAAGTAGGCGACAGTCTCGATGGCGGCCGCCACACCCTCGGTGGTGGGATCCATCATTCCCGCCTCGCGGTGGAGCATGGCGTCCAGCCAATGGCGGATCTGTTGCCGGTCTTCCGCCGGAACGCCGAGCATCCGAGAGATGATCTCGACGGGGAAGGGCCCCGAGAACTCTCCGACTGCATCGAACGCCCGGATGTCACACTCATCCAAAAAGCCGACGATAACGTCTCGGATCATCGGTTCGAGTCCCGAAACCGCACGCGGGGTGAAGGCGCGGCTGACCAGTGCCCGCAACCGATCGTGCTCAGGTGGGTCCATCATGATGATGCTCTGCAACCGTTGGATCAGCTCGGGTGGCTTGCTCAAGGTCGACAGATCGACGCCATGACTCGACGAGAAGGTCTGCCACTCCTTGTGTGCATCGCACACGTCCTCGTAGCGGAAGAGCGCCCAGAAGCCGTACTTCTGGCTGAAGAAAACCGGCGCCTCGTCCCGCATCCTCCGGTACAGGTCATAGGGATCGTCGAAGTATTCAGCGGAGAAGGGGTCGAACTCGGCGGTGGTCACGGTCACGGGCGGTCGGCTCCGACGGGGGGCCGGCGCGCGGGCGGACGCCAGTCGTCAGCCTCGGGGAGCGGGTGTCGGAAGAGGTCAGCCGCATTGCCGGCGGCCATCCGGCGCAACTCGTCGGGGGGGAGGTGACCCATGCTTGCCGCGAGAACGGCCTGGGTGTCGGGCCAGGTCGAGTCGGCGTGCGGATAGTCGCTCTCCACCATGATGTGGTCCAGACCGATCCGCTCGCGGAGATCCACCACCGATGGGTCGTCGATCGTGCAGAACCAGAAGTTGCGCTTGAGTACTTCGCTCGGTAGCAGATCCGAAGGCCAATGGTTTGACGCAGAGCCCGAAGCCGAGTGCTGCAGCACGTAGTCGAGCCGATCGATGAGCATCGGTACCCAACCGATCCCGCCCTCCGAAAACGCTACGGCCAGCTCGGGGAAGCGAAGTGGGACCCCCGACCACACCCACTCGGCTGCAGCCACCAGTGCGTTCACCGGGAAGAGGGTGGGGAGTAACTCGAACGGTGGGTCTGGCGAGGGCAGTGGGGCCCAGGACGACGCGCCGGTATGGAGGCAGACCACGGTCCCGGTCTCCTCGCACGCCAGGAAGAATGCATCCCAGGCATCAGTGAAGATCGAGGGATAGCCCAACTGGGCTGGGAATTCGGGAAAGCTGACCGCCTTGAAGCCGCGCTCCGCGTTGGCCCGCACCTCGTCGGCTGCCACCGATGCATCGGCCAGCCAGGGAAGTTGCAGAGGGATGATTCGCTCGGGGTGGGCTCCGGCCCACTCCTCCATATGCCAGTCGTTCCAGGCCCGCACGCAGGCCAATCCCAGCTCGGGATCGCTCGAACCCGAGAACACCGCACCGCAGAATCCGGCGACGAGGGACGGGAAGCAGAGCGAGGCCCACACGCCGTTGAGGTCCATGTCCTCGATCCGGGCCTCGATGTCGTAGCAGCCTGGCCGCATCTCGTCGAAGCGCGCCGGCTCCATGCTCCAGGTGTCGCGGCGCCGGCCCACCACGGCGTTGAGCCCGATATTGGGGTAGGTGCGCTCCTCGTAGACCCAGACCTCCGGGCCACCGGGTGTCTCGACTACGTGCGGCGCCCGCTCAGCCAGAGTGGCGGGCATGCGACCCTCGAACAGGCCCGGCGGCTCGATGAGGTGGTCGTCCACTGAGATGACCGGGACGAGGATCGTCCGCGGCGCGGGATCGGGCAGCAGCACCGACTCACCCGAGTCGCTGCCGGCGTCCGAATCCCTCGCGTCGACTGCCCCGGTCGCCATGGCACCAACGAAGCTATCATGTGCTCCGAAAATGACGTTCTCATCGCGCATCGTTGGCCCGGGCGCTTCGGTCGCAGGTGCGTCGAAGGCGCCCGGCGCGGACCGCGTCGATGCCGGGACATGGGAGGTGACGACGTGCTGGATCTCGTGATCAGGTCGGGAACGGTGGTGGACGGGACCGGTGGACCCTCGCAGCGGGCCGACGTGGGCGTCCACGAGGGGCGGATCACCGCGATCGGTGAGGTCGACGAGCAAGGCGCCCGGGAGATCGACGCCACCGGCCTGATGGTGGCGCCTGGGTTCGTCGACCTTCACACCCACTACGACGCGCAGCTCTTCTGGGACCCGGCGGCGAGCCCCTCTCCGCTGCACGGGGTCACCACCGTCATCGGCGGCAATTGCGGCTTCTCGTTGGCTCCGGCCGGCCCCGACCACTCCGGCTACCTGTCGCGCATGATGGCCAGAGTCGAGGGTATGCCGCTGGCCGCGCTCGAACAGGGGCTCGACTGGTCGTGGACATCGTTCGGCGACTGGGTCGGCCGGCTCGAGGGCCGGCTCGGAGTCAACGCTGGCTTTTTGGTCGGACACTCCACCATCCGCCGCTCCGCCATGGGTGACGCCGCGGTTGACGGCGAGGCCACTGCCGATGACATCGACGCGATGGTCGCCCTCGCCCACCGGTCCATGGACGAGGGCGCCCTCGGTGTTTCCACCTCGCAAGCGCACACCCACAACGACGGAGAAGGCCATCCGGTGCCGTCTCGGTCGGCCGGTCGGGGTGAGCTCGAAGCCCTGGCCCGCGCCGTGCGGGACCACGCCGGTACGACACTCGAGCTGATCCTGCCGGGGTGCATCAACGGCTTCAGCGACGACGAGGTCGAGTTGATGGCAACGCTCTCGCTCCTCGCCAACCGGCCCGTCAACTGGAACGTGCTGGGGGTCTCGTCGCTCAATCCGGGTGCCATGGATCACCAGTTGGCGGCTTCAACGGCGGCGGCCGAGCGTGGGGCCACCGTGGTCGCCCTGACCATGCCCCACACCCTCCAGATCCGCCTGTCGTTCCTCAACGGCGCCATCATCGACGGCCTGCCAGGCTGGCGCGAGACGCTGGCCCTACCGATACCGCAGCGCATCGCCGCCCTTTCCGATCCCGAGGTCAGGCGACGGTTGGACGAGGGGGCCCATTCCAAGGAGGCCGGCATCCTCGGTGCACTTGCCCGCTGGCCGGCGCTCCGTTTCGAGGAGGTGTTCGAACCGGCCAACGCATCCTGCGAGGGGCGCACGGTGGGCGAGGTCGCCGCCGAGCGTGGCCAGGACCCATTCGACGCCATGCTGGATGTGGTGGTGGCCGACGGGCTGCGCACCGGCCTGCGTCCTCCGATACCGGAGAGCGAGGCCGACTGGGAGCTTCGGGCCAAGGCCTGGCTCGATCCCCGCACCGTGGTCGGTGGTTCGGACGCCGGAGCCCACCTGGACACGATGTGCGGAGCGATCTACTCGACATCCCTGCTGGGTGAGGGGGTTCGCAAGCGCGGTCTCCTCGACTGGGAGGCAGCGGTCCACCAGCTGACCGAGGTGCCCGCCCGCCTCTACGGTTTGCGTGACCGCGGCCGAGTGACGGCCGGAGGCTTCGCCGACCTCGTGCTGTTCGACCCCGGTCGGGTGGGTCACGGCCCCGAGCGCACTCGGAGCGACCTGCCCGGCAAGGCCAATCGCCTCTACGCCGAAGCCGAAGGAATCGAGCACGTTCTGGTCAACGGGACCGAGATCACCACCCATGGGGCCTTCACCGGAGACCTCCCGGGATCCCTCCTGCGTTCGGGCACCGATACCGATACCGTCACGGTGCCGGGGGCGTCATGAGCCCTTCGGGATCGGTGGCCTTGGTCACCGGCGCGTCGTCCGGGATCGGAGCCGCCACGGCCCGGTTGCTAGCCGCCCGCGGCACGACCGTCGCTCTCGTGGCCCGGCGGGCTGAACGGCTCGAGGGCGTGCTGGCCGACTGCGTCGGCACCGCGCCGGAATCGCGCGCCTGGCCCGCCGACCTGAGCGATCCCGAACATGCCGCCCAGGTGGCCCGGTCGATCGACGCCGAACTCGGCCCGGTCGATGTGATTGTCAACAACGCCGGAGCCCCGATGCGCCGGCCCGTCCAGAGGCTGACCATGGATGAGGTCCGCCGGACCATGGCCGTCAACTACCTGTCTCCGGTGGCCATCTCCCTCGCCCTCCTCCCCGGCATGCTCGAACGGCGATCCGGCGTCATCGTGAACGTCTCGAGCCTCGGTGGGCGACTGGGCATCGCCAGTGAGGCCGCCTACTGCGGCTCGAAGTTCGCCCTGGCCGGATGGAGCGAGTCGATGGCGGCCGACTTGCATGGGACCGGCGTCGCAGTCCGGCTCGTGCTGCCCGGCGCCATCGACACCGAGATCTGGGACCAGCCCGGCAACGACGCACCCCTGTACACCGGCCCCCTGGTTCCCGCCGAGGAGGTGGCGGTGGGGATCGTCGACTGCCTGACCAGCCCGGCGTTCGAGCACTACCTGCCGGACATGAAGGCCGTCGTGGAGATGAAGACATCGGACTTCGACGGTTTCATGAGGGGCATGATCGCCATGGCCGAGGGCAACGTGGACGAGGAATCGGTCGCACGCACGACCAACCCGGCCTCGGCAAGCCGAGGCTGAGGTTGGTCCAGTACCTGTCGATCCCATCGATGGAGCACCCCGAGCACACCCGACCGACACCTCCGACACCCACCAACCCACCCCGGCACCCAGTCCGACCAAGTCACACGAGCAGCCAACCCGACCCAGCCACACAAGCAAGGAGCGCCGAACCCATGTCAAGAGCCCGACCCAAGGCCCTGGTAACCGCCGCGGTGCGCGGGCCGGGGCTGGAGCTGCTGTCACAGCTGGCCGACCTCACCGTCGATTCGTGGCTCGACCAACCGACGCTTCGCATCTTCAATGCCGAACAACTCGCCGAGCGGGTGGCCAAGGAGGGCGCCTCAATCGTCATCGTCGAGAGCGACCGGTGTGCCGGTCCCCTCTTCGAGCTGCCCTTGGTGGCAGTCGGCAGCTGCCGTGGTGACCCGACCAACGTCGATGTCGCCGCTGCCACCGCGGCAGGTATCCCGGTGCTACGGGCTCCGGGCCGCAACGCAGACGCGGTGGCCGAACTGGCCGTGGCGCTGCTCTTTGCCTGTACCCGGGGCCTGATACCGGCCGACGCCGATGTGCGGGCCGGTCAGATCTACAAGGACGGGACGATCCCCTACCAGCGCTTCCGTGCTTTCGAGGTGGCCGGGCAGACGGCCGGACTGGTCGGCCTGGGGGCAGTCGGGCGAGCCACGCGTTGGCGGTTGCGGGGACTCGGGATGGAAGTGCTCGCCTACGACCCTTACGCGCCCGAGGCGACCGTCTCCCTCGAGGAGCTTCTCGAGCGCTCGGACGTGGTCTCGATGCACGCGCCGGTGACCCCCGAGACGACTGCCATGATCGGTGCCGACCAGTTCGCCGCCATGCGGGACGGGGTGGTCTTCCTCAACACCGCGAGGGCCGCACTGCATGACACCGATGCACTCGTCACGGCGCTTCGATCGGGCAAGGTCGCTGCCGCCGGGCTGGACCACTTCGAAGGGGAGTCCCTGGCTACGAACCATCCCCTCACTGAATTCCCCTCAGTGGTGCTCACACCCCACATCGGAGGGGCGACCTACGACACCGAGTCGAACCATACCCGGGTCATCGCCGAAGACCTGTGTCGGCTACTGGCCGGAGCGAAGCCGCTGAACGTGGTCAACCCCGAGGTGCTCGGTTAGCGGGCAGAACATCGTTGGCGAGGTTCGCTAGCCGGCAGTCTGCGGCGTCGATCGGCGGGCGCCGTGCTTTGCACGTTCGTAGTGGCGGCCCATCTCGTGGCGCTCCTCGAGACTCTTGCTCTGTTCGATCAACCGGATGAGGGTGCGCTCCTCCTGCTCGACGTGGTCCAGAAGGGCCCGTCTCAATCTCAGGAAGCCCTTTCGGAACGCTTCGGTCTCACTCTTGACAGTCTCCAACCGGGCGATGAGGTCATGGGCTCCTGCCTGCTCCGCCAGGCGATCGTCGAGCCCGTGGTCGTGAGAGACAGCGTCCTTCCGCGGCTCCGCTGTGCCTGTGGGAGGCGACACCCTTGTGAGAGTCGGTGTGATCGCGAGAGTTGATGTGCTCCTCGGATGCCGCATCCCGCACGGCTGGATAGACGCTCCGCTCTTCGGCGCCCTCGTGTCGCACGATGACTTGGCGCAGCTGATCGAACCACTCCGACCGGTCCCCCGATCCGAGGGAGTCGAACCGATGGAGCAGCTGGTGGATCGACCAGTGATCGTGCCTCAGAGCTTCAACAATGTCAGGCAATCAGCTCGCCTCGTCCAGTCCTGCCAAGCCGTCGCCGAGCAACGTCACAAGGCACTACACCTAGACAGCGGCGTGCGACGGCCACGATTGCGAGCTCGATGTGGAGGTGCCGGCGGGAGCTTCAACCCTGGCCCTGACATCGTTGACTGGACTGTTGCCTCCCGAGCCCCAGGACTTCAGCCACTTCGGCTCGGTCCGGTCCGGGCCCGCACCCAGCCTTCCGGCTTGCCGGCGAAGCGTCTCATAGGGCCGTCGACCAGCCCATGAGCCGAAGATGAAACCAGCCGTTGCTGCTCCGGCGATCATCAGTTTGCGCATTGGCTCTCCTCTGTCCCGTACGGGGCTCGACTAATCGGTTGATCAAAGACAACGGCCTCAGTTTGCTCATGCCGCGGGAACGAGCGATCCTCGTAGCTCTTCGAGGCTCTTGGCCAAGAGCCGGGACACATGCATCTGGCTGATCCCGAGCCGGTCCGCGATCTCCGATTGCGTCAGCTCCTCGACAAATCGCAGACTTATGATTCTGCGCTGGCGCCCGGGGAGATGAGCAATGGCGTCGTCGAGGTCGATCCGGTGGTCGGTAGTCCTGTATCCGAGGTCGATCTCGCCGATCTGCTCGGCCAAGGACCGCGACTCGTGATCCGTGGCATCGATCGAAGCCATGCGATAGTTCCGGCCGGCCTCGAGGGCTTCGAGAACCGCCTCCTCCGAGCTGCCGGTCAGCTCCGATATCTCCGCCACCGTCGGCGCCCGGCCGAACTCCTGCGTCAGCATCTCGGTGACGTGCCCCACTTCGAGGCACAGCTCCTGCAGGCGCCTTGGCGCTCGCACGCCCCAGGTCTTGTCGCGGAAGTACCGCTTGAGCTCGCCGAGGATTGTTCGAGTGGCGAACGTGCTGAAAGCAACTTCTCGGTCCGGATCGAATCGATCGACTGAGTTGACCAGCGCCATCGATGCGACCTGGAACAGGTCATCGTCCAGACCTTCGGAGCCGCGAAAACGACGGGCGAGGTGATAGGCCAAACCGAGATGAGTCTCGATCAGATTGTGACGCAGCCTCTCGTCACGTGTTCGGGCAAACTCGACAAACCCGCTTCGATCGCTCTTCGAGAGAGATGCCACTGACAACTTCAACGCCTCCTTCCGCTCCCTTCTTCGAGCGCACCGAGCCTTTGCTCCAACCAACAATCCATCAGTCGGAGGACTTCATCAGTTTGAGTGCTCTGCTCGTGGCTCCTGGAGGAGGCGCGTGCTACTGGATTTGCGCTTCAGCGTCAACGCTCGCCTCCAGCCGCTCTGCGCCCCACTGAACGTTTTCTTACCCGCCCAAACCCGATGGCAAACAACTACCTGCTCGCCCCGTATGGCCCCGCATGTCCCTGCATGCCCCTGCATGTCCCTGCATGTCCCTGCATGGCCAACAGTCGATTCTGACTGCCGCCAGTCCGGTCAGAACTTGGGCACAGCCAGGACACCGAGCCGGCGCGGCGAGCCGGGACCACCCACGATGGCCCGCCCGCCGGGCCTCCGAGACAACAGGGCAGTTCAGTCAGCGACGGCTGTTGCGCGGAGCCAGTCGGCCGAAGAAGACGGGAACGGCGAACCACAGAACTCCGAACATGCCCAGCACGGAGGTCGATACCGCGAGCACCGGTGCTCCGGTGAAGACGACTCCGGTCACCAGCAGTACCGAACATGAAAGGTCCAGCCCGACCACGCACAGTCCGGCAAGCGCCAGTCCATTCGCAATCTGCACCAGACGGTCCTTCTTGCCCTGGCGGAAGACAACCCGGTGATACGCCACGGGAGCCGACAGAAGTCCGATCGCCAGCGCCGCGAGCACGACACAGATGATGTACAGCTGCTTCTGCGCGGCATCCAGCCTGGCGAACCGGGCGCTGAACGGGAGGGAGAGGAGGAAGCCGAACAGCACCTGGATGCCGATGGCTGCGACCCGGAGCTCCTGGAGGAGCTCCATGAGGTTTCGGTCCGCACGTTCCTCGGCCGACTCGTGGCGCCCCGGATCGGTCCGATCATCGGCCAGGGTGGGACACATCGCGGGTGACGGGCTCAATCCCCGACCGGATGGCCTGGACGGAACTTGGGCGAATGCTGGGCCGTGAGGACCCGACTTACCACTTCTCCCCCACCGTCAAGGGGCTGCACCAGGATCGCCTCGTGGTCACCAACATCGAAGCGATCAATGATCCTCCCTTCGATCCACGCTGCGCAATCGTCGAGCACCGGAACACCGGTGAGGCCCGGGTGCCAGCTGCAGCGAGCGAACTTTGCGACGATGTCGCCCGTCTCTTCTCCGAACAGCGAGGCCAGTGGCGTCTGATCCTCCCGCAGCAGATGAAGCGCGAGAGCGCCCGAGCGATCGACGGCGGCAAACGTGTGGTTCACCTTTGAGATGCACACGATGAACCGCCGCGGTTCGATGCTGCACTGGGTGGCAAAGCCGACGAGGCAACCAGTCGGCTCGTCGTCGCCGGTGGTCACCACCAGGAGTGAGCAGTCCACCTGGGAGACGAAAGGCTCCAGCCGCTCCTCGATCGAATCGATGTTCTGTGCCTTCATGGGTCAGGCCCCCGTTTCGGACTCGAGTACGAAACGGGGCCGACCTGATCGCTCATGGCGGTCCCTCAACGACCGACCGCGCGTTCCAATTCTGCCTTCGACATCCTGGAACGACCCCGTACGTGTTTGCGCTGGGCTTCCTGGTAGAGCTGCGCCCGGGTCCGCCCACCAGGACCTCGGTGGGACCGCAACCCGCCCCTTCGGCCGGAGGAGATGTCATCCATCGACTCTCGGCTTGCCGATCGACTCTCTCCAGAGCGCGCCCGCTCCTTGTTGACGGTTCGCGCGGCTATCTCCTCTGCCTCTCGATCGGACTCGCCCCGGTCGAGCAGACCCTTCTTGATATGGTCGTACTGGCGTTCGCGTTTGTGGCTCCAGTCTTGTTGCGGCATCTTCAACCCCTCCGTTCGGATGGACGCGGCACCTTTCGATAGGTTCCCCTCACCCCCCTGACCCAAACCCCCGTTTGCCGGTTCTCAAGATGCCTGCCTCGGAAGAGATTCGCCTCGGTAGCTTGAACCCCGGCGGGAAGCGCGGCCCCGTTGGCGCCCCCGGCAGTAACATGGTCGACCTGACCACCACTCGTCGCCCGCCTCCGTGACTGTTCCAGACGACAACCATGGCGCTCGTTCCGACAGGGGTCATTGGCGACGGCGCCTCGTCCTCCTGGTGGCGGCCGCGCTCCTGCTGGCGGTCATCGGCTTAATCGTCAGGAACCGCTACCGCGCAGACCGGTCTGCTCACCAGCCCGAAACCGTGCTGGCGCACCCGATCAAGCCGGGACAGCCAGCTCTCAAGCCGGGGTGAAGGCCACCGGAAGGGCGATGGGCGAACGGAACGCCATTCCCTTGATGTGCAGGTCCTGGTCGGGTGCCGGGTCAAGACGCAGGTCGTGAAGGCGGTCGAACAGGGCGTTCATCGCCATCCGGGTCTCCATCCGGGCCAGGTGCATCCCCAGGCAGACATGGATGCCGAAGCCGAAGCCGACATGCTGGTGCGAGGCGCGGAAGATGTCGTACTGGTCCGGGTCCTCGTACTTGCGCTCGTCTCGGTTGGCCGCCCCCAGGAGTAGAGCCACGTCGGCGCCCTGCTCGATGGGCACACCGGCGAGCTCGGCGTCGCGGGTGGCCCGCCGCAGGATGACGGTGACGGGCGGTTCCCAGCGCACGGTTTCCTCGAAAGCCTGAGGGATGA
The DNA here is from genome assembly GCA_963710495.1 of uncultured Acidimicrobiales bacterium. Classification (GTDB taxonomy): domain Bacteria; phylum Actinomycetota; class Acidimicrobiia; order Acidimicrobiales; family RAAP-2; genus Bog-756. The sequence goes on from CAVQAI010000009.1 coordinate 328,121, forward strand.
GATCACGGTCCGCGACGACCGCCTGAAGCTGGTCCGGATTGGTCAGCAAGCCGTAGAGCATGCTGCCCGAGGCGCGGTAGGTGGTCTCGACACCGGCCGGCAACAACAGCCGGAGGAAGGAGTAGATCTCCTCGTCCTCCAATCTCCTCCCTTCGACCTCGGCTACTACCAGCTCACTGATCAGGTCGTCGGCCGGCTGGCGGCGCCGCTCCTCGAGCACCCCGGCGAAGTAGTCCCGCAAGGCCTCCGAGGCGGCGATACCCCGGTCCCAGTTGGCCGTCACGCTGGTGATGGCGATCGCCCAGCGCTGGAACATCGGGAAGTCCGACCGAGGGAGTCCGAGGATCTGGGCGATGACCTGAACCGGAAAGTTGAAGGTGACTTCTTGCACCAGATCCGCATGCCCCTGGTCGACGAAGCCGTCGACCAGCTCGTCGACCACACGGCGCACCAGCCCCTCCTCCCAGCGCTGGAGGATCTTCGAGCGGAAGGTGGGTGACACCAGGGCTCGGTGGAGCCGGTGGTCGGGCTCGTCCATCTGCAAGATGGTCCGGCCCATGACCAGCCCCATCACGCCCTCGTACACCGTCGACGAGTAGGTCTCGTTGTCGCGCAGTACCTGGACCACCTCGTCGTAGCCGAAGACGGTGACGGGCAGGGGCGGCCCCACTTCGGGCAGTTCCTCGTCGTCGCCGAGGTCGATTGCCCCAACGTGCACCGGGCTCTGCCGGCACAGCTCGTGCATGCGTGGGTAGGGGTCGCGCACGTTGCCCGACACCGTGTCCTGGAGCTCGAACGGGTCGAACCGGGCGATCCGTTCGTCGGACCCCGTCGGCCCAGTCATCGTCGACATGGATCCAGCCTCCTCGGCATTGCGCATGGGTGACCCAGGGCTCGCCGGTCCCCGCTGCGCTACGTGCCGCCCAGGATAATCGAACGTTCGTTGGGGCGCCACGCACCCCCCGCGAGGCGGGGTTTTACGGGAGCGTCGATTGGCCCGACAATGGAGCGGTGCCCAATCCGTCGACCGACCGCCCGACCTCCCGACCCGAGGGGTCGACCCAGCGCCAGCACATCCTCTCCGTCGCCCTCTCGCTGATGGCCCAGAACGGCGTGGACGGGACGAGCATGCGCGACCTGGCCGGAGCGACCGGGCTCAATGTGGCCTCTCTCTATCACTACTTCCCCTCCAAGCGGGAGCTTCTGGTGGCCATTCTGCAGGAACACGGGTTCGTCGACGACCTGGTCGCCGCCACCCCGCCGACCCTGGCCCGGGACGAGGCCACCGGGCTCGCCGACCTACTCGCTGACATCCTGGTCTCGATGCTGGAGGTGGAGGACTTCGTCCGGCTCATGCTGGGCGAGGTCCTGCGGGGCGACGAGACGGCCCACGCCGTCGGCATCGACCTGTTCCGGGCCACCCAGGTCTCGCTCCAGCGCTGGCTGGCCGACCACCGACCAGACCTGTGCACGCCCGAACAACAGATGGCCATGGCCCGGATGTTGCGGGCCATGCTGGTCGGGATGTTCGTGGAGCACGTCGCCGGTGTGTTGGTCGACGACGGTGCCGACCCGGCCGAGGTGTTCCGCCAGCGGGCGCGCGAATCGGCCGAGCTGGTCGAGCGGGTCCGACCCTCGCCGTAGCGGGGCGGGAGTGCGGGGAGCCGCCCGGTGGCGGCCCGAGGGCGAGCCGGTAGTGGCCGAGGGCGAGCCGGTAGTGGCCGAGGGCGAGCCGGTAGTGGCCGAGGGCGAGCCGGTAGTGGCCGAGGGCGAGCCGGTAGTGGCCGAGGGCGAGCCGGTAGTGGCCGAGGGCGAGCCGGTAAGGGCCGAGGGCGAACCGGTAGTGGCCGAGGGCGAACCGGTAGGGGCCGATGGCGGCCCGGGTCAGGCGATCCGCTCGATGACCGTGGCGTTGGCCTGTCCGCCCCCTTCGCACATGGTCTGGAATCCGAAGCGGCCGCCGATCGTCTCCAGTCGGGTGAGCAGTGATCCCATCAGGCGAACTCCGGAGGCACCGAGGGGGTGCCCGATGGCGATGGCCCCGCCGTGGGGATTGAGCACTTCCGGCTCGGGGTCGAAGGCGCGCGCCCACATGAGGGCGATGGCGGCGAAGGCCTCGTTGCACTCGACGGCGTCGAAGTCGCCGATCTTCATCCCCGACCGCTCCAACAGGCGGTGGGTGGCCGGAACCGGGGCCGAGAGCACGATGGCGGCATCCTCGGCCGCCACGGCGAAGTGGGCGAAACGGGCGCGGATCGGCAGGCCCAGTCGCTCGGCAACGGATCGATCGGCGATGAGCATGGCCGCCGCTCCGTCGTTCATCTGCGAGGAGTTCCCGGCGGTAATGTCCGGTGCGGTCTCGGGCTCCCACGACTGGGCCGGCGGCAATGCGGCCAGCTTCTCGAGGGTGCCGCCGCGGCGGATGCCCTCGTCGATCGCGAGCGACTCACCCGTGAAGGACCCGTCCTCGGCCCGGAGGGGGACCGGCACCACCTCGCGGCTGAACGTCCCGGCGTCCCAAGCGGCGGCGGCGCGCCGGTGGCTCTCGAGGGAGAATTCGTCCATCTCCTCCCGGGTGATCTCGTACCGGTCAGCCAGCACCTGGGCCACCCGGAACTGGGTCCACAGCCGCCCGTCCACGCTTGTCAGGAACGAGGGCGGGAACGGCCCGGTGCCGCCCTTGGCATTGGTGGCCATCGGTACCCGGCTCATCGACTCGACTCCACAGGCCACCACCATGTCGTAGTGGCCGGCCGCCACCCCGGCGGCGGCGAAGTGAACTGCCTGCTGGGACGAGCCGCATTGCCGATCGACCGTGGTGGCCGGGACGTGCTGGGGCAGCCCGGCCGACACCCAGGCATTGCGCGTGACGTTGGTGCTCTGCTCCCCCACCTGTCCGACGCAGCCCCCGATGACATCGTCGATGCGGCCGGGGTCAACCCCGGTGCGCCCGAGTAGCGAGGTGATCGCGAAGCCGAGCAAGTCGGCCGGGTGCCAGTGAGCGAGCGCCCCACCGCGCTTCCCGAACGTCGTACGCAATGTGTCAACGATGACGGCTTCGCGACCTGCTGTGGTCATCTGATCCTCTCCTTGTCAGTGGTCCGCTCTACGAGTGGCCTGCTCTGTCAGTGGTCCGCTCTGCGAGTGGTCCGCTCCGTCAGTGGCCCGGCCTTGTCAGTGCCCGGTCGGCACGAGCAATCCGACCCGCCCGAACCTAGCCGGAGGGACTCGTTCCCACGACGGGCCGACTCCCCCAGTCCTCTCCCAACGTCACGGGACACCGGCGAGTACCTCCCAGCCCTCGGGGGGCGGAGCCAGTCTCCAATACTGCTCGCCGGCCCGGGCCTCGAGTCGGTCCGAGAGCGCGTGCTCAGCCTCGAGTGGCGGGATCTGGCTGGTGTAGCACCAGATGGCACGCCGTTTGCGATCGATGTCCGGGGCGACCGGGACGAGTGCCGGCGTCGGCCAGAGACCGCCGTTGAAGAGCTGGCGCACCCGCCAGGCCAGCAACCCCGGCAGGCCAGAGTAGCCCGCGTCCTGGTAGCAGAACCACGCCACCTCCGGCAGCTCGCCGCACAGCGCCTCGCGGGCCAGCAGCCCCGACTGGTGGGCGACATCATGGTCGGGGTTGCCGAGCCCCATCGGGAACATGACGCTCGAGAACCCGCCCCTGCGTACCGCCTCGACCAGGGCCGGCGCGACCTGTGCCGGCTTCGGACGATCGGCCGGGTCGAGGTACTGGTGGTCGGAGAAGTCCAGCCAGTGCGGCTCGGCGTCGTACACCGACAGAGCACGCCGGTCCTCCTGCTGGCGAACGCCGACCACATCGTCGCCGCTCGTGAACCCGCCTGACGCGTCCCAAGGCGTGGGTGGATCCGGGTACATCGGCGGGCGGCCACCGAAGACCGTGATCACCACCGACCCGGGGTGACGACCGAGGAAGTCGCCGGTGCCCATCACGGCGTCGTCGAAGTGGGGTGAGACCACAGCGACGTGGCTCAGGAGTGCCGCGTCCACCTCGCCCCAGGTGGCGGGCGCCACTCCTTCCATCCCGTCCGTCATCCTGGGCCCACCGTGCCGCTCGCCGATAGCATCCCCGCATGCCCGACGGTTCTCCCAAGACCCTTCTCTACGACGAATCCGATGGTGTGGCCTGGATCACCCTCAACCGGCCGGAGGCCTACAACGCGTTCGACTCGGTGATGCAGTCGGAGCTCCGCGACCTGTGGGCGGTGCTCCGCACCAACGACGATGTCCGCTGCATCGTTCTCACCGGGAGCGGGGACAAGGCCTTCTGCACCGGCTTGGACCGCGGGGAGATCCAGTCGATCGACGAGCTCCCGCCGGGCAAGCTCCCCGGGTACAACACCCCGTGGGACTTCGACGACCCGGGCAAGTCCGTCTGTCCCAAGTCGAACGACCTCTGGAAGCCGATCGTTGCAGCCGTCAACGGGATGGCCTGTGGCGGTGCCTTCTACATCCTGGGCGAGGTCGACTTCATCATCGCCGCCGATCACGCCACCTTCTTCGATCCCCACGTTACCTACGGGATGCCTGCCGCCTTCGAGCCCATCAACCTCCTCCACAAAATGCCCTTCCAGGAGGTGGTGCGGCTGTCCCTGCTCGGCGCCAACGAGCGCATGTCGGCACAACGGGCCCACCAGATCGGCCTGGTCTCCGAGATCGCCCCCCTCGACGAGCTCCACGATCGCGTTGCGTGGGCGGCCCGGGCCATCGCCGATCAGCCCGCACTGGCGGTCGGCGGCACCGTCCGCGCCCTGTGGACGGGACTGGAGCTCTCCCGACGCCAGGCGCTGGACCAGGCGTTCCTGTTCACCAATATCGGCACCGACGCCGCATCCCTGGCCGAGGGCCAGGAGCGGTTCGCCTCCGGTACGCGGATCGAGTGGCGGCTGCGCTGAGCTGGTCAGAGCACCGCGCCTTTGATCTTCAGATCGAGGATGGCTTCGGTGTCGAACCCGAGTTCCTCGAGGAGCTCGTCGGTGTGCTCCCCGTGGTCGGGAGCCCGCGTCAGGTCGGGCGGTTCCTCGTCGAATTGCAAAGGTGATGCGACCATCTTGAACGTCGTCCCGCCGGCGGACTCGACGTCTCGGAGATAGCCGTTGGCGAGGACCTGCGGATCGGTGAGCAGCTCGTCGGCGGTCTGCACGGGAGCCCACACCCCCTCGACCTTCAGCATGATGGGCTTCCACTCCTCGAGGGTCTTGGTGGCGAAGATCTCGTCCAGGACGGTGGTGCACTCGACGCAGTTCTGGGCCCGGGCGGCCGAGTCCACGAACCGGGGGTCATCGACCAGCTCCGGGTGGCCGATCTTCGTGACCAGGTCGGCCCAGTAGCGGTCGGACTCGAGCATGACGAAGGACATGAACCGGTCATCCTTGGTCTTGTAGTTGTTGACCAGCGGGTTGGGCATCCTGCGCCGGTCACCCTGGGGCATCCGGGAGAAGCCGAACAGCCCGGCGGCGAGGACCGTGGCCCCGATGGCCCACGACCCGTTGGCCAGCAGCGAATTGTCGACGACCAGCGTCTCCCCGGTGCGCTCGCGGTGGAACAAGGCCGCCGCGATGCCGCCGGCGATGATCTGCCCGCCGATCACGTCCCCGAAACCCGGACCGGGCTGGCTGGTGGGGTACTGACCGGGTGGGGTGATGATGTCGGCCGGGCCGCCCCTTCCCCACCAGGTCGAGTTGTCATAGCCGCCACGCTCGGCCTCGGGCCCGCGCTGGCCGAGTCCCGAACCTCGGACGTAGATGAGGTTGGGGTTGACCGCCCGAAGATCGTCCACGTCGATCTTGAGCTTGTGGCGAGCCTGCGGGCGGAAGTTCGTCAGGAAGACATCGGCCCCTTCCACCAGCTTGAGCAGGATCTCGTGACCCTCCTCGGACTTGAGGTCGAGGCCCATGCTCCGCTTGCCCCGGTTGGGCAGCTCGATCATGTGGTTGACCCCGCCCGGGCCGCTCGGGACGAGTCCCGAGCTGACCAGGCCACGCTGGGGGTCGCCCGACTCGGGATGCTCGATCTTGATCACGTCGGCGCCCCATTCGGCGAGGACCGCTCCGGCAATCGGCACGTAGGTCCAGGCAGCCACCTCGACCACCCGTATGCCGTTCATGATGCCCTTCACTGTCGTCTCCTTTTCATGCCTTCTCGTTGTGTCTCGTTCTGGTCGTCGGGGAAGTCCGGGAGGGATTCGGCTCAGCTCTCGGGGAAGGCAAAGGCCGAGATGTCGAGGGTCCCCACCGTCATCGCCCCCATGGTGCCCCCATCGGTCAGGATGTTCTCGCCGGTGATGGAGGCCGCCGCTCCGGAGTTGAGGAAGATGAGCGGGTAGGCCTGCTCGTCGGGTGTGGCCCGGCGGCCGAGCGGGATCGGGTAGTTGTCCATGAAGGCCTTGCCCACCTGCTCCTCGAAGTCGGGCATCATCGGCGTGTCGGTCGGTCCGGGGCTGGTGCAGTTGATCCGGATGCCTCGTTTGCCGAGCTCGAAGGAGCGCCAGATCGTCCAGACGATGATGGCCTCCTTGGACGGCGCGTACCCGGTGGCGATCTCCTCAGGGTGTTCCTCGAGCCAGCGAACGGTCTCGTCGAACCCGCTACACGTGACGAGCGGCATCCACTTGGCGACGTTGGCCATCCAGCCCGCGCCGGCCCCCGAAGAGATGCTGGCGATGGCGCCCCCCGCCTCCATGCGGTCGACGACGAGGTCGGTCAGGTGACGCAGAGAGCCGAAATTGACCGTCATGGTGTCGAGGTCGGAGAAGCGTCCGCCGGGCAACCCGGCACAGTTGAACAAAGCGTCGACCCGACCACCGATGGCCTCGACCGCCGTGTTGATGGCGCCCGGATTGCGAAGGTCGACGGAGTGATACCCGGCCACCTTGACGGGGGGCTCCTTGAGGTCGAGGACGTGGATCTCGGCCCCGAGCCGATCGAGCTCCTCGACCGTGGCCGCGCCCATACCGGCCCCCCCGCCTCCGCTCACGATGACCCGCTTGTCTTCGTAGCTCCAGACGGAACTCATCGCCCTAGCCCACACTCTCTCATTTCGCCGACTTCGCTCACCTCGCCAACTTCGCTCACATCGCCGGCTTCGGTCATCCCGATCGCTCACGGGGCAGGCCGAGGCCCTGCTCGGCAACGATGTTCCGATTGATGTTGCCCGTGCCACCGGCGATCGACACCGACGGCGATGCGACGAAGTTGGTGGTCCAGTACCCGTCGAGCCCGGCGGTGCCGAGCAGGTCGACGGCCACCTCGGCAAGCTCCTGGGTGGCGTGCGCCCACATGAGCTTGGTCAGGCTGCCCATCGCCGGCGTCGGTTGGCCACCTCGCCCGATCGCCTCGAGTTCTCGCGAGGCCATCCACCGCAAGCATGAGATCGAGGCATAGAGACGGACGAGGCGATCACGGGTGATCGGCGTCGGCTCGATCCCGCGCCGACGGGCGGCCTCCAGAAGCTCGTCGAAGCGATTGGACAGACTGAGATGGAGCTTGGCCACGCCGGCCCGTTCGTGGCTGAGCGTGGTCAGCGCTACCCGCCAACCCTCGTTGCGCGGACCGAGGAGGCCGGAGACCGGAACCCGCACGTCGGTGAAGAACAATTCCGAAAACGAGGTCTCGCCGGTCATCGTCCGGAGCGGCCGGGCTTCCACGCCTTCCGAGCGCATGTCGACCAGCAGGCAGCTAATCCCTTTGTGTTTTGGTGCGCTCGGGTCGGTTCGCACGTACAGCTGGCACCAGTCGGCGAATTGCCCCAGGCTGTTCCAGGTCTTCTGGCCGTTGATCACGAACGCGTCGCCCTCCGATTGTGCGCTGGCCCGGAGCGAGGCCAAGTCGGAGCCAGCATCGGGCTCGGACATCCCCTGGCACCAGATCTCCTCGCCGCGGAGCATCGGCCCGAGGAACCGTTTCTTCTGCTGGGGCGTCCCGAATGCCATGATCGACGGGGCGATGTTGGCCACGCCGATGACGTTGACCGGTCCGGGTGCCCCATGGGCGGCCATCACCTCGTGGTAAGCGAGTTGGTCCTCGACCGAGGCATCCCTCCCCCCGTATTCGGCCGGCCACGCGATGGCGGCCCAACCGGCGTCAGCCAGGTCCCGGTTCCAGGCCCGCAGGATCTCGAGGGACCCGCCGTGGCGCGCGCCGGCTTGACCGGCGGCCACGATCTCCGGGGTCAGATGGTCCCGTAGCCAGTCGCTCAGCTCCTCGCGCAGGCCCGACGCAGCCGGCAGCACCTGGGCCTCAGCCTTCGATGGGGACTCCTCGACGGCCAGGGCTACTCCCCCGTCAGCGCCCACGACGCCCCCTGACGACCGTCCGACAACCGGCTGCCGTTGTGCACGAGAGGCGAGGCTAGCCCTTCCCCCGCGACAGCGACAATCCCGTTTTCACCCGGTCGCCACGCTCAGGGCTGGAGGCTGATAGCCCGCTCGGGGCAATTTGCCTCGGCCGTCCGGGCCTGCTCCTCGAGCCCGGGCCCGACCACGGGGTCGATGACAGTGCCATAGCCTCGATCGTCGCAATCGAAGACATCCGGCGCCAGCGAATAGCACCGGCCGTGCCCCGTACAACGCTCCGTGTCGATCTCGACCCGCATGGGCCCACTCTACCGGGAGGGTTTGCCTCGACCAGAAACAGCGACTCGCCCAGAAGGCACGGACTCCGACAGAAGGCATCGACTCCACCAGAAGGGATCGACTCGACCGGGGCTCGTCAACCGGTTCAACGACCGAATGCAACGCAGCGCGCCGCCCCGGCATGGAGACCCGAACCGGTCCCTTCACACGTCAGGGTTGACGCCGAGGGCGGGAAGGCAGAAGCGGAGCACGTGGGATCGGGCCCGGTCCCGGTCCATGGCCCGCCGGGCCCGAGCAGGAGGACCGGCCACGCTCCAAACGAGATCGAAGATCGAATAGGCATCCGGAAAGGGATCCGTGTCCGGGAACGAGCCATCGGCCGAACCACGCCGAATCGCCTGCAGCAGGGGGGAGACCAGCCGGTCCTGCAGAGCAGCTTCTTCGGCGTCGTACCCCACCGCCTGGCGGGCCACTGCGTTGAACATGACGAGCCGCTGGATCCGCCGTCGGTCATAAGCGATGGCCAGCATCTCGTCGATCCACACCCGCACCGCCTCGACTTCGGTCGGTGCGCCACCCACCCGCTTCGTCACCAGCTCGACGTCGGGGTCGGACGCGGTGCGGAACATGGCCAGAAGGAGATCGTCCTTGGACTGGAACTGGCGGTAGAAGGCACGGGTCGAGAGCCCGGCGTGGTCCAGGATGTCCTGCACGCTGGCCCCCTGGAACCCGTTCCGACGCATCACCTTCAAGGCTGCGTCCATGAGCTGGCTTCGCTCGGCCTGCGACTCGGGAGTCAGCCGGGTGGGGAAGGCCGCATCGTCGGTTACCGCGGGCACCCGAAGAGGATATCGGTGGGCCGGCGTTCGGTCCGGCGAGGGGTGGCGACCCCTCTGCGACCCCCTGACCTAGCCGAACAGACCTTCTGGCTCAGCTGAACAGAACCCTTCTCGCTCAGCCGAACAGATAGCCGTCCATGGCCCGGTGGTAGTTCCAGATCGTCATCTCCTGAGCCGTGTTGAGCCGGTGGCCGTCAAAGGCCGGTGAGTGCAGGCCCGAGGTCACCTCTGACATGTTCGAGAAGTCCTGGCTCAGGACCTGCCCCATGTCGCCGTCGCGCCAATCGGCAAAGCGCTGGGGTGCAGCCGTCTCCAGCCCGCCGGCCGGAGGGAGCTCGAGCCCTTGGACGTCGAAGATGCACGTGTCGGGATCCATCCCGTTGGGACGGGCCCGATAGGTCAGGCAACAGCCCATGTCGATGAGGAAGACCGTGTTCGGGAACAGATGCCAGTCGTACATGGCCCCCTTCAGCTGCTCACCGGTCACGTCCGGGTAGTCGATGCCGGCGGCCCGGGCGTGGTCGCGGCGGAGGCGCTGGTAGATGGCGTTGCCCATCGGGCCGTCGGCGCCGTCGGTGGTCACCAACTCGGTGGCAGCGGTCAGGTCCGTCTTGAGATAGAGGGCGCGTAGCTCTCGCAGCGAGTACTCGACGTTGTGCCGGATGGCCGACGGATCCGAGCGGTAGCTGCCCCGGAGCTTGGTGGCGTCCCCATCGGGCCCGTAGCGGAACAGGTCGGCGTGGCGGGAGTGCAGCCGGAAGAGCTCGTTGAAGGTGGCGCCGTAAGCTTCGCACTCGGCGATGGTCGGGGGCGTCGCCCGCTTGTCCGGTCGCAGTAGCTGCGGGTGGGTCCCCGGAACGTGCCAGCTCTCGATGAACGCATCCAGAGCGGTCTTCCAGTTGGCCGGGAGGATGATCGACTTGTACCAGGCGATGCGCATGTCCTCGAGCTTGAAGCCCTCGAGGCGGGTCGGGATGGGGTCGAGGAATGCCTCGAGGGGCTCGGCCTCCCCGCTCATGTCGACGAACACCCATCCGCCCCAGGTCGCCACCCGGCATTCGGGCAGGCAGAGCTCCTCGGCCGGCCGGGGATCGAAGTTGGCCGCGTCGGCCTGGAACTTGATCGTGCCATCCAGGTTCCAGCGCCAGGCGTGGAACGGGCAACGGAACTCGCCGATCCGGCCCTGCCCGTGCACGATGCGCGTCCCCCGGTGCCGGCAGGCGTTGAAGTAGGACTTGAGACCGTCTTCGGTCCGGACCACCACGATCGACTGACCGCCGATCTCGAAGTCGACGTACTGTCCGACCTGCTCGACCTCGTCGGCCCGGCACACGTTGAGCCAGGTCCGCGGGAACAGGTGCTCGAGCTCGAGCTGGAGGAAGTCGCGGTCGATATAGCGGCCCTTGGGGACGAAGGCGGGGCCCAGGCGCCACCGGTCAGGCACCTCAGGGCCGTCCGGCCGTGCGGGGAGGCGCGGCGCCACGGTGCCCGTATCCGTTCCGGCGTCAATCATCGCCCAGCCACCTCCCGATCCGCTCGGCCATCGCCTTGTCCCGGTCCTCGTCGGCGCCCCCGGGCCAGTGCCACCCAGTGGCCTCGATGCCGCAGCCGGCCAACGTGCCTTCCGCGGTGACGTCTTCCTCGACGGTACTCATCAGCAGCACCGGCGGGCGGGTGGCCGGGGTCAGCAGGCGGGCCGGGAGTGCCTCCACGTGGGTGGGCGCCGTATCGATGGCCACCACGGAGTTGACCCGGTCGACCCGGAGCAACCCGGCGCCGAGCGCCACCACGGCTCCCTGCCCCCAGCCGATGAGTGCCGTTTCGTCGAGGTCGAGGTCGTCGAGCAGGTCGCCCACCTGGACCACCGCCCGGGCCAAGGAGAGCGGATCGGGGCCGGCGAACCCGGGGACCGTCCGATACCAGCAGATGCCGGCGAGTTCCATCCCGCTGGCGGTGAAGCCATAATCGCCGAAGGGCGCCACCACCCGACCCACCGCGCCACAGGCCTCGGCCAGCCCGGCGACCCAATCGACCGAGGTCGCGCCCCGATCGTGAAGGACGACGGAAGGCCGCCCCGAGGCGGCGGCCGGCAGGTCCCGGTAGGTGAGCCTCATCGCCCCGTCCCGGTGGCGACCGCCCGGCGCCCGGCGTGGGTCCCGGCGAGGAACCCGAAGACCATCCCCGGGCCGATGGTCGCACCGCCGCCCGGATAACCCTCGCCGAACACGCAGTCGACGCAATTGCCGGCGCCGTAGAGACCCTCGATGGGACCGGCGCCTCCGAGAACCCGGCCCTCACCGGTGGTACGGGGCCCGCTGTTGGTGTCGAACGTGGTGCCCACCACGGCGATGGCGTGCAACTCCCCTCCCGTGTCGAGCGGGTGCATGAGCGCATTGGGCAACCGGTGGTCGGAGGCCGCCGGTCCGTGGAAGGCGAACTCGACCGCCTTGGAGCCCCGGCCGAACTCGTCGTCCCGCCCGGCCTCGGCCATGGCGTTGAACTTGGCCAGGGTGGCCGCCAGAGCGTTCTCGAACCCGGGGTCGAGTGTGACCGGCGCGATCCCCGCCGGCATGGCCGCCCGGGTCCGGTGTTCGAGGCGGTCGGCCAGGGCCCGGGAGAGCCCAGCCACACCGGTACCGCTCACCACGTGGTCGGCGACCGCCCCCGGTGGCGGGATCGGATAGCGACCGCCGAAGCGCTCGGCCGTCCGGTGGTCGTACAGCATGAACATCACCCGGTTGACGTACTCGTCGCCTTGGTAGATGTGGTGCACCCGACCACGCGACTCGTACTCACGCTTCTCGTCGACGGCCCGGACACCGAACCGGTTGACGAGCACCATCCCGTCTCCGGGAACGGCCCAGATGTCGAGCACCGTGCTGGCGTAGTCGTCCAGCGCCTCCAACACCTGTTGGTTCCACCAACCGCTGTGCATACGGCCGAACTGGGCGCCGGCCCCGGTGGCCATGTCCACCAGGTCGCCGGTGTTGGACGGGATTCCCGAACCGCCGGCGATGGGACCGCGCAAGAACCGCTCGCGCAGCTCGGGCTCGTGGGCGAAGCCACCAGATCCGAACACCACCCCGCCCCGGGCCAGGATGGTGCGGGATGTCGAGCCGTCGTCGACCACCGCACCGGCGACCTCGGGGCCGTCCGTCACCAGGTCGACCACCCGGTGGCAGAGGCGGATCTCCGAGCCCCGGGCGGCGGCGAAGTCGGCCAGCTGGTGGACGAGCTCCCCGCCGTTGCCGGCGCGGCCGTCGGGCAGCAGCGGCTGGATCCCCCGCCCCCGCACCGCCCGATTCTCGGGGAACTCGTAGTAGTCGGGGAACATCTGCCCATCCCAGGCCATCCACGGTGCCTCCATGCGAACCGCGCCCACCCCGGCCAACTTGTCCATCACCTCGGTACCCCGGTCGTAGTAGGTCTCGAGGAGAGCGAAGTCCTCCGGGGGTACGCCGAGGCAGGGCGCTTCGGGGTCGTAGGCGGCCGGGTAGCCGACCCGGGCCATATAGGCCAGCGCGTCGGGACGGGGGTCCTCCACCCCGGCCGCCCGCATCATCGAGTTGTCGTAGATGTGGGCGACGCCACCCGAGGAGGCAGTCGTCCCGCCGGGCACCGGGGCCTTCTCGCATACCACCACCGAGGCTCCGGTGGACAGGGCGCCGGCCGCCGCCGACAGGGCGGCGGCACCGCTTCCCACCACGACGACGTCACATTCCTCCGGGGGGACCGTGGGGGCGGCGGCGGGCGACCGAGCGACACCGGGCCGGTGCGGGAGTCCGGCCAATTCGGCAACCCGCACACCGAGGTTCGTCCGGCCCGCTCCATCGCCCATTCGTCGACGCCCTCCTGCTGCATGTCACCGGCTTCCCCACCGGTGGGGTTACGCTACCAGCGCCGGAACGACCGACGGAGGGCCATGCCGCTCAGCGCAGAGGACCAACTCGCCATCCGGGACCTGGCCGCGCGCTACAACCACGCCATCGACGGAGGTGACGGCGCGACCTATGCGGACACCTTCGTCGACGATGGCGTGCTCGACGCCGGGGAGCTCTGCGTCGAAGGTCGAACTGCGCTCGAGCAGTTCGGATCCTCCTTCGCCGGAACGGTCCGGGCGCCGCGTCACATTGCCACCAGCCTCATCATCGACGGTGATGACGACCACGCCGAGCTGCGGGCCTACGTGCAGATGTTCGCCATGGTGGGTGAACCACCCCGCCACGAGGTGACCGCATCGGGCACCTACCTCGACGCGCTGGTCAAGGTGGATGGGGCCTGGCGATTCGTCCGGCGCACCTTCACCATCGACGGGTAGCCCCACTCAACCGCCCCGAAGCCCCGGCTCATGCCATGCGGGCTGAGGCGCTCAACTCGGAGACCCCGCCGGCGGGCGTCCTGGTCATTCCTCTGAGGGTGCCCGTCATTCCGAAGACGGGCCATCCCCTGCCTTGGCCTGGTCGTCGGCGACCTGGCGGGGTAGCCGCCTGCCCCGCTCCCTCATGAACTGCTGGACGTCGCTCGCCGAGCTGGCGATGGAGGTGAAGTCGGCGGTGGTCTGCAGGTGGACCCGCATGCCCATGGTCTCCCAGGCTCGCTTGATCCCGGCCTTCACCGTGAGGATGGTGGTCAGCGGCATGCGGGCGATGGTGGTGGCAATGTCCTCGACGGTGGCCTCCAGGTCGGCCCCCGGCACGACCCGGTTGACCAGCCCCCACTCGTGCGCCTCCTCGGCCGACAGGGTGGGCGAGAGGTAGAGGTACTCGTAGGCCCGTTTCCAGTTCATGAGCACCCAGGGCTCCACGAGGGTCTGCGCGCCGGGTAGGCCGAAGCCCTGGGGAAGGGGCATCTGAAAGTAGGCGTCATCCGAGGCGATGGTCAGGTCGGTGAGGTACCCGTAGATGGTCCCGCCCCCCAAGCAGTAGCCGTGCACTTGGGCGATGGTGGCCTTGGAGAACTCCCACAGGTTGAGCGGGGGCCAGACGAAGAGGTCGTAGTTGTGCTTCTTCCAAGTGCGTTCGGGGGTCGGACCGGTCGTCGGGTACACCTTCTTCATCTCGTCGGGACTGACGATGGCGTGCCCGGCGCAGAAGCCTTTGCCGTTGCCCTTGACGATGACCACCTTCACGTCCTCGTCTCGGTCGGCCCACTTGAGGGCGTCCTCGAAGTCCCACACCTGCTGGGCGGTCTGGATATTCGCTTTCTCGGGCGTATTGAGGACGATCCGGGCGATCGGCCCGTCCTTCTCGTAGATGATCGTCTCCAGATCGGTCGTTTCCACGCGTTCTCCTTCTTCTGTCTGGTTGCTCTGTTGTTTCGCTGTGTTGCGCTCTCTGTTTGCGCTGTCTGGTTGCTCTGTCTGGTTGCGCTGTCCGATTGTTCTGTCTGGCTGTTTGGCCGGCAGGTTTGCACTGGCCGGCGGATTGCGCAGTCCTGTGGGTTGTGCCATCCGGCGGGTTGCGTAGTCCGGTGGGTTGCTCTCCGGCGGGTTGCGCTGTCGGGCCGCCGGTGCTGTCCGGCCCGGCGGCGCAGTCGGCGCTCTCGAGCCCCGGATGTTCGGTTCGGTCGGCCCCCCTCAGTGTCCGTCGATGTAGCCGACGTCCTCGCCGACCGGGTAGACCTGCCCGACTTGGCCGGTCACGTGGACCACACCGGTGGCGGGGCACTCCACGTCGAGCTCGACCTTCTCGGTCTCGAGGCGGTAGAGCACCTCACCTTCGCTGACCCGGTCGCCCTCGGCCACCACCCACTCCACGATCGTCCCCTCGGTCATGGCCACGCCGGCCTGGGGGATCCGGATCGGAATGCGCTGGTCGTCGACCATGGTGCCGGCTCAGGAAAATTCGGCGACGGCGCGGACCCGCTCGGCGATGCGATGGCGGTCCGGGAAGTCGGCCGCCTCCAACCCGGCGGCATAGGGAATCGGCGTGTAACACGCACCGAGGCGCTCGACCGGGGCGGCCAGCCGCCCGAACAGCTCGCGGGACACCATGGCGGCGATCTCGGCCCCGGGGCCGGCGAACTGGGTCGCGGCGTGGACCACGACCAACCTGCCGGTCCGGGACACGCTGCCCAAGATGGCATCGCGGTCCAACGGCATCAATGTGCGCAGGTCGATCACCTCGACCCCGATCCCCTCGGCGGCCACCTCCTCGGCGGCGGCGAGGGCCTCGGGTACCTGCCAACCCCAGCTCACCACGGTCACGTCCCCACCGGACCGCCTGATCTCGGCCTGGCCGAGAGGGATTTGCAGGTGCCCTTCCGGCACGGGGCCCCGGGTGAACAGCAGTGACATCGTCTCCATGAAGATGCAGGGATCGTCGTCGAAGATGCAGGCGGTCAACAGCCCCTTGGCGTCGTGGGGCGTGCTGGGGACAGCAACCTTCAACCCGGGGATGTGCATCATCCACGCCTCGAGGGACTGGGAGTGCTGGGCACCGAACTGCCGACCACCCCCGACCGAGGTCCGAATGGTGATGGGCACGTTGGTCCGCCCGCCGGACATGTAGCGCAGTTTGGCCGCGTGGTTGGCCACCTGGTCCATGGCCACAGCGAAGAAGTCCATCAGCATGACCTCGGCCACCGGGCGCATCCCGACCAACGAGGCGCCGATGGCGGTCCCGACGATGGCCTGCTCCGAGATCGGGGTGTTGCGGACCCGCTCCCGCCCGTACTTGGTGGACAGGCCCCTGGTGCCCTTCATGACCCCACCGATGGGGTCCTCGATGTCCTCGCCGAGCAGGAACACTTCGGGATCCTCGGTCATAGCCAGGTCGAGCGCCTGGTTCACCGCCTCGGACATGGTGTGGATCGGATCGGTCGACGTGGCGGCGTCCACCGTCTGGGTGCCGGTCATCGGGGCAGGTCCTCCGGGCTCGAGAACACATCGGTGAGCAACTCGTCGAGGGCAGGAGGGTCGGCGGCGGCGGCGGCGGCGAAGCCGGCCTCCACGACGGCGAGGACCTCCCGGTCGATGCCCGACAGGATGTCCGGGCTCACCCCTCGCTCGTGGACCAGCCACCGTCGGCAGCGGGCCACCGGCTCGTCGGCCTCCGCCTGTTCCAGCTCCGCCGGGTCCATGTACTCGGTGGTGGCACCGAAGGTGTGCCCGCCGAGCCGGTAGGTCATGCACTCCAGGAAGGTCGGCCCACCCCCGGAACGGGCCCGCGAGACCGCCTCTTCGGCGGCCTTCGCCATCTGGGGGACGCTGTTGCCGTCGACCGTCGCCGCCGTCATCCCATAGGCCCGGAACCGCTCGGCCAGGCTGGTGGTCCGGGTGTAGTCGGCGAACTTGGTGTGCTCACCGTACTGGTTGTGCTGGCATACGAACACCAGGGGGACCTGCCACAGGGCGGCGAGGTTGCAGGCTTCGTGCGTGGCCCCGATGCTGGTGGCGCCGTCGCCGAAATTGGCCACGGCCACCTGGTCGGTACCTCGCAGTTGACAGGCCAGGGCGAGGCCGACGGCGCTCGGCAGTCCCCCGCCCACCACCCCGGTGGTCACCATCAGGCCCGACTGCGGATCCGACAGGTGCATGGGCCCGCCCTTGCCCTTGGAGGTGCCGGTGACCTTGCCACACATCTCGGCGACCAGCTCGTCGATGGGTACGCCCTTGGCGATGCAGTCGTGCATACCCCGGTAGGTGGTGACCATGTAGTCGTCGCGGCGCAGGTACTCGCAGATCGCGGCCGGAATGGCCTCTTGGCCGCGTACCCCGTAGTAGGTCATTCGCAGTTCGCCGGCGTGCAGCCCTTGCACGATCCGGTCCTCGGTGGCACGGATGGTGGCCATAGTGCGG
The DNA here is from genome assembly GCA_963710495.1 of uncultured Acidimicrobiales bacterium. Lineage (GTDB taxonomy): Bacteria > Actinomycetota > Acidimicrobiia > Acidimicrobiales > RAAP-2 > Bog-756. Next base: position 345,357 of record CAVQAI010000009.1, read on the forward strand.
TAGATGCGGAGGGCGGCGTCCTCGGTGAGGGGACCATCTGCCAGGACGCCGGCACCGCCCTGTCCCGCCGGGCTCCCCCGCTCCCCGATCACGGGCCCGACGCTCCGTCGAACTGGGCCCGCAATCGCCTCCGGTCCACCTTGCCGAAGTCGTTGTAGGGGATCTCCTCCACGACGACCAGATGCTCGGGGAGCTTGAAGGCAGCCAGGTGGGACGCGCAGTGCGTCCGCAGCTCCTCGAGCGTCACCGGCCCGGCGGTCACGAGCGCCACCCCCACGCGGCTGCCCATTTCGGTGTCGGACACCCCGACCACGGCCACGTCGCGCACATCCGGATGCGTCCGCACGACTTCCTCGACCTCGGCCGGTGCGAACTTCTCGCCGGCCCGGTTGATGGTGTCGACCAGGCGACCGGACGGGTAGAGATAGCCCCCGTCGTCGGCGGAGACCATGTCCCCGGTCCGGAACCAGCCGTCGCGGGACGCTCCCGCCGCGGCCAACGAAGCGGGCACCACGCTCGACTCGCTCTTGACCCAGAGCTCGCCCACCGTCCCGGTCGGCACCGGCTCTCCCGTGACCGGGTCGACGATGCGTATCTCGACGCCCGGAAGGGGCCGCCCCACGGACGACAGCCGTTCGGGGGGATGGTCCCCGGGCCCGAGGGCGGTGATCGAGCCCATGGTCTCGGTCTGGCCGAAGGTGTTGGTCAGGGCGACGTGGGGCAGGGCCTCCATGGCCTTCCGGATGAGCTGAGGTGAGGCGGGAGCCGCCCCGTAGGTGAGGCTGACCAGAGACCCGAGGTCGGTGCGGGCGAAATCGGGGTGCTCGAGGATGCGGTGGAGCATGGTGGGCACGATGAAGGAGGTGTTGACCCGGTACCGCTCGACGAGAGCCAGCCACTCGCCGGCGTCGAAGCGCGTCTGGACCACGGTGGTCGACCCCCGGGCCAGGGCCACCATCAGTCCGAGCATGCCCCCGATGTGCACGAAGGGCACGCACATCAGGGAGACGGCCGGGGCCGGGTCCACCTTCGGGGCGTACGCCTCGATCCTCGAGAGCACCAGCGACTGCGGCAGCGGCACTGCCTTCGGCGTGCCGGTGGTGCCGCTGGTGAACAGGACGACCGCCTCCTCGGCGGGGTCGGCGACGCGAGCGGGCTCGTGGTCACCGGCCCGGTGGGCGGTGAGCTCGCGGGCGCCGAGCACGCTGGTCCGCTCCGTGCCGCGGAGCAGGGCGGCGTAGGGGTCGCCCGCCACCCCCACCGGCCCGGTCCCGGCCACGTCGATGAGGACACCGAGCTCGTCACTGGTGAGACGGGGGTTCATCAGGGCCGCCGCCGCCCCGATCCGGGAGGCCCCGATGAGCGTGGCCACCGACAGCAGGCTGGTGTCGTCGACCAGGGCGAGGCGCCAGCCCGGCTCGACGCCGGCCGACCGCAGGGCGGCGGCACAGGAGCGCACCGCCGCATCCAACTCCCGGTAGGTGGTGGCCACACCGCCGACGACCAGGGCGACCCGATCGGGGTACGGGCCGGACGCCCGCTCGATCAGCCGCCCGAAAGGAACCTCACGCGCAGCCACGGGAGCCCTTCCCCCCCATGCCGGGGGCCCGGTTCCCCCTCATGCCGAGGGCTCGCTTCCGACCACACCGACGAAGCTCACACACTCGCCGGGACCTCCCCCGAGGTTGTGGGTGAGACCCAGGGTCCGGCCGGCCTCCGTGACGCTGGCGATCTGGCGCTCCGGGGGCGCCTCCCGGCGCAGCTGCAACCAGCATTCGAAGAGCATCCGGAGGCCGGAGGCGCCGATGGGATGCCCGAAGCTCTTGAGGCCACCGTCGGGGTTGACCGGCAGCTCGCCGTCCCGGTCGAAGGTGCCGGCCAACACCTCCTTCCAGGCAGTGCCGCGATCGGCGAATCCCAGGTCCTCCATCAGCACCAGCTCGGTGGGGGTGAAGCAGTCGTGCACCTCGGCCATGGCCAGCTCCGACCGGGGGTCGGTGACGCCCGCCTGTTGGTAGGCGTCGGCCGCCGACCTGACCACCTCCTCGAAGGTGGTGTAGTCGTACTCGGGGTCGATGATGCCGGCCGCCGGCCCGGCCACGAAGCTCAGGCCCTTCACGTAGAGCGGCGAGTCGGTGTAGCGGTGGGCGTCCTCGGCCCGGCACACCACCACCGCGGCGGCGCCGTCGCTCACCCCGCTGCAGTCGAATACGCCGAGCTGGCCGGCGACCAGGGGGGACGATGCGATCTTCTCGAGCGAGACCTCCTTGCGGAACTGGGCCCGGGGGTTGACCGCCCCGTTGCGATGGTTCTTCCAGGCGATCCGGCTCATCACCGCCTTCAGCTCGTCGGTGTCCACCCCGTACTTGTGGGCGTAGGCCGGTACCAGAAAGGAGAAGGCCGCCGGCGAGCTCAGCCCGGCGTTGGTACCGTCACCCACCTGGCGAATGCCGGTCAGGCCCGAGTAGCCGGAATCCTTCAGCTTCTCCACCCCCGCCGCCATGGCCAGGTCGTAGGCGCCCGAGGCCACGGCGTAACAGGCGTTGCGAAAGGCCTCGGAGCCGGTGGCGCAGAAATTCTCGAGGCGGCTGACCGGCTTGTAGCCGATCTTGAGCGGTCTCGACAGGGTGAGCCCCGACTGACCGGACCCCATCGTCCCCAGCCAGAAGGCGTCGATGTCGCCCAGTTCGATACCGGCCGAGGCGGTGCACTCGACGGTCGCATCGGTCAGCAGGTCGTCGACGCTCTTGTCCCACAGCTCGCCGAACGGCGTGCAGCCCATGCCCACGATCGCCACCCGGTCACGAATACCTCTGCTGGCCATCTCAGCTGCTCCTTCCTGCGCGTTCACCGGTGGCCACGGCGTCCCCCACCGCGGCATTTGTCTCCGGAGGGCCGGACGCATCGGTCACCGGCCGCGCCTTCCAGAAGTAATTATGCACGCCCTCGGCGGTGTAGAACCGCCGGAAGGTCATCTCGACCCTGGTGCCGATGGCCAGCGACCCGGGGTCCACGTCGGTCATCTCGCCGCGGTACCGGCCCCCGCCGTCGAAGTCGACGACCGCCCCGACCATGGGCGGGGAGAGGCTGAACGCCAGGTGGTCCACGGTGTAGGTGGCGATGGTGCCCCGCACGTCGGCCAGCCGTTGGGGCTCCATCCGGTCGACCGAACGGCAGGAGAGGCAGACCCGGGTGGGCGGCAGGTGCACGAACCCGCACACCAGGCAGCGGCTGGCGGCAAAGGCGAACTTCCACCCCTCGTTGCGGCGCATGGCGGGCGCGTCGGGCCGTTCAGGGTCGGGCCGCCGGGGGGGCTCACGCCGCAACTGGCCCCGCCAGGTCAAAAAGACCGCATAGGAAAGGTCGCTGCGACCGGCCTCGGCGGCCTCGGCCACGGACACCAGCCCGGCCCGACGACGCGATTCCTGTACGTCGGTCAGGGCGGAGGTGGTCCGCAACAGCAGGGCGTCCGCGCCATCGGCCACCCCCAGCACGGCGATGACCTGCCCCGGCGTGGCCCGCTCGAGCGCGTCGGCCAGGCCGATGGCGGCTTGGGCCGCGCCCAGGTTCCCGATCCGGGGCCCGTAGTCGGGGGCGCAGCGCTCACGGTCGATGCCGAGCGAGCCCCGCAGGCTGTTGACAGCGCGGCCGTGCAGGCCGGCCACCACCAAATGGTCGATCTCCCCGACCGCGACGCCGGCGCCCGCCAACATCTCGGCGAACGCATGACGGGCCGGGGGCACGAGGGCCTCCTCGCCGAACCGTTCCTCCCACTGGCGGGAGGCGGTATCCCCGGGGACCCGCCAGCGGTCGAGGAACTCGTCGGTGGCCGACGCCTGCCCGAGCACCTCGGCCACCCCATCGGTGGGGGCGAAGAGGAAGGCGGCGGCGCCGTCTCCGGCCTGGCTCTCCTCGGCGCCCCCGGCCAACCCTGTCCGCAGATCGGAGAGCACGGCCAGGGCCGGACGGTGCTCGGCCGTCAGCGCGGCCAGCCGGAGGGCGGCCCAGCTCGATCGGACGGAACCGCACAGGTCGTAGGCACCGGCGGAGGGCGCCAGCCCGAGGGCGGCGTGGATGGTGGTGGCGTTGGTCTTGTCCAGGTAGGCCGGATCGGGTGTCGAGAAGAGGACGTCCCCCGGGTCGGGCACGCCCTCGGGCCGCAGGGCGCGGCGGGCCGCTTCGACACCGAGGGTGGTGGTGTCCTCGTCGTAGGAGGCGACGGCCCGGGTGCCCTTGCCACCACCCGTCCCGAAGGCGGCCCCGATGGCCTGCCGTTGCAGGCGCCAGTAGGGAAGGTAGGTGCCCCAGGACACGATGCCGGCGGTCATCCGCGCCTGCCGGCTTCTGTCATCGTCCGATCCCGGCCAGCTGGGCGGCGCGGTCTCGCAAAGTGGTGCGGTCGGGCTTGCCGATGCCGAGGAGGGGGATCTCGTCCACGTGTACCACCAGTTCGGGCGTCTTGAACCGGGCCACGCCGTGCGACGAGAACCAGTGGCGGCATTCTTCCACGTCGATCGCGCCATCGCCCACCACGAAGGCGGCCACCCGCTCGCCCACCCGCTCGTCGGGACACCCGACGACGACGGCCTGGCGCACGCCCGGGTGGAGCTCGAGCAGCCGTTCCACCTCGACCGAGGCGATGTTCTCACCGGCCCGGATGATCACGTCCTTGCACCGGCCGACGATGGTCAGCCATCCTTCCTCGTCCAGGGTGCCGAGGTCCCCGGTGGCGAACCAGCCACGGCGCACCGCCTGCTCGGTCTGCTCCGGCCGGCCGTACCCGACGAAGAGCTCAGGGCCCCGGAGCAGGACCTCGCCCCGCTCCCCCGTCCGGACGCCACGGCCTGTGCCCGGCTCGACCAGCTTGACGACCGCGTCGCCCACGGATCTCCCGTCGGTGTCACGGGCCTTGTCCGGGCGGTCGGTGGCGGTGGACGTGGTCACCGTCGGTGCCTCGGTGGAGCCATAGGTCCGCTTGACCGTGGCGCCCAGCTCGTGGCGGGCCCGTTCGACGAACTCGGGAGTGACGCCCATCCCGCCGCACGAGACGACGCGGAGGGCTCCGACGGAGGACTGCATGCCGGGGACGTCCATCATCCCGAGGAACAGTGTGGGCGGACCGATCATGAACGAGACGGCGTGGGCGCCGGCCAGGCGCACGCCTTGCTCGGGGTCCCACTTCTCCATCAGCACCACCGGCATGCCGGCCGTCCCGGGCACGAGCACGGAATTCAGCAAGCCCGAGACATGCGCCAGCGGCGAGGGCATCAGCGCCGTGTCGCCCGCACCCAGCCCGTGGGCCCGCACCATGGAACGGGCCTTGTAGGCCAGGCCCCGGTGGGTGTGGAGCACGGCCTTGGGGTCGCCGGTCGAGCCGGTGGTGAACAGCACCACGGCCAGATCCACTCCGCGGGCCCGACCCGTCCGGAGCTCGGGACCGCCCAGCAGCGCGTCGAAGCCCCCCGCCTCCCCCCGCACGCCGATGGCCGGCACCAGGTCGCCCAACGGCATGCCGGCCGAGGCCAACGACACCGTGGGTCGGAGGAAGTCGAGCATGCCCGCCACCTCGGTCGGGCCCACCTGGTGGTGGATGGGCGCGGCGATCGCTCCACAGCGCCAGGCCGCCCGGAACAGGGCCACCGCCTCCCACCAATTGGGCAGCTGCCAACAGACGACGTCACCCCGGCCCACACCCGACGACCGCAACCCACCGGCCAGAGCCGACACCAGTCGTTCCAACGAACCGGCGTCCACGGTGACGTCGCCGTCCACCACCGCGGCACGCGACGCCGGCGCCGGCGCCGGCGCCGCCGAGGACAACAACGGATCCAGGGTCGGCACGTCCCAGGCGCCGCCGGGTCGTAGGTACCGCGTGGCGTCAGCCTGGCGGTAGGTGGCCCGGAAGGTCACGAGGCGGGGACGGGGCCCTCCACGGCGTCGGGCGCGGCCAGACGGACCGGGGGGGCGTCCCGCCAGTTGGGCACGCCGTCGTCCGGTTCGGCCACCGGGTACCTGCTCTCGTGGATTCCCGCCCAGTGCGCGTGGTTGAGCTCATGAAGCGTGAAGCACGACTGGAGCGAATTGTAGAAGCCCATGTTGTCGACGGTCTGGTTGACCGACTCCTTGATCATGAGCGCGGTCATGGTCGGTACGCGGGCGATGCGACGGGCATACTCGAGCGTACGCTCGCCGAGCTCGTCGGCGGGGAAGATCTTCGAGACCATGCCGAGACGATGCGCCTCCTCCACGTCGATGGCGTCCCCGGTGAGCATGAGCTCCTTGGTCTTGCGGGGGCCGAACTCCCACGGGTGCCCGAAGTACTCCATGCCGCACATCCCGAGCCGGGTGCCGACCACGTCGGCGAACAGCACGTTGTCGGCGGCCACGATGAGGTCGCAGGCCCACATCAGCATGAGCCCGGCCGAGTACACCGTCCCGTGCACCTGCGCCACCGTGATCTTGCGCAGGTTGCGCCAGCGGAGGGTGTTCTGGAAGTAGTAGTGCCACTCCTGGAGCATGAGGGACTCGGTGCCCTTGCGTGTGGCGCCGTTGATGGTCGACGTGCGGTGCTGATCCGGGCCCGGATCACGCTCGGCCCTCGCCACCTTCGATCCCATGTCGTGCCCCGAGGAGAAGATGGGGCCCACGCCGCCGAGGATCACCACCCGAACCTTGTCGTCCTCCTCGGCGCGGGTGAAGGCGTCGTCGAGATCGACCAGAAGACCGCGGTTCTGGGCGTTCCGGGTCTCCGGACGGTTGAGCATGATGCGTACGACATCGCCGTCCCCCAGCTCCTCGTACGTGACGTACTTGTACTCGCTCATCGGCTCTCCTCTTTGCTTGCCACCGGCGCAACGGTACCGCGTCGCGGCCGGGCCGCCAGTAGCTGAGGTGTGCTCAGTCGATGATGCTGAGGGCCACCTTCGGGCAGGACCGGACGGCCTGCTCCACCTTGGAGCGCAGCTCCTCGGGGGGTTCCTCGTCGAGCACGTAGAGCTCGTCGTCGTCGCGGACTTCGAAGACCTCGGGGGCGGCGGCCATGCACAGGGCGTTCGATTCGCACCGGCCCCGGTCGACAACCACTCGCATGGCCCGAGCATACCGAAGCCCATCTCATCGGCGAACGTCCTCCCAGGCCGCAGGGCCGAAAATGGCGTTTCCGACCTACCCCGGCGCGCTGCTACGATGTGATCCGGATTCCGCATGGGGCTGCAGGAGCAGCAGCTGCCCCTCCCGCCATCCGGCTGCCGGAACCGGGAGTACCGCGGACAGAGCAACGGACAGAGCGGCCGCCAGACGGACAGAGCAGCCGACAGAAAGGCATGGCAATGGCTTCGCGTGTGTTGGACTTCCCGATCTTCGATGCCGACAACCACATGTACGAGACCACCGACGCGTTCACCAAGTACCTGCCCAAGGAGTACGACGGTCTGGTCCGCTACGTCGAGGTCGACGGCCGCACCAAGATCGCGGTCAACGGTCTGATCAGCAACTACATCCCCAACCCCACCTTCGAGGTGGTCGCCGCTCCCGGCGCCCAGGAGGACTACTTCAAGCACGGCAACCCCGAGGGCAAGTCACGCCGGGAGATCATGGGCAAGCCCATCCGGTCCCTGCCCGGGTTCATGGCCCCCGAGCCGAGGATCAAGTTGATGGACGAGCTGGGCATCGATCGGGCCCTCATGTGGCCGACACTGGCCAGCCTGCTCGAGGAGCGGCTGCGGGGCGATCCCGAAGCCGTCCACGCCGTCGTCCACGCCCTGAACCAGTGGATGCACGAGCACTGGACCTTCAACTACGAGAACCGGATCTTCCCGACGCCGGTGATCAACCTCGGCATCGTGGAGAGGGGAATCGAGGAGCTCGAGTGGGTGCTCGAACGGGGGGCGAAGATCGTCCTCATCCGGCCGGCACCGGTCTACGGCTACCTGGGGCCGCGCTCATTCGCCCTCCCCGAGTTCGACCCGTTCTGGAAGTTGGTCAGCGAGGCGAAGATCCCTGTCGGCATGCATGCCTCTGACAGCGGTTACCAGCGCTACTTCGATGAATGGGAAGGCAACCGTCAAGGGGAGATGCTGCCGTTCAAGGGAGGATCGGGCTTCGCCGCCATCGTCGGACACCAGGGCCGGCCCATCATGGACACGGTCGCCACGCTCATCGGGCACGGTTTGTGCAGCCGGTTCCCCGACCTGCGCTTCGCCCCCGTGGAGAACGGCAGCAACTGGGTGCGCCCCATCCTCGACCACATGGCGGCCGCCTATCACGCCGCGCCCAGGGCGTTCGACGAGGATCCCGTCGAAGTGTTCAAGCGCAACATCTACGTGCACCCCTTCCACGAGGAGGACCCGATCGGGCTCATCGGTCTCCTGGGCGCCGACCGGGTGCTGTTCGGGTCGGACTATCCCCACCCCGAGGGGATGGCCGATCCGGTGAGCTTCGTCGACGAGCTCGGCGACCTCCCCGACGACGCGGTGCGCAAGGTCATGGGTGGCAACCTCAACCACCTGATGGGCTTCGACGCCGCCGCCTAGACCCAGGTCTGGACGGAACTGGAACTGGACCGGGACCAGAGCCTGTCGCCCGGGCAGCGCCGCCGGCACCCGAAAGATCCACTGCGGCGCCCGACCCAACGGGTGCCCCCAGGTGCGGTGGCCTCAGTTGTGGCGCACCTCGTCGAAGGGCCGGTCGCGGTCGGCGGCATACTCCCTCGGCATCCCGAGGACCCGCTCGCTGATGATGTTCCGCTGCATCTCGTTGCTGCCGCCGCCGAGGCTGCCTCCCTGGCGCTTCAGGTAGGCCTCGCCCCAGTTAAGGGCGTTGTCGTGGGTCCATGCCCCCACCTCGGACCCGAGGATCTCGATGGCGATGTCGAAGTTCCGCTCGGTGTTGGTGGCAGCCAGCAGGCGGGGCATGGCGCCGGCCGGGCCGGGGAAGTGACCGGTGCGGATGCCGGTCGTCACCCGTTCGATCAGTTGGCCCTGCACCCGCTGGTTGACCCGGTCCTCGGCCACCAGCTGGCGTACCTGGGAGTCACCGAGCTGCCCGGTCTCCCTGGCCATCTTCAGCAGCTCCGCCCGCTGGCCGGCGCCGCCGCCGCTGGTGACCGCCGACCCGCTGATGAAGGGGGAGCCGCCGCCCACGGCGTCGCGCTCGTGGAAGAGCAGCCTCGAGGCCACCGTCCATCCGTCGTTCACCTCGCCCAGCACGTCCGAGGCCGGGATGGGCACGTCGGTGAAGAACTCCTGGCAGAACTCGGCGGTGCGGTCGACCATCCGGATCTGCTGGAGCTCTACGCCCGGCTGATGGATCTTCATGATGAACATGGTGAGCCCACGGTGCTTGGGCGCGTGCCAATCGGTGCGGGCCAGGCACATGGCGTAGTCGGAGCGGAACGCACCCGAGCTCCAGATCTTCGACCCGTTGAGGATGAAGACGTCGCCGTCCCGGGTCGCCCGAGTGACGAGTCCGGCGAGGTCCGACCCGCCGCTGGGCTCGGAGAGGAACTGCACCCAGAGCTCGTCGCCCCGGAGGATGGCGGGAAGATGGCGCAGCTTCTGCTCTTCGCTCCCGAAGTCGAGCAAGGTGGCGGCCAGGATGCTGAGCGTGGGTACGTTGAACAGCGTCGGCATCTGGAACTCGGCCGACTCCTGGGTGAAGGCCCGCTGGTGGGCGCGCGACAGCCCCTGGCCGCCGTAGGGGGCGGGAAAGCAGATGCCGGCGAACCCGCCCTCGAACAAGGTCCGCTGCAGTCGGCGCGCCCGCTCGCCGCTCTCGTCCTCAGCGGTCAGACGCGCGTTGGTCTGGCCCTCGGGCAGGCGGGGCATGTTCTCCGCCAGCCAGGCCCGTGCCCGCTGGCGGAACGACTCGACGTCCTCTCCCGTGCCGTCCCCGTCGGCGATGGTCGATCCCTCGCTCTGGCTCATCCGTCCCGCTCCCCCATCCCGATGGAGCGCGCCACCCGCTCGCGGTGCTCGCGGGGCGTCCCGAGCTGGGTCACGTCGACCATCACCCGGCGGAGGTACAGGTGCAGGTCGTGGTCCCAGGTGACGCCGATGCCCCCGTGGAGCTGCACGCAGTCCTGGAGCACGGCCGGGCCGCGCTCCCCGATATAGGACTTCGCCACACTGACCAGCTCGGCGGCGTTTCTGGCGGCGGCGTCCACGCTGCGGGCGGCCGCCCCGGCCGTGGCCAGCGAGGCCTCGACCCAGAGCTTCAGGTCGGCGAAACGGTGCTTCAGCGCCTGATAGGAGACGAGCGGCCGGCCGAACGAGTAACGGTCGGACGCGTACTCGATGGTGAACTCGAGGGCCCGGTCGATGGCGCCCGCCATCTCGGCACACTGGAGGGCCGCCGCCGTCTCCAGCTGGTGCTCGACGTCGTCCGCCGCATGCCCCGCATTGCCGAGGACCATGTCCCCGCCGACCTCTACCCCGTCGAAGGAGACCTGGGCGTACCGCCGCACGAGGTCCAGGCTGTGCATCGTCGTGGCGGTGACCCCGGGATGGTCGGCGGGCAGCAGGAGCTGGGTGAGGCCTCCGGTTGTGGCCACCGTCACCAGATGCAGGTCGGACTCGGCACCCCCCTCGGTCGGTCCGCTGGTCCCGTCCAGGAGGAAGCCTTCCTTGGTGGCGGTGGCCCGGACCATGCCACCCATGTCGACCCCGGCGGCCGGTGCGCCCCAGCACCACGAGGCCGTGCTGGTTCCGTCCAGCAGACCGGGGAGCAGCCGCCGCCGCTGCTCGTCGGTGCCGGTCCGGGACAGCGCCTCGGCCACCACGTTGACCGGGAGGAGCGGCCCGGGCGAGACCATGCGCCCCATCTCCTCGGTCACCAGCACCAGGTCGAGCAAGCCGTGCCCGGAGATGCTGCCCCCACCGTCCTCTTCGGTGACCAGGAGCGAGCTCCAGCCCAGCTCGGCTCCGCTCTTCCACCAGGCCGGCTCGTAGCCGGCCGGCTCGGCGTCGGCCAGCTGTCGGACGGTCTCGAGAGGACAGGTGCTTTCGAGGAACTTGCGAGTCGTCTCCTGGAGCAGCTGTTGATCGTCGCTGAGACGGAGGTCCACGCGCGGCCTACCCCTTCCCGCCGGGAGAGAAGACCAGCGGTAGCGAATCGATCTGGCGGAGGGCCGGCTGGTACACGAGCTCGGCGCCGTCGGCGATCGTGTAGTCGGGGATCCTCCGGTGCCACTCACGCAGTGCCACCCGCAACTCCATCCGTGCCAGGTGCGAGCCGAGACACCGGTGGATGCCTCCGCCGAAGGCGAAGTGCTTGTTCGGGCTGCGGAGCAGGTCGACGATGAACGCATCGGGCAGTGAACGCTCGTCGACGTTGGCGGCCCCGATGATCACGCCGACCCCTTCGCCCTTCTTGACCGGGCACCCTTCGAGGTCGATGTCCGAGGTGGCGGTGCGGGCGACCGTCGTGACCGGGGACTCCCACCGGAGGAGCTCCTCGACGGTGGAGGGGATGATGGTCGGATCATCGACGATGCGTTGGCGCTGCTCGGGATGCTGGGCCAGATAGGCGGTGAAGCACTCGAGGCTGTCGGTGACCGTGTCCAGCCCGGCCAGGATGAACAAGAAACAGATGCCGACGATCTCGTCCACCGTCAGGCGTTGCCCATCGATCTCGGCGGCGAGGAACAGGCTGAGGAGATCGTCCTGGCCCTCGGGGTTGGCCTTGCGCTCCTCCACCACGCCGGTGAAGTAGTCCTCGATCCGCTGAGCCGCCACCTTCTGGCTGGCGACCACTTCGTCGAGGTCGGCGCCGGCGGGCCGGAGGATCCCGTCCTTCATCTCGAGGAACATGTCGAGCTGTGAGAGGGGCAACCCGACCAGTTGCAGGAACACCGAAGAGGGCAGGGGCACGGCCAGCTCCTCGGCGTAGTCGCACCGGCCCCGCTCGATGAACCCGTCGATTCGCTCGTTCACCAGTCGGGTGACGTCGGGCTCGAGGGTGTTCATGCGGCGCGGCGCGAAGATCGGATCGAGCAGCCGACGGTAGTTGCGGTGGTCGGGGGGGTCCACCTGCAACGGGATGAGTGGGACGGACTGGCCGAGGTCGACCGTCTCCATGGCCGAGGAGAACTCCTCGGGGTGCTGCAGGACGTATTCGACGGCGGTGCGGCGGACGACCTGTGAGCCGAAGGTGCCCGGCACCACCGCGCCGTGCTGCTGGGCGCGCCGGTAGAAGGGCTGGGGGTTGGCGCTCACGTCGGGGTCGAGAAACCCTTCGGAATCGAAGACCTTGGACTCCTCAGCCTGTGACATGGCTTTCCTCCTGGGGCGCGGCACAATGTGCCGACACGGCGATCACCGGGGGACGCTGCGGTGAGAATCGGCTTTTCAGCAACATTACCGCGACGGTAGACCGGGCTCGACGTGCCTCAGCCGTCGATCTCGTCGACCAGCCCCCACCCGAAGCCGGTGACCGCATCGACGACTTGCCCGGACAGAGCCATCCAGGCCGTCCGGTGCCGCCCGATCCGGCGGGGCAGCGAGGCCGTGCCGCCGGCGCCGGGGATGAGACCCATGGCCACTTCCGGCAGCTGCATCCGGGTGTCGGGCGCGGCCACCACCCGGGCGGCCAGGGCGGGGAGCTCGATCCCGGCGCCCACGCAGGCCCCGTGGAGATGGGCGACCGCCCGGTCCCCGATCGCGCCCAGCAAACGGGCGCTGCTCCGCGCCGTTCGGATCAGATGCGCAGAGGCGCGATCCTCCGACGTGCCGAATTCGTCGAGGTCGCCGCCGCTGCAGAAGTCGGGCCCATCGCCGTGGATGTGCACGTCGACCACGGACGGGTCGGCAGCGGCAAGCGACAGTGCCTCGCTGAGCTGATCGCGCATGACTGCGTTGTAGGCGTTCCGCACCAAGGGTCGGTTCAAGGTGATGTCCAGTCGATCAGCCGACCGTTCGACCAGGACGGCCGGCTCCCTCTCGGGCGGGCGTGGACGACACGGCCCCCGGGAGGCCAGCCAGGCGCCGAACTCCGGGCCGGCCTGCAAGGTCGAGTAGGCCAGCGACTCGGTGACGAGGTCGTGACCCAGCTCGCCACGTCCGGTTCCGCGCAATACCTGGGCCAGGGTCACCGCGGCCAGCGGCGACTGCTCCGCCGCCTCGGTCAACCGGTCCACGCCGGCGTCAAGGTCGACCACGCCCACCCACGGAGACGGCGGGTCTGCGGCGCCGGTCAGCGCCACGTCCACGCCACGGAGTGGTCCCGGCCTGACCGCCGAATCGCCGATCCCCACCACCACCCCGGGAAATGTCGGGAACAGCTCGAGCGAGGACACGTCACCCTGGGTATCGAGATCCACGACCACCATGGTGTTCCCGTCCAGCGTGCCGGTGAGCTCGGAAATCCCCTGGCGGGCGCGCCACAACAGGTCGGCGGCCACCTCGACCTCGAGCGCAGCGGTCATCACGGCGAGCATAATGACGACCCATGACCACGGGCCCGGGCCAGGCAGCCGGTGAGGACCGGCGGTCGATCACCGTCGGCATCGACATCGGGACGACCTCGGTGAAGGCGCTGGCGGTGGCCGACGGCGGTGAGATCCTGGCCCGCTCGCGCGTCCCCCACCGGATCATCCACGCCTCCGCCGACCACATGGAGCACGACGCCAGGGCGGCGTGGCGCCGCGGTCCGCGCCGTGCCCTCGCCGCCCTGCAGGAGGCGATGGCCGGACCGGTCGATGTCGCCGGCATCTGTGTGGCCGGCATGGTGCCGTCCCTGACCGGGGTCGACCGGCGGGGCATCCCCCGCACGCCGGGACTCCTGTACGGAGACCTGCGCGGACGCGGTGAGACGGTGCCGATCCCACCGGCCCAGGAGGCCGGGGCCATGCCCGACGCCGAAGGCTTTCTCGCCTGGACGGCCCGCCAGATGCCCGATGCCTACGGGTACTGGCCCGCCCAGGCGGTGGCCACCCACGCCCTGACGGGTCACGCCGTCATCGACACGGCGGTGGTGTCCTCCCTCGGAGGCCTCTTCCGGGCCGGCCGCTGGAACGAGAAGCTCCTCGACGGCCTCGGCGTCGATCCGGCCCGGCTCCCGGCCGTGGCCCTCACCGGCCAGGGCGCCGGCGAGCTACGTCCTGGTCGACGCAGCAATGCGGACGCCTGGAACGACGCTGCCGCCGTGGCCACCGGTGGCACCATCGACGCGTTCTGCGACCAGATCGTGGCCGGCGCCGACCACGTCGGGGACGTACTGGTCATCTTCGGTGCCACCCTCATCGTCTGGGTGGTCACCGACTCGTGGGTCGAGGCGCCCGGACTGTGGACCGTGCCCCACACCGCCCCCGGGAAGGTGCTCATCGGGGGACCGAGCAACGCCGGCGCCCTCTTCGTCGACTGGGCCCGGTCGATGCTTCACCGTCCCCGCGCCGGCACGGCCCTTCCCGCCCGGTCGGGCGACCCCGGTCGAGTCCCGCTCTGGCTCCCCTACCTGCGCGGCGAACGGGTGCCCTTCCACGACACGTCGCTCCGGGCCGGCCTGTTCGACCTGGACATCACCGACGGGCCCGCGGGCGTGTCCCGGGCCGCCTACGAGGCGAGCGGCTTCGTGGTGCGCAGCATGATCGAGCGCTCGGGGGTCGAGGCCCGGAGGGTGGTGGCCAGCGGAGGCGGGACCAGGGTCCTCCCCTGGATGGCGGCCATGGCCGACGTGACCGGGCTCCCGGTCGACACGGTGGCCGTCCCCGAGGGCGCCGCGCTCGGGGCGGCCTACCTGGCCCGCATGGCGGCCGGGCTCGAGCCCTCACTCGACGGCTCGATGGCCTGGGCGCGGCCCGGGCACCGGGTCGAGCCCGATCCGGCGTGGCACAAGGCGGCGTCAGGACGCTTCGAGCGATTCGTGGCCCTGGGATCGGGGCCGTAGCCCGTTCGGCTCGGCAGTCCCGGTAGCGACCCAGTCCCTTCAGCGACGTACTCCCCGCAGCGACGCACTCCTGGCAGCGGGACCCAGTCCCCGCAGCGACGCACTCCTGGCAGCGGGACCCAGTCCCCGCAGCGACACAGTCCCCGGGCCGAGCTTCCACTCGACAGGCTGTCAGCCGGCGGAGACCGGTTCGAAGGCCACCTTCACTGCACCGCTGTCCTCCTGGGTGGAGAGCACCCGCAGCGCGTCGTGCCAACGGTTCAACGGGAACCGGTGGGTGAGCATCCCGGTCAGGTCGATCTGGCCCGCCTGCACCAGGTCGAGATAGTGACGGAGGGCATGTTGGCGAACGCCGCCGACCTCCTCGATCCCGAATGCGTTGGAGCCGACCAGGGAGAGCTCTTTGAAATACACCGGCGTGTACTCCCACCGCCCTGGCGTGTGCACTCCGGTCTGCACCAGTGTTCCCCGCTCCGCCAGCACCCGCACTCCGAGCTCGAGCGTCTCCGGTCGGGCCACGGTGTCGTAGACGACGTGGATGCCGCCGGGATGGGCCATCGGCAGTCCGGCGAAGGGTGTGTGGAGGACCCCGCCCGACCATTCGGCCAATGACTCGATCACGTCCAGTCGAGGCTCGTGCGGCAGCACCAGGTGGGCGCCGAAGTCGGAGGCCAGCTTGGCCTGAGCGGGAAACCGGGCGATGACGGCGATCTCCGTCTCCGGGTACAGCGAGCGAAGGATGGCGACGCTGGTCACCCCGAGGGCGCCGGCGCCGTACACCAGGGCCCGTCCGCCCGGCGGGGGCGGGCAGCGGAGGATGGCGTGCAGGGAAACCGAGAAGGGATCGGCCAGCACCGCCACTTCGTCGCTCACCGAGTCGGGAATCGGGATGAGCATCGAGTCGTGGGCCGCCATGAGGTCGGCCCAGCCACCCGGCGCGTCCTTGGCCACGCCGACGTGCACGCCCGGGCCGAGCGCGCCGTCGGTGAAGCTCCAGCACAAATTGAGATCGCCTGCCTGGCACGCCGGGCACGGCGGGTCGATACCACGGGGACCGCAGGACAGCCACGGGTTGAGCAGGACGCGTTGCCCCACTTCGAGCCCTTCGGCCTCGGGCCCGAAGGAGACGACTTCGGCCACCACCTCGTGGCCGGGGATATGCGGCAGCGACGAGAAGGCCGCCATGGGATTGTCGATGTCGCCGCTCTCGAATTCGCCGAGTACCAGCTTGGTCTCCGACCCGCATACCCCCGAAAGGCGCGGCCGAGTGATGACCCAGTCGGGACGCAGCAGGGTGGCGTCGTTCACCTCGTGGAGGCCGAAGGGCAACGCGTCGAGCCGGCGGTCCAGGTCGTCGCCGAGCTCGTCCGTGGCATCGTCGGGATCGCGCGGGATCCCGAACACCAGGGCCCTCACCGCCCCGCCTCGAATCTCACGTCAGTCCAGCAGTCGGAGGCGCGGTCGGAGGCGCGGTCGGTGGCGCGGTCGGTTGCGCAATCGGTCGGGCAGTCGGTCGCAGGGCGTCTCGGCACGACCCACACGGTAGCCAGCCGCCACGTCGACCCGTACCGGCCGGTGAGGCGTCACCCCACCAGGGCCGTCGCCGTCCGGGCGGCCAGGGCGGCCAGCGTCAAGGTCGGCCCGTACCCCGACGAGGTGGGGAACACCGAGGAGTCGGCGATCAGCACGTTCTCGAACTGGTGGAGCCGACCCATGGCGTCGGCCACCGAGGTCTCCGGATCGGTGCCCATGCGGACCGTCCCCATCACGTGGCGGCTCATCGGCGCCTCCTCAGTGGTCCGATCACCCGGGTGACCCTTGGCGCCCGGCGAGGTCACCACCGAGGTCCACTCCGCACCCATCACATCGAGGATGGCAGCCAGCCTGGGCCCGTGGTGGGCAGAGGCGGCCAGCTCGTGCCGGTGGGGCCGGTAGGTGTAACGGGCCACCGGAAAGCCCCGCACGTCCCGGACAGTCGGATCGAGATCGATCCGGTTGGTCGGCACCGGCAGGTCCTCGCCCTGCATGGTGAACGCCCACAGTCGCTCCCGCATGGGTGAGGCCCGCATGGCCTCTTTGTGGGAACGTCCCCAGCGGTAGAATTTGGCTTCCATGACCGGCAACGCCGGCCCGCCGTGCTCGACCATCCCCCCTTTCATCCAGGGGAGACCCGCCTCCTTGGCCGCGGCCCGCGAGTCGTCGTCGGGAATCAGGGCGTCATCGTGCATCTCGGTCACCGCCCGGCCGCGCTCACCGTGGAAGCGGAACCCGGTGGCGAAGCCGCCGACCACGATGGTCTGGAAGTGGGTCATCAGGTGGCGACCGATGAGCGGATGGTCGAATCCGGAGAGAAGCAGGAGGCGCGGCGTCTCCACCGCACCACCGGCCACCACCACGTACCGGGCGTCCATGGACCGCTCGACCCCGTCGGGTCCGATGAAGTCCACCCCGGTGGCCCGGCGGCCGTCGGTGCGGATGCGGGACACGAAGGTCTCGGGACGAAGCTCGGCGTTCCCGCTCGACAGTGCCCTCTGCAGCATGGCCACCGGGTCGCCCTTGGCATGGATGGGGCAGGCGAAGTAGGCGCAGAACCCGCAGTTGTTGCAGGCCGGACGGCCGTCGTAGGGCACCGAATTGATGGCGCTGGGCGCGGGGTAGGGATGGAAGCCGAGCGACTCGGCGGCGGCCGACGACAGGGTCGAGCCGTACATCGACGGCCCTGGCGGCATCGGGAAGGGGCCCGAGCGCCAGGGAGCGAACGGATTGGCACCGGCCAGGCCCGACACGCCGATCCGGCGTTCGACGTCGGCGTAGTGAGGCTCGAGTTCGGCATACTCGAGGGGCCAGTCGGCCACCGCCGCGCCTTCCTGTGGCCCGTGGGTCGACAACATGGCGAAGTCCTCCTCGAGGAACCTCGGTACCTTGCCGTCGGCGTGAATACCGCCGCCCCCCACCGTGGAGGGGATCGAGTTGACCTCGCCCACGAAGGAGTGGTCGCCATCGTTCTCGCTGAGCCGGAAGGTGCGTGGCTCGAGGAAGGGGTCGGGCCCCAGGAAGAAGCGGTCGACGAATTTGATCTCGTCGTTGGAGTAGTCCCCGAGCAACCGGCTCGGGTCATCGAGGTCGATCAGGTGGTTTCGGCCCTTCTCGAGGATGACCACCGACCACCCGGCCGCGGTGAGCACGTCGGCGACTGTCGCTCCTCCCGGGCCGGAACCGACGATGATGGCGTCGGCCGTCACGGTTGTGACACCTCGGCGTCACTCCACCCCCGAGGTTGCACGTCGCCGGCGTAGCCGATGTTCGACCAACCCACCAGGTCGCGGTTGCCGCCGTACTCAGGAGCCCCGTACATCCCTTCGCAGGCGTGCTCGTACACCAGCAGGGTGAAGTCCCGTTCCGCACGCATCCGGCGGACCTGCTCGTCGGGGGCACAATCGGAGAAGTCGGGCCCGAGGCCGGCCAGGCCGGAGCGGTAGCGCTGCTGGAGGCCGACTACCGGACCATTGAATTCACGCTCGGCCAAGCCGAGCGAGCCCTCGATCCGGGTTCGCCAGGCCAGCTCGTCGAGCGGCGTGAGCGGGAGGAACCGGGCGAATCCGGCGGCACCGCCGAATCGACCCGACGACGGTCCACCCGCCCAGATATGTGGCGGGTCGAATGAGAACGCCCCGAGGAAACCGTCGATGTAGTCGGCCACGCCGGCTTCGGTGGCGCCCGGTGTGTCGTCGGCCGGGATGAGCTGCTCGCACATGGCCGTCAGAGCCCGGTACTCGTCGTCGGTCAGCCAGGTCGGCATCGGGGGGAACCTAACAGAACCGGCCGGGAAACCGGACAGGACGGCGTGCCACGCGACTTGGCTAGCATCGCCGGAATGTTCGCCAACGGTCCCTCGTTCCGCGTCTTGCCGCGGCTCGATCCCGACAACGAGTTCTTCTGGACCTCTGGCAAGGATGGCATCCTGCGCTTCCTGCGTTGCGGGTCGTGCGGCCAATACGTGCATCCGCCGGTGCCGCGTTGCCCGTTCTGCCTGGAGGACGACCTGGCTCCGCAACCAGTCAGCGGCCGGGGGACGGTCCACTCGTTCACGGTGAATTACCAGGAGTGGATCCCTGGATCTGGTCCCTACGTGATCGGGCTCGTGGCCATCGACGAACAGCCTGACGTACGGCTCATGACCAACCTCATCGACTGCGAACCCGACGAACGACTGATCGGGACCCCGGTCGAGGTGGTGTTCGAACACAACGAGGACGTCTACCTGCCGTTGTTCCGGACGGTCAGCACCGGGTCCCGGCCCTCGGGGGAGCCGTCGTGAGCGCCGCGCCCGCCGAGCGCTCGGCCGCCATCACCGGCATCGGACAGTCGGAGGTGGGTCGGCGTCTCGGCCGCACCGAGCTCGACCTGACCCTCGACGCTTGCCTCGAGGCCATCGGCGATGCCGGCCTGACCAGGGAGGACATCGATGGACTGGCCACCTATCCGGGCGGTGGTCTCGGAACCGCCGGGTTCGCCGGACCGGGGACTCCCGAGGTCCAGGACGCCCTTCGGCTGCGGCTCAACTGGCACGACGGCGGCGGCGAGGGTCCCGGCCAGATGCGGGCGGTCATCGCCGCCTGCTTCGCCATCGCCGCCGGGGCTGCCCGGCACGTCCTCGTCTACCGGACCGTCACCGAGTCGACGGCCCAGGGTTCGGGCGGCCGCCAGGGAATCGGTGGCGGTGGCGGCTCTGGTGGCGTGCCCCGCTTCTCCGGCTTCCTGCAGTGGTCGCTCCCCTTCGGAGCGGTGTCTGCGGCCAACTGGATCGCGCTGGTCGGGCAGCGTCGTTTCCACGAGTTCGGGCTGACCCGGGAGCAGCTGGCCAACATCGCCATCAACGCCCGCAAGAACGCCGTGCTCAACCCGAAGGCCATCTATCGCGACCCGATGACGCTCGATGACTACCTGAACGCCCGGATGATCACCACCCCCCTCTGCCTCTTCGATTG
The DNA here is from genome assembly GCA_963710495.1 of uncultured Acidimicrobiales bacterium. Classification (GTDB taxonomy): domain Bacteria; phylum Actinomycetota; class Acidimicrobiia; order Acidimicrobiales; family RAAP-2; genus Bog-756. Next base: position 365,225 of record CAVQAI010000009.1, read on the forward strand.
CGATGCGCCCTGCGACGGCTCGACCGCATTGGTGGTGTCGCACGTCGACTACGCCCCCGACGCGCCCCATCCGTCCTGCCAGGTCAATGCCGTGGGGACGGCGTTGTGGGGCCGGCCGAGCTGGGACCAGTTCGACGACATGACGACCATGGCGGCCAGGGACGCGGCGGCCAGCATGTGGCAGCGGACCGACCTCCGACCTTCGGATGTGGACGTCGCCGAGCTCTACGACGGCTTCAGCATGTTGACCATGGTGTGGCTCGAGGCGCTGGGATTTTGCGGCAGGGGCGAGAGCGGTCCCTTTGTGGACGGGGGCACGCGCATCGCCCTCGACGGCGAGCTCCCCCTCAACACGGCAGGTGGTCAGCTGTCGGCCGGGCGCCTGCACGGGTTCGGGATGCTTCACGAGGCCTGCGTGCAATTGCGGGGCGAGGGAGGCGCGCGCCAGATCCCGGGCCGGCACGAGGTGGCTGCCGTGGCCAACGGTGGCGGCCCGATCGCCGGCACCATGCTCCTGACCCGCGGCGTCCGATGAGTGCTCAACCGGTCAGAACCGTGAGCCGGTCAGAACTCTGAGCTGAGCCTGTCAGAGCCTCAGCCCATCAGAAGAGGCTCGGGTCCGACGGCTTCCACCCCGACAGCATCGAGGCGATCCGCTCGCGGTGGAACACGGCATCGCCCCAACTCGACCGATCGAGCTGCGACCGCTTGACGTACAGGTGGAGATCGTGCTCCCAGGTGAACCCGATGCCCCCGTGGACCTGCAGCCCCGACGCCATCACTCGGGCCGAGGCGTCCGAGCACCAGGCCTTGGCTGCTGACGCGGCCAGCGACCCGGTGAACTCGCCGGCGTCGAGGGACCATGCCGCGAAGTACACGCTCGAGCGCATGGCCTCCACGTCGACCAACGCATCGGCCAGCCGGTGCTTGACCGCCTGGAAGCTGCCGATCGGCTTGCCGAACTGGTGGCGGTCCTTGGCGTAGGCCACGCTCATCTCGAGCACCCGGCTGGACGACCCGAGCAGCTCGGCGGAGGTCGCCGTCGCGGCTCGGTCGAGCACTCTGGCGGCGAGCTCCGGTCCACCCAGCCGCAGGACGGGGACGGCATCAAGGCGGAGCCAGGACAGCGACCGGGTCCGGTCCATGGCCGGCTCGGGCAGAGGACGCTCCCCCGACTCGAGGCCGACGGCGTAGACGGCGTCGGGAACGACGACCACGGCCACGTCGGCCATCGAGGCGAACAGGGTCGGCTCGGGATGGGCGGTGAGGATGACCGTGCCATCGGTACTGCCGGCACCGTCGATGGTGCCAGACAGCTCCCCCACCGCCGGCGACCAGGCCACGCACCCGATCCAGGCCCCGGTGGCCAGTTCCGACGCCCATCTGGCGGCCATGTCCCGGGTGCCGGCCGGCAGGTCCGGATCGGCGGCTGCCACCCGCAGGACGTGCTGGGCCAAATTGGTCCCGAAGAAGGGGACGGGAGCGACGTGGCGGCCCAGCTGCTCGGCCAACACGCAGACTTCGGCCATCCCGAGGCCGAGGCCGCCTTCTTCCGCGGGCAGCTCGACGGCCAGCCAACCCTGGTCGGCCAGGACATCCCACAACTCGCGATCGAAACCCGGCCCGGAGTCACCGTCCGGTGGGCCGATACAAGCGCGTACCTGCGCGCTCGAGGCGAAGCGCTCGAGCACGACGGCGGCCGCGTCGCGGAGTCCGATCTGCTCCGGCGAAAGCTCGAACTCCACGAGGCGGCAGTCTACGGTGGCGCGCCCCCTCCACCACGGGCCACCGGGCCGAAGGCCCGATCGGCCGGCGCCCACGCCGACATCGGATGCCGATATGCCAAGCTGGTCCGCCGTGGACTTGCGCATGACACCCGACCAGGAGCGGCTCCGTGAAGAGCTCCACGACTGGCTGGTGAAGAACCTGCCCTGGGAGTACGGCGTCGGGCTCCCGCCTCGCTCATCGGACCTCGAGGCCGAAGTGGCTTTCGGCCGGTCGTGGCAGGCGCGCCTGGCCGCCGACCGCTGGGTCGGGATCACCTGGCCGGTCGAGCTCGGCGGGCGCGGCCTCGGGCCGACCGAGCACTTCGTGGTCACGGAGGAGCTGGCCCGGGCCCGGGCCCCCGAGCTGGTCGGGCGGATCGGGATCAACCTGGTGGCCCCCACCCTCTTCACCCACGGCACCGACGACCAACGCCTGCGGTGGCTTCCCCCCATCCTCGGTGCCGACCAGCTGTGGTGCCAACTGTTCTCGGAGCCCGACGCGGGAAGCGACCTGGCCTCGTTGTCCACCCGGGCCGAGATGGTCGATGGCGGATGGGTGGTGACCGGGCGCAAGGTCTGGACCTCGTACGCCCAGTTCGCCGACTGGGGTCTGTGCCTGGCCCGGAGCCATCCCGACGCACCCAAACGACAGCAGGGGATGTCGTGCCTGGTGGTCGACATGCATGCGGCCGGAGTCGATGTGCGGCCTCTCGTGCAGATCACCGGCGAGGCCGAGTTCAACCAGGTCTTCCTGGACGAGGTGTTCGTCCCCGATGAGCAAGTCATCGGAGTCCCGGGCGAGGGCTGGACGGTGGCCAACTCGACCCTCTCCCACGAACGGGGTGTCAACCCCCGCCAGCTCGGCATCCACTGCCAGCTGCTCCTCGGGCTGCTGGAGCTGGCCCGTGAGAGCGACCACGGGTTCGCCGACCGGGACATGCGCCAGCGGCTGGCCGAGGCCTACATCGAGGTCAAGCTGTTCCAGCTCAGCAACTGGCGGACCCTGACCCGGCTCGAACGCGGTGAGGCGCCCGGGCCCGAGGGGAGCGCATTGAAGCTCTACTGGAGCGAGATGTCCAAGCGCATCCACCAGACCGTCCTCGGGGTCCTCGGGCCCAGCGCCGGTCTGTGGCAGGGCGCGGCCGACAACCCGGGGGACGGCAGCTGGCAGCGGTCGTGGCTGTACTACCAGGCGTCGTCCATCTTCTCGGGGACGAACGAGATCCAGCGGAACCTGGTCGGCGAGCGGGTACTCGGCCTCCCTCGGGGCTAAGCGATCGGCGCTTCGGCGATAGGGCTCCACCGCGGCTGCACCTTGCGGTTGCCGCTCGTGGGTCACCATCACGAAGTTCAGCGGTCGGCCTGGTAGCTTCAGCGCAGACGCACCCGTCTCGTGAAGAGCCGTGGCCCGTCTGGCGAGGTGACATGAGGATGCCCGGATTCCGTCGCACCGTTGTCATCGTGGTGTCCACCGTTGCCGGGGCATTGCTGATCGCACCGTTGCCGGCCGGCGCTGCGCCCCTGCCTCCCGGGTACTGGTTGGGAGCGGCTGACGGCGGGGTATTCGCCTTCAATGCTCCCTTCTACGGATCGGGAGCGTTCCACCCCGGGGCCCCGGGTCCCTGCAGCTTCACTCCCCAACCGCCCAGCACGCTCAATGCCGCCTTTGGCTGTGCCGCCCTGGCGGCCACCCCCAGCGGGAACGGATACTGGCTGCTGAACGTCTCTCGCTTTCCGCCTCACCCGTTCGGCCAGGCCGCTCTGTTCAGCGCCGGTGCGGGCGGCACCGGGTGCACATCGCTGAACGGTGCGCAGGGACTAGGGACGGGCATCGCCTCGTCGACAACCGGCGCCGGCCTCTGGGCGGTCAGCTCCAACGGAGGTGTCGTCGGCTGTGGAGATGCCGTTCCCTTTGGAGGCCTGACCTCGCTCGCCCTCAACGCGTCGGTGGTCGGGATGGCGGCGACGGCGGACGGCAACGGCTACTGGCTGGTTGCGGCGGACGGAGGCGTCTTCTCGTTCGGTGACGCGGCGTTCGCCGGCTCCATGGGAGGACTACGGCTCAACGCACCCGTCGTCGGCATGGCGGCCACGCCTGACGGCAAGGGCTACTGGTTGGTGGCGGCGGACGGAGGGGTCTTCTCGTTCGGCGACGCCCCGTTCGAAGGGTCGATGGGCGGCATGCACCTGAATGCCCCCGTCGTCGGGATGGCGGCCACGCCTGACGGCACGGGCTACTGGTTGGCGGCGGCGGACGGAGGGGTCTTCTCGTTCGGCGACGCCCCGTTCGAGGGGTCGATGGGCGGAACGACACTGGCCGGGCCGGTCGTGGGCATCGCCGCCTACCGGGCTTCGTCTCCGGGCTAGCGCGGCAGGCGCCACGTCTCCGCGGGTCGGGGCGGTGGGCCCAGGCCCAAGAGCCAGTTCCAGGCCCCTTCCCAGTCCGAGTGCCCCTCGGTGATGGAACGCGACCGGCTAGAAGGCGAAGAGCCGCTCGGGATGGAGCCGATGGATGTGACCGTCCCAATTGTCGGGGGCGAACTTGCCGTAGGGAGAAGCCTGATCCAGCTCAGCACAGAGGCTCTCCAGCTCGTGTACGTGCCCGAGATCCTCGGATGTGCGGGCACCGATGAGGTTGTGCACCAGATCGGCCATCGTGAAGGCGACCTTCGGAGAGCGATCGAGGCAGGTGGCCAGCACCGATCCCGGCGAGACCGTGATGTAGATCGACCCCCGGAGGCAGCCACCGATGACCGGGGTCGCATGAGGTGAGCCGTCGTGGCGAACGACGGCGACGGTGATGTTCCGTGTTGCGTTGATGAACGCCTCGACGTCGGCGGCCGTGCGGTGCTCGCCCTCCAGTGAACGGGTGAAGGGGGAGGCCCGTTGGCGGGAACGATCGAGGAGATCCTGCAACCGGTCGAGGCGAGGCTGCTCGGGCAAGGCCGATCAGGGTCCGGGCACGGGCAAGGGCACGGGCACGGCCGGTCAGGCTCCGGGCTCGGGGTCCCGCGGCAACCCGAGCAGGCGTTCGGCGATGACGTTGCGCTGGATCTCGCTGGTCCCACCGGCGATGGTCAGGCACCGGGTGACCAGGAACCCGTGCGCCCAGCGCTGGGCGTGCCCGTCGAATGCCGCGCCTTCGGGCCCGAACATGACCAGACCCATCTCCTGGACCCGCTGCTCGTGCTCGGCGCCGAGCAGCTTCCGCACGCTGACGCCGGGTCCGGGGTCGGTGCCGGCCAGTGTGCGCAAGGTGGAGCGGTGGGCCATGATCCCGAGTGACTGGGCCTCGACCAGCAGCGAGGCGAGCCGCAGCCGGGAGCCCTCGGGGACCGGTGCGTCCTGGCGTGCCATCAGCCGGATCAGGGACTCGACACCGATGCCGAAGGTCGACCCCGAGGACATCGACACCCGCTCGTTGGCCAAGGTGGCCCGGGCGATCTTCCACCCGTCGCCCACGGCACCGATCACGCAGTCGTCGGGGACGAAGACGTCGTCGATGAACACCTCGTTGAACATGGCGTCGCCGGTGATCTCGCGCAGCGGCCGGATATCGAGCCCCCGGGAGCGCATGTCGACGATGAAGTAGGTGATCCCGTCGTGCTTGGGTACCGAGGGGTCGGTCCGAGCCAGGCAGATCCCCCAATCCGACTCGCGGGCCATCGAGGTCCAGACCTTCTGGCCGTTCAGCACCCAGCCGCCCTCGGCGCGCTCGGCCCGGGTGGTAAGGCTGGCCAGGTCGGACCCGGCCCCCGGCTCCGAAAAGAGCTGGCACCACTTGAGCTCTCCCAGCAGGGTCGGACGGACCCACCGGTCCTGCTGCTCCGGCGTGCCGTGGGCGATGATCACCGGAAGCGCCCACGCTCCCACTCCGATGTGCGGACGTGACAGGCCGGCCTCGGCCAGCTCCTGGTCGATCACCACCTGCTCGACGGCGTTGGCGTCACGTCCCCACGGGTGCGGCCAGTGCGGGACGGCCAGTCCCGCATCGACCAGTGCCCGGCGGCGGTCGGCACCTTCGAGACCCCGCAGGCCGTCGAAGACCGGAGCCAGCTCGGCGCGCGCCCGATCCGACTCCTCGGGGAGGTCGGCATTGAGCGAACGGCGGGTGCCACTCAGGCTGCGATCGATCACCTCGGTGAGGAAGCGGTCGGTATCGCCCAGCAGTTGGCGAGCGGCCAGGGCCCGCTTGAGGTGCAGGTGCGCATCGTGCTCCCAGGTGAAGCCGATGCCGCCGAGGAGTTGGATGCAATCCTTGGCGCAGTCGACGTAGCCGTCGAAGACGAAGGCGCCGGCTGCGGACAGGGCCAGCGCGGCCTCCTCCGACGGACCCGACGCCGCGGCCAGGGCGGCGTCCCACGCCAGTGCGGTCATCTGCTCGACCCGGACCAGCATGTCGGCCAGCCGGTGCTTGACGGCTTGGAACTGCCCGATGGGGCGCCCGAACTGGCGCCGCACCTTGGCGTACTCGGAAGCCGTTTCGAGGCACCACCGGGCGCCGCCGGCCAGCTCGGCCGCGCTCAAGGCGACGGCGACCTGCCGCACCCGTTCGGTGGAGAGCGCCGCCAGCTGACGCGTGGCGGGGATGGTGACCCGCTCGGCGGTGATCAGGCCGACGCGCCGCGTCGGATCCAGGCTGTCCAACGCAACGACCTGCGCGGCCTCGGCACCCGGGCCGATGTCGACCAGGCACCACACGACGCTCCCGCCGCCGTCCCGGACCGGGAGGAGGGTGACCGACGCGGTGGCCGCGCCGAGGACCGGGCGGAGTTGGCCGGAGACGACCAGACCACCGTCGGCAGCACGATCGACGGCCTCGAGGAGGCCGTCCCCGACGGCGAGCGCAGCCGTCGTGCTCCCGTCGGCCAGGCCGGGCAACAACTCACCCGCCTGGGCCTCGGTCCCGGCTTCGGCGACCAGGGCGGAGACGGCCACCGTGGGGAGGAGCGGCCCGGGCAGCAACGACCGGCCGGTCTGCTCGAGCACCACGGCCAGCTCGAAGAGCCCGTACCCCTGCCCGCCCCAGCGCTCGGGGAGGTGGATGCCGAGCCATCCCTGGGCCGCCAGCTCCTTCCACACCGGCTGGAGCTCCTCGCCGTCGGCGTCCAGGAGGGCCCGTGGCACCGTCGGCGGGCAGTGAGTGTCGAGCCAGCGACGGGTGGCCGCCTGCAGGGCCTCGTGCTCTTCGGAGATGGCGAGGGACATGTCGGACCTTTCGACCGGTTCGGAGTGGCCACCATCGTCCCATGACACCGGCCACGCCGCCCCATCCGGCGATCGTCGCGGTCAGGCCTTCGGAGCGTGGGACTGGCGGAGGAGGCGCTTGAGCACTTTGCCGTTCTGGTCGCGGGGCAGCTCGTCCACGACTTCCCAGACATGGGGCACCTTGTAGCTGGCCAGCTGTCGACGAACGTGGTCCGCCAGCTCGTCGGCCGGGACGGGACGGCGGAGCTGCATCATGGCCTTCAGGCGCTCGCCGTCACGCTCGTCGGGGATGCCGAACACCGCGCAGTCGACCACTTCGGGATGCTGGTAGAGGACCTCTTCGATCTCACGCGGGGCGATGTTGACGCCACCCCACAGCACCATGTCCGACACGCGGTCGGTGATGGTGAGGTAGTCCTCGTCGTCGAGGTAGCCGATGTCGCCGACGGTGAAGGCGTCGTCTCTCCAGGCGCGGGCGGTGGCCTCGTGGTCGTTCCGGTACGAGAACCGCGTGCCCCCAGCGGGACGGATGTAGACCAACCCGCTCTCCCCGGTCGGCACCGGCGTCCCGTCCTCGGCCAGGATGCGGATCTCCACCCCGGGCCAGGGCCGACCCACGCTGCCCGGGTGGGCGAGCCACTCCTCCGGCGAGATCTTGGTGGCACCTCCCTCGCTCGCCCCGTAGAGCTCGTGGATCTCCGTCTGGGGGAACGCGGCCATCATCTTCCGCTTGACCACCACGGGGCACGGTGCCGCGGCGTGCACGATCAGCGTGAGACTCGAAAGGTCCATGGCGGCACGCTCGTCTTCGGGGATCTCGAGGATCCGGATGAAGTGGGCCGGCACCATGAACGACCGGGTTCCCCGGGTACGGGCGACCTCGTCCAGCCAGGCTCGCGCCTCGAAACGCTCGGTGATGACCGTGGTGGCGCCGATATAGAGCGCGCACAGCGCCCACCCGGAGTGGGAGGCGTGGTAGGACGGCCCGCTCATGACGTAGACGTCGTCGTTCGTCCAGCCCCACAGTGCGACCTGTCCCTCGGTGCCCAGGCGGCGCCGCTCCGGGTCGTCCATGGCGCCGTGCATCACCCCCTTGGGTCGGGCCGTGGTGCCCGAGGTGTAGAACATGAGGCCCGGTCCCGAGCCGCTGTCGGCGCCGGGGAGTGGGTCGGCGTCGGCCAGGGCCGCCTCGTAGTCGCTACCCACCAGCACGAGTGGTGGCGATCCCTTCGCCGCCGTCACGGCCGGGGTCAGCTCGGACTCGAAATCGAGATGGCCGACCACCACCGCCACGCCGGCATCGTCGAAGATGTAGGTCAGTTCGCCCGCCTTGAGGTGCCGATTCACCGGCAGGTAGGGCGCGTCGGCCATGGCCGCGGCGGTGGCCACCTCGAACTGCTCGGCACCGTTGGGGAGCACGGTCGCCACCGGCCGTCCCGGGCCGGCACCGCATTGGCGGAGGACGGCGGCCAGTCGGCTCGCCCGATCCTGCAGCTCCCCGTAGGTGAGGACAGCCTTCCCCATCACGATTGCCGGGTGGGCGGGCCGGACCCGGGCGTGCTCGGTGACCCCACGGGGCCCGATTCCGGTCGGCGTCTCCACGGTCGAGGAGCTTGGCATCGACCGGCGATGCTAGACACCCCGCGCCACGTCCGTCGCCCGGGCGGGCGATCGGCCCCGCTCCTCTAAGATCGGCCGACACCGACCGGCGATGCCGGGTGGGCGGACTGGAGAGGACGGGATCCGATGCTGGCAGCCCTCGACGACCGACAGGCCGACGACCTCGAGCCCCACCGTGACTGAGGCGACCCTCGATCAGACCGGCGACGCGGCCGACGCTGTCACCCACCCGCTCGAGGCCCTCACCGCAGCCGAGATCCGCGCCGCGGTGGCAGCCGTGCGGGCCGACGACCGGCTCGGCCAGCATGCCCGCTTCGCCAGCATCACGCTCGATCCTCCGGACAAGGACGTGCTGGCGACCTACCGCCCGGGCGATCCCGTCGATCGCCGGGTGCGCCTGATCATCGTGCCCGGCCAGGACTCGACGGTGATCGAGTCCGTGGTCGATGTGCGGTCGGGGGCGGTGCTCGTCTGGCACGAGCGCCCTGACGTGCGCCCAGCGCTGCTGTTCGAGGACGCCGTGCGATCCATCGTTGCCCTCCGGGCCAATCGCGACTGGCAGGAGGCCATGCGACGCCGGGACATCACCGACTTCGACAAGGTCCAGATCGACCCGTGGCCCACCGGCAACTTCGGGCGGCCCATCGAGGACAACCGGCGCATCACCCGATGCCTCTCCTACTGGCGCGAGGACCCGACCGACAACGGGTACGCCCGACCGCTGGAAGGGGTCATCGCCACGGTCGACGGGGCCCGTGGCGAGGTCCTCGAGGTGGTCGACTACGGGGTGGTCCCCCTGCCGGAGGAAAAGGGGAGCTACTACCCGGAGGACCATCAGCCGGTGCGCCAAGGCCTGCGCCCGCTCGAGATCGTGCAGCCCGAAGGGCCGAGCTTCACCGTCGAGTCCAACTTCATCCGTTGGCAGAGCTGGTCCATGCGGGTGTCGATGGATCCCAACGACGGGCTCGTCCTGCATACGGTCGGCTACGACCACGAGGGTCGGCACCGGACGGTCCTCAACCGGGCGTCGATCACCGAGATGGTCGTCCCCTACGGCGACCCCGGACCGGCCCACGGTTGGAAGAACGCTTTCGACGCCGGGGAGTGGGGCCTCGGCCGCATGGTCAACTCGCTCCGCCTGGGCTGCGACTGCCTGGGTGTCATCAGCTACCTCGATGCCACCTTTGCCACCGAGCGGGGCGAGCCCTATGTGGTCGAGAACGCCATCTGCATCCACGAAGAGGATTACGGCATCCTCTGGAAGCACCAGGACATGATGGTCGGGCGGACCGAGGTGCGGCGGTCGCGCCGGTTGGTCGTCTCCTTCATCGCCACGGTGGGCAACTACGAATACGGCTTCTACTGGTACTTCTACCTCGACGGCACGATCCAGCACGAGGTCAAGCTCACCGGCATCCTCTCCACCCAGGCCGTCGCCCCCGGAGAGCGCTCACGCTTCGCCCCCCCGATCGCGCCCGGGCTGGCCGCGCCAGTCCACCAACACCTCTTCTGCGCCCGGCTCGATCTCGAGGTGGACGGACCGGTCAACGAAGTCTTCGAGGTGGCGACCGAACCGCTACCCGTCGGACCCGACAACCCGTGGTCGAACGGGTTCGTGCCGGTGGCCCGGCGGCTCGATTCCGAATTGGAGGCCCGGCGCACGGTGGACCCGGCGTCCAGCCGCCACTGGCGCTTCGTCAATCCCGAGGTCCGCAACCGGCTGGGTGAGCCCGTGGCCTACAAGCTCCTCCCCGGCTCGACGCCGACCATGTTGGCCCGCCCCGAGTCGAGCGTCGGGCGGCGGGCCGGGTTCGCCCGCTACAACCTCTGGGTCACGCCCTTCGACCCGGGACAACGGCGAGGTGCGGGCGACTACCCCAACCAGCACCCGGGTGGGGACGGGTTGCCGGCATGGACGGCGGCCGATCGCTCGTTGGTCGACACCGCCATCGTGGCATGGCACACGTTCGGGGTCACCCACATCCCCCGCCCGGAGGACTGGCCGGTCATGCCGGTCGAGTACTGCGGGTTCCATTTGATCCCGGTGGGCTTCTTCGGCGGCAACCCGGCGCTCGACGTCCCACCGCCGCCGGCCTGCCACTGAGCCCACCAACGCCGGTCTGCCACTGAGCCCACCAACGCCGGTGTGCCACTGAGCCCACCGGTGGCGCCCAAGGACCCCGGGCTCACGCTGTGTCCTGTCAGGCCGTGTTCCGTCAGGCCGTGTTCGGTCAGGCCGTGTTCGGTCAGGCCGTGTTCACCAGCATGCCGGCCAGCCGCTTGCGGTGGCTGGCGTGGCCGCCGAGCCAGACGTCGTTCTGCTTGGCCCGCTTGAACAGGAAGTGGGCATCGTTGGCCCAGGTGAACCCCACCCCCCCGTGGAGCTGGATGTCCTCGCCGGTGACCTTGACCGCCGCCTCACTGGTGTAGCCGGCGGCCATGGCCGCGGCGCGCTCACGGCGCGGGTCGTCGGCATCGGAGGCCCAGGCGGCGAACTGGACGGCCACCCGGGCCATCTCCACCAGGTGGAACATGTCGACGATCTTGTGCTTGGCCACCTGGAAGGAGGCGACCGGGCGACCGAACACCACCCGTTCCTTGGTGTAGTCGATGGCCAGCTCGAGAGCCCGGTCGGCGGTACCGAGCGTCTCGGAGGCCAGGGCCACGGCCGTGTCGTCCAGGATCCGCCGCCACACCGCCGACTGGTTGCCCGGCGGGCCGATGGGCCGGCCGGACCGCTCGTCGAATTGGATGCGGGCCACCTTGCGGGTCGGGTCGAGGGCCGGGACGGGAGTGCCGCCCGGCTCCTCCACCAGGAAGGCCCGCCGGCCCTCCTCGGTGCCGGCCACCACGATGGCCCAGTCCGCGTTGTGGCCGTCGAGCACCAGGGGCTTCACCCCGTCGAGCACCCAGCCGGCGCCTCGACGCCGGGCGCGGGTGTGCACCGAGCGCAACGGGTCGCCATGGCCGAACTCGTGGAGGGCAACGGTGCCCCGGGCCTGGCCCGAGGCCAGGTCGGCGAGCAATTCGTCAGCGCCGAGGGCCCGGGCGGCCAGAGTGGCGAAGACCGCCGAGGAGAAGAAGGGGCCCGGCAGCGGCACGCGCCCGGTCTCGGTCAGGACGATGCACAGATCGGCCAGGTCGCCGCCGGCCCCGCCCTCGGCCTCGGGGATGACCAACCCGGTCCAACCCAGGTCGACCAGTGTCGCCCAGAGGCGGTCGTCGTGACCGACCGGGTCGTCGGCCAGGCGGCGCACCAGCTCGCCACCGGTCTCGCGGTCCATGGCCTGCCGGGCCACGTCGCGCAGGGCCTCCTGCTCGGCGTCGTAGGTGAAGTCCATGCGTTCTCCGGTTTCGCCTTCCCTGATCGGCCCGTTCGGTTGACGGCCGGCACCGACGGCGGTCGTGGACGGCCCTGACAGGGCCGTCAGTGTAGACCGGGCGCACGTCGCCGGGTCGTTGCCGCCATCTGGTTGACCGGCACCCCGGCGCCGCGCTCCTACACTGGCCTGACCGCCATGGTCTTGTTTCTCGCTCTCGCCGCCGCCCTGTCCAACGCCCTGGTGAGCGTGCTCCAACGGATGGGCGTGGAGGACGCCAGGGAGGAGGACTCGATGAGGCTGAGCCTGCTGACCCATGCGCTCCGGCGCGGCGTATGGCTGGCCGGGTTCCTGTTCATTCTGGCCGCCTTCCTCTTCCAGGCCCTGGCCCTCCATTTCGGCGACCTCTCCGAGGTGCAACCCATCCTCGTCACCGAGCTCCTGTTCCTGGTCTTCATCCTGTCGACCTGGTTCGACTACCGGGTCGGGCCCCGAGAGTGGCTGGGCGTGCTCATGGCCTCGGCCGGCCTGTCCGGCTTCCTCGCCTTCTCGTCGCCGACCGGCGGCAACGGCGTCCCCGGCACCCTCGGCTGGGTGGTGGTCGGCGGGGCGTGCGTCGCCGGGATGGCCGTCGCCGTGGTGCTCGCCCGCCGCGGGCCCCGTTGGTGGCGGGCAGCCATGTTCGGGGCGGCCGCGGCCATCGGGTTCGCCTTCACCGCTTCACTGACCAAGGTGGTGTCCCACTTCGCCGCGGGAAGCTGGCTGAGCATCTTCTCGCACTGGCAGACCTATGCCCTCGCCCTGTTCGGGGCGTTCTCCCTCTTTCTCACCCAGAACGCCTTCCACGCCGGGCCCATCGGCGCCTCGCAGGCGTCCATCGTGCTGGTCGACCCGCTCGTCAGCATCGCCATCGGGATCTCGCTGTTCGGAGACAACCTGCAGACCAACGGGATCCGGGGACCCCTCGAGGCGCTCTCGCTCCTGCTGCTCATCGTCGGTGGAGCGGTGCTCTCACATTCGTCGGCCGTCGCCATGCTCAAAGGGGACGGCGGCGCCTCCGGCGACCTGCTCACCCCCCGCCTGTCGAGACGCCGTGCACCGACCACGCAACCCGACGCCCTGCCTCCCGGCCTCACCTCTTGAGCCCGGAGCGGGTTGGCTACACTGCGGCCCGTGGACTTCTCCCTCACCGCTGAAGACGAGACGTTCGGCCTCGAGTTGCGCGGTTGGCTCGACGAACACCTCGAGAAGTTCCTGTTGGAGACCGAGGACGAGGAGCAGCGGGCCGCCGGTGTCCCGTCGCAGGAACGGCGCAAGGCATGGCAACGCCACCTCAACGAGGGCGGTTGGGCCGCCGTGCACTGGCCCACCGAATGGGGTGGTCGGGAGACGACCCCGGTCCAACGCCTCCTGTACTCCGAGATCATGGCGGAGTACCGGACGCCCGGGGTGTACAACGCCAACGGCATCTGGCAGATCGGGCCCATGCTCATCCAGTGGGGCACCGAGGAGCAGAAGAAGCGCTGGCTGCCTTCGATCATCAACGCCGACGACCACTGGTGCCAGGGCTTCTCGGAGCCGGATGCCGGCAACGACTTGGCCAACCTGCGCACCATGGCCATCCTGGAAGGCGACCACTACGTGGTCAACGGCCAGAAGATCTGGATCTCCACCGCCCACTTGGCCAAGTGGGGGCTGTTCCTCTTCCGGACCGACCCGACCGCCATCGAGCGCGGGGCCAAGCACGAGGGCATCACCGCCTTCATCGTGGACCTCGAGTCCGCCGGCGTCGAGACGCGACCGATCCGGGACATGTCCGGCGATGAGATGTTCAACGAGGTCTACTTCCACGACGTCCAGGTGCCGGTGGAGGACCGCCTCGGCGGTGAGGGCGAGGGCTGGATGGTGGCCATGGGCACGCTCGGCCACGAACGGGTCGGCATCGCCGGTCAGATCACCGGCCTGGCGGCCGACCTGCGGGCCATGATCGAGACGGCCCGCGCCGTCAATCCGGACTCGCTCGAGGACCCGGGCATCGCCGACCGCCTGGCCCGGGCCTGGACGGAGATCGAGCTGACGCGGCTCCTCGTCTACCGGGCCCTCAGCAAGGTCATCCGCGGCGAGAAGAACTGGCCCGAAGTGCCCTTCTCCAAACTCCAATACTCGATGCTGGCCCAGACGCTGGCCGAGCTGGCTGTCGACCTCCTCGGCCCGGCCGGGCTGCTGGCCCGGGGCGGACCCGACGCCGTCGATCGGGGCAAATGGACCCGGCTCTACTCCTTCCAGCGGTACACCACGATCGGCGGCGGCTCGACCGAGGTCCAGAAGAACATCATCGCTGACCGGGCCATCAAGCTCCCCGGCCAGGCCCGCCTCTCCTGACGGTCGGATCCGTGGGCGGCAAACGGGACGGGCGTACCCCCTGCATCATCGGGGCCGGTCGACGCACCTGGCACGCCGCCGAGTGCCCGGACGGGGCCCCGGAGCCGCTCGGCATGTGGGAGGAGGTGGCCCGTCTGGCCGATGCCGACACCGGCGGTTCGGGGGCGGCGGACCGACTCGAGCGGGTCGACGTGGTCTACTGCCAGGCCTGGCAGTACGACGACCCGGCGGCCCGGCTGGCCGAGCGGCTCGGCGCCCGGCCCGGGCGATCCGCCTATTCCGGCATCGGGGGAACCGTGCCCCAGACCCTCGTCGACGACATGGCCCGCGACATCCTCCGTGGTGACCTCGACCTCGCCCTGGTGGTCGGGGCCGAGGCGCTGGCCACCCGGAGACGCTTGGCCAAGGAGGGCCGCAAGCCTGACTGGAGCTTCCGCCCGGCCGAGAGGCGCCCCTTCCCCTTCGACGTCCCGCCCCACCCGGGCGAGGTGGCCAACAGCATCTTCGAGGCCTGGCTCACCTTCGCCCTGTTCGAGAACGCCCGCCGCGCTCATCTCGGGACCGATCTCGCCGGCTACCGCCGTTCCCTCGGCGAGCTGCTGTCCCCGATGACGGCGGTGGCCTCGGCCAACCCCTACGCCTGGTTCCCGACGGCACGGACCGTCGACGAGATCCTCGGGCCCACCCCGGGCAATCGCATGGTGGGCTACCCGTACTCCAAGCTGATGACCGCCATCATGGACGTCGACATGGCGGCGGCGGTGATCGTCGCCAGCGACGCCATGGCCGATTCCCTCGGGGTCCCCCTCGACAACCGGGTCTACCTCCGCGGCTGGGGCTACGGCGAGGATCCGCCGGCGGTGGCCGCCCGCCGCGACCTCTGGCGCTCGGGCGCCATGGAGGCGGCGAGCTCGGCCGCGCTGGTCGGGGCCGGCGCCGGCGTGGACGAGGTGGCCCATCTCGACTTGTACTCGTGCTTCGCCAGCTCGATCGAGTTCGCCCTCGACGCTCTCGGGATCGACCCCGCCGCCGCCCGTAGCTCCGGGCCCGAGGTGGTGCCCGAACGATCCGTCTCGGTGACCGGCGGCCTCGCCTACCACGGAGGCCCGGGCAGCAACTACATGACCCACTCGCTGGCCACCATGGTGGACGTCCTGCGGCGCGATCCCGGGACGCTCGGCATGGTCAGCGGCGTGGGCATGCACATGAACAAGCACGTCTTCGCCACCTACTCGACCGAGCCGGGGGACCTGGTCCCCCCGGACGACGCCTCGGTCTCGACCCGGGGAGCCATGGACGGGGCCACCGTGGTCGAGTCGCCCGACGGTCCGGCCCATGTGGCCACCTACTCGGTGGTCCACGGGCGCGACGGCGGTCCCGAGTGGGCCGCCCTTGTCTGCGACCTCGACACCGATGCCGGAGACCCGGTCCGCTGCTACGCCCGACTGACCGACGTGGACGCGCTGGCCGAGGCCGAACGCAGCGAGCTGGTCGGGCGACCGGTGCAGCTGGAGACGGCCGGTGGGCACACCGAGGCCTGGCTGTAGCTAGTCTGTCTGATACGGACGTCAGCTTCGGCGGCGGACCGGGCCAGCGCGAGGGAGGGAAGCCGGATGCGAACCGAGGATCTGATTCTGGTCAGCGTGGACGACCATGTCGTCGAGCCGCCGGGCCTGTTCGACGGCCGCCTCCCGGCCAAGTACCAGGACCTCGCGCCGAAGCTCATCCGCCGCGACGACGGCAACGACGTGTGGATCTACGACGGGAACGAGATCCCCAACATCGGGCTCAACGCCGTGGTCGGACGACCGCCCGAAGAGTACGGGATCGAGCCCACCTCCCTCGACGACATGCGCAAGGGCTGCTACGACATCGACGAGCGGGTCCGCGACATGAACGCCAACGGCGTGCTCGGCTCCATGTGCTTCCCCTCGTTCCCGCAGTTCTGTGGCCAGCTCTTCGCCCGCACCGAGGACAAGGACGTGGCCCTGGCCATGCTCCAGGCCTACAACGACTGGCACATCGAGAGCTGGTGCGGCGCCGCCCCCGGGCGGTTCATCCCGCTGTCGCTGCCCGCCATCTGGGACCCCGAGCTGGCCGCCGCGGAGGTACGCCGGGTGGCCAAAAAGGGCTGCCACGCCGTGACCTTCTCCGAAAACCCGGAGAAGCTCGGCTGGCCGAGCCTCCACAACGAGCACTGGAACCCGCTGTGGGAGGCGTGCTCCGACGAGGGCACCGTGCTCTGCCTGCACATCGGATCCTCGTCGCAGGTCGTGATCACGTCGATGGAGGCGCCCATCGACGTGCTCATCACCCTGCAGCCCATGAACGTGGTGCAGGCCGCCGCCGACCTCCTGTGGTCACCCATCCTGCGCAGGTACCCCAACCTGCGCTTCGCCCTCTCGGAGGGCGGCATCGGGTGGATCCCCTACTTCCTGGAGCGGGTCGACTACGTCTACCAGCACCACAAGGCATGGACGGGCCAGGACTTCGGCGACCTCCTCCCCAGCCAGCTGTTCAAGGAGCGGATCATCACCTGCTTCATCGACGACGCCTTCGGGGTGGCCAACCGTCACTACCTCAACGTGGACAACATCACGTGGGAGTGCGACTACCCCCACTCCGACTCGACCTGGCCCCAGGCCCCCGAAATGGCGATGAAGTACCTCGAGGGCGTGCCCGACGACGAGGTGAACAAGATCACCCACCTCAACGCCATGCGGCACTTCAAGTACGACCCCTTCAGCGTGCGGCCGCGGGAGCAGTGCACGGTGGCCGCCCTGCGGGCAGAGGCCACCGACGTGGACCTCTCCCTCATGCGCCGATCGCCGGCCGGGTCGAGTCGGCCCAAGGGAGTCCGGGCCACCGACCTCAACACCCTCGGCCGGTCGTCGGACGACTGACCGGGCCCTCACTCGCCAGACAGCGAACCGACCGGACCGAACCCGAACCACTCACACGAAGCGGACAGAGCCGTGCCCATCCACTACCGCGTCGGCGACGACCACGTCGCCCGCATCACCGTCGACCGTCCCGAGGCCAAGAACGCGATGGACATGGAGCACTTCTTCCAGCTCCGAACGGCCTGGGACCGCTTCGACGAGGACGACAACGCCTGGGTCGCCATCATCACCGGCGTCGGCGACTCGTTCCTGGTCGGGGCCGACCTGAAGACCTACATCCCCCAGATCACCGAACACCAGCGCAAGATCAAGACCGGCGAGGTCCCCGACATCGGCGGCTACCAGCTCGACGACGGGGTCAAGGCCGTGCTCCGCGGCGTGAAGATCTACAAGCCGATCATCGCCGCGGTCAACGGGACCTGCGTCGCCGGGGGCATGGAGATGCTCGGGGGCTGTGACATCCGGGTCGCCTCCGACACCGCAACGTTCGGGGTGCTCGAGCCCAAACGGGGCCTCTTCGCCGGTGGCGGGACCACCGTCCGCCTCCCCCGCCAGGTCCCGTACGCGGCCGCCATGGAGTTCCTCCTCTGTGCCGACCGGGTCGACGCGGCCAAGGCCTTCCGGATGGGACTGCTCAACGAGGTCACCTCACCCGACCGGCTGATGGAGCGGGCGGACGACTACGCCGCCCGGATCCTGGCCAATGGCCCACTGGCCGTCCGCAAGACCAAGGAGTCGGTCCTCCGGGGTCTCGCCACCGACATGCGCGAGGCCTACCGCATCGAGTCGGAGATCGCCGGCGAGGTCTTCTCCAGCGAGGACGCCAAGGAGGGGCCCAAGGCGTTCGCCGAGAAGCGGCCGCCGGTCTGGACCGGTCGCTGACCATGGGCCTGCTCGACGACCGCGTGGCCATCGTGACCGGTGCCGGGAGAGGCATCGGGCGCCAGGTCTCCCTCTGCCTCGCCTCGGAGGGGGCGAAAGTGGTCATCAACGACCTCGGGGTCGGCCTCGACGGTCGCAGCGGCGAAGGCGACCAGTCCGATCCCGCCTCCCAAGTCCGTGACGAGATCGCGGCAGCCGGCGGCCAGGCGGCCGTGAGCCACGACTCGGTGAGCGACTTCGACGGCGCGGCCCGCATGGTCGACACCGCCCTCGAAGCCTTCGGGAGCGTCGACATCCTGGTCAACAACGCCGGGATCGTCCGAGATCGTTCGCTGCTGAAGATGAGCGAGGAGGACTACGACTCGGTGGTGGCGGTCCACCAGAAGGGCACGTTCAACGCCACCCGTCACGCCGCCCCCCACATGAAAGAGCGCGGCTACGGCCGGATCATCAACATGACCTCGTCAGCCGGCCTGCGCGGGAACTTCGGGCAGACCAACTACGGGGCGGCCAAGGCCGCCATCATGGGGATGACGTTCGTCTGGGCCGTCGAGCTCAACAAGTACGGGATCACCGTCAACGCCGTCGCCCCCTCGGGCTTCACCCGCATGACCGAGGGGCTCTACCGCGGCGAGGAGCCGCCGGCCAACGAGGACCCGGCCCTCAATGCCCCACTGGTGGCCTTCCTCGCCTCGGAGGCAGCCTCCTTCGTCAACGGGCAGGTGCTCGGTCGCACCGGGTACGCCTACACCCTTTTCCAGACGCCGCGCCAGGTGGCGGCCATGTGGAAGGAGGGCGGCTGGACGCCGGCCGAGGTGGCCGACCACTTCCACGAGGTCCTCGGCCAACACCTCCAGTCGGTCGGTATGCCGTCCCACCCCCTGCTGGGCAAGCGCGACTGAACTTGTCGTCCCCGGGCGGCCCGTCCGGGTCCGTCCGAAAGGCCCCGGTCCGAAAGGCCCGAGCCGAATCCGGCTCAGCCTGGCTCGGCGACTGGCGAGGTGGGAGCCAAACGGGCCTGCAGCTGGTGCTTGAGCACCTTGCCGGCCGGGTTGCGGGGCAGCTCGTCGACGAGCTCCCACCGCCGGGGCACTTTGAAGGCGGCCAGGGTCTCGAGGCAGTGGCGACGTAGCTCGTCGCCGTCGACCGCCGAGCCCGGACGCAGGACCACGACCGCGGCCAGGTCCTCGCCCAGCACGTCATGGGGCACCCCGACGACGGCGGCTTCGGCCACCCCCGGGTGCGAGAGGATGGCGTTCTCGACGTCGACGGCGTAGATGTTCGTCCCGCCGCGGATGATGACGTCCTTGGCCCGCCCGCCGATATACAGGTAGCCCTCGTCATCGATCCGCCCGATGTCGCCGGTGCGCAGCCAGCCGTCGACCCACGTCTCGGCGGTGGCCTCGGGGTCCTCGAAGTACTCGCGGGATCGGCCGGGGATCCGCAACTCGATCGCGCCGTACTCGCCGGCGGGCACCTCGTCGCCGTCGCCGTCGACGATCCTGACCTTGGCCGGCGGCAGGGGCTGGCCCACCGAACCCGGACGCCGCACCGCCTCGCCCTTGGGCATCACGCAGTAGACCGACCCTGCCTCGGTCATCCCGTAGTTGTTGGACACCACGGCGTCCGGCATCCGCTCCTGCAACCGGTCGATGGCCGAGGGGGCGAGGGGGGCGCTACCCACCGAGCAGAGGGTCACCGAGGAGAAGTCCGTCCGCCCCAGTCGAGGGTTCCCGAGCAGCAGCTGCACCATGGCCGGCACCAGGAAGACGGCTTCGGGGCGTTCCGACTCGACGAAGTCGAGCCACTCGTCGGCGTCGAAGCGGGGCTGGTAGACGCAGGTCATGCCCAGCTTCATGGGGGCGTAGACGAAGGCCAGCCCGGCGAAGGTGGTGAGCGGGCTGGCGTGGAGCCACAGGCCCCCGCCCCACACCGGCGTACCGTTCGGAACCGTCGATGCGTTGACGTGGCGGACGGCCACCCCTTTGGGACGCCCGGTGGTGCCCGAGGTGAACATGATGTCGGCCAGGTCGTCGGGGTCGAGTGGCACCTGGTAGGGGGAGGCGTCGTCGTCGAGGACCTGGTCCCAGGAGAGGCACCGCCGCTGCGCCGCCCCGACCGCGGCAGCCCGTGCGGGACCCTCCGTCGAGGCGTCGACCACCACGGCGAGCGAAGGCATGGCCCCGGCGCCCCCGTCCGGCCCGGCCAGGGCGCTACCCACCCGTTCGCCGTCGGCCACCAGAGCCACCACCCGGGCATGGTCCACCATGCGGGCCACCTCGGAGGGGGCCAGGCGGGGGTCGAAGGGGACGGCCACCGCGCCCGCCTTGTGGATGGCGGCATAGGTCACCACCCAGCGCAAGGCGTTGCCCACCTCCAGCCGGATGGCCACCCGGTCGCCGCGGGCCACGCCGAGGTTGCCGAGCCCCCGCGCCAGGCGGTTGGCCTCCCCGTCCCACTCGGCGAAGGTCAGCTGGCCGCGGCCCAGCACCCAGAAGCCCATCTCGTCGGGATACTGCTCGGCCATCGCGGCCAACTGCCCCACTTGGGCCACCTGGGCCGCCTGGGCGACGGGACGCGCCGTGTCGCCGCTCACCGAACTCCCACCTTCCTGGTCCTCCCCTGTCCTCGTGGGCGCTCCCGATCCGGACCCGAGGGCGCCGAGGTCGCCCGGCCGGCTCAACCCAGTGCCCGGCGCAGGAATCCGACCATACCAATGGCGGTGAGCACCACCAGCGAGCCGATCGCCACCACGAAGCAGATCCAGGTCTGCATGTGCGGCACGCTCGGCGCCATCAGCCCGCGCAGCCCCTCGCTCACATACGTCATCGGATTGAGGGCGGAGACGACCTGGAACCACCGGATGTGGGCCAGGGACGGCCACGGGTACTGGCTCGAGCCGGTGAACAGCAGCGGGGTCAGCACGAGGGCGAAGGTCACGTTGATCCGGTTGGGAGGGACGAAGGTGCCGAGGATCAGGCCCATGGCCGCCCCCAGCAGGGCTCCGAGCACGGTCATCACCACCACTCCGACCGCCGCCCCGGCCGTCCAGGGGATGGAACCGAGCAGCCAGATTCCGATGGGGAACATGACCGCCGCGGCGATCGTGCCGCGCATGGCCGAGAACACGACCTTCTCGACGGCCACGGCCCCGATGGGGAGCGGGGCCAACAGGCGGTCCTCGATCTCGTTGCTGTAGGAGAACTCGATCACCAGGGGCAGGGCGGTCGACTGCAGGCCGGTGAGGACCCCGGCCAGGGCGACCAGGCCGGGGAAGAGCACGTCGACGTAGTCCGGACGGGCATAGCCCAGCTGGGTGAGGACCTTGCCGAACACGAAGAGGAGGAACAGGGGTTGGAGGATGACCTGGGCGAGGAAGATCGGGAACTCGCGCCCGGTGACGTACAGGTCCCGGCGGAGGATGGCGAGAGCGGTCCGCCATGGGCTCCAGGGCCGGCGACGGTCGTGCCCCTCGGTGGGGTCGGCGGCGGGAACTGCGGCGGTCGGCGCGCTCACCGGAGCGACCGCCCGGTGAGGTGGATGAAGACGTCCTCCAGTGTCGGCTCGCCCAATCGCACGTCGACCAGCCGGCCCCCGGCCGCCTCGATGTGCCGGGCCACCAGCGCCACCAGGGAAGCCGGGTCGCTCTGGACGTAGACCCGGAAGCGCCACCCGCTCTGCTCGGGATCGTCCAGCTCCTCGACGCGATCGGCCTCGCTCAGGCCGGCCAGCGCCCGCTGCACGTCGGCGGCCGCCGTGGCCGTGACCGGCTCGACCTGGCAGTCGAGCGTTCGTTCGCCGGCCATGTCCCGCACCAGGGCGGTCGGGGTGTCGAGGGCCAAGAGCTTGCCGTGATCGATGATGGCCACCCGGTCGCTGAGGGTGGTCGCCTCCTCCATGTCGTGGGTGGTGATCACGACGGTGGTCCCGGTCGAGCGCAGCTCGGCCACCCGGTCCCACGTGAACAGTCGGGCGGCCGGATCGAGTCCGGTCGACGGCTCGTCGAGGAAGAGCACGGTGGGCTCGTGGATGAGGGCCCGGGCGATCATCATGCGCTGGATCTGGCCTCCCGAGAAGTCGTCGGGCTTCCCGTCCTCCCGTTCGGTCAAGCCGAATTGGTCGAGGAGCTCATCCGCCCGGGACTGCCGCACCGCCCGCGGCACACCGTGATAGCTGGCGTGGAAGAGAAGGTTCTGACGGACCGAGAGCGAACGGTCGAGGTTGTTCTGCTGGGGCACCACGCCGAGCACACGGCGGGCGCCCACCGGGTCGGCGGCCACGTCGATCCCGGCCACCCTGGCGCGCCCGGCGGTCGGACGGATACGGGTGGTGAGGATCCCGATGGTGGTGGTCTTGCCCGCCCCGTTGGGACCGAGGAAGCCGAACACCTCGCCCCGGCGGACCCGGAAGTTCACCCCGGCGACCGAGTCGACCGGGGCCTTGGGGTAGCGCTTGACCAGGTCGACGACCTCGACGGCCGCCTCACCATCCCAGTTGTCGACGACCATCACACCGTCTCTCGTACGCCCCGCCGCACTCCGCGACGCAGCCTGGCGAGACCATGCCGGCCCGGGGACGCGCCGAGGAGGGAGAAGGTGCCACCGACGCGCGTCACGCCGGGCCCCGCGATCTCCCAGCACCGCAGACCCTGACACGGTTATCATACAAAGCACGCCGGGGCCGGCGTCGATTACCTTGCGTCAGGACCCCGACCTACCGGGGGCTGGCCGGAAGGCCAGAATGAAGACCGCAACCGACATGTTGCGCCGAACATTGGGGGATGGATGCGATATCGCATTGGTGGTGCGAAGGGGCGAATTGCGCTGACCGTTGGCGCAGTCGTTGCCGCGCTGGTGATGGCCGGCTGTAGCTCGAATTCGTCGAGCAGCACCACGACGACGGCAGCCACGACGGCCACGACCTCCGGCTCCTCGAGCTCCAATGCGGCGTCAGGCAGTGTGATCAAGATCGGCGCCATCTCCACCCTCACCGGCCCGATCTCCTCCGACTTCGCCTCGTTCGTGCCCGGCATCCAGGCCTACCTCAAGGTCCTCGATGCCAACGGCGGGGTCAACGGCCACCCGATCGAGCTGGCCTACAACCTCGATGACGGCGGAAGCCCCACCACCTTCACCCAGCTGGCCCACACGTTGATCCAGCAGGACAACGCCTTCGCCGTGTTCACCTCGACGTTCTGGTTCACTCCGAACCTCTTCGTCCAGGCCAACGTCCCGACCTTCGGCTACAACGTCAGCGGGAACTGGGCCCCCCAGCCGAACCTGTTCGCGGCGGGCGGGTCGACCCAGGACTACAACTACGTGGCCCCCGCTCCCGCCTACCTGATCCATCAGCTCAAGGCCAAGTCGGTGGCCATCGTCAGCTACGGCCCGGCCATCTCGTCGTCGTACGACGCCTGCAACGCCGGTGCCCAACAACTGGCGGCGGGCGGGGTCCACGTGGGCTACACCGATCTCGCCGCCCAGCTCGGCGGGGACTTCTCCGCAGCCGTGCAGAAGATGCAGCAAGCCGGCGTCGACTTCGTGATGACCTGCATGCAGGGCTCCGACAACATCACGATGACCCGGGCCCTCCACCAGTACGGGCTCAACGTCCACCAGCTCTGGCTCAACGGCTACGACAACTCACTGCTCGCCCAGTACAGCAGCCTCATGGACGGCGTCTATTTCAACATCAACGGCAACGTCCCCTTCCAGGCCCCCAAGGCGTACCCCGGTAAGTACCCCGGCATGGCCAGCTATCTGGCCAACATGGCCAAGTACGAGCCCAAGTACCAGTACGACGACGTCGCCATCCAAGGATGGCAGTCGGCCGACCTGCTGGCCACGGGCATCAAGAACACGTTGAACGCCGGCCTGCCGTTGACCCAGGCCAACGTGATCAGCCAGATCAACAAGATCACCAACTACACCGCCAACGGTCTGACGACGGTCACGAACTGGACGACGGCCCACGACCTCACCCAGCAGTCCTTCCCGATCTGCTCGGCCTTCGTCAAGGTCCAGGGCACCCAATTCGTCCCGGCGGTCGCCGCGCCGCCCCAGACCATCCTCTGCTTCAACAAGGTCGTGAACCTCAAGAACCCCGCCCTCGCCACGCCGCAGCCCGGGACACCCGGCACGTGACCGGACGGGCGCCAGGGCAGGGGAAGCAGTAGGAGCCGTCGAGAGGTGCAGCAATTCCTCGGCTTTGCCATCCCCGGGGTGCCGTACGGGTGCACCTACGCCATCGTGGCAGTCGGGCTGGTGCTCACCTACCAGGCGACCGGAGTCTTCAACTTCGCCTTCGGCGCCCAGGCCTACACCTCGGCCTTCGTCTACACCAAGCTCGTCCAGAACGAGAACCTGCCGATCTGGCTGGCCTTCCTCATCTCGGTGGTGGTGCTGGCCCCGCTCCTCGGGTTGGCCTTCGACCGCTTCCTCTTCCGGAAGATACCGAACACCAACACCACGGCGAAGTTGGTCACCGGCATCAGCCTCTTCGTCGGGATCCCGTTCCTGTTGCCCGTGCTCTTCGGCGCACAGAACCTCTACAACCCGCCCAGCGTCATCTTCAACCCGAACATCGTCTACTTCCACGTCATCGGGACGCCGATCAACGGCATCTACCTGAGCGCGCTGGTCACCACCGCACTGGTGCTGATCGCCCTGGTGATCCTCATGCGGTTCACCAACCTCGGGCTGCAGATGCGGGGGGCGGTCGAGAGCCGGCGTTTGGTCGCTCTCGACGGGGTCAACGCCGGCCGGGTGGTGGCCACCGCCTGGGCCATCTCGAGCTTCATGGCCGGGCTGGCCGGGGTCATGCTCGCTCCGCTCTACAACCAGCTCCAGTTCACCGACTATGCCACCTTGCTGGTGGCCGCGTTCGCCGCGGCGGCCTGGGCGTCGCTCCGTTCCCTACCCATCGCCGCCCTGGTCGGGATCCTGATGGGCGTGGCCGACACGGTGCTCCAGGGGTATCTGCCGGCCAGCAGCACGTTGTCGGCGGCGGTGATCCCCTCGCTGCCCTTCATCGTCCTGGTCGGGGCGCTGCTCCTCCTACCGGGCATGCGGACCCTGGACGACTCGAAGGATCCCCTGGCCTCGGTCGACCCACCGCCGCCCCCCACCACCGCCACGTTGCGAGCGCCCCAGCTGAGCCGCATCATCCGTCCGGCCTGGTACGTGCTGTTCGCCGCCTTCTGTCTGTCCATGCTCACCTGGATCCCCCAGACCTGGGAGAGCGTGTTCAACGCCGGGCTGGCATTCTCGACGATCTTCTTGTCCATCACCCTGATCACCGGCATGGGCGGCCAACTCTCCCTCTGCCAGGCCACCCTGGCCGGGGTGGGCGCCTTCACCGCCGCCCAGTTGGCCAACCACCTGGGCCTCAGCCTTCTGGCCGGGGGCATCGTGGGCGCCCTGCTGGCCGCAGTGGTGGCGGTGGTGCTGGCCGTGGCCTCGTTGCGCCTCAAGGGGCTGGGTCTCGCCCTCATGACCATCGCCGCCGCCCTCTTCTTCGACAATTCCGTCTTCACCCAAGGCACGATCAGCAACGGCCACGCCCTGACCGTCGAGTCCAAATGGGTCGGCCTCGGCCTCTTCAACCCCAACGGCCACAGTCTCTTCCTCCTCCTGATCGTGGTGCTGGTGATCTGCACCCTCGGGGTGCTCCTCGTCCGGAGCGGCACCACCGGCCAGTACCTATCGGCCATGCGGGGCAGCGAGACGGCGGCGGCGGGGCTCGGCATCAACCTCACCTGGCAGCGGATCCTCATCTTCGCCCTGTCGGGGGCGATGGCCGGCATCGGCGGCACCTTGCTCATCATCCAGCAGGAATCGGTCAACGCGTCCCAGTTCACCTATGAGCTCTCCCTCGCCTTTGTGGTCATCGTGGTGACCACGGGGGTGAACACCGTCGAAGGGGCCATCCAGGGCGGCATGGGCTTCGTGGTCATCCAGCAGCTCCTCACCTACCTGCCGGCCCGATTCGGCGGCAACAGCCTGACCATCGTCCTGTTCGCCTTCGGCGCCCTCACCTACGCGGCCCACCCCGAGGGCATCCTCGAATTCCAGAAGCGTCGCTGGACGTTGCGCTTCGAGCGACTGCTCTTCGGCGACCGGAACGCGGCCGACCTGGCGTCGCCGGCCACGCTCGGGCCACCGACGTCGCCCGGTTCGGGTCCAGGCCGAAGCCCCTCGGCCGTGAGTAACGTGACGCTGGACCTCTCGGCCGGCGAACGACCGCACCTACCGCAACGAGCGGGACCATGAGCAACGGGACGTGGAACAACGCGAGCCTCTGGCGCGGCCCACAACGGAAGCGGGCAGCCGCAGCCGCTCCTCCAGGTCACCGACGTCTCCAAGTCGTTCGGGGGGATCGCCGCCGTCAACAGCATGAACCTCACCGTCTCGGCCGGGGAAAGCGTCGGCCTCGTCGGGCCCGAACGGCGCCGGGAAGACCACGCTGTTCAATTGCATCTGTGGTCAGCTCCGGCCCGAGCACGGACGGGTGGAGCTGTCCGGCACCGTCATCGACGGCATGCCCGTCTACCGCCGGGCCCGGCTCGGGATCGGCCGGACCTACCAGCGGGTCGAGGTCTTCCCCGACATGACCGTCCGGGAGCATCTCCTGGTCGCCGAGCGGGCACGTCGGGGGGATGGGCGCCTCTGGCGCGACCTCTGCTACCGGAGCCGCCCCGCTCCCGACGAGTTGGCCCGGGTCGACCAGGTGCTCGACCTCATCGGCATCGGCGACCGGGCCGGCACCCCGGTGAGCGCCCTCGGCCTCGGGCTGTGCCGCCTGGTCGAGCTGGCCCGCGCCCTGGTCGGCGAGCCGGTGCTACTGCTGGCCGACGAGCCCTCCTCCGGTCTCGATGTCGAAGAGACCAAAGAGCTGGCCCACGTGCTGCGCACCCTGCAGCGGGAACACGGTATGGCCGTCCTCCTCGTCGAACACGACCTCACCATGGTCGGGGCCGTGGTGGACCGCACCGTCGTCATGGATCTCGGCTCGCTGGTGGCCGAGGGCACCTTCGACGAGGTCATGACCGACCCGCGGGTGCGCGACGCCTACCTGGGTACCGGCGCATGACCACCGCCGACATCGCCAGCCCCAACGGCAGCCGGCCCGGGCTCGACAACGCCGCCCCGGCCCTCGAGGTGGACCACGTGAGTGCGGCTTACGGCCCCTACCGCGCCCTGTTCGACATCTCCTTCTCGGTTCCGGCCGGAGGCATCACCGCCCTGCTCGGCTCGAACGGCGCCGGCAAGTCGACCGTCGCCCGGGTGGTCAGCGGGCTCATGCCGAGCACCGAGGGCTCCATCCGCGTCAGCGGGACCGATGTGACCGGCGACCCCGCCTACCGGATCGCCCGGGTCGGGATGGCGCACGTGCCCGAAGGGCCGCGGGATCTTCTCCAACCTCACCGTGGAGGAGAACCTCGTCCTGGCGTTCCGTCAGCGACTGGGACGCAAGAAGGCGGGCGACGCGTTGGCCCAGGCCTACGAGGCCTTTCCCATACTGGGCGAGCGCCGCAAGCAGCGCGGCGGCACGCTTTCGGGTGGGCAGCAACGACTCCTGTCGCTGGCCAAGGTGCTGATGGCACCACCCAAGCTGTTCGTGGCCGACGAGCTCTCGCTCGGCCTCGCCCCGGTGGTCATCGAGACCGTCTACGAGGGCCTGCGGAGGATCAACCGGGCCGGGCACCGCCCTGCTCGTCGTCGAGCAGCAGGTCGACCGGGCCGTCGGACTGGCCCAGGAGGCGGTGATCCTCGAGCACGGCACGGTGGCCTACGCCGGACCGTCGGCCGGAGCCAAGGGTGCCATGGAACAGCTGCTGGCCAGTCGGACCGTCGCCGGGACCGACTGACCGGTCTGGGCAGCTGAGTCGACGATGATGGCCCCCGACGCCGGAAAGGGACGGTCCGGCACGGACCGGAGCGCGCCGGGGCCCGAACCTGAAGACCTGGTGGGCGAGCCGGCCAGCAAACGGGCCCTGCGCAGCCAGGGCAAGGAGACCATGCGTCGGCTGCTCGACGCGGCCATGGAAGCGATCGACGAGCGGGGCTACCACAGCACCCGGGTCAAGGACGTCGTCGACATCGCCAACACGTCGCACGGCACCTTCTACCTCTACTTCTCGAACAAGGAGGACCTGGTACGGGCCCTCACCATCCAGGCCACCTCCGAGGCATCCCGCCTGTACGGGGCGGTGAGCGATGCGGGCAAGGCCCTCGACATCGAGAGCTGGGAGAACCTGCGCCAGTGGATCGGCGACTACTCGGCCCTGTGGTCCCGCTACGCGCCCCTTGTTCCGGTCGTGGATCGACCTCGCCAGCGTCGACCGGGCCGTGGTGGACCAGACCCGGACGATGGTCGCCGCCCACATCGACGCCATGGCTTCGAGCATCGCCGCCTCCGGTCCGACAGGCGACCTCGACCCCGAGGTGGCCGGCCTGGCGGTCATCGCCATGCTCGACCGCTACCACCTCATTTCCGAGTTCATGGGAACGCCGGTCGACGACGCCGCGCTCGACACCCTGACCACCATGGTCCACCGCGCCCTGTTCCCCTCGACTGACGGGAAGGGGCCCCCCGGCCGACGGGAAGCCCTCCCGCTAGCCGGGCCGCGTCGCCCAGGCTGCTCCGGTGGTCGGGGACCGGTCCACCGGAGCAGTCAACCGAGGATCACGTCGACCGGCCGGCCGGCGGCCAGCAGGTCGACGCTGTCGTTGTCCTCGCGGTAGCGCAGCCCCTGGACGTTGAAGAGCTGCACCGAGTCGCTCTCCACCGGGTACGGGCCCCAGTGCCAGGTGCCGCGGTGCAGGACCACCGGGCTGAGGACGGGCAGGGCGAAGGCGCGGATCGACCCGGCGCCGGTGGGTGAAGCCGGGTCTGCCTCGGCGGGGGCGACCACGATCACCCCGGGGTGGTCCATGGCCATCAGCGCCTGGGTGTGGGTGGCGTGGCGGAACAGCACCTGGCAGCGGAGCCCGCCTGGCACGGCCGGCACCTCGTCCAGGGTGTGCCCGATGAGGTTGACGTGGACATCACCCCAGGCATAGGTCAACCGCTCCTTGCCGTCGGCCGGGTCGGTGTCGGCCACCGGCAGCCATCCGAACGGGGCCCAGCCGTCCGGTGTCAGGTCTTCCGGCTCGATCCGGGCTGCGTCGCTCTCCACCACTCCTCCATTCCTCCCCGCCGGCCGGCGGAGGGTCCGATCGGAACGACTGCCACACCACGCGGTTCGGGCCGCTGATCTAACCTGAGGCGACCTGCTGCCCGACCACTCGCCGGCCCAACGGGCCCGGTTGAATCCTACTGACGGAAGGTGAACCTGGCCATGACGATGGATGTTCGCAACATCGAGGACGCAGCACCGGTCGTCGAGCACAACGGGACCGTCCCGGTCTGGTGGATGGTCAATCCCCGCGAGCTGCGAGACATCACCAACGGCGGCTTCCTCGAGCTGGTCGAACGAGTTCGAGGTGCCCGGCGGCGGACGGGTCGAGCCCCACTCGCATCCCACCCACGAGTTCTACTACGTGCTGCGCGGGCGGGGCATCATGACCATCGCTGGCGAGGACCGCCCGGTCGCCCAAGGCGACCTGATCTACATCCCCCCCGACGCGGTGCACACCCTCCGGCCGGTCAGCGACAACGCCGCCATCCACTGCTTCTGCTTCGCCATCGGCACGCCGGACGCCGGACCCATCGACTACACCCACCACTGAGTGGGCCGGGTCCTGGTCACCCGTCCGCTGCCCGAGGGGTGGACCGATCCGCTGACCGACGCCGGCCATGACGTCGTGGTCATGACCGACGGTGGCGGGATCGCAACTGGCCGAGCTGGTGGGCGACGTCGACGGGTCTGCTCTGCATGCTCACCGATCGCGTCGACGCCGGGGTGCTGGAGGCCGGCGGGGCCGGCCGGCTCCGAGTGGTGAGCGTGGCCGCCGTGGGCTATGACAACATCGACGTGGCCACCGCCTCCCGGCTGGGCATCACCGTGTGCAACACGCCCGGCATCCTGGACGAGACCACCGCTGACCTGGCCTTTCTGCTCATCCTGGCCGCCGGCCGACTGGCCTCGGGCGCCGAAGCCGACCTCCGGGCCGGCCGCTGGCAGGGATGGGGCATCACCGACCATCTCGGCCGCGACGTGCACGGCACCTGCCTCGGCCTCGTCGGCTACGGGAGGATCGCCCGAGCGGTGGCCCGTCGGGCCGAGGGCTTCGGCCTGGAGGTCATCCACCACACCAGGAACGCCACCGGCCTACCCGGGTACGTGCCTGCCCTCGCCGACCTGCTGGGCCGGGCCGACACGGTGAGCCTGCACGTGCCGCTCACCCCCGCCACCCATCACCTCATCGGCGCCCAGGAGCTCGACCTCATGAAGCCGACCGCCGTCCTGGTCAACACCGCCCGCGGGGCGGTCGTCGACGAGCTGGCCCTCGCCCGCGCCCTCGCAGAAGGGCGGATCTTCGCCGCCGGGTTGGACGTGTATTCGGAGGAGCCGTCGGTGCACCCGGAACTGCTGGACGCCCCCCGGACGGTCCTCCTCCCCCACATCGGCAGCGCCACCGTCGAGACCCGCACCGCCATGGCCCGTATGGCCAGCCGGGCCGTCTGCGACGTCCTGGCCGGGGACGCCCCCGAGCACCCGGTCCTGGCCTGATCGGCCGGTCCGGGCCCGACGCCGGTGCCGCCGATACCCCGATAGCGCCCGGCGGCGACGCAGAGGCGCGGCAGCGCCGCCGATCAGCGGGCCGGCGGCTCCCCGCGCACCGGCGACATGTCCAGGCCGAGCAAGTCGACGGTGGTGGCACCCGGAGCGCAGCGACTCGAAGTAGCTCTGCTCCTTGGTCGCCCGGGTTCGGGCCGCCTCCAGCACCGGACCGAACTCGGGCCCGGGCACGATGACCACGCCGTCGACGTCCCCCACCACCCAGTCCCCCGGCCTGACCGGCACCCCGGCCACGACGACCGGCAGGCCGGCCGAGCCGCGTTGGTTCTTGGTCGCCCCCGGGAGGGCCACGGTGGAGGAGAACACCGGGAACCGGTGCTCCTCCAGGGCGCCGACGTCTCGGACCCCACCGTCGATGACCAGGCCGACCAGCGCCCGGGCTTCCGCCGCGGTGGTCAGCACCTCACCCCAGTAGCCCCGATCGGCGACGGCGCCGACATCGACCACCAGGGCCGAACCGACCGGAGCCCGGGCCACCCCGACGTGGATGGCCAGGTTGTCGCCGGGAGTGCAGCCCACCGGGAAGGCCGGGGCGGCCAGCCGGGCGCCGGGCCACACCGGTTTGATCCGGGCCGGCAAGGGCCGGGCACCGCTCTCGCCCAGGGTGGCCGCGCCGAGCGCGACCAGCTCGGCGGCCACGGCCTCCGACTCCCGGTGCTCGCCCGGAGCGGCGTCGTCCGTCCGGCTCATGGTCGGGCTCGGCCGTCGGGGACGGCGACGGCCATCTCGATCTCGACCGCCCCGCCCCGCGGGAGGGCCGCCACCCCGAGGGCCGATCGGCTGTGGCGACCGGCCGGGCCGAAGACTTCGAAGAGGAGCGTGCTGGCGCCGTCGACCACCGCCGGCTGCTGGTGGAAGGCCGGGTCGGAGGCGACGTAGCCGGTGAGCCAGAGGACTCGCTCGATGCGATCGAGCGATCCGAGCGCCACCTCGAGCACGGCCAAGGCGTTGAGGGTGCAGACGGCGGCAGCGGCGCGCCCCTCCTCCACCGAGACCGTGCCGCCGAGGGTGCCGGTGCAGGTGAGCTTCCCGTCGATGCGGGGCAGCTGTCCCGAGGTGCGGGCCACCCCGCCATGGACCACCACGGCATCGAGAGGATCGTGGGGCGGATGCGGGCCCGTGCAGCTGCAGGCCCAATTCGGCCAGCCGCTCCCGCACCCGGCCGCCGTGGCCGGTCATGACCTGCCCCGCCCGGGGAAGGGGGAGCGGGTGCGGTCGGCGTGCTCGTCTTTGGGCATGGCGGTTCCTGGTGGGCGGATGAGGGCCGGGCGGTGGGCCATCGTAGCGCCCGCTCCCCATCCCTGACATCGTCGTCAGGGATCTCACGCCCCTCCTATGATCGGCTGGTGGACGCCGCTCCGATTCCCGGCCGGGGGCCCCGGTGAAGGTCGGCATCTCGCTCGGGGTGCTCCGGCCGGCGCTGTGGGTCGAGGTGACCCGGGAGGCCGACCGGCTGGGGTTCGAGTCGGTGTGGATGCCCGAGCACCTGGTCCTGCCGGTGAGCGGGGCCGGTAGTCCCTTGGCCGGGTCGGACCACCCGCCGGTCCGGCCCGACGTCCCGGTCTTCGACGTCTTCACCTACCTGGCCTTTCTGGCCGGTCAGACCGAGCAGGTCCACTTCGGGACCCAGGTCTACAACATCGGTCTCCGCCATCCCTTCTCGGTGGCCCGGGCGGTCACCACCCTCGACGTCGTCTCGGGCGGGCGGGCCGAGTTCGGCATCGGAGCCAGCTGGCTGCGCCAGGAGTGGGAGGCGGTCG
The DNA here is from genome assembly GCA_963710495.1 of uncultured Acidimicrobiales bacterium. Classification (GTDB taxonomy): domain Bacteria; phylum Actinomycetota; class Acidimicrobiia; order Acidimicrobiales; family RAAP-2; genus Bog-756. Next base: position 397,811 of record CAVQAI010000009.1, read on the forward strand.
GACTGGATTTCGACAGCCGCGGCCGCCGGGTGGACGAGGCCATCGAGGTGTGCCGTCGACTGTGGAGCGAGCCGACCGTGGAGCACCATGGGGAGTTCTTCGCCTTCGGCCCGGTGATGTTCGAACCGAAGCCGGTCCAGGCCCCGTGGCCTCCGCTGCACATCGGGGGCGATGGCCCGGCCGCTCTGCGGCGCGCCGCCCTCCTCGGTGACGGCTGGATCCCCATGAACCACACCCTGGAGGAGATCCCGGCCGCCGCCGGCCGGATCGCCCGGCTGCGGGACGAGGCCGGAGTGCCCGGAACGGCCGAGATCACCCTGGGTGCCGGTGACCTGGACGCCGACGGCCTGCGCCGCCATGCCGATGCCGGCGTGGGGCGAGTCCTGGTCAAGCCCTGGGGTCGGGGCTCCGAAGCGATCGACGGCCTCCGTCGCTTCGCCGACGAGACCCTCGGGCGGGTCCGTGACCATCCGGTGGCCCGGCCCGGCCCCGGCTAGGCGGATCCTGGCGGGTGGGCGTGTCTTGCCCGAAGGGCTGGGTTTCGGCCATGCTTCCCCGGTTCCGTCGCGCCAATGACGTGCACGGCCACTGGGACTCGGACACGGGAGGACATCATCATGGGAATGCTCGACGGCAAGGTGGCGATCGTCACCGGCGCGGGGAGGGGCATCGGGCGCGAGGAGGCATTGCTGCTGGCCTCGGAGGGGGCCAGGGTGATCGTCAACGACGTCGGCGCCTCGCTGAAGGGCGAGGGGGGCGACAAGCATCCCGCCGAAGAGGTCGTCGACCTCATCAAGCAGGCGGGCAGCGACGGCGCCGTCAACGATTCGGACGTCAGCTCGTGGGCGGGGGCCAAGGCGCTCATCGAGCAGGCGGTCGACACCTACGGGCAGCTGGACATCCTGGTGAACAATGCGGGCATCCTGCGGGACAAGATGTCCTTCAACATGGAGGAGTCCGACTGGGACGACGTGATCCGCGTCCACCTGAAGGGCCACTTCGCTCCCTCCCACCACGCCGCCGTCTACTGGCGGGGCCGGGCCAAAGCAGGTGAGCCGGTGAGCGGCCGGATCATCAACACCTCCTCGGAGGCGGGGCTGTTCGGCAACGCCGGGCAGGCCAACTACTCGGCGGCCAAAGCGGGCATCGCTTCGATGACCTGGGTGCTGGCCCGCGAGCTCGAGCGCTATGGCATCAACGTCAACTCGATCTCGCCCCGGGCCCGGACCCGCATGACCGAGAACCTGTTCGGCGACATGTTCAAGGCCGACGACGGCTTCGACCGCTTCGACCCCCGCAACGTGGCCCAGCTGGTCACCTTCCTCGCCTCGGACGAGGCCTCGGACATCAGCGGCCAGAACTTCGTCGTCTACGGCGGTGACATCTGGGTGATGGGCGGCTTCCACGTGGTCGGCGAGGTGCACCGCGACTCGATGTGGACCCCCGAAGAGCTGGCCGGCGTGAAGGGCGAGCTGTTCAAGGGGATCTCGTCGGGCGTGCCCGCCTTCAGCATCGCCTGACCTGGTTCGGCCTGGCTGACCTGGTTCAGCCCGCCCGACTCGGTTCGGCGCCGGCTGACCTGGGTCGGCGCGCCCGACTCGGAGCCACACCGGGAAGCCCCGCGCCGGCGCCTCGGCGGGCGCCATCCCGCTCGTCGACCCGGTACGACCCGGTGCGACCCGATGTCGGTCAGGACCGAGACGGGACCACCGCCGTGGCCTCCCCGACGACCTTCTCCTCACCGTCGGCGTTGCGCAGCCGGACGTCGAAATCGACCAGGTGGTCGCCGCCGGCGACGCGTTTGTTGGTGACCACCACCGCCGTGCGCAGCTCCTCGTCGGGCCAGGTCTGCTTGGCGAACCTCACCTGGAACCGGCGTACGTTCCCGGGACCGACATAGTCGGTGATGGCCGACCCGAGCAGGCCCATCGAGAACATACCGTGGCCGAAGACGCTCGGCTGTCCTGCCGCTTGGGCCTTGACCTCGTCATGGTGCATGGGATTGAAGTCGCCCGAGGCTCCGGCGTACTTGACCAGATCGGTCCGGGTGAGGGTGTGGGACCGCACCGGCGCCTCGTCGCCCTCGGCGACATCCTCGAAGTAGAGCGTGTCCTCAGCCATCGATCAGGCCTCCATCGGTCGTCCGGCTCCGAGAGTGTGCCACAGCCAGCGGTGTCACCAGCCCGGGTGTCACCAGTCCGGGTGTCACCAGCCCTTGAATTCCGGCCGGCGGCGTCGGGCGAAGGCGTCCAGCCCCTCGCGGGAGTCGGCACTACCGAGCACCAGCTCCTGTGCGACCGACTCCTCCCACAGGGCCGTGGCCCGGTCGGTCTCGAGGACCCGGTTGGCCAGGTACTTGGTCATGCCGATGGCGGGGGTCGGGCCCGAGGCCAGGCGGCCGGCCCACTCGGCGGTCAGCACCGGGAGCTCATCGGTGCCCACCACCCGGTTGACCAGGCCGAGGCGCTCGGCATCCCGGGCCGACACATCGTCGCCGAAGAAGCAAAGCTCCTTGGCCCGCTGCGGGCCGATGAGCCGGGTGAGGAGGTAGACGGCCCCGGCGTCGGGCACGATGCCCCGCCGCACGAACACGCTGATGAACCGGGCCTCCTCGGCCGCCAGCACCAGGTCGCAGGCCAGGGCCAGGGCCAGCCCCCCGCCGGCGGCGGTGGCGTTGACCGAGGCGATGACCGGCTTCTCGCAGTCCAGCACGGCGGTGATGAGCCGCTGCCAGCCGACGCGGATCATCCGGGCCCATTCACCCACCGTCCGGTCGGGCGCGCCTTCGGGCCGGGGCGGGCGGGCCACCGGTGAGCGGAGGTCGGCCCCGGTGCAGAAGCCCTTGTCGCCGGCGCCCGTCAGCACCACGGCGCGGACGCCGATGTCGGCCGAAGCCTCGTCCAGCCAGAGGGTGAGTTGGTCGCGCATGGCGAAATCGATGGCGTTGCCGGCGTCGGGCCGGTTGAGAGTGATCCAGGCCACCCCCTCCTCGACCCGTCGGAGGATGGCATCGGTCGGCGCGGCCTCCGGCATCAGACGCGGTGGATGATGTTCATGCGCGAGGTGCACACCGGCGCACCGCTGTCCCGCTCGCTCCACACCGTCTCGACCACCACGAAGGTCATGGTCCGGCCTTTGGACTCCTTGCGGTAGGCGTCGGCCACGGCTCCCCGACCGACCAGCACGTCACCGGCCAGCACCGGCCGGTGGTAGGTGAACTCCTGCTCGCCGTGGAGGATGAGGCCGCCGCTGGCCATGAGAGGACCGAGCACCTCGGCCATGGGATTGCCGGCAGGTGCCTCCTCGGTCTGGAGTTCGGGATAGGCACCGAAGTTGCCCATGACAAAGGGGTACGTGGGAGGGGCGGGGATGCCGGCCAGCCCGGCGGCCTGGGCCGCCCGCAGATCCCGGTAGATGGGGCTGTCGTCCTTCACCGCGTCGGCAAACAAGCTCAGCTGGCCCCGCTCGACCGTCACCACCGTGGTGCCGGTCGGCTTGCCGATGATCTTCTTCAGGACGTCGTCGTCAGCCACCTCTGGTCCTCACCTGTCGTCGGGATCGGCCGGAATCGCGGCCCTCGCCGGGCCGCTCGCCGCCGGGCACGCGGGTGCCCGCTCGGCACCGTAGCGCGCCCGGTCCCAGCCGGTCATTCCGGAGAGGCCCCTCCTATACTGCGCCTTCGTGCGCAAGGAGGACTCGGTTCGGATCAGCCGGATCCTGCGGGTGTTGAACGAATTCGTCCGGCCGGCTCGCCGGGGTGAGGTGTCCGGCCTCGATGTCGCCGCCTACCACGTGCACGGGGAGCCGGTCGCCCTCGGGGCGGCCCTCGCCGCCCCGTTCGAGCCGTTCGAGGTCGGGCAGGCCTGGGGTCCGGCCTGGGACACCACCTGGTTCCGGCTGCGGGGCACGATCCCGGCCGGATGGCGCGGCCGGGAGGTCCGCCTCGGGTTCGCCGTCGGCAATGCCGGCAGTACCGGGTTCGGCGCCGAGTCCCTCCTCTACCAGGACGGGCGACCGGTCCAAGGCCTCTCCCCCAACCACCGGTCACACCGGCTCACCCCCCACGCCGCCGGCGGCGAGCCCGTCGAGCTCTACGTGGAGGCAGCGGCCAACCCGCGCTCGCCGTTCGGCGCCAACCCGTGGCCTCTTCTCATGCCGGAGCCGAACGGGACGCCACTGTTCACCCTGGCCCGGGCCGACCTGTCCACGTCCGACCCGGCCTTCGACGAGTTCTTCCACGATTTCCGGGTGGCCGTCGAACTCCTCACCGGGTTGCCCCAGGACGAGCCGCGCCGGGCCCGGCTCCTGTCCGGGCTCGAGAGGGCGTCCAACCTCCTCGACCTCCCGGACATCTCCGCCAGCTGGCCCGAGGCGGCCAAGGTGGTGCACGACTTGCTCGGCGAGCCGGCCTCGCCCTCGGCCCATCGGGTCACCGCGGTCGGACACGCCCACTTGGACACGGCCTGGCTCTGGCCGCTCCGGGAGACGGTGCGCAAGTGCGCCCGCACCTTCGCCACGGTGCTCGCCCTCATGGACCGCTACCCCGAGTACCACTTCGTGGTCTCCCAGGCCCAACACCTGGCCTGGATGCGCGACCACTACCCGGACCTGTGGGACCGCATGAAGGTGCGCATCGCCGAGGGTCGCATCGAACCGACCGGCAGCATGTGGGTGGAGGCCGACTGCAACATCCCCTCGGGCGAGTCACTGGTGCGCCAAATCGTCCACGGGAAGCGCTTCTACCTCGAGGAGCTCGGCCTGGAGACCGACGACGTCTGGCTGCCCGACGTGTTCGGCTACTCGGCGGCCCTGCCCCAGATCATGCAACTCGGAGGTGTGCGCCGGTTCCTCACCCAGAAGCTTTCCTGGAACCAGTACAACGACATGCCCCACCACAGCTTCTACTGGGAGGGTATCGACGGCTCCCGCGTCTTCACGCACTTCCCGCCGGCCGACACCTACAACGGCGAGGTCACCGTGGGCGAGCTCCGCCACAGCGTGGCGAACTTCCGGGACCACGAGCACTCCGACCGGTCCCTGTACCTCTTCGGCCACGGCGACGGTGGTGGCGGCCCCACCGATGTGATGCTCGAGTCGGCCCGGCGCCTGGCCGACTCGGACGGCATGCCGAGGATCACCATGGAGGGAGCCCGGGCCTTCTTCGACCAGGCCGAGGCGACCATCGTGGACCCCGCCGTCTGGTCGGGAGAGCTCTACCTCGAATCCCACCGCGGCACCTACACCACCCAGGGCGCCACCAAGCGGGACAACCGGCGCGGCGAGCTGGCCCTGCGCGACGCCGAACTGTGGGCATCCCTGGCCCGGGGCACCTATCCGGCCGAGCAGCTCGAGGCGGCCTGGCGCACGCTGCTCCTCCACCAGTTCCACGACATCATCCCCGGATCGGGCATCCACTGGGTGTACGAGGACACCCGACGTGACCACGCCGAGGTCATCGGTCAGGCCGAGCACATCACCGATGGCGCCCTGGCCGAGCTGACCGGTCGGGCCGACAGCGGCGGCCGTCACCATCCGATCGTGGTGTGGAACTCGCTCTCCCACCCACGCACCGGCCTGGTCGAGGCGGAGGTGCCGGCCGAGCTGAACGCGGCTCGTGACCCGGACGGCTCCACCGGGCCGATCCAGCGGCTTGCTGACGGCCGCGCCCTGTTCCTGGCCGCCGCACCCCCGTGCGGGTACCGGGTCTACGACCTGGTGTCCGCCCGGCCCGATGCCGACGGACCGGCGGTCGAGGCCGGACCGCGCCACCTCCAAAATGAGCACCTTCGCATCGAGATCGACGACGACGGGCTGGTCGCCTCGGTGCTCGATCGGTCGGCCGGGCGCCAGGTGCTCACGGCCGGGGCCCGCGGCAATCTCCTGCAGCTCCATCCCGACTACCCCAACTTCTTCGACGCCTGGGACATCGACGCCTGGTACCGCGACCGGGTGGAGGACCTCACCGCGGTCGACGCCGTCGAGGTGGTGGAGGAAGGGCCACTCCGGGCAGCCATCCGGGTCACGCGTTCCTTCGGCCGGTCCACCATCGCCCAGACCTTGCGGCTGACGGCCGGGTCGGCCGCCTTGGAGGTGCACAACGAGGTCGACTGGCACGAGGAGAACCGGCTGCTCAAAGTGGCCTTTCCCCTGGCCGTGCACAGCCCCCGGGCCACGTTCGAGATCCAGTACGGCCACGTCGAGCGGCCCACCCACACCAACACCAGCTGGGAGGAGGGCCGCTTCGAGGTCTGCGCCCACCGGTGGGCCGACTACTCGGAGCCCGGCTACGGTGCCGCCCTGCTCAACGACGGCAAGTACGGATACGACATCCGGGACGACGTGCTGCGGTTGTCGCTGCTCCGCTCGCCTACCTGGCCCGATCCCGAGGCCGACCGCGGGGGCCACCGATTCACCTACCAGCTGCTCCCCCACGCCGGGGACCTCCGGCCGGCCGGGGTGGTCGACGCCGGCTACGACCTCAACGTTCCCCTCCGGGCGGTGCGGGTGCCGGGCGGGGCGGACGGGCCGGCTGGGTCGGCCGGGTCCGCCGAACGGGGAGGCCCGTCGTCGGCCTCGTTCCTCTCGGTCGACGTACCCAACGCGGTGATCGAAGCGGTCAAACGCTCCGACGACGGCCGTGGCGCGCTGGTCGTCCGGCTCTACGAGGCCTGGGGAGGACGCGGCCCGGTGACCCTCACGGCCCCGTGGCCGATGTCGCGAGTCACCCGGACCGACCTGCTCGAGCGGGAGCTGGCGCCCGTACCTTTCGGGGGCGACCAGGTCACCTTCGAACTCTTCCCCTTCCAGATCCTCACCCTCAGGCTGGAGCGGGCCGAGGTCTAGCCGGTCCCGGCGCCGTCGGCCGGGATGGGAGGTCACGTGACCCGATCGGACCCACCGGTGGCAGGCCGTGGGCCGGGCTTCCCCGCCGGCGCCATTCCTCGTAGCGGTTCAGGAATCCCTCCCCGAAGGGGTCCTCGCCCACCAGGGGCATCGCCGCCCGCCAGATGGTCAGGTCGTCGGGAGCCAGGGCGGCGGCTGTGTCGAGGTGCCGACGGGTGGCCCCGGTGTCCCCCCGGCGTTCGGCCTCGGAGGCCACCCGGAAGTGCAGCCGGGCCGACACCTCGTCCTCGCTGAGGTCGGCCACCGCCCGCCGGACCTCTTCGGGAGTGAGCGGCACCGTTCCCTCCCTCACCCACCGGCGGAGCTGGTCGAGATGCGGGCCGGCCTCGATACCGGTGAACTCGGCGAACAGGTCGTTGCCGTGGGCGACCCCGGTGGGCCGCACGATCCGGTCCCGCTCGTCGATCCACACCACAGCGGGCACGTTGGAGATGGCGTACAGCTCGGTGACGAGATGCTCGGGGTCGTAGAGGACCGGCAGGGTGAGTCCGTCCGTCCAGGGGCGCACGTCGGCGGCGGCGCGGTCGAGGGCCACGGCGATCACCGTGAAGCCGAAGGGGGCCAGCTCGTCGTGGACGGCCTGCCACCCCGGCAGGTCGTAGCGGCAGCCGCACCAGCTCGAGAACACCACCAGCAGCCGTTTCGATCCGGACCACTCCTCGAGGCGCCGGATGGTGCCGTCGAGATCGGGCAGCTCGAAGGCGGGTGCCTCGAGCCCGTCGAGCGCCAGGCGCCGGCGCTCGGCCGGCAGGGAAAGGGCCATCACCCCGGCACCGACGTCGACCACGACCAGCCGCCCGAGGGCCACGGCCACAGCCGACAGGTCGACCAACCCGTCGACGACCAAGGCCTCCGGATCGGCAACCGGCACGCAGCGATCGCCTCGGCACAACCCCTGGGGGGCCAGCTCCCACCCCAGCGCGTCCGGCAGCCGGTCGGCATCCACCAGGAATGTCGAACGCGCCGCGTCAGGTCGGGCCGGAACCTGTTTGGCCGTTTCCTCGATGACGGTGATCTCGGTCATGGCCGAGCGATCCCGGCGGCCTCGTGGAACTGGCGGCTGCGCTCGCTGAACCCGCCCTCGCCCTCGGGGGTGGGGGCGGCCGGGGAGAAGAGCACCACGCCCCCGCCGGCGGTCGCCGCCACCGCCTGCTCCACGGCCTCGGTCACGTCATCGGCCCGCTGCACCACCAGCTCCTCGGGTCGCCGGTCGGCGGGCAGCCCGGCCAGGGCCCCGGCCAGTCGCTCGCCGTCAGGCGGGAGAACCACCACGACGGGTCGGGGCCGACGACGGGCCAGGGCCTCGGCGAGGGGCCGCAGATCGATCCCCCGGTCGGCGCCGCCCAGGATGACGGTGAGCTCCTGTTCGGGAAACGCCTCGATCGAGGCCATGGTGGCAAAGGGATTCGAGGCCAGCGCATCGTCGACGAAGGTGAGGCCCTCCCGGCTCCCGATGGTCCGACACCGGGAGGGCAACCCGTCGAAGGTGTCCACCACCCGGGCGACCGCCTCGACCGATGGCGGGCCGTCCCCGAGCAGGAGGGCGCCGGCGATGGCCCCGCACAGGTTCCACCGGTTGTGCTGGCCGGGGAGGCGCAGGCGGGCCGCTTCGACCAGCGGCTCGCCGTCGACCTCGATCATTCCCGACGGGGCCAGCCGAACCCTTCCGCTCGGGCCGAAGAGGGTCCGGTCCGGGTGGTCCGCAGTGCGTCGCACCGCCTCGTCGCTGGCCGCGTTGACCGCCAGCGCCCCGGGTGGACCCGCCTCCACCAGACGCAGCTTGTCCCGGTAGTAGACCTCCTCGCTGCCGCCGTGCCAGTCCAGATGGTCGGGCGCCAGGCTGGTGAGCACGCATACGGCCGGGGACACGGTGACCTCGGCGGCCTGATAGGAGGAGACCTCCACGACGTAGGCGTCGGCCAGAGGGCGCTCGTAGGTGTCGGTGACCGGTGCCCCGATGTTGCCGACGAGCTCCACCGCCATGCCCTCCTCCCGTAGGACGGCGGCCAGCAGGGCGGCGGTGGTGCTCTTGCCCTTGGTGCCGGTGACGGCCACCACCCGCGCCTCGGCGAAGTCCTCGAGCCAAAGGGCCATGGCGGTGGTCACCTCGGCGCCGGACTGACGGGCCGCAGCCAGCTCGGGCCGGTAGCGGCTGACGCCCGGGGCACGCACGACGGCCCCCACGTCCGACCAGGCCACCGAAGCAGGATCGGTCACCGCCACGTCGCCGCCGAGCCGGTCGGAGGCTCGGGCCGCAGCCCGGTCGGGATGGTCGTCGATGAGCAGCGGGTCAACGCCCCGCCGTCGGAGCAGGACCGTCAGGGCCAAGCCCTCCTGGCCGAGACCCCACACCGCCACCCGCCGCGTGCAGAGTTCTGCGAGCGTCACGGGACCGAGGCCATGAACCGCTCGACGGCGTCGGCCACATCCGGTCGGGGGAACCGGAGCGATCGATCAGCGGTCAGCAGCTCCTCAACGTCGCGGTCCGAGGCCATGGCCCGGGCGGTGAGGGCGAGCGCCTCGACCACCGGCGAGCCCTTCCAGGCCGGGAGCTCCGACAGCGCCCGCATGGCCACGGCCGACTCGCGGCGTTCCCCGACGCACTCGAACGGCTTCCCCTCGGTACTCATGAGGGCGCCGAAACCGGCGACCTGATCCGGCTCGGCGAACATGTCGCGACCGATGAGGGCACTCAGGTCCTCGGGGGTCATCGACGGGGCCAGCATGAGCCCGACGAACCGGCACTTGGCGCACTCCCCGCACCACCGGACCCCCGTATTGGCCGACCGTCGGAAGGCGGCGTTGCAGCTGCAGAATGTGGCGTGGTAGTCGGTAAGCGACGCGAAAGCACGGCCGATGGCCAGTTCGGAGTACGGGCGCAGCGCCGAGCCGTAGATCAGGCCGGGGTCGATCGATCGGGTCACCAATTCGGCCAGCAGCCGTTCGAAGGCCAGGCTCTTGGAGTACTGATGGTTGACCGGAGTCCCGTTCACCCAGACCGACTCCTCGCTGGCAGACCGCTCGACGGCCATGGCGATGGCGTCGTAGCCGTAGATGGCGCTCCCGAGCACGGCAATGAGCGACACGATGGCCGTGATCGGGACATGTCCGTTGAGCGCTCCCGAGCGGTTGAGCTCCTCCAAGTTGGGGGAGAGCTGGCGGCGCACGACCAGGAGCTCGAGACCGGCCTGGTCGGCCAGCTCGCAGACCAAGGGGTGGGGGTCGACCGCCAACAGGCGGGGGGCGAGCGGACGGACCGCCTCGATGAGGACCATCGAGTCCTTCCCCCCGCCGATGGGCACGACCAGCCCCCCTGGGCGCGCTCGAGCCGGGGGCGGGCCCGGCTCCGGGGCGGCCGGGGCGTCGACGGTGACGGACCGGGGAACGGGCAACCCGTTCTCCACGGCGAACTCGCGGAGCCCGTCGTCATAGAGGTGCCGGTGGAATTCGGCCTCGTCCGGACGGAGCTCGGCGGACTCGACCCGCACCACCGGCGGGGCCGCCGTCTTGTAGTAGCTGGTCCCGGCGGCGATGTGCAGGTGCACCAAGGCGCGTTCGATGGCGTCCCGGTCGGGCTGGCCGTCCGGCGGGGTCTCGAAGGTGATCGTCTCGGTGAACGAGGGGCCGTCATCGAGCGCATAGCCGAGGACCGCCGTCCGCGTGGCCTGGTCGAACGACCGGTCGAGGACCCGGAGGGCGCGAAAGGCGCCCGGGTCGAACCGCAGTGGGTCGTTCATGGTCGCACCAGCGTACCGGTCGTGGCCTCCGGAGCCGGTGGTCATGGACTCCGTGCCCCTGGTCAGGGTGTCGGCAACCAGCCTGCGATCGTTCGCCACCTCACCCCGGCGCCCGCTTGAACAGCTCGATGTGCTCGAGAAGGGCCGGCGACGAGCCTCGCCTGCCGATGACCCACACATTCCCCTTCTGCAGGCGCGCCTGTCCGGGTCGGGCCCCGCCCGCGGCCACCAGCCACTCGAGCACGGCAGTGGCGCAGTCACCATGGGTGCACAGCACCGCGGCCGCGGCCGCTTCGCCGGGATCGCCGGGATCGCCGGCGTCGCCGGGCTCGACGACCATCTGCCGGACCAGGCCAGCCGTCTCGGCTGCGTGCCCTTCGGCCAGCTCCTCGAGGGCCTCGACGGGCACCGACAGGGAGTCGGCGGTCGGCCGGACCGTCTCACGGCAGCGGACGGACGGGCTGGACAGGATCCTCTGTGGTCGGTACCCGCTCAGCACGGGAACGAGGGCGATCGCCTGGGCGACCCCCCGCTTCGACAGCGGTCGGAGCCGGTCGTCGCCCTCGTGAGCGCTTCGTCTGCCGGCATGAGCGTGCCGGACCAACAAGAGCGGCATCTCCACGATGCTGCCATGTCCGGGACGGATGGCGCATGATGGGCACCCTCCTCGGCCGCGCCGGCTAGCCTGGGACCGACCTCGATGCCCGAATCGTCGGGAAGCGGGAAGGTTTCGAGGTTGGCGCCGTGGCGAGCCAGCGAGTGGTACCGGCGCTCGGCGAAGCGCCACCGGTCGGCGTCGAAGAGGTACCGATCGTGATAGAGGCCGAAGGCCGTGGTCATTCGGCCGCTCTCCCGGTGCTGGCGCACCTCGCACATGAACATCCGGCTTGTGGCCTCGGCGGCCAGCGCTCCCAGCGGGAATGCGACATGGGCGTTGAGGATCACGAACTCGAAGAACTCGAACTGGGCGATGGCTCCGGCGATGAACTCCCCAACCGCCGCACCACCGACCAGACGCAGGGGCTCCCCCACCCGACGGTCGACGAGGACCGGTGCCTCGGGAAGGAACAGCGCCTCCAGCTCGGACCACGCCCGCCGGTTGACCATGTCGGCGTAGGCGTGCTGGAGACGTCGCACGCCGGTGTCGTGCACCGCTTCGGCCAGCTGTAGTTCGGTGATCACGGCGTGCTCCCTTTCATCTCGAGCCCTGCCTCTCGCCACCGCCACCCTTGCGCTGCCTACTCCCCCGATCCGGGCCGACCCCGGGCCGGCGACCGCATCGTGCGACGATGGGGCGATGGACGTCGAGCACACGGTCTACTCCGGTTTCGAAGGCGTGCGCCTGGTGGCGGACGTCCGGGGTGATCCTGACGCCTGGCCGGTGCTGTTCCTCCATGGCGGCGGTCAGACCCGGCATGCCTGGGGGTCCGCCGCCGCCACGGTGGCCCGGGAGGGGTGGCGCTCCGTGACCATCGACCTGCGGGGTCACGGTGAGAGCGACTGGGCCCCCAACGGGGACTACTCGTTCACCGCCTTCGGCGGCGACTGCCTGGCCGTCGTCGACCAACTGGGACGACCACCGGTCCTCATCGGAGCCTCGCTGGGTGGCATGTCGGCGATGCTGGCCGAAGGCACCAGCGATCGGACGGTCTCTTCGGGTCTGGTGTTGGTGGACATCACGCCGAGGACCAACCCCGAGGGCATCCAGCGCATCAACTCGTTCATGCGATCAGGTCTGGCCGGGTTCGCCACGTTGGACGATGCGGCCGCGGCCATCGCCGCCTATACCCCCCAACGGAAGCGGCCGGTGAACGCCAACGGGCTGAAGAAGGTGCTCCGTCAGCGCGACGGCCGCTGGTACTGGCACTGGGATCCGCTGCTCATCAGCCAGGAGCGGACCGAGGTGGTCCCCGAGCGTCTCTCCGGCTTGCTCGACGTGGCGATGAGCAACATCACCGTGCCCACCCTGTTGGTGCGTGGGCTGCTCAGCGACGTGGTCACCGACGAAGGGGTCGCCGACCTCCTGTCCAGAATCCCGACGGCCGCGGTTGTGGACGTGGACGGCGCCGCCCACATGATCGCCGGGGATCGCAACGATGCCTTTTCGGGTGCGGTGGTGGGGTTCCTGCAGGAACGGATCCGTCCGACGCTCACTTGATCCGGGGCACGCCTAGCTGACCCCGGGCACGCCCGCCTTCGTCGGCGCGCCCGCCCTCATCGCGGGGTCTTCGGGCCGAACCGGATGGCGGCGTCGATGCGGATGACCTCTCCGTTCAGATAGGGGTTCTCGTAGATGGCCTGCACCAATCGGGCATACTCGTCGGGCCGTCCCATCCGCTTGGGGAAGGGTATGGCCGGCGCCCAGTAGGCCTCCACGGCGTCCGGGTCCATGCCGTAGGCGGGAGTGAGGAAGGTGCCCGGCGCGATGGTCACCACTCGGATGCCGACCACAGCCAGATCCCGGGCGGCAGCGATGGTCATCCCGATGACCCCGCCCTTGGCGCTGGCGTAGGCCACGGTGCCGACGGTGCCTTCGTAGCCGGCGATCGACGCGGTGTTGATGAGCACGCCCCGCTCCCCGTCCTCCAGCGGCTCCGATCGGCCGATGGCTGCCGCACCCAGCCGGACGACGTTGAACGTCCCCACCAGATAGTGCTCGACGGTGCGCCGGAAGTCGTCGAGCCGGTGGGGGGTCCCGTCGGGCTTGAGTGTCCGCCCGCCCCCGCCGAACCCGCCGTGGACGGCGACCGCCAACCGGACCGGTCCGAGCTCGGCCGCCTGTTCGAACGCCCGGGTCACCGAGTCCTCGCCGGTGACGTCGGTCTCCACGAAGGTGGCGGCCTCACCCAGCGATCCGGCCAACGCCTCTCCCTTGTCCCGGTCCAGGTCGGCGATGACCACCCGGGCACCGGCGGCCACCAGCCGGCGCACCGTCGCCTCACCCAGTCCGCCTGCACCTCCGGTGACCAGCGCGGCGGCGCCGTCGAGCTCCATCAGTGCTCCCTCCGATCTCCGGTCGGTGATGCTCGGTTGGCGTAGCCGATCATCAGTGGTTGGCCCGGCCGCCGGCGGCCGGGCCCTGTCCGTCGGCGAAGGCGCGGATCATGTTGTCCTGGACGAAGGAGGCCACCAGGCGTCCGTCCGCAGTGAAGATGTCGGCCCGGCCATAGGAACGGCCGCGGCCGGCATAGGGGCTGTGGTGGGCCAGGAGGTGCCAAGCCCCGGCCTCGACGGGCTCGTGGAAGGTGAGGGTATGGCTCAACACGCTGGTCGAGATCGACACATGGGCCAGCGACTGCCCGACACCCGGGTGTGGGCGCATGGCCGTCCCGATGAGGAAGCCGTCCGTGGCGTAGGCCAGCAGGGCCTGCCCGATCACACCCGTCTCGTCCGAGCCCGGAAAGCGACTCCACACCAGCAGGTCGGGCGGCCCCACCGCCTCGGGGTCGCCGATGTCCACCCCGCCGACCACCCGGATCTCCCAGAAGTCGTCCTCGCTCCCCCGGCCGGAGGCCTCCTCGGGCGTCCCCACCGGCGGGGCGGCATCGGCATGGCGGATCAGGTCCGGCTCGACCGCGCTCAGCAGGCAGAGGGAGCGGGTGCACAGGCGCTCCCCCTGGCGGACGGTGACGGCCGCGCTGGCCAGTGCCCGACCGAGGTGCATGGCCTCCACGTCGATGTCGAGTGGCCGGTCGGGCGATGCCCCGCGGGCGAAGACGGTGTGCACCGTTTTGAGCTCTTTGGCCGGATCGATGCTGGCGGCGGCCACGATGGTCTGGGCCAGCAGTTGGCCTCCGAACACCACGCCCCCGACCCCGGTCGCCACATTGGCGGCCCGGAACCTCCCTTCGCCCACCGGCTCGAGGTCGAGCGCGGCGCGCAGTGCTGACCGATCGGACATCTCAGCGCCCTTTCCCCTCGGGCCGGCCTGTCATCGGACCCGTGCTCCCACGTGGTCCGCTCGACTCTGGCAACGGCCGGTCTTCGTCGGCCCGGGGATTGTGGCACAAACGCCGTCCGCCGTCCGTTCCGCTCCCGGAGGTCGGCACCTCCTCAGGCGATCCCGAGCGACGGGATGAGGCCGGCCAGGTCGTCGAGTGAGCGCAGCGTGTCGTTGAGATGGGTGCAGGTCGACCGGCCGACCAGCTCGCGGCGGACGCGATGGCGCAGCTCGCCGACGGACATCCCGACCACCCGGGAGGCGCTGGCCACCGCTTGGGGGCATTCCATCCAGGGCAGCACCCGCGCGTCGGCGGTCATCTCGAGCACGCGCTGGCTTCCGGGGTCGACCGATCCCGACACCGTGTACTCGTGGAGCACGAACTCGGTCCCGTCCCCCGCCATATGGCTGTCACGGAAGTGGACGTCGACGCGGTAGGGCGCGCCCGGGGCGGCGGGTGCGGTCACGTCGAGCCGCCGGCGCCGGCGCATGGCATGAGGGCCGAGCGGATCCATCGGGTGCCAGGCCAGCGGATCCCCGACCGGTTCGAGAGTCGGGGCCGGCGGGCCCTGCGACACCGGGACCGTCCCTCGCTCCCGGATGGTGACCATCATGGTGGCGTCGTGGGCCCAACCGGCACACCGGTCGTCGCCCATCGTGGCCATGGTCTCCCGTGCTTTCGTGGCCGCCGCCTCCGGCAGGACGTCGGGGCCGTTCGACTCGAACCCGCCCGCCCGTTGCACGGCGTACCCCGACACCAGCACCGCCCCGGGCAGATCGTCGAGCAGCAGGTGCAGCAGCGATCCGATCTCCGGCCCGTCCGGCCCGGTCTCGGCCACCCGGGACCGGAAGCCCGGCCCCACCCGGGCCCCGATCAGCCGCTGCGATGCGGGTATCGCCGGCTCCGTCGACAGGGTGCGCAGCTCCCACGAGGCGGCGAGCCGCGCCTCGAGCCCGGCCTCCCCGAGGACCGACGCCCGCCCGTCGATGCCGGTCCGGAGGTCGCGGGCCCGGGCGGTCACGACGAGCTCGCCGGCGATCCCATCCGGTCGGGCGGTGTCGATGGTGGAGGTCCGCCTCACCGACCCCGGGATGCGCCCGGGTGTCTCCTGCACCGGATCGTGCGGTCCGGAAGCTTCGGGGATCAGCAGCACGGGGCCAGCGGCCGGCGGCTCGGCCACACGACCAATGCAGGGACGCGCTCCGACCGCGGTTCGGGGAGAGTTGACAGACGGACTCATGGTGACACCCCTCGGCTCTCCGGCCCGGTGGACCGGCGATCGGACATCGGCTCCTGCGACGATACCGTGGGCCGGGTCGGCGGCTCCTGGCCGCCGTGTGGCGCCACCAGTACTTTTCCCAGCGCCCGCCGCTCGGCCAGGTCGGCGAGAGCGAGGTCGGTCTGCTCGAGCGGGTAGACCGCCGAGACGTGGGGCGCGACCCGGCCGGACCGGACCAGATCGCTGAGCTCCCGACGGTCGCGCGCCACCTGGTCGGGCTGATGGCGGGCCAGGCCGGCGAGCGTGAACCCGGTGACCTCGACCCCCTTGAGCAACATCAGGTTGAGCGGGATGCGGGGGATCTCACCGGAGGCAAATCCGACCGAGACGAAACGGCCTCCCCAGCGCAAGGCACGCAGCGCCGGCTCGGCCACGGCCCCCCCGACCGGGTCGACGACGGCATGGGCACCGCCACCGGTGAGCTCCTTGATGCGCTCCTTCAGATCCTCGTGGCCGTAGCAGACACCCGCGCTCGCCCCCTTCCGGCGACAGAGGTCGAGGCGCTCCGGGGTCGAGGCGGCGGCCAGCACCGAAGCCCCCAGGGCGGTTCCGATCTCGACCGCGGCCAGGCCGACGCCACCGGCCGCCCCGAGGACCACGACCCACTCCCCGGGCTCGACGCGGGCCACGCTGCGGAGCGCGTGGTAGGCGGTGCGGTGGGCCACCCCCGAGGCCGCCGCCACCAGCAGGTCGGAGCCGGCATCCATCCGCTCGAGGGAGCCGACGGGAACGACGACCTGCTCGGCGAAGGCGCCGACCAGTGTGGCACCGACGACCCGTTCGCCCTCGGTCCACCCCTCGACGCCCGGCCCGAGGGCACAGACCGTTCCCGAAAACTCGCTACCGGGCGTGAACGGCACGTCCACGTGGAGCTGGTACTGGTCGGCCACCAGCAGCACGTCGGGGAAGTTGACGGCGGCGGCGGCCACGTCCACCACCACCTCGCCCGGGCCCGGCCGCGGGTCCTCGACCTCCTCGACCGAAACCGAGGAGGGCCCGCCGTACTGCCGGCACCGGGCGGCGCGCATTCAGGCGGGCTTCACGAGTTGCCGACGACGTGCTCGAGGTAGGTGGCCAGCTTGGCCCGGGCCTCCTCCCGCTTGGCCGGCAGGTGGGCGGTCGGCCAGAGGCCGGGTGCCGCTTCGTAGTCCTTCAACACCTCGCGGGCCACGGTGATCTTGTGCACCTCGGTCGGCCCGTCGACGACGCTCATGATGGGGGCCATCATCCACATGCTCCCGAAGGGCATCTCGTTCGACACGCCGAGGGCCCCGTGGGCGTGCATCGACCGCCACACCGCGTCGTGGACGACCTTGGGCGTCAGCGCCTTGATGGCGGCGATGTTCTTCCGGGTCCGGCGGTAGTCCTTGTACCGGTCGATCTCCCAGGCGGTGTACAGGACGAGCAGGCGGAATTGGGCCAGGTCGGCGTAGGAGTCGGCGATGTCGCCCTGGATGAACTCCTTGCGGGCCAACAGGCTGCCCTGGGTCTCGCGGCTGAGCACCCGTTCGCACAGCAGGTCGAGCGCCCGCTGGCAGGTGGCCACGGTCCGCATGGCATGGTGCACCCGGCCTCCGCCCAGCCGGGTCTGGGCGATGGCGAAGGCCTGGCCCTCACCGCCGAGGAGGCTGTCGGCCGGCACCCGGACGTCTTCGTAGTGGATCAGGGCGTGCATCCCCTCCTCCTCGGACTCCCCGGCCAGGCCGACGTGGCGGACCATGTCGACTCCCGGGGTGTCGGTGGGCACGAGGAACATCGATGCCCCCTTGTACACGCTCACGTCCGGATCGGTGATAGCCATCACGATCAGGAAGCTGGCGGTGCGGGCGTTCGAGGAGAAGAACTTCCACCCGTTGATAACCCACTCGTCCCCGTCCCGGATGGCCCTGGTGGTGAACTGCTGGGGGTCGGAGCCCGCCTGTGGCTCGGTCATCGAGTAGCAGGAGAACACCTCCCCGTCGAGCAGCGGTTGCAGGTAGGCGGCCTTCTGTTCGTCGGTCCCGTAGTGGGCGATGATCTCGGCGTTGCCGGTGTCGGGCGCCTGTGTCCCGAACACGATCGGCGCCCAGCTGGACGTGCCCAGGATCTCGTTCAGCAGGGCGAGCTTCAGCTGCCCGTAACCCTTGCCCCCCAACTCGGGGCCGAGATGGGCCGCCCACAGATCGTGATCGCGCACCTCCTGCTTCATCGGATCGACGATGGGCCGGAGCTCGTCGTCCAGCGGGTGGAACTGGCGGTGCGGGTAGAGGAGGTCGAGGGGCTCGACCCGCTCGGCCACGAACTCGCGGGCCCAGTCCAGCTTGGCCTGGAACTCAGGCTCGGTGGAGAAATCCCAACTCATGTCGGTCCTTTCGTCATGGCGCCTTCGGGAATCCGGTGACGGGACGGGATGACGGTGCCGTCGGCGCCGTCGCTGGCGCCGAGCCCGGAGAGGAACCGGTCGTTGAGGACGGCCATCTCCCGACGAGCGGCCTCCGGGTCGTCGGCATGGGCCACGTACATGGCCGAGCCCACGCCGAGGGCGGCCAGCAGATGGGCGAGCGGCTCGACGGGCTGGGTCTCGAGGACGCCCTCGGCCATGGCGTCGCGCAGGTATTCCTTGATCTTCTCGTCCGGTCCGTCACCCCGCTCCGACCACGCCGTCCAACCCAGCACGGCCGGCCCGTCGATCAGGACGATCTGCCGGTAGGCCGGGTTGGTGGACGCGGCATCGAGGTAGACCTCGCTGTTGGCCCGGAACAACTCCCAGGCACTGGCCGGCGGGTCCCCGGAACGGCGGTGCAAGAGCTGGACCACTTCGCCCGAGACCTCCTCGAACACCGCCCGGAACAGGTCCTCCTTGTCCCGGAAGTGGTGGTAGAGGGCACCCCGGGTGAGCCCGGCCCGCCGGACGACCTCCTCGGTCCGGGTGGCCCGGAAGCCGTTTTCGGCGAACAGCTGGCGGGCCGTGGCCAGGAGGGCCCGGCGGGTGTCGGCCACGTGCTCGGCCCGCAGGCCAGGTGGGCCAGGCGCGCGGCGCGCTCGAGGTGCCGGAGGCGGCCCGGCCCCGACGGCCGTCCCCAACCACCGGTGCCGGCCGGTCCGGCCCTTGATGCATCACGTATCCAACATACATACTGTCTCCAACCCGCGCCGACAGGCGGCCGACCGAAGCGGAGGAACGTGGACGATCTGGAGGGGAAGGTGGCCCTGGTGACCGGCGCCAGCCGAGGGGTCGGGCGCCGCCACCGCGACCCTGCTGGCCGAAGCCGGCTGCGACGTGGCGTGCGCCGCCCGGGCCACCCGGGCCCAGCCCCAGCGCACCACCGGCACCCTGGACGACACGGTGGACCGGGTCACCGCCCTCGGTCGCCGGGCCCTCGCCATCCCGACCAACCTGGCCGTCGACCGCGAGGTGGAGGCCATGGTGGCCCGTACCGTCGAGCACTTCGGCCGGCTCGACATCCTGGTCAACAATGCCGCCATCACCTTCGTCGGCGACCTCGACATCCCCTTGCACCGGTACGACTTGATCATGCAGGTCAACTTGCGCGCCCCTTTGATCGCCATCCGGGAGGCGGTCCCGGCCATGGAGGCGGTCGGAGGTGGTTCGGTGGTCAACGTCTCCTCGGTGGCCGCTCTCTACCCGCACGCCTCGCTCATGGCCTACGGGATGTCCAAGATCGGCCTCGAGCGCCTGACCGTGGACGCCGCCAGCCAGCTGGCCGCCTCGAACATCGCCGTCAATTGCTTCCGGATCGACATCGCCGTGGCCTCCGAGGGATTCGTGGCCAACACCCCCGGCGTCGA
The DNA here is from genome assembly GCA_963710495.1 of uncultured Acidimicrobiales bacterium. Taxonomy (GTDB): domain Bacteria; phylum Actinomycetota; class Acidimicrobiia; order Acidimicrobiales; family RAAP-2; genus Bog-756. The sequence goes on from CAVQAI010000009.1 coordinate 417,460, forward strand.
CCACTCGAACTGGGAACCGAGCGAGGTGGCGGCGGAAGGCATCGTGTGGATGGTGCGCCAACCACCCGGCTACTCGGGCCGGCGGGAATCCATGTTCGCCCTTCGCCGGCGGGAGGGGATCATGACGTCGCGGGTCCCGGCTCCGCAGGCCACGGCGCCGCCCCAAGAGCTCTACGACGGCTTGGCGCCGGTCGGCGACGCCGGCTTCGAGGAGCCGTATCCGGACGATCCGGAACGGTCCTGACGACCCCGACGGCAGAGGAGACTGAGGCGATGGCCAAACGGAGCGCCGAAGAGGAAGCGGCGATCGCCGCCCGGACCGAGGGGCTGGTGGACGAGGAGCGGCTCGGTCGCTGGATGGACACGGAGGACCTTCCCGGTGCGGGCGAGGCGGTGGCGTCGCGCTTCATCAGCGGCGGCGCCTCCAACGAGATCTTCGAGATCACCCGAGGCGACTTCCGTGCCGTGTTGCGCCGCCCGCCCCGGGTGGTGCCGAAGGGCCGCAACGAGACCATGCTCCGGGAGTACCGGGTGCTCGAGGCGCTCAACGGGACCGACGTCCCCCATCCGGAGGCCTATGCCGCCTGCCGCGATGCCGAGGTGATCGGGGCGTCCTTCTACCTGATGAGCCTGGTCGACGGGTGGTCGCCGATGAACATGGACGGGTGGCCGCCCCCTTTCGACACCGACCTGGAGGCTCGCTACGGGTTGGGCATCCAGCTGGTCGACGGCATCGCCCGCCTGGCCCGGGTGGACTGGCGCGCCCGCGGCCTCGAGGGGTTCGGCAAGCCCGAAGGCTTCCACGACCGGCAGGTGGACCGGTGGCTGGCCCACCTCAACGCGGTCCAGTTCCGCGACCTCCCGGGACTGGACGTGGCCTCGGCGTGGCTCCGCACCCACAAGCCGAGCCACTGGGAGCCGGGCATCATCCACGGTGACTACCAGTTCGCCAACGCCATGTTCTGCCACGGGGCACCGGCCCGGTTGGCCGCCATGGTCGACTGGGAGATGTCGACGGTCGGCGACCCGCTCCTCGACCTCGGCTGGGTGGTGAGCGGCTGGACCGACCCCGGCGAGGACCGCACCCGGGGCTACGTGGACTCGACCGGGATGCCCAGCCGGGCCGAGATCCTCGACCACTACGCCGCCGTCAGCGGCCGCGACGTGGACGAGATCGACTACTACGTCATCCTGGCCCGGTTCAAGCTGGCCATCGTCCTCGAGGCCGGCTACGCCCGGGTGGTCGCCGGCCAGGCCGACAACCCGAGCATGGCCGCCTACGAGCACGTCGTGCTGGACCAGATGCGCGCCGCCGCCGAGCTGGCTTCGACCACTTCGCTGGGCCGGCGCTAAGGCGTCGACCGTCGACCCGTCGACCCGTCGAGCGGTCAGCCGGTGTAGTCGACCGGCCCGGTCCCCGGGACCCCGATGGCGAAGGCCAAGCCGTGCAGGGGTGCGTTCGGCGAGGAGGTCCAGATGCTGTGCACGGTGTCGGGTGGCGTGTAGATCAGGTCGCCTTGATGGACCTGGCGCTCCTCGTCCCCGATCTTCATCATCCCCCGGCCGGAGACGATGTAGTAGTACTCGTGGGTGGGGTGGGAGTGCGGCTCGACCTGTCCGCCGCCTTCGACGATCCACTCGCTGACCAGCTCGAGGAAGCCGCCCTCGGTGGCGTCCTGCATCTCGCGGGGCGGGACCAGCCACCAGACCGGCACCGACCCGCCGTGCTCGATGACCGGCTTCACATCCTCCATCGACCTGACGTCCACACCCGCTCCCTTCCTGCGTTCGGCCTTCCGTTGATCGGTTCCGCTACCGGCAGTGGCGCCGACGGTCAGCCCGCCTCGGGGGGAAGCCCGCCGGCGTAGGTCTTGGTCTCCGTGTACTGCTCGAAGCCCTCGATCCCGTTCTGGCGCCCGATCCCGCTGGCCTTGTAGCCGCCGAAGGGGGCGTCGGCCCCGTACCAGACACCGCCGTTGACCCCGACCGTCCCGGCCCGGACCCGGCGGGCGACGGCCAGGGCCCGCTCCTCGGAGCCCGACGTCACCCCCACACCGAGCCCGTACTGGTTCTGGTTGGCCAGGCGAACGGCGTCGTCGTCGTCCTCGAAGGGCACGACGACGAGCACGGGGCCGAAGATCTCCTCCTGGGCGATGGTCATCGAGTTGTCCACGTCGGCGAAAAGGGTCGGCTCGACGTAGTAGCCCTTGTCGAACTGGGGCGGGCGGTGGCCGCCGGTCACCAGCCGCGCTCCTTCCTCGACGCCCCGCTCGACGTACCCGAGCACCCGGTCGCGCTGCACGGCGCTGATCTGGGGACCCTGGAGGTTGCCGGGATCGGTCGGATCGCCGTAGGGCACGTTCTGGAAGCCGGCCTCGATGAGCGCCATCCCTTCGTCGTACCGGGCCCGGGGCAGCAGCATCCGGGTGAGCATGACGCAGCCCTGCCCGCCGTGGACACAGACCGTCCAGGCCATGGACAGCTTCGCCTCGAAGTCGGCGTCGTCGAGGACGATGTCGGCCGACTTGCCGCCGAGCTCGAGGAAGAGCCGCTTGAGGGTCGGGGCACCCTTCTCCATGATGCGGCGCCCCACCGCCGTCGACCCGGTGAAGGAGATGAGATCGACACGGGGGTCGGTCACCAGCTCCTCGGCCACCGAGTTGTCCGAGGTCGTCACCACCTGGAGCACCCCGGGCGGGAAGTCGGTCCGCTCGGCCACCAGCCGGCCGATTCGGGTGGCGTTCCACGGCGTGTTGGGCGCGGCCTTGAGGATCACCGTGTTGCCGGTGGCCAGTGACGGCCCCAGCTTGTTGACGGTCACCTCGAACGGGTAGTTCCACGGCACGATGGCGGCCACCACCCCGACCGGTTCCTTGGCCACCTTGCGCCAGCTGTTGGACCCGAAGGCGTGGCCGTTGGGGAGGTCACGCTCCCACTGGAAGTCGTCGATGAAGCTGGCCGGCCAGGTGAGCCCCTCCGACAGGGGGGCGTCGAGCTGCGGGCCGTAGGTCAACAGGACCGGCGAACCCACTTCGGCCACCAGCTCGGCTCGCAACAGCTCCTTCTCCTCTTCGAGGGCGGCGTGGAGTTGACGGATGCAGCGCTTCCGCATTTCCTTGTCATCGGCCCAGCCCGACTCGTCGAACGCCCGGCGGCCGGCGGCGATGGCTGCGTCCATATCCTCCGAACCGGCATCCGCCACCTGACCGAGGACCTCCTCGGTGGCCGGGTTGATGTTGTCGAACTGCTTGCCGGAGCTGGCCTCGACGAGCTTGCCGTCGATGAGCATCCGGTGCTCGCCCACCACGGGAGCGGTCGTTTCGTCGGTGGTCGCCATCGGATCCCTCCCGTCATCGGCCGGCCCCTCGTGGCCGACCTCACCCCGCGGCATGTTAGTGGTTCGGTGCGGTCGGCCGCCTGGGCCCCTCGACGCGTCGGGATCGCGAGCCGTGGGCGACGAACCACTCGTCACCGCGCCGGTCGGTCCGGTGGTCCTCCCCGCACGCCCGTGACGTGGTTGGCGAACGCACTGGCCGCCGTCATCGAGCAATCGACGAGATGCCCGCCGCCGTTGACGATGGAGGCCAGCGCTCCGGTCGCTCCACACAGCCCGCTGATGGGGTCGGCGATGGCGTCGGCGCAGAAGACGGGGCCCGTCGGGTCGGCGCCGGACACCAACCCCCCTCCGGCGGCGGCATCGTCCCCGAAGGCCACCCAGTTGGACCGCGTCCCCGACCGGCCGTGGCCGGTGATGGAGATCCAGGTCCGCCCGGGACGCGAGCCGAGGAACTGCTCCGGGCCCAGGCCGAGGTGGCCGAGGGCGCGCGGCCGTGACGCCTCGATGACCACATCGGCCTGGTCCACCAACTCGCCCAGGGCCCGTCGGCCGGCCTCCGACCCGAAGTCGAGCACGACCTGCTCGTGTCCGGCGTGGAGCTCCTCGAACAGCCACGGGTCACCCTGCCGGGCCGCGTCGGGCCGGCTGACGTCCTCGACTTTCACCACCTCGGCGCCGCACCGGCCGAGCAGCTGGGCGCAGAGGGGTCCGGCCCACATGGCCGAGAAGTCGACCACCCTCGTTTGCCGGGGACCGGCGGCGACCGGTCGTCCCGGACGGCTGATCGCCCAGGGCATGGGGTCGGACGCGCTGGTCGCCACCTCGGCCGCCGGGAGGCCGAGGAGCTGGGCGGCGGCCACCAGCTCACGGGCCGGGCGGCGCCGGGTGAAGTCCTCGAGCCGGTCCCAGAGCTCGTCGGCGAGATCGTCGGCCTCCGCCGAGGGGGGGTCGGCCGCCTCCGCCGGCGGGGAGTCGGCGCCGGGCTCGGACCCGTGGGAGGCGCGTCGCTCGTCCACCGTGATCGCACCCGAGCTGAGGGCGGGCAGCAGCTCCACGTCGCCCGGCCGGGAGAGCGTGATCGCCAGCCAGCCGTCGGCGGCCCGCAGGATCCGGCTCCGGCCACCGACCGATGTCCGTCCGCGTCGCGCCCGGCCGCCGGTCGCGGCCCGGCCGGTCAGCAACGCACCGACGTCGAGCGGACCGGGGTCGACCCCGACCGAGCCGGCCAGGGCGGCCAGCAACCCGGCGGTACCCCGCAGGGCGCCGATGACGTCACCGGCCGGCCACTGCGGGGGTCCGTCCGGCCTCCCGGTCAGCCACATGGCGCCGGAAGCGGCCCAAGCCAACACCGGGCACACCGCCTCCTCGGGTCCCGACGAATCGACCCACCCGCCTACGTCGGGCACCGTCAGACCACAGGTACGCAGTGAACCGGCCAGGTACTCCCCCGCCCGTACGGCCGACGTCGTCCCTGGGTCGGAGGATCGACGCACCGGCACGGACAGAGATTACCGATCCGCGGTTCGGGCTACGATGCCGCCAGACCTGGGCGACGGGCCTCGGGCCAGCCGGGCCCTGCCTGGGTCGCTCGGAGTGCCGTCGACGAAGGTGACGAAGGTGCGGAGCGCGGTCGATCCGTGACCTCCACCCGTCGGCTCGTCGCCGCCGTGGTTCCGACGCCCGTGGTCCGAAGGGACGACAGACCCGAGGAGGGATTGCTGCATGGAATTGAAGGCCGGTGACCGGCTCCGCAGCGCGGTCAGTGACGCCGAGCTGATCGTCATCCGGGCCCCGGGCGGGGAGGTGGCGGTGACCTGTGGCGGCCTGCCCCTCGCCCGTGCCGGTGAGGACGGCGCCCGGAGCGAGGTCCTCGCCGGGCAGGAGGGCGAGGTCCTGCTCGGGAAGCGGTACGTCGACGAGAAGGACACCCTCGAGCTGCTGTGCACGAAACCGGGCGGCGGGGCGCTGGGCGTGGACGGCCATCCCCTCCAGCTGAAGACGGCCAAGCCCCTCCCCTCGTCGGACTGAACCGGTCCGGTGCACCTCGGCCTGCTCCTCGAGATGGTCCACTCGGGCTACGGGAAACGGACCGCGCTCAGCGCCGGTCCGGACGGCCTCGACTACGCCGGGCTGGCCGAGCGATGCTGGGCGGCGACGGACCACCTGGTCGAGCTCGGGGTGCCGTCCGTGGCCTACGTCGGCGGCAACCATCTCGCCTACCCGTTGGCGCTCTTCGGCGCGGCCGGGGCGGGCGTCCCCTTCATTCCGCTCAACTACCGGCTGGGGGCCGAGCAGCTGGCCGCCCAGCTCGATGCCCATCCCGGGTCGCTGGTGGTGCACAGCGACACCCCACCGGCGGGGTCGGATCCGGCCCGCACCATCACCTGTCAGGCCTTCCTCGACCGGTTCGAGGGTGTGGCCGCCGAACCCCCGCCGCCGGTCGATCCCGACCTGCCCTGCATCCTGCTCTACACGAGCGGGACGACCGCAGCGCCCAAGGCTGCGGTCCTCCGTCACCGCCATCTCATGTCCTACCTGCTCGGCACCGTCGAGTTCGGCAGCGCCGGGGAGGACGAGGCCGCGCTGGTGTCGGTGCCGCCGTACCACATCGCCGGGGTCGCCAACCTGCTGAGCAACCTGTACGCCGGCCGTCGCATCATCTACCTCGACCGGTTCGACCCCGAGGAGTGGCTCCGGACCGTGCGCCACGAGCGGGTCACCCAGGCCATGGTCATCCCCACCATGCTGGCCCGGGTGGTGACCCATCTCGACGCCGCCGACGGCGTCGACGACGCCGGGACACCGAGCCTTCGCTCGCTCTCCTACGGCGGGGCGCGCATGCCGACCCCGCTCCTCCAGCGAGCCGTCGAGCTGTTCCCCGAGACCGGGTTCGTGAACGCCTACGGGCTGACCGAGACGAGCTCGACCGTGGCCCTGCTCGGGCCCGAAGACCACCGGGCCGCCCTGGCCTCCGAGGACCCGCAGGTGCGGGCTCGCCTGGGGTCGGTCGGGCGCCTGTTGCCGGGGATCGAGCTCGAGGTGCGCGGCGAGGACGGTGCCTGCCTGCCGGTGGGCGAGACCGGGCTCCTGTTCTTCCGGGGGGAGCAGATCGCCGGGGAGTACGCCGGTGAGCACGCCGCCAACCCGGTGGTCGACGAGCAGGGTTGGTTCTCGAGCCGTGACCGGGGCCGGATCGACGAGGACGGCTATGTCTTCATCGAAGGGCGGGCCGACGACACCATCATCCGGGGCGGCGAGAACATCGCCCCGGCCGAGATCGAGGACGTCCTCCTGGCCTGCGAGGGGATCGTCGACGCCGCCGTCGTCGGCCTGGCCGACGACGAGTGGGGGCAGCGCTTGGTGGCGGTCGTGGTGCCCGAGGGCCCGGCCGCGGTGACCGAGGAGGAGCTCAAGCGCCTGGTTCGTCGACAGCTCCGTTCGTCCAAGACCCCCGAGTCCATCGAGTTCTGGCCGGAGCTCCCCCGGACCGACACCGGCAAGCTGATCCGGCGCCAGATCGTCGCCCGGCTGGCGGACTGACGGCGCCCCCCGGGTAGCCACGGGAGGGTCGGTCGATGGGAAGCGTGGCGTTCGGCCTCTATCTGCCCCAGGTGGCGCTGGGCTACGACCGCATCCTCGAGCGCGCCCGGCTGGCCGAGGAACTGGGCTTCGACTCCCTGTGGCTCTACGACCACCTCTACAGTCCCGGCCAGCCCGACCCGCCCTCCCTCGAAGCCTGGACGCTCGCCACCTACCTGCTGGCCCACACCGACCGGCTGCGCATCGGCCACCTGGTCCTGTGCAACAACTTCCGGCACCCGGCCGTGCTGGCCAAGATGGCGAGCACGCTGGACGTGCTCTCCGGAGGTCGGCTCGAGCTCGGGATCGGCAGTGGCTCGGTACGGGCCGAGCACGAACAGGCCGGACTGCCCTGGGGAGACCTCGCCGAACGATCGGAGCGCCTGGCCGAGGCGCTCGAGATCCTCACCCGGATGTTCACCGGGGAGCCGACCACCTACGCCGGCCGCCACTACCGGGTGGCCGACCTACCCAACCGCCCGCCTCCGTTGCAGTCGCCCCGCCCGCCCATCCACGTCGGGGGCGTCGGGCCCCGGCGGACGCTGCCGTTGGTGGCCCGGTATGCCGATGTGTGGAACGTGCCGACCTACGGGCTCAGCCGCTGGGAGGAGAGCGCACGACGGCTGGACGAAGAGTGCGTCGCCATCGGCCGGGACCCGGCCACCATCCGCCGTTCGCACGAGGCGGTGCTGGTGCTGGCCGCCGACGACTCCTCCCTCGCCGAGGCCCGGGCCATCGCCGACCGCCGGTACGGCAGCGAAGGTTGGGGGCTGGAAGCCGGCGGCTATCTCGGCACACCGCCGATAGTGGTCGACCGCATCGCCCAGATGGTCGAGCGGGGCGTGACCCACTTCGTCTTCCTCACCCACGATCGTGCCGATCCCGCAACGCTGGCGCTGTTCGCCGAAGAAGTGATGCCCTCCTTCCGCTGAGCGCCACCCTTCGATCCGGTACGAACGACCCGATGGCCTGGGACTTGGCTTCGGTCGGCCTAGGACTTGGCTTCGGTCGGCTTCGGGGCCGGCCGCCAGAACCCGGCCAGCAGCAGCGCCGCCCCTCCCACGCCGGCGCCAAGAGCGATCCAGAGCCCGGTCCATCCGGCCAGGCCCAGCAGGCCGGCCGCGTCGTCGATGCTCCACTGCCCGGGGCCGAGCATGGCGATGACCACCCCGGTCATCGTGAGGGTCATCACGTACTCCCATCCCTCACCCGGGCGGAAGATGAAGAAGCCGTTGCCGCGATGGTTGGTGATCCAGGCCACCAACATCACCCCCACCACCCCGGCGGCGGCCACCGGGGTGAGCAGCCCGGCCACGAGGAGGGCCCCGGCCCCGATCTCGGTGAGGCTCGCCGTCCAGGCGTGCATCCAGCCGGGTCGCATGCCGAGGCTCTCGAACCACCGGCCGGTGCCGGCGATCTTCCCCCCGCCGAAGATGTGGTTGATGCCGTGGGCGAGGAAGACCGCACCAACCGTGACCCGCAGCACCAGCAGGGCGAGATCCGTCGCGTTGGACTTCACAGGGCTCCTCCCCTTCCCGGCCCCCGGCCGCACCAGGGGAACCGCGGGATCATACAGAATCGGCCCGATCCGGCCGGGTGCCTTCCGCGGCCGAGCGACGAGCCCGGTGGACCGGGGGCGTCGGGGCCGCGCCAAGTATCCTCGCCGGATGCAGAGTGTCATCACCGGGCGGGCCGATCGGGCGAGGCCATCGGGCCTTCCCCGTCGGATCATCGGCGGCGGCAGCCGCGGCCAAGGGGGTCGGAGATGGCAGACCTGACCGTCGGCATCGAGGGTCACGTGGCCACCGTGACCCTCGACCGTCCCCCGGTCAACGCGGTTACCCGCTCGACGATGGCCGAGATCCGCGATGCCTTCCGCAGCTTCGACGACCGTCGTGACGTCCGGGTGGCCATCTTCACCGCCGCCGGCGAGCGCGCCTTTATGGCCGGGGTCGACCTCCGATCGGTGGACCGGAAGCTGAGCGATCCCGACCGGGTGCCCCCTACCCTGGTCACCGACCCGGCGCGCGTGGCCCGCGACGGCATGTGGGCCATCACCGACTGCGCCGTGCCGGTCATCGGGGCGATCAACGGGCCGGCCCTCGGCGCCGGGCTGGCCTACGCCGCCTGTTGCGACATCCTGGTCGCGTCGGAATCGGCCACCTTCGGCGCGCCGGAGATCAACGTCGGGCTCCTCGGGGCGAGCGCCCACGTCTCGATGCTCGTCGGTCGCTACAAGGCGAGGGAGATGTTCTTCACCGGTGAGGCGGTGTCGGCCGCCGAGCTCCACCGGTTCGGGGCCATACGCGCCGTGGTGCCCCAGGCCCAGCTCATGGACACGGCACGGGCGCTGGCCGAGGAGCTGGCCGCCAAAAGCCCCATCGCCCTCCGGCTGGCCAAGGAGAGCATGAACCGTGTCGAGTACCTCCCCCTCAAGGACGCGTACCGCACCGAGCAGGACTACACGGCGAGGCTGGCCACCTTCGAGGACGCGGCCGAGGCACGGGCGGCCCGGGCCGACAAGCGGCCGCCCGTCTGGAAGTGGCGCTGACGGGAAGCTCGACGTGACCCGAGCGCGCCGTCAGCCGCGGCTCTGGTCCCGCCACCCCGGCGAGCTGGTGGACCTGCCCTTGGACACGGCGGCGCCGATGAAGTTCTTCTGGGCCTCCACGGTGCCGGCCCCGAAACACAGGCCGCGGATGTCCCGGTAGGCGCGCTCGACCGGGTACTCGCGGCTGTAGCCGTAGCCACCGTGGATCTGCATGGCCTCGTCGCACACCAGCTTGGCCGCCAGGTTGGCCGCCGTCTTGGCCAAGGCGGTCTCGAGCGGCGGCGGCGTGCCACCCGGTCCGGCCAGCCGGAGCGCCCGCCCGAGGAGCAGCCGGGCACCCTCGAGGGCCACCGCCATGTCGGCGAACTTCCATTGGAGGCCCTGGCGCTCGGCGATGGGACTGCCACCGACGGAGCGATCCCGGGCGTAGGCCACAGCATGCTCGAGGGCGCCCTGGGCCGCCCCGATGCACATGGCGGCGTTCCCGCACCGCTCGTGGTTCAGGTGATCGAGCAGGACCTTGAAGGAGGCGTTCGAGCCCGGGTCGCCGGCCAGCAGCACGTCGTCCTCGGTGATGGCCACGTCGTCGAAGGCGATCTCCGCCTCGGTTGCGGCGTGGATGCCCATGCTGCGGTGGCGGCCGGCCACGCTGACCCCGTCCCGGTCGGTGGGCACGATCACCGCGCCGATGCCCTTGGAGCCCTCTCCTCCCGGCCACCGGCACCAGACGAGAACGGCCGACGCCACATGGCCGAGCGTCGAATAGTTCTTGTAGGCGCGCAATCGCCACCGGCCAGGACCGTCCGCATCGAGGGTGGCCCGCATGTTCTGCACGGCCGAGCCGGCGTCGGGCTCGGTGATCCCGATGCTGATGATGCTCTCCCCGGCGGCGACGGCCGGGAGGTAGCGCTCCTTCAACGCCGGTCCCGCGAGGTGCTCGATCCCCCGGCTCGGCCCGTTGTACGCCAGCTGGCAGCAGATGGCCGTCGACACGTCGTAGCGGGCGATCTCCTCCAACACGATGGCGGCCTCGATATCCCCGAGACCCAGCCCGCCCCATTCGGCTCCGATGGTCACCCGGAACAAGTCGGCGGCGGCCAGAGCCTTCACCGCCTCCCAGGGCACCTCGCCCGTCTCGTCCGCCTCCCCGGCCCGGGGCCCGACCTCGCGTGCCGCGATCTGGCGGGCCAGGTCGCGCAACGCAGCCTGGTCGGCATCCTCCGCCATGGGGTCGGTGCCGCTGGGGGCCATGGCGGCATCGTAACTGCCCGGCCACCGCCGACGGCGAGGACGGCCGTTCCCGAGCGAGCCGGATGGGGCCGGATGGAGCCGCTCAGGCGTCGTCCGGTCGGAGGAAGCGCTGCTGCGGGTCCCACCGTCGTAGCGTCTCGACCTCGGCAACGGTGGGCGGACCCAGCTCGGCGACCTCATCGGCCACCACCAGCTCCCAGCCGCACCGCTGGCGGACGCGCTCGATGCGGCGGTCGAGATCCTCGGGCCCTTCGGGCACGGCGGTCAGCACGAAGCCGCCGTCGATCCGCTCGAACGTCCCGAGGTCGGTCACCAGGGCGGACACCCGGTCTCCGGGTGAGGTCACGTACGGCACCGCCTCGACCGTCCGTCGTGGGGCGAGGGTGGCCACCACCACCACCTCGTCGGCCGCGCTGGCCACGTCGTTCCCGCCGCCCGAACCGACCAGAAAGGCGCGGCCGGGGATCACGGTCGAATTGATGTTGCCCCCCCGGTCGATCTGGGCCGCCCCGAGACACCCGAGCAGCCGGGTGCCCGGCCCGGCGGTGAGGGTGGAGAGCACCATCTCGCTGTCGGCCACCATGGTGGCGCTCGGGAAGCTGCGGTGGTTGAAGACGAACGGGTCGGCCGGTGTCGGCTCGTACCCCCACAGGCCGAGCTCGGCGGTGAGCACGACCGACGACCCCCCGGCCCGGGCCGTCCGCACGGCGAGCCAGGCGGCCAGGTTGGCCACGCCCGCCCCGGCCAACACCGCGTCGATGCCACCGGCCCGCACCCGGCCGGCGACCCGGCGCGCCCCGTACACGGTGGCGAGCTCCCAGGCCCCGACCGGAGCCGCCAGGTCGGGTGGATGGGCGACCTCGTCGTCCCGCCACGAGCCCGGATCGGCCCGGCGCCGCAGCCGGGAGATGCGTTCCTCGCCCAGCTGGCGGCGATAGGCATCCTGGTCGGCCGGTTCGAGGATCCAGCGGCTGATCCAGTCGTCGAACCGGTCGCTCCGGCTGGCGTCGCGGACCTCCTCCCAGAACTCGAGGTCCTCGCCGTAGGGTTCGACCGGGAGGTGCGGCACGTACAGGCCCCCGGGGTGGGCCCCGAGTGGCACCTCGGACACGGCGAGCACCCGGTGGGCGGGGACTTTGACCAGGTGGGCCCAGGGCCGGATGTCCTCCACCACCCGCTCGACCGTCACCACCGCTCCCCGCCGGGCGGCGAGGGCGCCCCACACGCCTTCGAGCAAGGGAGGGCTGAAGGCCACGTTCCCGTCCCGGTCGGCCAAGGGGGCGTGCACCAGGGCGACGTCGGGCGCATAGGGGGCGAGCAGTCCCACTTCGCCACCGAAGGGTGACGCCACGACGCCGAACCCGGCGTTGGACTCCATCGACGAGCCCCGCAGGGATGCGGTGGTCACCGCGGGCAGGCCGCGGGCGGCGGCCTCCAGGCGCTGGAGGAACGTGAGGAAGGACCAGTGCTCGACCTCGACCTCGCCGCTCAGGTAGGCGTCGCCGAACCAGGGATTGGGCGTGAAGTTGGGGAAGACGTCGCCCGAATAGCCGGTCACCACCCGCTCGACCAAGCCCCCCCGGAACAGGACCGCCCCGAGGCTCGAGAGGCTGAGCATGACCAGGGTGAATCCGGGGTCCTTCCCCCACCACTGCCGGATCAGCTCGCGGGCCGCCGCCGTCCACCGCGTGTGGCCGGTGACCACGTGGACGGCGTCGCCGGCCCGCACGTGGCGCCGGACCGCCTCATCCAGCGGGAGGAGGGAAGCGCTCACTGCAGTCGGCGGTCGGGGGGCACAGGGGCAGACCGTAGTGGAGGCCAGGCCCGAACGGCCGGGGACCCCGTCGTTACACTGACGGCCATGATCCGCTACGACGTGGGGGACGACCACGTCGCCCGACTGACCCTCGATCGTCCCGAGGCCAAGAACGCGCTCTCCGTCGAGATGCGCGACGACATCGTGGCCCGGGTGCGTGAGGCTCGCAGCGACCGCCGGGTGCGCGCCCTGCTCATCTCCGGGACCGGCGACTCCTTCTGCTCGGGCATGGACCTGCGCCAGTCCACGGTGGGGTCGGCCGGTCGCACCGGGTTCGACCCCCGTGACACCAGCGAGGCCTTGCGGGTCGGGGTCCAGGCCTTCATCCGGGAGCTGTGGGAGCTCGACAAGCCCACGGTGGCGGCCGTCAACGGGTCGGCCGTCGGGCCCGGTGCCCACTTGGCCCTGGCCTGTGACTTCGTGCTCACCTGCGAGGAGACCCGGTTCATCTGGTCGTTCGCCCGCTGGGGCCTGGTGGTCGACGCCGGCGGGGCCTACCTCCTCCCCCGACTGGTGGGCCTGCCCCGGGCCAAGGCCATGGTCATGCTGGGCGACGGTGCGGACGGGGCCGAGGCGGTGCGGCTCGGCCTGGCCTACCGGTGCGTGGACACCCGGGAGGAGCTCGCCACGTCCGCCGCCGAATTGGCGGCTCGCCTGGCGGCCGGTCCCACGCGATCGCTCGGACTGTCCAAAACCCTCCTCAATGCGACTTTCGAGACCACACTGGCCGAGTCGCTCGAACGTGAAGGCCAGGCCCAGGCCATGGCGGCCACCTCGCCGGAGATGGCCGAGGGGATGGCGGCCTTCAAGGAACGCCGGTCCCCGGACTTCCCCGGCCTGTCTTGAGCACGGGGTCCGGCCCGGAGGCGGGTGACGGGACGACCGGCGGCGACGCGCCGCTGGCCGGGCTGCGGGTCATCGACGTCGGCACCCGGATCAGTGCCCCGTTCTGTGCCGGCTTGCTGGGCGAGATGGGGGCCGAGGTGATCAAGGTCGAGGATCCGCGCGGCGGGGACTTCATGCGGACCATCGGGCCCTTCGTCCCGCCCGAAGGAGACGACGAAGTCCACGAGCCAGCCGGCGCTGATGGCGATGGCGATGGTGATGTTGGTGGTGATGACGAGGGGTACTCGATGTGGTGGGCGGTCGAAGGCCGTGGGCGCAAGGGCGTGACCCTCGACCTGCGCCGGACCGAGGGCCAGGACCTCTTCCGTCGATTGGTCTCCCGGTCCGATGTGGTCTGTGAGAACTTCCGGCCCGGCACGCTCGAGGGCTGGAACGTCGGACCCGAGTCGTGCGACCCGAAGGTGATCTGGGCCCGCATCAGCGTGTTCGGCCAGGACGGTCCCTACTCCCACCGTCCCGGCCTCGACCGGATGGGCATCGCCTACGGCGGCTTGCTGGCGATCACCGGCTACCCCGACCGGCCCCCGGTCCGACCCGGCGTCACCATCTCGGACTACCTCACCGGCACCTTTGCCGCCGAGGCCGCGCTAGCCGCGCTCTACCGCCGCGACCGACCCGGCCGCGGCACCGGCCGGGGCGGCGTCATCGACGCCTCCCTGTACGGCGCCGTCCTCCGCGTTCTGGAATGGACGATCGCCGGTGAGGACCGACTCGGGGTCACCCGTGAGCGCCAGGGCAACCGCCTGGCCAACTCGGCCCCGCTCGACAATTTCGCCACCGCCGATGGGCGCTACGTGTGCATCGTGGCCGGCTCGGACGCCAACTTCCGGCGGTTGTGCCGGGCCATGGACCGGCCCGAACTGGCCGACGACCCTCGATGGTCGACCCTCAAGCGACGGGCCGAGGACGGCGACACCATCAACGGGTTGGTGGCCGACTGGGCCGCCGGCCTGGATGCGGCCGAAGTGGAGGCGCGCTGTGTGGCGAACGGCGTCCCGGTGGGTGTGGCCTACGACGCATCCGAGATCATCGCCGACCCGCACGTGGCCGCTCGGGGCGACCTGGTGCGAGTGGAGGATCCCGTGGCCGGACCACACCTGCAGCAAGCGCCGTTCCCACGCCTCGACGGCCACCGGCCCGAGGCTCCACGTCCCGCCCCGGCCCTCGGCGAGCACAACCGCGAGATCTGGTGCGACCTCGTCGGGCTCGACGATGAGGAATTCCTGGCCCACTGCGCGGCGGGAACCATCTGAGTCTCACCGCGGCGACCGGCGGACGGGTCGCTCAGAGCCGGTGAGCGAGGCGAAAAGATCCGACCGGCTCCAGCGGCACGGTCATGGGCGGTGTTGCCCGGGTGAGGGGTGCCGCCCCTTCCGATGGCTGCTCACCGGTCCTTTCCGGGGGCCGTGGCCGTGCGGCTCAAGGCGAGCGGCCGATCCGTCGATGACTACGGGTGATCGCGAGGTTTGTCGCGGGTCCCGACGGGCCATGGGGCAAGAAGTTGGAGGTCACCGTCTGTGTCGATCGGACCGGGCAGGGCGATGCGACGCAGAACCCTGCTGGCGGGGGTGTTCGTCCTCACCCTGGCCAGCATCGCTTCGACTTCGCTCTGGGCCTTGGTCTCGACGACCTCGCCCGAGGCGGTAGCCGCCGTCAGGAGTAGACCTCCGGCTCCCGGCTACTGGCTGGTCGCCTCGGACGGGGGCATCTTCTCCTACGGCGACGCCGGCTTCTACGGCTCGGCCGGGAGCATCCCGCTCAACCGGCCCATCGTGGGCATGGCCCCGACCCCCGACGGTGGCGGCTACTGGCTGGTCGCCTCGGACGGGGGCATCTTCTCCTACGGCGACGCCGGCTTCTACGGCTCGGCCGGCAGCATCCCGCTCAACCGGCCCATCGTGGGCATGGCCCCGACCCCCGACGGTGGCGGCTACTGGCTGGTCGCCTCGGACGGGGGCATCTTCTCCTACGGCGACGCCGGCTTCTACGGCTCGGCCGGCAGCATCCCGCTCAACCGGCCCATCGTGGGCATGGCCCCGACCCCCGACGGTGGCGGCTACTGGCTGGTCGCCTCGGACGGGGGCATCTTCTCCTACGGCGACGCCGGCTTCTACGGCTCGGCCGGCAGCATCCCGCTCAACCGGCCCATCGTGGGCATGGCCCCGACCCCCGACGGTGGCGGCTACTGGCTGGTCGCCTCGGACGGGGGCATCTTCTCCTACGGCGACGCCGGCTTCTACGGCTCGGCCGGCAGCATCCCGCTCAACCGGCCCATCGTGGGCATGGCCCCGACCCCCGACGGTGGCGGCTACTGGCTGGTCGCCTCGGACGGGGGCATCTTCTCCTACGGCGATGCCGGCTTCTACGGCTCGGCCGGCAGCATCCCGCTCAACCGGCCCATCGTGGGCATGGCCCCGACCCCCGACGGTGCGGCGCGGAGACAGGCGACGGGGGCCATGTCCGCTCCGCCCGGCTATTCATCGAGTCGACTGATCTTCGATGACCAGTTCTCCGGCACCACGCTCGATTCCTCCAAGTGGGTCACCTATCTGGGGTCATCGGGGGCCGTCTGGAACGACAACGGCTTTCTTCCCTGGCCCTACTCAGGACCCACGCTTCCCGATCAGGGAGGGTCCGGCAACAATGCGGCCATGTTCGGGCCATCCCAAGTCCGTGTCGATGCTGGTCTGACACTCACCGCTCAGCGAAACACCAACGCGTACAGTGCCGACTATCCGTGGATGAGCGGCATCGTGACCACCGAGGGCAAGTTCACGTTGCCCGCCACTGGCTGGTATGTCCAAGTCGAGGCCAAGATGCCCGACCAGTCGCAGGGCATGTGGCCGAGCATCTGGTTCCTGCCTCCGGTCCCCAATACACCGTTCAACGAACTCGACGGCTACGAGGGCGGTATGAAGATGGGGTCGGAGCCACCGAACATGTTGATGTCGACGAACTACTTCGCCGACCAGGGACAGCAGGGGTCGATACCAAATACCGGCGCCGACCTGAGCGCGGGCTATCACGTGTACGGGATCCAGTACATCCCGGGCCAATCCATCACCGAATTCCTCGACGGTCGCCAAGTGTCACAGGTGCTGGCCTCCGGCGCGGTCACGATCACCCCCGAGCCCTACCAGATCATGCTGTCGTTGTACGTCGCGGCGCAGCAGACGTCCGGTTGGCATACCGTGACCAACGCCGACACGCCAACCTCGACCATGGATGTGGCGGAGGTCCAGGCCTACTCCTACTGACCCACCGCCCCGACGCAGATCCGACGACCGGGGGTCTGAAGAGCGGGACGAGGCGGGGCTGGCCCGCTCGATCGGCGGACGGGATCGGGTCAGGTCGGCCGACGCGGTTGGCGACGGCCTTGCGTCCCGACCAGATATCCGGCGGTGGTGGCGAGCAGGCCGGCACAGATCAGGGCGGAACGGGCAAGGCCCCAGAGGTCGCCGCCGAGGCCGGCACGTAGACCCTCGACCACTCCACCAGGCAGGGTGAAAAGGACATATCGACGCTCGCTGGACAAGGCCTGCTCTCGGCCGGCGCGCTGAGCCACCACCGCCTTCGATATCCCCTCGGCGTAGCAACGCCTGAGGAAGTACGGGACCGTTGCCCGCTCGGCGGCGACGTAATGGTGGACGATGGCGGGAGGGACATGTAACAGCTCGGCTCCAACCAGAGCTCGCCGTACTCGCAACGAGAACTCCGTCTCCTCGCATCCGAGCGGCACCGAGCCGCGGCGGCCGATGGCCGTGTCGAAGGAGCCGACCATGTCGAAGACCGAACGCCGGAAGGACATGGTCGCCCCGATGAGATTGCGCTGCGGCATGACGGTGCTCGGCAGCCCCCGATAGCTGCAACCGACCACCCAGTCGAACTCGGGTGGGAACCAGCGGGGGCGGTCTCGTCCCGGCCAGACCGGGACCGCCACACCTCCTGCCCCCGCGATCTGTGGGTGGTAGTGCCCGATCAGCTCTTCGACCCAGGAAGGATCCGCTTCGGCGTCATCGTCGAGGAAGGCCACGACATCACCCTTCGCAAGTCGAACGCCGGTGTTGCGCGCACCCGACAATCCTCGCCGATCCACGCTTTCGAGGACTTCGACGTCGGTTGGGAAGAAGCGACGAGCCCGGTCGAACAGCTGCTCATTGTGGTCGATGACCACGAGATACTGGTCGGGCGGCCGCCGCTGCGCCCGCAAGGAGGCGATCGCGTTCACCAGCGAATCCCATCGGCGCTCGGTATAGGCGCAAATGACGACGGTTACCGTTTCCGGCGGATCGGGAGAGAAGGAACCGGACCAGGCGTCGATGTCGTCGTGGGCCGGCATCACCGCTGCTGCGGTCTCGCCCTCTGGCCGTTCGGCGCCCGGTCCTCCATCGCCCGCCCGTCCCATGACGTCGCCCGCCACACGATGCGCATGAGTCCTCAATCGCCACCCCTCCTCAAGCCACTCGGCCCCCTCGTGCCCTTCATGACGTCACCCGGGCAACGGCTAAGTGTTTCATCACCTCTGGATCGGCTCAACACCGATGCTCACCGGCTGAACGACGCCGTCGTCCACCTGGCCTTCGGAGCGCTCCTCGGTTGAGTCCCGCACCCGTCTCACCCAGGCGACCCACCTCGGCCGGAGTCGGTGTACGGAGTGCCCCAGAACACGCGCATCACGGCCGGCAAGAGGGCGAGTGCCTCGCACGTTGCGGCAATAGCCCAACCCACGCAGAGCCCGATCATCCCCCCGAGCACTCCGCCCACGATGGCGCCGGCCGCTTCGGCCGAAGTCCCGATCGCCATGATCCGCGACGCGTTGGCCAGCCGGCCCTGGGCCCGGCGGATCGCCACGTAGTGGTCCTTGACGACGTAGGAGGGGCCGACCAGGATCAACAGCCGCAATGCCGTCGTTCCGTTCTCGGCATAGGCGGGACCGAAGATGCGAAGGGCCAGCGGTGCCACGAGTTGGACCACGACGACGATCGCTCCGCACAAAGCCAGTCCGAGCGGAAGCGTCCTCCGAACGTGGCGGTGGAGCAACTCCGAGTCGCCGGCTTTCTCGGCGAACAGGGCCAGCGCGAGGAGATACGGAATGATCAGCACGGAAGCCGAGAGCAAAAAGGCGCTCGTGAAGTACGCCACTTGCTGCGGAGCGATCAGGAGCGCCGCAATGAGCGGGACGATGTACGAGATGGAGTTGATGGACAGATTGAGCACGTGATGATTGAACGAGAGCAGTCCGTAGCGACGGGTCAGTGCTATGCGGTTTCTGAGCGCTCCTTCGCCGCCACGGCTTGACCCCAGCCGGAGCATCGGGAAGCAGACGACCACCGAGGCCGCGAGTGCCGCCGCCCAGGCCAGGAGGAGACCGGCGCTCGTCTTCACCCCGGCGAAGACGAGCAGGCCCACGAACACCGGTTTGAGTACGGCTCCGACCGTTCCTCGGGTGAGCTGTGCCGAGCCGCGGTGCAGCCCGGTCGCGGCGTTGTCGAATGTGATTGTCGCCACGGTTGCAACGGTGCCCACCACCAACAGGGCGGCCGTGACCGGATCCTGTCCGATCTCCCGGAGGCTCTTACCGAGGAAAGGTGACAGCGCCATGGCAACAACGGAGAGGAGGAAGACGACGAAGCAGGCGATCGCCAACCCAGTGGTGAACATGACCCGGCGCGTCGAATCCTCGAGCGAGCTCAGTTCCGCCAGGAGGAGGATCGGGATACCCAGGACACCAATGGCGGCGAGAAAAGCAGCGAGTGACGCCGCTGCTGCCGCGAGGCCGACATCTCGAGACACAAAGAGTCGAGTGGCGAGGATCCAATAAGCCAGGCCCAGCACCGCGGTCGCACCTTGTTTGGCGACGAGGAACCCGAAGGTCGTGAAGAGTCGTCTCCGTTCCGACGCTGGTCCCGCCTCGCCACGGGCGAAATCGGTCATGACCCAGCCCTCACGGGAGCCCTAGTTGGCCGGAGTATCTCCCGGAGCAGGGTCTGACGCAGCCGGGGAACCTTCGATGGCGCACCACCGGTGGGAGGAAGGCGCCATCCGCTGGTACCGACGGCCTCGTCGCGTTGGACCAGGAATTAGGGGCAAGGAGGACCATCGCTCGCTTGCGATTGAGAGAGCTCCAGGAAATCGTCGAGGGAAAAGAGCCGACAGCCCAGATGCGAAGGCTCTGGACCTCGCGCAAGAGGGCATCGTCTCCAGTGACGATCATGGGGTTGAACGGGCATCAGCTGCACAGCTCGCGTCTTGGAAGGGCAGGTGGAGGGCACGAGTGCCCTTGTCGAGCTGATCCTAATACTTGGACCCTCCGATCGGTCGAGCGACCATACGGACCGAGACGGTGGAAGATCCATCTCCGCCAACCGGATCGAGAAGGGATTCGCCCTCCGCCACATTGGGGTGGCCGGATCTCGCCGGGGTCAATGGACAGAGCACGGAGGCCCACGTGTACAGTCGGCGGGGTCGGTCAGCCGGGTCAAGACAGGCGATCGGCTGCAGCCCCTCGACGTCGGGGCTCTCTGACATGGGGGCTTCGCGCCAACGATGTCTCAGCTTCCGGAAACCGTCAATGGATCCTCCGTGTCACCACGGTCAGAAGGGTGGATGAACCTCGATGGCCTGGCCCTCACCCCGCCGCAAAGGAAGCTCGTGTGAAGGCATCGGCTCCCAGAGTGGTGGTTGCGTCCGGTCTCGACGGTTGGGAGACGCAATGGGATCGATTGGTCGACCTGTCGCCTCTCCCCTCCCCCTTCATGCGGTCGTGGTGGCTCACCGGCGCGGGCGGTCCTCAACGCCGCTTCTTGCTGGCTGTGGACGGCGAGCGACTCATCGGAGGCCTCGCCTTGGAAACAACGGGGTGGCCGGGGCTCGAGGTTCTCCACCTGATGGGCGGCGGGTACCTCTGCCCGGACCATCTGGACCTGCTCGCCGGTCCGACCGAGGAAGGTGTCACGATCGGGCTGCTCAGGGACTGGTTCCAACGTCCCGGAGGGCGGCTGTTGGACCTGGAAGGGGTGCCCGGCCACTCTCGGGTGATCGAAGCCCTGCCCAGCCCAGCCCGCCTCGTCCCGCTCGCCATCGCGCCGTGGACCCCGCTGCCCGACGACTCGAAGGCGTACTTCGCCGGGCTCCCCTCCCACGTCCGCCGGAACATCCGGCGGGCCACGACCCGCCTCACCGAGGACGGCGTCACACACCGGTCGAAACGCGGACCTTCAGCGGTGGAAGCGCTCGAGACATTGCGAACGATGCACGAGGCCCAATGGGGAGGCCGGTCTCGCTTCCTCTCGCAATTCGAGCGGTTCGTGGCGGCCTGCCGCCTGGGGGCCGAGGCCGATGAGGTCGCGGTCCATGAGCTGGCCAACGATGAGACCGTCATCGCCACCGTCGTCAGCTTCGAAGTGGCCGGTCGCGTCAGTCTCTATCAGAGTGCCCGGCTGAGGGAGTCCCGTTGGCGAAACGCCATGTCCGTCCTGCTCAATGACGTCATCAGTGATGCGTGTGACCGCGGCTTCAGCGAGGTCGACTTCCTACGGGGCGATGAGGCCTACAAGGCAGGGTTCGCTCCCAGGAGACGGGAACTGTTCAGGCTCCTCGCCGCCAAGGGCCCGACCGGACGGTCGGCCCGGCTGGCGAAGTCAACCGCGTTGACAACCAGGCGAATGGCTGAAACCTCGGTACGGGCCGGCCGGGCCGGTCTCGGCCGGGTCAGACCCGAACGCTAGACCTCAGGCACGCCCTCAGGGCGCCCACCGACTCCGTTCCGCGCTCGGGCTGTGGAGATTTTCGAGCGAAGTTGCGCGCCGATTCTCAAGGTTCCGATAACGGCCGTCTTGGCGAGGTCGGCGACGACCGACTGCCCGGGAGGCCGAGGGTCGAGACGAAATCGGCGCAGTCGCGAGTTGAGATCTTCGATCCTGCTGTTTCGCAGTGTCTCGGCGGTGAAATACGTCAACGTGATCGAGATCGAGACGGCGGCATCGTTGTGGACCCAATGCGGCACGAGAGGCGGAATGTACACCCCGGTGCCGGGCTCGAGCTCGAAGCTCATCGACTCCTGAGGCATGGACTCGATCCGTCCATGGGATCCGTCGAAATACCGGTCCACCTCGTATCGGTGGGCTTCTTCGCTCTCGAAGCGGCCGATGCTCACCCTCTTGGACCCGCTGGTCTGCATCAGCAGGCTGTGTTCGATGTCGAAGTGAACGGGGGTGACCGAGCTCGGGGAGGAGGTCAAGACGAACGCGGCCCGCTGGCGCATTTCCCCTTCCCGCGCTCGCATCCCCAGTTCCACCTGGTCCAGCGCCGCGTCCATCATCTCGGCGTAGGCCGGGTCGTCCTCGACGTTCAGCAAGGTGAGCCAGGAGTTGTTGCTGCTCAGGCTGCGAATGACATCACCCGGCCGATCCAAAACGCCTTTCGGGGGCCCACCCCGGGGCACGAGCAGGGCTTGAGCGGCAGTGTCGCAGACCACGGATTGTGGAAGGCGCTCGGCCAAGTCGGCGATCGCCTCGAGCTGCATGAGGGGGTCCAAGTGCAGGCCATGGACGAATTCCGCCGGCTGCGTCGGAAACTCGCTACGGAACGAGAGTTCCCCGAGCGCCGCGGGTAGCTGCCGGGCTGGACGTGTCACCAACACTCACCTCCCAGGTCCACTCCGGGACTTCCACCCAAACAGAAGCTGCGGACCGGACATTACCGCGACACGTTGGGCGACGCCGAGGCCGCTCCCCCCCGGCGGGGCCCGACTTGCATCCAGGTGGGCCAAGGGTCGCAGGACCCTCGAGATGCGCTTCAGACCCGGGACTCGGCGGCCTGACGGTAGACCCGCAGGAGATCATTTGCGCAGTCGTCCCAGGTACGGAGCTCGGGGGCTGGCGGGTCGGGCCCGGCGGCAACCCGGGCGAGCACGGCAGCCAGTACGGCCGGGTCGGCATCGAGCGGAACCGTCGTGACGGCGCCGTCTTCGGCCAACTCCGTCAGTCCTGACGTCGCCGCCACCACCACCTTCCTCCCCAGGGCACGGGCCTCCAGCAGGGCGACAGGGTGCGCCTCGTAGTCGCTGAGGAGCGCAACCACGTCGCTCGAGCGGACGAGAGTACCGAGTCCCGACCGATCCGTTGCTTCGAAATTCGTGAAGGTCACGGCATGGTCGACACCGAGCTGAGCCGCGAGGCGGCGGAGCTGTCGCTCGTAAGCGCCCCGGCCAACGACAGCCAAGTGCGCATCCGGTGCGGTCGTGAGAAGGGCCGGCATCGCCGCGATGAGGCGGTGGTGGCCCTTGTAGCGCTCGAGACGCCCGACGGAGCAGACGAGGGGGGAGCCCGATGCCTCGGGCGCACCGCCGTCGACGGGAAGTGGCTCGGCACCGTTTCGGATCAGCCGAATCATCGCCGGTTCCATCCCGAGTCGGCGAGCAAACAAGGCAACTTCGTAGTCGCACACGGCGATGAGGGCGAACGACCGGCGAAGAAGCGGCCGCAGCGTCAGCCATTGAGCCCCCCGTATGGCCGCCCGCAGCCGGCTGGAATGGCCTCCAGTGTGGAACGTGACCACGGTCGGAATCCGGGCCCGCTGCGCAGCCGCCAGCGCCATGGGGGGTACGAGTGTGTGCACACCCTGTACGTGCACGAGGTCGTAGCCTCCGTTGACCACCTCACGGGCGAGCCCTGGCGATGCGTACAGATCAGCCGAGCGTGGTCGGGCCGGGAATCGGCGGACCTCGACCTCGCCACGTTGCTCGATCTGGGGAAGCTGCCCGCTCACGTCGGTCGTGAGCACCGTGACGTCGAGGCCCCGGCCGGCGATTCGGTGTGCCACCTCGCTCACATGCGTCTCGGTGCCACCGAGTAACGGCGGGAACCGGGACGTCACCATGGCGATCCGCAACGAGTCCACCGGCCGATGTCACTCTCGCGTTGCTTCGGAGCGACGGGCCACAACAGTCATCCCAGTCTCCAGCGTTGCAGTTGGGCTCGAAAGCGCGCCCGTCCCCAGTCCATCACGAGGCGCCGCGGGAGCCGGTACTGGTCGGTTAACGGATCGGCACTACCGGGGAGCGTCGTGCACGCCGTCTCGAATCCAGCCGACCGCACGGCCTCGACGGTGCCATCGTCGAAATCGTCACGCCGACCGAATGGGTAGGCGAAATGACAGACCTTCCGGTCGAGATACTGTTCGAGCTCCTTCTTGGACGCCGTGATGGTCTGTATCTGCTCATCACGTGAACGATCCCGGAGTCGGACATGGTCGACCGTATGCGCGCCGATGGTGACCAGTTCGGCGGCGGCGAGCCGGAGGAGCTCGTCGCCGGTGAGAGGGAGCGCGTCAGGAGAGGCAGTCGACGGGACCGACCACTGCTCTGAGGCGGCATCGAGGGCGGACCCGATCTCCGAGACGGCCAGAGGCAGCAAGTGGCTGCGGACGACCCTGAAGTCCGACCGAAGGTCACCTGACCCAACCGGGATCCTCCGTGTCCTCCCACCTGTCTCCAGGGACAACTCACGGCGTTCTTTCGGGCGAGCCCTGAGCAGGGCACCGAGACGATCCCACCAGAATCCCTTCGTATCCCCGATCATGCCGCTGGTGACGAAGACGGTGATCGGGATCCCCTTTGCTTCGGCGATGGGTAGCGCGACGGCCAGATTGTCGCTGTATCCATCATCGAAGGTCACGACCACTCGCGGTCGGCGCGAGGACCTCGGAACACCGGAGAGGGTGGATGGCTCTCGCCACCGCGCGATTTCCTCGAGATGTGCGGCAAAGTTCTCGGGATGCACGCACAGATGGGAGAGATCCTCCCTGTCTTCTGCAATTCGGTGATAACAGAGGATGAGCGTGACATCTCGCTGCGTTGCGATACGCATCAAGGCGTTGTCAGGCGCCATCTGCATCACAGGCCCTGCAAGCCGGTGCGGGCCGGATGTGCCACCCTCGGCCCATGAGCCAGCGGCATCGCGCCCGGAACCCATGTGGATCGCGGCGGAATGTCGGACGTCCCTCAACTCCCATGAGCGTCGCCTGCACAGGCTCATGATCGCGCCTCGTGGACCCAGCTGCCAGATGGACGCCTTGCCCGAGGAGCCGGCGTCGGCGTCGTGCGCTCCCGAATCCCGAGGCCTGTGCAGATGCCCGCCCGGAGCCGTCAAGCGGGCTACCGCTCCGTCGAGCTCCGTCTTCGAAACGAGTCGACCGACCCCGCAGCCAATTCCGGACAGCCTTCGAAGGATTCCCACATCTGAGCGCAGAGGTGCTCGATCTTGGGACTGAGTCCTCCCACCGAGGCCGCGCTTTGGCGCGGTCTCACTCGTGGGACGGTTGAATGCACCGGGAGCGAAACGCCGATATGACTCGACAGAGACCGGACCACCTCCTCGGGAGAATTGCAGACTCGTTCGTAGCGCAAGAGTCGAATCCGGTCGTCCTCTGCGAGGTGCTGATCGAAGTACAGCTGGTTGCGAGTCCACCAGAAGAGGGCAGCCGCATCGAGCGGCTCGAGCCCATCTCGAAGGAGCTCGATCACCCGTTCCCGGGTCTCGTGGGTGGCGCCCCTGCAGCGCCAGTTCATAGAGTCTCCGGTGAGGAACGGCTCCAGGTCGTGGTGGGCGTTTCCCAGACCGAAGCGCCGCAGGTTGGATTGCGAGACGTCAAGGTAGTGGCGCAGCATCCAGATCGCGGTGGCACCACCGGCGGTGTCAAGCAGCTCCGCGGCACGGTAGCTCTCCACGAGGGGCTTGACTGCGACGACCTCAAAAGGCAAAGCCCGGATACGGCGAAATACAATGCCGCCCTCTTGCCAGTTGGTCTCGTTTGGGTCGTCACCCACGAGGCGGCGGTCATGCTCCTCCATGATCAGAACATGCCAGGACCTGTCGAGGAGGGTCTGTTGCACCATCGTGGTGCCCGACCGCTGGCAGCCGAAGATGAAAACGACCGTGCGCCGGTCACGGGGAGCACGGACGATGGAGCGCACGAGAAACTTGGCTTTCGACCGAATCCTCCGATTGATCAGCCGCTCGTCGTCTCGACCGTCGGAACCAGCCAACCACGCCAGAGACGGGTCTTCGATCGACAGCGTGGCGCGGCCTCCTCGTGACGTTCTGATGACTCTGTTGGCCGAGGCCCGAAAGCGCCCGATAAACCCCATAACTCCTCAAGGTTAGAATACCGAACTCACCAGGAACTTCTCAACGTGGTTGCCTCCCTCGATCTGATCGAGAGCTTGTGCCAATCACGGGGCTCGGTCAGAGCAAATGGCTACTGCTGGCTCCTTGAATTTGATGACATCACCCGTTCTACGCACGTGACCGGAGAAATCTGACCCTGTACCACCCCCGGGACTCCGTACGGCTGATATCCGGAAGCAGAGGAACGTTGAGCGTGACGGCACCTCGGGATGCCGTCATCCGACGGCCGATCACCCGCCATCCGGACGAGGTGACCGGTCTCGTCGATGATGCCCGAGCCAGGACGATCCCGGCTACGAGCAGGCCGACCCGACAGCGATGTTGTGCGTCTCATGGTCGTCATCCACGCTGGGTGTCGGCGGACTTCGGTGCTTCGGCGAGCTTTGTCACTGCGCCCGGTGGTGGGCGGTTCCGGGTGGTGGCAAGGATGAACGCCAGCACCAGGCCAAGACCCCCGAGTCCGAGGACGGTCGGCGATACGGGAAGGGGGACCATTGCGGCGCCCACCAGCATCCCCAGCACCATGGCGCCGACGATCCACCTGACGAAGATCCGGTCGGTAGTTCGCGCCCGGCTTCGACGCCGACGCACGCGAACGAACCCGACGATGACCACCACAAGCGCCGCGACCAGGACGACAGGGTCGGTTCCCGTCGCCGCGGTACCCGGTTCACCCGACGGCAACGAGGGAATGCCCGCCAGGCGTGACACGTCGTACACCTGCATGGGGCCGTTGTCGTAGACGCGACTCACGCCCGGGACGGAGTCGAATTTATCGAGTTCAGCGGGCGTCAAGCGCGTCCCCGGTTTGGCTTCGCCCGGTTCGAGGTAGGTCCCGAACAGCGGCAGGGACGAGGCCAGTCGACGGTCCACCACGATGTAGTGGATGCGATCCGTGCGGATGAGGCTGACATCGGATTGGCCGAACTGCCGACTGAAGAACAATGGGCTGGGGTCGTTGAGGCCACTGATGCTGGTGACCAAATTGAGATCGTCGAGGTCGGCCAGGAGTGCCCCGCTCTGCCGATCGGCGGCAATGTTCGACCCGGCCGCCAAATGGGTCGAGGCCCAATGGGCCAACGCCAGCGAAGGCGCGCTGACGGAACGCTGATTCGCTCCGACCAAGTAGGGGCCAGGCACATAGGTGACATCAGGTCCGGAGCCGAAGATCATGCTGCCGAGGAAGCACACGGTGGCAACCAAGACCGCGGCGGCACACTCCAGGAGACTTCGTTTCTTGGAGAGACGGAGGGCGAACCAGCCACCGATCACGACGGCCATGCCGAAGAAGACGAAGGTGGTGGCCCGCTCCCCCACCTGGGAGCTCCCCGATGAGATGCTGGCCAACATCGCAATTGGGTATCCCGCCGCCACCACCACGGGAAAGAATCGAAGTACGCCGCGCAGCGCGGTCCGCTTCCGGATCACGGCGAGCACAGACGGGCACAGCATCAGGCAGAACGCGGCCGCGGCGGCCAGCATGACCACCACCTCCCAAAGGGACGAGCCACCCTGACTCGAGTCGGTGTGGAACAGCGATCGACTGCTGTGGTGTTGACCGATGGCGGAACTGAAACCGTTCGAGGCATCACTGAAGATGGGCCCGAGGTACAGGACGAGATGGCTTCCGACGAACGCCGTCCAGCCGGAGACCAGCATGACGTTCATCGCCGCGCCAAGGCCGATGAGACGAGCGTCCTTCGGACGCCCGTCCAACCAAAGACCGAGGGCCCAAATGATGAGCAGGGCGGCAGTGAGCCATGCCGTGAGGTGGTGCGTGACCACCAATGCAGCCATGCTGGCGAGGGCCAGCAAGAAGTTGCGGTGGGTGTGGAGAAACGCCGGTCGGCCTCCCGCGGTGGACGGCGCGGAGTTGTCAGAGACAGAAGGGGAGCCAGGATCGGTGCGCCCCTGAGCCCGTGCGTCGATGGATGACAGAAGAAAGTGCACCGTCGCGACGGCAAAGGAGAGGGCCAGGGGGCCGTAGTCCCAGGAGGCGAAGGTGTAGAAGGACGGGTTCGCCACGTAGACGAGCACGCCGATCCCGGCTGCACGCGCCGAGTGGCACACTCGCTCGACGACGAGGAACACGCACAGGACGAGAACGACGCGCTGCGCCAACACCACCACGAGCTGGGCGAGCACGACCGGTAGCCCGGTCATCCACTTCACCGCGGCTGTCAACAGTTCGAGCCCCGGATAGTAGGGGCTCACCGGAAGGATGTTGTTGTGGACCAGGAGAGTCCTGTCGCCGAGCAAGCGGTTGAGCGTGGCGCCATGGATCAGCTCGTCGAACCAGTCGAACATCAGCGGACTACGCATGTAGTAGGAGAAGAGCAGGCCGATGCCGAGGACCAGTGAAACCGCCACCCGCTCGGACCTGGTCGCGGCACGACCCGTGAGCCGCCAGGCACAGGGCCCGAAGATCGCGACGAGTCCGACAAAGAACATGGGGAGGGCCGGCGATTGGTGACCGTCCTGGCCCAGGGCGTCCCCGAGCCCGGTGGCGAACAGGCCGGCTCCCACGATGGCAACGACGGTGCCCAGGCGCGAAGTGCTCGATGTGACCGATGAAGACGGACTGCCACCGGATGCGCGGGCGAGCGGTGGTGCTACATCGAGCTGATCCACCGGACGCACCTAGTGCGCAGCTATCCGGTCCATCACGCTCCCATCCCCTCGTGCCGCGAGACCGTCCCAATAGTGAAGCTGAAGTGTAACCCGCGGGTCGCGCACGGGCCGGGGCGCTCTGCGAGACTCAGGGTGCGAAGCACGCCGGGGAAGGACGGCGCGTGTCTCGGGACGGCGGTGACGGCGAAACAGCTCTCCATGGAGGGCTCCCAGGCGGGCCGCCGGCCGGACGCGCACACCGAATCTCACCATCTTCAACGAGGCCACGTCGAGACCCAGGCGGACATTCAAATGGATCCCTGGGGCACCTCTCCGGACCGGCCGGCCGCCGACTTTCGGCCTCCGGATGCCTGTCGGTAGAGGCCTTCGACTTGGGCCGCAACGGCCGAGGCCGTGAAGTCCCGCACACGTCCAAGCCCACTTCGACCCATCGCCACTGCCATCTCCGGATCTCCGACGATGGAAGTAAGCGCCTCGGCCAGGGCAGTTGGATCTCCGGGCGGGACGAGAATCCCCGTCACGCCGTCTTCGACCAGATCGACGATTCCACCGCAGGCGGAGGCCACCACGGGCCGACCAGCAGCCATCGCCTCGAGTACCACCGTCGGGCATGCGTCGAGCACGATCGACGGGACGACCACCACGCTTGCCCGCCGCATGAGCCCGAGCACGACATCGGGACGGGTCAGACCCAGGAGCTCGACGCCGGGCGGTCGGTTCGTCGGAGCGTCAGCCTGGACCGATCCGGCAAGAACAAGAGGTGGCGCATCAGACATCTGCCGGTAAGCAGCGAACAGCACTCCGACCCCTTTGTCCAGGGTGACATCTCCGACAAATACCATCGGTCCTCGAGGGCGGTCACCGCGGTCAAGCGAGGAGGGATCGACCAGGATCTCGTCGGGGACGAAGTTCGGGATCACCCTCCATCGGCCGGACTTGGTCACATTGGTTCGCGCCGCCACAACAGGGCTCACCGGGACGAACGTCGTGACGTTCCTTTTGCGGGCATGATGCCCGACAAGGTTGGCCAGCACGACGCCGGGCCCAACCAGAGGTCCATACATGGCCGACGCACAACGAACGCATGCGACCGGTGCAGGTCCGGCGCACACGCGCTCCCCGCGCATCATTCGCTTCGTGGCACACACGTGGCTGTAGTCATGCAAAGTCAATACAACGGGTGTCTGGGAACGGCGGGCGGGGCCGATGAGAGAGCTCACACTCCAGTCGTGTGCATGTGCAACGTCGAAACGGCGACCGCTGAGCAAGCGGGAGATGCCGGCGCGCAGCTCGGGGTCGGGGAGAGGCGGCGCATGGGGGCGATCCGGCGTTTCGTAGACGTGCGGGACACGCTGAGCGGTCGTCGGGAGCCGGTGAACCGTGACCGGGCCATCCGTGGTTGTTCCGGAGCCGCTGGTGGCGATGGTGACCAATTCCATCTCGTGGCCGCGGGCGGCGAGTGCATGCGCCAGGTCTCGGACATGGCGCTCCTGTCCGCCTCCACCCGGTGGGTAGAATTGGGTGAGCATCAGAACGCGCATCGAGGGGGCAACGCTACTGCACCTCGTTCGGACCAGCTGAGCCGGGCACTTCGTTGCCAGCACCATTCCGCCGGCGGTGACGGCGCCTGGGACCCTGGCCACCGGTACGATTGGGCCCTCCAGGGTGCGGAGTTCGACGCGGTGAGGGCCGACTGAGATCATGGAAGCGTCGAAAGACCGGACTCCGGAGCTGGCCCCGGTGGGTGACGTACCGAGACAAGCTGGTTGCTCGCGCACCCAGGTCGTGCTGGGGTGCATCGGAGTGGCACTCTTCGCCATCGGGGTCCTCATGGCAACCCTCACGGCCCGCAGGGAGTGGGCCACACCTCTCGAAATGCCCGTGGCCCACCAACTGGCCGGTCCATCGGTGGCTACGGAGAAGCCCGGCTCGACCGGGCCGGGCGGAGCAGGGCTCGAGGTCGACTCGGAAGGCGGAATTCTTGGGTCATCCGGGCTGTCACGAAATGCCGTCTCATCAGAGAGCCTCCTTCCGGGGAGTTCCCATCCCGAGCCACGAGTTGGCCGCGTAGGGCACACGCCTTCCTTGGCAGCTGGTGTTGGCCTACACCCCTTCCCTGGCCCCTCGGTATCGGCTCACCCATGAGGCGCTGGACCGGCTACCTGCAGAGACGCCGACTCGTTGTGCTGGGCCTCGTGGTCGTGGTCGGCATCCTGGCCACCGAGTCGTTGGCCACTTCGAACGTCGGGTCTTCACTGAGTCCGAAGCTGCTCTTCTCCGACCGGTTCGACGGAACAACCCTCGACAGATCGAAGTGGAACACCTATTTGACCAGCCGCCATGCGAATGGTCATCCTTGGACCGACCCTCGACCTGAATCGGCAGAAAGCAGCCACGGGGTCGGGTGCAGCTATGCGGCCCAGTACTACCTACCAGGTCAGGTGGGTGTCGACAACGGCCTGAGCCTGAGGGCGTCCGAGGTCCCCACGCCGGGCTGGTGCAATCAGACGGCCTCCGTGTCCACGTTTCCGTGGCGGTCGGGTGTCGTGTCCACCTACAACCACTTCCAGTTCAACGGCGGCTACGTGTCCATAAGCATGAAGGCCCCGCCGGGAAACGGCATGTGGCCCGGATTGTGGATGTTGCCTGGTCCGGGTGGTCACCATGGAGACGACTTCGAGATCGACCTCCAAGAAGGAGGCTTTGCCCCGCCAGATCCGCCCAATGAGACTTATGCCTGGAACCTCCACCGAGGTTCCAACACGTGGGGTGGCACCGTCAACACCGGCATTGATCTCAGCTCGAGCTACCACACCTACGGACTGTATTGGAAACCCGGCGAGTCGATCACCTGGTATCTGGATGGCAAGAAGATGGCAAAGATGACGAGCGAACAGGCAAGCATTCCGGACGAGCCGATGGAGCTCATCATGGATCTGGCCGTGGCGAGTACGAGTACGTCCGGCTGGCACTCACCGTACGATTCGACGACCATTTCGCCATCCTCCATGCAGGTGGCAAGCGTTCAGGTCTGGTCGGCTCCGCCTTCGTAATATGGTCCAGTCGAACGAACGCCGAATTGGCGACCTGCTTTTAGGCTCAGCAGGTCACGAGCATCGGCCCGGCGTTGCCCGATCGAGGATCCCGCAATGGCGATGCGTCAGCGGCGTCAATGGCGGCTCCGAGAGCTCCCTCGCCGGCCCCATTGGAACAATCGCCGCTGTCGCTATCGCTGATCTTCCCGGAGTCTGTGTGGTGCTGCCGCGATATCTTCACGAGTGGGCTGATCGATCAGCTCACTGAGGCACTCCTGACAGAGACGCCCGTAGGCTCGGCCACTTCCTATGACACTTCGGTCAGGGCGGCGGACCTTCGTTACGGAGCCCCTCCATCCGCAACGATGGCAACGTCCTTGGGCCCACCTCCGAGCTCCGGTCACGCGATCGGCTGAACTCATGGCTTCCTCCAATGGCTTCGCGATGCCATGTGGTTCGTATCGGCGGACCTCTCAATGAACTGTAAGGAGCTGGACCTGAATTGTATGCCACCCGCTTCCTGATTCTGGGTATATGAAAGGGCCTGGATCTCCCTGAACACCGTCGTGGTCAGCTGAATCGGCCGTCACGATCGAGCCGAGCGGTCCCGGGGTGTCGCCGTCGAGGAACCCTTCGAGATGAGACTCCGTGGCTTGTGTTTCGCTGGGTCCAACCCGTCCCGCCAGGGGCCAAATCCTGCTCGGCAAGCATTCAGAATGCGCGTCGCGGGGGCACGTCCGTCAGATCACGCGTGGATCCCATTCGCGACTTTCTTTGTCAGACCATCGATATGCATCAAAGTGGTCGGTCTCGGTCGGACCGGCACCGTCCATTCGAGTGGGCCGGTGCGATCGGTCTCTGAGCGAAACGACGTCTGATCCGGTCGGTCACCGGAGCGATCCTCGCCGCACTGCCCACTCGTGAAGCTCGGCCGCCGGGGGGCGCGGTCCGTGTGCTTCCCACGATCGGCCGGCCGATCGGGACACCCGGCGTCGGACATCCTGCCGGCGGATGAGTGCCACGTTGAGCGCGCCTGTCCCTACCCGGGATCGGAGGTGCAGAGAGTGAGCACGTGACCGCGCAAAGCGAAGATGATTGGGGAATGACTTGTCATAGAGCAAGCCATCTCGCCGGTGGAGATGGAGCGAGCACATGGCTAGTCTCTGGCCAGCACCGCCTTTTTGAGAGGGGATCTGGTCAGTGGCCCGGCAGAACCAGGTTGGTGACGTCGAGACCAACGCGGAGACTTCATGACGTTTGGCGGCGTTGATGTGCAGCCACCCAGTGTCCGGTCAGACGAGCCCGAGCCCACCGTCAGCGTCGTGATACCGGCGAAGAACGAGGCCGACAACCTGCCTCGAGTGTTGGCCGAGCTGCCCCGTGATATCTACGAGGTGATCCTGGTCGACGGTTGCTCCTCGGATGACACCGTGCAGGTGGCGCAACAGTTGCGTCCGGACATCATCACCATCGGTCAGACTCGCAAAGGCAAAGGGAACGCCCTGGCCTGTGGTTTTGCGGTGGCCAGTGGAGACTTCATCGTGATGCTCGACGCCGACGGGTCGGCCAATCCCTCAGAGATTCGTCGTTTCGTGGACGCGCTCAAGTACGGCGCCGACTTCGCCAAGGGCTCTCGGTTCATCAAGGGAGGTGGGAGCAGCGACATCAGCCGACTTCGAAGGCTGGGAAACTACTGGCTGAGCAAGCTGGCCAACGCTCTGTATGGCACGCGATTCACGGATCTCTGCTATGGCTACAACGCGTTCCGCCGTGATTGCCTCGCCGTCATCGACCTCGACGGGGCGGCCGTCGAGGGCACGGATGGCAGCACGATGTTGTGGGGCGACGGATTCGAAGTGGAGACATTGATCCACGTCCGGGTCGCCAAGGCGGGCCTGAGGGTGACCGAGGTCCCCAGCTTCGAACGGATGCGTTGCTATGGCAACAGCAACCTCAATGCTCTCTCCGACGGACTTCGCGTACTGAGAACGATCCACGCTGAACGCAGGCGGGACGTTGTCATTGCCGATCGACACGTTGTACCACCCAGGACATCGTGACGATCGGCATGATGGGCAGGCACTCGGCACCGGCGGGATCCCCGGCGGGATCCTCGGCGGAAGGCCGACCCACCACCGAATTGAGCCGCTTGGTCGGACGATTCTCACCTCGCGCTCAGCCCGGGACGCGGGTCTGAGACAACCACACCACTCGTCGAGACGAGAACACCAGTCGACGACCGACGTCGTCACCATCGTTGCTACGCTCCAGCCTCGTGGCATCCGTTCCCGTACGTGACGGGCTGTTTTCCACGGGGCCGGAGCCCCGGCTGATCGGCGGTGCCTGCCGGTCCTGCACGCGTCAGCACTTTCCCCGCACAGGCACTTGTCCCTACTGCGGATCTGACGCCGTCGAGCCCGTCGAGCTCCCGGTGACCGGCCGGCTCTGGGCCTGGACGACGGTGACGGCCGCGCCCCCCGGATACGGAGGGTCCGTCCCCTACGGGTTCGGGGTGGTCGAGCTGGATGGATGCCTGCGTGTGGTCACCCGGATCACCGAACCGGACGCCGCCGCGCTGCAAGCGGGACAGGAGATGCGGCTGGTCCTCGACGAGGTCGGCGGGCGCGACGGACAGGATGTCGTCTCGTGGGCCTTCGCCCCCACATGACCGCCGTCGAGATCGCCGGGGTCGGGATCCACCCTTTCGGCCGCTTTGCCGACCGGACGGTCACCGACCTCGGGGTCGAGGCGGTGCAGGGGGCGCTGACCGAGGCCGGGAAGGAAGACGCAGGGCTCGAGGCGGCATTTTGCGGCACGGCCTACGGCGGGGTGGCCTCCGGGCACAAGGTGCTCGGCCGCCTGGGCCTCACCGGGATGCCGATCATCGACGTCGAGGCCGGGTGTGCCAGCGGGGCGGCCGCCCTCATGCTCGGGGCTTCCTCCATCCGCAGCGGTCAGTACCGGAGCGTCATCGCCTTCGGCATCGAGAAGATGCCCAAGGGAATCATCCGGTCGTCCTTCTTCGAGCCCTGGCAAGAGGAGGCGGGCCTGAACTCGACACCCGCCTACTTCGCCCTGCGGGCCCAACGCCTCATGCACAGCTCGGGGGTGACCGACGACGACCTGGCCGAGGTGGTGGTGAAGAACCGGCGGCACGGCGTAGCCAACCCCGATGCGATGTTCCGATCCGAGGTGACCGCGACGGAGGTCCTCGGATCGCGGATGGTGTGTCCACCGCTGCGACTCTGGATGCTCTGCTCCCCGAATGAGGGCGCCGCCGCGGTCGTGTTGCGGCGGGCCGAACCCGGCGCATCCACTGTCCGCCTGCGAGCGTCGGTGGTCACCTCGCACCTGCCCGGAGCGGTCCTGAGTGAATCGACCCCCCTGTCCGGCCTGTGCGACGACACAATCCTGTCGCCGACGTCGAGGGCGGCCAACACGGCCTACGAGGAGGCCGGGATCGGGCCCGGGGAACTGGACCTGGTCGAATGTCAGGACACCGACGCGGCCCGCGAGCTCCTCGCCTACGAGGAGCTCGGGCTCTGCCCGGTCGGACAGTCCACCAAGCTTCTCCGCGACGGTGCAACCGCCCTCGGCGGCCGGCTCCCGGTCAACGTGAGCGGCGGCCTGCTGTCCAAGGGCGAGCCACTCGGAGCCTCCGCCTTGGGCCAGGTCGTCGAAATCGTCCGTCAGCTGCGGGGGGAGGGCGGTGCCCGCCAGGTGAGCGGCGCCTCTGTCGGCCTGGCACACACCATCGGGCGGGGCGCCAATGCCAGCGTGGTCATCCTCAGCCGTTGAGGTCCTACGGCACCTGTTCGACGGTTCGCTCGGCCACCAGGTTGGCCCGGTTGACCTTGGTCGCCGCGCTGCGCGGGATGGCGTCGATGAACTCCACCGTCTTGGGCACCTTGTAGGCGGCCAGCCGCTCCTTGGCGAAGACACGGATGTCCTCTTCGGTGCAGGACCGGTCGTCGACCCGCTCCACGATGGCGTGCACCCGGTGTCCCCATTCCGGGTCGGGCAGGCCGACCACCACCACGTCGGCGATGTCGGGATGCTCCGATAGGGCGGCCTCGACCTCGGCCGGAAACACGTTGGCCCCGCCGCTCACGATCATGTCAACCCTTCGGTCGGCGATGTACAGGTAACCCTCCGCGTCCAGCCAACCGAGATCGCCGGCAGTGGCGAACCCGTCCTCGGTCACGGGCAACGCATGGCTCGAACCGAGGTAGCCGTACTTCCCGGTGGT
Organism: uncultured Acidimicrobiales bacterium; assembly: GCA_963710495.1. Lineage (GTDB taxonomy): Bacteria > Actinomycetota > Acidimicrobiia > Acidimicrobiales > RAAP-2 > Bog-756. The sequence goes on from CAVQAI010000009.1 coordinate 453,003, forward strand.
GACCGAGCGCATGTAGATCTCCCCCACGTCGCCTACCGGCACCTCCCGCTGAGCTTCGTCGAGAATTCGGAGCTCGGTACCACGGAATCCCCGGCCGATGCTCCCGGGGTGCCCGAGCCATTCGTCGCCGCGAATGGCCGTCAGTCCCAACCGCTCGGTCATGCCGTAGCACATGTACAGGCGCTCGCCTCCGATGAGGTCGATCCAGGTACGGACCAGGGACGGGGGGATGGTGGCCGCGCCCTGCTGGACCCACACGACACTCGAGAAGTCCCGTTGCTCGATGCCGGGAAGGCGGGCCATGCGGGCCAACATGGTGGGCGTGGCTGTGAACGCGGTGATCCGCTCCTCCTCGATGAGGTCGACCGCCTGGGCGGCATCGAACTTGACCATCAGGGTCAGGGTGTCACCGGTCAACAAGTAGGTGAACTGGGCGAAGCCGTTGGTGTGGTACAGGGCCGTCGGGACCAGGATCCGTTGCGGACCGACGTCGACACCCCAGGCGTTCGGAAAGGGTTGCGCGTTGGCGGCGAGGAGCACTGCCGGGTTGTGGTCCATGATGATCTTCGGTGTCCCGGTCGATCCGCTCGAGCAGATGCCGCTCACGTTCGGGGACACGACCAGCGGTAGCGGGTCGGCCGGGAGCGCGTCGGCCTCGGCGAAGAGCGCGTCGGCGTCCTCCCCCACCATCAGGGTGGCACCGAGGACGTCGGCCACCCGGCCGCGCTCCCACTCGGGCAGATCCCATCGCACCGGGACCGGGGAGGCCCCCACCTTCCAGGTGGCCAGCGTGGCCTCGACCATCTCGACCGAATTGGGCAGCTCGAGGCCGACCCGGTCGCCGAGGCCGACACCCCGGGCGGCCATGGCCCGCCCCAGCTGATTGGACCGCCGATCGAGGTGTCCCCAGGTCAGCGGCCGCCTCGATCCGTCGTGATCGACGAAGGTGACCGCAACCGTGTCCGTCCGCTCCCGGCCGAGCACTGCGATCCGTTCGGCGTAGGGGACGCCGTCGATCTCCTCGGCGGTCACGCCGGCCACCGGGCGGACCCGAGCCGGCACGCCACGGCCGGGTCGGGAACCGGGCGCTGGCAGCGCCCGAATTCGGCCGACAGATGGGTCAACGGTGCAGGCCGGACCCCCGGCCACCGGATGCTTCCCCCGGGCCCGTGGGCCGCCCCCTCGTCCTGTCGACCTCGTCTCACAGCGAGTGGAGAACCTACCCGTCCGGGGAAGGGGCCGCCATCTTCGCAGCCGCCCGTGGCGGACACCCCACACCGATCGTCGAGGTCGACCCGCGCGCCCGCGATGCCGACGCCGCCGACCGCCAGGCCGCCACCGCCCAGGCCGCCACCGCCCAGGCCGCCACCGCCGAGGCCACCGAACCTGCCACCGACCGCCGTCGAAGTCGTGGGCAGCGGCTGCCCCAGATCGGCCAGCGCGACGACGTCACCCGGTTTGAGACCCGAGGTGACCTGGGTCAGGACATCCCCGACCGTGCCCAGTGTGACCCTTGCCGTCTTCGTCGTGCCGGCGTCGACCACGGTCACCAGATGGATGGACCCGGTGGTCCGCACCGCTGACGTGGGCACGGCGGTGACACCCTCGGATCGGGCCACCACGATGGTGGCAGCGGCGTCGGCGCCCGAGAAGAGACCGAGATTGCCGGAGGTCAAGGAGATCGTCACTGGATAGGTCGTGCCGTTCGACCCGCTCACCGGAAGGAGGCCGATCGAGGTCACCGTCCCCTCCAGGACGCTGTTGGTCGCATCAGGGGTAACCGTTGCTGACTGGCCGACTGTCACCTCGCCGATGTCGGCCACCGGTACCTGGGTCACCACTTGGTATGAGGACCCCGGGCCGATGACCACGATCTCGGGGTCGGCCGAGCCGGATGCCGCAGTGACCGGATCACCGACGGCGATCGAGACCGAGGCCACGGTGCCGGAGATGGTGCTGACCAGATTCACGTCGTCCAACGCCTGCTGGGCATCGGTCAGCTTGGCCTGCGCGGTGTCGACCGCGGCCTGGTCGACGGCCAGCTGCTGGGCGGTGGCGGGGGTCGCCCCCGACCTCGAGCCCCCGCCCCCGGATCCCGTTCCGCTCGAAGCCGACCCCGACGGTGAGGCGCCGACGCTGGCGACGTCGGTGGCGACGGCCGTCTGAGACGAGGAGGCGAAGGCAGTGCTGGTCGCGAACGGGGCGGATTGTGGTGCGGTGCCCACCGCACCGCCCGGGGCGGGCTCGAGCGCAACGTTGAGCGCGGACTCGTCATGGGTGACCTGCTTGATGTCGGCCGACACCTTGTCCTGAGCGGCGGAGGCCTGGGCCAACGCCTGGGCACAGGTGATCGCCGTGCCGGTTCCGTCCGAAGTGGGCGGCGAGGTCGGGACCGAGGCGGCCGCACCCGCCGAAGGGCTCGCTCCGGTCGAGGAGGCCGTGACAGTCGAGCCGGCCGAGGCCGTCGAGCCACTCGACGGGGCCGCCTCGCACAGGGCGGTCGCGGCGGCGAGGCTCTGGCTGGCCGAGGACGCGTCGGCGTCCTCCTGGGCCTGGTCTGCCACCAAGGTCGCCTGCAGCTTGGCGACTTGTTGGGCGTCGGGCGAGGACTGCCCCGAGCGCGACGAGGCGGGGGTGGTGGTGGTCGGCGCGGCCGCGGCACTCGGGGACGGCGCCGGGGCGGATTGGCTCGCTTCGGCTGCGGCCAGGGTGGCCTGAGCCGCGGCCAGAGCGGCCTGGGCCGACACCACCGATGCATTCAGTTGGGTCGGGTCGAGAGACGCCACGGTCTGCCCGGCACTGACCGTCGAGCCCACCGACACGTCGACCGCGCCGACCGCTCCCGACGTCGCGAAGGCCAAGCCGGCCTGGTTCACCGGGGCGACGGTACCCACCGAGTCGAGGGTGGCGTCGACCGTGCCGGTGCGCACCACGGTGGTCCGGTAGGTGGGCGCAGGGCTCCGGGTCAGCATCCAGGCCGCCGCCACCACGGCGGCGACGATGACCACCGCTCCGACACGGAGGGTGGCCACCCTGGTCCATCCGCCCCCCGACGATGACGGACCCTCCGGGTCGGGCAGAGGGCTCGAGACCGGAAGTGGATCAGGCACTGGACGACCCGCCCCCGCCGCCCCCGCCGGCCCCGCCTCCGCCTCCGAACCGGCCGAGCCGGCCGGCGCAGCCGCTGGCGCCGGGAGTCGAGACCGTGATCGAGCGGGCGGCCACCGCTCCTGTCGTGTCGGCCGAGCCCACCGCCTGGGCACACTTGCCCACGGCCAGGTCGGCTGGTGACGCCGAGGTGCGCTCGGTGAAGGTCGTCGAGGGGGTGAGGTTGACTACGGCCGTCGAGGCCGCCTGCGTCGACGGGTTGGTCTCACTGACTGTGACCTGCGACCCGGTGACCGCAGTGACCATGCCGGATGCCACCGCGAACTGGCCCGGGTTGCGGCCGCGGAAGGTCCGCGACGGCGATCCACCGGGCTGGGACCCCGGGGGCGCCCCGCCGGAGGCGCCGGTTCCGGGACCGCCCCCCGGAGGTCCGCCCGTGCCACCGGCCCGGAACCCGCCCAATCCCGCAGTACAACTTCCCGACGTCGGTTGGCTGATCGCCACCCTCGTCGCCGTCACCGGTCCTCCGAATCGATTCGTCGACCCCGAGCCGGTAGGTGGTGTGCCTGTGGCGGTGATGCAGCTTCCCGCGGTGACGCCGACGACTGACGACACGACCGTCTGCTGGAAGGTCGTGGCCGTTGTGTAGGTCACGGTCGTCTGGCCGGTGGCGGGGTTCTGCACCTCGAGGGACATCCCGTTGATGGCGGCGATGGTGCCCGTGACGCCTGGGAACCGCGGTGCCCCGCCCCCGCCTGCGGCCGAGCCCCCGGTCCCGTTGCCACTCCTCGAGGCGTTGGTGGACGAGGTCGTCGAAGCCGACGAGGATGAGCCGCACGCGGCCAGGGCGACGGCCGCCGCGGCCACAGCCACGAGAGCAAGGCGCCGCGGCACCGCGGAACGACGGCCGGAGCCGAGCTCCTGATGGCCCTCAGGTCGGGTGGGGGGTTGAATCTGGCTGGTCATGGTCATTCCTTCTGCTTGAGTGCTGTCGAGTCGAGAGGTGCGTTGATCCGGAGGCGGCTTCGGGATCATTCGCTACGCAGGGCGTCGATCGGCGCCAACCGAGCGGCCCGGCCCGCTGGGTAGACGCCGAAGGCGATCCCGATGGCGATGGCGATGGCGATGGCCCCGACCGTCGCCACCGGCGAGATGGCAATGGGGTCCGAGATGAAATGCGGGAGGATCACGGCGCCGAGCAGGCCGAGCGCCGCACCCAGCAATCCGCCGACCAGGCCGAGGACGGACGCCTCGACCACGAACTGCCGGCCGATGATCCGGGGCGTCGCACCCAGGGCCTTGCGCAGCCCGATCTCCCGGACACGCTCGGTCACCGACACGAGCATGATGTTCATCACCCCGATGCCGCCGACGAGCAGCGAGATGCCGGCGATCCCGCCGAGCAGCACCGTCAGCGTCCTGTCCACCGAGGTGGCGGTGGAGAGGAGCTGCGCTTGCGATTCGATGGTGAAGTCGGCGTTGGCCGGCGTGGTGATGTGGTGGAGGCTGAGCAGCTCGTTGTCGGCCTCCTGGTAGGCGGCCGACAGGGAGGTCGACGAGGTGGCCTGGAGGAGGATCTGGCCCACCGAATTGCGGTCGGCACCTCCGAACAGTTGGGTGGCCGCTGTGGTGATGGGCACGACAGCTTGGTCGTCCTGATTGGCGGCGGTCGAGGAGCCTGACCCGCCGGATGAACCCACCGTGTCGAGGACCCCGACGACGGTGAGCGGCAACCCGTTGACCGTCACCGTCTGTCCGACCGCGTCGCGACGCCCGAAGAGCTCCTGCGCCGTCGTCGATCCCAGCACGACCACGATCGGCTCGGGTGGTCAAATCATGTCCGGCGATGAACCGCCCCTCGGCCATCGACCGGCCCCGGACCGAGAGCCAGGCCGGATTGGTGCCGACCACGGTGGTGGTCCAATTGGCCGTTCCGGCCTGGAGATTCTCGGAGGTCGAACTGACCGGGGCCACCGCCGCGATGTCGGGCGCCACCGTCGTGGAGGAAAGGGCGGCAGCGTCACCGACGGTGAGGGTCGTGGCCGACCCGGGCCCGCGGCGGATGCCCGAGGTCGAGGTGACACTGCCGGGTGAGATGGTCAGCAGGTTCGATCCCAACGACGAGATCTGTGCTCCCACTTGTTGTTGTGCGCCCTCGCCCAACCCGACGGTCAGGATCACGGCCGTGATGCCGATCATGATGCCGAGCACGGTCAAGCTGGATCGAAGTCGGTGCGAGACGACGGCCTCGAGCCCGGTGCGAAAGGTCTCGAGTGGGTTCATGCCACGCCCGCTCCGGACCCAGCCGGCGTCGAGTCGAGGATCTGGCCGTCCCGGATCCGGATGATCCGCTGGGCCGACTCGGATACGTCGGCGTCGTGGGTGATGAGGACGACGGTTCGGCCGCTCCGGTGGAGCTGGTCGAGCAAGTCGAGCACCTCGCGGGCGGAGACCGAGTCGAGATTGCCGGTGGGCTCGTCGGCGAGGATGAGGGCCGGATCGGTGACGAGGGCTCGGGCCACGGCCACCCGCTGTTGCTGGCCGCCGGAGAGCTCCCCGGGACGGTGCTCGACGCGGTCTGCGAGACCGACCCGTTCCAGGGCCTCGAGGGCGCGGCGCCTCCGGGCGCTTCGGTCCAACCCGGCATAGATCAGAGGCAACTCCACGTTGCGCCATGCCGACATCGAGGCCAGGAGGTTGAACTGCTGGAAGACGAAACCAACCTGGCGGTTCCGGACATGGGCCAGCGCATCCTCGGACATCGATCCTACGTCCTCCCCGGCCAGCCGGAAGGTGCCCGAGGTGGGGACGTCGAGACATCCGAGGATGTGCATGAGCGTCGACTTCCCCGAGCCCGACGGGCCCATGCAGGCGACGAACTCACCCGCCTGGATCTCGAAGCTGACCTCCCGGAGTGCCTCGACCGCCAACGAGCCGCTCCGGTACACCTTGGAGACGCCGCAGACTTCGATGACCGCCGACGACACGGTGGGATTGCGGTCGGTCGGCTCCGCCGCCACCTCGGTGGTGTCGTCGAAACGGAGAGAGCGGCTCTCGGTGCCGCCGGCAGGGACACTCACTGTCCGTTGGTGCCGCCGAAGCCGCCGGCGGGAAAGCCACCTCCGCCGCCACCGCCGACACCACCACCGCCACCGCCGAACCCACCGGCTCCCGAACGTCCGAAGAGACCGGCCCGCCCGGTCCCACCTGGCACTCCCCGGAACGAGATCTCGGTGACGTAGACCTTGTCCCCGACCGACAAGCCGCTGGTCACCTGGGTCTGGCCTCCCGACGAGGCGCCAATGGAGACCGTCCGGCTCACCTTCGACCCTCCGGAGTCGATGAGCACGGTCGTGCCGTTACCGCTGTAGTGAATGGCCGCGGTGGGGACGACGACCACGTCGTAGAGCTCCTCGGTGATGATCGAAACCGTGGCGCTCGATCCGCCATACAACCCCGCCGGGCTGCCGGTGACGTTGACAACCACGGGGAAGGCGGCGACCCCGGAGGTCGTGCTGGCCAGCAGGCCCACCGACGCGACCGTGCCGTAGATGGGCGTCATCGAGCCGCTCACCGTGATGACCGCCTGGTCGCCGGTCGTCACCTGGCCGACCTGTGAGCTGTCGACCGTGGCGTTGACGACGTACGAACCGGTGGAGACGACCACCACCTGTGCCGTCGTCGAGCTCGAATTCGAGCTCGACGACGGGGAACCGGACCCCGACGAGGAGCCCGACCCCGCCGAGGAGCCGGTCCCCGATCCCGAGCCGGCTCCGGACGACGACCCGTTCGAGCCGTTGCCGGTGCCGGCCGACGATGCGCTGCCGGTCACTTCCTGGCCGACCGCCAGGGAGACGGTTGCGACGGTGCCGGCGATCGGCGACGTCAGGGTGGCGTCGCCCACCGACGTCTGGGCCGCGGTCACCTGGGTCTGGGCCGAGGCCACCGCGGCGTTGTCCGACGCGATCTGAGCAGCCGATGCGCCGTCGCCCTGGTCGGTGACCAGCTGAGCCTGGTCATTGGCCAACGAAGCCTGGGCTTGGGTCAGCGACGCAGCCAGGCTGGTGGTGTCGAGGGTGGCCAGCACCTGCCCGGCCGCCACGGTCTGGCCGGCGCTGATGGAGACGGCGTTGACCCGACCGGCCACGGCGAAGTTGAGATCAGCCTGGCTGGCCGGTTCAAGCGAGCCGGACGACGCAACCGTTTTCGTGATGGTGCCCGTCGTCACCGTCTGCAATGACGTGGTGGTGGTGACCAAGGGCGACGCCCCCGAATTGCTGGTCGCCAACCAGGTCCCGATGCCCGCGCCGCACAGGACGACCACGACGACGGCCGTAACGGTCCGTCGCCTGGTGAACCACGATGAACGCCCGGATGCCACGTACACCTCGTTCGCTGTCGCCGATCTGGAGCCACACCATCCAAATCAGCGAACCTCTATGTCAGGACACAGCCACCTGTGAGCGGGCTGAGAGCCCCCTCACCGGTGTGGCCGGGTCCGGGTCGGGCCCTGCCGGCTGTCGACCGCCCAGCGTGTGCGGGCCATCACCCAGGCGGACGGGGCCGAATTAACCGAGAGTCCATTGAGAAGTCGCACAACCGTCACCTTGCTGTGACATTTGGGTAACCCGGTAGAATCACTATCTTTGGGAGTGCTCTATGAAAGGAAGCCCATGGAGCGTGCCCTGGGCTGGCGTATTGATCCATACGTCAGACATGAGCTGCGCTATTTCGTCGACGGTGAGCCAACCTGTTGGGTGAGTACGGGCGGAAAGATCGCCCTGGAGACCGTGGCTCCTGTCCACGAGTACGTGGCTGCAGGCGTCGGAGCCCCCGGACCTGCGCCTGCCTCCCCCGCACCTGCCCCCGCTTCCGCCGGACCGGCGCCCGCTCCCCCGTCGTCGTTCTTCGAACCGACCACCGACGCGGCGGGTGACGCCTGGCGGATGGACCCCTTGGGCACGCACGAATTCCGTTATTTCGAAGGCGGACTGCCCACCGCGTGGGTCTCGACGGAGGGCGTCGTCACCGAGGAATTCGTGGTGACCACCGACGAGTTCCTACGGTCGCTACGGGGTGACGCCCTCACCGATCCCACTGGCAATGGCTCGGGGAACGGCTCACAGTTCATCCATCCAATGGGCGGGGGCGTGACCGAAGAGATAGCTCCCTCCGTCAGGCCCGATTTTCTCTATCTGGACACGGGAGAACGACCCGCCGCGGCGCAGACGGCCCCGGCGGCGCGCCCCGGCCCCGGCCCCGGCCCCGGCCCCGGCGACCCGGGTGGTCGAGCCGGCGGAGTTCCTGGTCCCCCTGGACCTCGCCGCCCCCGCGCCCCCCCACGCACTCCAGCCCGACGATCTCCAACCCTGGTCGATCCAGGAGGACGACCCCTGGGCACTGGTCATGCCCGAACCGGAACCGGCATCCGACGGCCCCTCGGCATCGACCCTCGCCGACTTTCAATGGCCCCGGACCGGACGGCCGAAGGCGCCGGGTCGGAAGCCGCGCCGCACGGCGTTCGTCACGGCCGGTGCCGTGGGGCTGGTTGCCGTGGCCACCGCACTGGCCGTATTCGCCTTCGCCGCCACCAGGGGTCCGGACCAGCCCCGGTCGTCGAACCGCGATCGGGTCAGGACGGCGCCACAACAGGTCGTGCCGTCGACCCTCGGCACCCTCCCGGGGTCGAACCAGCCGACGGCTTCCTGGTGGGCGGCCACCGGCCAGCCCGACACGCATGCCCTGCTGGCCGACATTCAGACGATGAACGGCCAGCTCGGTGACCCCACCGCCTTGGGGGCCAGCTGCCACACCTTCGCCGCCGACACCGCCACGGCGTCGGCGGCGACCCCGCCACCGACGCCCAGCATCAACCGGGAATGGCAACAGACCCTGTCGACGGTGACCAGAGTCGCCGATGCCTGTGCGGCCGGCAATTACTCGCGCCTGGCCGAGGACCTGCCGCCGGCGTCCCTGACCATCAACGACCTCGCGGCCCAGGTGGCCAACGACCTTCGCTGACACTCGTAGAACGCCCTAAGGTCGGTGACACGACGACCGGCGCGCCGCGAAACGGGCGGGGGCCCGCCACTGCCTAGGGAGGTCTGACCATGCAGTACGTGAATCTCGGGAGGACCGGCCTCCGTGTGTCCCGTGTCTGCCTCGGGATGATGAGCTTCGGCGACGACAGCGACCGACCCTGGGTGTTGGACGAGGCGAGGGCCGAGCCGATCGTCCAGTCGGCGGTAGAGGGAGGGATCACGTTCTTCGACACGGCCGACGCCTACTCGGCTGGCGCCAGCGAGGTGGCCACCGGCCGGCTCCTGCCCCGATTCCTCAGCCGGGACGAGATGGTCGTGGCCACCAAGGTCTACATGCCGACGACGCCCGGCGAGAACGGTGGCGGGCTCTCTCGCAAGCACGTCCTGTCGGGCATCGACGCCTCACTGGCCCGGCTCGACATGGACTACGTCGACCTCTATCAGATCCACCGGTGGGACCCGCGGACGCCGATCGAGGAGACGATGGAGGCGTTGCACGATGTGGTGCGGGCGGGCAAGGCCCGCTACATCGGGGCCAGCTCCATGTTCGCCTGGCAGTTCGCCAAGGCCCAGCACGTCGCTGACCTCCACCACTGGACACGCTTCGTCTCCATGCAGCCGCACTACAACCTCATCTACCGCGAGGAAGAGCGCGAGATGATCCCCCTGTGCATCGACCAGGGAATCGGGGTCATCCCGTGGAGCCCGCTGGCCCGGGGCGTCCTGGCCGGCAACCGGTCCAGGGACGGCGAGCATCGCACCACCAGGTCGGACACCGACCCCTTCACCGACTACCTCTACAGCCAGCCGACCGACTTCGACGTCGTCGATCGGGTCGCCGACGTGGCCAGCGAGCGAGGGGTGCCTCCGGCCCAGATCGCGCTGGCCTGGCTCCTCCAACGCCCCGGGGTGACCGCCCCGATCGTTGGCGCCACCAAGCCCGGGCACCTGGCCGACGCCCTGGCTGCCGAGGCACTCGAGCTCAGCGATGCCGAGATCAAGCGGGTCGAGGACCCCTATGTCCCCCACCCGGTGCTGGGACATTTCTGATCCGGTTGCCGTGTGCCGGTTCGGGCTCGGTTGCCATGCCGGGCCGGGTTGCCGGGCCGGTCGAGCAGGAGAGCACTTGTGACCCGACCTGACGCCGTCGACTTCCACTTCGACATCATGTGCCCCTACGCCTACATGACCTCGCGGTGGATACGCGAGGTGCGCGATGCCGCCGGGGTCGAGGTGCGCTGGCGCTTCTTCAGCCTGGAGGAGGTCAACCGGGTCGAAGGAAAGAAGCACCCATGGGAGCGCGAATGGTCCTACGGCTGGTCGATGATGCGGATCGGGGCCTACCTCAGGCGCCAGGACATGGAGCTCCTGGACCGCTGGTACGAGACGGCCGGACGGGCGCTCCACGTGGAGGGCCGTAAGCCGCATCGACCCGAGGTGGCCGAGGAGCTGCTCGTCGAGATGGGGCTCGATCCCGGCATCGTCCGCGCCGCCGTCGAGGACCGGTCCACCGGTGACGAGGTCTTGGCCGAGCACCGGGCCGTCCTGGCCCGCGGCGGATTCGGAGTGCCCACCCTGCTCTTCGACGACGGGCAGGCCCTGTTCGGACCGGTCCTGGTCGACCCGCCCACCGGGCACCAGGCGGTCCGCCTGTGGGACCACGTCACCGGTTGGCTGGACTATCCCCACCTCTACGAGCTCCAGCGACCGAAGACCCCGGAAGACATCGACACCATCGTCGAGGCCTTCAAGCCCTACCTCGGGGCCCGCGACTGGTTCAGCGTCGAGCGGAAGGCGCCCTGACCGCACCGCCCTGACCGCACCGCCCTGACCGCGCCGACGCCCGGCGCCTGGCGCCCTCACACCGGTGATTCCCGCATCTTCCCGACCTCCCCGATCGCCTGCATCCGCCAGAACCCGATGGCCGGGAAGAGCAGCACGGTGACCATGCCGGCGGCGACCAACGAGGCTGCGTTGACCGGGCGGATCTTGCCTTCGGCGGTGGCGATGCTGGTGATCACCACGATCAGCGGCAACCCGGTGGCCGAGAACAGCGCCATGGGGAGCCGCTGGGGCGGCCCCAGGACCCGGCGGTAGAGCAGGAACGCGGGCACTCCCCGGGCGACCAGCATGAGTGCGACGAACACCGGGATGTGCCACAGCGAGGCCGGGTGGTCGATGAACTGACGGAGATCGAACTGGATCCCGCTGACCACGAAGAACACCGGGATGAGGAAGCCGAAGCCGATGGCCTCGAGCTTGGCGCCGATCTGTTGGATCTCCGCCCCGGCGGCCAGGTGGCGAACCACGATGCCGGCCGCGAAGGCGCCGAGCAGCACGTCGAGCCCGAGGGTCTGGGCCAAAAGGACCAGGAGCAGGATGAGCAGGAAGGCCACCCTCACCGGGAGCTGGGCGCTCGATTCGAGGTGGCGGTTGAGCATGGCGACGATCCGGGGTGGCTGGGAACGGGCCGCCGCCAGCGTGGTGACCACGGCGACCACGATGAACGCCACCAGGAGCAGCGACGTGAGCAGCGCATCCTTGTTGGTGAGCAGAAGCGCCACCGCCACGATGGGGCCGAACTCGCCGACCGTGCCGATGGCCGCGATGTAGGCGCCGAACCGGTTGTCGAACAGCCCAGCGTCGCGGAGCATCGGGACGAGGGTTCCGAGGGCGGTGGTGGTGAGGGCGAGGCCGATCACCAGGGTGTCCAGGGCGAGGCCCGTGGAGACCAGGGCGAAGGCCGCCGACAGCCCGATGACGAGGGAGAGTCCCCATCCGGCAAAGGCCAACTTGAGCGGCGTCCCGCGGATCTTCTGGAGGTCGAGCTCGAACCCGGCCAAAAAGATGAGATAGGTCAGGCCCAGGTCGGCCAGTGCGGTGACCAGGGTATTGAGGTGGGCCAGGTTGAAGACGTAGGGACCCATGAGGATGCCGAACCCGATCTGGATCACGATCTCGGGGACGGCCAACGGCCCACTCCGCTCGGAGAGGATCGGGGCGATCACCGCAGCCAGTGCAATGAGCACCAGGGTGGAGACCGAGGCGGACGCCGTCACCTGGTGCCGCCCGTGGATGGCCGCCTGGACATCCGCCTCACCCTAGGCGTGGGCCCTGCGCCGGTCGGGGACCGACCATGGCGCGATCGGAGGACTGCGGGCAGACTGTCATGCAGTGCCAGACCCTGCGCTCATCATGGTCGGGCCGCTCCCTTCCGAGGACCACACCAGCCCCGGCCACCCCGAGCGACCCGATCGACTACGGGCCGTCCAGGACGGAGTCTCCGACCTCCACCTCGGTGCGGACCTCGCCGTCCTCGAGGCCCGGCCGGCCACCGACAGCCAGCTGGAGCTGGTCCACTCGGCCGGCTACCTCGAACGGCTTCGCGCCTTCTGCCACGAGGGCGGCGGCTCCCTCGACCCGGACACCTACGCCACGGCGGCGTCGTGGGAGTCGGCCACGATGGCGGCGGGCGCCGGGCTGGTGGCGGTCGAGGCGCTCCGGGCATCGAACAGCGGCGTGGCCTTCGTGGCCGCCCGGCCGCCCGGTCACCACGCGCTGGCCGATCGGGCCATGGGCTTCTGTCTCCTCAACAACGTGGCCGTGACGGCCGCCTCGTTGGCCAGCGCGGGCGAGCGAGTCCTCGTGTTGGACTGGGACGTCCACCACGGCAACGGCACCCAGGACCTGTTCTGGGAGGATCCGCGGGTGCTCTACGTCTCGACGCACCAGTGGCCCTGCTACCCCGGTACCGGGCCGGTCACCGACGTCGGCGGGCCGGAGGCCGTCGGCACCACCGTGAACGTGCCCCTCCCGCCCGGTTCCACCGGGGAGGAGATAGAGGTGGCCGTGGACCTGGTGATCGAGCCGGTGGTGTCCGCCTTCCGCCCGTCGTGGGTGCTGGTCTCCGCCGGTTTCGACGCCCATCGGGCCGACCCCTTGGCCGACCTGGCCCTGTCGGGCGGGGACTTCGCCGCGCTGGCCGGTCGGGTCGCCTCCTGGGCGCCCGGGCCCGGGCGCGTCGTGTTGTTCCTCGAGGGCGGCTACGACCTCGGCGCCCTGCGCACCTCGACGGCGGCGACCATCGGGGCGCTGGTGGGCGCCTCTTCGGTCTCCGAACCACCCACCGGCGGCGGGCCTGGCCGCGCCTACGTACAGCGGCTCGACGCCGAGCGGCGGGCCACGCTCGATCGCCCGGCCTGATGGACCCCTCGACGACGGTGGTCGGGGTCGACGGTTCGGACACCTCGATCGCCGCCCTCCGATGGGCCTGCGACGAAGCATCGTCCACCGGTGCACGAATCGAGGCCCTGATCGCCTGGCAGTGGCCGGTCGGTTTCGGGACCGCCGTTCCCGCCTCCGCCTACGACCCGGGCGGCGACGCCCGTACCCTCCTCGAAGAGATCGTCTCCGACCTGGCGGGCGAGTTCCCCTCGGTGAAACTCGCCGTCCGGGCCGTCGAGGGCCACCCGGGCGAGGTGCTGGTCGAAGCCTCGCGCCACGCCGACCTCGTGGTCGTCGGGTGCCGCGGCCACGGTGAGCTCACCGGCATGCTCCTCGGATCGGTGAGCCAGCATTGCGCCACCCACGCCGCCTCGCCGGTCCTCGTCTTCCGGCCAGCTGACCCCTGAGGCACAGCGGCGGGGAGGCCACGCGGGCCGATTTCGTCAGGCCGTGGGCATGGGGAAGATGCTGGGGTCGGCCGCCGAGGCGGTGACCGCCTCCTGGCGCTCCCCGGCGTCCATCGGTCCCGCCGACCCGGCGGCCATGAGGACCTGTGGGAGGAGTTCGAGATCGCCGGGCGTGCAGAGCGCGTGCACCCCGGGCGTGGACAGGGCGAAACGCACCCCCCGGGAGATGTCGCCCGGGGTGACGTGGGGCTCGTACCAAGTGGCCGCGGTGTGGGCCCGCCCGGCCCAGGGCCGGGCGGCAACCGCCTTGATGGCCATCACCCCGACGTCGTGCTCCATGGCCTGGGCCAGGAGGGCCTCGGCGTCCTGGCGGTAGTCGGGATCGGACCACAGCTGGGGGTTGACCGGGAACATGACCGTGTCGAGGTCGTATCGGCGCAGCGCCTCCAGATGGGCCGCCGGGGCGCTCAGCTCATGGCCGGTGATGCCGATCCAGCGACACAGTCCCTCGTCGCGGGCGGCGGCCAGGGCCTCCAGCGCGCCGGCGCGGGCGTCCAGCTCCTGGATGTCGGTGACGGCGTGCAGCTGGTAGAGGTCGAAGTGGTCGCAGCACAGCACATCCAGCGAGTTCTCGAGCTGCGCCCTCACTCCGTCGGCGCTGTGCCGCAGGGTCTTGCAGGCCACGAACAGCCGGTCGCGTACGGCGGGGATGTGGGGGCCGAGCAACTCCTCGGCCCGACCGTACTGGGGGGCCACGTCGAGGTGGTTGACGCCGGCGTCGATGGCGCCGGCCAGGGCCGCCCCGGCGGTCTCCGGATCCGTGTCCCAAAAGGCCGCGCCGCCCAGCACGGCCACCGACGAGCGGTGCCCGGTTCTCCCCAGCCTCCGGACGTCCATGGGATCACGGTAGTGCGAGCGGCCGGCGGTGGCAGGCGCCGGGGTCGTGCCGGCCGACCCGCCGCCTCAGTCCGAGGAGGAGGCTTGCCGGGCCGCCTCCCACCCCTCCACCATGGCGCCGAACCGTAGCGGGTTGTAGATGTCCTCCTCGTAGGACCAGTGCTGGTCCCCGGCGTACTTGAGCAGCGTGACGTTGTACTCCTGATGGATCGAGCCGTCACCCGGATCCCGCATCCGGTTCCACACCTGGCACACCACCCAGCCGCGCTCCTCGTCGATCACCGACCACCCGATGGGGAATTCGGGCATGTCCCGGCCCGGGTAATCGGCCATGCAGGAGCTGATCCACCCGTAGATGGCGTCCCGCCCACGGAACGTCCCGAAGTGGTGTTCGATGTAGGTGGCGTCCTCGGTGAACAGGTCGGCCCACGCCCGCCAATCGCCCGAGGACCCGGCCGCCGCGGCCACCTCCTGGTAGCGGCCGAACGCACCCTCGATCTCCTCCCGGCTCCACTGACCCATCGTCGACTCCTCGCCGGGCCCGGTGGGGGCCCCGGCCGAGGCTACCGGGGCCGGCCCGTGTCGACACGGGCCCGCTCGGCTCACTCCCCGGCGGTGAAGGCGCGGCGCAGCTTGGCCAAGCTGGCCGCAATCAGACGCGAGACGTGCATCTGGCTGATCCCGATACGGTCGGCGATCTGTGACTGGGTGAGACCCTCGACGAAGCTCAGGTTGAGAATGGTCCGCTCGCGCTCGGACAGCTCGGCCAGGGAGATGGCCAGCACCATACGGTCCTCGGTGCCGCCGAAGCCGGCATCCAGCTCGCCGAGGCGGGCGGCGAGGGCGCCGTCCTGGCGGTCGGGGGCATCGATGGAGCTCGTCCGGTAGCTCAGGCCGGCCTCGCGCGCCTCCAATACCGCCTCCTCCGAGGACCCCACCGCCTCGGCCAGCTCCGTCACCGTCGGGGGCCGACCGAGACGGTGGGCGAGCGACTCGGCGACGGGACCGAGCTCGAGGTACAGCTCCTGGATGCGCCGGGGTGCGCGGATGGCCCAGCCCCGGTCGCGGAAGTGCCGTTTGAGCTCACCGATCACCGTGCGGGTGGCGAAGGTGCTGAACTCGACCCCGCGGGCCGGGTCGAACCGGTCAACCGACCGGATGAGGGCCACCGATGCCACCTGCGCCAGATCGTCGTAGGGCTCCCCACGATCGGAGAAGCGACGCGCCAGTTGGTAGGCCAGGCCGAGGTGCTCCTCCACCAGCTCGTCGCGAAGCCGCTTCTCTCGCGTCCGTGCGAACTCGACGAACTTCTCCCGCCCTTGCCCGGCTCGCTCCACCGGTCCGGACATCAGGTCTCGGACCGTGCCCGTCGCTTCCGCAACCAGATCAGTCGCTCGCCGCCGCGGTCGTCTTGACCGTGTTCGTCGACCAGGGCATCGAGGATGGTGGCCGACAGACCATCGGGAGCCGAGCTCGGCCTCTCGTTGCCCGCCGGGCCGTCGGGATGGTGGATGCAGGAGACCTCGACATCCGGGCCACACCGGACGAACCGGAGCGACAGGCGCCCTCCGGCCCCGTCGCCGACCTGCCACACGCAGAGCTCGTCCACCGCCAGGCGCAGATCCTCGATCTCCTCGACGTCGAAGCCGGCCCGGGAGCCCACGGTCGCCGCCGTCAACCGGGCCAGCACGACCAGGTCGGCCCGGACCGGGATGCTCAGCTCGACGACGTCCCGGTCCCCGTCTCCGGCCAGGTTGCCGTTCCGGGCGCCGGGCGGATGGGACGTGGTCATGGTGCGATGGCCTGCTCCCGGGAGGAGACGATGGTGAAGATCTCCAGCAGGCCGGTGATCTCGAACAGCTTGAGGATCCGGGGCTCGGCGATCACGACCCGTAGGGTGACGCCGGCCTCGTCGACCCGCTTCGCCGCGCCGATGAGGACGCCCAGCCCCATCGAGTCGATGAAGGTCACCGACGAGAGATCCGCGACCAGCAGGGGCGGGCCACGGTCGATGGCCTCGTCCAGCCGGTCACGGAGCCGCGGGGCGGTAGCCACGTCGACCTCACCGGCCACGGCCACCACGCGATAGCGGTCGGCGGCCTCCTCCGACACCTCGAACACCTCGTCCATCATCGGTGACCACGTTAGCGCCGAGCTCTGCGCGGCTACGCTGCTGCGGGCAGAGCGAGATCCCTGGGACAGGCACACGGAGAACGGGTATCGATCCGGTCATGGCCGATTCTTCCCTCGAGACCTACCGGCGCAAACGAGATCCCAGCCGCACCCCCGAGCCCGTGCCGCCCCGGGGCCGGTCCAGGCGGGGCCGATCCGAGGGAGCGCCCGGCTTCGTCATCCAGGAACACCACGCCACCGCCCTCCATTGGGACTTCCGTCTGGAGCGCGAGGGCGTGCTGGTGTCGTGGGCGCTCCCCAAGGGCCTGCCTCCGGACCCCGACCACAACCACCTGGCCGTGCCGACCGAGGACCACCCGCTCGAGTACGCCGGGTTCAGCGGCAGTATCCCGGCCACGGAGTACGGCGGTGGTGCGGTGTCCGTCTGGGACCATGGCACGTACGAGCTCGAGAAATGGACGGAGCGTGAGGTGATGGTGGTGCTCCACGGAAAGCGGGCCACCGGACGGTACGTCCTCTTCGCCACGGGGAAGAACTGGATGATCCACCGCATGGACCCCCCACCCGAGGGGTGGCTCCCCCTCCCGGACAAGCTCTCCCCCATGCTGGCCGTGCCGGCCGACCGGCCTCCCGAGGGTGAGGACTGGTCCTACGAGTTCAAGTGGGACGGGATCCGGGTGTTGCTGTGGGTGGACGGGGGCCGCGTGCGCGCCCTCACCCGGAACGGGAACGACACGACCGCCTCCTTCCCCGAACTGCGCGATTTCGGCGAGGCCGTCGGATCCGCCCAGCTCCTCCTGGATGGCGAACTCGTGGCCCTCGACGAGCGCGGACATCCATCGTTCTCACGACTGCAGCGGAGGATGCACGTCACGTCGGCGGCCAGCGTACGGAAGGCGGCGGCGGCCGATCCGGCCAGCCTGGTCCTGTTCGACCTCCTCCACCGCGATGGCCGCTCCCTGCTGCCGACCCCCTACCACGAGCGGCGCGGCGAGCTCGAGTCCCTCGGGCTCGCCGGTCCGCGCTGGGCCGTCACCCCGGCGTTCCGGGACGACCCCGGGTCGGAGGTGCTCCGCATCGCCGGCCAGCTCGGGATGGAAGGCGTGGTGGCCAAACGCACGACCAGCCCCTACCGGCCGGGAGCGAGGAGCCCCGACTGGGTCAAGGTGAAGCTCCACCGCACCCAGGAGGTGGTCGTGGGGGGATTGACCCCCGGTCAGGGCAACCGCCGTGGCCTGTTCGGTTCGCTGCTGGTGGGCGTGCCCGTCACCCCCGGCGGCGACGGGGGCGGCACGCTTCATTACGCCGGCAAGGTGGGCACGGGCTTCTCCCAGTCGGCGATGGAGCGCCTGGTGGCCGAGCTCGCCCCCATGGCCAGTGCGTCGAGCCCCTTCGACGAGGACCTCCGGCGGGAGGTCGGTGCCGGTGTCACCTGGGTCCGGCCCCTGCTGGTCGGCGAGGTTCGCTTCAGCGAGTGGACCCCCGATGGCCGGCTTCGCCATCCGGTCTGGCGCGGGATCCGGAGCGACAAGAGGCCGTCGGAGGTGGTCCATGAGTCCTGAGCGCGCCGGATCGGTGCGAACCAGGGTGGACGGTCGGGAGCTGACCATCTCCAACCTCGACAAGGTCCTCTACCCCGCCGCCGGCTTCACCAAGGGCGAGATGATCGACTACTACGCCCGCATCGCCCCGGTGATGCTGTCGCACGTGCGGGACCGTCCGCTCACCATGAAGCGGTATCCCGACGGCGTGGAGGGACCGTCGTTCTTCGAGAAGCACCGGCCGGTGCACGCGCCCGAATGGGTGCACAGCGTGGCGGTTCCGTCCAGCGAGGAGGGCGGCACCATCGACTACTGCGTCCTGTGCGACGTGCCTTCCGTGGTCTGGGCGGCCAATCTGGCAACCATCGAGCTCCACGTTCCGCTCTGGCGGGTCGGAACCCGGCGGTCCCTTCCGGCGCCCCCTGACCTCATGGTGTTCGATCTCGATCCCGGGGAGGGCACCGGCATCGTGGAGTGCTGCCGGGTGGCGTCGCTGATCGTCGCCGCGCTCGGTCCGGACGCGACCTGCGTGGCGAAGACCAGTGGATCCAAGGGGCTCCAGCTCTACCGTCCTCTCGACGGGACGATGTCCTGGGACGAGCTGCGGGACGCCGCCTACCGGGTGGCGGGCGGGATCGAGGAGCAGCGTCCCGATCTGGTGGTGTCCAACATGCGGAAGTCCCTGCGGCGGGGCAAGGTGCTCATCGACTGGAGCCAGAACCACCCGGCCAAGACCACCATCGCCGCCTACTCGCTGCGGGCGCGACCCGAGCCTCTGGCGTCGACGCCCGTCACGTGGGAGGAGGTCGAAGCCTGTGCGGATGCCGAGGACCCTGATCGGCTCCGTTTCACCGCCCGGGACGTGCTCGACCGGGTGGACCGGCTGGGCGACCTCTTCGCCCCGGTCGGAGACGGGGGCTAATGGGGATCGACCAGTTCGACCCTTGAGCGGGTGAGGCTGGTCACCGAGCCGCCAACAGGTGAGCACTGACTGTGGCCGGGCCTTGAGTCCTGCGTCTAGATCGTGCCCCTGTTGGTCGGTGAGGTCTCCTCGGACGGCTGGTGGGATGTCGTGCCTCGAGCACTAATCCATTAGGAAGCTGCTGGAGTCCTCGGGCTCGTATGGAGTGACCGTCGATGGAGAGGAGCGAGGGTGATGGTCTTTGTTGGAGTGGACTGGGCGGAAGCCCACCACGATGTGTTCGTCCAGGATGAGGACGGCAAGCGTCTGGCCGGTGGCCGGCTGCCCGAAGGGGTGGAGGGCATCGCCCGGTTCCACGAGATGGTGGGCAACCACGCCGAAGAGCCCGTCGAGGTGGTGATCGGGATCGAGACCGACCGGGGCTTGTTCGTGGACGCGCTGGTGGCCACCGGCTACCAGGTGTTTGCGGTGAACCCGATGTCGACCTCCCGCTATCGGGACCGGCACTCGAGTTCAGGGGCCAAGTCCGACCCCGGGGACGCCAAGGTGCTGGCCGACATGGTCCGGACCGACCGGCACAACCACCGTCCGGTGGCCGGGGACAGCGAACTGGCCGAGGCCATCAAGGTTCTGGCCAGGGCCCACCAGACCATGATCTGGTCGCGGACTCGCCAGACCAACTTCCTGCGCTCCAGCCTGCGGGAGTTCTATCCGGCGGCTCTGGTCGCCTTCGACGACCTGACCAGCGGTGACGCCCTCGAGGTGCTGAAGCTGGCCCCCACGCCGACACTCGGGGCCGGTCTGTCCCGGTCCAAGATCGCTGCCGCCTTGCGACGCGGTGGTCGCCAGCGCCGGGTGGATCAACGGGCCGGGGAGATCCAACAGGTCCTGCGGGCACCGCAACTGCAGGGCTCGGCCTTGGTGGCCACGGCCATGGGATCGTCCGTCTCGGCCACGGTGGCGGTGATCGCCACCATGAATGCCCAAGTTGCCGAGCTCGCTCAGGAGCTCGAAGTCCATTTTGAGCAACACCCGGATGCCGAGGTGGTCCGATCCCTGCCAGGACTAGGGACCATCCTCAGCGCCCGGGTGCTCGGCGAATTCGGCGATGAGCCGAACCGGTACGCCACCGCCAAGTGTCGCAAAAACTACGCCGGCACGTCGCCCATCACCCGGGCCTCAGGCACCAGACGGTTCGTTCTCGCCCGCTACGCCCGCAACATGCGCCTGGCCGATGCCCTCTACCTCTGGGCCTTCGCATCCCTTACCGCCTCACCAGGGGCTCGGGCCTTCTACGACTACCGCAGGGCTGCAGGAGACAGCCACCACGCGGCGCTGCGACACGTCGGCAATCGGCTTGTCGGCATCCTTCACGGCTGCCTCGTCAGCCACACCAACTACGACGAAGGCACTGCCTGGGGTCACCGAGCAGCACTTGAGCTCACCCGGGCCGCTTGACAAGTTAGAGGCGTGGGATATCTAGACGTAGCGCTCGGCCGGGAGGCCCCCGATGCCGAGTGACCCACCGACGCCGTTCCCGGCCGGTCCTGCGCCTGCCCCGGCCTCGGTCTCGAGCACCGGATCGGTGGTGAAGAGATAGGTCCGGAGATGCCGATCCAGGACCGGATCGTGACGGCGCAGCCACTCCAGCGTCATGGCGGCATGCTCCTTCTCCTCGTCCCGGTTGTGGGCCAGAATGCCGGCCAGCTCAATGTCGGTTGCGGCATCCACCCGCTGGTCGTACCAGTCGACGGCTTCGAGCTCTTCCTGGATCGACGTGATCGCCCGGTGCCGGTCGATGGTCTCGGGTGCCAGGCTGGCTTCGGGCTCGTGCAATCCGGCACTCTGAGCCATGGGTCAACCTCCAGGAGATGCTCGTCAGGCTCACCGGCCTTCGGCGCGCCCAACCGGCAGCGTAGTGTCGGATGTCGCCTCGGCCCGGCGGTGGGGTGGGTCCACCCGGGGCATGAGCCAGAACCCGGTCAGCCGACGCCGGACGGTCGGAACTGGACGCTGATGCGGGGCTCGACGACCCGTGCGGTCTTCGGCACCGAGTGCTCCCACGTACGCTGGCAGCTGCCTCCCATGACCAGCAGGTCACCGGCTCCGAGGGTGTAGCCGACGGCGGGGCCGCCGCCCTTTGGACGGAGCAGGAACCGCCGCCGGCCGCCCAGGGAGACGACGGCCACGACCGTGTCCTCGACCGCACCCCGCCCGATCCGGTCGCCGTGCCAGGCCACGCTGTCGCCGCCGGCGCGGTAGAGACAGCACCCCACCGTTCGGAACGGGTCGGCTTGGCCGTAGTGGGCGTTGAGCGCGGTCATGGCCCGGTCGAGCAGGGGGTCGGGCAGCGGCGAGCCGTCGTCGAAGAACGACACGAGACGGGGGACGTCCACCTTCCTCCCGTACATGACACGCTGGTCGGCCTTCCATGGGACGTTCCCGAGGAGCCGATCGAACAGCTCGCCGGACCCGGCCACCCACTCGACGGCGCAACTCGATCCAAGCCCCGTCGCCGAGGTCGGTCCGTTCCACCCAGCCGGGGAGGGGGCCCAGGCCGACTTCCCCGGCCTCGAACAATGAAGGCTGCCGCGAACGCATGGCCTGGTCGAGTGTAGACGAACAGGTGTTCGTCCCGATCGGCCGGGCATCCCGTTTCGCGGCCGGGTTCCGGTTGAGGGCCGGGTCGGCGGGGTACGTAACTCCTTGTGGGAGCGCTGCGACAGCCGGTGATCGGGAGCGCCACGACGGGGCGGTAGATCGGTGGTCACCTGGGAACTGGCGCTCGAGCCTGCCGTCCAATCGGTCCAACAGAGTCGAGAGCTGGTACGACGCGTGCTGCGGGGGCTGGATTCCGATCACGTCGAGACGGCCGCCGTCATGACCGACGAACTGGTGACCAATGCGGTCACCCACGGCCGGCCGCCCATCGTGCTCGCCATCCACCTGGATCGAAGATCGGTCAGTGTGGTGGTCAGCGACCAAGGTCCGGGCGTGCCCACGCTCCAACCGGTGGTTCGCCTGGCCGAGCGGGGGCGCGGCCTGATGATCGTCGATGTCCTGTCGGACGAATGGGGCGTCGATCCGTTGCCGGCCGGCAAGCGGGTGTGGTTCAAGATGGCCGCAGCCGAGGCAAAGGCCCTACGGCCGACGCCCTGAGGCCTGGCCTACGCCCGGAGTCCCGGGCCCTTCCCGATCGCTGATCTCGCTCACGGTCCTGGTGCCCGGTCGTCCTCACCCCGTCCGGCGGGGAGGGCCCGGTGACCGCGGCGATGATCCCGGCCCGACCAGAAGGACAGCGGATCACTGGCCGGGAACGACTCCTCCAGTGCCTCGTCGAGGAGCTCCTCGCTCACTGGGGTCTCACCCGGCTGGTCCATGGGGGCTCCTTCCGCGACACGGCCCGCCACGCCATCCATCGAACTACCCCGACCAGGTGGAGGCAAACGGAACGACCGAGACGGCGCAACCGGGCGCGACGAGCAGGGGCGGGATCGTCGTTCGGTCGCCCAGCCAAGCTGTGCGGCGCGTCCCTCGTCGTCTTCGACCTCGACGGGGTGATCGGAGTCGAGCCGTGCCCGCGCCTCGCCGCCTGGCTCAGTAGCTGACCGAGGCGTCGAAGGCGGCCCGCCGGGAGGCGCGGCGCAGGGCCCCGAGGACCGGCCGTCCGAGCAGCAGGACGAGGACGGCGTTGGTGACCGCCCGGGTGATGTCAAAACCCAGCGAGGTGGTCAGGTCGAAGAGGATGAAGCTGTGCAGGTTGTGCCAGCCGCCGGCCCCGGGCTGGAAGGAGAAGCTCGAGGTCGTCCCGGCTCCGAAGGGCCAGAACCAGAGATTGAGGAGTGTGCCGTAAGCGATGGCGGCCACCGCGGCATAGGCGGCCAGCATGGCCAGCTCCGCCCGCCCCTTGGCCGGAGGGAGGCATCCGGCACCGAACCCCATCCAGGCCGCTCCGAACATCTGAAAGGGCAGCCAGGGACCGATGCCCCCGGTGATCAGGGCCGAGGCGGCGATGGTGACGGCACCGAGCACGAAGCCGAAGCCACGGCCGAGGACCCGGCCCGCCGGGATGAGCAGGAAGAAGACGGGCTCGAAGCCGGCGAGCCCGGGGCTCGGGATGCGGAGGGCGGCGCCACAGGCGGCGAGGATGCCGAGCAGGGCGATGGCCTTGGCGTCGAAGGCGCCCTCGGCCAGCTCGCCGAGCACCACGGCCAGGAGGAGGGGCAGCACGGCCACGAACAGCCACGGGGCATCGGCGGAATGGGCCAGGTTGGCGTTCGAGTGGCCGTGGATCAGGAGCGGCCAGCAGAACCCGACGACGCCCACCGCCGAGGTGACGGCCACCAGCACCGACGCCCGTCTCCCGAATCGGACGACCGCGGTCGACCCCGAAGGCCTAGCCATGATCGGCCCTCCCCAGGGCGCCGACCACCTCTTCCACCGTGAGCCAGGGTTCGGGGGCCAGGATCTTCGCCACCTGGGGCGCGAACACGGGCGAATGGCACACCACGTCCCGGGCCCGGCCGTCGGCCACCACCTCGCCTTCGGCCAGCACCACCGCCCGGCCGGCCACTTTGGCTACCAGTTCCACGTCGTGGGTGGCCATCACCACACAGGCCCCCTCGGCCGCCAACCGGCGGACGATGGCCACCAGTCGCTCCTTGCCCGGGTAGTCGAGGCCGCGGGTGGGCTCGTCCAGCAGGATGAGACGAGGGCGGGGCGCCAGCACCACGGCCAGGGCGAGGGCCAGGCGCTGGCCCTCCGAGAGGTCGCGCGGATGCCGCTCCGGGTCGAGGCCTCCCACGATGCCCTCCAGGGCAGCCGCCGTCTCGCCCGGCTCGAGGCCCGTCTCCCGGTCGGCGGCGCGGCACTCCTCGCCCACCGATTCCCCGTACAGGAGGAGGCCGGGCTCCTGGGGCACCAGGCCGACCATCCGGATGAGCCGCCGGGCCGGCACGTCGGTCGGTGGCTGGGCCATGACCCGAACCTGCCCGCGGGTCGGCTGCCGGAGACCGGCCAGCTGGCCCAACAATGTCGATTTGCCCGAGCCGTTCCGACCCATCACGGCCACGATCTCGCCGGCCGCCAACGACAGGCTCACCCCCCGCAACGCCGCCACCTCACCGAACGTCACCGCCAGGCGCTCGACCTCGGCCACCGCCACCGGTGGCCCGCCGGCCGCCGGGGTGAGCGAGTGTGGCGCCGCTCGAAGCCGCCGGATCAGGGGGCCGGCCAGCCGGCGGGCGTCGCGGACCGACAACGGCAGCGGGCTCCAGCCGGCAGCCCGGCCGAGCTCGACGATGGGGGGCGCCACCGGCGCCCCCTTCATGACCTCGGCGGTCGGCCCGACGACCAGCGGGTCCCCGCCGCCCGGCACCAGTGCCACCCGGTCGGCGAACGGGACGACCCGCTCGAGGCGGTGCTCGGCCAGCACGACGGTGATGCCGAGGTCGTGGACCAGGCGGGTCAGCGAGGCCAGGACCTCTTCGGCGGCGGCCGGGTCGAGCGCCGAGGTCGGCTCGTCCAGGACCAAGACGCGGGGGAGGCACAGAGCACCGCCCCGATGGCGACCCGCTGTTGCTGGCCGCCGGACAGGGCGGACAACGGTCGTTCCCTCACGTCGTGCAACCCGAGCAGGTCGAGCGTGTCCTCCACGCGCCGGCGCATGGCGCTCGGGGCGATCCCGAGGTTCTCCATGGTGTAGGCCAGCTCGTCCTCGACCGTGTCGGTGACGAAGCTGGCGGCCGGATCCTGGCCCACCAGGCCGACGACATCGGCCAACTCGCGAGGCGGGAACTCCCGGGTCGAGCGTCCGGCGACCCGCACCTCGCCCGAAGCGTGCCCGCCGGTGAAGTGGGGCACCAAGCCGTTGATGGCCCGGAGCAGTGTCGTCTTGCCCGCCCCCGTCGGCCCGATCACCAGGCACAGTTCGCCCTCCTCGATGGTCAGGTCGACCTTGCGCAGGGTCGGCGTCGGCGCCCCGGCATACGAGAAGCTGAAGCCGGCAAAGCGGATCACGCCAGGCTCTCCTCGGCCCGCGGCCGCCCGGACAATGGCGCCGGGGCCGGTCCGCCCGACGGCCGTGGGCCGCTCCACCGGAGCGGACAGGGCCGGCACCAGCCCGCAGAGGATCCCGACCGTCGGCAGGACCGGGAGGGTCGGGAGGTGGAGCGGGTACACGGGCATCTGGAGCCCGGCCGTCCCCAGCGCCGTGGCCACGATGAGGCTCGTCAGCGTCACCGCCCCTGACGCCACGACCGCCCATTCGGCCGCGGCCCACAGATCCGGGCGATAGCGAGTCCGATTGCTCCGCCGTCCGCTGACCACCATGCCCAGGCCGACGAGGGACGCTCCCGTGGCGATGAAGGGCAGACCGCCGGCCGGGAGCGAACCGGGGTCGAGGGCGCCATAGACGCCGGCCACGATCAGCAACAGGCCCATGGCCGTGGATCCACCGGCCAGGCGCCGGGTCCGCACCGGGCGCGCCTGGCGGCGCCCGTACCCCCGTGCGTCCATCGACGAGGCGAGCTGCAACGAGCGGTCCAGCGCGCTCTCCAGTACGGGAATGGCCATGCCCCGGAGGCCGGCCACGCCGCGGGTGGGACGACCGCGCAGCCGCCGGGCGTCACGCACATCGGCGATGGCCATGACCAGCTCGGGCGCGAACGACAGCGACACGGTGACGGCCACCCCGGCCTCGTAGAGCACCGACGGGAGGCAGCGCAGCAGCCGGTAGGGGCTGGCCAGGGAGTTCGCCGCCCCGAAGCAGATCAGCACCACCGCCAAGCGGAGACCTTCGACCGCGGCCTGGATGACCCCCTCGGCGGTGACCTCACCGCCGATGCTGACCCCGGCGGCCCAGGCGGGCAGGGGCACCTGCGGCAAGGTGAAGAGCACGTGGCCGGGCAATCGGTCGCCGAAGACGATCTCGAGCAGCACCCGGAGAACGATGACGACCAGGCCGAGGCGGACGAAGACGGCCAGCGACCGCGACCAGGGCGCGGAGGTCCGGCACACCGCCACCACGAACGCCACCACCGCGGCCAGAAGGCCGAGCAACAAGGGGTTGGTGGTGCGGCTGGCTGCGCCGGCCAGGCAGCCGGCCCAGAGCCACCATGCCGCCGGGTGCAGCCCCCGACGTCGTGACGAGACGGGCCGGCGCCCGATCATGGCATCCTCGGGCGCTTTCGCCACCGCCAGAAGGCGAGACCACCCAGCAGCAGCACCAGGCCCGCGCCGATGACGGCCGGCAGCGCCGATGACCCCTCGGTCTCGGCCGCGGCGCGGCTGGCGGGCAACGACTCGGCGTGGGTGCCCGAGCCGGTCCGGGGGCGGGAGCGGCACCGTGGCTACCGGTGGCCGGCGCCGGCGACGCCGGCGACCCCGACGACCCCGGCAACGTCGTGCCGCTCTTCCCCTGGCTCGCCGGCGGGGCGGTCCCGGCCGAGCCGTTGGGCCCGGTGGCCCCAGCCGACCCCGGGGACGGTGCAGCCGGTACCGAACCACCCGGGGTGACGGCGGCGGACCCCGTCGTGGGGCCGGCCCCGGCCGACGGCCCGGCCGGCGCGGTGGTGGAGGTCGCCGTCACCGCCGCCGCAGATGGCGGAGTAGTCGGGCGATGCCGCCGGCGGGGGGTCGGTCGGGTTGGCCTGGCCCGGGTTCTCGAAGCGCCATCCCTGCACGTCGCCCGGCTGCACGGCGGCGAAGGCCCCGGTGTTGGCATACGCCCAGCGACCCGAACCGCCCTGCCAGTAGGACCAGTAGACGTACCCGCCGGGGACCGACTGGCCGCAGCCGCTGCCCGGGATGGCGTTGATCGAGCACAAGAGCTGGGAGGCGTTGTAGGTCGGGGCCTGCTCCTGTTCCTGGGCGGTGAAGGCGGCGAGGGCCTGGTAGCCGTTGGTGCCGCTCGGCACCTTGACGCAGCCCACGACGGGTGCCGCCCCCCCTCCGAAGTCCACGACGAAGGCCACCGCCACCGAGGTGTCCGCCGCCGCCGCCCGGGCCAGATCACCGAAGGGCAGCAAGGCGAAGGGCCCGCTCGAGGCGAGCACGGCCGAAGCGCTGCCGACCACGAGCGCGGCCGCCCGGAGGCGCCACGCCGGCCGTGTCACCCTCCGGCCCCGTCCGGCCCGGCGGTGCCGACCATCGGTCGGTTGAGGGTGAGGGCGCCGGTCGACCCGAAGAAGCCGGCGTCACCGAAGGTGAACACCCCGCCGTCGGAGGCGACCAGCCAGTAGCCGGCGCCGTCGGGGGTGGAGGCCATGCCGACGATGGGCTTGTTGAGGGTGAGGGCGCCGGTCGACCCGAAGAAGCCGGCGTCACCGAAGGTGAACACCCCGCCGTCGGAGGCGACCAGCCAGTAGCCGGCGCCGTCGGGGGTGGAGGCCATGCCGACGATGGGCTTGTTGAGGGTGAGGGCGCCGGTCGACCCGAAGAAGCCGGCGTCACCGAAGGTGAACACCCCGCCGTCGGAGGCGACCAGCCAGTAGCCGGCGCCGTCGGGGGTGGAGGCCATGCCGACGATGGGCTTGTTGAGGGTGAGGGCGCCGGTCGACCCGAAGAAGCCGGCGTCACCGAAGGTGAACACCCCGCCGTCGGAGGCGACCAGCCAGTAGCCGGCGCCGTCGGGGGTGGAGGCCATGCCGACGATGGGCTTGTTGAGGGTGAGGGCGCCGGTCGACCCGAAGAAGCCGGCGTCACCGAAGGTGAACACCCCGCCGTCGGAGGCGACCAGCCAGTAGCCGGCGCCGTCGGGGGTGGAGGCCATGCCGACGATGGGCTTGTTGAGGGTGAGGGCGCCGGTCGACCCGAAGAAGCCGGCGTCACCGAAGGTGAACACCCCGCCGTCGGAGGCGACCAGCCAGTAGCCGCGCCCGGGGAACGTGGCCCGGAAGGGGAAGGTCACGCCGGCCAGGGCGGGCACCCCCTGGTAGGTGGCGAGCGCGTTCGGGCCGGTGCCGGGCGAGAAGGCGAGGGCCCCGCGACCCGACCCCGATGTGATCTGGAAGGACAACAGGGAGGTGACCGGGTCCCCACCGGCCTTCACGAACGTCGGGGCTGACGGTGACTGGCCGAGGGACTCGATGGCCTGGATCACCAGTGCGGTCGAATCGGGATCGGTCGTCCCGGGCGTGGTCACGGTATTGGGGAAGAAGCTCCATCCCCCGTCGGCGTCCTGAGCGCCGGTGACGAAGGCCAGGGCGTTGGCTTTTGTCACCGTTCCCAGAGCCCCCACGGCCCCGAGCCCTTCGATGGCCAGCGCGGTCGAGTTGGTGTCGGGGCCGTTGAAGGTCGACGGGTTGCCGGAGCATGGGTTGCTCACCGTGAGGAAGCTGGTCCAACCCCCGTCAGGGCACTGTTGGCCGGTCAGCCAGGTGACGGCGGCTGCGACTGGAGCCGGGGCGGTGCCTCCCGCAGCCGCCAGCGCGGCCAGGGCGAGTCCCTGGCGGAAGGCGCCGTCGAAGCTGGGGTCCTGGACACCGAAGAGTCCGGTGTCCGGGCCGGACGGGCGCTGCGTGGCCAGCAGCCGGGCCACGAGATCGGTGCCGGCGAAGGACCGCGGATTCACACCGAGGGCATGGGCGTCCAGGATGAGCAGGGCCAGCTGTCCGGGACCGTCGGCCCCGCTCACCGTCACGTACTGGCTCAGGTGGGCGCCGACGTAGCTGAGCGCGGCCTTGGCCCCGGTGGGGTCGACGCCGGCTGCGGCCAGGGCCAGGACGGTGTTGGCCGTGGACACCAGGTCGGGCTGGCCCGGCATGGTCGAGGAGGGTACGTAGCCGGTCGGGGTGAGTTGGTGGGCCAGCCAGGTGGCTCCGAGCTGGGCGGCCGCGCTCTGGGGGAGGCCCGGCGGCGGTGAGGAGGCCGTGGCCGGCGCCGGTGCCGCGGCGAGGGTCACGACCAGGGCGGCTCCGAGGGCTGCCGTGGTCAGGAGTCGGTGCTTGTGCATGAGGTCAGCGCTCATTTCCGGGCAACGACCCGGAGGCTCCACGGAGCCTGCGCGGACCCGTGACCGACCGAGCCCTTGCCGCAATTCTCGACGGACAGGGACTCAAGCGGTAGACGTCGGTATCCCGGCTCGTGACGAGCACCAGTGCTCGTCACCCACGGTTGCGGACCAGCGCCGGACTTCGACCGGCTTCCCCGATGTGCTACCTGTGCAACTCGGGCCGACCCTAGCAGGGTCGGTGCGATCGCCCCCGAGCCGCGGCTAGTCGCCCCGGTACGTCTCGGTCGTCCGCTTCGAAGGCAGGAGCAAGACCAAGATGAGCGCCAGGAGCCAGAAGAAGAAACCGAGGATCACCCACCCGACGGCGTGACGACCCTTGCGCCGGGCGATGTTGTAGATCCACACCAGCACCACGACCCAGAGGACGAAGGCGATGACCCCGTAGAGGGCGCCGAGCCCGGCACTGGTGGCGGTGATGGCGGATGCGAGGCTCATGTCCGTCCCCGGCGCGGCCAACCCATCGCGGCATGGTACCAACCGGCCGGTCCGTCGTGCCGCGTCCGGTCGACCTCAGGCGTCGATGACCGCAGGAGTGAAGCGGGCGGTAGCCAGGAGCTTCCCGCCGGAGTCCACCAACGAGGCGGAGCGCACCGAGTGCGTCCCCGCCGGCAGCGGGACCATCCAGGTCCCGAACCCCGATGTCAGCGAGAACCAGCCGACGGTGCGGGAGATGCCGTCGGCCGACGTGACCGTGCACCGGATCGGCCCGGTCCAGGGCGAACCGTCGACCCGCATCGACAGCCAGGCCGGATCGCCCGCATACACGGAGACGACGCCCACCGTCCGCCCGGCGGAGACGAGGGATGCATCGACGGGATGGTCGCCGACGGTGGGCGGCACCGTCACCGCGGTGTGACGAGCCGGGCCGCCGAGGGGATGGACGGCCCAGCCGAGGCCGAAGGCGAGGGCGATGACGGCGGCCGCCGCGGTCACGGCCACGAGGGGCCGGCGCCACGGCGGGTTGTGCCGCGGGGACCGGGGCGGGTTGCGTTGCATCGCCGCCAAGACGCGGCTCTCGAAGCCCACCGGTGGATCGACCTCGCCGCCCAGATGGACCAGGCCGTCGGCGGCCGCAGTGAGCTCCTCGAGCTCGAGGGCGCAGTTGGGGCAGTTGTCGACGTGATCGAGGAGCTCGGCGCGGGCCCGGCCGTCCAACACGTCGGCGGCCAGCTCGGGCAACTCGGCGCGCATGCGGTCATGGGCCACGACATCGTCATGGTCGGTCATGACGGCCCCTTGGCGTCGTCGAGCGCGGCTCGCAGCTTCTGCAGCCCGGCCCGGATGCGGGTCTTGGCCGTGCCGAGCGGGATGGACTCGGACACGCTGATCTCCTGGGCCGTTCGACCGTAGAGGGCGGCGAGCAAGGTGGCGCGCCGCTGCTCGGCGGGCAGGGCGTGCAGCGCCGTTCGCAGGTTCGGCGAGAGCTGGCTCGCCATGGCCAGTTCCTCCACCGGCTGACCGACGCCGGCCAGTCCCAACGCCACCAGCTCGTCGGGGTCGGTCGGGTTGGCCCGCCGCTGCCGGATGGCATCGATGGCCAGGTTGCGGGTGATGGTGAGCACCCACGACGTCACCGTGCCGCGACGGGCGTCGAACACGGGCGCATGGCGCCAGGCCCGGAGCAGAGCCTCCTGGGCGACGTCCTCGGCCGCCCCGGCGTCGTCGAGCAGGCGCACGGCCAAGCCGAAGACCCGCTTCTGGTAACGGCGGACGAAGGTGAGGGCGGCCAGCTCGTCCCCGATGGCCATGCCGGCCATGAGCGCCTCGTCGGAAGGATTCCCGGGCGCGCTGCGGACGTTCACCACGGCGACCGGGCCGGATCGCCGGGCCGGATCTCGGACGGCCTCATGGGCCGATGCGACTCGCCCCACGCTCACTCCGTCCCGAGGTCCGAGGACGGCCCCGATGTTCTCGATCCTGCGGCTCACGTCGACGTTCCAGGCTACCGCCGAGGTCCCGCCGTCCCCTGGTGCCTCTGTTCCTCACGTTCCCATCTCCAATCCCCCGCGCTCGGGGTCGCCTGGCCGCGTCGCCGCCGCCGAGAGGACTTCATGATCTGCTGCCCTGTATACGTCCGAGCCGGCCCGGATGGATTGGTCTTCGGCCCGTGAGCAGGGAGAAACGCCCCCGGCCGGAAGCCCGGAACGACGTTGTCGGCGAGCTAAGGTGATCTTCGGGCCTGATGATGCGACCCCGCCGGTCGCCACGGGAGGACGATGGCGACCAGGGGTGGCGAAGGCGGTCAGTCCAGGAACCTGATCCTGGCGGCGATGATCTTCGCCGTCGCGATGATCTTCATCGACCAGACCATCGTCTCCATCGCCGTGCCGCAGATCCAGCGGGAGCTCGGCCTCACCAGCACCGGTGTGCAATGGGTGATCAACGCCTACCTGCTGTCGCTGGCCGCCCTCTTCGCCTTCGGCGGCCGCTTGGCCGACACCCTCGGACACCGCCGCATGGTGGTACTCGGAGTGGTGGTCTTCGCCGGTGCCTCGGCCATGTGCGGGCTGACCCCGAAGGGGAGCGCGGCCGAGGCCTGGATCGTGTCGTTCCGGGTACTCCAGGGAGCCGGTGGGGCCATCATGTTTCCGGCTGCGCTGGCCATCGTGGTCCAGACCTTCCCGTTGCGGGAGCGGGGCCGGGCCCTGGCCGCCTTCTTCGGCATTGCCGGAGGCCTCACCGCGGTAGGGCCCATCCTCGGGGGCTTCCTGACCCAGTGGACATGGCGGGCCATCTTCTGGGTGAACCTCCCGGTGGCCGCCATCGCCTTGGTGCTCATCGCCATCTCGAAGCCGACCACCAAATACCAGGCGGCCCGCATGGACTACCGCGGTCTGGTCCTCATCGCCTCGGGCGTGGCCCTCAGCGTCTTCGGCTTCCAGCAATCCTCGGTCTGGGGCTGGTCCAACCCGGGCATCTGGCTCTGCATCATCGGCGGCGCCGGGCTGCTGGTGGTGTTCTACTTCGTCGAGCTCCGTACCCCCTCGCCGCTCATCCAGGTCCGCATCTTCCATGTCCCCGCCTTCGCCGTCGAGAACCTCGTGCTGGGCATCTCCATGCTGGCCTTCATCCCGATGTTCTTCTTCGTCAGCGAGTATGCCCAGATCGCCCTGGACAAAAAGGCATCACAGGCCGGCGTGTACCTCCTCTACTTCTTCATCGGCTTCGTGGTGGCCGCCCAGGTCGGCGGACGCATGCTGGACCGGGCCGGAGCCAAGCGTCCCGTGGTCATCGGCAGCGTGCTCGCCGCCGTCGGCTTCTACCTGTGGGCCGGGAAGGTCTCCGGCCTCAACTTCAATGCCCAGCAGTGGTACGTGATCCTGGCCGGCGCCGGAATGGGCATGATGCTCGGCCCGGCCAACACCGACGCCGTCAACCGGGCCTCGACCCTCACCTACGGGGAGGCGACCGGCGTCACCCAGACGGTGCGCAACTACTTCGCCAGCCTGGGCCTCGCCATCCTCGGCACCATCCTGGTCACGCGCATGCGCTCGCTCCTGACCCAGTCACTGGTGGCCATGGGTACGCCGCCGGCTCAAGCGTCGGCCGAGGCAGCACGGCAATCGCAATCACAGAGTGCCGGCGGCCCCGGGGCCATTCCGCACTTCGTGAGGCTCGATTTTGCCTACGCCACTCGCACCGTGCTCCTCGTCATGGCCGGGGTGATGGCGGCGGCCGCCGTCGTGGCACTGCTGGGCCTGCGGCCCGGCGTCCAGGAGGAGTCGGTGGAGGCCGATGCCGCCGAGGTGGCGCCGACCTGACCCGGATCAGCCGACCAGCACCGGCGGCGGCGGGTACCCCTCGGCCTCGCACAGGGCCTGGTACACGGCGAGCGCCCCGGCACCGTCGTACACGCTCTCCACGTTCCCTTCCGCGTCGAGGTTGAGGTTGACCCCGTACATCTGGAACCACACCCGGGTCTCGTCCTCGACGGACTGGAGGGTGTGGATCGAGCCGGCCGGCTCGTAGAGGAACGACCCGGCCCGGTTCACGTACCCGTACTCCCGGTACTTCCATGCGCCCGAGGTCGTATAGGCGTAGACCGGACCGGTGTGGCGGTGCTTCTGTACCTCGTAGCCGGCCTGGAAGATGTTCTCCACGATCCAGAGACCCTCGTCGGGCTTGACCTGGATCACCTTCAACTTGTTTCCGTCCCCGATGTCGACGAACGGCAGGTCATCGGCACCGAGGTGCACGGCCTGCGGGATGGTCTCCGTGGTGGTCATGGCGCTCCTCTCCGACGGTCGCCCGTCGGTGTCCATTGTGGCAGCGCCGGAAGCGGCATGGCGCCGGGATCCCCCCAGCGCCGGGGTCGGCATGGCGCCGGTCGTGCACAATGGGGAGGTGCACAGCGGGTTCGACCACGTGACCATCGCGGTGACCGACCTCGACGAGGCCAGGCACTTCTTCGCCCTGCTCGGCTTCGAGGAGACGGCCGCCGTCGTGGTCTCCGGCGACCGGATGTCCCGCTACATGGGCATCCCCGACTGGGAGGCGGACCACGTGACCCTGCGGCTGACCGGGGCCGTCACCCACCAGGAGGTCCAGCTCCTCCGTTTCCACCGGCCGGACCTGCCCGATGATCCCCAGAGGGCGAACCTGGCCCGCCTGGGTCTCAACCACGTCTGCTTCACCGTCGACGACATGGCGGCCACGCTGGCCAAGCTGGGCTCGGCCGGCATCACGACGCGCAACGAGGTGATGGAATTCCACGACCGGAAGCTGGTCTTCCTGAACGGGCCGGACGGGGTGGTCGTCGAGCTGGCGGAATGGCTGTCCTCGACACCTCCGGCCGAACCGGCCGACGACGATCGGTAGCGTCGAAGGCAATGATCGAGATCATGCGCTTCCGCCTGCTCGAAGAAGCCGACGGTCAGGCGTTCGAGGCGGCCGATCGGCGACTCCAGACCGAGTTCGCCTACCGTCAACCGGGAATGCTGCGGCGAACCGTGGGCAAATCCCCTGACGGCGAATGGATCGTCATCGATCTCTGGCACACCGGGCAGGACGCCGACCGGGCCGCGCTGGCCTGGGCGGGTGACCCGTTGACGGCTGAGTTCATGGCCTTCGTCGATGCCGGCACCGTGTCGGTCGCCCGGTTCGACACGCTCGACTGACTGACTCGACCGACTGAGCCGACCGACTGAGCCGAAGGGCCCTACTGCTGCACCAGCACCAGCGGATTGCCCTCTGGATCCTCGACCGCGGCCAAGGTCGGACCGTCGGGGAGGTCGAAGGGAGCGACGACCAGCTCGGCGCCCAGCTCGACCGCTTTGGCCAGTGAGGCATTGAGGTCCTGGACCTGCACGTAGAGGGTCACGCCGGGTCGGTCTCCTTGCCGGATATGACCGCCCGGCCCCGGTTCGGGCCCACCCAGGCCGGCCGGGATCTGCATGATCGGTCCGTCCCCCACCTCCCAATGGCAGAGCTCGGCGTAGAACGCGGCCTGGCGGTCCGGATCCCTGGCCGTCAGTTCCCAGTGGACCACCGGCCGGGGCCAGTCAGACATGCGTTCCGTCCCTCATTTGATGGCCAGGGCGTTGGCGGAGGAACCGATGCCTCCGGCCACGTTGTTGGGGGCGGCGGTGAGAAACACCTCGAAGCGGCCGTCGGCCCGGCAGGCCCCGGCCAGGTCATCGAGCCACCACAGCTCCCCGAGGGCCAGCCCGAACTGGCCGATGAGCATGCGGTGCAGGAATCCGAACGGCATCTGCTCCGGGCTCAAGTCGGGAGGCCAGACCTCGAGCGAGGGGTTGTCGGCGACCACGGCCGACAGGTGTGAGTCCCACAAGTAACGGGCCATGTCCTCACTCTGGTCGAGACCCACCGCGGCCAACTCGCGCAGCTCGGCCAGCCTCGCCTTGACGGCCTCGTCCTGCCGTCCGTACCAGGCCAGGAACCCGGTGTGCAGCAGCATCACGTCGCCGTCCTGCCACTCGATGCCGGCGGCCCGGCGCGCCTGCTCGAGATCGTCCACCGTGACGGCCCGGGGCGTGGCCGGGTCGAACCCGACACCGGCGCCGCCGAAGGCGGCGTCGATGTCGAGCAGGACGGCGCGCCCGGCGATCCCCCGGCGGGCCCAGTGCTCGATCGTGTTCCGAGACTTGGACTGGATTTCGGCGACCGTGGCCCCGTTGTAGAACTGGTCGGCGTCGTAGCCCACGTGGCCCAGCGAGTCCCACTGGCTGGATGCCTGGGGGTAGTAGTTGTCGAGCTTGTCGTCGAAAGCCGACTCCCCCATGGCGGTCACCGTGTGCCGGAGGGCGCCACGCATGAAGAGCGGAGGATCGAGGGCGTCCAGTGGGGCGTTGAGGCTGAACACCTGGCCGGTATGCACCAGTCGGGCGGCGTCGGCCACCCGGGCCGGCGTCTGGAGGTTGAGGAGCCCGACCGAGTCCGAAGCACCGAAGAGGCCCCACGCCGAACGGCCGCCACGCGGGGCGGCCGGAAGCTCGTCGTAGGCGGGCAGCCGGAGGACGGGGTCTCCGCCGGCTGGGGGGCTGTCCGGGCCGTCTGACATCGTCCTCCTCGGCGTCGTTCGGGTCGGCCGGCGCCGGCAGGATTGTAGGCCTGCCCGAGTCGGCCCGCCGTGGCTCCTCCGCACCCGGCCGGGCCGGGTTCGGTACGGAACGGCGGTGCGCTCCCCGGTACCATGGTCGGGTGACCTGCTGCTTCATGAGTGTGCGTCGTGCCCGGTCGACCGGGACGATGGGGGTGGCATCAGCTCGCTGATCATCAGGCCGTCCGCATGGTGGCCGATGCGGGCATTGCGCCCGGTGAGCTGGTTCTCGACGTCGGAGCAGGCACAGGCGCGCTGACCGGCCCGCTGCTCGCCCGCGGCGCACGGGTCGTGGCCTTCGAGCTCCACCCGGCGCGGGCTGCGGAACTGCGCCGGAGATTCGGTCGACCGTCCCTCACGGTGGTCGTCGCCGACGTGTCCGATCTCCGGCTGCCGCGCCAACCGTTCCGGGTGGTAGCCAACCCGCCGTTCGGCGCGACCACCTCGATCCTGCGCCGGTTGGTGGCACCCGGAAGCGCCCTGGTGCGCGCCGACATCGTGGTTCCCTGGCACACCGGACGACGATGGATGGCCGGCGAGGGACCCGGAGCGGGCCGCTGGCTCAAGACATTCGAAGTGACAACGGCCCGACCCGTGCCCCGGGGCGCCTTCTCACCGGCCCCGCCGAGTGGAGCGACCCTGCTCGTCATCGCCCGGCGGCGCCGGCCGATGGGCATCGGGCCGGCCCAACGGGCCCAACGCAAACTGGCCCGCCGCTAGGGCCCCGGCCGCGGGTGGGCCGCGATCAAGGCCCGGACAGGGCGGCGATCGCCGCCTCGGCGGCGCGTTCGCTGGCCACCTTGGCCTCTTTCATCACCCGCGCCAGGGCCCGCAGCCGACCGGGATGTCGGACCACGTAGGAGAGGGCCGCCTTGAGGTTGGGCGATCCGTCCGGGTTGCTCAGCTGGAAGACCTCCTCGTCCAGGACGCCGTCGGTGACCCGGTCACTGACCGTCCGGAACACGGACCAGGGGATGCCATGGCGTTCACAGACCTCGGCGGTGGCCGCCGTCTCCATGTCCAGGGCCACCACCCCGTCGTCACGGAGACCGGCCACGACGTCCGGGTCGGTGATGAGCGTGTCCGTCGTCCACATCTTGCCCTCGGGCTGTCCACCCCCGAGGGAGTGGGGCGTGTACTCGTCCCCCGTGTGGCTGTTCACCACCACGGCGGGCAGGACGAGGGATCCGATCTCGGCCCCGGCATGGACGGCCCCGGTGATGCCGACCGCCACGACCCGCTCCACTTCGACCGCGTCCAGCAACCGGCCGAGCTGCTCGGCGGCCAGCGAGGTCCCCATGCCGGTGACGATGGCCACCACCGGGCGCGTCCCGATCGTCCCCCGGTAGATGTCGAGCGTGCCGACCCGGGTCTTCTCCAGCTGGAGCCGCCGTTTGAGCGGTGACAACTCCATGGGCATGGCGCATACGAACGCCACCGGCATCCGGTCCTCCCCGGTCAAGAACGGCCGATGCTATCGGCGGTCGGCGCTGGCGTCCCGGGTCCGGGACCCGGCCGTTCGGAGGGCACCCGGACTGACGCGACCTCTACAATCGGGGCGTCCCGGGCCGGAGGAGACGATGAGTGGCGCCCCGGAAGGGTGCCGGAGTGGAGCGTCCGTTGCATCTTGCGTCCAGTGCGCAGACCGTCCGGCGTGGCCGCGGCAGCACAGCCCGATGACCGCCGAGGCCTTCGAGGTCCCCCTCGGGCAGCCGGAGTTCTTCGCCGGAGATCCTGATCCGGTGCTCGCCGAGCTCCGCCGGCGCTGCCCGGTGAGCTGGCAGGAGAGCGGGGGCTTCTGGGCCGTCACCCGTCACGCCGACATCCAGGCGATCAGCCGGGACCCGGAGACCTTCTGTTCCGGCCGGGGCGTCCTCATCGCCGACCGCCACCGCCCGGTGGCCGCGGCGGACTCCCTCCTCTACCTCGACCCGCCCCGTCACGAGCGCTTCCGCAAGCTCATCAACCGGGCGTTCACGCCACGGCGGGTGGCCGAGCTCGAGCCGCGGGTGCGCCAGCTGGCCACCGAGCTGCTCGCCGCCATCGACCCGGGGCGTACCGTCGAACTGGTCGACGCGGTCTGTGCCCCCCTCCCGATGCTGGTCATCGCCGAGCTCCTGGGCCTGCCGGCCACGGATCGGGACGACTTCCGGCGTTGGTCCGACGCGGCCATGGCCGCCGCCACCGAGCTCACCGACGAAAGCGTCAGCACCACGCTCGAGCTGCTCGCCTACTTCGACCGCCAGCTGGAGGCCCGGGCGGAGTCCCCGACCGACGACCTGCTCTCGGCCCTGCTGGCCGCCGAGGTCGACGGGGTCGGCCTCACCCCCCGCGAGCTGCAGGGGTTCTGCCTGACGTTGTTGGTGGCCGGCAACGAGACCACCCGTTCGCTCATGGCCGGCGGTCTGGTGGCGCTGGCCGAGCATCCCGACCAACGGGCCCGGCTGGCCGGCGAGCCGGCACTCATCCCCGCCGCCGTCGAGGAGCTGCTGCGGTGGGTCACGCCGGTCATGGCCATGGCCCGGACGACGACGCGACCGGCAACGGTGGCGGCGACCGAGCTCGATGCGGAGAGCTACGTCGTCCTCGCCTACAGCGCGGGCAACCGGGACGAGGAGGTCTTCGGGGCGTCCGCCGACCGCCTGGACCTCACCCGATCGCCCAACCCCCATCTCTCGTTCGGCTTCGGCGAGCACTTCTGCATCGGGGCCAGCCTGGCCCGGCTGGAGACCCGCGTCCTGCTGGAAGAGGTACTGGCCCGCTGGCCCGACTACGAGGTGACCGGCATCGTCGAGCGGGCCCCGTCCACCCTGCTCCGCCAAGTCACCCGAGCCCCGATCCGGTTGGCGCCGTGAGCGGTGGGCCCCATCCGCCCGATGGGTACCCCGAGCCGACGACCAGTGCCCCCTGACCCCTTCTCCACCGGCGCCGAGGCCGTGCTGGCCCGGGCCGGCGACCCGGCCGGCGGCCTGCTCTTCGAGGGACGCTCCTGGACCTGGTCCGAGGTGGTCGCCGAAATGGCCAGGTGGGGGGCGTGGCTGGACTCCCTCACGGGCCAGGGACGGCCACACGTGGGTGTGCTGCTCGACAACCTGCCCGAGTACCTGTTCGCCCTGGGCGGAACGTTGCTCACCGGGTCGGTGCTGATCGGGCTCAACTCGACCCGGCGGGGTGGAGAGCTGGCCATGGATGTGACCCACACCGATTGCTCCATCGTCCTGACCGACGCCGACAACCGTTCGCTGCTCACCGGCCTCGACCTCGGGGGGGCCCGGATCGTCGACATCGGCGACCTCCCGGCCCGGGGCCCGGACCTCCCCACCGGCCGGGCCCCGTCGGCGGAGGACCTCGCCCTGCTGCTGTTCACCGCCGGCTCGACGGGCATGCCGAAGGCGGTGCGCGTGACCCAAGGTCGGGTGGCCCGCTCGGCCATGGGCATCGGCTTCCGGCCCGATGACGTCCTCTACTGCGCCATGCCCCTCTTCCACGGCAATGCACTGTTCTCGAGCGTCTTCCCGGCCCTTGGGAGCGGCGCCACCATCGCCCTCCGCCGGAAGTTCTCTGCCTCCGCCTGCATGCCCGAGATCCGCGCCACGTCGAGCACGTTCTTCGCCACCATCGGGCGGGCCCTCTCCTTCATCGTCAGCACTCCCCCGGACCCGGCCGACCGGGACCACCGGCTGCGGGTGGTCCTCGCCCCGGAGTCCTCTGTAGCCGACATGGCCGCCTTCGAAGCGCGGTTCGGGTGCCGGGTGCTCTCGGGCTACGGATCGAGCGAGAACGCCATCGTCTTCGTCCCCAAGCCGGGACTACCGCCGGAGGCCCTCGGCGTCCCCGTGGACGGCCTCGACGTGGCCGTCGTCAATGCCGAGACGGGCCAGGAGTGCGAATCGGCGCAATTCGATGCCGCCGGCCACATGCTCAACGCCGCCGAGGCCATCGGCGAGATCGTGGGCCGCAATGCGCTGGGCCGGTTCGAGGGCTACTACAACAATCCCCAAGCCACCGATCAGCGCTCGCGAAACGGGTGGTACTGGTCGGGAGACCTGGGCTACCGGGACGGGTCGGGCATCTTCTACTTCGCCGGCCGCACTATCGACTGGCTGCGGGTCGACGGGGAGAACTTCGCGTCGGCCCCCCTCGAGCGGCTCTTCGGCCGGTTCGCCGCGGCCACCGGCGTCTCGGTCGTCGCCGTCCCCGACGAACGAACCGTCGACGACCAGGTGATGGCCGTGGTGGAAACGGCCGACCCGGACGCCTTCGACCCCACCCAGTTCGACGACTTCCTCACCAGCCAGCCCGATCTCGGCACGAAGTGGACGCCCCGCTACGTCCGCGTCGTCGGTCGGCTGCCGGTCACCGCCACCAACAAGGTGGACAAGCAGTCTCTCCGACGAGAGCGGTGGCAGGGCGAGGGCAGGGTGTTCTGGCGACCGGCCCGCGGCCAACCCCTTCGTCCCATGAGCCCCGAGGACGCCGCCGAACTGGAGGCTGCGTTCGCCCGCCACCGCCGGTCCGACCGGGCCGGTGGGCCCCGGTGACCGGGGACGGGACCGACGGGGTGGGCCCGGAGACGGCCGCGCTCATCCGGCGCCTGCCCAAGGCCGAGCTCCATGTGCACATCGAGGGGACCCTCGAGCCGGAGATGCTCTTTGCCCTCGCCGCCCGCAATGGGGTGACCCTGCCCTACGCCGACGTCGACGCCGTCCGCCGGGCGTACGTCTTCGGCGACCTCCAGTCGTTCCTCGACATCTACTACGCCGGTTGCGCCGTGCTGGTCACCGAGCGCGACTTCTTCGAGCTCACCGCGGCCTATCTGGAGCGCGCCCGCAGCCAGGGCGTGGTCCACGCCGAGATCTTCTTCGACCCCCAGACCCACACTGATCGGGGCATCCCGCTCGGCACCGTCATCGACGGCATCACCCGCGCCCTGGCCGAGGGGGAGGTGCGCCACGGCATCACCGCCGGGCTGATCCTCTGCTTCCTCCGCCACCTCGGGGGCGACGCTGCCACCAAGGCGTTCGAACTGGCCCTCCCCTACCGCGACCACCTGATGGCCGTCGGGCTCGACTCCAGTGAACGCGGGTTCCCGCCTTCGGAGTTCCAGGCGGTCTACGCCCGGGCCGCCGACGCCGGCCTGAAGGCGGTGGCCCACGCCGGAGAGGAGGGCCCGGCCGCGTACATCTGGGAGGCCATCGACCTGCTCGGCGTCGGTCGCATCGACCACGGGGTGCGCTGCGAGGAGGACCCGCGCCTCGTGGAGCGTCTGGTGGCCGACCAGATTCCGCTCACCGTGTGCCCACTGTCGAACGTGAAACTCGGCGTGTTCCCCTCACTCCACCAGCACAACCTGGCCCGGCTGCTCCGGCGGGGCGTGTGCGTGACGGTGAACTCGGACGACCCGGCCTACTTCGGCGGGTACGTGTCGGACAACCTGGAGGCGGTGGTCGGCCCGCTCGTCCTCGAGCCGGCCGAGATCGTGCAGTTGAGCCGCAATTCCATCGTCGCCTCGTTTCTGGAGGAGTCCGTGAAACAGCGGCACCTGAGCGAGATCGCCCGCTTGGCGGCAACCGCGTAGCCACCGATCGAGCCCCTTCACCGACCGTCGCCTCCCTGTTCGGCGGGGGAAATCCCCCGCTGCGACCCGACGGTGGGCGATCGAACTCAAGTGAGCCTCGCGACCGGTCGATGACTCGGTTGTGTTCGCAAGGGAACCTGCCTCCCTGCCGGACGGAGCCGACCGGCCTGGTCGGACGGCCCGTCGATGGGTCACCGGGCCGCGCCTGGCGCTGGTCGCCGCCGCCGCACTGGTGAGCGTGGGCTGGGCATGGCCCACGACTGCTGCCGCCACCACCGTGCGGGTCAGTCCCGGAGCCACCCTCACCCAGATCGCCCGCATCTACGCCACCACCGTGGACGCGCTGGTGGCGGCCAACGGGATCGGCGACCCCGACCAGATCCAAGCCGGCACCGTGCTCCAGGTACCGACCGGGGCCCCGTCCTCCGGTGCCGCCTCGGCCACGTCCGGATACACCTCCTCGGGTACGGGCGGGACGATAACGGTGACGGTGGCGAACGGAGACACCTTGTGGAGCATCGCCTCCCGGTACGGGTCGAGCGTGGCGACCATCGCCGACGCCAACGGGATCACCGATCCCTCGCATGTCGAAGTGGGCGTCCGGATCGTCGTCCCCGAGCCGCTGTCCGACGCGGACGCCAACGGATCCGACGGTGACGCCGACGGGACGGCCAATGTGCCCCTGCTCTCGTCCCAGGTGCAACGGTCGTCACTCCCGGCCGGACTGTTGGCCCATCCCTCCCGCCTGGCGCTGCAGGCGCTGTTCGCCCGGTGGGCGACCGAATTCGGCGTGCCCGAATCCCTGCTCGAGGCCCTGTGCTGGTGGGAGTCCGGGTGGCAGATGGGCGTGGTGTCGTCAACCGGGGCGATGGGCGTCGGCCAGCTCGAGCCCTCCACCGTGGCCAACCTGAGGCTCACGCTCGGCCAGCCCGGACTGCAGGCCACCAACACGTCGGACAACATCGAGATGGCGGCGGCCTATCTCCATCAGCTGTTGGTCGCCACCGGGGACAACGAGTCCCAAGCCCTGGCCGGCTACTACCAGGGGATCCCCTCGGTCCAGCACAGCGGGATGTTCCCCTCCACCGTGCAGTACGTGCACGGGATCCTGGCCTTCGCCAACCTCTTCGCCTAGCGGCCGGACACGGGCCTGGCATACTCGGACGGTGGGGACGGACTCGGGACCACGGGCGGGGAGGCCGGTGTGACCATCGTGACCCGACAGGACACGCTCCTGCCCGACCCGGCGCCGCGGCCGGTGCGATACACCATCATCTCGGTCGACGACCACCTGGTCGAGCCACCGGACATGTTCGAGGGGCGGCTCCCCCACCGGTTTGCCGACCAGGCCCCCAAAATCATCGAGAACTCCCGCGGCCACCAGGTCTGGGAGTTCGACGGCAACCGCTACTCCCAGGTCGGGATGAACGCCGTCGCCGGTCGCCGACCCGAGTGCGTGACCCTCGAGCCGACCCGCTTCGAGGACATGCGGCGCGGCTGCTGGGACATCGACGCCCGCATCGCCGACATGGACATCAACGGCGTGTGGGCCTCGCTCAACTTCCCCTCTCAGATCACCGGATTTTCGGGGAAGGTGTTCTCCACCGCGTCCGATCCGGCGCTGGGACTGGCCGTGACCCGGGCCTGGAACGACTGGTTGCACGAGGCGTGGTGGCAGCCCTATCCCGACCGGATCATCCCCTGCGGGATCACCTTCCTGGCCGATGCCGACAAGGGGGCCGCCGAGATCAGGCGCAACGCGGCGCGGGGGTTCCGCTCGGTCACCCTGCCCGAGCGACCCCACCGGATCGGGCTCCCCAGCCTCTTCTCGGGGTTC
Source organism: uncultured Acidimicrobiales bacterium (assembly GCA_963710495.1). Classification (GTDB taxonomy): domain Bacteria; phylum Actinomycetota; class Acidimicrobiia; order Acidimicrobiales; family RAAP-2; genus Bog-756. Next base: position 496,262 of record CAVQAI010000009.1, read on the forward strand.
TGGGAACCGATCATCGCGGCCTGCGCCGAGACCGGGACGGTCATCTCGCTCCACGTCGGCTCGTCGGGGATGCCCGACATGCCCGATGACAGTCCCTTGGTGGCCCTGGGGGCAACGCTGTTCGGCCAACTGTCCCTCTCGGCCTGCGCCGAATGGGTGTGGTCGGGACTGCCGGCGCGCTTCCCCGACCTCAAGATCGCCATGAGCGAAGGGGGCATCGGCTGGGTGGCGATGCTCCTCGACCGGCTCGACAACGTCGTCGACCGGTCGGGCTACGGGCGCGACTTCGACGCCTCGGGGCTGCGACCGGCAGACGTGCTCCAGCGGAACTTCTGGTTCTGCACCATCGACGACCCGTCGACCATCGACACCCGTCACCGGATCGGGATCGACCACATCATGGTGGAGGTCGACTACCCCCACGGTGACTCGACCTGGCCCGACACGCAGCAGGTCATCGAGCGCGCCTGGGGCCACCTGCCCGTCGCTGAACTGCGGAAGCTGACCCACGAGAACGCCGCCGCCCTGTTCGGCTGGCCTCTGCCCGACCACCGCCTGCCCTGACCGGCGCCGGCCCTGACCGGCGACCAGCCCGGACCGGACCCCCCATCCGGCCCGGCTTGGTGGCCCGTCCGCCGCTCTCCCGATCACCCGGCGCGTAGTCGGACGTGGCTCACCCGGTGATCGGGACCCTTGTGGAGGATCACCGAGGCCCGGTCGCGGGTCGGCGCGATGTGCTCCCGCAGGTTCACCACGTTGATCCCCGACCAGGACTGTTCGGCCACGGCCGCCGCCTCCTCCTCGCTCAGGGAACAGAACCAGCCGAGGAACCCCGCCGTTCCCGCAGACCCCGCCCGATGGATGGCGAGAAGCCGCTCCCGGTGCCAACGGGCGATGTCGGGCTCGGCGGCATCGACATAGATCGAGCCGTCGAGGAAGTCCGACACCGAGGACCCGTCGCCACGCGGCCCACCCTCATCCGGACCGCCCTGGAGCACGTCGAGCCCTTCGACGATCAGCACGGTGGGCCGGGCAATGACCTGGTGCCGGCCGGGCACGATGTCGTAGTCCCGGTGGGAATAGACGGGGACTTCGACTGTCGCCTGGCCCGCCCGGATGGCCGACAGGGCGGCGATCAGCCGCGGTCGGTCGGAGCTCTCGGGAAACCCCTTGCGCGCCATCAGGCCGCCCGCCGCCAGCCGGTCGTTGGAGAACAGAAACGAGTCGGTGGACAGGACCTCGACCGGTTGGAGGGCGGGCTGGCCCTCGAGCACCGCCCGGAGGTGGGCGGCCACCGTACTCTTCCCCACCGCCACGCTCCCGGTCACGCCGACGACGAAAGGGGCCGCAACCTCGGTGGCGGGGCCGACGGCCCGTTCCCCGATGGGTTCGTGGCGGCTCGCCGCCGCCACCGCCAACAACTGGCCGAGAGGCCGGTACACCTCGTCCAACTCGTCGGCGCCCACCGGATCGGACCCGCCCGCCCGCACCGGTGAGAGGCCGGCATCCCGCCCCCGGGTCGGGCCGAACCGGCCCAATGCGGCCCATTGGGCCCGGGTGTAGGTACGGAACCCGGCGGTGGTCAGGTCGTCCAGCGACGGGACGCAGCTCACTCCGTCGGCAGATGACCCGTCGGCAGGTGCTCGGTCACCTCGGGTGGGAGCCGTTCCAACAGATCCGGTGGCACCTGGTCCTGCACGGCCTCGACCAGCCGCTTGGAGCGCGAGCGGAGGGAGAGCATCTCGGAGTACTGCTGCTCGTCGCCCTTCATGCCCGAGATGAGGGGTGATGCCGCGATCGAGGTGGCGCCGACGAACATGACGAGCAGGGAGACAGCCTCGAGCGGTCCGAAGATGCCGGCCGTGCGCAGGTTGTCACCGTAGAGCCCGAGGCCGATGGCGATGCTGGCCAAGGGGTCGACCAGTACCAGCGCCGTCTGGGAGGCGGCGATGGGCCCGGCGTGGAAGGCGTTTTGGGCCAGGAACAGCGAAGCCAGCCCGCACGCGGCCACGGCATAGGTCTCCCAATGGACGAACATGTGCGTCCAGTCCGATGCGATGTAGGCATCCATCTGCTTGATCAAGGCGGCCGTGAAGGCGAACCCGATGGCACCGGCTACGCCGAACATGGCCGCCCGCCACCACCGGGGGCCGCGCATGGCGGCCAGCACCGCAATCAGCACCACGCCTCCGCAGACGCCCCCCGCCACGGCCCAGCCGAATCCGTTGGGCACCTCGTCACCGCTGGTCGGCTGGGCGAAGACGAGGAACCCGGCCAGCCCGGCGGTGGCCAGCACGCAACCGATCCACTCGCGGGTCCCGATTCGGAACCGGAACCAGGTGGCCAGCAGGAGGACGAGGAACGGGAGCTCCAGCGTCAGGATGGGCTGGACCTGGCTCAGGTCGCCAAGGTGGAGGGCCACCGCCTGCATCAGGAAGGTGGCGATGATGAAGGCGAACCCGAGCAGCCATACCCCCCGCTTGACGGCGTGGGTCAGGAGGCTCAGTTTGAGGGTGGACTCGTCCGGCGCATCCTCCACGCCCATGCGTTGGAGGATGCTGGCCAGGGCGTTGGAGAGCGCACTCGAAAGGGCGAGGATGTAGACCATTGACCTAAGGCGTGACCGATGACCTGATGTCCATCGGCGATCTCCTGACTGCCCCAGTTCTCCTGCTCACGTCGGCACGGCAAGCTCGGACAGGACCCGAGCCCGGCCGCCGGGGCCTCGGAGTCCGGACCGCATCGAACCGTCGCAGTCCAGACTCAAAGGTAGCGGGCAACGACCATGTCCGTGCCATGCCTGGACCAGGGGCCAATTGTGGCGGCTACCGGGCGGCGGTGGGCGACCTCAGCGGAGCGGCGGTGTTTCCCCCTTCTCTTCCTGGTGTTTCTGGATGGCCGACATCACGGCTGCGCCGGCCGCGCCGATGAACTCGGGGCGGTTGGCCGCGGCCCAGTCCCGGCTGGCGGTGAGGGACCGCGACGTCCCCTGGAACTCGGGGGCCACGTATCGTGCCACCAGCTCATAGGAGTGATCGGTGGCGGCCGTGTCGGCCCACTCGTGGCCCATCAGGAGGAAGGTCCCGAATCCACCGGACTGGGCGCGGAGCCGCTCCAGCTGGCTGACCGCGTCCTCCACGGTCCCGATGACGGCGAAGCCGGAGGCGTTGAGGGCATCGACGAGCGTCTCGTGGTTGGCCGTGTCGGGGGCGAGCGGGAGGGCGGCCACCCGCTGGAAGTAGTCGACCCACTCGGCCAGGCCGAACTCCACGTCGGCCACGGCCTGCTCCCGGGTGTCGGCAATGTGCATCGGGCCGACCAGGCGCCATCTGCCCCGATCGACCGTGGTGCCGAACTGGGCAGCCCGCTCCTCCATCACGTCCCAGTGGGTGCCGAGGACGTCGAACCCGCCCGCCGAGGTGGCCCCGATGGACAACAGGCTGCATCCGAACCGGCCCGCCGCCCGAGGCCCGGCCGGCGAGATCTGGGCCGCCACCGCCACCTCGGGAAAGGGGCGCTGGTACGGGCGCATCTGGAGGCGCGCCTGGACGAGCCGGAACCAGTCGGACTCGCGGTCCACCGGCCCGTCCCCGGCCAACAAGGCCAGCATGGCCTCGAGCGCCTCTTCCATCATGTCCCGTTGGCGGCCCGGATCGATCCCCATCATGAAAGCATCCGAGGGCAGGGCACCCGGGCCCACCCCGATCATCAACCGGCCGCGTGTCAGATGATCGAGCAACACGAGCCGATCGGTCAGCATGAACGGATGGTGGTAGGGCAACGACGACACACCGGTGCCCAGCCGGATGTGGGTGGTCCGCTGGGCGGCGGCGGCAATGAAGACTTCGGGCGAGGGGATGATCTCGTAGCCGGCTGAGTGGTGCTCGCCGAACCACGCCTCGTCGAAGCCGAGCCGGTCGAGGTGCTCGATCAGCTGGAGATCGCGCTCCAGGGCCAAGGTCGGGTTCTGGCCCACGGGATGGAACGGCGCCAGGAAGATGCCGAGTTTCAAGTGGTCCGGGGCATCCAGGGTCGGCATACGGATCGGGTCCCTCTCTCCTTCGCAGCCTGGCCAGATGCCATGGCGGGTTCTGACTGTGGGTCAGGGCGTGACCAAGATCTTGCCGTGCTCGCCCGGCGTCCGCAGCCGGTCGAAGGCACCCGGGGCCTCGGTCAGCGGCACCGAGGAGGTGACCAGGAGGTCTGCCCCCGGGACCCCGTCGGCCAGATGGTTGAGGGTGGCGGCGAACTCGCCGGGCGAATAGCCGAACGAGAATCGCAGCTCGATCTCCTTGGTCACCGCCACGAAGGGCTCGATGACATCCCGGTTCAGGCACACCCCGACCACCACCACACGGCTGCTCGGTGGAGCGTCGGCGATCAGTGATTGCAACATGCCGGGCACCCCCACCGCCTCGAAGATGACCGGCCTGAGGGACGAGCCACCGAGGAACGCGGTTGCCGCCCGTTCGAGGATGGAGGCGGGCACCCCGAGCTCGCGCCAGCGGTCGTGCGGCGAGTGTTCGGCCGGGTCGATGACCTCATCGGCCCCGAGGCCTTCGGCCAGCCTCCGGCGGGTGGGTGAGAAGTCGGTGGCGAGCACCGGACCCTGGCCCCGGGCCTTCAAGGCGGCGATGACGGCCAGCCCGACCGGGCCGCACCCGACCACCAGGCTGGGCTGGCCCGCCTCGAGCCCGGCCAGGCCCACGGCGTGCTCGCCGACGGCCAGGGGCTCGGTCAGCGCGGCCAGTTCGGTCGGGAGGGTGTCCGGCACCGGAAGGAGCAGGGCCTCCTGCAGCGTGAAACACTCGGCCAGCGCCCCCGGATAGGCGTTCGAGTAGCCGATCTGCTCGATGCCGTCGGGGCTCATGATGACCGGGACCGAGCAGACCCGGGTGCCGGGGGGGAGCGTCCTCGACGCATCGGGTCCGTAGTCGACCACCTCGGCACAGAACTCGTGCCCGAAGACGATGTCGGCCATGGGGTCGAGCGCGGGGATGCCGACCTGTCGCATCAATCCGGCAAAGCGGTCGACGTCATCGAGGACATGGAGGTCCGAGCCACAGATCCCGGCGGCCAGCGATCGGACCAGCACATGGCCGACACCCGGCGTCGGGTCGTCGACCTGGTCGACGATCAGGCGCCCGCCCCGGGTCACTGCCGCATGCATCGGTCTCCCCCAACCGCCCGGGCCTGTGCCCGGGTCATCGTCCCGTCAGTCTCACACGTCCGGTGGCCTCGGGGCCCGGCCGCGGCCCACCTCCCGCCGGCGGCTCGCCGGGAGGCCCACGACGGCGGTGCCCGAAGGCAGCACTCGAAATACCGCGTGACGGTGCCGCTCGAAGGCGGCGCTTGAAGGTCTTTGGGGAAACGACCATGGTGTAGCGATGCCCGTGCTCGACCCCCGTCACGACTTGGCCCACCCGGTGGAAGGCGATTCCGCCTGGAGCGAGTCCTACTACTTCAATGCCTTCGATCCCGGAACCGACTCCGGCTTCTTCACCCGCATCGGGGTTCGGCCCAACGAAGGAACCATGGACGTGTCCCTGTCGGTCTGGTTGCCCGGCGGTGACCTGGCCGAGTACCGGGAGGTCCGGGCCCAGAGCGAGATGGTCGACTCGCTGCTCGACGTGGGTGAGGTGCGGTACGAGATGCTCGAACCGCTCCGGAGCTGGCGGATCACGGCGCAGGCGGTGGCACCGGCTCGCCCCTGCCGCGGGGGAGGGACGGACCGGGACGTCGACCTCGCCCTCGACGTCCGGTTCGACGCCCTCACCCCGGGGATCGGCACCGACGGCCAGTCTCGGGGGAGCCGCTCGGCCGAGGCGGCGGCGGCCGCCACGGCGGTCGGCAAGGGCCACCTCGAACAGGCCGGCCGCTGGACCGGTTGGATGGAGGTGGACGGTCGCCGGCACCACTGGGACGACGCGCTCGGCAACCGCGATCGGTCGTGGGGTCCCCGGCGGTGGGGCTCGCCGCGCATGTGGCGGTGGTTCAGCATCAACATCGGCGAGTCGACCCATCTGGGCGGGATCCGGCTCGGTACGGACGCCGGTGACCTCCATCGCGGGTGGGTCTGGGCCGGGGAGCGAGCGACGAGCATCGCCGAGTGGCGCCTGCACACCGAGTTGGCCGAGGACTCGATCACCCAGCGCGTGGTGCACCTGGAGGTGGCCGACAAGGCGGGTGCTACCCATGTGCTCCGGGGCGACGTGGAGCGGGTGGCCGACATCGGGCGGCTGGGCAGCACGCTGGTCAACGAAGGACTCACCCGATGGACCTACCTCCGGGGCCCGGGCGAGGCCGGAGTCGGGTACGGCATCAGTGAGTACCTCCACCAGCTGGACGCGACCGGCAAGCCCGTCGTCGTCGTCGAGTAGTGGAAGCCGGTCCGGCCGACGAGACCGTCACCCGGTTGGGTCGGGCGCTGGGCGGCACGGCGTCGGATCTCCGGCGCCTGTCCGGGGGGGCGTCCCGGACGACCAGCTCGTTCGAGCTCCGCGACCGGCACGGGACGACGCGGTCGCTGATCCTCCAACAGGACCGGGCGTCCATTCCCGGACAGGCCGACCGGGTCGAGGTGGAGGCCGACCTGTTGGCCGCGGCCGGCGCCGCCGGCGTGCCGGTGCCCGAGGTGGTGGCGGCCGGGGCGGCCGGCGGGCTCCCGGCCGGGTGGTTGGTGGTCGAGCGGATCGAGGGTGAGTCGATCCCCCGACGGATCCTCCGCGACCCCGAATGGACCGGGGCCCGCTCAAGATTGGCCGACGAGTGCGGCCGGGCCCTCGCCGCCATCCATGCCATCGACCCCTCGACCGTCGACGGCCTGCCCCCGGGCGATCCCCTCGACGATCCCGGCGCCATCCTCGATGCCCAGGGCGAGGTCCGACCCGCGCTCGAGCTCGGCGTGCGTTGGCTCGAGGCCCACCGCCCGCCACCGCGCCGGTTGACCACCGTGCACGGCGACTTCCGTCTGGGCAACCTGCTGATCGGCGACTCGGGGCTCGAGGCCGTGTTGGACTGGGAGCTGGCCCATACCGGCCAGGCGGCGGAGGACATCGGATGGCTGTGCGCACCCGCCTGGCGGTTCGGCGGACCGGGCCGGGTGGGGGGATTTGGTGACCTCGAGACGTTGCTCGATGCCTACACCGCCGCCGGCGGCGAACGCCCGGACGAGGCCAGCGTGCACTGGTGGGAGGTCTACGCCACCATCAAGTGGGCGGTCATCTGCACCCTGCAGGCCTCGGCCCACCTGAGTGGGCGCACCCGCTCCCTCGAGCTGGCCGCCATCGGCCGGCGGGTCTGCGAGAGCGAATGGGACCTGTTCACCCTCCTCGGGGTGGCACCCGACGCCGGAGAACCCCTTCCCGAGGCCGCGGCCGCCACCCGGATGCCCGTCCCCCCCTTCGGACGCCCGACCCTCGAGGAGCTCCTCGAGGCGCTCGGTGAGCACCTGACCCGGTCGGCGGCCGCACAGCCCGACGGCGCGGCGCGCTTCGAAGCCCGGATCGCCGCCAACGTGGTCGCCACCGTCTCGCGGCAGATCCAGCTCGGCCCGGCCGTCGCCGACGCCCACCGGCGGCGGCTGGCTCGACTGGGCGTCGAGGACGATACGGCCCTGGTGTCGGCCATCCGGCACGGGGTCTTCGACGGGGACTGGGTCGGCCTGGGCTCCCAACTGGCCGCCTCGGCCCGCGACCAACTGCTGGTGGCCAACCCCGCCCACCTCGGCTGAGCGCCAGGCCGGGCGCCGGGAGCGGGCGGTTACCTCTTGGTCACGTAGGCCGGCGGTGGGATGGTCCCCGGGCCGGTGCTCTGGCAGCCGTTGTCGCTGGTCGGGTCGATGGGCGGGGCCAGTGCCGGCGGGGTCCGGAAGGCGGGCGGGTTGACCAGGTCGACGCAGTCGAGCAGGTCGTCGGCGAAGGCGTCACGGCGGGTCAGCGCCGGCAGGTTCCACTTGGTCTCGACCAGCTTCAGGACGGAGGTGTGGTCGTGCACCACGTGGGACACGTAGTCGGGCCGGGCGAAGGGTGACACCACCCCGGAGGGCACCCGGAAGCCGTAGCGGCCGAAGGAGCCGGGTCGGTCGGTGGATGCGAGCTTCGGGGGGACCAGGTCCGGCCTCGGCGCGAAGGGGGGCGGGACATGGTCGTAATAACCGCCACCCTCGTCGTAGGTCCAGACCAACAACGTGCTCGCCCACTGCGGGGAGGTCATGACGGCGTTGACGACCTGGGACAGGAACTGGTCCCCGAATTGGACGTCCTGGGGGTTCTCCTCCGAGGACGTCCCGAAGTTGGGGTCGACCAGACTGAAGGCAGGAAGCGTCCCGGCCGCGGCGTCGGTGAAGAACTGGCCGATGTGGACCAGCTTCGACGTGACGGCAGGCTCGCTCACCAGGTACGTCCAGATCAACGAGGACGGGTTGTCGTTGTAGTAGTTGTGCCACGGGATGCCGTGGGCGTTGAGCGCTTCGAAGATGGTCCCGTTGGGGGGGCGGTCGAAGTTCAAGGTGTCGTCGATCTGGCCCAGCGAGGTGCCTCCCATGAGATAGCGCCGGTTGGGGAAGGTCTGGGCCATGACCGACGAGAAGTAGCGGTCGCACACCGGGAAGGTGGCAGCCAACGAGTTCACGAAGGGCATGGTCGTCTTGTCGTAGTAGCCCATGGAGACCGGACCGCTCTGGCTCTTCACGAACCCGGTCATCCGCCCCCACTCATAGGAGACGTGACCGGCGTCCCACGTGTTGAAGGGGTGGGCCGGCACCTGGCAGGGGGTGGGCATGGGGAACGCCCTCACCTGTGCGTCCCGGAACGGCGGCGCGAACGTCGACGTGAGCGGCCACGGGTTGGTGGCGGTGGGCCGGCCGTCGGCGCCGATGGCGAACCCGTCACCGCGGCCCAGCATCCCGAGGACGCTGTCGTAGGTGTGATTCTCCATCATCACCACGATGATGGCCGTGATCTCGGGAAGCTGGTCGCTCCCGGGCGGGGCCGCCGGGTTGGGCAGGGAGCCTGGGCCCCGCAACTTGGCGCGTGAGCGCACCGCGGCTCCGGCCGGTCCCGCCCCGAGACCCCAGGCGGCCGCCCCGGCCAGCGCGCCGCCGAGCACGGCCCGGCGCGACAGGTGCGCTGAATCGCCCATCCCCCGGGACCCTACCAGCGGGCCGGCGATGTGGCCCGACCGTGACGATCCCGCCACCTGGGCGTCATTCGCCGAGCAGATAGGTCGGGCCCGAGCCGAGGGACGCGGCCACGTCGTCCGGATTGGAGAGGGCGCAGGTGCGCAGGGAGAGGCATCCGCAGCCGATGCAACTGGTGAGCCCGCTGCGCAGGGCCTCCAGCACGGCGATCCGCTCCTCGATCCGGTGACGCCATCCCCGGGTCAGCCGCTGCCAGTCCTGGCGGCTCGGTGCCCGGTCCGGAGGCAGCCCGGTCAGTGCGGTGGCGATCTCGTCGAGGCTGAGCCCGACCCGTTGGGCGATGCGGATGAAGGCGATGCGCCGGAGCACGTCGCGGCGGAATCGACGCTGCCCCCCGGTCCCCCGTTCGGCATGGACCAGACCGCGCTGCTCGTAGAAGCGGATGGCCGAGGTGGCCAGACCGCTCCGGTCGGCCACCTGTCCGATGGTGAGGAACTCATCCATGACCGCGACACCTCCCGCTCCCGGCTCGGGGGATTCCTCGGGCAGGGCCTTGACTTAAAGTTTACTTTAACCTTTACCCTACACAGCAGAGGTGCCGTCCGGCACCGGAACCGGAGGTGCGCACAATGCCAGTCGCTCTGATCACGGGAGGTTCGCGGGGTCTGGGACGGGCCATGTCGGCGAGCCTGGCCCTCGACGGCTGGGACCTGGTCGTCGACGGCCGCCAGGCCGGCCCCCTCCAGGAGGTCGAGCGGGGGTTGCGCCGGCTCGGCCACCGGGTCGAGGCCATCGCCGGGGATGTGACCGACGCCGGGCACCGTGCCGCGCTGGTGGCGGCCGCCGAGGACATGGGTTCACTCGACTTGCTGGTCAACAACGCCAGCACGCTCGGTCACAGCCCGCTCCCCCGCCTCGAGGGCTACCCGCTCGGGGCCCTCCGCCAGGTCTACGAAGTCAACGTGGTGGCGCCCGTGGCCCTCGTGCAGGTGGCGCTTCCCGCCCTGCGCCGGTCGCGTGGCACCGTCCTGTCCATCTCGTCGGACGCCGCCGTCGAGGCCTACGAGGGTTGGGGGGGTTATGGATCGTCCAAGGCGGCGCTGGACCAGGTCCACGCCGTCCTGGCCGCCGAGGAGCCCGAGCTGCACGTCTACCGGTTCGACCCGGGCGACATGCGCACCGCCATGCACCAGGCCGCCTTCCCGGGCGAGGACATCTCCGACCGGCCCGACCCGGAATCGGTGGTGCCGGCCATCCGCCGGTTGATCGACTCGGATGCCCCCAGCGGCCGCTACCAGGTCGGCGAGTTGGTCCCGTCATGACCGCCCTGGTCTCCCCCCCGGAGCGCTTCACCTACGAGCTGCCGCCCGACCTCGAGGCCTCGGAGCCGCCCGAGGGCCGGGGGCTGACCCGTGACGCGGTGCGCATGCTGGTCACCTACCGGTCCGACCGGTCGGTCGTGCCGAGCTCGTTCACCTTCCTCCCCCGTTTCCTCCAACCCGGCGACCTGGTGGTGATCAACACCTCGGGGACCATCCCGGCGGCCGTCGATGCGGCGGACGCGGTCGGGACCGGCCTCGTCGTCCACCTGTCCACGGAACTGGACGACGGCCGATGGGTGGTGGAGCCGCGGCGGGTGATGGGCCGGACCACGGCCCGTTGGGAGGGACCCTCACCCGAGACTCCTCTGGCCCTCGACGCCGGGGCGTCCCTCACCCTGGAGGAGCCCTATGGTCACGCCGGCCGCCTGTGGGTGGCCCGGCTCGACATGGGTGGGCGGGTGCTGAGCTGGCTGGCCGTCCACGGCCGGCCCATCCGCTACGGCTACGTGGAACGGCCGTGGCCCATCGAGATGTACCAGAACGTCTACGCCACCGTCCCGGGCAGCGCCGAGATGCCGAGCGCCGGCCGGCCGTTCACCCCCGAGATGGTCACCCGCCTGGTGGCCATGGGCGTCGGGGTGACCCCCGTGGTCCTCCACACCGGGGTCGCCTCCCTCGAGGCCGACGAGTTGCCCTACCCCGAGCGGGTGCAGGTACCCGGGCCGACGGCCGAGCGGGTGAACCAGGCCCGGGCGACCGGCCACCGGGTCATCGCCGTGGGGACGACAGTGGTGCGCGCCCTCGAGACCGCGGCCAGCCCCGACGGCCACGTCCAGGCCTACGACGGCTGGACCGATCTGGTCATCACCCCCGACCGCGGCGTCCGGGTCACCGACGGCATGCTCACCGGCTGGCACGAACCCGCCTCGTCGCACCTGCTCATGCTCGAGACGATCGCCGGCCGAGCGCTCCTGGCCGACTCGTACCATGCGGCGTTGGCCCAGGGCTACCGCTGGCACGAGTTCGGGGATGTCCATCTCATCCTGCCCTGACACGTCTCGGCCGGCACCGATCCGGCTCCGTCCGTGCGCCGAACTGACAGACTGACCGAGTGCGCGTCCACCTGGTCGACGGAACCTACGAGCTCTTCCGTCACTTCTTCGGGCAGCCGCCCCGGGCAGCCGACGACGGCAGACCGATCGGCGCCGCCCGCGGCGTCGTCCTCACCCTGGTCGGGATGTTGGGAGACGGGGCCACTCACCTGGGTGTGGCGACCGACCACGTCATCGAGTCCTTCCGCAACGAGCTCTGGCCCGGCTACAAGACCGGCGAAGGCATCGACCCCGACCTGCGGTCCCAGTTCGAGTTGCTGGAGGAGGCGGTGGCCGCTCTGGGGGTGGCGCTCTGGCCCATGGTCGAGCTCGAGGCCGACGACGCCCTGGCTTCGGCGGCGTCGGTCGCCGCCGCAGACCCGGCCGTGGACCAGGTGGTGATCTGCACCCCGGACAAGGACCTGGCCCAGTGCGTGGTCGGTGAACGGGTGGTCCAACTCGACCGCCGGAAGGGCACCCTCTGCGACGAAGCCGGGGTGTGGGAGAAGTTCGGGGTGGCCCCGCGGTCGATCCCGGACTGGCTGGCGCTCGTCGGTGACAGCGCCGACGGCTTCCCCGGGTTGGCCGGGTGGGGCCGGCGGTCGGCCTCGACGGTGCTGGCCCACTACGGCTCCGTGGACCGGATCCCCGACGATGCGGCCGACTGGGACCCGGCGTTGCGGTCGAGCGTGCGAGGGGCGGCCCGGCTGGCCACGACGCTGGCCGGCGGCCGCCAGGAAGCCGAGCTGTTCCGACTGCTCGCCACCCTCCGGCTCGATCCCGGACTGCTGGAGGGGGTGGCCGCCCTGGAGTGGCGTGGGCCGACGGCCGCGTTCGAGCACATCTGCCGCCACTTCCGCGACCCGGCGCTGGCCGAGCGCGCCGCCGCCCTGGCCACCACCTGAGTCAGGGGTCCGACCGGGTCCCGAACACCTCCTCGAGCTCGGTCGGGACCGGGCTGTCCAGCTGGGCGTAGGTGCACGAGGCGGCCGCCCGGTCGGGCCGCCACCGCACGAACGAGGTGGCATGGCGGAACCGGTCCCCCTGCAGGTGGTCGTAACCGACTTCGACCACCAGCTCGGGCCGCACCGGCTCCCAACTGAGGTCCTTGCCCGCGTTCCAGCGACTCTGACCCCCGGGGATGCGGCTGTCCGGCGCCTCGTCGGACAGCCAGGGGTGGCCACCCGTCGACGCCTTCCGGTACGGAGCCACGATGGCGACGAATTCCGACCGCCGGGCGGCGCTGAACCCCGAGGCGACCCCCACGTGGTGCAGGCGCTCCTCCTCGTCGAACAGACCGAGCAGGAGGGAGCCGACCACGCCGCCCTCCTTGTGCCACCGGAATCCCCCGACCACGCAGTCGGCGGTACGTTCGTGCTTGACCTTGAGCATGACCCGCTTCCCCGGTTGGTAGGCGAGGTCGCCCGCCTTGACCACCACCCCGTCGAGGCCGGCCCCTTCGAACCGTGTGAACCAGTCTCGGGCCGTCTCGGGATTGGTGGTGACCGGCGTCAGATGGATCGGCGCCCGGGCCTTGCCGAGCGCCTTCTCGAGCACCCGGCGGCGCTCGGCATAGGGATCGGGCTGCAGGTCCCGGTCGTCGAGGGCCAGCAGGTCGAAGGCGACGAACGAGGCGGGCGTGGTGTCGGCCAGCAGCCGGACCCGGGAGGCGGCCGGGTGGATCCGCTGCGAGAGCGCGTCGAAGTCCAGCCCGTGCCGTCCGGCGATCACGATCTCACCATCGACCACACAACGTTGCGGTAGCTGGGCGCCGAGGGCGGCGACCAGTTCGGGGAAGTACCGGGTCAGAGGTTTCTCGTTGCGGCTGCCCAGGACGACGTCGTCACCGTCACGGAAGACGATGCAGCGGAACCCGTCCCACTTGGGCTCGTAGAACAGGCCGTCGCCGTCGGGCAGGTCCCGGCTCAGCTTGGCCAACATGGGCGAGACAGGGGGTACGACGGGGAGCGCCACCGCGCCGATGGTATCGGGCCACCGCGCTCAGGCGGCGTGACCGGCCGTCCACGCCAGGAGCTCCTCCAGAGGACGGGCGTTCACCACCCGCTCGACGGGCACCCCGGCCCGCACCGCCTGCTCGCACCCGTTGCGCTGCCACTCGAGCTGGCCCGGCGCGTGGGCATCGGTGTCGATGGTCAGCACGCACCCGACGGACAGGGCCACGTCGAGCAGCTCCTCGGGCGGGTCGAGGCGTTCCGGTCGCGAGTTGATCTCGACGGCCGTCCCGGTGGCCGCACACGCCGTAAAGACGGCTTCGGCGTCGAAGGTCGACTGGGGACGTCCCCGACCGACCAGGATCCGCCCGGTGCAGTGCCCGAGGATGTCGGTGTGGGGGCTCTCGACCGCCCGCAACATCCGGGCGGTCATGCCCCGGGCATCCATGCGGAGCTTGGAGTGCACGCTGGCCACGACGACGTCGAGTTGGGCCAACAGCTCGTCGTCCTGGTCCAGCGAGCCATCCTCCAGGATGTCGACCTCGATCCCGGTGAGGATGCGGAAGGGCGCCAGCTCGGCGTTGAGTTCGGCCACCACCTCGAGCTGGCGGCGCAGCCGGGCCGGGTCGAGCCCGTGGGCCACGGTCAGACGCGGGCTGTGGTCGGTGAGGGCCCAGTACCGGTGACCGAGGTCCCTGGCCGCCTCGGCCATCTCGTGGATCGGGCTCCCGCCGTCGGACCAGTCGGAGTGGCTGTGGCAGTCGCCCTGCAGCCGGCCGAGGAGCTCGGCCGCGGCCGGGGTGGGCTCGGGTCGGTCGGCGGATTCCAGGGCTTCGAGATAGGCGGGCGTCGCGCCCCCGAGGGCCTCGACGACCACCTGCGCACTGGTCTTGCCGACGTGAGGGATCTGCTGGAGGCCGGCCGAGGTCATCCCGGCCAGCTCGTCCGGCCCCAGCTCGGCGATGGCCTGGGCCGCGTGGCGAAAGGCCCGGACCTTGTAGGACTCGGCTCCGTCCCGTTCGAGGAGGTAGGCGATCTGCCGCAAGGCGGCAACGGCGTCGGTGGTCACTGGCGCTTGGCCCGACTCGGAGCCACGCGGGTGGGCTCGTCGGGCTGCTTGGGGTACTCCGGGGGCCAGGGCGCGTCCCGGAGCCCGGCGGCACGGTCGCGCTCCGCCATGTCCAGGAACGGTTGGAGGGACTGCGGTTGATCGGCGATCCCGGCCCAGGGGTCACCCCGCCGGCGGACCAGGTCCGGCACGGTACGGATGGTCAACGCCTCGGGATCGACCGAACCGACCTCGTCCCAGAGCAACGGGGTGGAGACCTGCCCCCCGACCCTCGGGCGGGCGAACCAGGCGCCGAACACCGTCTTGTGCGGAGCGTTCTGGTTGAAGTCGACGAACACCCGCTCGCCGCGCTCCTCCTTCCACCAGTTGGCCGTGATCAGGTCGGGATGCCGGCGCTCCAGCTCCCGGGCCAGCGACACCGCCCCGGCCCGGACCTCGAAGCTGTCCCATCTCGGCTCGAGCCGGATGTAGACGTGCAGGCCGCGGTTGCCGGTGGTCTTGGGGTAGCCGACGACCCCGAGCTCGTCCAGGAGCGTGTGCACCCGTTCGGCGGCGAGCCGCACCTCGTCGAACGAGGTGCCCGGCTGCGGATCCAGGTCGATGCGCAGCTCGTCGGCGTGGGACGGGTCGTCGGCCCGGAACGGCCAGAGGTGGAGGCCCAGGCAACCGAGGTTGACCGCCCACAGGACGTGGGCCGTGTCGGCCACCACCAGGGCGTTCGAGGTGGTGCCGTTGGGCGTGCTCACCACTGTGGTCTGGAGCCAGTCCGGTGCGCCGGCCGGGACACGCTTCTGGAAGAAGGACTTGCCCCCGGCCCCACCGGGGAACCGTTGGAGCAGGGCCGGGCGACCGGTGGCCGACACGGCCAGCGCTCCGGCCACGGCCAGGTAGTACTCGACCAGGTCGAGCTTGGTGGCGTCGATGGCCGGGAAGTAGACCTTGTCCGGGTTGGAGACCCGGACGGCCCGACCCGAGACCTCCACGACCTCCGCATCGTCGGCAGCCACGGGCTCACCCTACCGGCCCCCTCCGGGTGGGCCGAGGGCCGGCGAAGGCCCTGTCGAACCGGTGGTTCCCTGTGGCAGGCTTTGCGGTGGGACCAGCTCGTGGGGGGTCGCACCACCACCATCGGCCCGAGCCTCGCTGCGACCGTGCGACGGTGTGGCCGGTGCGGCACCACCGAGCCCGTACCGACCCGGATGGGATGACCGGTGGGGCCGGTCGGAGGTGCGATGACAAGGCGACGGAACCGGGAAGTGGAGCGCTTGGTCACCACCGAACGCGCCGCCCGGATGGCCGGTGAGATGGGCGGCCGCTGGTGGCGGGACCTGGCCCGGTCGGCCTCCACCGCCCGGACCGACGGCGCCCTCGACGGCCTGTTCCGCACCGCGCTCGCCACCATGCGCGAGGCCATGGGCGCGGACGCCGTCGCCGTGCTGCTGGCCAACGACGCCGGCGACGAGCTGGTCGCCCGGGCCGCGTCCGGGCTGAGCGAGGAGTCCACCCTCGACCTCCGCATCCGTGCGGGAGAGGGTGTCGCCGGAACGGTGCTGGCCACGCGGCGGTCGGCGGTCTTCGACGATCTGGCCGCCGTCGACATCGTGTCCCCGATCCTGCGCAACAGCGCCCTCCGTTCGATCGCCGCCGTGCCCATCCTCTTCGACGAGCAGCCGCTCGGGGTGCTCTACGCCGGCAGCAGGAAGCGCCATGACTTCACCGGCGCCGACGTCGAGCTGCTGGAGCTGATGGCGACGAGGCTCGCCGGTGCCATGGAACGTGTCCGCGCCTTCGAGCGGGAACGCGAGGCGCGCACCCGGGCCGAGCGCGACGCCGACCACCTCGCCCGGCTCCAAACGATCACCTCGCGGCTCCACGCCGCCGCCACCGTCGAGGAGATCGCCGCCGCCCTGACCGCATCCTTGAGCACGGACGCCCGGGGCGCCCCCATCGCCTGGAGCAACGTCTGGCTGGTCCGCGGGGACAACCTCGAGCTGGTGCCCACGCCGGAGGGGCTCCCCCTGGCCGAACCGCACGTCCAGATGCCCTTCGACCGGTTCGACAAGCTGGCGGGGGCCGTGGCCGACAAGAAGACGCTCTTCGTCAGCGATCGGGACAGCACCTGGATGCTGGACGAGAGCCGGGGCGTCCGGGCCAGCTGGGCCGCCCTCCCCGTGCTGGTCCAGAACGAGTGCGCCGGGATCGTCATGGTGGCCTACCGGTCCCCCCACGTCTTCGAGGAGGACGAACGGAGCTTCCTCCGTGCCGTCACCGCCCAGGCCGCCCAGGCCATGGACCGGGCCCGGCTGCAGGCCGAACAGCTGGCCCTGGCCGAGATCAGTCAGTTCTTCGTCCATGCGGCCCGGGCCATCGCCGAGGGGTCCGACTTCGACGACACGCTCAACCGCCTGGCGACACTGGCCCTGCCCGTCGTGGGTGATATCTGCCTGGTCGACGTCATCGGTGAGGACGGGGTCCTCCGGAGGATGGTGGGCCGCCACCGAGATGAGGCACGCCAGCCGCTCGTCGACCGGCTGGCATCGCTCTACCCGCCCGCCGCCAGCGAGAACCACCCGGTGAGAAGCGTGGTCGAGACCGGCAGGGTGCGTTGGTCGGACCGGCTGACCGACGACTTCCTCAGGACGACGACCGCCGACGAGCGGCATCTGGAGCTGGTCAAGCAACTCGGCTACCGCTCCTACGTGTCGGTGCCGCTCCAAGGCGAGTCGGAGGTGCTCGGTGCGCTGACCCTGGTGTCCACCACCCGGTCGTTCGAAACCAAGGACGTGGCGTTCGCCAAGCAGCTGGCCGACAACGCGGCGGCGGTCATCGACAATGCCCGACGCTACGAACGGACACTGCGCACCTCGCACATCCTGCAGCAGAGCCTGCTCCCCCAGCACCTCCCCACCGTCCGGGGATGGCAGACCCATTCCGTCTACCTGCCGGCCACCCAGGGACTGGAAGTGGGTGGTGACTTCTACGACCTGGCGCAGCTGACCGACGACCTGGTGGGCTTCATGGTCGGCGACGTGGCCGGTCACGACCGGGAAGGGGCCGCCATGATGGGTCACCTCCGCAGTGCAGCCCGCACCCTGGCCGGGCAGGTCGACAGCCCGGCCGGCCTGGTGGCCGCCCTTCAGGACAGCTGGCGGCTGCTCGGGTTCGACCGGATCGCCACCGGGCTGTTCGGCCTGTTGTGCCCGGGCCGCGGCGACCTCGTCCTGGCCTCGGCGGGGCACTACCCGCCGCTCGTCGTCCAGCCGAGCTCGGCGATGTACGTGGCGGTCCCTCCCGGAGTGCCACTGGGCAGCCCGGGCCGGGCGGCCACCGACGTCCGACTCACGCTGGAACGCGGCGACCTCATCCTGCTCTACACCGATGGCGTGATCGACGAGCGGGAGTCGGGCATCGAAGAAGCCATGCGCACCTTGATGAAGGTGTCCGAGGGGGACGACATGAGCCCGTCGGCGGTCTGCGAACGGATCGTGGCCATGCTGCCTCCCGGCCGCGGCGACGACGTCGCCCTGTTGGCCTTGCGCCGGCAGCCCTCGGCAGGCCCTCGGCACTGACGGCGGTGCGCTGGACACCGCCATCGGGCACCATGGGCGAATGGCACGCAACCGACCATTCCGCTTTGCCGCGCAGTTGGGCACGGCCCCGTCCGGGACGGCCCGAGCCTGGGCCGACCAGGCCCGCCGGGCCGAAGACCTCGGCTACGCCGTCCTCTCGATGCCCGACCACTTCGGCGACCAGCTCGCCCCGGTGCCGGCGTTGGCCGCGGCGGCCGGTGCCACCTCCGAACTGCGGATCGGTGCCCTCGTCTTCGGGAACGACTACCGCCATCCCGTCGTCCTGGCCAAGGAGGCGGCCACCCTGGACATGCTCAGCGAGGGGCGCTTCGAGCTGAGCCTCGGGGCGGGATGGATGCGGACCGACTACGAGGAGTCGGGCATCCCCTACGACGAGCCGAAGGTGCGAGTCGAGCGGTTCGAGGAAGCCGTCCAGGTCATCCAAGGCCTCCTGCGCACGGCCGGCCCCTTCTCGTTCCGGGGGAGCCACTACACGGTGCGGGAGCACAGCCTCCTGCCCCGACCGAAGCAACAGCCCGGCCCGCCACTCGTCCTCGGCGGAGGGGGTAAGCGGGTGCTCTCGTTCGCCGCCCGCCACGCCGACATCGTCAGCATCAACGTCAACCTGGTCGCCGGCACGGCCGGACCGGAGACGGCGCCCAACGCCACTCCGGAACGGACCCGGGAGAAGGTCGGCTGGGTGAGGGAGGCGGCCGGCGGCCGTTTCGACGACCTCGAACTCAACGCGCTGATCGGCTTCGTGATGATCACCGACGATGCGGCGGGCGTGGCCGAGGCCATGGCTCCCCATTTCGGGACCACCCCGCAAGAGGCACTCCACATCCCGCTGGCCCTACTCGGGTCGATCGAGGAGATGACCGAAGAGCTCCAGTGGCGCCGCGAGGAGTACGGCATCTCCTACTGGACGATCGAGGGCGACAGCTGGGAGGCCCTGGGACCGGTGGTTTCAGCGCTGGCGGGAACCTGAGGAGGGGTCGGTCGGCTCAGCCCGTCGACCGGGGTCGAGCCCGGTGCCGGCCGCGCCGGGAGGCGACCGGGCGTCCGGCCGTCCGGTCGAGCCATTCGAGTACGGCCCGCTCATAGGCGATGCCGAAGCGGACCACGGCGGTGCGGTCGTCCTCCTCGTCCAGCGTCCGTTCGACGTCCCGGTAGAAGGCGAGGCGCGACTCGTGGTCCTTCGCCGTGCCCTCGAAGAACCCCTCCAGGCGGTCGGGGTCGAGGTGGCGGGCAAACCACAATTTGACGAGCAACGGGAACCGGATCTGCTCCGGGCCGGGTGGCTCCTCGAGCCACCGCTGGAAGGCCCGCCGGCCGGCGGCGGTGATGGCGAACGGGCGGCGTTCCCGGGCCCCGGGCGGGCCGGCGGCGACCAGGCCCGACGCCTCGAGCCGGCGCAGCTCGCGGTAGACGTGGCTGGAGGTGACGTTCCAGAACCGGCCGAGGCCGGCCTCGATCTCGCGGACCAGGTCCCAGCCGGTCTTCGGCTCGTCATGGAGGAACCCGAGCAGTGAGCCCTGGGTGGCGTTGAGCTCGTCCACCTTGACATTCCCTTCTGGAAGGTTGCAGACTGGCGACATTCCCCAAGGGAGGATAGTCACAGGAGGTCACGTGGTTGAGCCCGAGGCAATCGATGACTGCGTCCGGGACCTCGAGGCGGTGGGCTACGCCCTCATCCCGGGTGCCATCGGGCCCGAACAGGTGGCCGCGGCCCGCCTTCCGCTCGAGGAAGCGATGGCGCACACCCCGCCCGGTCGTGACGAGTTCGAGGGCCACCGGACTCGGCGGGTCTATGCCCTGTTCGCAAGGACGCGCGCCCTCGACGCGCTGGCCACCCACCCCCTGGTGCTCGGCGTGCTCGACCGCGTGCTCGGCCAGTACCAGCTGAGCGCACCGGCGGCCATTGCCATCGACCCCGGTGAGCGGGCCCAGGTGCTGCACCCCGATGACGCCATCTACCCCGTGGCGCGTCCTCATGGCGAGCTGGTGGTCAACGTCATGTGGCCTCTGGAGGAGTTCACCGAGGCCAACGGGGCCACCCGGATCGTCCCGGGGAGCCACCGCTGGGGCGACGAGCGGCCCGACCCCGACACCGCCACGGTGGCCATCGAGATGGACGCTGGCAGCGCGCTCATCTACCTGGGGAGCGTCTGGCACGGCGGCGGGGCGAACACCACCGACCGGACACGCTTGGGCGTCGTGCTCCATTACGCCGTCGGATGGTTACGGCCGGTGGAGAACCACGTCCTCGCCGTGCCGCCTTCGGAGGCGGCATCGCTCCCCCACCGGTTGCAGGAACTCCTCGGCTACAACATCTATCCGCCTTTCATCGGCTACGTGGACGGACGGCACCCGGCCAAGCTCCTGGCCGAGGCGGCACACCGGACCTGACCCGGCGGGGACCGCCCCGGTGGGCCTGCCCCCCGGTGTGGGAGCATGCCCCGGTGGACGAGCGCACCGTCGCCCTGGGGGACGTCGATCTGGCCATTGCCGAAGCGGGAGCCGGCGGCCGCCCTCTGCTGCTCCTCCACGGCTTCACCGGGGCGAAGGAGGACTTCGCCGACTGGCTCGACCCGCTTCAGGAGGCGGGCTGGCACGCCGTGGCCCCGGACCATCGCGGCCACGGGGCCAGCTCCAAGCCAGATTCCGAGGACGCCTACTCGTTCGAGATCATGGCCGCCGATGCCACGCGTCTGACCGGCACCCTCGGGTGGGACCGCTTCTCACTGCTCGGCCATTCCATGGGCGGGATGGTGGCCCAGTACATGGCCCTCGCCGATCCCGGGCGCCTCGACAGCCTCGTGCTGATGGACACGTCCCACGGCCCGGTCGCCGGCCTCGAGCCCGACCTGGTCCAGGCGGCCATCGCCGTGGTTCGCACCCGGGGGGTCGATGCCCTCGCCGACCTGCTCGCCGGGCGGGAGAGCCCGATCGAGACCGAGGCACACCGCCGGCTGCTCGCCGACCGTCCCGGTTACGCCGCGTTCGAGGACAAGAAGTTCCGCGCCACCGCGGCTGCGTTGTACGCCGGCATGGCCGCCGCCTTCGTCGAGACGCCCGACCGCCTCGACCGGCTGGCGACCCTCCCGCTCGCGCTCCCGGTGCTGGTGATGGTCGGAGCAGAGGATGCCCCCTTCCTCGACCCTTCCGAGCAGATGGCCGCCACCATCCCCGATGCGGCGTTGGCCGTCATCCCCGATGCCGGCCACAGCCCGCAGTTCGAGAACCCCGCGGCCTGGTGGTCGGCACTGTCGGGCTTCCTCGACCTCGTCCCGGCCGGCTAGACACGGCCGCTCTCCGGCCTGGTGCCCGGGTGACGCCGCCGTCAGCCCCCCACCGGATGACAGGTGAGCAGCAGGACACCCGAGCCCACCGTCCTCGAGTCGGCGAGGGTCAGCATCGAAGGCCCGGGCATGTCGTCGGGGAAGACGCGCTTGCCCCTCCCGAGGATGACCGGGAACACCATGAGCCGGTACTCGTCGACCAGCCCTTTGCGGGTCAGGCCGTGGACCAGCTGGGCACTGCCTTCGACCAGGATGTTGCCCTTCGACTCGCTCCGGAGCGAAGCGACCCGCTCCAGAAGGTCGTCACGGAGCACGGTGGTGTCGCCCCAGTTCGCCTCGTCGTCGGACAGGGTGGACGAGACCACGAACTTGTGGATCCCGTTCATCCGCTTCCCGAAGTCGTCGCCGCCCATGCTCGGCCAGGCGGCGGCGAAGCCCTGGTAGGTGTTCCGTCCCAACAGGAGGGACTCGGCGTCGAACAGCTCCTCGGACTTGAAGGCGTCCCCCTCCTTGCCGCGGTCGAACTCGAAGGTCCACCGGGGCTCCTCCATGACACCGTCGAGCGACATGAACTCCGTCACAATGATCTTGCCCATGATGGCGTTTCCTCTCTTGTTCGAATACCCGTCGTAGCACGATCCCTGCCCGGTATCCGGGCCGACCGACAACCATGGAGACGACGCCACTCCCCCGAAGTCATCGGAAGGTGGAGAAGGTGGTGGCGGCACCGGGGCGACGTATCCCGATCCCGACGGGCCCGCCCCGGGCTGGTGTCGGCGTTAGGGTGCTCGGGTGCCACCCCGCGGGACTGCACCCGAGCACCGTCGGACGTGATGGCCGGCGTCCACGTCCCCACGCTGGTGGCCGACGCCGACGGCCACGTGGTCGAGCCACCGGAAGCCTGGCGCCACGTGCCGGAGGCCTACCGCCCGGTCATCCGCCGCGACCGCGCCGGCTACGAGCACGTGACAGTGGGAGAGAAGGAGATCCTGGCCGTCCCCCTCGGCACCCTGGCCACGCCGGGCGGGGACTTTGCCGATCCTTCGCGGTTCGCACCATTGTCGGAGGCCCTGTCGGGCGGGTCGGACCCGGGGGATCGTCTGGCCGACATGGACAGCGAGGGCATCGACCAGGCGGTGCTCTATCCCTCGATCGGGCTCTACTTCTGGGCCCTCGACGACCCGGAAGCCGCCACTGCTCTGGCCACGGCTTACAACGACTGGCTGTCGGGCTACTGCGCGGCCGATCCGGACCGGTTGTTCGGCGCCGCCATGCTTCCCATGCAGGACCCTCGAAGCCGCGGCGGGCGAGCTGCGCCGCGCCGTCGTGGAGCTCGGGTTCCGGTCGGCGTTCGTGAGACCGAACCCGTGCATGGGACGGTCCCTGCCGGATCGGGCCTACGACCCGGTGTGGGAGGCCGCCGAAGCGCTCGGCGTCCCGATCGGAATCCACGAGGGAAGCTCGGTCATCGTCCCCACGCTCGGGTCGGACCGGCCCTTCAATCCCCTGATCCTGCACGCCGTGTCCCACGCATTCGAGGAGATGCTCTCGTGCGCGCAGCTCATCGCCTTCGGCACGCTCGAGCGTCACCCCGGTCTTCGGCCCCTGTTCCTCGAGTCCAGCGGGGGATGGGTGCCGTTCTGGATCGAGCGACTCGACGAGCAAGCCGAGACCTTCGGCGGGTTCTGCCCCGACATGCCGCTCCGCCCGAGCGAGTACTTCGCCCGGCAGTGCGCCATCAGTTTCGAGGTGGACGAGTCCACCCTTCCTGCGCTGCTGCCCTTCGTCGGCCGCGACCGGGTCGTCTGGGGATCGGACTACCCGCATCACGACGCCACGTTCCCCGGCGCGGTGGCTGCGCTCCGGCGCACCATCGAACCGCTCGACGTGGCGACGCAGGCCAGAATCCTCGGTGGCAATGCTCGGAGGATCTACGACCTCCCGCCGCGGTGGCGCGGCCCGGCGGGTGTCGTGGACGACTACTTCGCCGCCGTCACCCGGCGCGATGCGAGCGCGTTGGGCCGGCTCTTCGCCCCCGACGCCGTTCTCGATGCCCAGGGCCACCTCCACCGAGGGGCGGCGGCGATCGTCCGCTTCTACGAGACGGGGGCTTTCCGTTTCGAGGACCTGCTGCCCCGCCCGGGGCCGGTGACCGTCCGCGGCGAGACCCTGGTCGTCGAAATCGACCTCCACGTCGCCGGCGTCGACAGCTCGGTGGTCGACACCTTCGAAATCAGTGAGGGACGCATCCGGTCGCTGCGCATCGACGGCCTCACCGATCAGGTCGTGACCCGACTTGGGTTCGACCGGCCGGATGTCAGCCGGTGAGTACCGAACCCAACCGGGCACAGATCGAATTCTGGAACGGTGCCGAGACCCGCCAATGGGTGGAACGACAGGTGGACTACGACCGCCAGCTCGAGCCGTTCGCCTCCGCCGTGCTCGACACGGCCGACGTGGGAGCCGAATCGAGCGTGCTCGACATCGGTTGTGGCTGCGGGACGCTGACGCTCCGGGCGGCCGACCTGGGTGGACGGTCCACCGGGGTCGACATATCGGCGCCCATGATCGAACAGGCAGTGGCCAACGCTCGCCGGCAGGGCATCCCCAACGTCCAGTTCCTGGTATCCGACGCCCAGACCCATCCGTTCGCACCGGAGTTCGACATCGCCATCAGCCGGTTCGGCGTGATGTTCTTCGACGATCCGGGGGCGGCCTTCGCCAACATCGGGACCTCACTCCGGCCCGGCGGGCAGCTGGTGTTCTGCTGCTGGCAGGAGTTGGCCCGCAACGACTGGGTGCTCCTGCCCGGCATGGCGGCCGCCCAGCATCTTCCCCTCCCGGACCCCACCGACGGTCCGGGGCTGTTCTCCTTGGCGGCCCCGGGGCCCCTGGTGGCTCTCCTCGAGTCGGCGGGCTTCACCGAGGTGACGCTCGAGTCACTGGAGCTGCCCATGCTGCTGGCAGGCGGCGGAACGGTCGAGAAGACCCTGGATTTCTACCTGCACAACAGCGTGATTCGGGCCATGCTCGAAGGTGCCGACCCCGAAGCCGCCGAACGGGCTCGGGCCGCCGTGCGACGGGTGCTGGACGAGCACCACGACGGACAGGGCGTGCGGATGGGGGCGGCTTGCTGGGTTGCCTCGGCCCGATGGGTGCCAGCGCCCCGCTGACCCCATGTCCCGCCGATCGCCAGCCATGACCACCGGCCTCGGTGGCCACCCCGGCCGTGGGCGAAGACATCCCGTGATGCGGGCCTGGATGTCACGGGCCGCGTTGGTCGCCGTCGTGGCTCTGGCCGGCGCGCTCACCTCGTCGGCCCCGCCGACCGGGGCGGTGGTGACCCACCCGGTCGGGGCGCGACCCTCCCCCGGCTGTACTCGGGCGAGTCCGACCCAGGACCAGCCAGAGGTACCCTTCGCCGCGGACGGGGACAACGGTGCCTACAGCCTCGAGGGCTCCGCCGCGGCCGGACCGCTGCCCGTCATCTTCGACCTGCACGCCTACGAGGAGCCCGGACCGTTGCAGGTGACGCTGTCGGGCCTCGGACCCTACGGCCGAGCCCACGGATTCACGGTGGTCACGCCCTGGATCACGGGTCGCCCGGTGCCCCTGTGGCACTCCGTCCCGGGAAGTCGCGACCTGGCTTGGTTCGGTGACCTGCTCAGCCACGTCGAAGCCACCTCATGCGTGGACGAGAACCGGGTCTTCGTCACCGGCTACTCGAACGGCGCCTTCATGACGTCGCTCATCGCCTGCCGGTACTCGTCACGGGTGGCGGCGGTGGCCCCGGTGGCCGGGATCCAGGCGGACGCACCGTGCCGGACGACCCGCCCGGTTCCAGTGGTCGCCTTCCACGGCACGGCCGACCCAGCTCGCCCACTACAACGGGACGCCGTCGAAGGCCGCCGCCGACTTGCCCAGCACCGATGGCACCGGCCGGATCACCGCCGGGGAAGCGGCGCAATTCGGAACGAAAGGGATCTTCGCCAAGGGACCCTCCATACCCGCTGAAGCGGCGGCCTGGGCCAGGCGAAACGGCTGCTCGACCCGGGTCACCGCCACCCGGATCGCCGCCGACATCACGCTGCTCGCCTGGGCGTGCCCGCACCGGGCCTCGGTCGAGCTGTACCGGATCCGGGGCGGTGGCCATACCTGGCCGGGCAGCGCCGACTCGGCCGCGCTCGACAAGCTCCTCGGGGCAACCACCTTCTCCATCTCGGCCGATGCCGCCATGTGGCGCTTCTTCCGTGCCCATCCCCTCACATCGGGTCATTGACCGCCCGGGCGACGGGTCGTGCGCACGACGGCGTCCGGTGGCGGGGCGACGGCCGCCGACCGGGCGAGGGGCCGGATCGCCTTGCGGTCGGCGAGGGGCCGGACGACGAGTCGGGTGAGGGGTCGGGCCGAGGTCCGCGTCGCGCTCGGGACGCGGCCGGGTCAGGATGATCTGCACGGACGCCACGACCAGCACCACGGCGGTGACGATCCGCTCGCTCTTCCCCACCTCTTCGAAGACGGCGTAGATCTGGATCCCGATGGCCAGGGCCTGGGCGACGAGGGCGAGGGCGATGGCCCGCATGCCGGTGACGGGTTGGTGCCAGTCACGTGCGTATCCGGCGCCCGCACCCAGGCGGCCAGGGCGACGGCCAGCGCCCCCACCGTCCATACGAAGTCGTAGTGGCCGTCGCTGGCGACACCGCGCGCCTGCTGAACGGCGAAGCCGGCGTCGGCTGCGGCCATGGTCACGACGGCCAACCCGATGAGCAGCCACATCGCGTCGGGCTTCCAACCCAGCAGCCCGTAGACGCCGAGGATGGCGCCGATCATCAGCACGTCGAGGACGGGATAGCTGAAGTCCACCACCGTGGCCAGCAGGCTCTGGGGGCTGCCCGTGGCGATCGGCTGGACGATGAGGGCGAAGCCGGCCACGAGGACCAGCAGCGTCACCGCGATGCCGTCCATCCAGCGATGGAGCTCGAACCGCGGCACACGATGCTGGATCAGATAGACGATGCCGGCCACGAAGGCCGGATACCACAGGAGCCAGAGGACGTCGGCGAAGGTGGGATACGGCGGGTTCGGGTTACCGCTGTAGGCCAGGCTCCAGGCGATCGTCCCCAGGGTCCAGGTGACCATGCCGCCGCCGAAGCAGAACCAGGCCCGGCGATGGGCGGGAACCGCCACGGCGCGCACGACCACGAGCACCGACGCCAGGGCCAGGACGAGGTCGTGGATCCAGACCTCGTACAGCTGGGCCGGACCACCCAGTTGGAACAGCTCGTTGACCGCCTCCAGAGTGGTGAGCACGACCAGCACCACCCACACCGCAGTCAAGCCGGGCGAGGCCAGGAGCCCCACGGCCGGGTCGTCGGCCCGGTGCACCGGGCTCCGGCGGCGTCGCACCCCGACTCTCACCCCTCTTCGGTCCTCACCACGTCGTCCTCCACCGCGAAATGCAAGCGGTCAGCCGAGCGAGAGCACGCCGCGGATGAGGCGGCCGTCGCGCATGTCCTGATAACCCTCATTGATCCCTTCGAGCGGGTAGGAGCTGGTCACCATGGCGTCGAGGTCGAGCAGGCCGTCGCGGTAGAGGCCGAGCAGCTGCGGCACGTCCGCCTCGGGCCGCGACGATCCGAAGATGGAGCCGACCAGCTCCTTCTCCATCACCATGAGGTCGAGCATGCTGATGGTGACCGCCGACTCCGTCCAGGGATGGACGTTCGTGACCACCACCCGTCCCCGCTTGGCGGCCAGGGCCATGATCGATGCCATGAGCTCGCCGCGGCCGACCGACATGGTGCAGATGACCCGGTGGCACATGCGTCCCGACGTCATCTCCTGGATGAGGTCGAAGGCGTCGTCGATGCTGGACGCGGTGTCGGTCGCCCCGAATTCCCGGGCGCGCTCTCGCTTGAAGGCCACCGGATCCACCGCCACGATCCTCCGTGCTCCTGCCATCCGGGCGCCCTGGATGGCGGCGGCGCCCACCCCTCCGGCGCCGAGCACGGCGACCACATGTCCGGGCTGGACCCCTGCCCGGTGGACGGCCGAGCCCCAGCCGGTGCTCACACAGCAGGCCACCAGGCAGGCCCGCTCCAGGGGCAGGTCGGAATCGATCCTGATGAAGGAGCGCTCGTGGCTGACGGTGTGGCGAGCGAAGGTGCCGAGCATGCAGAAGATGCGCAGATCCTCGCCCCGGGCATGGTGACGGGCGGTCTTGTCGGTGACCTGCCAACCGTCGGCGATGTACATCCCCATGTCACAGAGCCCCTGATGACCGTCGATACAGGCCGGGCAGTGCCCGCACGGCGGTAGAAAGCTGGCCACGACGTGATCGCCCGGCGCCAGGGTGGTCACCCCCGGTCCCACCTCCTCGACCACACCGGCTCCTTCGTGGCCTCCGATCATCGACCCGAGAAAGGGCATGTCGCCGGTCAGGAAGTGCTCGTCGGAATGGCAGAGGCCCGACGCCACCAACCGCACCAGGACCTCATGCTCCTTGGGCGGGTCGAGCTCGATCGACTCGACCTCCCAGGCCCGCCCGGGCTCCCAGAGCACAGCCGCCTCGGTCTTCACCCCCCTCCCCCCAGGGTTCCTTCCGAGACCCGCCCGCTATCGCCGGCCATGTCGGCCGCGGGTGACGTCGGTTCCGTCACGGCGCGAAGTTGATGGGCAGCTGGCGGGATTCCGAGGGATCGGTCGAGCTGCCGTTGTTGACCACGATGGAGCAGCCCGGGTGGGCGGCGTCGCAGGTCCCGTTCCCGACGGCGCCCACGATCACTTTGAGGGTCAGGGACCCGCTTCCGGTGGGGTCCGGATGGAGGACCTTGGCGTTCGTGAACGAGCAGCCGGCCGAGGAGGCGGTGGCGATGTCGAATTTCGAGCATTGGAGGACGTTGACCACCTCTCCCGGGGTGTAGCCGCTCCACCGGACGGTGACGGTTTGGCCGTTGGACAGGTCGGTGTCGGGCGTGACGGCGGCACGCAGGTCGACGACCGGCGCCGGTGGCACGGGAAGGGTCGACGTCGACCCGACCGCGCCGTCGAAGGACACCGTCGTCACCCCGGACCGACGCGTGTCGGACAGGCGGACGGCGGCGGCCGCATCATGGCGGAGGTACGCGTCGAAGAAGTCCGTGCTGATGCGGATCACGGCGGCTGACGAGGGGGACGCCAGTCCGGCTGCCGCACCGTGAGACCCGCCCCGGATGGTGACCAGACCCTTCGGGCCCAGCGCCTGGTTGTAGACGAGAACCCCGGCCCGGTAGGGGACCAGCTCGTCGGCCGTGCCGTGGACAAGCAGGAGTGGAGGTGCCGCGGGGAAGTCGTACGCCCCGGACGGGAATCCCTCGGTCGTCCCCGCCATCACCACCGCCGCCTTCACCCGGGGGTCGCGACAGCAGGTGTTGGCCACCAGGCCGAGGGTCGTGATGGCACCGTTCGAGTGGCCGGCCGCACCGATCTCGCCGGAATTCACCAGCCCGGCGAGGGGCCCCGAGGTGGCCGCCGCCTGAGTGACCGAATCGATGACGTAGCTCATGTCCGCGGGCTGGTTGATGACGTCACCGGCATCGGGGCCGCCCGGGGTGATGCTGCTCGAGAGGGGGAACCTCGGCGCCGCCACGACGAAACCGGCCGACGCCCAACTGGAGAGCAGCGAGGTGTAGTCGTTCGGTGACCCGCCGAGCCCGTGGCCGAAGACGATCAACGGGTACGGGCCTCCCGACCGGTCCGGTGCCGCCCCGGCCTCGACCGCCGACCGGGAGGTCCGCTGGGCCGGGTAGAAGATGGTGGTCACCAAGGTCCGGGCGGGCTGAGCGGCCGAGGGCCCCCAGGCCGGCGTCGTCCGGTGCGTATCCACGAACGTGTCGGTGACCACCCCGACACCGTGCGGCCCCGGAGGCGACTGGGAGGCGGTCACCACGGCCGGCGATGACGAGCAGGCGGCGGCCAGGGCGAGCGGTACGAGCCCGACGCCCAGCCCCGTTGCCCGCCGCGCTGGATGACGAGAACTTCCCGGAGTCCCACGGAGAAACACGGTCGATTCGATCCGATCTTCGTCGTCGGGGCCCGAGACTACCCAGTCCCCGGCGATTCGCGCTCCTCGGCCGCTCACCGACGGCGAGGTGTCGCGGTGCACTCGTCCGACGCCGGACGGAAGGGGTACCGTCGGGACATGTCTGTGATCATCGGCGAAGACGATGCCCATCTCGATGCCCTGGCCGGCCGGCGAACGGCGGTGGTCGGGTACGGCAACCAGGGCCGCTCGTGGGCCCTCAACCTGCGGGACTCGGGCGTCGACGTCATGGTCTGCGTGCGGGCCGACCCCACCAGGGATGCCGCCGAGGCCGACGGGTTCGCCACCTGCAGCCTCGACGAGGCCAACGCGGCCGACGTGATCTGCCTGCTGGTCCCCGATGACGTCATCCCCGCCCTCCCGCTCGCCCCCCGCCCCGACGCCACCGTGATCGTGGCCAGCGGCTACACGCTCGCCTTCGGCCGCCTCGATCCGGCCTGCGACGTCGGGATGGTGGCCCCCCGTATGCTCGGGCCCGAGGTCCGGCGGTGCTATCTCGAAGGTGTCGGGTTCATCACCGCCGTCGGGGTCCACCGCGACGTGACCGGGTCGGCGCGTGCGCGGGTCCTGGCGGTGGCCAAAGCCATCGGCGGCCTGCGCCAAGGCGCCCTCGAGCTCACCGCCGAGCAGGAGGCCGTGCTCGACCTGGCCGTCGAGCAGGCCCTCTCACCCGTGCTCCGGCGGGTCAGCGAATCCTTCGTCCAGGTCATGCTGGAGCGAGGCATTCCCATCGAGGCGATCGTCACCGAACTGGTCCTCTCGGGCGAAGTCGAGCGAACCTACCGGCTGGTGCGACTGGAAGGGGGCGCCGCCCAGACCACCTACCATTCGCCCACCAGCCAGTACGGGCAGCTGTCGCGGGCCGATCGTTACCGACACCTCGATATCGCCGCAACGATGCGCGAACTGGTGGACGACATCGCCACCGGCCGGTTCGCCGACGAGTGGGATGCCGAGCGGGACGCCGGCTACCCGAACCTCACCGAGCTGCGGGACAAGGCGATGGCGCCCGCCGTCCTCGCCTTCGAGGAGGATCTGCGCCTGAAGCTGGGAGAACGCCGGGCCCGGACGTGACCATCCGCCGATCGCCGAGATCAGGGGGTTACTGTGGCCCCATGGCCAGGCGCCCGGCGAGCGTGGGGGAACGGCGATCCTGGTCGGATCCGTCTCTCATCTTCAGCGACACGCAGCGGGTCGACCTGTTCGACGACCCGCGCTGGGAAACGTCGCCCCCGGCGGCGCGGACATCGCCATCCCGGTCCTCGCTGCGGCGGCCATCGTCGTTGCGCCGGGCGGCCGGTCGGATCCTCCCGTTCCGGCGCGCCAAGCGGGGCCGGCACAGCCTCCAGCGCCACTGACGAGGGCTCTCCCGAGCGCACTGAGTGCACTGAGCGAGCCCCGGCACCCGGCACGGTGGTCGACCCCCGGCCTATCGTGGTAGCTCGATCGTCCCGGGGGTGCCCATGACCGAGGTCTCTGAGTCCGAGCTGACCGCGTCCGTCTTCTCGCCGGACGTGGCCGACGACCCGCATCCGACCTACCGCCGGATACGGAGTGAGTGCCCGGTGGCACGGAGCACCATGGGAGAAGCGCCGGTGGTGTTGATCAGCCGCTACGAGGACGTGAACTGGGCCCTCCGCCATCCCGAATACTTCACCTCGGCAGGCGGCAGCCTCAACCTCGGCGAGCAGCCCCTCATCCCGCTCGAATTCGATCCACCGGAGCACACCAAGTACCGGCGCTTGCTCAGCCCGGAGTTCGTACCGCGGGAGATCACCAAGCTCGAGCCGGAGATGCGCCGGATCGTCCGCGGCCTGATCGAGGGTGTCGCCGGCCGGGGAAGCTGCGACTTCCACGAGGAGATCGCCACCCCGTTGCCCTCGCAGATCTTCCTCGCCCTCATGGGACTGCCCCGCCAGGACCTGCCCCGCTTCCTCCGCTGGCGGGACGACTCGATCCGCCCCGACGTCGAGCCGGGGGACTTCGAAGGCGCCCAGCGCATCCGGGCCCAGACCGCCCGCGAGATCAGCGACTACTTTCGCCAGACCATCGCAGACCTGCGCGAGCACCCGAGCAACACGTTGCTCTCGCGCATCGTCCACTCGACCATCGAGGGCAGGGCGCTGACCGAGGCCGAGCTGCTCGGTATCAGCCACCTGCTCCTGTTGGGCGGGCTCGACACCGTGACCGCCACCCTCGACTGCATGGTCGCCTATCTGGCCGACCACCCGGAACAGCGCCGGCGGCTCGTCGACGACCCGTCCCTCATCCCGGCCGCCGTCGAAGAGCTGCTCCGTTGGCTGACACCGGTGATGGTCATCCCGCGCTCCATCAAACAGGACGTCGAGATGGGCGCGGTGGAGCTCAAAGCCGGTGACGGGGTGATGCTGGTCATCGGCGCGGCCAACGGCGACGAGTCCGAGTTCACCGACCCCGAGGTCGACTTCGATCGCCATCCGAACCGGCACGTCGCCTTCGGCGGGAGCAACCATTCATGCCTGGGAGCGCACCTCGCCCGCTTGGAGCTGCGGGTCGCCATCGAGGAGCTACATCGCCGGATCCCCGACTACCGCGTGCCGGAAGGAGTCGAGGTCCACTTCTCGCCCGGCATCCGCCAGGCCGACCACCTGCCGCTCGAATTTCCCCCCTCGTAGGTCAGAGCGGCCGGGCGGCGGCCGGATCCACCGGCGCCGACAATCCCAGCAGCTCGGTCACCCCGTGATCCCGGCCGGCCGTATAGCCGCCATCCACCGTCAGGGCATGGCCGGTGATGAAGGATGCGTCGTCCGACAGGAGGAACGCCACCGCCCCGGCGATCTCGTCGGGCCGGCCCAGACGGTGCAACTTGTGCTCGGCGATGACGTCGGTCTTGATGTCCTCCAGCCCAGGACCGCTGAACACGGCGCGCAGCATCGGCGTGTCGATGAATCCCGGGCACACCGTGTTCACCCTGATGCCGCGCCCGGCGTAGTCGATGGCCATGCTCCGGGTCAGCAGGACGGTGCCGCCCTTGGAGGCGCTGTAGGCGCTGCCGCCGGCCGTCCCCTCGAGCCCCTCGACGCTGGCCAGGGTGACGACGGCGCCCTGGGGACCGTCGACCGAAGGGCGGTCCAGCATCGACTCGATCACGTGTTTCGCCACGAGATAGGTGCCGGTCAGGTTGACCCGGAGTACCCGCTCCCACTCACTCTCGGGGAGCATGTGCACCGGACCGCCGCCGGCGACCCCGGCGGCGTGCACGACGCCGTCGATACGGCCCCCGAAGTGGGCCGCCGCTTGGACCAACCCGGCGACCGAGCCCTCGTCAGCCACGTCCACCGGCCGGAAATCGCAGATCCCGTCGGCCGGGGGCCACCCCGGGCCATCCGGCGGGTCGGCGGGCAGGCCGGCGATGTCCGCCCCCATCACCCGCGAACCCTCCTCGAGCAGCCGGCGGGCACAGGCCCACCCGATCCCCGATGCCGCCCCGGTCACGACGAAGCACCGGTCCTTCAGGCCGTTCATGCTGTCTCCATTCTCCTGGTCACCGGCCGGGGCGCGATCGCTCGCTACGGGCGGAAGACCACTTTGATGGCGTGGGAATTGCCACGGTCGAGGGCCGTCGAGATGGCGGCCCGATACTCCTCGAGGCCGAACTCGTGGGTGATGACCGCATCCCCGGGGAGCAAACCGGCGGCCAGGATGTCGAGCGCCCGGTCGACGGAGTGGCGATCGGGACCTCCGGCCAACCCCGGAGCCGAGGCGGCGTCGACCGTATGATCGATGGAGCCCACCAGGGCCGCCTCCTTGTACCACACCGGCGTCAGGTCGACCTTGCTGATGCCCGCCGCTCCCAGCAGCAGAACGGTGCCGCGGTGGGACACGGCCCGCAGGGCCTCGGTCACCGACTGGGGAGCCCCCACCGCTTCGACCACGTGGGGAAAGCCGCCCATCAGCATGACGTGGGCCCCGTGGCCGATGACCCGCGCCCCGACCAGGTCGGCCAAGGCCTCGTAGTGGGCATTGTCGGGATCGGTCCTCACGACGTGGTCGGCTCCGCACCGGGCGGCCGACTCGGCCTGGAAGGGATGGCGGGCCAGGACCGTCACGGGACAGCCCGGGAAGAGGCCTTTGAGGGCGGCCACCGCGGCGAGCCCGATGATCCCGGCACCGACCACGAGGACCGGATCGCCGTCGGACGGTGGGGCGCGCAGCAGCCCGTGACAGGCGATCGAGACCGGCTCGTGCAGGCAGGCCACCGAGTCGGGCACGGCGTCGGGAAGAGGATGCAGCATGGTGGCGTGCGCCAGCACCTGTTCGGCCCAGCCCCCACCGAGCTCCGACGTGTACCCGAGCGTCCGCCCGTTGCTGACCACCCGGCTGTCGAGGTGGAGGCAGGAGGACGACCAGCCCCGGGCACAGTTGGCGCACGGTGGATCGATGCCGCGGGCCAGGCACGGGATGCACGGGTCGACGGCCACTCGCGTCCCCGCCGGATGGGGACACTGTGGTCCCGACTCCACCACCCGGCCGGCGATCTCGTGTCCGAGGACGAACGGGAACGAGCCCATCGAGGCCAGTGCGGGCGATGGGCCCACATTGTGGGCGAACAGATGGAGATCGCTCCCACAGATCCCTCCGGCGCTCACCGCCACACGAGCCCACGCCGGGCCGGGCAGCTCGGGCTCGGGAAGGTCGGTCAAGGACACCGGAAGGGCGGGGTCCACCATGTCGAACTGGATGGCGCGCACGCGGCCAGCGTAGGCGCGCCAGCCCTTCGTCCCCGGGCCGGCGCGGCCGTCCGGACGGCCGGGCCTTAGGATGCGCCGTGGTGCGACTCTCGGACGACCATCTGGAGGACGTTCGCCGTCGAGGCTTCTGTCTGGTCGAGGGCTTCCTGGATCCCGACGAGCTGCAAGCCGCCCAGGAGGCCCTGTGGCTGCACTTCCCGAAGCCGGAGGAGTACTTCGCCCATCCGTCCCGCTACCCGCAGTACGCCGGCAACCAATTCGGTGGGGTGGAGGAGTTTCCCTACCGGGCGTGGGCGCTCAACCGTCTCGCCTTCCACCCGGACCTGGTCGACGCCGCCGAGCGCTACCTCGGAACAGGCGACCTGCACCTCTACAAGGTGGAGCTCTGGGCAAAATACGGGGGGGCCGCCGACTACGAGCAGCCCCTGCACCGCGACTTCGGGAGCCACAGCCTGGTGGTCCCCCGCCCGGACCGCCGGTACCAGCAGCTCACCACCTTCATCTACCTCTCCGATGTCGGCACCGAGGACGGCCCGACCCGGATCGTGCCCTACGACCGAGGCAAGGACGTCCCCTTCACACCCCTGTATCTGGAGTTCGGCGCCCTGGCCGCCGCCGAGTTCAGCGCCGTGGCGCCGGCCGGCAGCCTGCTCGTCTACCGAACCGACATCCTCCATCGGGGGTCGAACCTGACCGGGTCGGCTTCGTCGCGTTTCTCCATCCTGGCCGACTACCAGGTCCGAGGAACCACCTGGGGAGGGAAGATGGCGTGGCCGAAGCAGTCTCCGCAACGGTGGGCCAAGCTGATGCCCGAGTGCACCGTCCGGGAGCGGGACCTGTTCGGCTTCCCCAGGCCCGGGGACCCGTACTGGGACGACCAGAGCCTGGCCGACGTCGCCCGCCGCTATCCCGGGATGGACATGGCGCCCTACCGGAGGGCGCGCCCGGTCACTGCGGATGCTCGTCCAACCCGGTGAACATCCGAAAGTCCGAGGTGGTGTTCACGTGGGGGAAGGGCTCGGTGGGCGTGTCGACACCGAGGGCGCGGCATAGCGGGCCCCAGCCGTCGCCAGGCCGCCACTCGACCAGTCGGGCGGGCGCGACGGACGCGCGCACGGTGGCGTTGTGGTGCTCGTACGCCCGGATGGCCTCCTGGCGGTCGCGCCACCCGGGGGTGAAGCGCTGCTCCAAGAGGGTGGTGATCATGGCCAGTTCGGCCACCGCCCCCGGATCGTCGGGGTTCGCCCCGCGGGCCAGCACGGAGAAGATCGTCTGCGAGGCGCTGGCCCACCACGCTTCGGGATCGCGGACCGACAGGACGACCACCGCGTCCGGGGCGAACCGGCTCAGCTCCGGCCAGAAGGCGGCCGCCGGCCAGTCGACCGTGGCGACGTAGTCGCCCAGGAAGCTCGCCCAATCGGGCTCCTCCCGGAGGGCTCGGGCCCAGGCCTCCGCCTGATCGGGGCGGTTGATGACCTCCAGCATGTGGTAGCACGGGGCCCCGAGCAGCTGCTCGAGAGCGAGCTTCAGCGAGTGGGTGCCGGTCCGGCCGAGTCCGGCACCGACGACTCTCAAGCTCATGACTCCCCCATTCCCGTCGGGACGGGCCGAACCGCCCGGCAGAGTGTGCCACAGCGCCGTCGCCATCGGGGATTGCCGCCAGACGGTCTGCCAAATTCCGCCCGCCGGGCCGCCCGCCGGGATCGCCGCCCGACGGGAATGCCTCCGGCCCACAGTGCGTTGTCCGCGGGTGGGCCAGCGCGCCCGACGTGAACGACTGGTGGTTCGGAGGGACGGCGATCGGTTCGAGGGTCGTCCACCGGACACGAGGACCTGAGGAGCGCACGTGAGTGATGTGAACCCAGCGCCGGAGGCGCGCACGTTGACGTCCGAGCCAGATCCGCGCCGCTGGTCGATCCTGGCCGTCGTGATCGTGGCCCAGTTGATGGTGGTCCTCGACGCCTCGATCGTGACCATCGCGCTGCCATCGGCCCAGAGGGCCCTGCACATCTCCGTCGCCAACCGGCAGTGGGTCATCACCGCCTACACCCTCGCCTTCGGGGGTCTGCTGCTGCTGGGAGGAAGGGTGGCCGACTTCGGTGGTCGCAAGCGCATGTTCGGCGTCGGCCTGATCGGGTTCGCCGCCGCATCGACGCTCGGTGGGCTGGCCGCCAACCAGGCAATGCTCTTCGGGGCACGGGCGCTCCAGGGCGCGTTCGCCGCCCTGATGGCTCCGGCCGCCCTCTCCATCCTGACCATCACCTTCCAATCCGATCCCTCCGAACGGGCCAAGGCCTTCGGCGCCTATGGCGCAGTGTCCGGAGCCGGCGGGGCCATCGGCGTGTTGGCCGGGGGCCTGCTCACCCAGTACGTCTCCTGGCGCTGGTGCCTGCTGGTCAACGTCCCGATCGCCCTGCTGGCCGCAGTGGCGGCGAGCCGCGTGGTGCACGAGAGCCGAGCAGAGGGTTCCACCCGATACGACATCCCCGGCGCCCTGCTGTCGACGGCTGGTCTGGTCAGCCTGGTCTACGGGTTCACCAAGGCCAGCTCGGACGGGTGGGGATCGGGCGTCACGCTCGCCTTGCTCAGCATGGCCGTGGTCCTGTTGGCCACCTTCGTGGTGGTCGAGTCCAATTCGAGCCATCCCCTGCTGCCCATCCGGGTCGTCGCCGAGCGCAATCGCGGCGGTTCCTTTTTGGCCTCGTTCCTCACCGGCGCCGGCCTCTTCGCCATGTTCGTGTTCCTCAGCTACTACATGCAGGGCGTCCTGCACTATTCCGCCCTGAAGGCCGGGGTCGCCTTCCTCCCGTTCGCCGCCGGGATCATCATCGCCGCCTCCGCCTCGTCGACCCTGGTTCCCCGGATCGGGCCGCGGCTACCGATGACGGCCGGACTTTTCATCGGCGCCGTCGGGTTGGCCTGGCTGAGCCAGATCGGCGTCCACACGTCCTTCTGGGCCTACGTCTTCGGGCCGCAGGTCCTGATGAGCGTGGGGCTCGGACTGGCCTTCCCGGCCATGAGCAGCACGGCGCTGACCAACGTGCGGGACAAGGACGCCGGGGTGGCCAGCGCCCTGGTCAACACGACGCAGCAGATCGGCGGGTCACTCGGGACCGCCCTCCTGAACACGGTGGCGGCCACGGCCACGGCCAGCTACGTCTCGTCCCACGGTCCGGCCTTCCTACCCGCCGGCCTGGTCCACGGCTATTCGGTGGCCTTCATCCTCGGGGCGGGAATGCTCGCCCTGGGCGCCCTGGTCAGCGCAGTCCTGGTCCGGGGCCGACCACCACAGGCGGTGGCTCTGCCGGCCCCGGAGCCGGCGTTCGCCGTCAGCTGAAGTCGACCGGGCGTCGGTCGGTCGCCCCCCGGGAACTCGGGATCGTCACCACCCGGGCGGGTCAACGGGTCCTCGTCATGCGTTGCTCCCGGGGTGACCCGTATCCCGGCCGATCAGAGTCCCTACAATGGCGGGGGGTGAGCGCTTCATGAGCCGGCTGCGACAGCTGAAGAGACAGACCAGGGCTCTTCTCGACGACCTCGGAGACAGCCCCGACCGCGTGGCCGCATCCCTGTCCGCGGCCGGCGTCCAAGGTGTCCCGAGAGACAACCGATCATGCGCGGTGGCCCTCTACCTGTCGGCCCAGATGGGAACCGAGGCCGAAGTGCGCGCCATCACCGTCGGCCACTGTTCGATGCTCATCTCCTTGGTCAACCCGCAGAACTCCCGCCCGGCCGGCCGATTGCTGATCCAGCTCTCGAAGCCCATCCGCCAGTTCGTAGCCGAGTTCGATGCGATGGCCTACCCGACAATCGTGCGCCAGGGGGTCGAAAGCGTCCCGGCCCCCTCGGACGGACAACGAGGGCGGAAGGAAGCGGCGACCGCTCGTCGGTCCTAGCGACTCATCACCACGGTCGAGCTGTGATCGCTGGTACCCAGCGGCGGGGTCACCGGAGACCGATGCAGGGCCAGGTATCCGCCGTCCGTCACCGACCATGCCGGGCCGGTCGGTCGGGCTGAGCCCGGCAGTCGTCCGAGTCGGACGCCGTTGAAGAACAAGCGGCCGGGCCCCTTGACGGTGATCCCACCCTCATCCCCGTGCGTGCCGTTGGGTAGCTTGACGCTCCCGCCGTTGAAGGTGACCGCTTGTCCCGACGCCGCCGCCTCGGCCATCAGGGTGACATGTCGCTGACACCGGCAATTCTCGAACGTCACGGGTCCATGCAGTGCCTCGATGAGGCGCACGCCCTTCGTGCTCCTCGAATTGGACACGATGATGTTGCCCGATCCGATGCCGGGAAGATCGCTCTCGAAATCCCATCCGTCGCCGGACGCCGAGTTGACCGTGACCCGGTTGAGAATCGAATCGACGGCGTAGCCCATGGTGATGGCCTGCCGACCGGCGTTGGTGATGGTCAGACCGTCGACCCGGAGCCCACTCGTCGGCTCGTTGTCCTTGCCGAAGTTGGCAAAGACGGTCAGCCCGTCACCGAACGTGTTCTTGACCGAGACGTTGAGAATGGAGACGTTGTCACTCGACAGGATGTCGAACCCGGCCTGGCCGACGAGTTGCGAGTGGAATCCGCCCTCGGTGTTCGCTCCCTCGAGCGCCACGTTCTCGATCGTGACATCCTCTGTGTCCCTTACCCGGAAGATGGGGTGAACGGTTCGATCTCCCGAGTTCGAAGCGACGTGATCGTGGTAGACGCCGCCGTCGATGACCACCGGCTTGGTGATGAGGATTCCGCTCGTGTCGTAACAACCGCTGCCCACGAAGACGCCTCCCGGTGGCAGGGCGGCGATCGTCGGGGCCGGATCGGGCTGACACGGGTCGGCTGAGGCCGCCGGACCGACCGGCACCGTCGTGGTGCTGGTGGTCGGGGTGGTGGTGGTGCTGGTCGTTGTGGTGCTGGTGCTCGGTGTGCCACTCGACAGTGTGGTGGAGGACGCCGGGACCGTGGGGGCGGGACCGGCTGAGGTGCCGCCGGGCACGGTCGTGGTCGGGATGGTGGATTGCTCCGCTGGCGTCGCACCCGCCGGGGCGCCACCCCCCGGGGTCGGGCTCCCGGTCGGCCCGGTCGGAATCGAGGTGCTCGGAGCCACCGTCGTCGGGGTCGGCACCCCCGATGTGGT
The DNA here is from genome assembly GCA_963710495.1 of uncultured Acidimicrobiales bacterium. Taxonomy (GTDB): domain Bacteria; phylum Actinomycetota; class Acidimicrobiia; order Acidimicrobiales; family RAAP-2; genus Bog-756. The sequence continues at coordinate 535,647 of CAVQAI010000009.1, forward strand.
GGTGGTCGTGGTGGAAGACGTGCTCGGCGGGACCGGGAGCGCCGGTCCGCCCGACGCGGACGGATGACCGGCAAGTGGAGGAGTTCTCAGGGCGATGGCGCTCCAGGTGGGTATGACCAGCCAGATCACCAACGCCATGGCCGGAAGCGCCAGCCACCATCGTCGCGGGTGCCGGCCGTCATGCGACGGTCTCCTCTGCCCCATGTGCCCCTCCGTGCCCAGAGGCAGGAGCCACCCAGCCAGAAGGTCGCGGTCGGCGCATCTGGTTCGGCAACTCGGCTGACTCAGGGAGTCCCGTGGTTTTGCGTCCCCCCCTCACGGGAGGTTTGCCCTTGTCGTCCGTGCGCTCCATTGGAGCGGCCTCAGGCTAGTGCCGCGCTGCAACCCCAACAACACGGCTCGATTGAGTACCGTGTCACCATCTCGGGGCCGGTACGGCCGCAGGCCACCGTTCCCCCGCCCGAGCACCCGATCGTCCGTGGGGGGACCATCGAATGAGAACGGACTACACGACATGACATGTCCGAGGCCGAACGTGGTCGGCGGTGCCGTCGGGTTGCTCGTCGTCCTCCTGGCGGGAGCCTGCGGGAGCCAGCAGGGAACCTCCGGCGGTTCGACGACCACCCCGTCGGTGGCGGCGGCCTATCGGGGAGTGGCCAACCTGACCGGTCCCATCACCACCGGGCACGTGATCGAGCCCCTCTCCGCCGTGCCGATCGACCTCGGCGCCAACGGCTACGAGGAGCAGGAGTACTTCGCCTCCGGCACGGCAACCGCCTTCACCGCCACCGCGGCGCCCAGTGACGGCCGGTGGTCGATCACACCGGCGTCTTCGGCTCCCTACCGGACGAGGATCCTGGTGCGCCGCCCCACCGATCCAGCCCACTTCAACGGCACGGTGGTCGTCGAGTGGATGAACGTCTCCGCCGGGGAGTCGGCGCCCGATTGGGACTACCTCAACCCGATGCTCATGCGGGACGGCTACGCCTATGTGGCCGTCTCGGCCCAAGCCCTGGCCGTCAACGGCGGTGCCCCGATCCTCGGCACGGTCTCCAACGGCACCAGCAGCGGCCTGGTCGGGACCGAGCCGGCTCGCTACGGCCAGCTCCATCACCCCGGCGACCAGTACGCCCTGGACATCTTCGCCCAGGTCGGGCGGGCGCTTCGGACCTCACCCCGGTCGGTCCTCGGCGATCTGCGCCCGAAGCACATCGTGGCCACCGGCGAGTCCCAGTCGGCCTTTTACCTCACGACATTTGCCGACGCCATCCAGCCGGTGGCCCACACCTTCGACGGCATCTTCATCCACAGCCGGGGCGGCTCGGGGGCGCCGCTCAATGGAACGGCCATCACCTCGAAACAAGCTCAGAACAACCTGTGGATCCGTACCGACCTCACGGTTCCGGTGTTCATGTTCGAGACCCAGACCGACTTGATCGAGCTGGGCTACGCCGCCGCCCGACAACCCAACACCGCCCACATCCGGACCTGGGAGGTGGCCGGTACCTCGCACGCCGACGCCTACCTCGTCGGCCCGGCCGCGGGTGCGTTGGGCTGCACCAACCCGGTCAATGACGGCCCGCAACACACCGTGGTCCAGGCGGCATTCTCGGCGTTCGACAAGTGGGTGAACGACGGCGTACCGCCACCCAGCCCGGCCGGGTTCCGCCTGGCCGGCACGGCACCGGCCGTCCTCGCCCTCGATGCGCACGGCAACGTGGTGGGAGGGGTGAGGACGCCGGCCGTCGACGTGCCCGTGTCGACGCTCAGCGGGGCCGCGCCGACCGGGACCAGCGAGATCTGCTCGTTGTTCGGATCGACAACCCCCTTCAGCGAGACGACCTTGGTCGGCCTCTACCAGACCAAGAGCGGGTACCTGGCTCGCTTCACCACCAGTCTGGACCGGGCCATCGGCCAAGGGTTCGTCCTCGGGGCCGACCGGTCGGGGTTGCTCGCCCAGGCACAGCAGGTCCAGCTGCCCGCCTGACCCGCTCCCGGCCGGCCCGCTGTCCGGGCCGGTGGCCAGGGGTCTCCAGGACGCGCCGTTCGTGTGGGTCGGCGCCGGCCGACCAACGAGGACAACGGCAGCAGTACAGTCGGAGTTCGGGACCGGAGGAAGAGGGGGAGGTAGCCCGTGGAGAACCGCACCGTGGTGGCCTTCGATCAACACTCTCCCGACTACAAGGCGTCCTTCCCGCAGATCAGCCACCAACTCCGGTCACAGTGCCCGGCGGCGTGGACCGAGGGATACGGCGGCTATTGGGTCATCAGCGGGCGGGATCTCATCGGGGAGATGGCCAAGCACCCCGACCTGCTCTCCAATGACCACGATCCGCTCGGGGTCCGCCACGGCTACGAGGGCATCGCCATCCCATCGCCGCAAGGTGCGACCAACCGTGGCGGCTTCATCGAGATGGACCCACCCGAGCAGCTCGAATACCGGCGCGTGCTGAACCCCTACCTCTCGCCCGCGGCCATCGAACGCTGGCGACCGATGGTCCGAGACCTCAGCCACGCTTGTATCGACGAGATCATCGAGTCGGGCCAGCTCGACTTCGTGGACGATCTGGCCAACGTCGTCCCGGCCGTTCTGACCATGGGTCTGCTGGGCTTCCCGCTCGGCGACTGGGTCATCTACTGCGAGCCGGCGCACGCCCTGGTCTACACGCCGCCCCACAGTCCCGACTTCCCGCGGGTGCTCGACCAGACCCTGGTCATGGTCGACCGGCTGGCGGAGGAGATGGACCGGGCCCGCACGAAGGCGCGGCCAGGAATGCTGAAGGCGCTGATCGACGCCCAGGACGCCGGGGCGTCGTTCGTGGACGACGACATCCTCGGCACCCTCACCTTGCTGATCGGCGGCGGGTTCGACACCACCACCTCGCTCACCGCCCACGCCCTCACCTGGCTCGACCGGACTCCCGGCCAGCGTCAGCGGCTGGTGGACGATTCCGGGCTGCTCGACACGGCCACCGAGGAATTCGTCCGCTTCGTGACGCCGGCCCAGGGCGGCGGCCGGACGATCACCCGGGACTGCGTGATCGGCGGCCATTCGTTCCGCGCCGGCGAACGGGTCTGGATGGCCTACGCCCTGGCCAATCACGATCCTGACGCGTTCGAACAGCCCGACGAGATCACCCTCGACCGCTTCCCCAACCGTCATGCCGGCTTCGGGCTCGGCGTGCACCGGTGCATCGGGTCCAATCTGGCCCGGATGACGTTCAAGACGATGTTGACCGCGGTGCTCGAGCGCCTTCCCGACTACCGCCTGGCACCCGGCGGTGCGGTCCGCTACGAGGACATCGGTACCATCAACGGGTACAAGCACCTGCCCGCCACCTTCTCCCCCGCCCGGCGTGTGGGACCGTCGCTGGAACAGGTCATCGCCGGCTGGGAAGCCAGGCTGTACGACGGCGCCCCGGCGAGCTGAGCGAAGGGCTCCCAGTGCTGGTTCGCATCGACCCGGACGTCTGCCAGGGGCATACCCTGTGCGCGCTGGCCGCGCCCGAGATCTTCCATCTCAACGACGAGGACGGCCACGCCTTCGTCGTCTCGGCGGAGGTGCCCCCCGGGCAGGAGGAGCTGGTCCGCAAAGCGGTCGCCACCTGTCCCGAGGGCGCCATCAGCGTCGACGACTGAGGCGCTCCCGGCCGCCCGGAGGGTCCTGCCCGGAGGGGTCAGGTCGGGAGCGGGAGTGGTGCTCCCTCGAGGGCCTTGGCCAACAGGGCCTGCAACTCGAGGCGCTCGGATGCGGTCAGCGAGGCGAGCACCTCGTGCTCGACACTCTCGATGCCACGTTCCGCCCGTTGCAGGGCTCGTACCCCCTGCTCGGTGGTCTCCACGATGTGCCTTCGCCGGTCCGTCGGGTCGCGGCGGCGCAGGGCGAAACCCGCCGCCTCGAGATCGTTCAGCAGGAGGACGAGATTGTTGGCGTCGATGCACAGCATCTCGCCCAGCTCCTGCTGTGGGATCGGGCTGTGCTCCCGGAGGTGGGCCAGCGTGACGAACTCCTTCAGCCGCATCCCGAGCAGGTCCTCCGGCGTACGCCGGTAGACGAGGCGCGACAGCTGGGTCACCAACACCGTGACTCCGGGAGCGGTACTGCTCGACATGGCGGGATTGTAGCAGAATTCCGTACTATGCACCCGAGGTTGACGTTCACTTAGCTAGTGATTATCCTCAATTCTGAAGCGAGTCACCCTCCAGCCTTCGTATGACCCTCAGCCTCGAGAGGACTTCCCATTCCCTCAACCTTCGCCGCATTCGTTCACCACCGCCGGCGCTGGATCGCGCTGGTGGTCGTCTGCTTCGCCATGTTGATGAACATCCTGGACCAGACGATCGTGAACGTGGCCCTACCCACCATCCAGCGCGACCTGCACTTCTCGCAGGCATCGCTGGCCTGGGTGGTCGACGCCTACCTGATCACCTTCGGCGGCGCCCTCCTGCTGGCCGGGCGGCTGGGGGATCTCGTCGGACGGAAGAAGGTGTTCCTGGTCGGCGTGGCGCTGTTCGCCGTGTCTTCAGCCGCCTGCGGGGCGGCCAACAGCCAGCTCCTCCTCATCGTGGCCAGGTTCGCCCAGGGACTGGGGGCGGCCCTGTCGTCCTCGGTCATCCTCGCCATCATCGTGGCGGACTTCCCGGTCCCCGCCGAGCGGTCCAAGGCCATGAGCTCGTACATCATCGTGGCGGTCGGGGGTGGCTCGCTCGGCCTGCTCCTCGGTGGCTATGTGACCCAGGCCTTGAGCTGGCACTGGATCTTCTTCATCAACATTCCCATCGGCGTGGCCACCTTCATTGCCGGTGCACTGCTGCTCGACGAGAACGCCGGCCTGGGTATGGGAGCCGGACTGGACATCCCCGGCGCCGTGCTCAGCACGGCCGGCATGATGCTCGCCGTCTACGCCATCGTGAGCTCCAGTCAGTACGGCTGGGGCTCAGCCCACACAGTCGGCTTCGGGGCGGCAGCCCTGGTCGTGCTTGGCCTCTTCGGCCTGGTGGAGACCAAGGTGGCCACGCCCATGATGCCGAGGGCGGTCATACGCTCCCCCGGTTTGGTCAGTTCCAGCCTGGTCCGCGGCCTCATGGTCGTCGGGATGTACAGCACCTTCTTCATCGGTGTCCTCTACTTTCAGCATGTCCTCGGCTACGACCCGATCCGCACCGGCCTGGCCTTCCTGCCCCAGACCCTCTCGGTGGCGGTGATGTCAGCCGGGATCACGACCTGGCTCATGAATCGGTTCCAACCCAAGCGCACCGCCCTCGCCGGCCTGGTCGTGCTGGCCGCAGGTCTGTCCCTCTTCATCAGCTCCGGACCGGAGACGGCGTACTTCCCGCTCCTGTTCGTCGCCGTCCTGCTGATCGGCCTCGGTGCCGCCACCGCCTTCACCCCCCTGTTGACCTTGGCGGTGGCCGAGGTACCGGCCCGGGACGCAGGCATCGGCTCGGGCATCGTCAACGTCTCCCAGCAGGTGGCGGCGGCGTTCTCCGTGGCTGTTCTCGGGGCCGTCTCGAGCAGTCGCACCGCGGCGCTCCTGGCCCACGGCACGTCCACTCGCAACGCGCTCGACGGCGGTTACCAGTTGGCCTTCGGTGTCGCTCTGGCCAGCGTTGTGACGGGCATCATCCTCGGCTCGCTGATCCTCAAGCGGGGTCCCGGGCCCAATGCGAGAGGTGCGGGAGCGGGCGCCGAGCACGATCGGACCGAGGAGTTGGTCTCGGAGACGATGATCGCCGAGGTCCTCTGAGTCCGGCCGCCCGCCCGGTCGAACCCGCCGGGCCAACCCGGGGCCGCCTGTTCCCGGGGTGGGCCACGGTTCATCGAGCGTTTACACCTCCGAAACCCGGCGTTTCCCGCCGTCGGTCAGAGTGGAGTCATCCGGTGGGGCGCTGATCCAGAGCAGGGGATCAGCGCCAGTCGGGCATTGGACCAGGGGTCGAAGCTCCACCACGCCAAGATGTCCCCCGTCTCGGCGTGGTGGAGCTCCCCCGACCGGGCTCGCGCCGGCCGTCCAGTGGTCCCCAGATTCGACCGATGGCGACGGCCGGGATCGGGCTCCGTCAGGATGGCCCTGCCCTAGGCTGACCGGTGGTGGGTGCTGACCGGAACGATGGAGCGAAGTGGATCGCCGTCGTCGGTGACCGGATCCCCGGCTTCGAGCCGCAGGACTCGATCGGCGGAGCCATCGAGGACGCCGCCCACCTCCTCGGGCAGAAATGCCCCGCGGTCCGGTGGATCCCCACCGATGCCCTCGATCGGGAGGGAGCCGAACTGCTCACCGGGGCTTCGGCCGTCTGGTGCGCTCCGGGCGGTCCATACCGAAGCCTGGACGGGGCGCTCGAAGGGATTCGCTGGGCGCGAGAGACTCGGGTCCCCTTCCTCGGCACATGTGCCGGGTTCCAGCACGGGGTCCTCGAATACGCCCGGAACGTCATGGGATACCGCGGTGCGGCCCACGCCGAGTACCAACCCACGGTGGACGGCGAGCTGTTCATCGAGGAATTGCTGTGTTCGCTCGTCGGCCAGACCATGGAGGTCGATCTCGTCGATTCGGAGCTGGTCGCCCTCTACGGTGACCCGCACCCCAAGGAGCGGTACTACTGCCGGTTCGGGTTGAACCCAGCCTGGCGAACGTCGCTCCACGACGCGGGACTGCTCGTGGCGGGGGTGGACGCCGGCGACGGGGACGTTCGCCTGCTCCGCCTGGCCGACCACCCCTATTTCGTGCTCACCCTCTTCGTCCCCCAGACGTCCTCGTCCCCCGGTCGCCCCCATCCTCTCGTTGCCGGCTGGCTGGATGCGGCACACTAGTGCCGCACCGACGCGCCGGCCCGGTGGCGTGCCGGTTGAGCCCAGCGATACACGTCACACCACACACTTGATGGGCTGTCTCCTGTGCTGACGCGCCATCGCGGGACCGAAGGTGTCTTCCTCGTGTCGTTGGTGGTTTGCGCCGGATGCGGAGTTGGATCCGCCGACAAGGCGCCGACCACCGCCCATCCGAGCTCGACGATCAGCGCATCGACGAGCTCCCCGGCCACCACGACACCGCCCGCCACGTCGGCCACGTCGGCCCCGTCGGCCTCGGTCAGCCCGAGCACGAAGAACACGGTTGGGATCCAACAGCCGATCTCATCCGGTCCGCTCCATGACGCGCTTGTCCAGTCGGCAACCTCCAGCGGGTCCTATACGCCGAGAGAGCTGGCGATCGCGGCAACGATCGATCCGCACAATGCCGGCTGGGCGGAGTTCGCCGTCAATGCGGCACCCGGGTATGCAACCCAGGTACAGGGCGGGATCGGGCTCGCCGAGTCTGTGAACGGCGTGTGGACCGTCGTCACCATCGGGAGCGGCGGAGTCGGGTGCAACGGCAACGCTCCCCAGAACGGCGTCCCCCCATCGGTGCTTGCCGACTTCGGTGCCACATGCCCACAGGGAGTCGTCTATCGGCCCGGTTGAGGACCGGGCCCGCGGCGTCCCCGAGACGAAGCGTTCAGGCCGAACGACAAATGCCTTCGGCGACCTCGTCAGTCGGTCAGGGCCCGCGCCACAAAGGCGAGGGCGGACTCCACCAGCGCTTCGTCGACCGAGTCCGGGTCGAGTGCCCTCATGAACCAGATGCCACGGAAGAGGGCCTCGACGATCCTGGCCATCCTGGTGGCCGACTCGAGTTCACTGAGATTCTCCCGGGTTCGCTGCCCGGCAATGAGCTGGGCCACAGCAGCGATATTGGCCTCATCGAGCTCGGCCAGCTTGCGCCGGGCCACGGGATTCCGCATGGCGAAGAGGGCGAACTCCATGTAGAGAGCAGCCCACCGGTCCGGCAGCAGAGGCTGGGTGGCGCCCCCGAGGATGAGGGGCAGGAAGTCCCCGAGCCGCGCATCGGCCGGGATGTCCGAGGCCTGCAGCGTTGCCCGAAGAGATTCCATCTCCCGCGAGTACGTGGCCTCGAGGAGCGCCAGGAAGAGGTCCTCCTTGTTCTTGAAGTTCGAGTACACCGCGCCCTTGCTGAACCCGGCGCCGGCGGCGACCGCGTCGAGGGAGGCACCGTGGAACCCACGTTCGGCGAACACCTGGGCCGCCGCAGCGAGCAGGTGCTCTCTCGTCTGCTGACGCCGACGATCCGGGGTGAGAGGTTCAAGGACGGCCATTGACTCCCTGCCAGTATATCGAATACTCTTGAGTATGTAGAGTTCGTATGGGTATGAGAAATGGGTATGAGGAGTGGCGTGTCGCCGGGACCCCGATCACCGTCTGCCATCTCGACCAGGGGCTTGCTTCGGCGATTCGGGGCCATGACCGCCCTCGGCGGTATCGATCTCGACGTTCGGCCCGGGGAGATCTACGGGTTCCTCGGACCCAACGGGGCGGGAAAATCGACGCTCATCCGGATCCTCTGCACCCTGCTCCGTCCCACCGGTGGCGAGGCCATGGTGGCGGGCTACGACGTCGAGCGCCACCCGGAAGAAGTTCGGGTCAGAATCGGCGTCGCCCTCCAGGAGGCCGCGCTCGACGACCGGCAGTCCGGGCGCGAGCTGCTCGTGCTCCAGGGTCGCCTCTACGGGCTCCGCGCCGTCGAGATCAGGCGGCGCCTCGCCCAGGTCCTCGACCTCGTCGACATCGGCGTGGCCATCGACCGGCGCATCGGGACGTACTCGGGTGGGATGAAACGCCGGCTCGACCTGGCCGCCGCCCTGATCCACAATCCTCAGGTCCTCTTCCTCGACGAACCGACCACCGGCCTCGACCCGACCAGCCGGGCCAACGTATGGGCCGAGGTCCGGCGGCTCAATACCGAGCTCGGGATGACCATCTTCCTCACCACGCAGTACTTGGAGGAGGCTGACGCCCTGGCCGAACGGGTGGGGATCATCTCGAGGGGGCATCTCGTGGCCGAAGGTTCACCGGACGTCCTCAAGCATTCCTTCGGGCCGGACGTGATCGTGGCCGAGGTGTGCGGCGATGACCCGGGCGCGACAGCCAGGCTGACCGAGCTCACCGGGGTGGACCAGGTGTCCGTCGAAGCGGGCCGGATCACGATCACCGCCTCGGACGGCCCGGCGGCACTCAGCCCGGTTGCGCTCTCCCTGGCCGGGGCGTGCCTCGACGTGAAGAGCCTCACCTTGCGCACACCGACGCTGGACGACGTGTTCGAGCAACTCACCGGATCCCACGTCGAGACCATGCGGTCATGAAGGGCGGCCCCGCCGAGGATCGGGCGATGGTGGCCCGTGAGGCCAGTGTCTACCGGGACATCGTCTCCGTCGCCGGGCGGGCGTTGCGCCAAATTCCTCGCGAGCCGGCCTCTGTCCTCCCCGCCGTCTTCGTCCCGGCCTTCTTCTACGCCGTCAACCTGGGAGCCTTGGAGAACCTCGCCCGGCAGGCCTCGGGTCTCAACTACAAGGCATTCCTGATGCCCATGGCGATCGCCTTCGCCGTGACGGGGATGTCGCGGGCGCCGACCTTGGTCACCGACATCCAGGGCGGCTACTTCGACCGGTTGTGCATGACCCCGGTCCGGCGGATCGCCCTCCTGCTCGGGCTGATGGTCGCCGACGTCGTCGTCGTCATCGCCCTCTGCCTTCCCGTGCTGGCCATCGGCTACGGCGAGGGGGTGAGGTTCGCGACCGGCATCAGCGGGATCCTGGTCTTCATCGGGTTCTCCGCGCTGTGGGGCCTCGTCTTCACCGGCTTCCCCTACGCCGTCGCCCTCAAGACGGGGAGCCCGGCCGCCGTCAACGCCTGCTTCGTGGTCTTCTTCCCCCTGTTCTTCCTCACCGATGCCGTCGTGCCCAAGCCGGCGCTCACCGGTTGGTTCTCGACCGTGGCCACCTACAACCCCATCACCTACCTGCTCGGGGCGCTGAGATCCCTGATCACCTCGGGATGGGAGGCCGGGAGCCTGCTGAAGGGGCTGGCCGCCTTGGGCGGGATCGGGCTGGTCAGCATGTCCATGGCCCTGGCCGCCTTCCGGGGACGATTGAGCCGGGGGGACTGATCGGCCGATCGGGCCGGTCAGAGACGCTCGGCCACCGGCTTCGCCTGCTCCGGGTCACCCGAGGCGAACGCCCGGATCATGCCGTCCTGGGAGAAGGACGCCAGCAGTTCACCGCGCTCGGTGAACACCTGGCCCCGTACGTGGGACATGCCGCTCCCCACCTGGACGCTCTCGTGGTGATACAGGAGCCAGCCGTCCCAGCGGACCGGTTCGTGGAAGGTCACCGCAATGGCGATCACGCCGGTGGAGAGACTGTCGTGGGCCATCGACGTGCCGATCCCCCGGTGTGGCCGCATGGTCGCCGAGATGGACAGGTGCCCGGTGAAGTGGGCGATCAGCGCCTTGGCCAACGCCGCGGTCTGCGGAATGGGCACGTACCGGAGCCAGGCGTCGAGGACCGGAGGGCCGACATCGTCGGGGTCGTTCGGATCGCCCACGCCGACCAGCCGCAGCTGGCGACCCTCGAGCGGCATCGAGCACTGGGTGGCGTCCATCGGCGACCCGACCGGGGGCATGGCCGCGCTGTGCCTGATGACGTCGGGCTGTTCGACGTCCAACAGGACGGTGATGGATGAGCAGCGTCGCCCGCCCTGGACGACGCTGACCACCGCACTGGCGAAGGTGCGGCCCTCGTGGAGCACGTCCACGTCGAATCGGATGGCCCGTTCGTCGTCCACCACGCGAACGAACACCGCCCGGGCAGAGCGCACGGTATGCCGGGGGAAGGTCTTGGAGCAGGCCACGATGGCCTGGGCCAGCAACTGGCTGCCGTCCACCACCCGACGAACGCCTCCATCGCTGACGCCGGTGAAGCACCGGTCCCCGGTCGGCTCGACGTCGAAGATCTCGAGCATCCTGACCACCGAGGACACCGGGGCCGCCGCCGGCCGGAGGTCGGTCATCGCCCCGAGACAGCCGGATCGGCCGTACCGACCCGGACCTGGACGGCATCCTGGAAGAAGGCCACGTAGCCGGCCAGCCGCCCGACCTCGGGGTAGGGCTCGTCGTAGGTCCAGGCGAGCACATCCCCTCCGGGCCCCGGGTACTTCCGATAGCTGGCGGTTCCCTTGAAGGGGCAGCGGGTCGTCCGCTCATCGGGCAGGAAGAGATCCAGTCGTACATCCTCGGGCGGGAAGTAGAAGACGAGACCGTGGTCCTGCTCGTCGACCAGCAGGCACCGGTCGCTGTCGGCCAGCACCTCGTCGCCGACGCTGGCCGTCACCCGGTTGCGACGGGCCAGGATGTCCACTCGGTAGTCGGGACGGTCGACGAACCCGGACGGTTCCATGGGGTCTCCTCTGACCTGGGCCAACTGCACGACCCAACGCCACTGACCGTAGTACCCCCTGGGCGACGAAGGCCTCTCGGTCCGACCCCGGCGCTCAGCCGATCCGGGGCCGCATTCCAGGAAGGTGGCCCGGGAATTCGAGCTGTTGCTCGTCGAGCCGGATCGGCACCCCGTTGACCAGCACGTGCCGGACGCCGCTCGGTCGTTCTGCCGTCAGTCGCTCTCCGTCGGCGGGGAAGTCGCGGAGCCGGCGGAGGGGTCCGGGTGCCACCGTGGCCGGGTCGAACACGCACACGTCGCCCCAGCTGCCCTCCCGCAGATAGCCCCGATCGACGAACCCGAACATGTCGGCCGGCTCGCCGGTCAGCTTCCGGACCGCCTTCTCGAGCGGCATGATCTCTCGCTGGCGGACCCAAGTCCCGAGCAGGTCGGTGGGGATCGGCGCGTCGCAGAGCTGGCTGACGTGGGCGCCGGCGTCGGAGAGACCGAGCACGACCTGATCATGGGTGAGGAGTTCGCCCACGCTGCCCGGCTCGTCATTGGCGATGTAGATGCGGAACCGCGTGCCGAGGTCCTCCCCGACGGCGACCTCGCAGATGACATCGAGCGGATCACAGCCTCGCTCCCGGGCCAGCTCGTCCACCCGCCGCCCTTCCAGCTCCGGGTACCGTTCCGTCTCGGCGATCTCGCACGTCTCCCAGCGGGGTCGCATGGGGACCTGCTCGAGGTCGGCGGCCGCCCTGGCCCGCCAGGCCGGGTCCCGGTAGGCCGAGATGCGGGCCTCCCGGTCCTGGTCCATGAGGGCGGCGAAGACGCTGCTCACATTGAGGCTGAAGGGACTGTCCATGGTGAATTGCATGGTGAGGGGACGCGGGGTGACCTGGGGCCAGACCCGGGCACCCCGGGCGACCGCTTCCTCATGCAGGTCCAGCTGAGGCTGATGGCGCCGGTCGGCCAGGGCGAACAAGGGATAGGTGAACGGCAACCCGATCCGCGGCTGCAGCTCGTACATGTCCGCGTACGTGCACTGTTCTCCCGCCGTGGCCAGCACGACACCCTTGCCCGTGCTGCCCGCCGCCATGAAGAGCGCCTCCACCTCCTCGCGCGCCGCGAAACGACTGGGAACCGGCAGCCCGTCCATGCCCCGGTGGGTATAGGCGAAGCTGGTCGAGAACCCGGCGGCCCCGGCTTCGATCGCCTCCACGACGAGCCGGCCCATCTGGTAGGTCTCCTCGTCGGTCGCCGCCCGCTCGTAGGCCGCGTCGCCCATCACGTAGAGGCGGAGGGCGCTGTGGCCGATGTAGCACGTGTAGTTGAGCATCGTGCCCCGGCGCCGAATCAGCTCCATGTAGTCGGGATGGGTCTGGAAGTCCCAGACGATGCCCTCGGTCAACGAGGCGGCATTCATGTCCTCCACGTTCTCGAGTGTGCGCACGATCACGTCGTGGTGTTCCGGGCGCGTCGGCGCGATGGCAAACCCACAGTTGCCGGCGACCACGGTGGTGACGCCGTGGTACGACGTCGGACGCAGGGCCGGGTCCCAGAACACCTGGGCGTCGTAGTGGGTGTGGATGTCGATGAACCCCGGGGCGACCACGCAGCCCGAAGCATCGAGCTCGCGCTCCCCGTGCAGGTCCGGGCCGATCTCCCCGACCACCCCACCGGTGATGGCCACATCCGCCCTGCGGCCGGGGCCGCCCGTGCCGTCGATGAGTGTCCCGCCCCGGATAGCCAGTTCAGCCACCATGTCCACCTCCGTCGTTCCCGGCAAGGAGCAATTGCGTTTGGCTGAGCGAGGGTCCCACCGCCGTGCCGCCGTCCACCGGGACCACGATGCCGGTGATCTGCGCCGAGCGCTCGCTGGCCAGGAACAGGGCGACGTTGGCCACGTCGGCGGGCGTGCCGTGGCGCTGGAGGGGCTGCGTCCGCTGGATGACCCGGCCGAGGTCGTAGTTGGTGATCCCCGTGTCGATGTGCCCCGGGGCGATGCAGTTCACCCGGATGCCGTACTCGGCCAGGTCGGCGGCGGCCGATCGCGTGAACTGGATGACCGCAGCCTTGGAGGTGCGGTAGACGATCGGTGCCGGCCCCCCGGTGAGCGCGCCCATCGATGAGGTGTTGATGATCGAGCCCCCACCGTTCTCGGCCATGTGCCGGGCCGCTCGCTGGCTGCCGACCATGACCCCGAGGACGTTCACCGCCATGACCCGGTCGAAATCCGACAGGTCATTCTTCAACAGGCGGCGGAACGAGCTCGTGATGCCGGCGTTGTTGAACATGATGTCCATCCGGCCGAATCGGCTGACGGCGACATCGAGCATCGCCTGGACCTCGTCGGCGTCGGCCACGTCGGTCCGTTGGAAGACGGCTGCATCGCCCAGCGCCTTGGCCAGCTCCTCGCCCCGCTCGGTGTCCACGTCGGCGATGACGACCCGTGCCCCCTGGTCGACGAACAGCTCCGCCGTGGCGCGCCCGATCCCACTCGCCCCCCCGGTCACGACCGCCACCCTTCCGGTGAGCTCCTCGCCCATCACCCCATACCTCCAGGCGGCTTGCGCGGCCGCTGAGCCGGGGCGCGCCCGGCCCGACGCGTCACCGGGGCTCCCATCCATCCAACGCGCAAACCCTATTCTCTGGTCGCCGGAACCGGCCCATCGGCGCGCCGCGCCGACCGGAAGCCAAGGCCAACAGCTGATTCTCCCAACCCCCACCCGTCGCACGGATCGACTCCCTTCCCGGGCGCAGCCCCAAGCTCGTTGCAGCCGATTACGGCACTCTCCTACACTGCAAGTAGCATAATCAGCCGAGCCAGTCTGGAGCTGCCTTGAGCGACATCGATCTCGATGCCATCGACTATTTCCGCACGGACGCGCTGACCGAGGATCCCTATCCCTACTGGGAGCAGCTTCGCTCGCGTTGCCCGGTCGCCCGGGAGCCGCACCACGACGTGTACATGGTGACGGGATACGACGAGGCCATCGAGACGTACCACGACCAGGCGACTTTCTCGAATTGCAACTCGGCGATCGGGCCCTTCGCCAGGTTCCCCGTCCCCCTCGAGGGAGACGACATCACCGAGATCATCGAGACCTACCGGTACCAGCTGCCGTTCGGCGATCAACTCCCCGCCTTCGACCCGCCCAAGCACACGGCGCACCGAGGGCTCCTGATGCGCCTGATCACGCCGAAACGCCTCAAGGAGAACGAGGAATTCATGCAGCGCCTGGCCGATCGCCAGATCGACCAGTTCGACGCCGACGGCGAGTGCGAGTTCATCACCCAGTACGCCGGCCCCTACACACTGCTCGTGATCGCAGACCTCCTGGGGGTGCCCGAGGCTGACCACGAGAGCTTCCTGCGCGAGTTGATCCATCGGTCGCCGCTCACGATGGAGCACAACCCGCTCGAGTATCTCTACGAGCAATTCACGACGTACATCGAGGAGCGACGGCGCAGCCCGCGAGACGACGTCATGACCGGGCTGGCCACCGCCACCTTCCCTGACGGTTCGCTGCCTCCCGTCGACGACGTGATGCGCATCGCCTCGAACCTGTTCGCCGCCGGGCAGGAGACCACGGCCCGGCTCCTCAGCACCTCGTTGCAGACCCTCGGTGAGCGGTCCGAGCTCCAACAGCAGCTCCGGGACGACCCGGCGCTCATCCCGGCCTTCATCGAGGAGATGCTCCGGCTCGAGAGCCCGATCAAGGGAACCTTCCGACTCGCACGGGTGCCGGCGACCATCGGCGGCACCCCGATCCCCGCCGGCAGCACGGTCATGGTGCTGGCCGGCGCGGCCAATCGCGACCCGGGCGAGTTCGACCACCCCGACGAACTGCGGCTCGACCGGAAGAACGGGCGCCAGCACATCGCCTTCGGCCACGGCATCCACACCTGCGCCGGTGCCCCGTTGGCCCGGGCCGAGGCCAACGTCTCCCTCCGGCGCCTCCTGGCTCGACTGGGGGACATCCGGATCTCCGAGGCCTTCCACGGACCTCCCGAAGCACGTCAGTGGAGGTACTCGCCCACCTGGATGCTCCGTGGCCTGGACGAGCTCCACCTCGAGTTCACACCCGTCGGGTGATCCCGTGAGCACCACGCTGGGTCCGGCAAGCTCCATCGACCCGCTCGATCTCGTCGTACCGGAGCGTTTCGGGCGGCAGGGCTACCCGCACGCCGTCTGGACCCAGCTGCGAGACGAGGCACCGGTGGCCTATCTCACTCCGCCGGACTACGAGCCGTTCTGGGCCATCACGAAGCACGCCGACATCATCGAGATCGCCATGCAGCCCGAGCGCTTCTCCAACGCCGGGGGGCTCGTCCTCGGCCGGGTGGGCGCTCCCATCCAACCCTCCGACATGATCGTCACCCTCGATCCCCCGCGCCACGGACCGCTGCGACGGGCCGCCATGCCCCGGTTCACCCCGCGGGCCATCCGGTCGCGCTACGAGGAGATCGACCGCATCGCCATCGATCTCCTCGACGACCTGGCCGCCTCCGGCGGCGCCGACGAATTCGACTTCGTCGAGCGTGTCGCCGCCCCCCTTCCCATCGGGGTGATCTCGTGGATCCTCGGTGTTCCCCGGGCCGACTGGCAACTGCTGTTCCGCTGGACCAACGAGATCATCGGCAAGGACGACCCGGAGTTCCGCCGGCCGGGCGAGACTCCCGGCCAGACCATCCGCCGCGCTCGCGGCGAGCTGCACGGCTATTTGAACGACTTGATCGAGCAGCGTCGTCGCCTCCCGGGTGACGACCTCGTCAGCCAGTTGATCAGTTCCGAGGTCGACGGCCGGCCCATCAGCGAGGCGGAGCTCCTCAACTACTGCGAGTTGATCGTCGAGGCCGGAAACGAGACCACCCGCAATGCGATGAGCGGAGGGTTGCTCGCCTTCATCGACCATCGGGATGAGTGGGAGCGGCTGTCCCGGCAGCCCGATCTCCTCCCCACCGCCATCGAGGAGATCCTCCGCTGGGTGAGCCCGATCATCCACTTCACCCGCACGGCCACGGAGGACACCGATGTGCGAGGTGAACGGATCCGCGCCGGAGACAAGGTGGCGCTGTTCTACGCGTCGGCGAACCGGGACCGCGACGTCTTCGTCGATCCGTTCGAGTTTCGGGTCGACCGTGAGCCGAACCACCACCTCGCATTCGGATCGGGCCCGCACTTCTGCATGGGCGCACATCTGGCCCGCGTCGAGCTGCAGGTCCTCTTCCGCCATCTGCTCGTTCACCTGAAGGAGTTCGACGTGGCCGCCCCACCCGAACGCTTGGATTCGGCCGTCAACGGCGGCATCAAGCACCTCCGCCTTCGCGCTCAACTCCTTTAGTGCACAGTTCCATGGCATCGGAGGGCGGCCCTGACAAGAACACAAGAGGATCGTGGATCGGACGATGAACTTCGGCATCGCCTTCGCCAACATCGGGCCGTTCATCGAGCCCGAGCAGGCATGCGACCTGGCCCGAGCGGCGGAGCAGGCCGGCTTCGACTCGATCTGGACGGTCGACCACGTCGTGGTGCCCTCGGGGTACCGGTCGACGTACCCCTATGACCCGTCGGGACGACTGCCGTCGGGCGAGGACGCACCGTTCCCCGACCCCCTCATCTGGTTGGCCTTCGTGGCCCGGGCGACCTCCACGATCCGGCTGGCCACGGGAATCCTGATCCTCCCCCAGCGCAATCCCTTGGTCCTGGCCAAGGAGCTGGCCACCCTCGACTACCTGTCGTCGGGCCGCGTGACCCTGGGTGTCGGCATCGGCTGGTTGAAGGAGGAGTTCCAGGCGTTGGGCATCCCCCTGGAGGGGCGAGCGGCGCGAGCCGAGGAGGCGATCGCGGCCATGCGGAGCCTGTGGTCGCAGCACCGGGCCTCCTTCGAAGGCTCGACGGTATGCTTCCGGGACGTCTACCTACGACCGCAGCCTCCAAAGGGCACGATCCCGGTCCACATCGGTGGACACAGCGAAGTTGCCGCCGAGCGGGCGGGACGAATCGGTGACGGGTTCTTCCCGTTCGGTGTGGATGCCGGTGGGCTCGCCCGCCTGGCGGCCACGATGAGGCGGGCGGCCGAGGCGGGCGGCCGCGATCCGGCCTCGATCGAGGTCACCGCCAGCAGCTACTGCGTCGACGGCGACGAAGCCAGGGCCGAGGCCGAAGCGCTCATGGGGCTCGGGGTGACCCGGGTGGTCATTCCGGCGGCCCTGTTCCGCAACGACCCCGGCTCGCTGTTGCGCTACGGGGCGAGCGTGATCGGCCGGGTGTGAGCCGAATGTCGAGAACGTACCGATCCGTCCGCCAACGCCCACCATCGGCGCGAGAGGAGCATCCATGTCCCTGACGAGCACCGGCACCTCACCCCTTCGCCATGCCGACCGCTTCTTCATCGGCGGCGAGTGGGTGGCTGCCACTTCGGATGCCACCATCGACGTGATCGACTCGGGGACCGAGGAGCTCTTCTTCAGTGTCGCCGAGGCCAACGAGTCGGACATGTCGCAGGCGGTGGCGGCGGCGCGCCAGGCGTTCGACACGGGCCCCTGGCCCCGCATGACCCACGCCCAGCGGGCGGAGTACCTGCGGCGCCTGGGAGCCGGGCTGGCGGCCCGGGCCAAGGACATCGGGCAGATCTGGCCGCGTGAGTCCGGAGTACTCCACCGCATCGCCCACGCCGCGGCCACGGCGGCGGCGGGAACGTTCGACTTCTATGCGGGGCTGGCCGACACGTTCGACTGGGAACAGGAGGCGCAACCGAGCAGTCCGGGCTTCGGACTGCTGGTGAGGGAGCCCGTCGGCGTGGTCGGCGCCATCATCCCCTGGAACGGGCCGCTCGGGCTCATCAGCTACAAGATCGCCCCCGCCCTGATCGCCGGCTGCACGGTGATCCTGAAGTCGTCCCCGGAGGCGCCCGGGGAGGGATACCTCACGGCCGAGGTGGCCGAGGAGATCGGGCTGCCGCCCGGTGTGCTCAACGTGGTCACCGCCGACCGGCAGGTGTCGGAGACACTCGTGCGCGACCCACGCGTCGACAAGATCACCTTCACCGGTTCGACCGCGGCCGGGCGGAGGATCGCCTCCCTGTGCGGCGAGCGGATCGCCCGCTGCACCCTGGAGCTCGGCGGCAAGTCGGCGGCCGTGATCCTCGACGATGCGGATCTGGGATCCACTGCCAAGCGGCTGGCGCAGGCCGAGTGCATGCTGACCGGCCAGGTGTGCTCCTCCTTGACCCGGATCGTCGTCACACAGCATCGCCACGACGAGCTCGTCGAAGCCCTGGTCGGCGCGTTCTCCCAGGTTCGGGTGGGGAACCAATTCGATCCGGACTCCCAGATGGGCCCGTTGGCGGCCAGTCGGCAGCGCGACCGGGTGCTCGGCTATGTCGAGAAGGGAAAAGCCGAGGGGGCCACGCTGGCCACGGGGGGAGGGCGACCTCCGCACCTCGACAAGGGATGGTTCGTGGAGCCGACCGTGTTCGCCGATGTCGACAACGCCTCCACGATCGCCCGGGAGGAGATCTTCGGCCCGGTCTTGAGTGTCATCCCGGCCAAGGACGAGCGGGACGCCGTGGCCATCGCCAACGACACCGTCTACGGGCTGAACGCATCCGTCTTCACCGTTGACGCCGACCGGGCCCGCGAGGTCGCGGGCCAGCTGCGCACGGGTACGGTCGGGCACAACTCGTTCCGCACCGACTTCTCCATCGCCTTCGGAGGATTCAAACAATCGGGTATCGGCCGTGAGGGAGGGACCGAGGGATTGCTCCCGTTCTTGGAGACCAAGACGGTGATCCTCGAAGAGCGCCCCTCGGCCTACCGTCCCGGCCACTGAACGGCCGCCCGGCACCGTGGCCGAGTCAGCCGGGGGTGACGACGCCGCCGTCAACCACGTCGGCATCTGTGTCGCCGATCTCGGGCGTTCGCGCCGTTTCTACGAGGAGGTGCTCGGGTTCCGGTACTGGTGGGCGTTGTCCGTCCCCGACGATGATGCCAGTCGGTTGCTGCAGCTGCCTGCGCCCCTCGGGGTGCAGGCCGTCTATCTGGCCCACGAGGGGCTCGTCCTGGAGCTCATCCACTTCGACACGGCCGGCGCAGCATCGGGGCGGCCCCGCCGGATGAACGACCTGGGCCTCACCCACCTGTCCGTCGCCGTCGCCGACATCCCGGCCACCCTGGCCAAGGTGGAGACCCACGGTGGTGCGATCCTGGACGACACCGACATGGGCGGGTGGGCCATCATGATCCGGGATCCAGACGGCCAGCTCATCGAGCTGACGACCTTCACATTCCGGGCCATGCGACCGCCCTGGCCCGAACCGCCATCGGCTCGGTAAGGGGCCGATGGCCGGCGGTCGCGCCGCCGGGCGACCGGCCGACTACCGGGCCTCCCGTACCTCCACGCCGTGAAGAATGAGGTCCCAGATCTCCTCCGCCGCATCGGATCCCTCGCCGCGGATGGACGTACCGGTGATCGTGGCCGAAAACGCGTTGAACATGATCGCCTCGAGCACCATGCCGGCCACCGCGCTCTGCGGCAGTCCGGGACGGATTGCCTTGGCCGCGGCCGCCCCGTCCAGCATCTCGCCGAACAGCGAGACGAGCGGCGAGAACGCCAGGGCGGCCTCGGTCGGGTGGCTGGTGATGAGCTGTTGGGCGAAATCAACCATCATCCAAGCATCCGGAATCTGTGCCGGGGGACCACCGTCGGGGACCGGACGGCAGATCCTGAAGTACTCGACGACGAAGCAGTGAAGGCGCTCGAGTGCGTCGTGCTCCTCAGCGATCCGCTGGCGGAGGAACTCGGTCGTCGAGCGAACACTTTCCTCGAAGAGGGCCAGCAGGAGCTCGTGCTTTCCGCCGAAGTACTGGTAGAAGAGCCGGAGCGACTGCCCGGACCGATCGACTACCTCCTGCACGGTGAAATCCCGGCCCGGCTCGCCCTCTTTCATCAATTCGAGCGCGGCATCCAGAAATCGTTGAAACCGGTCCTCCGCCCGGGCTCGGGCCGAATAGAGCGACCGGGCCACCGCCAGCTCCCGGCGCGTCACGCTGGGATCGACTCTTGCCTCTTCAGCCTCGGCAGCCGATTCGTTCTTCGTCATCGTGCGGATCCTGGTTCCGGGCTTGCTTCATCGACGAACTTTCCAAACCCGCTTTCGACCATACAGCGCCGAGGAAGGCCGAACCATCACCGCACCACCGGCCACGAGGTCGGTCGCACCCTGATCGACGCGCCCGGCGGACTTTCCGGGACCATCGGCTCGTCGCCTTGGGGCGAGGCCGGCAGCCCGCCATGCCCGGCTTCCGATTCGGGCCGGCGCCGGCTGGACGAACGGAACGGAACCGCGCGGAGGCGGAGATCCCCCGGCGGCGCGTCCTTGACGGTCACGGGCGGTGCACCGGCCGACGGCCACCTTCTTCGTGGAGTGGACGACTCGTATGGAAAAGCTCCTATCGATTGGCAAGAATAGTGTTCCTGCATCGCCCTCGCCACTCCCGGTCCATCACCGGGTCGGCCGCCATAGCCCGGTCGAGCACCACCTGTGCACGCCACCCCTACGGCGTCTCAACTGGATCGGGCGGTTTGGCGGGTCCGGGCACCGTGTGAGAATGTTTTTAGAAGCTAGGAGTGAATGTCATTCTTCACAAGGCCGGACCATGGCCGGTACACAGGGGGTCATGTGCGCAGGAACACCGGCCTCGCACCCGGGGCGCCTCTGAGCGAGGGGATCTCGCCGCCACCCTGGTCCACTCATCCCACGCCGGCGGGCCGGCGGGATGGCTCGGGGTGACCGTCGCCCCCGGCGCCGGTCGGCGAGTGGCATCGTGGAGCCGTTCATGTTGCTGAACCTGACTTCAGACCAGGAGTTCTTCCACCAGACGACGGCGCGGTTCCTCGACGAGCTTGCCGCTCCCGACGAGATCCGGCGTCTTCGGGACGACGAGGCCGGCTTCGGCGCCACCTTCTGGAAGCGCGGGGCCGAGCTCGGGTGGACGTCCCTGTTGGTCGGCGAGGACCACGGCGGCGGCTCGATCAGCGGTGACGGGCCCGTCGACCTCACGCTCATCGCCCACGAGTTCGGCCGGCACGCCGCCCCCGGTCCGCTCCTGCCCACGAACGTCGTCGCCGCCGCCTTGGGCGACCGTCCGGGGGACGGCCACGGGGAGCTCCTCGCCAACCTCATGAACGGGTCGGCGGTTGCGTCATGGTGCTACGGGGAGCCCCGGCCCAATGACCCGCTGGGGCGGATCACGCTGGACATCCGGGTCGAGGGCTCCGAGGTCGCCGTCAACGGCGTCAAGCGCCCGGTCGAATACGGGGGGCAGGCAAGTCACCTCCTCGTGACCGGCCGGACGGAACACGGACTCACCCAGGTCGTCGTGCCGCAGGACGCGGCGGGCGTCTCCGTCCGCCCGATGCGGGCCCTCGATCTCACTCGCCGCTTCTGCGAGGTCGAATTCCGGGATGTCCGAATTCCGAAGGATGCACTGGTCGGCGGGGAGGGAACCGCCGGCCCGCAGGTCGAGCGCCAACTCCAGCTGGCCCTGGTCATCGCCAACGCCGAGTCGGTCGGAGCCATGCAGGCCGCACTCGACATGACCATCGCATGGGCCTTCGACCGCTACTCCTTCGGCCGCCCGCTCGCCTCCTACCAGGAGATCAAGCACCGCTTCGCTGACATGACGGCGTGGCTGGAGGCGAGCCATGCCGTCAGCGACGCGGCCGCCAGGGCCGTTTCGGCCCGTTCGCCGGGGGCCGGGGAGCTGGTGAGCGCGGCCAAGGGGTTCATCGGCGACTACGGTTCGGAGCTCATCCAGGACTGCGTCCAGATCCACGGTGGAATCGGCATCACCTTCGACCACGATTTGCATCTCTTCCTCCGCCGGCACACCCTGAACCGCTCGCTCCTCGGCACGCCGGCCGAGCACCGGCAGCGGATCACCGACATCTTCGAGCGCGATCAGGACGCGGCATGAACGCAGACGAACGAGTGGATGTGGACACGTTCCGCCGTCTCGCCCGGTCGTGGATCCGTTCGAACCTCAAGGAGATCGAGCCGGGCGCGTTGCAGGGCATCCTGCGCAACGTCAATACCGACGAGCAGGAGCTCGCCGCGGTGGCCCGCGATCGGGAAGTGCAACGCATGCTCTTCGATGCCGGTTTCGCCGGGATCTGCTTCCCCACCGCATACGGGGGCCGAGGGCTGACCCCGGCCCACCAGCAGGCATTCAACGAGGAGCTCGTCGGGTTCGAATACCCCGTCCGGATCCAATCGCCCACCATCTCGCCGTGCGCCGCCGTGCTGCTCGAATTCGGCAGCGAGGAGCAGAAGCTCGGGCACCTCCCGGCCATCCTCAAAGGTGAGGAGTTGTGGATGCAGTTCCTCTCCGAGCCGAGCGGTGGCTCCGACGTGGCCGGTGCCCTCACCTCCGCTGTTCGTGACGGTGACCAGTGGATGCTCAACGGATCGAAGGTGTGGACCACCGGAGCATGGTGGTCGGATTGGGGGCTGTGCCTGGCCCGGACCAACTGGGACGTCCCGAAGCACCGGGGCCTGACGGTGTTCATGGTGCCGATCCACCAGGCCGGGGTCGAGGTCCACCGGATCGAAATGCTCAATGGCTCCAGGGAATTCTGCCAGGAGTTCCTCACCGACGTCCCCGTTCCGGACAGCGATCGCATCGGCGATGTCGACGACGGCTGGACGGTCGGGGTCCGCTGGATGTTCCATGAACGAATGCTGCACAACTCGCCGTACGTCACCGTCCCGGCGGTCGATGCCCATTCGGGGATCGGTGCCGCGTCGGCCCTGCGGATCGCCCGCAGCGGCGATCGCCTCGATTCCCCCCGGGTGCGCGACGTCCTCGGTGAGGCCCGCATGCTCGAGCTGGTCGGCGAGGCGCTCCAGAGCCGCCTGGGCGAAGGGCTCAGCACGGGCGTCATCGCCGATCAGTCGGCCGCCATCGGCCGGCTGTTCTCCGGGATGGTTGCGACCCGCACCACCACCATCGGATTCGAGATCGCCGGCGTCGACGGTGGGACCTGGACGGACGCGGACGGCGCCATCGCCGACTGCGGCACGGACTTCCTGATGCGGCAAGTCGCGACCATCGGGGGCGGGACCACGGAGATGGCCCGGAACGTGATCAGTGAGCGCGTCCTCGGCATGCCCCGGGAGCGGACCCTCGATCGTGATCTCCCATTCCGGGACGTGCCGAGGAGCGCCGCGCCATGAGGCCCCGTGCCTCAATGGACGTACGATCGCCATGGCCTCCCCGAACCGGCTGAGGGCCACTTCGAAGGAAACCGAAACTCACGAGAGGATGAGCATGACACTGTTCGACACATTTCGCTACGACGGCAAGCGGGCACTGGTGGTCGGTGGGGCGACCGGCATGGGGGCGGCGACGGCCGAGTTGGTGCAGTCCGCCGGTGCCGAGGTCGTGGTCATGGACTACGCCGAGGTCACGCTGCCGGGCGCCACGGGGATCCACGTGAACTTGGCCGAGCGGGACTCGATCGACGCCGCCCTGGAACAGTGCGGAGGGCCCGTGCACGCCCTCTTCTCCTGCGCCGGCGTCGCTGACGGCACGCCCGGCATCGAGAAGATCAACTTCATCGGCCACCGCCATATCATCGACCGGCTCCTGACCGAGGAGCGGCTCCCCGCCGGATCGGCCATCGGCTTCATCTCGTCCGCCGCCGGGCTGGGTTGGGAGGCCAACCTTCCGCGCATCAAGGAATTTCTCGCCACCCCTGACTTCGACAGCGCCGTGGAGTGGGTGGCCGCCAACGGCGGGGCGGACTACATGTCGAGCAAGCAGGCCATGTGCGCCTACGTCGCCAGCCAGGCCTTTCCATTGCTCAAGCGGGGAGTCCGGATCAACGCCATCTGCCCCGGGCCGACCGACACTCCCCTGGCGCAAGCCAACAAGGAGCTCTGGCTCGGCTTCGGCGCCGACTATCGGGACGAGTTGGGGGTCGAGGCATCCAGCCCTCTCGAACAGGCGTACCCGCTGGTGTTCCTGTGCAGTGCGGCAGCCGCATCGATCAGCGGGGTGACCCTGGTCACGGATATCGGGTACTTCGCCGCCGGCGTCACCGAGGCCTTCCCCGCCGCCACCCCGGTCGCCAACTTCCTGCTCGGGCGGATGTGACGGCCGGCCGGGTGAGACGGGGCCGGCGACGCGTCCCGGCCCACCTGGCCTTTCCGGGAGGGCTCGAAGATCAGGTTCAGGTCGGGCGACGCCCGCTCCGGACCGCCTCCTCCACCAGCCCGATCACCCAACCGATGGCCCGCACCGCCTGTCCCTCGTCCAGCTGCCAGTCGACCACCAGCCGCTCGTAGGTCGCCACGCTCCACAGCACGTCGAAGGTCGCCGCGGCCAGGAGTCGGTCCGCCTCCGGCCACTGCGTCGCCGACGCCGACACGGCGTCAAGGAGGGCGTCCCGCTGACGCCGGCTGGCGTCACCGAGCGTCGGGTCCAGTGGCGGGCGCGGCTCGAAGGGAAACCCCGAGAGGTGCTCGAAGAGGTGACCCGCCACGTGGGCGACGTCCTCGAGCCGCATCGCCGCCAGATCGATGCCGGCCTCCTCCTCGAGGCGGTGCATGACCGCGTCACGAAGCCCTCGTTCGTTTCCGAAGTGCCGATAGACCGTGCGTTCGTTGACGCCGGCGCGCTCAGCCACCGCCCGCACCGTCAAGGAGCGCCAGTCCCGCACGGATGCCTCATGGAGCAGCTGCGAGCCGGCGGTGATGATCCGCTGACGTGTTCCGGCGGCCTGCTCACGACGGAAGCTGCCGTCGTAGCGTCGACGGGACTCGGTCACTCAGGCCACGAAGGCCGGCAGCGTCTCCCACCCTCGGACCGTTGACGTGGGCGACAACCTGGCGTTCTCCATGTCGACCTCCCACTCCGGGAAGCGGACGAGGATCTCCTCGAGGGCGACCCGCCCCTCGATACGGGCCAGTGCCGCGCCCATGCAGAAGTGGGTGCCGAAGCCGAAGGTGAGGTGCTGACCGATCTGCCGCCGGATATCGAATTGGTCTCCGTTCGGGTACCGGCGGTCGTCGCGGTTGGCCGAACCCAACAGGAAGAGGACGATGCTCCCCTCCCCCACGATCTGGCCGCACACCTCCACATCACGGGTGACGTAGCGGGCCACGTGGGGTCCGGGTGGCTCGTAGCGCAGGAGCTCCTCGATGGCGTTCGGGACGAGCGAGAGGTCCTCGGCCAGCTGGCGCCGCTGGTCCGGATGCTCGGCCAGCACCTTGCCGGCCCAGCCGATGAGGCGGGTGGTCGTTTCGTTGCCGGCTCCGGCGATCACGTGCACGTAGGTGAGCAGCTCATCGCGGGTCAACGTCCGGACCCTTCCCGTCTCGTCCTCGAATTCGGCCCGGAGGAGCTCGGTCATGAGGTCATCGGAGGGGTGCGAGGCCCGCCACTCGATGTAATCGGCGAACATCTGGCCGCTGGCGAACCCCTCCGACACCTGCATCGGCTTCCCCGCCTCGGTACGCAGATTGGCGTCCACCCGGTCGCGGACGGCCTCCTGGTCCGCCTCGGGGATCCCGAGGAGCATCCCGATGGTCCGCATCGGCACCTGGGCCCCGATGTCAGCGACGAAGTCGAGCCGGCCTCCGCCCACCAGCGGGTCCAGGCTGCGAGCGCAGTAGTCGCGGATCTTCTGTTCGAGCTCGGCCACCCGCCTCGTGGTGAACGCCCGGGACAACAGGCGTCGGTGCACGGTGTGGACGGGCGGGTCCTCGAAGATCAGGACACCCGGGGGGATGTCCACATTCGCCCGGATCAGCTCGATGATGGCGCCGCGGCTCGAGCTGAACGTCCCCGGATCCAGCAGACCCCGCTCGACGTCCTCGAACCGGCTGACGACATAGAAGTCGTGGGGCTCGTTGTGGTAGAGCGGCGCCTCCTCCCGGAGCCGGCGGTACACCGGATAGGGATTGACGTTGATCTCGACGTCGTACGGGTCGTAGTAGAGGTCGACTGTCTCGGTCTGTCCCATCGCGGTCCCCCGTTCCCTATTTGATGTCACATTACGACATCAAATGGGGAACGGCAATCGTTCCCCGGTGCCGCACCCACGGGCGGCCGGGGGGCGGGCGGTCGTCACGCCGGCACCTTGAGATCCAAGAGCTCGAACAGGTTGCCCCCCATGATCTTGCGGACCGCGTCGGCGGGATAGAGGGCCGACACCTCTTCGGCCCAGCCGAGTGGCTCCGCCAATCCTTCGGGGTGGGGATAGTCCGACCCGAAGAGGATGTGCTCGGGCGTCATGACCTCGATGAGCGCTTCGAGCGAATCCTCCCAGAAGGGGTTGATGTAGATGTTGCGCAGGAAGACGTCGCGGGGATGCTCCAGGAAGGCATTGGGCATCTTTCCGTATGTCTTCTCGAGGGCCTTGAGGCACGGAAGGGCCCAGCTGCCACCGTTCTCGACGCTCATCAGCCTCACATCGGGAAACCGACTCAGCATCCCGTGACAGATCGCCGAGGTCACGGTGTCACTGATGGGCCTCCCGGTGTTCACGGCATCGGTGAAGGGCCGTGGGGCGAAGGGTTGCATGTCGCGGCCGTCTCCCTCCCACTCGTTGGCGTGACGCTGGTATCCCGAGTCCGAGGCATGCATGGCGACCAGCACCCCGGACTCGGCAACCGTTCCCCAGAAGCCGTCGAATTCCGGAAGGAACGGGGATTTCGTCCCTTTCGTTCCGGCCACCGGCCCCGGCCTGAGCAGCACCACCTTGGCCCCGCGGTCGAGCACCCACTCGAGCTCGGCGATCCCCCGCTCGGGCAGGCACGGATTCACGACCGGTGTGGCGAAGATCCGCTGTTGGTAGTCGAAGGTCCACTCGTCATGGAGCCACTGGTTGTAGGCGTGGATGACCGTGCAGGTCATGTCGGGGTCGTCCAGCAGGTTGACCTCGATCAAGCTGGCCAACGTCGGGAACATCAGGGCGGCGTCGATCCCGGTTTCGTCCAGGAGGGCGAGGCGCGGTCCGGCCGATCGGAAGGCGTCGATCGCCCGCATCGGGGTACCGGCCAACTCCCGGAGCGACTTGCCCTCCGGGTTCTTGCCGGCGAAGTAGATGCCGAACGCCCCTGGCGGCGCAACCACGTCGAAGGTCGGGTTCGGGATCGACTCACTGATGTGGTTGTCGATGGCGATCTTGGTCCGACCGTTCACCTCGACATATTTGAACAAGCCGGCGTACCGGTCCGGGAGGTACCGGGTCAGGGCGTCCCCGGTCTCGTAGAGATGGTTGTCGGCGTCGAATATCGGGCCTTCGTACCTGGTCATGAAACCTCGATTCTGTCGGGAGCGGCGTGCTCGTCCGCCCCACCCGATCGATCCGGACGGGAACGGCTCACGGAGCAGACACCTGGACGAGGAGATCCCCGTTCTCGAGCGACGTGGCCCGGTTCGCATCGTCCAGGACGGCCGTCGTGAAACGGGTCTGGATCAACGCCGGTCCCGTGATCGATGCACCGACTTCGAGCTGCTCCCCGGCATAGACGGGCACGTCGTCGTAGAACTGCGTGCCGGTGTGCACACGTCGCCGAGCCACCGGGTCCCGCCGGGCCCGCATCGTCCGGCCCGACGCGCTCGGCTGCTCGACCAGCCCGGTGGCGATGAGGCGGATGCCCCGGACCATCGGCTCTTGGGATCGAGCTTCGATCAGGCGCGCCTTCTCGTTGCGCCGGTGGAACTCCTCGGCCGCGTCGGCGACGTTCTCACGGGTGATGGCCGAGCCGTCCGGACGGCTGATCGGGATCGGCACATCGAAATTCTGGCCCGGATAGACGAGATTGAGGAACCACTCGTAGCGCTGGCGGCCGGGCGCGATCCCGGCCGTGGCGAGCTTGTCGACGGCCCGGGCCCGCAGCTCGTCGGCCAGCCGGCCGAGGGCCTCGACGTCGACCTGCTGCCAACCGTCGAGCAGTGCCCGTGACTCGTCGATGACATGGTCGGCCGTCAGGAGCCCGAGGGCCGAAAAGGCCGGGGCGGCCGCCGGGATGAGCACGGTGCGCATGCCGAGCAGGTCGGCCTGCCGGGCGGCATGCACGGCACCCATGCCGCCGAAGGCGACCAGATCGAGCTCCCGGGGGTCCGCCCCGGCGAGCGAGAGGACCCGGCGCACGGCGTCTGCCATGTGGGCATCGATGATGTCCACGGCGGCGACGGCCGTCTCCTCCTCACTCCAGCCGAGCCCTTCGCCGACGCCGGCGAGCGCCCGCCGGGCCGCGCCGACGTCCAGGCTCATCCGCCCGCTCCAGAACTCGGCGGGGTCCAGCCGGCCGAGGACCAGGTCGGCGTCGGTCACCGTGGGCTCGACACCGCCCTTGCCGTAGGAGACCGGCCCCGGGGAGCTACCGGCCGACTCCGGACCGACCCGGAGATCGGTGTCCTGGCGGCGGATGAGGGACCCCCCGCCCGCACCGATGGCGTGGATGTCGACCATGGGGAGGCCGATGCAGTACCGGTGCCGCCAGTTCCAGTCGGTCTGGACCTGGGGACGGCCGTTTCGGACCAGGCAGACGTCGTAGCTGGTGCCCCCCATGTCGACACTGACCACGTCCCCCAGTCCGGCCTCGGAGGCTGACCGGGCCGCCGCCACCACGCCGCCCGTGGGACCGGAGCTCATGGTGACCAGTGGCCGGGTCCGGACCTCGGACGGGGTCGCCACCCCTCCCGAGCAGGTGGCCAGAAGCAGCTCCCGCTCGAACCCCGAGTCGGCCAAGGCCCGTTCGAGCCGATCCAGGTAACGGACGATGGGCGGCCCCACGTAGGCGTTGACGAGGGTCGTCGACGTCCGCTCGAACTCGGCCGGCTTCGGGAACACCTCGTGGGAGAGCGAGATCAACTCGACGGCGGGGTATTCATCCAGGACGATCTCCCGGGCACGCAGCTCGTGGTCGGGATTCAGGTAGGAGTACAAGAAGACGACGCCGATCGACGTCACGCCGAACGCCCGAAGGCGGGCCGTGGCCTTCCGCACGGACTCCTCGTCCAAGGGGACGTCGACCTCCCCTTCGGCCGTCAGGCGCTCCCGCACCTCGAGTCGAACCCGGCGTCGGGCGATCGGGGCCGGGGCGGGCAACGCCGGGTCCCAGATGTCCTCCTTGAAGCACCGGCGCAGCTCGATCTCGTCCCGGAATCCTTCCGTCACCAGGAGGCCGGTCGGAGCTCCCGACATCTGGATCATCGTGTTGTCGGCTGTCGTCGTGCCGTGCACGATCGACTCGCACTGCTCGAGCAGGCTGCGCACCGGAAGGCCGACGGCATCGGCCAGCCGGCCGATGCCGGCGAGCACGCCGGCCGACTGGTCCTCCGGCGTCGTCGTCGTCTTCTCCAGGACCGTCGTGCCGTCGGGCCGGAGCGCCACGCAATCGGTGAAGGTCCCGCCGACGTCGACGCCGAGCCGGAAGCCCCCCGAGCTCACACCTCGTCTCCCCGCTTGCGAGCCAGCTCGGCGCGTAATTCTGCGGTAGCCGAATCGTCGACGGCGATGTCCATGGCGTCGAGCGAACCGGCGATGACGACGCCGTAGTCCCGTCTGGCCCCCTCGATCGAGATGTACTCATCCCACACGTCGTCGAGCACCGACGACGGGTTGCGCTCGAGCGGGTCACCCCAGCCGCCGCCGCCACCGAAGTCATAGACCAGCCGGTCGCCGGTCTCGAGCAGGTGACCGGTCACGGCCGGGGCCACCATCACCTCGCGCCCGGTGCCCGGGCTCAGCGTGCAGGCGTCCGGACTGCCGGAGGCACCGCCGGCGATCCCGGGATGCACATGTCGCTGGTTGACGATGTACTGGTTGATGTACGTCGGCGTCCGGGCCTCCTTCACGAAGTGGCTCCCGCACGCACCACGGAACTCCCCCGGGCCGCCCGAATCGGTGATGTAGTTGCGACTCCGGATGATGTGGGGGAACAGGTGCTCGTTGAACTCGGCCTCAGCCTTGGTGAGATTGCCCATGGCTGCCGCCATGGCCCCCCAACCGTCGACCCCCTTGACACCGTTGGTCCACCCCGCGCCCACCTCGCCGCCGTGATCGAAGAACGGCCGGCCCGTCCGAGGGTCGCAGTCCCCGTACATCTGGCGCGGGCTGCCGAATTTGTAGGTCTGGGGCGCACACCGATCCGGGATGATCTGGGACATGGCCAATGCGATTGCGTCACCCACCTCCATCCCCGGGTGATGGGTGCCACTACTGACGGGCTTGCCCTCGACGGGATTGAGGCAGCATCCGACCGGTACCCGGAGGTCGACGCAGTCGAAGAACCCCTCGTTCTTGGGGATCGAAGGGTCGACCAGGCTGGCCAACTGCGCAATGGTGTTCCCGCGGGTGTTGCCGAACGTCGACCACCCCGAGATCTCCGGTCGGTCGTCGGATCCGTCGAAGTCGATGATGAGACGGTCGCCGTCGACCGTGACGGCGACGTGGACGTGGAGGTCTTGATTGCCCTGGGGATCGCTGTCCACATAGGCGTCGGCCTCGTAGGTACCGTCGGGCCACAGCGCGATCTCGCCGGCAAAGCGCCGGCGGGCGTCCTGGAGGGTGTACTCCACGGCTGCCTTGATGTTGTCCGGACCGTAGCGAGCCACCAGGTCCGTGAGCCGCCTGACTCCGAGCTGCGCCGCGCCGACCTGGGACCGGAGGTCTCCGATGAAACCGGCGAGCCGGTTGTTCGCTCGCATGGTCAACACGACGTCCCGGCGCTCCTTGCCGCCATCGATGATCTTGAGCAGCGGGTACCGGGTTCCCTCGGCATAGATGTCCTTGGCCATGGTGTTGTAGCCCCCGGCCACGGCACCTCCGGTGTCACCGTGGTGGCATTGGATCGACGCCACGAGGAGCAGCTCGCCGTCGTCGGAGAAGACCGGGGAGAACACGTTGAAATCAGGCAGGTGACCGCCACCGAAGTAAGGGTCGTTGGCCACGATGACGTCACCCGGCTTGAGGTCCTCCCCGAAGAACTCGATGCTGAAGCGGACCGGCAACGTCGAGCTCAACATGAATTGGGGAATTCCGACCGAGAGGGCGGCCAACCGGCCCTGACCGTCCAAGATGGTCGCGTTGCGCTCGTTGCTCTGGTTCAGGATCGGCGTCGTCGCCGTTCGCGAGACGTAGGTCGCCATCTCGAAACAGACGGTCTCCATGCTCGATCGGATGACCTCGGCGGTCACCAGGTCGATGTCCGGGTCCGTCACTGTCATCCGGCGCTCCTCGTCACGTCGCTGGCATTCCCTGGCCGGGCCCTGGCGTCGGGCCTGCTCAGCAGGGCTTCGTGCGGAAAGGGTAGGGCCGCGACGAGGTCGGTGTCGGCCACGGCCGCTCCAGCGGTCGGAGTTGATTATGTGACTTGCAGTGTAGGAGAGTGTCGTATTCGACGCAATCGTCACCGGGGGGCGTCGAGTGGAGGGGTCGCCGCAAGGGAGGATTGGGGAGAGATTCCCGGCTGAGGAGCTGCGACCATGGACTTGGACCTGACACCCGAGCAAGAACAGGTGGTGGACGCACTCCGCGACTTCCTGGCGGCCCACTGCACCTCAGACGTCGTGCGGGCCAGCGAACCGGGCGGTTTCGACCCGCAGTTGTGGGCCGGCCTTTCGAAAGTCGTCGGGCCCGCCACCGGGATCCGGGAGGAGCTGGGCGGCGGCGGGGCCACGCTCTTGGACCTGGAGCTGATCTGCGAGCAGCTCGGGAAGTTCCTGGCCCCCGTGCCCTTCATCGAGGGGGCGGTGGCCGCTCGGGTGCTGGCCGACACCGGCGACCGGGGCGAAGCGAGCCTGACCGTGCTCACCAGCGATCCGGCGGCGGTCGGCACGGTCGCCCTCCGCCCGGCCGTGCGAGGCTCGGCCAGGCTCGTGCCCGCCGGGGCGGTCGCCACCATCGTCGTGGTCATGGACGATGACGACCTCGTCCTCGTCCGCGGTCGTCCCGAGGGACGGGCCCCAAGGAACCTGGGGTGCTCGCCGGTGGCCGATCGGGCCGTCGATGGCCCCGGCCGCTCGGTGCTCCTGACCGGAGAGGCGGCTCGTCCCGCCTTCGAGCGAGCCGTCGACGAGTGGCGGGTGCTGATGAGCGGTGCCCTGGTGGGTGTCGGAGCCGCCGCGCTGGGTTTGGGCGTCGAGTACGCCAAGAACCGGCGTCAGTTCGGGGTGCCGATCGGGTCGTTCCAATCCATCGCCCGCGATCTGGCCGACGTGGCCACCGCCGTCGACGGGGCGCGCCTCCTCGCCCGGGAGGCGGCCTGGGCCAGGAGCGAGGACGAGCAGGCGTTCTCCCAGCTGGCGGCCATGGCGTTCCTCTTCGCCACCCGGGCCGCCCGGCGGGCCAGCAATGTCGGGCTCCACGTTCACGGCGGTTACGGCTTCACCCTCGAGTACGACATCCAGCTCTACTACCGCCGGGCCCAGGCGTGGCCGCTGGCGCTCGGCGATCCGCGGCGGGGCGTGGCGACGCTCGCCGACGCGCTCTTCGGCCCGGTCGAGGTCGCATGATGGACTTCCACCTGGGCCCGAAGAGTGATGCGTTCCGCGCCGAGGTCCGCAGTTTTTTGGAGCAACACCTCGATAGCGAGGTCATCGAGCGAGCACACCGGACCGGGACCCTCCACGACAAGGACTTCCATCGTGCCCTCGGGAAGCAGGGTTGGATCGCCGCCTCGTGGCCGGCCGAATACGGTGGCCAGGAGCGGGATCCCTTCGAGATGACCGCCCTGCGCGACGAGCTCCGGCTTGCCGGCGTGCCTACGGACGGAATGGCCCTGTCGCTCATCGTCTGCCAGACGATCCGCCGAGTGGCGACCGACGAGCAGAAGCGCGACTTCCTTCCTCGAGCCCTGGCCGGTGAGATCATCATGTCGCTCGGCTACAGCGAACCGGACTCGGGATCCGATGTCGCCTCGATCAAGACCCGGGCCACCCGCGATGGTGACGAGTGGGTCATCGACGGGCAGAAGATGTTCACGACGCTCGCGCACGAGGCGAACTACGTCTTTCTCCTGGCCCGGACGAATTCGGACGTGCCGAAGCACAAGGGGCTCACGATGTTCCTCGTGCCACTGGACTCACCGGGCATCGAGATCCAGCCGGTCCATACCGTCGGCGGCGAGCGCACCAACGCCACCTTCTACAACGACGTGCGGGTCAGTGACCATTTCCGGATCGGCGAGATCGACAGAGGTTGGGACGTCATGACGGTCGCCCTGACCTTCGAGCGCGGCGGCTTCGGCTTGAGTGACGCCGACCGGGTCTGGGAGCAGGCCGTCGCCTGGGCGACGACGGCGCGGCGCGATGACGGAACGCGAGTCATCGATGATCCGCTCGTGCGCGAACGGCTCGCCGTCATGCGGATGAACAACGAGGTGGCCAAGCTGTTGGCCTATCGCACGTCCTTCGTGGCCGCCAGCGGTGGGCTTCCCGGAGTCGAGGGGTCGATGCACAAGCTCTTCTATGCGGAGTCCATGACCGCCGACGCCGCCGAGCTGGTGGACATGATGGGGGCCGAGGGCGTCCTTCAGCACGGGGAGGACAGCGCGCCGGCGGCCGGCTGGATCGAGCACCTCTTCCGGCACGCCGCGGTGACCACGATCTACGGAGGAACCAGCGAGATGCAGCGATCGATCATCGCCGAGCGGGGCCTGGGCCTGCCCCGATCGGGCCGGTAGGGCTCCGGCCCGTGGCACACCCGGACGATCGGGGCGACGGGGAGGCGGTGTTGGGCGACAGCCCGGCGGACGACCTGATCGATCGAGAGGCCTGCATGGGGTCGGGAAACTGCCTCTACTGGGCCCCGGAGGTCTTCGAGCTCGACGACGACGGCGTGGCCGTCGTCGTCGGCGACGTCGCCGCCCACGTGGAGCAGGTGCACCGGGCTGCGCAGAACTGCCCGACCGGGGCGATCAGAGTCGATGCCCTCCCTTCGTCCGGTGAGTGAGGCGATCGAGCGGTTCCGCATCAGCGTCGACGACGGGGTGCTCGAGGACCTGCGGAGCCGCCTCACCCGAACCCGCTTCCCCGACGAGATCGAGGGCATGGACTGGGAGGGCGGCGTTCCCCTCGACTACCTCCGCCAACTGGTCGACCACTGGTGCAATTCGTTCGACTGGCGGGCCCAGGAACAGCTCCTCAACGAGTTCGCACACTTCCGCACCCGGATCGACGGGCAGTCGATCCACTTCGTGCACGCCCAATCGCCCCACCCGGATGCCTTTCCCCTACTCCTGACCCATGGCTGGCCGGGATCGGTCGTCGAGTTCCTCGACGTGATCCCCCGACTCACCCACCCCTTGGACCACGGCGGGCACGAGTCGGATGCCTTCCACGTGATCGCCCCGTCGCTCCCGGGTTACGGCTTCTCCGAACCTCCCCGTCGTCGCGGCTGGGACGTGCGACGGATCGCCCAGGCCTTCATCGAGCTCATGGGTCGGTTGGGCTACGTCCGCTACGGCGCACAGGGCGGTGACTGGGGGGCCCAGGTGACCAGCCGGGTCGCCGCCCTCGACCCCGGAGGCTGCGCCGCGATCCACCTCAACATGGCGGTCGGGGCCCGGCCCGCCGATCCCGCTCCGCTCACCGAGGAGGAGCAGGCCGACCTCGCCGACATGGCGCGATTCCAGCGCGACGAGGCCGGCTACGCCGGCGAGCAGAGCACCAAGCCCCAGACCCTCGGCGTCGCCCTCAACGACTCGCCGGCCGGCCTGCTGGCCTGGATCATCGAGAAGTTCCGGACGTGGAGCGATTGCGACGGCCACCCCGAGAACTGCTTCTCCCGCGATCAGCTGATCACCAACGTGATGCTGTACTGGGTGACCCAGACCAGCGCGTCCTCGGCCCGGCTCTACTGGGAGACGAGTCGAAGCGGCGTGCTCAACGACAGGCTGCCCTTCATCGGCATCCCGACGGGCGTGGCCCGCTACCCCAAGGAGGTGCTGCGCTGGCCGCGATCGTGGATCGAGCAGCAGTACAACGTCACCCACTGGGCCGTCCTGCCCCGAGGGGGCCACTTCGCCGCCATGGAGCAGCCGGGACTGTTCGTCGACGACCTGCGGGAATTCTTCCGAACCGCCCGTTCGCCGGTCGCCTGAACCGCCCGTTCGCCGGTCGCCTGAACCGTCACTCGAAGGAGATGACGCCGCGAATGTTCAACCCGTCCAGCATGTCCTGGTAGCCCTGGTTGATCTGATCGAGCGGGTACGTCCGGGTGATCAGCTCCTCGAGCTTCAGCTGGCCGGACTGGTAGAGGCCGAGCAGGTTGGGGATGTCGAAGCGTGGGTTGGCCGCACCAAAGACATTCCCCCGCACCTCCTTCTGCCACATGGCCAGCTCGAACAAGTTGATACTGGACTCGGTCTGCGACTGCGGAGCCACACCGGTGACGACACACGTCCCGCCCTTGCCGGTGAGGCTCAGCGCTTCGGCCATCAGGTCGCCGTACATCACGCCCGGGATGAGGATCACCGCGTCGGCCATCTGGCCTCGCGTCAGATCCGTCACGATGGGGAGCGCCTTCCCCATCGACTCCGCCGTGTGGGTGGCCCCGAAATCCAGGGCCGCCTTCTGCTTGAACTCGACCGGGTCGACGGCCACGATGTGGCGCGCCCCGGCCATGCGCGCTCCCTGTACCGCGTTCATTCCGACACCTCCGACGCCCACGACGACCACGGTGTCGCCCGGCTTCACCTCGGCCCGGTACACGGCCGAGCCCCAACCGGTGGTGACGCCGCACGAGACGAGCGCCACAACGCTGAGGGGCAGATCCTCGTCCACCTTCACCAGCGAGGCCTCGTTGACCACACCGTGCTCGGCAAAGGTCCCGAGCTTCGACATCACGTTGAGGTCCCGCCCCTCGAAGTGATACCGGACCGTGCCGTCCGAGATCTGACCGGGCGAGAACGTCGCCGCCCCCAGATCGCACAGGTTCGTGTGACCCGTCACGCACATCTTGCAGTGACCGCAGATCGGGAAGAAGCTCGCCGCGACATGATCACCGGGCTGGACGGTTTGCACACCCGGGCCGATCGCCATCACGATCCCCCCGCCTTCGTGCCCTCCCACCATGGGAAACAGTCTCGGATTGGGCGCCGCCGCCTCGGCGGCCGGGTTCGCGCCCATGTCGCTGACCCGGAGGTGCTGGTCGGAGTGGCACAGGCCGGCGGCCACCCACTTCACCAGGACCTCGTGCTCCGTCGGCGGATCGAGATCGATCTCCTGGATCTCCCAGTCCCGGTTCCGGCCCCACAGCACTGCTGCCTGCGTCTTCATCGCCTCACACCTCACTCGACTCAGCCCGGAGGCACACTCGACTCGGCCCTGAGCCATCCGGCGAGCCGGACGTTCACGAATTGAAGCACGGCGCGGCGCCGTGGTGGCCGGGCTCGGCTCCGTGGTCCCGGTGTTTCACCCCTGGGCGGGAACACCGTAGAGCAGAAAAGGAGAGCCTGCTTGGTATCTACTGAATCGCTCGTTTCCTTGCACCGCGGCGGTCGTTGGCGGCTCCGGCTTCACCCGGGCGATGGCTGCCGGGGACCGGTCCCATGGTCGGCAATCCCGTCGCTTCGCGCTTCAGCCTCGGAGCTCGCGCTTCAAGACCTTGCCGGACGGGTTGCGCGGCAGCGCTTCGAGAAAGGAGATCTCCCTCGGTACCTTGTAGCGGGCGAGCCGGGCACGGCAGTGCTCCAGCAGCGCATCCGCCGTGCCCGTCCCGTCCTGCCGCAGGACGACGAAGGCCACCGGGACCTCGCCCCACCGTGGGTCAGGACGGCCGACGACGGCGGCCTCGAGCACGGCGTCGTGCTCGTACAGGACGCGCTCGACCTCCGAGCTGGCGATGTTCTCGCCGCCCGACACGATCATGTCCTTGAGGCGGTCGACGATGAAGAGATAGCCGTCGTCGTCGCGAACACCGATGTCTCCGGTGTGGAACCAACCCCCTTCGAAGGCGGCGGCCGTCGCCTCGGGGTCGCGCCAGTACCCCTTGAAGACCTTGGGGCCGCGCATGACGATCTCCCCGCGATCTCCCGCCGCCACCGGGCTCCCCCGGTCGTCCCAAATGTCGAGCTCGAGGTAGAGGCACGGTCGGCCGACGCTGCCGAGCTTCGCCACGAGGCTGTCGCGATCGAGGAAGGTATCTCCGGAAACCGTCTCGGTGAGGCCGTACGCATCGGCGAACCATGCCGAGGGGAACGTGTGCTGGATTCGCTCGATGAGGGGGACCGGCATCTTCTCGCCGCCGTTGATGACGAGGCGCACCGACGACAGGTCGCGCCGATCGATCCCGGGCAACGCCATGATCGCATTCACCATGGCGGGCGCGAGCCACACGGTGCTCACCCGTGATCGTTCGAGCTCGTCGACGACGGCGGACGCTTCGAAGGAACGGTGGATGATCGTCGTCGCGCCGGCCGCGATCAGCGAGGTGGTCGTCAGGTCGAGTGCTCCGACGTGGTACAGGGGCCCGCAGGCCAGGCCCAGGTCATCGCTCGTGAAACCGAACTCGATGATGTGGGCCAGGTTCTTCCACGCCAGGTTGGCATGGGTGATCATGACGCCTTTCGGGCGTCCCGTGGTGCCCGACGTGTACATCAAGCGGTGGACGTCGTCGGCCGCCGCCGGGGCGTGGGCCAGGCCGTCCGGGGTGCGGGCCAGGTCGGCGAGCGGGGTCCATCCGTCCGGGCCGGCGGGCGAGACAGAGGCACGCACGAGCGTCCCCCCCATCCCCTTCGTCGCCTCGTTGGCCAGCTCGGCCAGCGCTTCGTCGCACACCAGCACCCGGGCTCGGGAGTGTTCGAGGATGTAGCGAACCTCCGGCGGGGCCAATCGCCAGTTGATCGGCATGGCGATCGCACCGACGTGGTTGGCGGCGAAGACCACCTCCAGGAACTCGGGGCAGTTGTACATCAGGAGCCCCACGACGTCACCTCGGCCGACGCCGCATTCCTCGAAACCGCGGGCCAGGCCGGCCGACCTGGCGGCCATCTCTCGGTAGGTGGTCGCTCCGCCCTCGAACACCGTGACCGCCTTGTCCGGCGTTCGTATGGCGTGGTGGGCGAGCACGGCGAACCAGTTCATGTCCGCCTGCGTCGCCTGTGCCACCACCCGCGCTTCCCTTCGAATCGTGCCAGACTTGTACCGATCAGTCATCCTACTGAGCGGGCCGCCGCCGAGACGCCGGCGGGAAGCCGCCCACGGGGACGGCCTCGCCTTGCTCGGGGAGGAATCGATGCCATCGAGAGCGGCCGCGGCGGAACAGGGCGCGATCGGCGAGACCCCGACGGCCCGACACGCGCCGGTGTCGAACCGGGCCACCGGTGGTCGGTCGCGCCCGGTCGGTGCGGACGGGGAACCGGGAACGCCCCCTTCCCATGCGGCCGGACCGCCGGTCGCGCCGCATCACGCCGGCGAGAGCTGGATCGGGCCCTCCGGGGCTCGGGCTCCCCGGTGAACGGCCCGCGAGCGTCGGAGCCGATGCCGCAGGCCGAAGCGACCGGCGAGTCCCGACGCAGCGCGAAGTGGCAGGTGCGCCGCCAGGCGATCATCGACACGTCGGCGCGGATCTTCGCCCAACGCGGCTATCACGCCACGGGCATCATGGAGCTCTGTGCCGCCAACGATCTCGGCAAGGGCGCGCTCTACCACTACATCGGGTCCAAGGAGGAGCTGCTGGCGGCAATCCACAACCGGGTCATGGACGAGGTGATGACCGGTGCCGATCACGTCGCCGACACGGGCGGAGCGCCCTCGGCGCAGCTCGCCATGCTCGGCGACGAGCTGCTCGACGTCATCCACCGGTATCCGGACCACGTCTGGGTCTTCCTGCACGAGTTCCCGGCGCTGACCGGTACGCGGGCCGAGCAATTCCGCCTACGGCGTCGGGAGTACGAGCGACGGGTCGAAGGCGTCCTCCAAGCCGGGGTCGATTCGGGCGAGTTCCGCGACGTGCAACCGAGATTGACGGCATTGGCATGGCTCGGAATGCACAACTACACGTACCTGTGGCTCAAAGCCGGTGGGCCGTTGTCGGCCCGAGACGTAGCCAAGCCGTTCGCCGACATCTTCATGCGAGGGATCGCCAACGGCGGCGGGAACCCCGGTGAGCGGTCTCAGGGGGCCGAATAGCCGCCATCCACGACGATCGCCGACCCCGTCGTCCACCGCGAGGCGTCGCCGGCCAGGTAGGAGTAGGCGCCCACCAGGTCAGAAGCGGATCCGAGCCCGAGCGGATGTCGCCCGGCGATGGCATCGAGCGCTTCGGGCGGGAGGTCGTCATGGATCGCGGACCGGAACGTGCCCGGGCAGACGCAGTTCACCCGGATCCCGTCCCGTGCGTACTCGACGGCCGCGACTTTTGCCAGCTGGATGACCGCGGCCTTGGTGGCGCAGTACGGCCCGGCGTGGGACCATGCCGTGAGCCCGGAGACCGACGCGGTCAGCACGATCGAACCCGACTGCTGCGGGCGCATCACGGACACCGCGGCACGAATGCCGTTGACCGCACCGAGGAGGTTGACCCGGAAGGCACGCTCCCAGTCCTCGGTGGCCAGATTGTGGATCCGGCCGTTCGGCGAGAGCACGCCGGCATTGCCGACCAGCACGTCGAGGCGCCCGAAGCGCTCGACTGCCAGCGCGATCACGGCCTCGACCTCGGCAAAGTCGCTCACATCGGCGAGCGCCGTCTCGACCGCCCCGTTCGTGGCGATGCCGTCGGCCGTCGCCTCGAGCGAAGAGGCGCTCACGTCGCTCAGCACGAGATCGGTGGCGGGCTCACTGGCCAGCTGTCGCGACACCGCGGCACCGAGCGCTCCACCCGCTCCGGTGATGGCGACGACCCGTCGCGGCGGCGTCATTCGAGCAGGTATCCGCCGTCGACACTGAGCACCGTGCCGGTGACGAACGCGGCGGCGTCGGACGCCAGGAACTGATAGGCGCCGGCCAGGTCGGTGGGCGCTCCCCAGCGTCGTTGGGCGGTGTGTCCGGTGATGGCCGCCGAGAGCTCGGCATTGTTCCTCCACCCGTCGGCCAGAGGCGAATCGAACCACCCGGGAGCAACGACGTTCACCGTGATGCCGGCGGGCGCCAGGTCCAGCGCCAGGCTCTTGGCCATCCCGGTCAAGCCGGCCTTCGAGGCACCGTACGCGGCCAGCCCCCGGCGCGGCCGTTCCCCGAGCACCGAGCCCGTGAAGATCAGCCGTCCACCCTCGGGCATCACCCGGGCTGCGGCCCGGGCCCCGAGGAAGGCGCCGGTGAGGTTCACTTCGAGGATCTGCCGCCAGATCGCGGCGCTCGTCCGGCGGGGATGGGCCACGACGGGCGAGATCCCGGCATTGCAGATCCACACGTCCACGCCACCCCAGGTGGCCACGGCGGCGTCGGCCACCGCTTCGTTGAAGTCCTCGTCGGTCACGTCGCCGCTGAGCACCACGGACGGCCCGGGTAGGGCAGCGGCCACCGCCTTCAGATCCTTCTCCGTGCGGGCGACCAACGCGACAGACGAGCCGGCCCGCGAAAAGGCATGGGCGAGCAGGGCACCGAGCCCCCGGCTGGCCCCGGTGATCACCACCCGCTTCGCCGCCACCGCGCCCGGGACGGGGAACGACGGGGGGATCTCGATCTGGTCGGTCATCGCCCTTTTCCTCTTTGTACCGACCAGTACACTACAACCTCGTGGCCGCCGACCCATCCTCTGGCTCCGAACGCTCCGTTGCCGACCTCCTCGAGATGCACCGCCGGATGCTGCTGATCCGGGGCTTCGAACAACGGGTGGCCACCCTCTACCGGGACGGTGAGGTCCCCGGATTCGTCCACCTCTCCGTCGGTCAGGAGGCGGCCGCCGTCGGCGCATGCTGGCCGCTGCGCCGCCACGACGTCATCACCTCGACCCACCGCGGCCACGGGCACTGCCTGGCCAAGGGCATGGATCCGCTCGGCATGTTCGCCGAGCTGATGGGGAGGGGCCAGGGGACCAACCACGGCTGCGGCGGCTCGATGCATATCGCCGACCCGAAGCTCGGGGTGTTCGGCGCCAACGGGATCGTCGCGGCGGGGCTTCCCATCGCGGTGGGAGCGGCGGCCGCCGCCCAGTTGCGGCGGGACGGGAGCGTGGCGGTGGCGTTCTTCGGCGACGGAGCGCCGGCCCAGGGTGCGTTCCACGAGGCGTTGAACCTCGCCGCCGTCTGGGATGTGCCGGCGATCTTCTTCTGCGAGAACAACGGTTACGCCGAGTTCTCCCCCACCGCGACCCAGAATGCGGTTTCACTCGACCGGCGAGCCGCCGGCTACGGCATCCCCTACCTGGCGGTGGACGGCAACGACGTCGAGGCGACCGCAACCGCCCTGGAGGGCCTGGTCCTCGAGGCGCGCGCCGGCGGAGGCCCGGCCGTCGTCGAAGCGGCCACCTACCGCTGGCACGGCCACTACGAGGGCGATCCGCAGCGCTACCGGTCGAGCGACGAGATCCAGGCCTGGGAGGTCCGCGACCCAATTCTCGCCCACGAGCACCGGCTTCGAGCAGCCGGCGTCGACGACGGTGAGCTGAAGAGACTCGAGTCGTCGGTGGCCGACCAACTCGACCGCGCCGTCGAGGCGGCCCGGCGGTCCCCTGGCCCGGAGCCCGGACGGTTGACCGACTTCGTCCTCCATGCACGACCGGCGCGCCCGGAGCCGCCACCTCCCAGCGATAAGGCACCGACGTTTCGCACCATGGACGCAATCCGAGCTGCCCTCGAAGCCGAGCTCGCCGACGACGATCGTGTGTTCGTCGCCGGCATCGACGTCGGGGTGGGCGGCAACGTCTTCGGGCTCACCCGGGGCTTGCGCGATCAGTTCGGCGATCGTGTCCGTGACACCCCGATCTCCGAGACGGCGATCATGGGGCTCGGCGTCGGGGCGGCGATGGCCGGAATGCGACCGGTGGTCGAGCTGATGTATCTCGACTTCCTCGGGGTCTGCTTCGACCAGCTGCTCAACCAGGCTGCCAAGCTGCCGTTCATGACCGGCGGGGCGGCGTCGATGGCGCTCACCGTGCGGACCCAGTTCGGCGCCGGGCGCTCCTCGGGCAGCCAGCATTCGCAGAGTCTGGAGGCCCTGCTCGCCCACATCCCGGGCCTGACCGTCGTCATGCCGTCGACTCCGGCCGACACCTACGGGCTGTTGCGGGCCTCGATCCAGGACCCCAATCCTGTGGTCTTCATCGAGAACCGGCTGCTCTACGGCATGAAGGGACCGCAGCCGCCATCCGACTATGTCCTCCCGATCGGCACGTCCGCCGTGGTCCGTCCCGGGTCCCATGTCACGGTCGTCTCGGTGTCGCGGATGCTGCACGAAGCGGTCGCCGCCGCCGAGCGGGTAGCGGACGACGGCATCGCCGCCGAGGTGATCGACCTGCGGACGGTGGCCCCGCTCGACATGGACCCGATCCTCGACTCCGTCCACAAGACGGGCCGGCTCCTGATCGCCCACGAGGCGGTCGTCCCCTTCGGCATCGGCGCCGAAATCGCCGCCACCGTGGCCCGCGAGGCGTTCTGGGATCTCGATGCCCCGATCGAACGCGTCGGCGCGGCGGCGACGCCGCCGCCCTACGCGCCCGAGCTCGAACGGGCCTGGCTCCCCGACCGCGACGACATCACCCGGGCCATCCGCCGGCTCGCCGCCGTCTGACTCAGCAGCCCAGGGCGCGGGCGATCACCAGGTGCTGGATCTCGTTGGTTCCCTCACCGATCTCGAGCACCTTCGCGTCGCAGTAGAACCGGGCGATCGGCGTCTCGAGCATGTAGCCGAGCCCGCCATGGATCTGCAACGCTTCCGACGCAGCCCACGTCGCCACCCGACTGGCTTTGAGCTTGGCCATCGCCGCTTCCTTCTGGAACGGTTGACCGGTGTCACGCAGATAGGCGGCGCGGTACGTGAGCCACCGTGCCGCCTCGAGCTCGGTGGCGATATCCGCGATCTTGAATTGCACGGCCTGGAACTTCGAGATCGGCTGCCCGAACTGCTCCCGCCGGCCGGCGTA
Organism: uncultured Acidimicrobiales bacterium; assembly: GCA_963710495.1. Classification (GTDB taxonomy): domain Bacteria; phylum Actinomycetota; class Acidimicrobiia; order Acidimicrobiales; family RAAP-2; genus Bog-756. The sequence goes on from CAVQAI010000009.1 coordinate 578,959, forward strand.
CTCCGTGGCCAGGTCGAGCACGGCCTGGGTCAGGCTGAGCGACAGGGCGGCGATGGAGATCCGCCCGACCTCGAGTGTGCGGAGGAACTGGCTGAGCCCGAGGTCCGGATGGCCGATGAGGTGGTCGTCGGACACCCAGACATCGTCGAAGTAGAGCTCACGGGTGTCGAGGCCGCGCCACCCGATGCCGCGCATCTTCGAGCCCATGGTGAAGCCGGCCGTGCCCTTCTCCACGACGAAGCGTGGCGAATTTCGGGGCTTGCCCGTCCCCGGGATCGGTTCGGGCCAGGAGCGTCACTCCGAACGACATATCGGTCCCCGCATTGGAGATGAACGTCTTGCTGCCGTTGATCAACCAACCCCCGTCGCCCCGTTCTGCCCGCGTGCGGATCCCACGTGCGTCGGAACCAGCATCGGGCTCGGTGAGCCCGAACGCACCGAGGACCCGTCCTTCGGCCAGTGGGCGCAACCAGCGCTCGCGCTGCGGATCGCTGCCGAACAGGAGCAGGGGCAGCGACCCGATCGTGACGTGGGCCTGGAAGGCGGCGGCCACCGACTGGTCCGCCCCCCCGATCTGCTCCATGGCCGCCACGAAACCGATCGTCGACATGTCGATCCCACCCCACTGCTCGGGGATCAGCATGCCGAGGAGGCCCAACTCCCCCATCTCGCGGAGGAGATCGGTCGGGCAGCGGGCCTCCTCCCAGGCGAGAGGAGCACGCGCCGCGATCTCCTTCTGGGCGAAGTCGCGGCAGAGCCGGACCAGCTCGCGTTCCCGTTCGGTGAGCGAGAGGTCCATCGCCCCATACTATTGGACCGAGCGGTACAACGGCGGTACGATCGAGCCATGGCGTCCGATCGCACCCCGCATCCCTTCCCCCGGTTCGGCCGCCTGGACGAGGAGCGCAGGCACCGCAAGCAGCGCCTCGCCGCGGCGTTTCGCATCTTCGGGCAGTTCGGCTTCGACGAGGGCGCGGCCGGGCACATCACCGCACGCGACCCCGAGCTGCTCGACCACTTCTGGGTCAACCCGCTCGGGATGAACTTCAAGCAGATCCGGGTGAAGGACCTCATGCTGGTGAACGACCGGGGCGAGGTCGTGGACGGCGCCTGGCCGCTCAACACGGCCGCGTTCGTGATCCACTCCCAGATCCACGCCGCCCGCCCCGACGTCGTTTCCGCCGCCCATGCCCACTCGGTACACGGCAAGGCGTGGTCGTCGCTGCGCCGGCCGCTCGACCCGCTCACCCAGGACGCCTGTGCGTTCTACGACGACCACGTCGTGTTCGACGACTACACCGGCGCCGTGCTCGACCTCGACGAGGGCAAGCGCATCGCCCACGCCCTCGGAGGTGCCAAAGCGGCCATCCTGTCCAACCACGGCCTTCTCACCGTCGGACAGACGGTCGACGAGGCGGCCTGGTGGTTCATCACGATGGAGCGCACCTGCCAGGCGCAACTGCTCGCCGAGGCGGCCGGCGTACCGGTGCCCATCGACCGTGACATGGCCGCAAAGACCGCCGGGCAGACCGGCGGGCACCGTACCGGGTGGCGGCAATTCCAGCCCCTGTACGACTGGATCGTCGCCGAACAGCCCGACCTGGTCGACGAGTAGCCCCGCCGCTCCTCAGGTCCCGGGGTCGCCGCCGTCGGGGTGCACGTGGGCCAGGAAGGTGGCCGACCAGTCGACGAGGTCGGCCGGGACGTAGTAGCCCCGCTCATCGTTGATCGCCGCCCAGTTCTTGGCGACATCTTCGGGTGTCGGCTCGGGTCCCGGGTGGACGTACCCCGGCGTCGAGGCGATGAACATCCGGGCGAAGCGGCCGGCCCCGGCGGCGTAGATCTCGCCGCTCACGGGACAGGTTTCGTGGGCGAGGAAGGCGGCCATCGGAGCGACAAGCTCGGGCGGCATGGGCGGAGCGCCCGATCCCTCGCCGGCCATGCGCGTCGTCGCCGCCGGTGCGATGAGGTTCACCTTGATGCCGCGACCGGCGCCCGCCGTCGTGAGGCTCCGGGCGAGGCCGATGACCGCCGCCTTGGCCGTGGCGTACGAGGTGTTGGCGGGCAGTCCGAACAGTCCGGTCGACGTGGTCATGACGATGCGGCCGTATCCCTGCTCGACCATGTGGGGCCAGGCGGCACGGCTGGTGTTGAACGACCCACCGACATGAACGGCCCAGTGCCGCTCGAGGTTGTCGGCGTCGGCATCGGGAAGGCCGGCCCAGCGGATGATGCCGGCATTGTTGATCACGACATCGAGGCGTCCGAACCGGCTGATCGCCGTCTCGACCAGCGCTTCTGCCCCGGCCGTGGTGGCCACGTCGCTGTTGTCGGCCGCGGCGACCCCGCCCGCGCCGGCGATCTCGGCGACGACGGTGGCGGCCGGCTCGGCGTCGGTTCCGACGCCGTCCATCGAACCGCCGAGGTCGTTGACGACGACGCGGGCGCCCCGTTCGGCGAGCAGGAGCGCATACGAGCGGCCGATGCCACGACCGGCACCGGTGATGACGGCGACGCGCCCTTCGAAGGTGAGCTGGCTCAGGCGGCCACCACGGTGTCGAACCCGAGGAGGCGGCCCAGCGTGCCGCCGACGATGGCGGCCCGCTCGTCGGCCGGAAGACCGCCGAGCTGAGTCGCGATCAGCTCCCGGCTCCCCCGGAACGTCCCTTCGGCATGCGGGTAGTCGTTGCCCCACACGATGGTCGACAACCCGGTGACGTGCCGGCAGGCCACGGCCACGGGGTCGTCCTGGAAGGAGACGTGGAACTGGCGCCGGACGTATTCGCTCGGCAGGAGCGGGTACGGCCACTTCGCGTTCAGACGGAACATCTGCGCCATGCTGGGCTGGTCGTCGGCGGGACGGGCATCGTCCCAGAACCCGAGCCACCAGTCGGCGTCCTGGCCGATCCCGGTGACCCAGCACTTGTCCATGGCACCCACCAGCGACGCCAGCCAATGGGCGTTGAACTCGATCAGAGCGAAGTGGAGGTCGGGATAGCGCTCGGGGACGCCGCCGCCGATCAGCTCACAGATGACCTGCTGGGGGACCATGGGCCCGTAGACGCACTGGGTGACCATCCGCTTGGCGGCCGACTTCTCCGTCATCGGCTGGTTGACCTGCTCGGCCGACTCCATGACCACCTTGAGCGTCGTTGACGCCGGGTCGTTGACCTTGACGCCGCCCGTCTGGGTGTGGATGAACACGTGGACGCCATTGGCCTGGGCCGCCGCCCATACCGGGTCCAGGTCCCGCGAGTAGTACCTCGTCGGTGGGACCGCCGGGAGCAGGATGGCACGGAACCCGGCGGCGGCGACCCGCTCGATCTCGGCGACCGCGTCACCGATGTCGGTGAGAGGCACCGGAGCGGTGGGGGCCATCCGGGAGAAATAGGGCGTGAACCGCTCGACGACATAGTCGTTGTAGACCCGAGCGTGGGCCATCGACAGCTCGTGATCGTCCGAGTAGAGCCCGAAGAGGGACAGGTTCGGGTGCATCACCTGGACATCGACGCCGTCGAGGTCCATGTCGTCCAGGATCTGTTCCGGCTCGCCCTCGGGCATCCGGCCTCCCGTCTGGCGGTAGCGGGAGATCGTCCAGCCTTCGAACCCCGGCGTGTGCAGGCGACGGAAGATCCGGGCACCGTCTTCGACGAGCGGTTCGGTCTCGAAGTCCTCCTCCCAGACGGCCCGGTCCCTCAAGTGCTTCGGAAGGCGGGTGCGGAACAGGTCGGTGGGCTCGAGGAGATGCCCATCGGCAGAAACGACGAGTTCCTTCGGGGTCACCGTTGCCACCTCCTGGCGCTGCACCCACGATCCCGATTCGAGCCGGAATACACATTCGCGGGTGGCGCGAATCGCGTTCGCAGGTTAGACCAACCGGTCGGTACATTGCAACGTACGTGCACGTGCCGATCGGGCCGTCGCGCCCTGGAAGGAGCAGGAGCAATGACGAAGCGGTGGAGGGAACGCCCGGCCGGCTCGACGTGGGGGGACTGGGGTGACGACGACGAGCTGGGTCGCATCAACTTGCTCACTCCCGAGATGGTCCTGCGTGGCGTTCGTGAGGTGGAGCACGGCATCAGCTTCTGCCTGAGCCTGCCGCTCGACTACCCCGGTGGGACGGCGCTGAACCAGCGGCGGTACCCACCGGTCCTCGCTCCGACCGAGGACATGCGGGGCAACCCCGCCACCTTCTACAACGTCCACATGAGCGAGATGGACGAAGGTGGGCCCCGCTACGTCGACGTCTGGGCCGACGACGTGGTGACCCTGTCGCTGCAGTACTCGACGCAGTGGGACTCGCTGGCCCATGTCGGCGCCGAATTCGACGCCGACGGGGACGGGGTCGAGGAGGCCGTGTACTACAACGGGTACCGAGCCGGGGTCGACCTGGTGGGACCCAAGCCCGATGCGGCGGGAGACGGTGGTGACCACCGTTGCTTCGCCCACCACCTCGGCTTGGAGCACATGGCGCGCCACGGGGTCCAGGGGCGGGGCGTCCTCGTCGACCTGGCGCACCACCTGGGGGACGACTGGCGGGGGGTGGACCGGGCCACCCTCGAGGGGATCCTGGCGGCCGACCACATCGTCATCGAGCCCGGGGACATGCTCCTCCTCCATACCGGCTTCGCCACCAAGGTCCTCGAGTGGAACCGCGACCCTGATCCCGTGCGGATCCACACCATGTGCACCTACCTCGACGCACGCGACCCGTCGTTGCTGGCGTGGATCACCGAGTCGCAGATCTCGGCGCTGGTGGCCGACAACTACGCCGTCGAAGGGCTGGTCGGCCGCGATCGCGACGAGAGCCGACACTCGCTCCTTCCGATCCACAACCTCTGTCTCTTCAAGTTGGGCGTGCCGCTCGGTGAGATGTGGTACCTGCACGAGCTGGCATCGTGGCTGCGCCAGCACGACCGGAGCCGCTTCCTGCTCACCGCGCCGCCCCTCCGGCTCCCGGGGGCGGTGGGCTCACCCCTGACGCCGGTCGCCACGGTCTGACGAGCGCCCGAGGCGGAACCCCTTGTAGTCGTTCTGGACGACCCTGGCGATCTCCTTGAGCAGCTTCGGTCGGCCGCCCGAGTTGAGAAGATACCGGCGGGGCTTGCCCGGGATGTTCGTCCCGAAGAAATAGCTGCTCTCCCCGAACGGGGACTCTGCCGCACCGCGGTCGACCATGGCCGTCCAGTCGTCCTCGGCGGCTGGGTCCACCTCGATGGTCTCGAAGCCGTGATCGCGCACGAACGTGATCGCGTCGGTGATGAAATCCACCTGGTCGCCGTTGTACCGCGGATTGTTGCCGGCCGCGGCGTGCGGCCCACCGGGGAAGAAGAGATTCGGGAATCCGGCAGTCTGTAGGCCGAGGAACGTCCGGGGGCCGTCGGACCAGTAAGACTCCAAGGCCAGCCCGTGGCGGCCCCGGATCCCCATGCGGGTCGAGCGCGCCGGTGCCGAAGTCGAAGCCGGTGGCCCACACGACGATGTCGAAGCGGCGCTCCCCTTCGACCGTCTCGATGCCCCCCTCGGTCATGCCCACGATCGGAGTCCGCTTGAGATCGACCAGCGAGACGTTCGGTTTGTTGAACGTCTCGTAATAGCCGGTCACGAAGGGGGGCCGCTTCTCGCCGAATCGGTGGTCCTTCGGGATGAGCTCCTCCGCCGTGTCCGGGTCCTCGACGAGGTTGCGGACCTTCTGCGCGATGAACTCGCACCACTCGGCGTTGGCGCCATGGTCGAACAACAGGTCGGTGTAGTTGCTGGTGAGCTTGGCGAAGCCGGGGCTCTTCCACATCGTCTCGAAGAACGCCCACCGCTCGGCTCTCGAGTCATCGAAGGTGGCCCGGTCGTGCGGGGGGTGGAGGAACCCGGCCGGCGAGGTGTTCAGCACCTCGCACATCGCCTCGAAGTTGGCCCTGAGCTGCGCCTGCTCCGCCGGCGCGATCAGTGCGTTGTTGAGCGGCGTGCACCAGTTGGCCGTGCGCTGGAACACGGTCAACGACGCCACCTCGTCGACGATCACGGGGATCAACTGCACGCCGCTCGACCCCGTGCCGATGACGGCCACCTGCTTGCCGGCGAAGTCGACCGGCGAGGCCGGCCACCGACCGGTGTGGTACGAGGCGCCGCCGAAGGCCTCCCGCCCCGGCACATCGGGGAAGTACGGCACCGACAGCACACCGGTGGCGGCGACGAGGAACCGGGCCCGGACCTCCGGTCCGTCGGCCACCGACACCGTCCAGGTCCCGGACGCCTCGTCATAGATGGCCGAGGTGACCACGGCGTCGAAGCGCATGTGGCGCCGGAGGTCGAACCGGTCGACCACGTGGTTGAGATAGCGCTCGGTCTCCGGCTGCTCGGCGAATTGCTCCCGCCACTCCCATTCGTCGAACAACTCTTTCGAGAACAGGTAGGCGTAGGTGTAGCTCTCCGAGTCGAACCGGGCCCCGGGATAGCGGTTCCAGTACCACGTCCCGCCCACCCCGCCCCCGGCCTCGAGCAACGCCGCGGAGAAGCCCGCCTCCCGCGCCCGGTACAACTGGTAGATGCCGGTGATGCCGGCGCCCACCACCACCACGTCGACCTCGGTCGGTGCGAGCCGGCTGGCGTCGGGAACCGGTTCCGACGAGGCGGTCATCGAGCCGCGACCCGTGGCGTCACCGTGAGATCGGCGCCGTCGCTCCGGTCGGGTCCAGCCATCGGGTTATTGTACCGACCGGTTAGTATATTGCCGGGCGTTCTGAGACGTTGGGGTTGACTGCATGGCGATCGTGGATCAGAAGTCGTCGGCGCTTCCGGTGCCCTTCCCGATGGAGGTGCCGGATCGGGTCCCGAAGGAGCGCTACTTCGACCCGGACTTCTACCAGATGGAGGTCGAGCTGCTCTGGCCCAGGGTCTGGCAGATGGCCTGTCGACTCGAGGAGATCCCCGGGGCGAACGACTTCGTCGAGTACGAGATCCTCGACCAGTCGGTCATCGTCATCCGCACCGACGACCTGGGGGTACGCGCCTTCCAGAATGCGTGCCGACACCGCGGCGTCAGGGTCGTCGAGGGCCGGGGGACGTGCCCGAGCGGGTTCACCTGTCCCTTCCACGGATGGTGCTACGGCCTCGACGGCACGAACACCTTCGTCTCGAGGGCGCAGACCTTCGCCGAGCACAATTTGCAGCCGGAGGACCTGAATCTCACGCCGGTGCGATGTGAGATATGGGGCGGGTGCGCGTGGATCAACCTCGATGACGACGCGCCTCCGTTGCGGCAGTGCATCGAGCCGTTCGCCACCATCCTCGACGCCTGGAAGGCGGAGTCGTTGCGCACCGAGTGGTGGTACTCGTTCCGTCTCCCGGTCAACTGGAAGCTGGCCGAGGAGGCCTTCCTGGAGCAGTACCACGTGGTGCAGACCCATCCCGAGCTGGTCATACCCAACCGGTACCCGCCCCGGGACCCTCGGGATTTCGATCCCCGGGCCTTCGTCGAGGCGGAGCTCCGGTACCTCCGGACGATGAGCCAGGGCATGGCCGGGATGGTCCATGCCGACGACGTCCGCGTGGCCGAAGGCTTGGCCGACCTGGAACTGCCCGCCGACCCGGCCCTGGCCTCGTCAACCTGGCACCGCACGCTGAACGAGGCAGTGGTGGAATGGCACCGGGCGGCGGGCCATGACATCCCCGACCTCAACGAGCTCGAAGCACACGGCTTGAACCAACCGATGGGCTACTGCTTCCCCCACTACTTCGTGCTGCCCATGTACAGCAGCGCATCCTCCTACCGCTTCCGCCCGCTGGGTCCGGAGGAGACGTTGATGGAGATCTGGTCGCTCACCCGGTTCGGGGACGGAAGCGTGCCGGAACGGCCCACGCCGCCCGAGCCATGGGCCTACGACGATCCTCGGGTGCCGCCCATCCCCACCCAGGACTTCTCGAACCTGCCGCGCCAACAGCGGGGCCTGCATGCCCACGGCTTCCACTACATGCGCCTGTCCGAGGGGATCGAGGGGGGTGTCGCCAACTTCGAACGCACGGTCGACGGCTTTCTGGCCGGCCTCCCCTACGAGAAGCTCCTCCCCGCCCTGCGCTCGATCAACTTGAACCCGCTCGAACGGCCCGTCGTCGACCTCGGGTTCTGAGCGCATGTCGATCCCCGATCCGGCCGGCTCTGACCTCGCCGCTCACACCCCGACGACCAGTCGGCGCGGAGCGGAGGCTCGGGCCGGCCGCCGCGACATCCGCATTTCGTGGCCTGGCTAGGTTGCTGGCATGCGATTCGGACTCGATGTCGCGCAGCAACGGATGCCCTGGGACGAGCTCGTGCGCCGGGTGCAGCTGGCCGAGGAGCTCGGCTTCGACGGCGTCTGGGGCTTCGACCACTTCCAGCCGATGTACGGCGAGGGGCCGGGCGAGACGTTCGAGGGCATGACGACGCTCGCCGCCCTGGCGGGGCTGACGTCGCGCATCCGGCTCGGGCTCCTCGTGACCGGCGCGACCTACCGACACCCGTCGGTGCTCGCCGCCCAGGCGCTGACCGTCGACCATGCGTCACACGGCCGACTCGAGCTCGCCCTCGGCGCGGCTTGGTTCGAAGCCGAGCATCTCGCACTCGGCATCCCCTTTCCCGCCACCGGCGAGCGCTTCGACCTGCTGGAGGACACGCTCGAGATCGTGACGCGGTTGTTCTCCGGGGATCTCGTGTCGTACGAAGGACGGCGGATCTCGCTTCATGACGCCCGCATGCGCCCGCTCCCCGTGCAACAGCCGCATCCACCCATCTGGATCGGGGGGAGCGGTCCCCGTCGTACGCTCCCGCTGGCCGCCCGCTATGCCGATGTGTGGCACACCTGGGGCACGCCCAATTCCTTGCGTGAGGCGAACCTGCGCCTCGACCAGCTCGCCACCGAAGCAGGACGCGACCCGACCGAGATCATGCGGGCCGGGTCGTTGTCGCTCGACGAGCTGGCGACGGCACGCCGGCACACGGCCAAATGGCAGGAGGCGGGCTACGGCTACCTGGTGTGTGGCTGGCCGGATGCCGGCGCCCCCCAGGTCGAGGCCTTCGCCGGCCAGGTCTTGCCGGAGTACGACTCCTAGTGCGACGGCCACGGCGAGGGCGGTTCGCCAAGATCGAGCACCTCCGACGCTCCCTCTCCCGACGGGGCGCCCCACGGCCTTTCCGGGGGAACGTTCGCGAGGATGGAAACGTCCTTCTCATACTGAGAACCGGTGTTATCATGAGGCGGGACAGCCGCTGCTCGCCGTGCCCGATTGGAATCTGGTGAACGATTTCGAGGCCACTGACTTCTTCCGCGATGCCACCGTCGTGGAGGACCCGTACTGGTACTTCGACGAAGCCCGGGGACGGTGCCCCGTCCACCGCGAGACACACCACGACGTCACGCTGGTCACCGGCTACGACGAGGCGCTGACCGTGTACCACGACACCGAGGCCTTCTCGTCGTGCACGTCGGTCACCGGGCCCTTCCCCGGTTTCCCCGTGCCGCTCGAGGGTGACGACGTGAGCGATCTCATCGAGCTGCACCGCGACGGACTCCCGTTCGCCGACCAGCTGCCCACCTTCGATCCCCCGAAGCACACGCAACACCGTGCGCTGTTGATGCGGTTGCTGACGCCCAAGCGGCTCAAGGAGAACGAGGACTTCATGTGGCGGCTCGCCGACCGCCAGATCGACGAGATCCTCGAGGGCGGCGAGTGCGAGTTCATCGGCGACTACGCCGGGCCGTTCACCATGCTGGTGGTGGCCGACCTGCTCGGCGTACCGGAGTCGGATCACGAGACCTTCCGCCGGAAGCTCGGCCGGACGGGCCACGTCGGGAGCACGAGCGACGCCGGGACGATGACGCTCAACCCCTTGGAGTTCCTCTACGAGTACTTCAGCACGTACATCGCCGAACGCCGGGAGTCTCCGAAGAACGACGTGCTCACCAGCCTGGCCAACGCCAAGTTCCCGGATGGCTCGACCCCCGAAGTCGGCGACGTGGCCCGCATCGCCTCCAACCTGTTCGCCGCCGGCCAGGAGACCACGATCCGCCTGCTGGGCTCGGCGCTCCAGATCATGGGCGACCGACCCGATCTGCAGCGGCTGCTGCGCCAGGAACGCAACCGGATCCCCAACTTCGTCGAGGAGGCGTTGCGGTACGAGAGCCCGGTGAAGGGCGACTTCCGGCTCTCCCGTGTCCGGACGTCGGTCGGAGGGGTCGAGATCCCGGCGGGAAGCCAGCTGATGGTGCTCAATGGTGCCGCCAATCGCGATCCCCGGCACTTCGAGCATCCCGACGAGTTCCGGGTCGAACGGGAGAACGCACGCGAGCACCTGGCCTTCGGGCACGGTATTCACTTCTGCGCCGGCGCCAACCTGGCCCGGGCCGAGGCCCGGATCACCATCGAACGCCTGCTGGACCGAATGGCGGACATCGCCATCTCCGATGCCGAACATGGTCCGGTCGACGCCCGTCGCTACGAGTACGCCCCCACGTTCATCCTGCGCGGGCTGACCCGACTGCATTTGACGTTCACGCCGGCCGTTTGACGGGGCACGGGCGTCCGGGTCGGCCATCGGTGGGCCTTTCGGGATCAGCTCGAGGGTCGGGGCCATGAAGACCCGAGCCGCCGTGCTGTGGGGTCGGAACCAGGACTGGCAGGTCCACGAGATCGACCTCGATGCACCCAGGGACCAGGAGGTCCTGGTCGAGTGGGCGGCGGCCGGCCTGTGCCACTCCGACGAGCATTTCCGGGTGGGCGACATGGGCCCGAACCGGGTCGACGATGCCGAGGCCCTCGATTCGGGGCTGTTCCCGAGGGTCGGGGGCCACGAAGGCGCAGGCGTCGTCGCCGAGGTCGGGCCGGGCGTGCACGGCCTCGAGCCTGGCGATCACGTTGCCGCCAGCTTCGTTCCGACATGCGGCCGCTGCCGGATGTGCACCACCGGGCGCGCCAACCTGTGCGACGTCGGGGCTGCCATCTTCGCCCCGGGACAGATTTCGGACGGCACCGCTCGGTACCACGTCGAGAATCAGGATCTCGGCGTCATGGCCAAGTTGGGGACCTTCGCCGAGCACGGCGTCGTCCACCAAGCGTCACTGGTGAAGGTCGACCCGGACCTGCCGTTGACCGTGGTGGCCCTGGTGTCCTGCGGGGTGACAACCGGTTGGGGCTCGGCCGTCTACCGGGCCGAGGTCGAGCCGGGCGACACCGTTGTCGTCGTCGGTGTCGGCGGTGTCGGCATGAACGCGGTGCAGGGCGCCCGCATGGTCGGGGCACGCTGCATCGTGGCGGTGGACCCGGTGAGCTTCAAGCGGAAGGCGGCCCTCGGTTTCGGGGCGACCCATGTGGCCGCATCCATGGAAGAAGCGCGGCCCATGGTGACCGATCTCACCCAGGGTCGGATGGCCGATGCGGTGATCCTGGTTCCGAGCGTCATGTACGGAGAGCTCATGGGGCCCGCCCTCGACCTCACCGGCAAGGGTGGCACGTGCGTGGTGACCGGTGTTGCACCACAGTCACAGCAGGTGTGCCGGGTCAACCTGTTCGAGCTCACCATGTGGCAAAAAGAGGTTCGAGGCGTCGTCTTCGGGGCGGCCAACCCGCGTGCCGACATACCCAACCTCCTCGACCTCTACCGATCCGGCCGGCTGCAATTGGACGAACTGATCACCCGCACCTATCCGCTCGACCAGATCAACCAGGGCTACCGGGACATGCTCGACGGGTTGAACATTCGAGGTGTCATCTCCTTCGCCTGACCGATGGTGGCGCTCCAGTGGGCACCCGGTCCGAAGCGTCCGGTCCGGCCGGGTGGCCACCGGCCGACGTCGGAGAGCATTCGTCACCGCCACGAGAACGTCCCTGTCCTATGATGCGAGCACCGATCTCACGGGGGACCGGGCCGAGATCGGGGCCATGGGCTGGTCGGGCCCGGCCTTGGCCACTAGGGGGAACCGGTGAGCAGGAGGACAGCGCAGCGCAGGCCCGAGCCGACCAGCCTGGGTCAACACCCGGCGTCCCGCACCGCCGGCATCACCCTCCGGGCCGCCTTGGTGCCGGTGCTGCTCGGCGGCGTGCTGGCGGCCTGCTCGAGTGCGACCGGCGCCGGCCCGTCGTCGTCCACCCCCTCTCCACCGAACGGTCCCGCCGCCAGCTTTTCGCACCAGCTGACCGGAGGAAGCGGGGCCTATATCGGATCACCGATCACGGTCGACCTGAAGAGCGCCGGCTACGTGCAGCACGAGTACGCCGCCTCGGGTTCCGCCACCTCCTACCGGGACGCCGGCACGCTCACCGGCGACGGTCGCTGGTCGTTCGTCCCCGACGGCACGGCGTCGTACCGGACCCGGGTCCTGGTGCGGTATCCGGCCGATCCGGCCCGGTTCAGCGGCACGGTCGTCGTCGAGTGGCTCAACGTCAGCGGCGGGGTGGACGCCGACCCCGAGTGGGCGACCCTCCACGAGGAGCTCATCCGCCAGGGCGACGCCTGGGTCGGCGTGTCGGCGCAGCGGATCGGGGTGATGGGAGGCCCGGTGCTCGTCGCCGTCCAGGGCGTCGCCGGAGCCAACCTCGCCGGCGAAGGCCTGCGGACCATCGATCCGGCCCGCTACGGATCGCTGAACCAACCCGGCGACGGCTTCTCCTTCGACATCTACACCCAGGTCGCCCGGGCCATCCGTTCCGGCGCCGGCCTCGGCGGGCTCCGTCCGCAGCGGATCATCGCCGCCGGGGAATCCCAATCGGCGTTCGCCCTCGTGACCTACTACAACGGCGTCCAACCCCGTACCCGCGCCTTCGACGCCTTCTTCGTCCACAGCCGGGGTGCCGCCGGCCTCCCGTTGGTCGGTCCGGGCCAGTATGCCGACATCGCCCATGCCATCAGCGGCACCCCGACCATCTTCCGCACCGACCAGAACGCCCCGGTGCTCGACGTCCAAACCGAGACCGACGTGGGCAGCGTCCTCAACTCGTACGCGGCCCGTCAACCCGACAGCGACCGGTTCCGGCTCTGGGAGGTCACGGGGACCTCGCACGCCGACGTGCACCTGATCGGGGCGGCCAACGTCGGTGCCATCGATTGTGGCGTGCCGATCAACAACGGCCCCATGCACGTCGTGGCCAAGGCCGCCTTCAGCGCGCTGGTCACCTGGGTCCAGAGGGGCAAGCCGCCGGTGATCGCCCCCCGCATCGAGGTGACGCCCGGCCCGACGCCCCAGATCCGGCGGGACGCCGACGGCATCGCCCTCGGCGGCATCCGCACGCCGCCGGTCGACGTGCCCGTGGCGACGTTGTCAGGTGTCCCGGGTCCGAACCCCTCGACGATCTGCTTGCTGCTCGGCTCGACCATCCCCTTCACGACGGCCCGGATCGCCCAGCTCTACCCGTCTCGGGCCGTGTACCTGCAGCGCTACGACGCCGACGCGGCCACGACGATCAGCAACAGCTTCGCCCTTCCCGCCGACCGGGCGGCCCTGCTGGCGTTCGCCGATCCGTCGGCGGTCTCCGGCTGACGGGAGCTCCGTGGCTGGTCACGTCGGGCCGGCGGCCACGCTGGCCCGCAGGATCGGGCCGGCCTCGACGAGCCACGCCCCGATCACGCCGTCGAGCTGGTCCAGTTCGCTCTCCAGGACGAAGAGCCCCCGGGTCGGGGTCGAGGCACCGACCTCGATGAGGACGGGACGGAGATGGACGTCCACGGCCAGGGCGTGGCGCGGCCCGGCGCCGACCATGACCGGGACGGCGCACACGCCGGAGAGCCCAGCGGCCGGGAACGAGTCGATGAACGCCTTGAGCAGACCGGTGTAGGTGCCCTTGTAGGTGGGCGATGCGACCACCAGGGCCCGGCAGGTGGCCAGGCGCTCCATTGCGGCGCGGACCGTTTCGTCCGACCCGTCGAGGACCTTCGGCCCGATCTCGGCCAGGTCGACCACCGACCTCAGAGATCCGCTCGACCCGATGGCGCCGCCCACCGCCTCGGCCACGGCAGTGGCCACCGACAAGGTCCGCGAGGCGGATTTCGGGTTTCCGACCAGGACGCCGACGGCCGGCGCCGCGTGCCCGGCGGCCCGCCCAGGCTCGGAGCCCCCGGTCGTCACCTCGAACGCGGCGGCCGCGGTGCCGCCGCTGCGTCCGTCAGCTGGAGTGCGTTCATGCACAGCCGGGTCAGTTGGTCGGCCCCCGCCTCGAAGTCGAAGTCCAGCTGACCCTGGACGAACCACATCTCGGCGAAGCGGGTCACCATGGCGGTCAGCGCCGACGCCGCCATCACCGGGTCGAGCCCCGGATCGGCCCGATCTTGCCGTTGCAGACGCCGGATGGCATCCTCGGTCTGCTTGGTGTAGATCGCCTGCTGGGCCAACCGGGCCCTCCGCACTTCGTCGTCGTAGCGGGAGACCTGTTCGATGACCCCCATGATCCCCGCCTCGTCCCGGTACTCGGCGAGATAGCGGCGGTTCGACTCGGCCAGACGCTGCCGCATGGTGGCATGGGCCGAGGAGTCGAGGAGACCGCTGTCGATGATCGAGCGTGAGCTCAGCTGGTCCTCCTGGGCCCTCGCCACCTCGCGGAAGATCTCTTCCTTCGACTCGAAGTAGTGGTAGAAGGACCCGTGCGACAGACCGGCCCGCTCGGAGATGTCCGAGATGCGAGCCTCGAGGAACCCGTTCTCCTCGAAGATCTCCTTGGCCGCATCGAGGAGCCGGGTCCGGGTCCGCGCCCCTTTCGGCGATCGGGGGCCGATCGGCTTGTCGCCGGCCGCCGGCCCACCGGCCCCGGGCGGCGCCTTGGCCGGGTCGACCGTTGGGGTCACGCCAGCCCTCGCCGGCGCCGCGCCCCTCGAACGGGCCCGGGACCGGAGCGCCCGACCGGTCGCCGGACGGCGCCCCTCATGCCTCCCCCCGCTGGAGCAGCAGCACCCCCGAGGGGGTGCCCCCACCCGTGGCCACGACGGCGGTGGTGGCCGCGTCCACCTGGCGCTCACCGGCCTGGTGTCGAAGCTGGACCATGGCTTCGTAGATGAAGCCGAACCCGTGGGTCCGTCCCTCCGAGAGCTGCCCGCCGTGCGGATTGACCGGGACATCACCGTCCGGCCCGATCCTCCGACCGTGGTCCAGCCAGTCCTGGGCCTCGCCGAAGCCGCAGAAGCCCAGCGCTTCGATCCACGAGATGGCGTTGAACGTGAATCCGTCATAGATGAGGGCGAGGTCGACGTCGGCCGGTCCGAGGCTGGTGCGGCTCCAGAGGTGGGTCGACTGGCCGAGCAGCTGCGGCTCATGGGTCACCGTCCCCTGGTCCCAGGAGACCCGCTCGGTGATCTGCGTCCCGACCGCCTCGACCCGGACCGCCGGGTTCGGGAGGTCGCCGCCCACCGAGGCGTCGGAGACGATCACCGCCACCGCTCCGTCACAGGGGACGTCGCAGTCGTAGAGCCCGAACGGGCTGGTGATCGGGCGAGCAGCCATGTAGTCGTCCATGGTCATGGGCGCCCGGTAGATGGCGGCCGGGTTGCGGCCGGCGTTGGCTCGTCCGTTGAGGGCGATGATGCCGAGCAGCTCCTTCGAGGCACCGTAACGGTGCAGGTACTGCGAGGCGTTCATGGCGATCCAATTGGCCGCCGACACGGCCCCGAACGGCATGCGCCAGGCCATCCACCCCGAGGCCCGGCCCCCGCCCGGTCGCCCGAGCCCGAGGGCCGAAAAGGTGGACTCCCAGACGGTGCGGAAGCAGAGGACGTGCCGGCACAGCCCGCCGGCCACCGCCAGCATGGCGGCGATCAACGCGCCACCCGGCCCGGGGATGTCGCCACCCCCGTTGATCCAGGTGGGCCGGAGGCGGAGCGCCTCCTCGACGGCGGTGACCCCTCCCTCGCTCATCCCCGCCCCGGCACTCCCCGGGTAGGTCGACAGCCCGTCGATGTCCTCGAAGGTCAGGCCGGCGTCGGCCACGGCCCGGGTGCAGGCGTCCATGGTCAACGAGAGTGGGTCGACCATCAGCCGCCGCCCGAGCGCCGAGCGCCCGACCCCGGACAGGACGGCCCGGTGCTCGAAACGGTCGGGACCGAGCGGCGGGCGCACGAGCGGGCGCTCGGGACCCGGGACCCGCTCGGTGGTGTCGGTCACGCCGGTGGGCTCGAACAGCGGGAGCCATACATCGTCGACCTGCTCGAACCGGACGGCGACCTCCTGGCCGATGTGGACGTCGGCCGGGTCACAACCGACGATGTTGGTGGTCAGGCGAACGTCGGGATCCTCGGCCAGGGCCACGTTGGCGATCACGTACGGTGGCTCGAACCCGGGCAGCCACTGGTGGGCGTTCACCGTGTAGCCGATCACGGTGGCCCGGCCGCAGACGACCTCCTCCTGCCGGCGCCGGCTCCGGCACACGGGGCAGATCGGGACCGGCGGATGCACGAGCTTCCCGCAGTCCCCGCAGGACTGGATCCGGAGGCACCCGTCGGCGCCCGAGGTCCAGAACCAGTCGCTCCCCGGGACCAACTCCGGCAGGGGTCTCACCGGGGATCTTCGTTCGAGAGGAAGGGCATGGTCGGTCGCTGAAGTATAGACATCGATGTCGACGTCAATTTTCCACCCGGGCGGTCAGCCCAGGACGGCGAGGATGTGCGGCAGCTCGGCCGTGGTCACGATCCCCGGCGGTGCGGCGCAGACGGCGGTGACCGCGTTGACGGCCCGGTTGGCCGTGTACGAGGGGGACATGTCGGCCATGCGTTCGAGCGGGACGGGAAAGACCAGGTCGACCTCGAGCGGTGCATCCCCCTCCACCGACACGTGCCAGCCCGTCGGACGCACCTCCCAACCCGGATCGAGCTCGGGAGTGCAGTACCAGGTGGCCCGGAACTCGAGCACCGCCCGGCCGGACCGGATCCCGGCGACGGCGATGCGCTGGGCGGCCACCGTTCCCGCCTCCAAGGGGCCGGCGGCGAGCACGGCCCGCCCGGTGGCGGTCGCCACCTCGCCACTGGCCTCGATCGAGTCCAGCCGGATGGAGAGGGCCTCGGCCAGGGTCTCCAACGACGGGCCGAAGCTGGCTTTCAGATGGGCGACGCGCCGATCGTCGGAGTCTCCGGGCGGGCGGCCGAAGCCCATCACCTCGAACAGCAGCTCGGGGGAGGCGCGCCGGGACAGGTCGGCGGACTCCTCGATCACCAGCCGGTCGAGACGTCGCTGGATGGAGGTGAGGGCCAGCGGGACCGCTTCGGTGATGAATCCGGGGCTGCTGCCGGTGCTGTGGATCGAGGTCCGGCCCTGCCGGCAGGCTCTGTCGACCCGGGACCGGACCGCCGGCTCGAGGCTGGCGGCCCGGTGGAACTCGCCCCGGGTCGTGACGATGTTGGCCCCGGCCCGGAGCAGGAGGCAGACGGCGTCGAAATCGCAGGAGCGGGGCATGTACAGCACGCAGTCCGGGCCGAGCTCGACGATCTCGTCCGGGTCGGCGGTGGCCCGCACCCCGGTGGGCCCCAGGCCGCAGAGGTCGCCGGCGTCCCGGCCCGCCTTCTCCGGGGTGTGCACGTAGAGGCCGACCAACTCGAGGGCGGGATGCTCGATGACCGCCCGGAGGGACCGGGCACCGATGTTGCCGGTGGCCCACTGGACGACCCGGAGCCGCGGCGGGCCGGTCATGGGTCGAGGGCCGCCTTGTGCAGCACGTTGGCGGCCAGCCGCATGTGGGCGGCGTCCACCAGCCGGCCGTCGTGGCTGATGGCGCCGACACCCCGGTCCTCGGCGCTCCGGTAGGCCTCGACCGCGGCCCGGGCCGACTCCACCTCGGCCGCCGTCGGGGAGAACACCTCGTTGGCGACGCCGATCTGATCGGGATGGATGGCCCATTTGCCGTCGAAACCGAGCAGGCTGGCCCGGACGGCGGCCGTCCGGTACCCGTCGAGGTCGCCGTAGGCGGGGAAGGGCGCGTCGATGGCGTCGATGCCGGCCACCCGAGCCGCCGTCAGGACCTGGGCCCGGGCGAAGTGCCAGAAGTCGCCGGGGTAGTCCCCCACCGGGTCGAAGTTCCCGTCCACCCGGGCCCCCAAGGAGGCCGACAGGTCGCCGGCGCCGAGGATGATGGCTTCGAGCCGATCGCTCGACCGGGCGATGTCCACCGCGTTGGCCAGGCCCTCGGCCTCCTCGATCAGGACCTCCAGGCCGATCGGCCGCTCCAGGCCCAGCCGGGTCTCCAGCTGGGTGAGGAGAACGTCGACCCACCACACGTCGCGCCCCGAGCGGGCCTTGGGGACGATCAGCACGTCGAGCGCCTCCCTGGCCCCCGAGACGATCTCGATGATGTCCCCGTGGCACCAGGGTGTCTCGAGGCCGTTGATGCGCACGGCCCGGACCGTCCGTCCCCAGTCGAGGCCGACGAGTGCGTCCACCGCGATGGCCCTGGCCGATTCCTTGGCCGAGGGCGCACAGGCATCCTCGAGGTCCAAGAAGACGAGGTCGGCCCCGGAACGGGCGGCCTTCTCGCACATGTGCTGGTTGCTGGCCGGCGTCGCCAGCTCCGAACGGCGGGCCCGTGGCTCATGCATCGTCGTCCCCCGACTCCTCAGATGACGCCGGCCGTCTGGAGCCGGGCCAGCTCGTCGGGGCCGATCCCGAGCAGCCCGGCGTAGACGCGCTCGTTGTCGGCTCCCAAGGCCGGTCCCAGATGGTCGACTCGTCCCGGGGTGTCGGAGAGCAGGGCGACCGGCGCCTGCACGGTCACCGTGCCGAGGTCGGGGTCGGCCACCGGCCGGAACGAGCCCCGGGCGCGCAGATGCTCGTCGGCCAGGAGTTGCTGGGCGTCGTAGACCGGCGCCGCCGCCACCTCGCCCCGCTCGAACACGTCCATGGCATCGGCCAACGTGCGCTCGCCGACCCACTTCTCGACGAGCTCGTCCAGCTCGAGCGCCCGAGCCTGCCGCCGGACCGGGTCGACGTAGTCGGGGTCCTCGGCCAGGTCCGGGCGGCCGATGGCCCGGAAGAGCCGCACGGCGATGTTGGGCGATGCGCTGGAGATGGCCAGCCACCGGTCGTCGGCGGTGCGGTAGGCGTTGCGCGGCGCGCTGGCCTCCAACCGGTTGCCCGCTCGCTTGGGGACGACCCCGAGCTGGTCGAAGGAGAGCGTGGCCGTCTCGAGCAGGCGGGCCAGCGGCTCGATGAGATTGACGTCCACCAGCTGGCCGTCGGCCCCGTGCATGTCCCGGTGGTAGAGGGCCATCATCACGGCGGAGGCGGCGGCCAGGCCGGCGACGCCGTCGGCCAGCATGAAGGGCGGGAGGGTGGGCGGCCCGTCGGGTTGGCCGGTCAGGTGGGCGAACCCGCTCATGGCCTCGGCCAGCGTCCCGAACCCGGGCCGATCGCTGGCCGGGCCGCCCCGGCCGTAGCCGGTGACGTGGAGCATGACGATCCTCGGGTGCGCCTCGTGCACCGACTCGTAGTCCAGTCCCCAGCGGGCCAGCGCGCTGGGGCGGGCCCCGGCCACCAGGACGTCGCTGACGTCCAGCAGCCGGTGGAGCAACGCCTGTCCCTCGGCCTGCCGGAGATCGAGCGTCACGCAGCGCTTGTTCCGGCTCATGCTCTTCCAGAAGATGCCGATGCCGTCCCGCCGGTCCCCCCAGGTACGTAGCGGGTCGCCAGCCCCGGGCTGTTCCACCTTGATCACCTCGGCCCCGTACTCGCCGAGGACGGTGGCGGCCAAGGGGCCGGCGGCCAGGGTGGCGGTGTCGATGACCCGCAGCCCCTCGAGGGGCCCGCGCCCCGAATCAGGCATGGGCGGCGGCCCGAGCAGCCCGCTCCGGACGGGCGATCCCCAGATGGTCTCGCAGCGTCGAGCCGGTGTAGGCGGTCCGGAACAGGCCGCGGCGCTGCAGCTCGGGGATGACCAGCCGGACCACGTCCTCGTAGGCTCCCGGCACGTGGGTGGCGGCGATCACGAAGCCGTCGCAGGCTCCCCCGCCGAACCACTCCTCCATCTGGTCGGCGACATCCCGTCCCGTGCCGACGAACCGGGGCCCTTGGAGCAGGGTGGCCCGGTGGCCGGCCAGGTCGGCGAGCGTGACGGTGCCGCCGATGTGCTCGCGGAGGTTCTGGACCAGCCCGCGGATGCCGGACACCGAGGCGATGAGCTCGTCGGTGACCGGCGCGTCCAGCGGCAACGAGGAGAAGTCGTAGTTCATGAGCTCCGACAACAGCGCCAAGGAGGCTGTCGGGTCGACCAGGTCGTGAAGGAACACCTGCTCGCGTTCCTCGGCGTGGGCGGTCGACTCCCCGACCACCGTGTACGCCATGGGAAGCATCTTGACCGCGGCAGGATCGCGGCCGAGGGCCGCAACCCGCTCCTTCTGGTCCGCATAGTGCTTGCGGGCGACCTCGATGCTCGGGTCCCCGGTGAAGATCAGCTCGGCCCACCGGGCGGCGAAGTCGCGGCCGCGGCCGGAGGATCCGGCCTGGAGGAGCACCGGCCGGCCCTGCGGTGACCGGGGCACGGTGAGCGGGCCCCGGACTCGGAACCACTCACCCTCGTAGTTGAGCTCGTGGACCCGGTCGGGATCGGCGAACACGGGGGTCGCCCGGTCGAGGACCAGGGCATCGTCCTCCCACGTGTCCCACAATCCGGTCGTCGCCTCCAGGAACTCGTCGGCGCGGTCGTACCGGGCATCGTGGCCGAGGTGGGCGTCGACGCCGAAATTCTGCGCTTCACCGTCGTTGACCGAGGTCACCACGTTCCAGGCCGCCCGACCGGCCGAGAGATGGTCGAGCGTGGCGAAGGTCCGGGCCACATGGAACGGTGAGTAGTACGTGGTCGAGTACGTGGCCCCCAGGCCGATCGAGCGGGTCACCCCGGCACAGACCCCGAGCACGACGGAGAGGTCGAGCTTCACGGGACGTGCTCCCAAGCGGACGGCGTCCGCCACCGTGCCGCCGTAGATGCCGGGCATGGCCAGCCGGTCGTCGAAGAACATCAGGTCGAAGCAGCCCTCTTCGAGCGTCCGGGCCAACTTCTGGTAGTACCCCTGGGTCAGGAAACCGTGCTCGGTGGCCGGGTAGCGCCACGACCCGGCGTAGACGGTGGTGCTGCCCGCCTGCATGAACCCGACCAGCGACATCTGCCGCCCGCCCGTCTCACTCATGGGCCGTCTCGTTTGGTTGGCCACTCCATTCCACGTTCCTCCACACGACGATGACCGTCCCGGGACTCTCCGGACGGCCAGGGGCCCGATATTGCAGGTCAGTTCGGCTGGGCTGCGACAGCCCGGCGCGCCCGGGCTCGATAGCCTTCGAGCTTCTCGTCCGGCGTGCGGGTGCGCGTGCTCCGGGCCATGACCGACACGTCGTGGCCGGCAGCCCGGCGGCGGAGCGCCGCGACCGTCGCCTCCTCCCGCTTCACATGCGTGAACGGGTCGAACGAGTACCACCGTATGGCGTTCTCATGGGTGATCTTGTCGACGTCACGGCGCGGGACCACACTCTGGTTGAAGACCGCCCCGAGCTCTTCGGGGGCGCCCGGCCACATCGAGTCGCTGTGCGGGTAGTCGGCCTCCCAGGCGATGTTGTCGATGCCGATCCGCTCGCGGAGCTCCACGCCGACCGGATCGCTGATGAAGCAGGTGAGGAAGTGCTCACGGAACACCTCGCTGGGCAGCCGTCCGCCGAAGTCCTGCAGCGTCCAGGCATGGTGCATGGCAAAGGTCCGGTCGACCCGATCCAAGAAGTAGGGGATCCACCCGGTGCCGCCCTCGGACAGGGCGACCCGGAGGGAGGGGTACTCCTTCAGCACCCGGGACCACAGAAGGTCGGCCGCCGCCGACTGGATGTTCATCGGCTGCAGCGTGATCATCACATCGGGAGGTGAGTCGACCGCCGGGATGGAGAGACGACCCGATGAACCGAGATGGATCGACAGGACCGTCCCGGTGTCGCAGAGGGCCCGCCAGAGCGGGTCCCAGTACTCGTCGTGGAAGCTCGGGTAGCCCAGGGCGGCGGGGTTCTCGGTGAAGGAGAGCGAGTGACAGCCCTTTTCGGCGACCCGCCGGACTTCGGCCGCGCTGAGCTCGGCGTCCCAAATGGCCGGTACCGCCATGGGGATGAAGCGGCCCGGGTAGGCCGCGCACCATTCGTCGATGTGCCAGTCGTTGTACGCCCGGACGAGGGCCAGCGAGAGATCGACGTCGTCGGTGGCGAACAGGCGTGCGGTGAAGGTGGGGAACGAGGGGAAGTTCATCGACGCAAGCACGCCCCCGGCGTCCATGTCCTTCACCCGCTCGGCGACGTCGTAGCAACCGGGGCGGACCTCGTCGAGGCTCTGGGGCTCGAGCCCGTACTCCTCCTTGGGCCGGCCGGCCACCGCATTGAGGGCGGAGTTCTCGATCACCGCCTCGCCGAACACCCAGACGTCGGAACCGTCCGACCGGCGGGTGAGCTTGGGAGCCCGATCGAGATAGGCGGCGGGCAGGTGATTGACGAACACGTCGGGAGGCTCGATCAGATGGTCGTCGACGCTGATCAGGATGAGGTCGTCGAGCTCGATCATCGGTCCCCCTGAGAATGGCCCTCTCTTATCCAAGAGTGATATTATACCACCGGCGGTGTCCGGGGAAATTCCCGTTCGACCAGGATCATCGCCCACCCCGCCTAGCCGCATTCCAAGGAGGCCCGATGAGCCCATCCCGCCGGCCGCAGGCGCCGATCCATCTCCGGGCCGCCCGGATGCTCGACGTGGACGCCGGCCGCATCGTCGAGCCGGCCGACCTCCTCGTCGTCGGCGACCGCATCGCCGACGTGGCCCCGGCCTCCGTCCCGGCCGAGACGGTCGTCCACGACCTGGGTGACGTGACCATCCTGCCCGGGCTGATGGACATGGAGGTCAATCTCCTGCTCGGAGGGCCCGATCACCGCAGCCCGCTCAACGTGGTGCAGGACGATCCCGCCGTCCGGACCCTGCGGGCCGTGGCCAACGCCCGGCGGACCCTCCGGGCCGGCTTCACCACCGTCCGCAACCTGGGCCTGTTCGTGCAGACCGGCGGGCTCCTCCTCGACGTCGCCCTGAAGCGGGCCATCGACCTCGGGTGGTTCGACGGCCCCCGCGTCGTCCCGGCCGGTCACGCCATCACCCCCACCGGCGGCCATCTGGATCCCACCATGTTCCAGGCGCTCGCTCCCCACATCATGCCCCTCACCGTGGAGGAGGGCATCGCCGACGGTGTCGACGAGGTCCGCAAAGCCGTCCGCTACCAGATCAAGCATGGCGCGGAGCTCATCAAGGTCTGTGCCTCGGGCGGGGTGATGTCGCACACCGGGCCGGCCGGCGCGCAGCAATACTCGAAGGACGAGCTCGAGGCCATCACCGACGAGGCCCACCGGGCCGGCCTCAGGGTCGCCGCCCACGCCCACGGCGATGCCGGGATCCGCGCCGCCATCGAGGCGGGCATCGACTGCATCGAGCACGGCTCCCTGATGAGCGACGAGACGCTCGACCTGATGGTCGAACGCGGCACGTTCCTGGTGCCGACCACCTATCTGGCCGACGGCATGGACGTCTCGCACGCCGCACCGGAGCTCCAGGCCAAAGCGGCAGAGGTGTTCCCCCGGGCCAGGGAGACGATCCGCAAGGCGGTCCAGCGTGGGGCCCGGATCGCCTGTGGGACCGATGCCCCGGCCATCCCGCACGGGCGCAACGCCAAGGAGCTGGTCGCCCTGGTGGAGCGGGGGATGACGCCGATCGGGGCCGTCCGGGCGGCGACCACGGTGGCCGCCGAGCTGATCGACGTCACCGATCGTGGCCGCCTGGCCCCCGACCTGTTGGCCGACGTCATCGCCGTGCCGGGCGACCCGCTGGCCGACGTGGGCTCCCTCGAGCGGGTCTGCTTCGTGATGAAGGGCGGGCAGATCTACCGCCGGGACACGCCGGACGACGCCCGGTAGGAGACGCCCGCCCGTGGGAAGACGGGACCGCGCCCACCTGGTCAGCCCGCCCGCTCGGCTCCGATCCCGTAGAGCAGGAGCTCCCACAGGCCCTCGGCCGAGGCGTCCTCATCGGCCCGGGTGTACGAGCCACTGATCGTCGAGGCGAAGGCGTTGAACATGATGGCCTGCAGGGCGACACCGGCGATCTGGCTGTGGGAGAGCCCGGGCCGGATGACCCCGGCGCTCGCCGCCTCGTCGAGCAGCTCTTCGAAGAGGCCGAGCAGGGGCACGAAGGCGCGGGCCGCCTCCTCGGGATGTTCGGTGAGCAGCTGCTGGGCGAACTCCGCCATCGCCCGAGGTGTGGGGCCCTTCTTCGAGCCCGCCCCCTGGACGGGGCGACACAGCCGGTAGTACTCGACGGCGAATCGGTGGAGGCGATCGAGCGGGCCCGCTTCCTCGGCGACCAAGCCGCGGAGCTCATCGGCGGTCGAGCGGACCGATTCGTCGAACAGAGCCAGCAGCAGCCGGTGTTTGCCGTCGAAGTACTGGTAGAAGCTGCGGAGTGACTGACCCGACCGCTCCACCACTTCCTGCACGGTGAAGTCCTTGCCCGAGTCACTGTTCATGAGCTCGACGGCGGCGTCGAGGAAGCTCTGGACCCTCGTCTCGGCGCGCAGACGAGCGGGGTCCGCCACCCGGGCCACCGCCAACTCGCGCCAGCTGACCGGGTCTTCGGCCGAGCCAGTCATCGATCGGTCCACCGCCGCCGGATCACCCGCGCCCATGGGTGAAGTGTAATGGACGGTGGTAAGAAGCCCGGTCTCCGGGGTGTCGTCATCGCGGTCGGACACGGGAGGGTCGTCCTGATGCCATGGTCCGAATCGTCGCGTCGCACCGAGCTGCCGTGAGGTGCCGTCACGTCCCTCCGCTCCCCGTTATGGGCCATCGGCGGCGACCCTCAGATCGACGGCTCCACGACGACGTCCAGACTGGCGGCACCACTGTCGGGCACTCGGGGTTGACGCCACACCTCCACCGGAAACGAGGCGTTCACCAACGAGTAGCAGAGCCGGAGGAGCCGGATACCGTCCTCGGGAAGGGCGTCGACTTCGAACTGCCGCAGGTAGTCGGCGGCATCGGGGAGACGCGGGAACACCGCGTCATAGAAGGCCTGAAGCTCGTCCATCGTGCTCGACAGCCGCTTGGCGTAGCGCTCGCCTTCGGTGGCGAGCGCCCAGTCGGTGAACGGCTCGAGGTCGGCGAAGCCGTCAGGCAAGGACGCCGTCATGGCGGACCTCCTCGCGCGACGGCGACACGGCCAGGTAGTCGGCGACCATGGCTCGGGCGGTGGCGTGCAGATGCCGGAGGAGGATCTCCTGGTCGTTGAGGGGGAACCGATCCACGGCCCGGGACTCCAGCATGGACTGGGTCGCCTCGAGCGTGTTGCCGTCCTGCAAGGCGTACTCCTTGAACGTCACGGCGGCCATCTCCTGCTGGAGCCGCTCGAAGGCGTTCTTGGGGGGGACGAAGTAGAGGGTGCCTTCGAAGATGTGGGTGTTGTAGGACGTCGGCCAGTAGTGGTACGTCAGGTACCAGTTGGGCTGCCAGATGAGCAGCATGAAGTTGGGGAAGAAGACGAAGGTGTCGATGCCCCAGGCCGGATTCTGCGTCGGGTTCAGCGCGCCGGGCAGCTCGCCGATGTCGGGGCGGTCCCAGGGACCGAAGAGGCCGCTCCGGAGCACCCGTTCGATCGGCTTGACCATGTTGAGGTCCTTGGGCGGTGCCATGCCGCCCCACGTCGAAACCATCCCGTGTGGCCCGTCGAGCTGGTAGGCCAGTGCCTCGAA
Source organism: uncultured Acidimicrobiales bacterium (assembly GCA_963710495.1). Lineage (GTDB taxonomy): Bacteria > Actinomycetota > Acidimicrobiia > Acidimicrobiales > RAAP-2 > Bog-756. The sequence goes on from CAVQAI010000009.1 coordinate 604,691, forward strand.
TCCGATGTTCGACAGCTTGCGGGACTCCTCCTGCACTGCCTGCTTGGCGTGCAACACGGGCGCATGGTAGAACTCGGCGAAGGCATCGATGAAGAGCTTCCAGTTGCTCCCCACTTCGGCACGGTACTTGTAGACCTGGGTCATCGTGTCGAAGGGATAGCCACTGAGCCCGCTGCCGAATTCCCCGAGATAGTCACCGAGCCGCGTCTGGTTGCCGGGGTCGAGGTTCACGAAGATGAACCCTTCCCACGTCTCGACCTGCACCGGCACCAGCCCGAAATCCTCGCGCTCCAGGTCGAAGAACTCCGACTCCTGCTGGACGAAGGCCAGCTGGCCGTCGATCGAGTACCGCCAGCCGTGGTACTTGCAGGTGAACTGCCGACATGTCCCGCTGGTCTCCTCCCTCGGGAAGTCGTTCCAGACGAGCTTGTTGCCACGGTGTCGGCAGATGTTGTGGAAGGCGCGCACGGTCCCGTCGGAGCCGCGCACCACGACGACCGACGTACGGGCGGCGTCGATCTCCTTGGTGAAGTAGCTGCCGGTCCGAGGGAGTTGCTCCTCCCGTCCGACGTTCAGCCAGGTACGGGCGAAGATGGCCCGACGCTCGAGCTCGTAGTGCTCGGGCGAGATCGAGTCCCCGTAGGAGACCGTCCCGGTCCCGAGCTCGGGGTAGTGCTCGGTCCAGCTCCCCTCGGCAGGCTTGGCGAAGTGGCTCACTCGGATGCTCCTTCCGTACCGGCGGCGACGGAACCCGATGGCGGCTCCATCGGGACAAAGAGCTCGTGACCGGTCAGGTCGGCATCGAGCTCGATCTCGAAGGTCAGGAAGGCCATGGCCAGCGCCTCATAGGCCCCGACCGTGAAGACGAGGTCCATGAGCTGCTGCTCGTCGAGTGCCCCGGCCAGCACCGACCACGTCTCGTCGGAGAGCTCGGCCTTCCCGACCAGCTCATCGGCCGATCGCACCAGGGCACGGTCGAGCTCGGACCAGCCCTCGGCGCCCGGCCCGGCGGCGACCCGCGCGATCTCGTCCACATCGAGGCCCACGTCACGGGCCACCACGGTGTGCTGGGCCCACTCGTACTCGCAGCGTCGGAGGAACGCCACCCGGAGGACGAGGAGCTCGCGCTGGCGGGGAGGAAGCGACGACTCGAAGAGGATGTGCCCGTTGAAGGTGTTGAACGCCTCGGCCAGCGCCGGATGGCGAGCGAGCATCCCAAGGGCGTTGAGGGCCCGGGGACGACCATCGCGGCGGGGCGGTTGGTGTCGGGGCGCGACGGGTTGGAGCGGGGCCAGGGCGGCCTTCATCTCGGCCGGCCACTCCCGCGGGGTGAGGGGCTTCATCCGCGGCATCTCAGGTGTTCCTCCCCCCGTTGACCCCGATGACCTGGCCCGTGATGTAGGCCGCATCGTCGCTGACGAGGAACGAGCACGTCGAAGCGATGTCCTCCGGCCGCCCGGCCCGGCGAACCGGCGTGCGGGCGGCGTGGAATTCGACGCCCTCGCCGAGACGGCCGCTCTTCTCCGCGGCGCGGAGCATGGGCGTGTCGATGAATCCGGGCGGGATGGTGTTGACCGTGATGCCGACCGGACCCAGCTCCAGGGCCAGCGCCTTGGTGAAGCCGATCACCCCGGCCTTCGAGGCCACATAGTGGGTCATCAGCGGCTGACCGCTCTGGGCGCTGGACGAGGAGATGTTCACGATGCGACCCCACCCGGCGGCGACCATCTCCGGCACGACGGCCTGGCAGCAGTTGAAGGTCCCCGTGAGGTTGACCCGGAGGATCTGCTCCCACGTGTCGATGGTGATCTTGAGGAACTTGGCGAAGCCCTCGATGCCGGCGTTGTTGACCAATACGGTCGGGCTCCCCAGCGCGGAACGCACCTCGCCCACGGCGGCCTCGATCCGCTCCCGGTCGGTCACGTCCACGTCCAGCCCGAGCGCGCTCCCGCCGCCGGCGCGAATCTTGGCCGCCGCCGCCTCGGCCGCGGGCCGGTCCCGGTCGAAGACGGCGACGGCGAGGCCGTCCGCACCGAGCCGTTCGCTGATGGCGAGGCCGATGCCGGAACCGCCTCCGGTCACGATGGCGGTCCTCCGACTGCCGCCCGGCCCGGGGCCGCCGTCGGCACCGCCTGGCTCAGCCGCGGTCATGGGATCGGCTCGTCGGAGCGCGGCGTGCAGTCGCACATCCTCTCAGTGGTGTCGGCAGTCATCCGACCCTCCTGTCCGAACGACCGGGCCCTCACGCTACGGCCGGAAACTTTCTTCTCTCACCGTAGAACAAACCATAACATTTTGAGAATGCTGTTTCCACCGGTCCGGGCGGGCCGTCACCCGACGGGCTCGAGCCGGCCGTCGCGGAGCTGGGCCCGGAGCCGGAACTTCTGCACCTTGCCCGAGGCCGTCCGCGGGAAGTCGGCCACCTGGTGGATGGACTCCGGCCACTTCTGGCGGGCCAGGCCGGCCGCGGCCAGATGCGAACGGACCTGGTCGAGTGAGGGGGCGGCCCGGCCCTGTTGAGGACGGACGACGGCGGCCACCCGCTCGCCCAGGCGCTCGTCCGGGGCGGCGATCACGCTCACCTCGGCGATGGCATCCATGCCGAGCAGGACGTCCTCCACCTCCGGGGCGCTCACGTTCTCGCCGCCGCGGATGATGATGTCGGAGATCCGGTCGGTGATGGTGAGGTACCCGTCGTCATCCATGACGCCGACGTCGCCCGTGTGGTACCAGCCCCGGTCGTCGAAGACCCCGGCCGTGAGCCCGGGATCGGTGTAGCCGAGGAAGCAATCCGGCCCTCGACTGAGGATCTCGCCTTCCGCCGACAGCTGGATCTCGACGCCGGCCAGCGGCCGGCCGTCGGTGGCGTTCCGCTTCGACTCCGGGTCGGACAGCTGGCACCCGGTGATCGAGGGGTGCTCGGTGCTCCCGTACGAGCGGAAGGCGGCGATGCCCAACCGGGCGGCGCGTTCCATGACGGCGACCGGGACGGTCGACCCGCCCAGGCCGGCAAAGGGCATCAGGGCCAGATGGGCGGGCTCGAAGTCCGGATGGTCGAGCAGGCTGGTGAGGAAGTAGGTGGCACCGCCCGAGACTCCGAGGCCCTCGTCGAGCATGAGTCGCAACACCGTGCCGGGATCCCATACGTCGACCAGGTTGACCGGCCGCCGGCGCAGCAACGGGACCAGAAAGGCGTTGAGCATGCCGATGAAATGGCCGACAGGGGCCCCGGTGATGTCGGGCGGCCCACCCCGGGGGAATAGCTGTTCCAGCTGGCGCGTCTCGAACCCGATGGTCCGGTGGGTGTGGACGACCCCCTTCGGGTCGCGGGTCGTCCCCGAGGTGAACGCGACGATGGCGGGGGCGTCCGGATCTGCCACCGCCGGAACCTCGAGGGCTGGGGTGTCCAGCCGCGACCCGAACGGGGACGCCGCCCGGGGCAGCTGCTCGGGCCGTCTGTCCCCGACGACCAGCCAGGACGGCACGGGAAAGCGCCGGAGCAGTTCGTCGTGGGCCTCTAGGTAGTCGGTCTGCCCGAACCGGTCGGCGGTGACCACGACGTCGGGCCGGACCACCTCGAGGATGTAGCCCATCTCCTTCGGGCCATAGAAGTGGACGACGGGGACGACGACGGCGCCGAGGTAGGCAGCCGCCCAGAACGTGATGGCGGCCTCGACCCAGTTGGGCAGTTGGAAGAGGACGACGGCGCCCGGGCCGACACCCCTCGATGCCAGCGAGCCGGCCAGCGCCCGGGCGGCCCGGTCGACCTGGCCGATGGTGCCCTCCCAGGGGTGGACGGCCGAGTGCACCCGGAAGTCGGCTCGGCCCATGGTGGCCAGGCCGTCGGCCACCATCGTGGCGAGCGTGCCCGGGCCCCACCATCCCTCGGCCACGTAGCGGTCGACGAGGTCGCCGGCGACCGACCGGCGGGGCCAGCGATCGTCCGCCGCGCCGTTCAGCACCCGGCGCCTCCCCCGGCGGGGCGCCTCGGCGATGCCGGCAGCCCAGTCCTCCATTCCACTGAGAAGCAGATTATCATAATCGTGTATGGCGCTCTCATCGGGAACCCGGGTGGCGGGCCCGCCCGTACGCGACCACGGCTTCCACGAGCTCCGCGTCCGCACGGTAGTCGCGGAGACCCCCGACGCCCGCTCCTTCGTCCTCGACGTCCCGCCCGAGCTCGACACCGCCTATGCCTACCGGCCCGGGCAGTTCCTCACCTTCCGGTGCTGGGTCGACGGCGAGCCTCATCTCCGTTGCTACTCGATGTCGTCCGCCCCCGCGGTCGACCAGGCCATGCAGGTGACCGTCAAACGGGTTCCCGGCGGGATCGTCTCCAATTGGATGGTGGACACGCTGGCGCCCGGCGACCGCCTCGAGGCCACCCTTCCCTCGGGGGTGTTCGGGCGGCGATCGCATGATGGCGACGTCCTGGCCTTCGCCGGGGGCAGCGGCATCACGCCGGTCCTCTCGATCCTCAAGGATGTCCTGGAGGGGACCGACCAACGGGCCCGTCTCTTCTACGCCAACCGCCAGGCGGGCTCGGTGATCTTCGGCCCGGCGCTCGCCTCCCTGGCCCAGCGGTACGGCGGGCGCCTCGAGGTCGTGCACCATCTCGACCGGGACCGCGGTCTCGTCGGGCCGGGCGAGATCGAGGAGTTCGCGCCCGACGCCACCGCGACCGACTGCTATGTCTGCGGTCCGGGGCCGTTCATGGAGATCGTCGAGACGGCGCTGTACGGCGCCGGGGCCGGCCCCGATGTCGTCCACATCGAACGGTTCACGCCGCCCGACGACGGCGCCCGGCCCGGGCCACCGCCCGACGACCAGGGTGCCGCCCGGGTGACCATCGAGCTCGACGGTCGGGTCGAGGTCGCCGACCACCGGGCCGGCACGACCGTGCTCCAGACCGCCCGGCAGCTCGGGCTGTCGCCCCCCTATTCCTGCGAGGCCGGCAGCTGTGCGACATGCATGGCCAAGCTTGCCGACGGTGAGGTGACGATGCTCACCAACAATGCGCTCACCGACGAGGAGGTGGCCGACGGCTGGATCCTCACCTGCCAGTCGGTGCCCCGCACCCCGTCCGTGCACGTGGTCTACGGCTGGGACGGCTGAGGTGGGGACTCCGCCGGTCGCCGACGTCATCGCGATCGAGCAGCTGCTCGCCCGTTACGCCGTGGCCATGACCAAGGACGACATCGAGGCGGTCATGGAGGTCTTCACACCGGACGGGACCTACAGCGCCTTCGGCACCACCTACGGCCGGCGCGACTTTCCGGCCCTGGTGGCCGCCGCCCCGAAGGGGCTCTTCCTCACCGCCGCACCGGCGCTGGAGCTGGACGGCGACTCCGGCCGCGGCGAACAGCCGCTGTGCTTCGTGGACCAGACGAGCCACCATCTGCGCATCGGCTACTACACGGACACCTACCGACGGACCGAAGCGGGCTGGCGCCTGGCCAGCCGGTCGATGACGTTCCTCCGGCGGAGCGGAGGGCGCGACGCCGGCCGGGCCCACGACCCCCGGCGGCCCGAGCCCACCGAGCCCATCGAGCCCACCGAGCCCACCGAGCCCATCGAGGACTAGCGCAGGTCGATGGAGCTGAACGAGTTCCGGGTTGCACTCGACGAGTGGCTCCGGTCCCACGAGGATGCGCTCCGGGGCACGACGGGTCGGCCCGAGACCCTCGAGGCGCAGCTCGCCCAGCTGGCTCGCGTGAAGCGGGCCACCTACGACGCCGGGTGGATCCGGTGGGGCTGGCCCGAACGGGTCGGCGGCCTCGGAGGTTCCCCCCTGCTCCGCGCCTACCTGGGCGAGGCCCTCACCGCCCGCGACCTGGTCGAGCCGGGCATCTATTCGATGACCGAGGTCCTGGTGCCCACCATGACCGCCCATGCGCCCCCGGAACTGGCCGCCGCCATGGTGCCGCGGCTGCTGTGCGGGGACGAGACCTGGTGCCAGGGGTTCTCGGAGCCGGGGACGGGCAGCAACCTGGCCGCCCTCGCCTGTCGGGCCGACCCGGCGGCCGACGGATGGCGGGTCTCGGGCCAGAAGGTGTGGACCAGTCTGGCCCAGTACTCGCAGCGCTGCGTCCTGTTGACCCGGACCGGCCCCCCCGACTCGGGCCACTCCGGGATCACCGCCCTGTTCGTCGACATGGAGTCCCCCGGCATCACCGTCCGCCCCATCGAGACCATGCACGGTCAGCCCGAGTTCTGCGAGGTGTTCTTCGACGACGTGGCGGTGCCCTTCGACCGAACGCTCGGCGAGGTCGACCACGGCTGGTCGGTCGCCATGGACCTGCTCCCCTTCGAACGGAGCACGGCGCTCTGGCACCGAGGTGCCTTCCTGCACCGGCGCCTCGAGCAGTTGCTGGCCGCGGCACCCGACGGCTCGCTCGACGCCGCGGAGGTCGGCCACGCCTACCTGTGGCTCTTCGCCTTCCGGGCCCGCTCGCGGGCTACCCAGCACCGGCTCTCCTCCGGGGCCCGTCTCGGCGCCGAGACCTCCGTCGACAAGGTGCTGGTGGCCACGGCCGAGCAAGCCGTCTTCGACCTGGTTCCCGAGGCTCTGGCCGACGCCCTGTTGACGGGTGACGGGCGGGAGGAGGCCCGATGGCGGGCCGAGTACCTGTACTCGCGGGCGGCCACCATCTACGGCGGCAGTCTCGAGATCCAGCGCAACATCATCGCCCGGCGGCTCCTCGGCCTCGGAGCCGATCGATGATGGACCAGGACGAGCGGGACCTCTTCGCCGGCAGCCTCCGAGCCGCGCTGCAGCGCCATGCCGGCCTGGCGCTCGACGGCGAGCTCCTCCGGGTGGGGTGGTACGAGGCGCTGCGGGCCGACCCCCGGACGGCACTCGGCGTCCTGTTCGAGCTCCAGGGACTCCTCAACGCCACCTCGCCGCTCGACCCGGTCCTGTCCTCGGCTCTCTTCCCGGAGGACCCCCGACAGGCCATCGTCATACCGGCCTTCGGGAGCCGGAACGTGCCCGGTGAGCAACGGGACGGCGTCGTCGTGGTGCACGGCCTCGGCAGCCGGTGGATGGTGGAGGCCGCCCAGGCGGTGGTGGCGGTGCGGTCGGACGCCGGGGTGCAGCTCGTCACCGTCCCGATTGGGGAGCTCGAGCAACGGCCCGTGCAGGGACTGGACCCGGCGCTCGGCCTGGTCGAGGTGAACGGCACCGTCGAGACGGCGACGCCGGCCGGGCCACTCGGCACCGACGCGTGGTCACGGGCGCTGTCCCGGGCCCGGCTCGCCCTGTCCCACGAATTGATCGGCGCTTCGCGCGCCATGCTCCAGCTGGCTCGGGACCACGCCACCGAACGGATCCAGTTCGGCCGCCCGATCGGCTCCTTTCAGGCGGTGCGCCACCGCCTGGCCGACGGCCTGGTCGCTATCGAGGCGGCCGCCTCGTCCGTCGAGGCGGCCTGGGAAGAAGAGTCGGGTCTCGGTGCCACGGTGGCAAAGGCGGTCGCCGGGCGGAGCGCATCGGTGGTGGCCCGCCATGCGCAGCAGGTCCTCGCCGGCATCGGTTTCACGGCGGAGCATCCCCTCCATCGGTTCGTGAAACGGACGCTCGCCCTCGACCAGCTCCTCGGGTCGTCCGCCTCCCTCGACGCGATCCGTCGGCGCAGAGCTCCTCCGGGCTCGCGCCCTGCCCCCGGCCGTGCCGCTCTGACCTAGGGCCGCCGGCGACTCTGGAATCGGTCGATACTGGCCCGCAGCTCGGGCGAGTCGAACGACCGGTGCTCTGCGCTCAGTGCGAAGTCGAGCGTGGCCAGCACGGCCCGCTCCAGGTGGAGGTTGAGGATCCGCTTGGTGTCCTCCACGGCCTGCTGAGGCAAGGCGGCGAGGCGCCGGGCACAGGCCATGGCCGTCTCGAGGACCTGGTCGTCGGGGCACACGTGGTTCACCAGACCGATGGCGGCGGCGCGGGCGGCGGGGATCTGGTCGCCGGTCAGCGCATATTCCTTGGCCAGCTGGAGGCTCGTGAGCAACGGCCAGGTCACCGGCCCACCATCGGCGGCCACCAAACCGATCAGGACATGGGGGTCGGCCAGATGGGCGCTTTCGGCCATGAAGGAGATGTCCGACAGGGCGACCAGGCTGCACCCGAGCCCGACGGCGGGCCCGTTGACGGCGGCGACGATCGGCACTCGGCAGCGCACCATGCCCGTCACGATCTGGCGGCCGTGGGCCAGGGTCTCCCGGCGGAGGTCGAGGTCCTTGGAGAGGTCGTCGAGATAGGAGAAGTCCCCACCGGCCGAAAAGGCGCGACCCGCGCCGGTGAGCACGGCCACCCGGGCCTCGTCGTCGTCGTCGAGTTGGGGGAAGAGGCCGGCCAGGCCCTGGTGGAGGGCGTGGTTGGTGGCGTTGAGCTGGTCCGGTCGGTTGAGCCGCACGATCCGCACCGGGCCGTCGGCGGAAACCTCGATCTCGTCGGGCAGGTCGTAGGCCATCATGAGCTCGGCAATCCTAGGAGACGGGCGGCGACCAGGTTCCGCTGGATCTGGGACGTCCCCCCCATGACGCTCTGTGCCCGGCTGTAGAGGTAGACCTTCAGCCAGGTGTCGTCGTCGCCGTCGTGCGCCGCACCCCCGATGGACAGTGCGGCATGGCCGACGCACTGTTCGACCGAGGTCATGAGGAGCTTGTCGACCGAGCCCTCGGGGCCGTGGGAGACGCCATCGAGCCGGTCCGACAGCCGCCGACAGACGTGGAGCCGCAGCATCTCGGTCTCGACGATGGCCCACACCAGGTCCCGCACCTGTTCGGCCCCGTAGCGCCCGGGGTCGTCCCGGACGCACCCGCTGAGCTCGCGGACCACCTTGGCGTAGCGCGCCACGTAGCCGAGCTCGGCCGGCTCACGTTCGTGCCCGACTACGGTCATGGCCAGCCGCCACCCGTCCCCCGGCTCGCCGATCATGTTGGCGGCGGGGACGCGGGCGCCGTCGATCAGGACCTCGCCGAACTCACGGGTGATCCCGTTGATCATGCGGAGCGGGCGCTGCTGCATGCCCGGCTGGCGCATCGAGACGGCGAAGGCCGAGAGTCCCTCGTGCTTGGGGACATCGGGATCGGTGCGGGCCAGGAGGAGGCACCAGTCCGCCTCGTCCGAATAGCTGGTCCACACCTTCTGGCCGGTGAGGACGTACTCGTCGCCCACGGGCTCGGCCCGGGTGCGCAACGACGCGAGGTCCGAGCCGGCGTCGGGCTCGCTGAAGCCCTGGCACCATCGCTGCTGTCCGTTCACGATGCCGGGGAGGAACCGGCGCTGCACGTCGGCGTTCCCGTGGCGCAGGATACCCTGGACCAGGTAGCCGAGGCTCGGGCGGGGCGGGGCGGCGGCCGCGGCCAGCTCCTCGTCCACGATCACCTCGTAGACGCTGGGCAGACCCTGGCCGCCGATGTCGGTCGGCCAGGATGCTCCGAAGAAGCCGGCGTCGAAGAGCGACCGGTGCCAGGCCGCCTGCCCGGCCCAGTAGTCGTCCGACGTCGACGAGGGTGGGAGCCCGGGGTTGTTCCCGGCCAGCCAGGCACGGAGGCGTCGGCGGAAGGCGGCCTCGTCCGGCGAGTCAGCGAAGTCCACGGCCGCCCCCCAATGACATCGCCACCCGGTCGAGGCTCGGGCCGACGCCACCGAGCAGGTCGATGGACAGCAACACGCGGCGCAGGTAGACGTGGGCCAGGCAGTCCCACGTGTTGCCGATGCCTCCGTGCACCTGGATCGCCGCCTCGCAGACGCCGCGGGCCGACCGGCTGCAGTAGGCCTTGGCCACGGCCGCGGCGGCGACGGCCTCGTCGGGCGCCAAGGCGTCGACCGCCCAGCAGGCGTGCAGGGCCACGCTCTTCGAACCTTCCAGGCAGACCAGCGCGTCGGCCAGCAAGTGCTGGACGGCCTGGAACGAACCCACGGCCACCCCGAACTGCCGACGGGCCTGGGCGTAGTCCGAGGCCAGGTCGAGAGCCCCGCCCATCGCCCCCACCAGGTCGCGACAGGCCATCGACAGGCCGAGTGCGGTCCAGCGCCGGAGCTCCGGCGCGTCGATCGGCCGGGAGCCGACCGGTGCCCTCCCGGCCTCCTCGGGATGCACCCGGGCGGAGGGCCGGCCGAGGTCGACGGACGGGCACGCCGGTCCGATGCCGGCCTGGACCAGCGTGTTTCCGGAGGTGAGCAGCAGGGCGGAAGCACAGCCATCGGCATCGAAGGCCACGCCCGGTGGCGAGGCACCTCCACCCCCCTGGGCGAGCGAGGTGAGATCCGGGGCGAGGACGACGGTCTCCAAGGAGCCCGCCGGGCCGACACCGGCCCCGCGACGCAGCTCCACCGCCAGCGTCGGACCGACGAACGAAGTGTCGACCAGGCCCCGGGCCAACTCCTCGGCGACGATGCCGACTTCGACCCCGGAGGCCAGCGGACCCCCTCGTTCGGTCGGCGCCCGCAGCTCGCGCCAGCCCGAGGCCTCGATGGCCCCCTCGAGTTTGGCCCGTCGCTCGGTGTCGTCGAGCTCCCGCACCGAGCGGGGACGGAACCGATCGACCAGGTGCACCACCGAGTCGCGGAGCGCCTCCTGCTCATCGGAGAGCCGGACGTCCATCAGGCGCGCCCGCCGTCCGAGGTCCGCCAGGCCTCCTGCAGGGTTCGGCGCAACACCTTGCCCGACGGGAGCCGGGGGACGGCGTCGACCACCACCACATCGCGTACCTGCTTGTAGGTGGCGAGGGACGCCGCCACCACCTGCTTCAGTTCGTCGGTGGAGACGGACCGGCCCGGGTCCAACTGCACGGCGGCCACCGGCCGCTCCCCGGCCCGTTCGTCGGACACCCCGAACACGGCGCAGTCGACGACGGCGGGGTGGCGGAGCAGCACCGCCTCGAGCTCGGCCGGGGCGACCTGGAATCCACTGACCTTGATCATCTCCTTCGACCGGTCGGTGATGTGGACCCAGCCGTCCGGTTCGAGCCATCCCACGTCGCCTGTCCGGTACCACCCTCCCTCGAACGCCTCGTCGTTCGCATCGGCCGGCAGGTAGCCGGCCATCACCGATGGGCTCCTCACCTGGATCTCTCCCGACGTGCCCGGACCGACCACCCGGCGGGACTCCAGGTCGACGACGCGCAGGCGGACGCCCGCCGGGGGCAGCCCGGCGGAGTCCAGACGCCAGGAGGCGGGGTCGGCCACCGGGTTGGCCGCGATGACCGGCAGCTCGCTGGCCCCGTAGGCCGGCAGCCACCGCACCCCGGTCCTCCGGGTGACGATCTCGGCGATATCGGGTGTGACCGGGGTCGCGCCCCACATGATGTAGCGCAGCGACGACAGGTCGTACCGCTCGAGGTCCGGATGGTTGGCCATGGCCAGTGCGATGGGGGCCACCGCCATCTCCAGCGTCATCCGCTCGGTGGCGATGCGGTCGAGCTCCTCGTCCAGGTCGAAGCGCCGGTGCAACCGGACCGTCGCCCCCGCCGCGGTGGCGGCGAGCAGGTTGAGCAGCCCGAGGATGTGGGACGGTGGGGTGGCGACCTGGAAGCGGTCGTCGGCCCCGAGACCGAGGGCGTCGCACCAATGGGCCGTGGCGTGGCCGATCGAGCGGTGCGTGTGGCGTACCGCCTTCGGCAGCCCGGTCGTCCCCGAGCTGAACACCAGCACGGCCTCGTCGGCATCGCCGATGGCCGGCCGCCCGAGCGGCGACCGGTCGCCGCCGAGCGCCTCGGCCAGCTGCTGAGCGTCCCCGACATCGGTGACCCGGTGCGATCCCATCCGCTCGCCCAGCGGCGACCCGCCGGCCGCTTCGAGCACGGCGTGGGTCGGTGCCGTCAGCTCCAGGGCGTGGGCGACCTCGATCTCCCGCCAGGCGGGGCTCAGCAGGACCGAGGCCGCGCCGAGCTTGCTGACGGCGTTAACGGTGACCACGAACTCGGGGCGGTTCGACAGCATGACCGCGACCCGGTCCCCGGCCGAGACACCCCCGGCGGCCAGGTGGCGGGCCAAGGCGTTGCTCGACCCGTCGAGCTCCAAGAAGCTCAACCGCTCGTCGCCGGCCAGCACGGCGCCGCGAGCGCCGAAGCGGCGGGCCGCTGACTCCAGCGCCCCGTGCATGGGCCCGGCCAACACGGAAACATTGTTCTCTGTTTTGAGATCGACGTCAACAAACACGTTGTGTAGGGTTCCCGCCATGGCCGACAAGCGCGGCGGAGACCCGCCGACGGACCCGGACGTGCAGCGCCAGGTCATCGAAACGGCCCGCCGGTTCGTCGCCCGGGACGTGGCTCCGGTCGCCGCCGAGCTGGAGCGCGCCGACCAGTTCCCGACCGAGCTGGTCCGCCTCATGCGGGAGCTCGGGTTCTTCGGGATCACGATCCCCTCCGCCTACGGCGGCCTCGGCTTCGACCTGCCGACCTATGCCGGCGTGGTCGAAGAGCTGGCCTACGGGTGGATGAGCCTGACCGGCATCGTCAACACCCACACCATGGTGGCGACGCTGCTGCTCGAGCACGGTACCGAGGACCAGAAGGAGCGGTGGCTGCCCTCGATGGCGACCGGCGAGCGACGAGGGGCGCTCTCCCTGTCGGAGCCCGACGCCGGCAGCGACACCCGCAACATCTCGTGTCGGGCCGTGCGGGACGGCGACGAGTTCGTCGTCAACGGGAGGAAGGCGTGGGTCACCAACGGCGAGCGGGCCTCCCTGGTGGCCCTGGCCGCCCGGACCGACGAGGGGATCTCGGCCCTCATCGTGGAGAAGGAGCCGGGACCATCGTCGGCCGGGATATCGGTGAGCCGCCGCATCGGCAAGCTCGGCTACCGGGGGGTCGAGACCGTGGAGATGGCCTACGACGACCATCGGGTCCCGGTGGCCAACCTGGTCGGCGAGCCGGGTCGTGGCCTGGCTCAGATCCTCGGCATCCTGGAGGTCGGGCGCATCAACATCGCGGCCCGGGCGGTCGGTGTCGCCAGGGCCTCGTTCGACGCCGCCCTGGCCTACGCCCAGGAGCGGACCACCTTCGGCAAGGCCATCGGTGAGCACCAGGCCATTCAGATCAAGCTCGCCGACATGGCCACCCATCTGGAGGCGGCCCGGCTGCTCACCCGCAACGCGGCGGAGCGCAAGGCGGCCGGCCTCCGTTGCGACGTCGAGGCCGGCATGGCCAAGCTCTTCGCCAGCGAGACGGCGCTCGAGCTGGCCACCGATGCCATGCGCATCCACGGTGGCGTCGGCTACACGACCGATCTCCCGGTCGAGCGCTACTACCGGGACGCGCCGCTGATGGTGATCGGCGAGGGGACCAACGAGATCCAGCGCCTGGTCATCGCCCGGGGCCTTCTGGCCCGGGCCCGGCAGCAGGCCGAGCGCTAGCCGCTGCCCGAGGGCGAGTGGCCGACCGGCTTGCCGGCCGCCGCACCCTCTCCGATGACCTGCTCGGTGTGCTCGCCGAGGCCGGGGACGGCCGGCCGGCGGTGGCGGACCCCCGGGAAGGTGACCGGTCCGTTGACCGAGCGAAGGCCCCGACCTCCTCCCCCGTCGACCTCGACGAAGCCGTCGTTCTCCACCAGCTGCCGGTCCTCCACGACCTCCGCCGGCGAGCGGGCGGGAGCCCACCACACCCCTTCCCGGTCGAAGCGCTCGGCCCACTCGGCGAGCGGCCGTTGGGCGATGGTCTCGTCGAGCACGGCGATCACCTCGGTCCGGTGCCGCCGGATAGCGGTGGCCGTGGCGAACCGTGGATCGTCCAGCAGGTCCGACCGTCCGAGCGCTCGGCACACCGACGGCAGGTGCCGCTCCGCCTCCAGGCCGGTGAAGAAGAACCAGCGACCGTCGGCGGTGCAGTAGGGGTTCATCAGGGGCGCCTGGTTGCTGGTCCGCGCCTCGGACCCGGCCACTTTGCCCAGTGCCATCTGGAGGCCCAGGTCCCAGCCCAGGATGTACGCCCCGGTCCGCAGCAGGGAGACCTCCACGACCCGCCCCCGACCGGTCGCCCGTTGGTCGATCACGGCGGCCAGTACGCCGGCGAGGGCGGCGAGCCCGGTGATGTGGTCGCCGATGCCCCCCCGGGCGTTGAGCGGGCTCCCCTCGGCGTCGGCCATCTGCACCGACAGACCCGAGCGTGCCCAGAAGGCCCCGATGTCGTAGGTCGGGCGATTGCGGTCCTCACCCCGCAGCCCGTACCCGCTCACACTGCAGTAGACCAGGCGTGGATGGCGGTCCACGGTCGCCTTCGGGGCCAGGTCCAGCCGGTCGAGGGCGTCCGGCCGGAGGTTGCTGATGAACACGTCCGCCGCGCTCAGGAGCTCCTCCAGCCGTTGGCGGTCTTCCGGCCCGCGCAGGTCGAGGACGACGCTCCGCTTGCCCCGGTTGTCGAGCGCAAAGGCCGGGTTCGGCAAGTCCCCTTCGACACCGAGCGAACCGAACACGGAGCGCATCGGGTCCCCGGACGGCGGTTCGACCTTGATCACATCGGCCCCCCAGTCGGCCAGGAGGGCGGCCGCCGAGGGGGCGGCCACCCAGACGCCCAGCTCGACGACGCGGAGGTCGGCGAACGAGGGCAGACCTCCCCGGGGGGCGTCGTTCATCGAGACCGGGCGGCAGGGGTGCAGGACGCCTGGGCACGCAGGGCGTCCTTGTGCACCTTGCCGGTGGCGTTGAGCGGCAGCTCGTCGACGAACCCCACCTGGCGGGGCACCTTGTAATTGGCCATGCGTTGGCGGCACCACGAGATGAGCTCCGAGCTCGAGGGCGAGCCTCCGGCGGCGGCCACCACGAAGGCCATCCCGACCTCGCCCAGCCGTTCGTCCGGGACGCCGATGACGGCGGCCTGCCGGACGGCGGGATGCCCCAGCAGGACGTTCTCGATCTCCGCCGGGTAGGCGTTGAACCCGCCGACCACGAACATGTCCTTGGTCCGGCCCACGATACGGAGGTTGTCGTCCGGCCCCATCACGCCGAGATCACCGGTCCGCAGCCATCCGTCCGGCGACAGGACGGCGGTGGTGGCCTCGGGGTCGTCCAGGTAGCGGACCATGACGCTCCCGCCGCGCAGGAGGATCTCGCCCGGGTGCCCGGCCGGGACGTCGCCGGCGTCCTCGTCCACCAGGCGGAGCTCGAAGCCCGGGCGCGGCCGCCCGACCGTGGTGGCGATCACCTCCACGTCGTCACCGGGCGAGGTGCCGGTGGCCGTGCCCGCCTCGGTCAGCCCGTACCCGGTGATGATCACGGAGAAGGGCATCTCGGTGTGCAATCGACGGATGAGCTCCACCGGGATGTCGGCCGCACCGGTGACGGCCACCCGGAGCGTCGAGAGGTCGAACGCCGTCCGGCCGGGCTGGTCGAGCATGGCCTGGTACAGGGTGGGCGGCCCCGGCAGCACGGTGACGCCCTCGGCTTCGATCCGCGCCAGCACCCGGTCGACGTCGAAGACGGCCTGGGGGAGCATGGTCGCCCCGGCGGCCAGGCTGGCCAGGATGCCCGCTTTCAGCCCGAACATGTGGAAGAACGGATTGACCATCAGGTACCGGTCGTCCGGGCGCAGGCCGGTCATCTCGACCCAGTCGGTTGCCACCCGCACGGTCCGATCGTGGGTCATCACCACACCCTTGGGTGTGCCGGTCGTGCCCGACGTGAACAGGATGTCCGAGACGTCCGAGTCGCGGACGGCCCGGCGGCGGCGTTCGACCTCGCCCCCGTGCCCCTCGGACCGGTCGAGGAATTCGTCCCACGACGCCGTCCCCGGCGGGGCGTCGCCCTCGGCCACGACGATCGTCGCCAGGTCGTCGAGGGCGACATCGGTCGAGCGCAGCAGGTCGACGTAGTCGGTGTCGAGGAAGCCGGTCACCGTGACGAGCGCCCGGCTCCGGCTGCGGGCCAGCAGGTCGGCGGCCTCGAGCCCCTTGAACCGGGTATTGATCGGGACGAGGGCGGCGCCGGCTTGGGCCAGCCCGAGCAAGGCGATGATCCACCGGGCCGAGTTCGGTGCCCAGACGGCCACCCGGTCGCCCGGCTCGATCCCGGACCCCACCAGCGCCGCCGCGAACCTCTCGGATGCCTGGAGCAGCTCGGGATAGGTGAGCCTCGACGCCCCGTCGTCGACGGCCGGCCGGTGGCCGAAGCCGCGGGCCGCCTCCAGCAGGGCGGGAATACCTCGGTGGTCGGCCGGGGCCGGGGTCACCGGAGGACCACGTCGTCGACGTTCATCAGCCGGGCGAGATTGCCGCCCATGATCTTGCGCACCGTGGCGGCGGGCAGGCCGGCCAGCTCGTCGACGTAGCTCGCCGGCTCGGCCAGCCCTTCCGGATGCGGGTAGTCCGACCCGAACAGGACATGGTCCTCACCGATCAGCTCGGCCAGCGCCCCCAGGTCCTCCTCCCAGAACGGGCTGATGTAGACGTTCCGCTTGACGACGGCCACCGGGTCCTCGAGGAAGTCCTGGGGCATCTTCTTGTAGGCGTCGGCCAGGTTGTGGAGCAGCGGCGCCACCCAGCTGCTCCCGTTCTCGATGACCGCCACCTTGAGGCCGGGGAAGCGGGACAGCGCCCCGTGACAGACGAGGGCGGACACGGCATCCTCGATGGGCCGCCAGGCCTGCAGCATGCGGAAGGCCTCGGGTTGGAACGGGAGCATTTCGGCATCGCTGCCCATCCACTCGTTGGCGTACCGCTCGTACCCGCTGTCCGACGAGTGCATGGCCACCAGCACGTCGTGCTCGACGACCTTCTCCCAGAAGGGGTCGAACTCGGCCAGCCCGAAGGACCTCGACCCGCGGTAGCCGGGTACCGGAGCCGGCCGGATGAGGACCACCCGGGCTCCCCGCGCCACCACCCACTCCAGCTCGTCGATCGCCCGCTCCGGAACGGGGAGCGTGATCACCGGGGTGGCGAAGATGCGCCCGGCGTAGTCGAACGACCAGGTCTCGTACAGCCATTCGTTGAGGGCGTGGATGACGGCATGCATCATGGCGGGATCGTCGCGCATCCGCTCCTCGACCAGGCTGGCGAGCGTCGGGAACATGAGGGCGCGGTCGATGCCCTGCTCGTCCATCAACTGCAGCCGGGGGGCGGGCTCGCGGTAGGCCGGGAGACACCGGATCGGCTCCCCGAAGATCTCGCGCCGGCTCTTGCCCTCGGGGTTGCCGAGTCGGAAGTAGTCCTCCTGGGCCCCGGGTCTCGCCACCACGTCGAAGGTGGGGTTGGGGATGTACTCGCTGACCCGGCCCCGCACCAGGATCTTCGTCCGCCCCCTCACCTCGACATAGTCGACCGAGCCCCGGTAGCGGTCGGGCAGGTGCCTGGTCAGCGCCTCCTTCGTCTCGTACAGGTGGTTGTCCGCGTCGAACACGGGACAGTCGAGGGTCGGGGTGGACATGGAAGGCTCCTCTCCCACGGGTCTTGGCTCCCGGTCGTCTCCGGCGGCCACGGCTAGAGCGAACCCCCGAAGGAGGCGAGCAGGTCCCGGGTCCGTTTCGAGGAGGCCAGCAGCGCCTCGCGGCCTCGCCCGACCGGCACGACGCGCACCGACAGATCGGTGACACCGGCGTCGGCGAAGGCGTGCAGTCGCTTCTCGATGGCGGACTCGCCCCCGGCGGCCAGCAGGTCGCCGATCGTCCGGGCATCGCCCTGGTCGAGCAAGCGCTGGTAGTTGGGGGAGATCTCGGCCTCGGCCAGGATCCGGTTGGTCCGGTCGACGGCGAGCTCGACCTCGTCATCGCCGCAGAGGCAGACCGGGATGCCGGCCACCACCCGGGGCGGCGCGCGGCCGGCCGCATCGGCCGCCCGGGTGAGGTGGGGCACCACATGCGACGCGATGGCCCGCTCGTCGGCCATCCACAGGATCGTCCCGTCGGTCCGCTCGCCGGCCAGGCGCAGCATGTTGGGCCCGAGGGCGGCGATGAGGACCGGCGTTCCCTGGAGGTCGGTGATGTCGAGTGGGTTGTGCACCCGGAACAGCTCGTTCTCGACATCCACCGGTCCCGGACCCCGAAGGGCCACGTCGAGCACGTCGAGGTACGACCGCATGGTGAGCGCCGGACGGTCGTAGTGCAGGCCGAGCATGTCCTCGACGATCCAGTGGTGGGAGACGCCCAGCCCGAGGCACAAGCGACCGTCGAGGACGGCCTGGACGGACAAGGCCGCCTGGGCCAGGGCCACGGGGTGCCGGGGCTGGACGGGAACGACCGCCGTCCCGACCTCGATCCGGTTGGTCACCTCCCCCACCACCGTGGCGGCGGTGAGGGCGTCGAAGTCGTCGGGGATCTGGGGCACCCACACCGAGGACAGGCCGGCCGCCTCGGCCCAGCGGGCATCGTCACGCAGCCGCTCGACCTTGGTCCCGTACCGCCCGCGCTCGGGGCCGATCATCACGCCGATACGCATCGCCGGTCTCCTCGGGGTGATCCCAGGGTGAGAACGCCATTCTTGATTCGTATAATGTTACTTCCATTCGAGTGACTGCGAAACTGAGGGCGGACGCGCCCGACGGGAGAGGGGAACCCAGATGACCACGACGGCCCCGGACGTCTACTACGACCCCTACGACTTCGACATCGACTCGGATCCCTATCCGGTATGGCGGCGACTGCGGGACGAACGCCCCCTCTACTACAACGAGCGCTACGACTTCTACGCCCTGAGTCGGTTCGACGACGTCGAGCCGTGCCTCGTGGACTGGAGGACCTACATCTCGGGCCGGGGCACCGTGCTCGAGCTGATCAAGGCCAACATGGACATGCCGCCCGGCTCGATCATCTTCGAGGACCCGCCGTCGCACGATGTCCACCGCAGTCTGCTCTCCCGGGTGTTCACCCCCCGGAAGGTCGCCGCCATCGAACCGAAGGTGCGGGAGTTCTGTGCCACGAGCCTCGACCCCCTCGTCGGTGCCGGCGAGTTCGATTTCATCCGCGACCTGGGGGCACAAATGCCCATGCGGACGATCGGCATGCTGCTCGGCATCCCCGAAAGCGACCAGGAGGCGATCCGCGACCGCATCGACGAAGGCCTGCGCCTGGAGGAGGGCACCGTCCCGGACTTCGCCGAGCAGTTCGAGCAGGCCCCGCCCGGGACGGAATTCGAGGAGTACATCGACTGGCGGGCGAAGCACCCCTCCGACGACCTGATGACCGAGCTCCTGCAGGCGGAGTTCGAGGACACCGACGGGACGCGGCGGCGGCTCACCCGCCAGGAGGTCCTGAACTACGTCAACCTGCTGGCCGGGGCGGGCAACGAGACCACCACCCGCCTCATCGGATGGACGGGCAAGGTGTTGGCCGAGCATCCCGAACAGCGCCGCGAGCTGGTCGAGGACCGCAGCCTGGTGGCGAACGCCATCGAGGAGCTGCTGCGCTACGAAGCGCCCTCCCCGGTACAGGCCCGCTACGTGACCAAGGACGTCGAGCACCACGGTGCCGTCGTGCCCCAGGGCAGCGTGGTGCTCCTGCTCAACGCCTCGGGCAACCGCGACGAGCGAAGGTTCGAGGATCCCGACCGGTTCGACATCCACCGCAACATCGCCCATCACCTCAGCTTCGGGTACGGCATCCACTTCTGCCTCGGTGCCGCTCTGGCCCGGCTGGAAGGACGGGTGGCGCTCGACGAGGTCCTCGCTCGCTTCCCGTCCTGGGAGGTCGACTGGGACAACGCCGCCCAGGCCAGGACGTCGACCGTGCGCGGGTGGGAGCGGCTGCCCGTGGTCGCCTCACTCTCATGAGCCCGGCCGACGGAGCCATGCGCACGGTGGTGGTCGGCGCCTCGAGCGGGCTGGGCCGCTGCATCGGGATCGGGCTGGCCCGCCGCGGCGCGCGGGTAGCGCTTCTCGCCCGCCGGCTGTACCGGCTGGAGGAGGCGGCCGAGGAGGCCGGCGGCGGGGCCATGGCGCTCCGGTGCGACGTCACCGACGAGTCGTCGTGCCGCGGAGCCATCGAAGAGGCCGCCCGCCGGTTGGGCGGGATCGACGCGCTGGTCTACTCCACCGGCATGGGTCCGCTGGCCCGCCTGTCGGAGACCGACGCCACGGTCTGGCGGCAAGTGCTCGACACCAACGTGGTGGGCGCCTCCCTGGTGACCTCGGCCGCCCTGCCCCACCTGACCAAGTCGGGCGGTGTCGCCGCCTACCTGTCCTCGGTCAGCGCCTCCCAGACGGCTCCCTGGCCCGGGCTCGGTGCCTACGTCGTCAGCAAGGCCGCCCTCGAGCGACTCGTCGACGCCTGGCGGGCCGAACATCCGAGTGTCGGCTTCACCCGGGTGGTTGTCGGCGACTGCGCCGGAGGGGAGGGGCCCTCCATGACCGAGTTCCCCTCGGATTGGGATCCCGAGCTGGCCGCCGAGATGGGGACGATCTGGGCCACCCGGAACTATCTGAGCGGGTCGCTCCTGGACGTGGAGGACCTCGTCCGAGCCATCGACACCGTGCTCCACTGCGAAGGCACGGCCAGCGTCCCCTCCATCACCGTCGCCCCCCGACCACTCGGCTGACCGGTCGCCCGCTCGATGCGGACGACCGGCCCCCGAGTCTCGATTCGATGCGAGGCCGTCCGTTCCGGTTACACGCTCTTGTTCGGGATGATCGTGCCGCACACCGGGTCGGAGCCCGAGATGAGGTGGAAGCTCGATCCCGAGAACTTGGTCACCCAGTAGCACTGCGTGTTCCCCATCGGCCGCTTGCTCCAGTCGACCGTGACGTGCCCGCCGAACAGCCCGGCTGCGTCGTAGTCGGTGATGTGGGAGAGGCTCGTGATGAGCGAGCTCTGGGTCGGGTCGGCCCCGGCGCCCTTCAGCCCCTGGACCAGCCCGTCGATGGACAGATAGCCGAGGTACTGGGCGAAGGTCGGGTCGACATGGACGCCGGCGTAGGTCGCCATGGCGCTCTGCAGCTTTTGGGTGGCGGCGGTGTGCATCTCGATCGGCTCGAAGGTGGAGAGGAAGTCGTTCCCCTGGGCCGCCTGTATGGCCGCCGCCCCCGAGTTGAGGAGGTCGCCGCCGTAGCCGGTGGCCAGGAGAGCGCTCTTCAGGTGGACCCCCTCCTGGTTGAGCGCCGCTGACCAGCGCGAACCCGGTGTTCGGGTCCACCCCGAGGTCGATGGCGTCCACGTTGGCGCTCTTCATGGCCAGGGCCACGGGCGCCACGTTGGTGCTCCCGAAGGGGAAGCTGTCGTTGACGTAGGGCGCCTGGATGCCCTGGGCCTCGGCCGAGACCGCCGCGGCCCGCGCCGCCGCCGCCGAGCTCGGCGAAATGCTGTAGCCCAACGTGCCGAGGCGCGTCACGCCCTGGCTCTTCATGAAGAGGCCGACGACGGTCGTGACCTTGGTGTAGTCCAGGTTCCCGAAGACCGAGAACATGTTGGTGCTCGTCGGCAGCAGCCACTCCGGACCGTCGAACGACGCCCCCACCACCGGGATCTTCTGGGCCGTCAGGTAGTTGGAGGCGGAGAACGTCAGTGCCGACAGGGCGATCACGGCAAAGACATGGTCCTGCTCGACCATCTTCTGGGCCGCGGTGAGCGCCCCGGCCGGGCTCGTCCCGGTGTCGCCCACCACGTACTTGATGTTGTAACCCTCGGTGCCGGCGACCCCGATTCCGGCCTTGATCCCCGACACGGCGGTGCCGAATTCCGACGCGCCGGGTCCGGTCTGGTCGGTCAGGACGCCGACGGTGATCGTCTTGGAACCGCTCCCGGTCCCGCTGCTCGCCGATCCACTGGTGGTGGTCGAGCTCGAGCTGTTGCTGCTGCATCCCGCCGCCACCAGCAGGACTGCGATGGTCAGTCCCGCGACGAGGAGCTTGTTGGTTCGGAGGGCCATGTTCTCTCTTCCTGTTGTTGGGTTGTAGCTAGACACGTCTCGAGGTCGCCTGCAGGGGGGCTGCCTGGATGCCCGGGCGGAGGGTTCGTTCGGTTCACGGGGCGACCGCCATCGATTCGCCGAGGTAGTGCCGGAGTATGTCCGCACCCGCACTTCCGGCCGAGCCCTGCCAGACCGTGGCACCCCGCTGCAGGACCAGGCATTCGTCGGCGAATTCCAAGGCGCGGTGGACGTACTGCTCGATCATCATGACGGTCACGCCTTCGGCCCGAGCGCGTCGAAGCCCGTCGAAGACCACGTCGACGATGGTCGGCGCCAGACCGAGCGACAATTCGTCCGCAATCAGCATCGTCGGCGATGTCATGAGGGCCCGGGCCAGGGAAAGCATCTGTTGCTCGCCTCCGGAGAGCTGCTGTGCCCGCAGCCGGCGCCGCTCGGCGAGGACGGGGAAGTACTCGAACGCCCGATCGAGGGCCTGGCGACGGGCCCGGCGCCCACCTCGTTCCACGCCGGCCGCCATCAGCAGGTTTTCGGTCACCGACAGCGACCGGAAAATGCCGCGTCCTTCGGGCAGATAGATGAGCCCGGCCCGGCGAATCCGGTGGGGCGGGCGGTTTGTCACGTCCTCACCGGCGAGGGCCACCCGGCCGGCCGCGGCCGGGACCAGTCCGGCGAGGGCGCGGGCCAGGCTGCTCTTGCCGGCCCCGTTCGGGCCGAGCACGGCGAGGGCCCGACCGGGCGGGATCTGGAACGAGATCCCCGAGATGGCGACGGCGTCGCCGTACCGGACGCACAGGTCCTCGACGGCCAGGGCCGGCGCCGGCCCGCCTCCACTCCCGGGCGGCAGGGTCGCGACGTCGCCGGCGGCGGGACCCGGCCCGGGTGACACGGAGGGTGGCCGCTCGTCGCCGAGGTAGGCGACCCGGACCTTCCGGTCACGGCGGACCTCGTCGGCGGTGCCCCGGGCGATGAGCACGCCGAAATCGAGCACGTAGATCGTCGAGCAGAGCCGCATGACCAGCTCGACATCGTGCTCGACGATCAACACCGAGACGCCACGATCGGTTGCCGTGGTCCGCAGCGTGCGCTCGAATTCCGCGCTCTCGGCCGAATCCAGCCCGGACGACGGCTCGTCGAGCAACAGCACTCTCGGCGATGTCGCCAGCGCTCGACCGAGCTCGACCAGACGGGCCATCCCGAGGGGCAGACCCAGAGCCAGTTGGTCACCGATCTGCTCGAGGCCGAGTGACTCGATCAGCCCGTCGACGGCGGCGCGCTCGTCCGGGCCGACGGGATGCAGGCTCCCGAAGGTGAACAGGTCCGACCAGATCCGCCCCTTGGCCAAGCGGGTGCGGTAGGCGAGCACCAGGTGCTCGCGCACGGTGAGGCCACTGAAGATCTCGGGATGCTGGAACGTGCGGGCGAGGCCCCGATCGGCTCGCATCTGGGGCGAGCCGTGGGTGACGTCCTCCCCCTCCAGCGTCACGGTGCCCCCCGACGGACGGAGCAGCCCCGACAGGACGCCGAACAGCGTGCTCTTGCCCGCACCGTTTGGCCCGACCAGGCCGACGATGGCGCCCGGCGGGACGGCGAGCGAGACGTCGTCGACGGCAACGAGCCCGCCGAAGTGGACGCTGATGCCGCGGCAGGCGAGACGGGCCGCCGGGAGTGCGGGCTCACCGGGCATGACCCGACCTTGGTCCGTCACGGCCGGACCCCCGGCGCCGAGTGCGAAACCGTCGCCGTCTCTTCCCGGTTCCCCGGCGCCGAGTGCGAAACCGTCGCCGTCTCCTCACGGTTCCCCGGCGCCGGGGTGAGGGCGGTGAGGAGGTGCCTCAGCTGCCGTCCGGCGCGGACGACGACCCCGTCGGGGTCTCTGGCCACCGAGATGGCACCCAGGCCGAACAGGATGGCCGGCACCTCGCCCCAGCGGACCGGGACGTAGGTCTGGAAGACGCCGGGTAGGAGTGCGAACGTCAGCCCGGCGATGGCGGCGCCGGCGATCGACCGGATCCCCATGGTCACGACCACGGCCAGCCAGACCAGGCCGGCGAAGGTCTCGAAGGACTGGGGTTGGGCAACGCGGGCGTCGAGGGCCAGGAACCCTCCGCCGACCGCCGCAACGAACGCACCCAGCGCACCCACGATCACCTTGACCTGGACGACACTCACGCCCAGGGTTCGCGAGGCCGCCTCACTGTCGCGAACGGCGTGCAGGGCGAGCCCGCTGGTCGATCGGCGCAGATTGACGGTGAGCGCGGCGAAGATGAGGAAGACCACCAGGGCGAGGTAGCAGAAGGCGAAGTCGCTACTGGCGAACGAGGGCCGGTTGAGCGTCACCCCGAGCCCGCCTTGGGCGAACCGGCTCAGGGTGAAGACCAGTGTCTCGACCAGAAGCCCGAAGGCCAGAGTGACCAGGGCGACGTACAGATCGCCGAGCCGGATGGTCAAGAGGCCGATCACGGCGCCGACCACGGCCATCGAGGCGCCCCCGAGGGCGATCGCCACCAGCACGGGGAGGTGCCATGTCGTGGCGAATTGGCCGGCGGCCAGGGCGCCGCCCCCGGCGAAGATGATCTGGGACAGCCAGAGCATGCCGCCTTCGCCGGTGACCACGGTGAAGGACAGGAAGGCGATGGCGTAGCACATGCCGGCGGCAACCAACCCAAGCCAGAAGGCGGACCCGCGGAACACCAGGGGGAGCACGGCGACGACGATGAGCGGGAGGAGCGTGATGACTCTCGAGCCCAGGGACTTCTGGGTGGCGAGGTCGGTCAGGCTCCCCGCCGACGTGTCGCGGTTTGCCGGGCGGATGGCCTGGTCCAGCGGTCCCCCGGCTTGGGCGTCGTCGGAGACGAACCCTGACCGGATCAGGTAGACGATCAAGAACACCAGGATGAACCCGAAGGGAATGCTCGGGATGATGGCGGCGGTGAAGGAGCTGCCCGGGGGCAGGTACTCCTGGACCACGTCGGTGACCACCCCCATGGCCAGGGAGACCACCACGGCGGCGACGAGCGAACGGAGGCGGGCGGCGACCACCGCGGCGAAGGCCGCGGCCATGAGGGTGGCCATCCCCGCCGTGGTGAGCCCGTTGGTCGATGCCACGAGCACGCCCGCCAGCCCGGCGAGCATGGTGCTCAGGGCCCACACGCCGACGGCCACCCGTCCGGGATTCGAGCCGGACATGGAGGTCATGGCCTCCGAGTCCACGTTGGCTCGGACGAGCAGCCCGACCTTGGTGAACCGGAGGGCGACCGTTCCGGCCAGGACGACCAGGAGGACGAAGCCGTAGGTGATGATCTGGTCGGTGGTGACCGGGGCGCCCAGGAAGTGATAGGGCTGGTCACTGGAGAGCGCCAGGCCGGGAGCCGTGGTAACGGTCTGTGTCCCGAAGACGAGATCGGCGATGGGCGGCAGCGCCACCGACAGGCCGATGGTCACGACGATCTTGATCAGCGACGACCGGTTCCGGACGAATCGGAACAGCACGGCATAGAGGATCACGCCGAGCAGCGGCGCCATCACCAGCAACGACACGCAGCCCGCAGACCAGGTTGTCCACCCGTGTTGCGTGTTGAGCCAGTAGTAGAAGCGGGCGACCACGTAGGCCATCGACCCGAACGCGAAATTCAGGACGCCGGTGGAGACGAAGGTGACGACCAGCCCGGCCGACGCGATGGCATAGATCGAACCGAGTGCCAGCCCGGCCAAGACGTACTGCAGCATCCCCCTTACCTTTCCGCGGTGACCGAGGGTAGGGACCCCCCGCTCAGCCTCCTCGACGGCAACTGTGCCGGTGGTCCCCCTTCGCTGGATTCGATGGCTGCGTGCTCGATGGTTCCGTGCTCGATGGTTCCCTGCTCGATGGTAACAAGCTCCACCCCGGACCGGCAGGTGTCACCGGTCATTTCGCCGCGAAGCGGAGCGCCCCGTCGAGACGGATGTTCTCCCCGTTGAGGTACGGGTTGCGAGCGATCGATTCGACGAGCATGGCGAACTCCTCGGGCCGGCCCATACGGGTCGGGAACACGATGTCCTTGAGCAGCCGTTCCTTGACCCCATCGGGCACCCCCAGCATGAGCGGTGTCCCCATCGTGCCGGGGGCGATGGCGCAGACCCGCACCCCGAGGGGAGCCAAGTCTCGGGCCATCGGCAAGGTCATCCCGAGGATGGCCGCCTTGGCCGCCCCGTAGGCGATCTGACCGGTCTGGCCCTCCATGCCGGCGATGGACGCCGTGTTGATGACGACACCCCGTTGGCCGTCGGCGTCCGGTTCGTTGCCCGCCATCCGGGCCGCAACCAGCCGGGAGGCATTGAACGTGCCGACAGCGTTCATCTCCATGGTCGCCACGAAGGATGCCTTGTCATGAGGCGTCCCGTCCCGCCCGACCGTCCGGCCACCACCGACGCCCCCGCCGGCCACGTTCACCAGAAGCGAAAGCGGTCCGAGGGAGGAGGCGGCGTCGGCGGCGGCCAGCACATCGGCGTCCTCGACCACGTCCCCGCCGACCGCGGCCGCCCGGCCGTCGAGCTCCTTGGCCAGCTGCTCGGCCCGTTCGGTGTCCCGATCGAAGACGACCACACCCAGGCCCGCCGCCGCCAGCCGGCGCACCACCGACGAGCCCAGGCCACCGGCCCCTCCCGTCACGATCGCGGAACGGCCATCGAGATCCACGCTAATCTCCTTCTCCTGGACCGAGAACGATAGTTCGCCCCCCCGGGGTCCGCTCGTGGGAAAGTACCGGCTATTGACTCTGACGTCAATGTTGGATACGTTGCCGCGGCCCCGGAGCAGGAACGGAATCTCGGCGCCGTGCGGCTGTCGTTCCACGGGAGCGCCGGCGGCCGAAATCCGCAGGCTCGCGGCGGGACGGTGATCGGATAGAAAGGGGCCTCATGACCGATGTCATGGAGGGTGTCCGCATCCTCGAGGTGGCCGAGCACACGTTCGTCCCGGCCGCGTCGGCCCTCCTGGCCGACTGGGGCGCCGACGTCATCAAGATCGAACACGTCGAGCGGGGCGACGCCATGCGTGGGCTGGCCTCCACCGGGGTGATGTCCCTCCCGAGCGACGTGCACGCCCTCCTCGAGCATTCCAACCGGGGGAAGCGGAGCCTGGCGCTCGACCTGACCTCGGACGAGGGGCTCGGCATCCTCTACCAGCTTGCCGCCCAGGCTGATGTCTTCCTCACCAACAAGCTCCCGAGTGTTCGGAGGAAGCTCAGGATCGACGTCGATGACGTGCGCGCCCACAACGCCAAGATCATCTACGTCCGCGGGACCGGGCAGGGCGAGCGGGGGCCCGACGCGGACAAGGGGTCCTACGACTCGCTGGCCTTCTGGTGTCGCTCCGGGATCGCAGTGGGCGTCATGCGGCCCGAGTACGGACACGTCCCGGTGCCGCCGGGGCCGGGGTTCGGGGACTCGATCGGCGCCATGACCATCGCCGGCGGGATCATGGGGGCCCTCTTCCACCGCGAGAGGACGGGGAAGCCCACCACCGTGGACGTCTCCTTGCTCGGTACCGGTCTGTGGTCACAGGGACAGGCTCTCGCCCTCTCCCTGGTGCTCGGCCGGCCCTGGACTCCCCCGCCATCGGACGCGACCCGGGCAAACCCCCTGTCGGCGAACTACCAGACCAAGGACGGTCGGTACCTGTCCTTCACCTGCCTGCAGGCCGGCAAGTACTGGGCCCCGATGTGCGACGTCATCGACCGGCCGGAGCTCGCCACCGACCCGCGCTTCGCCGACCACGCCTCGCTCCTGGCCAACAGCAGCGAGGCATCGGCCATCCTGCGAGCGACGTTCGCGCAGTCCACGCTGGCCGAGTGGAGAGAACGGCTGAAGAGCTTCACCGGTCAGTGGGCGGTGGTGCAGGACACCCTGGAGGCGGCGGCCGATCCGCAGTCGATCGCCAACGGCTACGTGCAGGAATGTCGGACGGCCGCCGGGACGCCGTTCAAGCTGGCCGCCGCGCCCGTCCAGTACGACGAGCAGCCGGCTCGTCCCCGGCGGGCGCCCGAGTTCAACGAGCACGGGGACGAGATCCTCGTCGAGCTCGGATTGGACTGGGACGCCATCGCCGACCTCAAGGTCCGGGGCGTAACCGCCTGACGACGGTTGCCGCCTCCGTCACCGGTCCGGTGACCACCCGTCCGATCGGCAGCGGATGGCGTCGGGCCACCGTGCCGGTATCGCCGAACCGGCGCCGGGCCGGTAGACATGCCAGTCATGATCTCGATCCGGGCCGCCACCCCACGTGACGTGGACGGCGTGCTCGGCCTGTGGCACGCCGCGCAGGCCGAGCCGACGCATACCGACGATCCCGACAGCTTGCTCCGGCTCCTGGCGCACAGCACGGCGGCTCTGCTCGTCGCCGAGGAGGAGGGCGACATCGTCGGAACCGTGATCGCAGGCTGGGATGGCTGGAGAGGCTCCATCTACCGGCTGATCGTGGCACCCGATCACCGGAGGCGGGGACTGGGCCGCCAGCTCCTGGGACGAGCCCGGGACCGGTTGGTCGATGTCGGAGCCACGCGGCTCCAGGCCATCGTGGTGGAGACCGACGGCCAGGCTACCTCCTTCTGGCAAGCGACCGATTGGAGCCAACAGCCGCATCGCCTGCGATTCGTGTGGGGATGACCGGACCCCCGTCGCCCACTATTCCTCCACGTCCAACGACTCCTCGTCGAGGGCGAGGCAACCACGCACGGCCGCCTCGGCCGCCAACCGGGCGGCAAGGCTGGTATCACGGCTCAAGCGTCCGAGCTTGGCGGTGAGTTCTGGTTCGGCGTCGAGAAGCCTGGCGATCTCGGTCATGTTGCCCGAGCCGTCCGGGTTGGTGAGGGCCACGAGGCGCGGCATCGAGGAGACCGTCGAAGTACCGGTCGCCGATGCACCGGTAGGCCGACCACGGACACCCCTGTTCCTCACAGACCTCGGCCACGGCCGAGGTCTCCATGTCCACGCCCAGATAGCCCTCCTCGAACATGCGCCGGCTCGCCTCGGAGTCGAGCGTTGCCTCCTCGGTGGTCACCAGCTTGCCGGTCTGGGGTGCGCCCCCCGGCGGACGATGGCGATACGCGCGGCCGGTCGCCTGCTCGACCACCACCTCCGGGTTGATCAGCGTGCCGACGTCGAGCTGCGGGTCGAGACCACCACAGATGCCGGCGACCATCACGTGATGGAACGGTCGGTAGTCCTCCGACGTCTCGTCGAACAGTCGATGCAATGCCGCTCGGGTCAACGGCGGTCCCATCCCGATATGGACGGCGGTCACGCTCGAGTTGCCGAGGCGGCCGGCCCAGGGCGCTCCCTCGGCGGGCCCGGTGGCGTGGAGGCCGAATGCGGCCACGATGGCCTCCATCTCGAGCGGCATCGGCGCCAGCACCACCACGTGGCGCTCGGCTGGGTCATCGGTCACGGTCAAAGCTTGCTCCTTCGGGGCGCTGGCGGCGAGCGGGCGACGGCTCGGGCCAGGTGGCCACCGGACTGTGTCATCAGCTCGGGGCACAGAAGTGGCGGCGGGGCCAGAATGACGCCTTGCCCTCGTCGATGCCCCGGAACCTCCTGCAGGCGGCCGCCACCCATGAGGACCGTCGGGACTGGGTTTCGAGGCTTCCTTCGATCATCGCCGGGCTCGGGGCCCGCTGGGACCTCGAGCTGGGACCGCCCTTCCAGCCCGGTGGCCAGACGGCCTGGGTGGCTCCGGTCCGTGACGCCCGGCTCGGCGACATCGTGCTCAAGGTGGCCTGGGCGCATGTTGAGGCAGAGGGCGAGGCCGATGGCCTGCGGGCGTGGGATGGGGGCGGGCGCCGTGCGCCTCTACGACGCAGTCGAGCTCGACCCGCACACCCGTGCGCTCCTCCTCGAACGGTGTCGACCGGGGACCACCCTCACCCACCGCCCCGAGGAGGAACAGGACGAGGTCGTGGCCCGACTGCTGGGCCACCTCTGGAAACGGCCGCCCTCAACCGGCACCTTCCGCCGGCTCGAAAGCATGTGCGATGTCTGGGCCGACGAGCGGGAACAGAAGTCGGCCCCCGTCCCGGCCCCGAACCTCGACCCGGGCCTCGCCCGGCAGGGCATCGCCCTGTTCCGATCCCTCCCGCGGTCGCCTGAGGACCCCAGGCTCCTGTGCACGGACCTCCATGCCCGGGAACGTGTTGGCGGCGCAACGAGCACCGTGGCTCATGATCGATCCCAAGCCCTACGTCGGGGAGCGGACCTACGACGTTCTGCAGCGCATGCTCAACTACGAGGAACGTCTGCAGCGCAATCCGATCGGGCTGGTCCGGCGCATGGCAGCGCTGTGTGACCTCGACCCCGAGCGTCTGGCGGTCTGGCTCTTCGCACGCTGCGTCCAGGAGTCGTTCGCTCGACCCGTCCTGGCCGGCATCGCACGACGGATCGCGCCGCACTAGGTACCGATGATCCCCGTGCCGGGGACCCGCCACCGGGCGGGATAGCGTCCACCTGTGTCCGTCGCGTACGAATGGCGTGGCGCCTTCGAGGATGCGGAACTCAGCCATCTCCACGCTGAAGCCTTCGAGTCGGCCATCGCTCGACCAACCGACCGACCCTGGAACAGACTTCTCGAGATGCACTCGCTGGGGTGGGTCGTGGCACGCCGCCACAGCACGCTGGTGGGCTTTGTCAACGTGCCCTGGGATGGCCTCGCCCACGCTTGGATCCAGGACCTGATGGTCGCATCCGCGGCCAGGCGCCAGGGTCTCGGCCGGAATCTGGTCAGGCTGGCCACCGAGCGGGCCGGTGCGGCTGGTTGCGAATGGCTCCACGTGGACTTCGACGACTCACTGCAGCACTTCTACGTCGAGGTCTGTGGTTTCACCCCCGGCAAGGCTGGTCTCAGGAGGCTGCGCTGACCGACCGACGTGAGGCCCGGTCCGGGGGCCCCGCCCCATCGGACCGGTCGTGGTCAGCGGGTCGCCATCATGGACGGTGACCGGTGTACAGCGCGGTGACGAATCGGCGCCGAACGGTCCCCCCGAACCGCTCGGACGTGAGCTGCTCGATGCTGTCCAGAATGCGCCGCTGCTCTGCCTCGGGACGCCGCAGGACGGTGGCCATCGATGCGTAGAGTGCTCTGACCTGGCCACTGTCGAGGGCCACGACAGAACGGAACACTTCGGTCTCCAGGTCGACCACTCCCGCCCACCCGGCGAGGTCACGCAGACGATGTTCCTCGTCCAGCTGGAAGGGCGGCCGATCCGGCTCGTCGAAGGCGCCGCGGGTTGCCGGCCCGAGGAGCTCCTCCACGGCCCGGGTGAATGGATCCGGGCCGCCTGGCTCACGGAAGAGGGTCCACCACAGGGCCACCCATCCTCCTGGTTTCAGGCTCTCACCCAGCTTCGTCAAGCCGAGCCGCTGGTCCACCCAGTGGAACGAGGTGGCGCCGAGGGCGAGATCGAACGCTCCTCGGTCGAGCACGGCCTCCTCCAGCGAAGAGGGCACCACTTCGAGGCCGGGGTGCTCCCGCGCCAAGTAGGCAGCCAGACCGGGATCGGGCTCGACGGCCGTCACCAATGCGCCGGCGGCGAGCAGACGGCGAGTGACGAGTCCGGTACCCGGCCCGATCTCGAGGATGCGGGCGCCCGGCTCCAGCCCACAGCGGTCGGTCAGGACCTGGTAGACCCGCTCGGGGTAGTCGGGGCGACCGGCGGCGTATCCCTGCGGATCCTGGCCGAACAGGAGACGGCCTTCGCCTCGTTGCAACACGTCGCCCGAGCTGGCGGCCGGGGGTCGGTGGTATCCGTGTGACCGACGAGATCGACTCGGAGTCACGGGCCTTCGGCCTGCTGGCGCGGCACCGGTTCGGTGATGAGAAGCACATTCGGTACCCGTCCGACGAACCCCAGTGTCACCAGGAACAGCAAGGCGACACCGAACCGCTTCCAGAAGGACCAGCGATCCTCGACGGCTGCCACCACGCGACGGCCGGCGACATTGATCTCGGGCAATGCCCGATGCAGTGCCTTGACCTGGCTCTCGCCGGCGAACAGTCCGATCCAACCGCCTCGATAGCTCACGGCGTAGAGCTCGTTCAACGGGAAGTCGCTCTGGGAGGGATGCTCGTATTCGGTCCAGGCTGCGATATCCGCGGCCGAGGGGACCAGGACGTCTCGCCTCTGCTCAGGCTGGTTCCGGCGGTCCGGATGCTGCTCGGGCGGGTGCCAATTCCCATCAGACGCCTGCCACCAACCGGGCGGCGGCTGTTCACGTTCGACTGGTCGAGACGGCGAGGCAGCCTGCTGCGACTGGGGCGGATACCACTGGCCATCGGCGCCCTGCCACCACCCGGGCGGTGGCATATCCGGTCCCACCACCGGAGCCGAAAGGGGCGAGGCGGCCGGGGTCTCGGGTTGGGGTTCATATCCCGGCGCCTGCTCGGGCGGATACCACCTCCCGTCGGAAGCCAGCCACCAGCCCGGCCCCTGTGCAGAGTCACTCATCGCCATCCCCTTCCGCTGACAGCGCACATGCCCGCTTGAGGTAGTCAGTGTGCCATGGCGCAACGTCGGGACAACGGGCCCGAATCGAGCGCCGGGTGCACGACACGGGCTCGGTCCGTCACGGACAGGTGATCGGCGGGTTATCTCTCTGTGACATCTCGCGGCCGGGCGTAGGCCGGCCGGGGGCCGTGACCGGCACGTTCGAGCCGGGGTTGCCGACCAGGCGCGCACGGAGAAGTCTCGTCCCCTCTCGGGGCCCGCCGGCTGCGTCGATCACGGATTCCCCGCCGCCGTCTCGCCCGAGCCGCCCCTCCCTGGGCCGCCGGTCGCGGTCAAAGCGGTGGGTCTGTGGGCTCCAAGCGGTCGATCAGACTCTTGACGAAGTCCACCGTGTCGTCGTGACCGGCGATGACCCCGAGCTCCCGCTCGATCGAAAGCACCTGCGACAGCCCGGTCATGAGCAACAAGCCGGCGACGGGCGGAAGCTCTTCGGGACTGACCCCGTCCCTGGCGAGCGCGGTGGCGAGCGCTTGGAGCTGCCCGGCCCGAAAGCGCTCGGCATACCGGGCGATCTCCGTGCGAATCGCCTTCCGGTGCTTGGCCAACGCCACGAATTCGATCATGAAGGCAGCTCCGCGGGGGTCGGAATTCAACTCCCAGAGGGTCCGCAGTGTGGCCCCGGCCGCCATGGCATGTTCGAATCGCTCGAGGTTCTCCTCGGCCCGGCGTCGGAAGATCTCGCTGAAGAGGTCGTCCATGGAACGGAAGTAGTAGTGGACGAGCTGCGGCTTCAACCCGGCCTTCGCACCGACACGGCGCGAGGTGACTGCGGCGTACCCCTCTTCCAGCAGGAGCCGCTCGGCCGCGTCCACCAGCCGAGCTCGGGTGGTGGAGTCCTGGGCGCCGAGACGGCGGGGCGAGCTGCCGGTTGCCATCCCGACAACTTGCCACATCCCGAGGAGGATGCTAAGCAGTCGCCAAAACCCGGCTGTGCAACTGCCCAGCAGCCCTCGGCACGTCCCCGAGGAGCCGAACGGAAGGAGCCGCGGTTGCGCGACTGGGAGACCATCGACTTCTTCAGCGACCAAGACCTCGTTGAGGACCCCTATCCGTATTTCGACCAGCTCCGAGGCGAGGGCCCGGTACTGCCTCTTCCCCATCACGACGTGGTGGCGGTGACCGGGTTCGACGAGGCCAGCGACATCTACCTCGACGGCGCCAACCTGTCGTCGTGCAACTCGGTCATCGGCCCGTTCGCCCAATTCCCGGTCCCCCTCGAAGGGGACGACGTGGGCGACATCATCGATCGGTACCGAGACCAGCTCCCGATGAACGAGCACATGGTGACGATGGACCCTCCGGACCACACACGCGAACGTGCCCTGTTGATGCGCCTGATCTCCTCGAGACGCCTGAAGGAGAACGAGGCCTTCATGTCTCGCTTGTCCGACCAGCTGCTGGACGAATTCGTCGCCGCCGGCCGGTGCGAATTCATCAGCGCCTACTCGCAGCCCTTCGCCATGCTCGCCGTCGCCGACCTCCTCGGTGTTCCCGAGGAGGACCACGGGCGCTTCCGCCAGGGGTTCGGTCTGAGCCAAGCGCCGGGGAAGATCGGCTCCGAGGCCCCGGTCGGCGGTGATCTCAATCCGCTGTCGTGGCTCGACGAGTGGTTCGCCCATTACATCGAAGAACGCCGTCGAGAGCCGGGCAAGGACGTGCTCACCGATCTGGCCCTGGCCACCTATCCGGACGGAGCCATGCCGGAGGTCACCGCCGTGGTGCGCACGGCTACCTTCCTGTTCGCCGCCGGGCAGGAGACGTCGGCCAGGCTCCTGGCGGTGGCGCTCAAGTACCTCGCCGAGCTCCCGGAGCTCCAGGACGAGCTGCGCGCCGACAAGGAACTCATCCCCAACTTCATCGAGGAGGCGCTCCGTATCGAGAGCCCGGTGAAGGCGGACTTCCGCCTCGCCCGCCGGACGATGTCAGTCGGCGGTGTCGACATCAAGGCGGGCACGCCGGTGATGATCTTGAACGGCGCAGCCAACCGCGACCCTCGACGATTCGAATGCCCGGGAGAGTTCCGTGTCGATCGACACAACTCCCGGGCCCACATGGCGTTCGGCCGGGGAAACCACACCTGCCCCGGCGGGCCGTTGGCCCGGACCGAGGGACGCATCAGCCTGGAGCGCATCCTGGATCGCACCCGTGACATCCGGCTGTCCGAGGAGCACCACGGCCCGCCCGACGATCGCCGGTTCCGCTACGAGCCGACGTGGGTCCTGCGGGGCCTCACCGACCTGCACCTGGAATTCACGCCCTATGAGGGCAACCGGTGAGCCGGGTTGCCGCCGTGACAGGCGGAGCTTCGGGGATCGGCCTCGGGGTCGCGCGACAGTTCGCCGCCGACGGATTCGCAGTGGCGATCCTCGACCGCAACGGCAGCGCAGCCAAGACGGGGGCCGATGAGCTCAATGCCGCGGGCGGCCGCGCTCTGGCCGTGGAAGTCGACGTCACGGACCGGGCGTCGGTCGTTGCCGCCTTCGCCCGGGTCTCGTCCGAGCTCGGTCCCGTCGGCATTCTGGTGACGAGCGCGGGTATCGAGGCCTTCGACCCGCTCCTACAGATCGACGCGGAGCGGTGGGACCACATCATCGCGGTCAACCTCACCGGCACCTTCACCTGCGTCCAGGCGGCGGTGCCGGACATGATCGAGTCGGGTTGGGGGCGCATCGTCACCATCTCATCGCAGAGCGCCCAGTCGGGAGCGCCGAACATGGCCCACTATTCGGCGTCGAAGGGAGGCGTCATCGCCTTGACCAAGGCACTGGCCGTCGACCTGGCGCGTCAGGGCATCACCGTCAATTCCATCGCCCCGAGCATCGTCGACACCCCCATGGCCAGAGCGGCCGAAGCTGCCGGGGACTTCCCCGGCATCGAGGTCATCGGGCCGATGGTCCCACTCGGTCGGGCCGGCACCCCCGCCGACATCGCCGCCGCCTGCTCGTACCTGTGCTCGGACGGCGGGAGCTACATCACGGGCCAGATCATCGCGGTCAATGGCGGCATGTACATCTGAGGTCTCGGCCCAGGGTGGGGCCACCTGCGGTTGGCTTGACGATCCGGTCTGGGCCTGTGCCCAATCTCCCGATGCCTGCTCCGACGAGGACGCGGGACAGCTGCCACCTCAGGCCGCCTGGGCCGGGACCTCCAGCGGGATCTGGATCGGCAGGTCGGCCGACGACTGGCCAATGCCGACAATGTATTTTCCCGCCACCACACTGGGCGTTCCCCCGGCGTCGGAGGCGAAGGCCGACGCCGGCAGCATCAGCGTGGCCCGGGTGGTGGCTCCGGGTGCCATCACGACCTTCGTAAAGGCACGTAACTGCTCCGGGGGCTCACCCAGTCCGGGCAGATCGGACACATAGGCCTGGACAACGTCGGCTCCGGACCGGGTGCCGGTGTTGGTCACGTCGACCTGCACGGCGTAGCCTCCGGCCGGCCACGGAGCAATCTGCACCCCCGAGAGCGCGAACGTGGTGTAACTGAGCCCGAAGCCGAACGGGAACAGCGGGGTGACGCCACTGTCCTGATACCACCGGTAACCGATGTCGAGACCCGTGCCGAAACTCACGTCCGCGTCGATCCCCGGAAACTCGGCGACACTGGACGCGGGCTCGGCCGTGGGCGACGCTGGGAACGTGATCGGTAGCCGCCCCGAGGGGTCGACCCGACCGGTCAGAACGGCGGCCACCGCGGTACCGTCCACTTCGCCCGGGTACCAGGCCTCGACGACGCCCGCCACCTGGGGCAGCCAGGGCATGAGGACGGCCCCGCCACTGTTGACGACCACCACCGTATGGGGGTTGACCGCGGCGACGGCCGCGATCAGCTGGTCGGCGTCTCCCGGGAGGGCGAGGGAGCGGTCGGACCCCTCGGTCTGAAGCTCCCCGGTGAAGACGACGGCGACCGAGGACCGACGGGCGGCCGCCACGGCCGCGTCGAGTTGCGCCGTCTCGTCGGCGATGCCGAAGGCAGGGGCGGGATAGTTGTCGACCGCGAACCAGCGGATCGCGAACGTGTAACGGGCCCCGGCCCGGAGGGACACTGCCGCGGACAGCAATGTCGGCGTGTGGAGCCCGGCGGACGTCAGGACCGGGGCGCCGTTCATGGTCAGCCAGGTGTCGCCGACCTCGTGGAGACCGATCCGGTAGATCCCGGACGAGCGGGGGGTGATCGTCTCGCTCCACGAGTTCCAATCCTTCCCGGTGCCGGGGGTCGTGGCGGTCGCCACGGCAGGGGTCACGTTCGGGGACTCGACGACGGGGAGGTCGGTCTTGCCGGTCTCCACCCGGTCGGCGTGCAGAAAGGGCTCCTTCGTGTCGAAGTAGCGCTTCGAGAAGATCTGACCGGTGGTGATGGAGCGAAGCGGGATGGAACGCAGTCCCCCCGGGGCGTACCGGATCGTCGTCGAGGGCCCCAATGCGGACCGGAGGGCGGCCAGGGGCGTCGACACGAACGGTGCGACGACCGCCGCGCTGCCATCACCCGCGGTGATCGGGTGGGTCGCCCCGGTCCCGATGACCGCCACCGACTTGGTGCCGTGCACCAGCGGAAGCACCGCCCCCGTGTTCTTCAGGAGCACCATGGATGCCTCGGCGCCGGTCAGTGCCGCACGGGTGTGCGCCGGGGTGATGGCGTCGGTCGACGGTTTCGGCTGGACGGGGTGGGCGACGAGCCCGTACCGGAACATCGTGGTGAGCGTCTCCGTGACCGCCCGATCGAGGTCGGCGATGCCGATGGCGCCGGACTGGACCAGTCGGACCAGTTCGGCGGGCGAGCCGGGCTTGACCAGGGCGATGCCGGCTTGGAACGCCGAGGCCGTGCCCCCGTTCGGCAGCGCGCCGAGATCGGAGCGAACGAATCCGGTGAAGCCCCAGGACGCGAGATCGGCGTAGACGGTCGGGTCGGAGCAGTCGTTGACGGCATTGACCGAGCCGTACGAGCACATGATGGAGGCCACGTGGGCCTGCTGTACTGCCTCGACGTAGGGCGGATTGAACATCTCGGTGAGCGCCCGGGCCGGAACCTGCTGGTCGAGGATGTGGCGCGCCGTCTCCTGCGAGTAGGCGGTGACGTGTTTGAGGTTTGCCATGGTCCCGGTGGACTGGATGCCCTCCACACTGGCGACGCCCATGGCACCGGTCAGCACCGGATCCTCGCCGAATGCCTCGAAGATGCGGCCCGCCTCCGGCACCCGGGCGAGGTTGAGCTCGGGCCCCTGCGAGGCGTCGATCCCCTTCGCCCGTGCCTCCTGACCCATGACCACGCCGGTGGCATGCGCCACTGACGGGTCGAAGGTGGCGGCCACGCCGATGGCAGCCGGCAACTGGGTCACGCCGCGCATGTGGAAGGCGATTCCGTTGGGCCCGTCGGTCAGCGTCAGCGGCGGGATGCACAGCGAGGGGATGCCGAGGTTGGTGTTCTCGATGGGTGGCTCGGTCCGCAGGACGACGAACGACGCCTTCTGACCGAGCGTCATCCGGGCCAGGACCTCGGCGGCCAGCGATGCGGCAGTGCCCTTTCCCTGAAGGGACTGGGCCACCCATGGGCACTGGGCTGCCGCGCTACCCGACGACGAGGACACGCCGCCGGCACGGTGGGTGCCCACCAGCACGATTCCTGCGATTGGGATGCCGACGAGGAGTCCGGCCTTGAGGATCCGCCTTCGGGCAAGGCGCCGGGGGCTGGCCATGCGACCGGTCGTTGCTCCTTGCTCGTCGGGGTGCGGACGTGCCCCGACCACCGGGACCGACTGCTTGGGCTGCCACCCTAGGACGCACACTCAACCGGATGGTGGAATTGGCGCCCGCCGCCACCTCCGCGGCCCCCCGAGAAGAGGCACTGGTGGCCCGTGCTCAGTCACCGTCTTTCGGATCCACGGCACCGCTCGATGCATAGCTGTCATCGCTGGCGGCAGATCCGAATCCACCGGGGTCATTCCCCGGTGTTTGCCAGTAGATCTCCACCCGGGAGATGAGGCCGTCCTCGCCGATGTCGAATGAGTAGGCCTCTTCGAAGTTGCGTCCCTGCTGTCCGTAACGCAGGTGCTCGGTCACCGTGGCGAAGGCGGCGCGGCCGTCGGAGCGGGCGACGATCCGGCGTACATCGTTCCGGTACTCCGATGGCACGGTCCCCCGAAGAAAATCCAGATAGCGATCCCTACCTGTGATTCTGTCGGCATAAGGCCCGATCCGCTCGACTGTCGGGCTGAGGACGGCCCTGAGTCGGCCCCAGTCTCTCGCCGTCAAGTAGGCGAAGAAGCTTTCAACGATGCTGGTCGACGCTGTCGGCACGGCAACCCCTTACTGGCCGGGAGCGTACTGCCCCGACTGGATAGGCGGCTTTGGAGGCGGCGGTCATCGCGCTCCGTCGTTCAACGGCGAGTGCCGCCGAGCACTGACCGGCCACTGCTGCCCTGACTTCACGAGATGGCTTTTGAGATCGTCAGCACGCCGGTAGCCAGCAGGAGCAGGTCGACGGCCCACCCGAAATGGGCAGGCTCCATTCGCGCCCCTATCCATGACCCGACGATGATGCCCGCGACACAAGGCAAGAGTGACGTGGCAGCCAGGACGATGTCGAAGGTCGTGATCAATCCGGCCGCGGCGAGGAGCGGTAGGCCGATGAGATTCGACAGCAAGAAGACCGCCGAGATCGTGGCCCGGAACCTGTCCCCATGAAACCCCCTCCGCCGGAGCTCATAGACGAGTGGTGGTCCGTTAGTCGCAAGCGACGTGTTGATGACCCCACTGGCGAAGCCCATGGCGAACGTCGTCGAACGAGGAGGCACAACCGGTTCGGAACGTGTGAAACGAGAGGTCACGATGATCCAGCCTGCCGCCAGACAAGTCGTGACACCCAGGACCAGTCGAAGGGTGGTCGCCGAGATCACGCTCAGGATGATCACCCCCACCGGTGCGCCGGCGATGGCCGCAACCCCTAACCGTCGGGCGGTGGCCCACTCGATGTGCCGACGAAACCGGAAGGCCAGCCAGGCGCAGGTGACCGTACCGTTCAGAAAGATGATGACCACCGCGCTTTTCGTCGGGACCACAAAGGCCAGGAGGGGTACGGCGAGCAGGGCAAATCCAAACCCGATGGCCCGTTGTAGCGCAGCGGCGGCGAACACGACGCCAGCCACGGCTGCCACGGTGCCGATGGTGATCACGATGCGAAACCTATCGGGATCCCGGAGCTCGTTGAGCGAGATTCCGTGGTGATCCACCTGGTGATCATCCCGAGCACGTTGGATCGGTTGGATCAGAGAAGTCGGGACGAATCCGTGACAAGCGGTACGCGGGGCTCCAAAGTGACGCCGGCGCAGTTCGATCGGTGTCTCACAGTGCGACGGGATCCGTCATGCCGGCTGGACGGTCATTGATCCTCAAGCCCCCACGGCGCGCCAGATCCGGCGTGGCCGGGAGATGCCCTTCAACTCGTGGAAGCCCCGGTCCACGAGCTCGATACCGGCGCCTTCAACCAAGTCGGCAACGACGTCGGAGACGAAGACCTCCCCGACCGACGCAGAGGATGCGACGCGAGCAGCAATGTGGACGGCGATGCCTCGGATGTCGTCGCCGCTCTGCTCGATCTCACCGGTGTGCAGCCCGCTTCTCACCTGGAGGCCGAGGTGGGTGGCGCCGTCGCGCAGGGCCAATGCGCATCGAATCGCTCGTGTCGGTGCGTCGAACGTCGCCACCACTCCGTCCCCGGTGTCCTTGATGAACGTCCCACCAAAGCGGCTGAGTTGACGCCGGACCAGCTCGTTGTAATCGAGGAGGACCTGGGTCCATCGCCGGTCACCCATACGCGTTGCCATGGACGTCGAGTCGATCATGTCGGTGAAGAGGATGGTGGCAAGCACCCGGTCGGGCCCCGGTTGGTAGCGCTCCCCGGTAATGAACTCCTGAATGTGGTCCAGCAGCCCATCGAGATCTCCCAGAAAAGGAACGATATCGCGACCGGGCAGATCCACGAATCGGGCCCCGGGGATGTGCTCCGCGACATAGCGGCCGTGGTCAATGGTCGGGGCGAGAGCTTCGCGACGGTGCAGCACCAGGGTCGGGGTGGCAATGTCTGGCAACAGGTGGCGGTAGTCCACCGTTGCGCTCTGCTCA
Source organism: uncultured Acidimicrobiales bacterium (assembly GCA_963710495.1). Classification (GTDB taxonomy): domain Bacteria; phylum Actinomycetota; class Acidimicrobiia; order Acidimicrobiales; family RAAP-2; genus Bog-756. The sequence continues at coordinate 645,124 of CAVQAI010000009.1, forward strand.
CTGAGCACGGCCGACACCGCTGGTGTGGCGCCGCGCATCGACGCCCGTGACCACCAGCGTTGGAACTCGGGATCGTCCGCTGCGCTCGGAGCAAAGAGGCGCAGGTCGGTCAAGCCCTCGACCCCCTCGCTCGTGCTGTCGGGGTCGAGGCCGGCCCGGAACGCATCCATCAACGCCATGGGAATGCCGATGGGATAGTCGTCCGCTTCGACATACCTGGCGGACGCGTTGATTACGACCAGTGACTCGGTGCGCTCGGGGTGCTCGGCGGCGAACAGGAAGGCAGGAAGTGTCCAACCGGAGGCGGCCAGCACCACGGCCCGGGTCGCACCGGCAGCGTCCATCACGGTCAAGGCGTCATCGACCCATGTGCGATAGGTGAGTTGACCGACATCGGACGGTGTGTCCGTCAGGCCGACCCCGCTGGGGTCGAACCGAATGAGTCGTCCGCACGCTGCCAGGCGTTCGGTATAGCGGCGCAACTGAGGCTGCTCGCTCGTTTCGTCGATGGAGACATACAGGCCGAAACCGAAGTCGAGGATGTCCTTCTCACCTTCACCCCACACCTGGTAGCCGATGTGGAGTGGCCCGCGACGGGCATAGCGGGTTTCCGGCGCCTCCATCGGTAGTCAGTCTCCCGCATATCGCCACCTTCCGGTACGCCTTAGAACGGGATTAGGACGAAGCACGAAGGCGGTGCGTTCGCAGGTGCTCCACTCCGACCGCGGATACCGAGACAGACTGCCCCATTTCCAAGGAGTGATGGCGCTCGATATAGCCCCGATCGTTGGCCTCCTCCCACACCGGGAGGCGTGGACACGATGTCCGCCACGCGTCGAGCACCTCGGAGTAAGGGCGCGGGGTGGTTCCCAGCCACTCCAGGAGGTCCAGAACGAGGCAGTCGACGGTACCGGTCATCGGTCTCCTGAAAATCCTTGCACATCTTTCGCCCGGCCTTCGCCCACGTCGAGGTGGCCAACCGGGGCCGCGGCCTCGCTGCTGCGCATGCCGAAGTGGAGGGCTGATATCGAAGACGACCAGACAAAGAACAGTGAAGCTGGCTCTCCGTCGACGGCCCGACCGGCCGGTCGAAGAGCCGGGAAATGCCTAAGATCGGCTGATGGCTCGCCCGCCAGAACCCCAGCGACTGATCAATGCGCGGCGGTTCTTTCTCAGCTACTCCCGAGCCGACCTCGATGACGCGGTGCCACTGCTCTCGCCGAACGTGGTCTATACGGTGCCGGGACACCACAAGCTCTCCGGTGTGTTCCATGGACCCGACGAGGTGAGACGGCACGTCGCCACGTTGGTCGATTACTCCAGGGGCACTTTCGAGGTGCTGAAGTGGGTGGATTGGATGCTGGGCGAGAGTCACATCACTGCGCTCCAGTACGCCCAGGTTCAGAAGGCCAGCGGGATCTATCGCGGGCACCACCTGTACCTCCTCGAGTCCGACTCCGACGATCTTGTGTCCGACATCAAGGTGTTCTTCGAGGACCAAGCGGCGGCTGAACGGTTCTTTACGTAACGCTGCTTGGGGGAGCCCACGTCCCTGGAGGTCTTGGATGGCCGAGTTACCGATGCTTTCGGACGAGATGGTGCTCGCACATTTCATCGTCTCCGACAACGTGGATCGTTCCCGCCGGTTCTACACCGAAGTGCTGGGCGGCGAAGCGGTCGTCTCGGGAGAGCCGACCTACGTCGCCTTGGCCAACAGCTGGATCATCATCAATGTCGGCGGTGGCCCGACCGACGACAAGCCGGACACCACGCTCGAGACACCGCATGACCTGGACCGGGTAAGCACTTTTCTCAATATCCGGGTTGCGGATATCCGACGTGCCTACGACGAGTGGCGGGCGCGGGGAGCCGTATTCCTCACGCCGCCCAAACAGCACGAAAGCGAGATCCGTTGCTATATGCGCGATCCGGATGGTTACCTGATCGAGGTTGGTCAAACCACCACGACCAGGGGTTGGCGACCACCGCCTCCGACAACGCAGAGATGACGTTCACCGACCTGCACTCAACCGCACGGCTACAAGCCACCACGTTTGATGCCGATGGTCCCACCCTCGGTGAATCGGATCGGTTCATCGATCGCATCGACGAGGAACATCTCTCGATCGCCGCGGTCCCAGGCCTGGCGAAGCCCTGGTGCGCCCAAATCAAAATCCGGACGGACTTTCTGTAGAAGGGCGCGTAGATCCACGTGCAACTCGTGCATGGTGGGTCGGCCCCAGTACCAGTAGCCGTTGTAGATGCTGAAGATCCGAAGACCGGGCTCCAGAACAAAGGTGTGAGGAACCATGGGATTGTGAGGATCCGTGAACTCCTCGATGTCGAGGTCGTGTTGCACGGTTCTCGCGGGGTCACCCAGAAAAGGCCACGGGGCGCCCACAGAGTCGCGGAACTCGTTGAGGTTGAGTGGGTTGTCCGTGGAGATCACGACGAGCCGCGTGTATGCGACCCGGAACTCAGGGTAACTCTCCACCAGATTCCTGAGGAACCGATGCTCCTTGGGGTCGTACGACCCTCGCGACAGATGGAGGACCATCGGGTTGCCGCCCTGGAGCTCGGAGAGCCTCCGAGGGACCCCAGCCTGGTCCTCGAGCTGGTAGTCGGGGAAGGTGCTTCCAACAACGATGTCTTCTCTCAACCGGTTTCCTCCAATCGCTCGACCTACGGAGTCATCGACGCCGGCGGCACGCCGGCTTCGCCTACAAGCCCGAGACGAGCTCGGCCACGATCTCTGCTGCTGATTGTGGCTGCCTGGCGAGCGCCACGCTCTGTCCGGCCCACAATGAGAGGGCTTCGATTTCACCGGTGGTACCGACCATCGGCGCGGCCGGCTCGTACCGGAGGATTTGTTCGCCGGAGGCGAAGTGCCCGATGACATCACCTTCTCCCGGTCGGCTCCCCGGCGGGGGCCGGCCCGCGGCCTCCCACACCTCGGCGGTCGAGTTGCGGAGGGCGCGGTGGGGGGCGTCCGGCCAGCCGACCTCGTACAGGTCGGCGTACCACTGGGCGTCGGTCTCGGCGGCGTCGATCAGACGACGGCGATACTCCTCGTGGACGGGCATCTCCTGGGCAAGCAGGAACCGGGTACCCAGCCACGCCGCTTGAGCGCCCAGCGCGAGCACAGCGGCCACCCCGCGGGCGTCCCCGATCCCGCCGGCCGCGATCACCGGCACCGGCGCCACTGCGTCCACGACGACCGGCACCAAGGGAAGCGTGGCGACCCCACTCCGCACGTGCCCGCCGGCCTCCCAACCCTGCGCCACCACGACATCAACTCCGCTGGCGGCGGCCCGCCGGGCCTCTTCCGCGCTGGCAACCGTCTGCAGAACGACTCCGTCGGCGTCGTGGACCCGCTCGACGTAGCTGGCGGGATCTCCCCAGAAGAGCGACACGATCCGCAGACCGGCTTCAAGGGCCTCGTCGAGCCTCCGGTGCTGGTCGCTGCCGATGATGAGGTTGCCGCCGAACGGACGATCGGTGAGCGCCGCCGTCTCCCGAACCACGTCCCCGGCCGGAGTGGACCACGTCAGCGCCAACATGCCGAGCGCGCCGGTATTCGAGACGGCGGCCGCCAGTTCGGGCACCGCCGACATCGGCGCCTGGACGATCGGCTGTTCAACCCCGAGCAGGTCGCAGACCGGCGTTCGCACCCACACCACCTACCCGTTCGCTCCGGCTGGCAGCGCCTGCAGCCAGCCCCGACGTGGGCCCGTCTGCCGGCGCAGGCAGATCCACATTCAGTTATGACTGATACGACGACGGCATCGACTGAGGAGCTCGCTTGTTCCACCCGTGGAAGTTCGTGTAGTCGCCCGCATTCCAGGCCTCGCGCAGACCCGGCTTGCTCAGGTCCCAGTCGGGGCGGATCTCGCTCGACGCAGCGCACAAGTCGCGCCAAAGGTCGTAAAACGACGGACGTCCCCAGAACCAGTACCCGTTGTAGATACTGTGAATCACGAGTCCCGGCTTGAGCACGAGCGTGTGGGGGACCATCGGGTCGTGCTCGGGGTCGGTGTATTCCTGGATGTCGAGATCCCTCTGAACCGTCCGATCCGGATCGGAGAGGAAGGTCCACTGGGCGCCAACCGATGCGCGGAACTCCTGCGTCGTGTGGTGGTCGTCGGTTGAGATCGTGACGATCTGGGTGTACGAGACGGCGACCTTCGGATAGTTCGCCGCCAGCTCCAGGTGCTGCTGGTGCTCCTTCGGGCAGTAATTGCCCCGCGCCAGGGTCAGCACCATCGGGTCGTCGCCCTGGAGCTCGCTGAGCTTGCGCACCGTGTTGGTGTGGTCCGGCAAGGCGTACTCGGGGAACGTGCCGCCGGGTCTGATGTCGGGCCGCATGGATCACCGTCTCTTTCCGTGCCTCAGGCGCGCCACCTCCGCGGCGGAGTCGAGCCCATCCCACCCAGCGACGGACGAGCCTGTCGTCTGAACATTACCCTTCGCGACCGCCATGGCCACCTCCTCATCGCCCACATCGCCCACAGCGCCCACATCGCCGTCGATCATCACCTGAGACGGCCACAGCAGCGGAAGGGGTTCCGACCACAATGGGCGGGACCCGAACCACCTGAGCTGTCAGGTACCGTTCCCTCGCCCGCCGGAAGAGGAGCTGCCCATGAGCACAACTCCCATTGGGGACTATGCGCTGCTGTCGGACCGGCACAGTGCGGCCCTGGTCAGCCGGCAGGGGTCGATCGACTGGTTGTGCTTCCCCCGCTTCGACAGCGCCTCCATCTTCGGTCGACTCCTCGGCGACACGGCCGGCCACTGGGCGATCCGGGCGGCGGGTGCCACGCAGGTGACTCGCCGCTACCTGGACCGCACCATGGTGCTGGAGACCACCTCCAGTACGCCGACGGGCACGGTCGCCATCACCGACGCCTTGGCCATGGGCGACGGCAACCGGGGCCATGAGCTCGGGAAGGGTGCGCCCCATCTTCTGCTGCGGCGGGCGACGTGCGTGGAAGGAGAGGTCGAGTTGTCCCTGCAGTACGTCCCGCGCCCCGAGTACGGTCTGGTCCACCCGCTGCTCGACGCCGTGGACGGTGGGGTCGGTGCGTTCGGCGGCTCCGATGTGCTGGTCCTCTCGTGTCCGATGCCTCTGACTGTCGACCAGTCGTCGGCCTCTGGCCAGCTCCAGCTCCGCCAGGGCGAGAGCGCCGGCTTCGCTCTCCACCACGCCAAGCAGGCCGGGACGGATACGGCGAGGGTCTGGAGCCAATCCGAGATCGGTGCACGGTTCGACGACACCGTGTCGGCCTGGGAGTCATGGTCGGACCTCCACCAGGCCTATGTGGGTCCGTGGCGAGACCTGGTGCACCACAGCGGACGGGTGCTCCAGGCGCTGTCCTTTGCGCCCACCGGTGCGATCTGCGCCGCCGCCACCACTTCGTTGCCGGAGGCGGTTGGCGGCACCCGAAACTGGGACTATCGCTACGCCTGGGTCCGGGACGCTTCACTCACCATCCAAGCCCTGTGGGTGGCGGCCTGTCCTGACGAGGCCAATCAGTTCTTCGACTACATGGCCACCTCGGCGGCCGGCACGCTCGACCGGGGCGGTGACCTACAGATCATGTTCGGCATCGGTGGCGAACGGGACCTGACCGAACGGGAGCTCCCCCGCCTCGAGGGCTGGCGACACTCTGTCCCGGTGCGCATCGGAAACGATGCGTGGAGCCAGCGACAGCTCGACGTCTACGGCGAGCTGCTCAGCGCCGCCCATCGCCTCTCTGACCACCTCTTCGACACCGCCACCCGGCGGGTTGGGCCATTGGCCGCCCCCGACAAATGGGGTGCACCCCCCGCCCTGGCGCCGGCCACTCGACGGTTCCTCGTCCAACTCGCCGACACCGCCGCTCGGCGTTGGCAGGAGAAGGACCAAGGGATCTGGGAGGTCCGGGGCGAGCCCCGCGACTTCTTGTACTCCAAGCTCATGTGCTGGGTGGCCCTCGACCGGGCGGTGGCTTTGGCCGACGGTCTGGACGCCTCCGACCGGGTCGAGGCATGGAAGCAGACCCAGGACCAGATCCGCCAGGCCATTTTGACCAGGGGCTGGAGCGACCGGGCCAATGCTTTCACCCAGTCCTTCGGCTCCGACGAGCTCGACGCCTCCAACCTGATGCTGCCTCTGGTCGGGTTCCTTCCCGCCGACGACCCCAGAGTGCTGTCCACCATCGGCGCGACGGAAGAGCGCCTCACCGACGAACGGGGCCTGGTCTACCGCTACCGGTCCCACGACGGGCTCGAGGGCGAGGAAGGCACGTTCCTGTTGTGCACGTTTTGGCTGGCCCAGGCCCTGGCCCGGGCCGGGCAGCCGGCTCGGGCCCGCACCGTCTTCGAACGGGCCGCCGCGTTCGTGAACGACGTCGGCTTGCTGGCGGAGGAGGTCGATCCCGTCAGCGGGGAGCTCTTGGGCAACTTCCCCCAGGCCTTCAGCCACATCGGGCTGGTCAATGCGGCCTGGGCGATTTCGGAGACCGAGCTCCGGCAGACGTCGGACCACCCTTGAGCGCGGTGGCCCACGAACTTCCGCCTCTCGACCGGCCCGGGAGCCGCCTCCGCCCCTGGCAGGCCCTCGGCCGTGCCATCGCGGCGGTCCCCGCCTGGCCCGAAGCCGTCGGCGGCGTGCCCCCGGTTCCCCGGCCGGTCTCGACCGAACGGGCCCACCGGCCCGGTGTGACGGGCTTCGATCTACTCGTCCACCTCTTCGTGGGCCACGACGCGGTCGACGCCCGGGCGCTGGCCGAGCGGATCCGGCCGGCCAAGCTGGCCGACCTCGAGGGCTGCGGGCTCCTCGAGCGGTCCGGGACCGAGGTCCTCTCGCGGTTCGGGATCGAGCGGTGGGGCGGAGTCGCCGTCCTCCACGACTGGCCCGAGTGGCGCGACGCGCCCGGCTACGTGATGGGCGTGACCAACGCGGCGCGGTCACTCGCCTGGTGCACGCCGCGTGCGCCAACCGGGCGGGTGCTCGACCTCGGGACCGGCTCAGGCGTCCAGGCCCTCTGTGCCGCCAACCACGCCGACACGGTGGTCGCCGTCGACGTCAACCCGAGGGCGGTGGCCATGACCGAGGCATCGGCCGCGCTCTGCGGCACCGACCGGGTCGAGGCGCGCCAAGGCTCGTGGTTCGAGCCGGTGGCGGGCGAGTCATTCGACCTCGTGGTGACCAACCCGCCGTTCGTGATCTCGCCGGAGAACCGGTTGGTCTACCGCGACGGCGGGCGGCAGGCCGACGAGCTGTGTGGCGTGCTGCTCGCCGACCTACCGGGCGTCCTCACGCCGGGCGGGCGGGCGGTGATGCTCGCCGAGTGGGCCCAGCGGTCCGGAGCGGAGTGGTCGACCACCCCGTTGCGTTGGCTCGAACCGCTCGACGCGGCCGGCATCGTCGTTCGCTACGGCGACTCGACCCCTCTCGAGTACGCAACGCGGTGGAACCAGGCGGTGGCCCCCGACCCGGCCGCCCTTCGCCGCACCGTGCGGGCCTGGCTGGCCGAGTACGAGCGTCTTGACCTCGAGCACATGTACGAAGGCGTGATCTGTCTCGATCGGCCCCGGGATGCACACCCAGAGGCTCCCCACTCGTGGGCCATCGTCGCCGATCGTTTCCTCGACGGCCCGGGAGGCGATCAGCTGTCCGACGTGCTCGACGGCCACATGATGAGTGAGGGAGCGGAGCCGGAGGCGTTGTCCGACCTTCTCGTCTGGCCGGTCGCCGGTCACCGTTTCGACCAGGAGCTGACCTTCGATGGCGACGAGTACCTCCTGGGTCGTATCCGCGGTGGCTTCCCCACGGGAGCTGGGATCGACGCCGCGGTCACCCCCGTCGAGCTGCAGGCTCTGCTCACCGTCGAACCGGGGGTTGCGCTCGGCGACGCCATGTACGGAATGGACGGAGAGGGTCTCGAACGACATGAGGTGTTCGACCTCATCATTCGTCTGGCGCGAGCGGGACTCGTCCGGTTGACGAGATCGACGACCTAGACCGTTGACCAAACGACGCCCGTTGTTCATGATGGAGGGAGGGCAGGGGGCCGGGGCAATCCGAGAGGAGCAGCCATGGGCGGCAATTCGAAGAGGCGCACGGTGGCAGCCGGATCGTTGGCGGGCATCGCGGTGGCCGCGGGTGTGACGTGGTCGCCGCTGGGTGCAACGGCCGGCGCCGCGCCGCGACCAACGGTCGACGCAACCCACCTCACCCTCAAGTGCGACTCGGTGACCGCGAAGATCAAGTTCGACGGGGGGCTCCATACCGTCGGCGGCGGCGGGGGCACCGGCCAGCTGACCATCAAGGGCGAGGACTGCACGGCCTCCAACCCGGCGACCGGTGGCGGGGGCAACGTGTCGATCATCGCAGTCCTGGTGAAGGGACCGATCACGTTCTCCAACGCCAGCTGCTCGGCGATCACCGACGGGACGGAGGTGCTCAACGCTCCGACGCTCACGATGAAGTACAAGACTGCTCCGGACTCGGCCAAGCTGACTCAGAAGGTGACGGTCCTCACCGGTCTGGTGCTGAGTTCCTCGATCGATACCACCGGCAATCCGACCTTCGGGCCGCCCCCACCCGGCGTCGACCCCACCGCCGTGGAATCGGGCCCCTTCGCCGGCCTCGACGGCGGAGCGACGACGCAGTTCAACCTCGGCAACAGCTCGTTCCTCACCCACAAGGACAAGTGCGACCGGCCCGGCGGGCTGAAGACGATCGCCATGGGAGACGGGAGCGTCTTCATCGGCTGATCGCAACGCCACCGGCGCGGCGTCGGCCACCGTCGGAACCTGCTGGTGGCACTCCCTTCGGACTCGCTCGGAGACCGACCGGCTAGTTGAGCGGAATGAGGCTGACGAAGGGGCGCCGGTTGCTGGTGTTCACCGCCGCGGGGTGGTGTCCCACTTCGCCAGCACGTCCATCGACGGCCCCGACACCATCGTGGCCGGACCGGACGGCGCCCTGTGGTTCACCAACTTCCTCAACGACTCGATCGGGCGGATCACCACCGGAGGGCTGGCGACCAAGCACACCGGCGTGGGCATCAATGGACCGGTGGGGATCGCCGTCGGATCGGACGGTGCCCTGTGGTTCACCAACTACGCCGGAAACTCGATCGGGCGAATGACCACGTTCGGCATGGTCACCAACTACACGGCGCCAACGCTCGATCGTCCCTTCGCCATCGCCCGCGGTCCGGACACCGCCCTCTGGTTCACCAACCGGCTCGGCAACTCGATCGGGCGCATCTCCGGTTGAAACGGCACCCGGTCGCCCCCATCGCGCCTCGGTGGCCTCCGAGACATCCAGCAGAAAGAAGGAGCCTGCAGAATCGCTGACATCCTCGGGCCGCAGGGACTGATCGGCTCCTCGTGGTCGCCGTCGTGATCTTCGGGGGGAGCCAGATCCCCAGATTGGCGCGCTCCCTGGGGTCCATCCCGAGCGAGTTCAAGAAGGCACGCCAGGACGGGGCGGCCGCCTTGGAACCGCCCGACCAACGCGATACGCCGGTTCGGTCGGACTGACGTTCCCGACGGGAGGCGATCCCTTGCCGACGACGGCCTACGCCCGATTCGGACCCTTCAGGACCAGGGCGCCCAGTCCCCCGCTGGGTCAGTGGTTTGCCCCACCTCGATCAGATACCCGTCGGGATCGCGGATGTAGCAACGAATCTCGTACTGGTGCTGCTTCGGCGGCGTCAGGAATTGAGCACCCCGGGCGCTCCATTCGGCGTACACGGCCTGGATGTCTTCGACCCGGATGTTGAGGAAGCTGCTGACCCGGTCGGGGTCGCGTGGCGTCTCCAGGGTGACCGTGGGTTTGTCGTCGGTCGGGGCTCCGCCGACATTGATGATGATCCAGCTGTTGGCCAGGGCCACATAGGTCGGCCCTCCGGAGAAGACCACCCTGCCGCCGAGCACTTCGGTGTAGAAGCGTTTCGAGCGTTCGACGTCGTCCGAGACGATGAAGTGGGCCAGCAGAATTCCTTCTGCGGGCGGGGTGAATTCGGCCATCTGGCACCTCCACTCGGTTGGGACTCATATCCTCTATCAGGGCAGCCACAGCCGATCTTGCGATGATCGGGGACTCAGCGGCGATGATGGCATAGCCTCAGCATCAACGCTGACCGCTCCACGGTCTGATCCGGATCACGTAGCCGCCCCCATGCGCCCGGTTGGAACATGCCGTACCGATACGCTCGGATTGTCCGGAACGTAGAATCGCCAATCGAGGTCTTGCCCGACCGAAAGGCCGACCCGAGCGCTTCGGGCGTACGGAAGCGCAATACGGTCGTCGAGGATACGAGCTTTCCCGACAACGAGATCCGTATCGTTGTCATCCCGGCTCAGGCCAAAGGCCTTGCACAGGCGACCAGGCCCACTACACAGTCGGTGATCCGGGCCTTTGGGATCGCCGCGGTTCGCCCTCATCACGTCGACCCCGGTGAGCGGCTCCAACGCTCGAATCAGAATGCCCGATCCGACGCCAACCGGCTGACACACCACATTCGCCAGGTAGTTGATCCCGTATGAAAGGTAGACCTCGAGGTGTCCCGACGGACCGAACAAAGTCGCGTTGCCCTTTCGGGGCCCCGAGAAACCACGGCTGGCTGGTTCGCTCTCGTCGTATGCCTCGACTTCCACGATTCGACCGCTCAGCGGCCCATACGAGAAGACCTTTCCGATGAGACGCCCGGCCACCAACTGGGCGGGTTGCTCGTAGAACGGCCGTTGAAGCGTCTGGAGCTGCGGCCCCACCGTTCCCCTTCGCAATAGACCTGGCCCACCATCGCACCTGCCCCGTTCAACGAACGAGGCAGCACCATGGGCGATTTCGATTAGCCGTAGCGAACCGCAGTTGACCCATCGTTGTCAACGTGTGGGCGTTTTGGTCGCACGCACCCCACAAGACCCCGCACTGGAGGCCGCGTCCTCGACCCCGGTCCCCGTCCTTCGACACTTGGCGAAGGACGGGTCGGTCCAGACCGCCTGGCGACGGCCCATCGAACAGGTGGCCACCGGCCAGGGCGGCGAAACGATCAGGCCCCACCGATCAGCGACCGAGCTTCGGCCGGGCCCACGACGAGATCGTGAAGGTCGCCGCCCACCTCGAGTCGATCCGACTGTTCGATCCCGCCGACCTTGACCGGCTCGAAGCCGGCCGTTCGGATCAGCCGCTCGACTTCCTCACCAGCACGGTCGTCGTCGGTGGCGTAGAAGAGGACCGCCGGCTCCGGTGACCGGTTGCTGGAGGACTCGATGAGATCGGCCGACATTGTTCCAAATGCCATGGCCAAGCGCGCCTCCGCCGGCAACCACCCGGCTACGACCTCGCCCGAGGATTGCCCTTTCGGCAGGAGACGTAAGACGTGACCTTGTGCGTCGAGGCCGACCGGGTTGCTGGGGACGACGACGAGCTTCTCTGCTATCGGGTCGGCGATCTCGTCGATGACGCCCTTCAGCACGGTAAACCGCAGGGCGAGGACCACGGCATCGGCGCCCTGCAAGGCATCGCGGTTGTCGACGGCGACGACCGCAGCTCGACCGATCTCTGCAACAAGCACTCGTGCCGCTTCAGGGTCGGCGCTCGAGAGCCGCAGAGTCTCGCCGCCTGAGGCAAGCTGACGGGCGATGACCGATCCGATCCCTCCCGTGCCGATGATGGCGGTGGTCATGACCGAAATCTACTCAACTCAGAGTATTCACAACGGAGGCCGGAGCATCAGCGGCCCGAGCGGGTCTCGCCCGGCTCGCCGAGAGGAGACGGCTGGCGAAGGGGGGTGAGCGCCCCTGTCCCCACCTTCCCCGGTGGAACGCACCGGGGGGTGGAAACCCGACTGAGTGGGACTATGCCTCCATCGCCCGGCAGCGCGGCCGCCGCGTCCCCGGCAACCGAGCTTCCCATTCTCGACGTCGACGCTCATCGTTCTTCGGAATGGGCCGCGAGACCAACCACCGCACATCGAACCTGAAGAGGTCGACGTTCCCGATCGCCCCTCCCCGGTTGGAGATCCCGGCACCGGTGGAGGACCATTCGCCCGACGTCGTGGAGACCGGATTCCATCCGGCAGCCCGACTCGCCTCGTGCCCGGCTCCGTCTCGGTCAAGATGGACCACGGACACGGAGCATGACCGGCTGCCGACACGGTCGAACCGACTCAAAGGAGGCATCCATGGCACTCGGATACGACAAGCGGCTCTTTCTGATGGCGTTCGATCACCGCGCCTCGTTCGAGAAGGGTCTCTTCGGGGCCACACCACCTCTCAGTGCCGAGGTGCGCGACGGCATCATCAGGGCCAAGGAGATCATCTTCGAGGCAAACCAACTGGCCGTCGAGGAAGGAGCACCCCGGGACCGCTCGGGGATCCTGGTCGACGAAGAGTTCGGCACGTCGGTTGCGCGCCGAGCCAAGGAAGTGGGCGTCCCCCTGGCCATGCCCGTCGAGCGCTCGGGGCAGGACGAGTTCGAACTCCAGTGCGGGGCCGCGTTCGGTGAGCACATCGAGTCGTTCGAACCGACGTTTGTCAAGGTGCTCGTCCGCTACAATCCCGAGGGGAACGCCGACTTGAACAATCGGCAAACCGAGCCCCTGGCGCTCCTCAGCGAATGGCTCCAGGTGCGTCGCCAGAAGTTCCTCTTCGAGTTGTTGATTCCCGCTACGACGGTACAGCTGGACTCCTTCGACGGTCACCAGCAGGATTACGACCGCCATCTGCGTCCGAAGTTGGTGGTCGAGGCGATCGCCTCCCTGCAGGGAGGCGGCGTGAACCCCGATATCTGGAAGATCGAGGGGCTCGACGACGCGGCGGACTGCTTTCGGGTGGTCGATCAGGCACGGGCCGAGTCGCGAGGGCGTCGTCTGCATCGTGCTTGGCCGAGGAGCCGACATGGCCCAGGTGACGCAGTGGATCAGGACCGGCGCGGCCGTCGAGGGCTTCTCCGGGTTCGCCATCGGGCGGACCCTCTGGCACGATGCCCTGTCCGATCATCTCGCCGGCAGGTCATCGGACCTCGAGACGGTCCGGACCATCGCGACCCGCTATCGCACCTTGGTCGATAGCTACGAAGCGGCAGACACCCGGTAAATGCCCAGACTCCGCTCCCGCCGTGAGAAATGTCACGATGGCGGCCTGCCACGCCGACGAGGCATATCCGATCTGGCCCTCAACCGGTCGATGCCGCCGGTGCGTGCCCGACGATCCGCTCCAGGTTCGATCGGGCTGGGCCCATAATGGCGAGGAGACGCCCCACAGCCGCTTGCTTCTCGGTGTCACCCGGATCCACGCTCGCCGCCCCGGCAGTTGGGTTCAAGCGTGCGTTGTCCATCCATTCACGGATCCGGTCGTCACCGAACCATTCTTCGCGGACCCGAAGGTCGTTCATCAGGTTTCGGGGGATGTCGGTGAGCTCCCCGGTGATGGGTAGAGGAGGGCAAATCGCATTCTTGCGGTCGTCACCATCGCAGACGAGCTCGACGAACGCGGCGATGGCTGCGCTGTAAGTCGGCAGCCCGCCGTAGATGACGTACTGCAAGGTGATCCTCTGTTGGTCAAAGATCGGGATTGGCGGGCGATCGGGGATGCCGCGCGCCGTGCAATCCACATAGAGGCAGTCGTCTCCGGTCGGAACGGTCCCGTGCTCCAGCACCACCTCGCCTCGCTCAATGGAGATGACGTGGCCGAGCCGGATGACGTTGGTGATCGTGCCCAGCAACTCGACTTCGGCGGCCGTCGAGGTGGCGCCCCGGAACATGGTCGGCCAGTGATCCCGGTCGATCCGCAGCATCTGTCCGGTTGCCTCGAACCCGTGAAGGATGTCCTCGATGGACGTGGCCTGCGCGACGACTTCGAGCTGGGTGGCGAAGCTTTCGAGCGTCTGGAGGCCCCCCTGAAAGCCGGCTCGGTTGAAGAACCAACTGTCCCGCGGTCGAATCCAGACGATCGCCGATGGGTCGACGCCGAGCCCGAGCAGCCAAAGACAGGCATCAGACCCGGTCTTGCCCGACCCGACGATCACGTAGCCGGCATGGCGACGACCGATCCTGGCCAGATCGTTGACCGGGACCAGTTCGACGCCGATCCCAGCGGGATAGGCCGGTGGCTGTGTCGAGGGCACCTCTGAGCCTACGTAGCCGGCGTCGACCACCTTGCGGCGGGCCCGCACCGTCGACTGAGCGCCTGTCAGTAGCGAGGTCACGCGTCCATCCTCGGTGTACTCGCTCATCGGGAAGTAGGTGAAACGGCCCGACGGGAGGAACTTTTCCCGCAGCACCTGGTCGAAGTAGGCGCGAATCTCGTCACCCGATGCGAGCTCGTACAGGCCAGCGTTGGGACCCCGCTCGTCCTTCCTCCCCCTCCCGAGCTCGGTCGAGTTCACCCCGTAGAAGCTGGCGGGTTGGTGAAGGCGGACGAACGAATAGGCATCGTTCCAATGCCCACCGGGCTGGGCCCGCCGGTCCACCATGATCACGGTGGCATCGGACTCCGCCAAGATGACGTCGACGAAGCTCATGCCGACGGCGCCGCCCCCGACGACCACGTAGTCCGCCTCGAGTGTGCCGTAGCCCGTCATGGTCTGGCCGTAACCATCCGTGCTACGGCCTGGCCTCGAACACACTGTTGAACGGTGTGGCTGCCACCTTCTGGAACCGCCTGAATCCGGCGCCGGTGACGATGTCCCGGATGCGGGCCTCTCCCGCCTGGGCCCCGAGGGCCAGGCCGACCTCCTGGGAGAGCGAGCACGGCGTACAGAGCAGGGTGGAGAAGGCGTAGTAGGCGCGGCCCACCGGGTTCATGTTGTCCTCGATCTGGTCCCCGGCGGCGGGCTCGACGATCATCCACGTGCCCTCGTCGGCCAGGGCCTCCCGCACATGGGCGGCCGCTCCGGCAGGATCCCCCATGTCATGCAAGCAGTCGAACATCGTGACGAGGTCGTACTCTCGGCCGGGAAACGACGACGCGGGAGCCCGCTCGAAGCTGACGCGCTCGGCCACACCGGCATCCCGGGCCCTTTGGCGGGCGGTGTCGATCGACCCGGTGTGGTAGTCGGTGCCGAGGAAGCTCGAGTCAGGAAAGGCTTCGGCCATCAGGACCGTCGACGCCCCATGACCGCATCCGACGTCGGCCACGCTTGCGCCTGCCTCGAGCTTGTCCACCACCCCTTCGAGTGCGGGCAGCCACTCGGTCACCAGATGGGCGTTGTAGCCGGGCCGGAAGAACCGCTCGCAACCGTCGTGGACGTCGTCCACGTGGTCGTGCCAGCCGATCCCGTCACCAGTGCGCGCCACTTCGGCGATCCGGGGCGAGTCGATCACCGAGCCGATGGCGATCTGGAAGAAGCCGGGAAGAAAGGCCGGGCTCGACGAGTCGGTGAGTGCCACCGTCTGCTCCGCCGGCAGCACATAGCGTCCGGTCGCCGGGATGTACTCGACATAGCCGCCGGCGGCCTGTGCGTTGAGCCACTCTCGGACATAGCGCTCGGCCGTACCCGTCCGCCCCGCCAACTGGTCCGAGGTGAGCGGGCCAGCTCCAGCCATTGCCCGGTAGAGGCCGAGCTTGTCCCCGAGGACGACGAGGGCCGAGTTGAGGGTGGCGCCGACTTCGTCGACCGCCTTGAATACGAAGGCCATGAGCTTGTCGGGGTCGACGACCGCGGCCTCGTTCACTGTTGTCATCGGATTGCCTCCTGGTCGCCGTCGGGTCGGATCGGCAAGTCGTGATGGTGGTGGTGGCGTCGGCGCCGCCGCCTGCACCCGGCCACGGAGTCAGTCACCGGTGGAAGGGTCGATCACGGTCGCCACGCGGCTGATCGAGTCAGCCGGGAACCCCCCGCACCGGGCGTGCTCTTGCAGGATGTCCTCGTCAGGGGCGACGTAGACGCAGTAGAGCTTGTCGTCGGTCACGTAGCTGGTCAGCCAGCGGATCTCCGGGCCCAGCTCCGCGATGATCTTGTTCGACTTGCCGGCGATGGCTTGCAGTTCGGTGGCACTCAGCTCCCCAGCCCCTGGGAGCTCACGCTCGATCATGTACTTGGGCACTCGGACCCCCTTCTCTTGGGTTCCCCTTGGCATACCGATAGTCTCTTAACTACATACTCACAGTGTGTTATTATGCATACCGTGAGTATGGATGTCAAGGGAGGCGCTGCACCCGCCATGACCCGGGCGGCCCAGGGCGCGTCGACCCGGGCCGCCCTTGTCGGCGCGGCGCGCCGTCTCTTCGCCGAGCGCGGCTTTGCATCGACATCGCTGGACGAGATCGTGGCCGGTGCGAACGTCACCAAAGGAGCCCTCTACCATCACTTCCAGGGCAAGGAGGATCTGTTCGCCGCGGTCTACGAGGAGGTCCAGCGCGAGGTCTCCGATCAAGTGGTCGCCGAGTTCCTCCGCCCGGACCCGTGGGAAGCCCTCGTACAGGGGTGCGAACTCTGGATCGACGCTAACCTCGATCCCGTCGTGCAGAGAATCGTCATGCGTGACGCAAGGGCGGTCTTGGGTTGGGACACGGTACGCGACGTCGAGGCCCGATACGGAGCGGTGCCACTGCGTGGCGTGCTGCGCAGGGCAATGCGCCTCCACAGGATCCGTGCCGCTCCCCTCCGTCCGCTCGCATTGATGGTGATGGGAGCGTTGAACGAAGGGTGCTTGTTCGTAGCTGCCGCGGACAACCACGTCGCCGCTCGGAACGAAGTGCGTACGTTGGTGGAGACTCTTCTGACTGGCCTCGCGGCTGGTTGCGAGAACAACGAGGTGTGAGGAGCAAATGACCACGGCCGTGCCGCTTGCCAACCTGCTCGTCTCCGAACAGCGGTCACGGCCCCGCCGACCACGGGAAGGCTGACATGCCACTCTTTCTGGATCGACACGATGCCCCTGGTGCGACCGCATCGATGATCGCCGCCGCGCACGAGCTCGACCTCACTGTCCAGGACAAATACGGAGTCCGGTATGTCACGTACTGGTTCGACGAACAACGAGCGGCGGTCTTTTGCCTGGCCGAGGGACCCGACCGCGAGTCCCTCGAGACAGTGCATCGGGAAGCTCACGGCCTAGTGGCTGACAGGATCATCGAGGTGGGAGAGGGGCCTGTCAGTGCGTTCCTCGGCCCCCTCCCCCAGCATCCCCCAGGAGAGGCCTACGTCGACTCCGCCGTGCGCGCCATCGTCTTCACCGACCTGTGCGATTCCACCCGTCAGACTCAAGAGCTCGGCGATGAAGGATTCATGACGGTCCTGCACGAACATGACGACGTCGTGCGGGGGGCACTGTCCACGCGAGGTGGACACGAAGTGAAGCACACGGGCGACGGGCTCATGGCTTCGTTCACCTCGGTGTCGGCCGCCGTCGAGTACGGGATCGACATCCAGCGTTCGTTGCGCCAGCGGAACGAGGAGGCTCGTCTTCCCATCGACGTCCGCATCGGCATCAGCGTCGGTGAACCGATTACCGAGCTTGGCGATCTCTTCGGAGCGGTCGTCCAGCTGTCGGCCCGACTGTGCGCGATCGCCCCGCGCGGGGGCATTGCGGTATCGAGTGCGGTGCGGGACCTGTGCCTGGGTAAACGATTCGAATTCAACGGAATGGGTGCTCTCGACCTCAAGGGGTTCCCAGATCCGATCCCGGCATTCGAGGTTCAGATTCCCAGCGGTTGACACGCACCTCGACGTCCACGTGGCCCATTCATGGCACCTATGTCGCGTATCTCAACGCTACGCCACTGCAGGGCAACGAGCGACTACGCGGGTGGGCCCGCTTTCGGGTCGGTCACCTGATCGATGACGACGCCAGTCCGTTCATGAGATCGCGTCGGTGGAGACGAGGCCATTTCTTGAGGGACACGGATCGTGTGTCATCGACAACTGTGTCACCAAGGTCGGGAGCAACAACTTCCACGAGATCGCCTTCCTCGTGAGCGGAGCGCGACACAAGAGTGTCGTCATTGCCGCAGCTCCCACGTCGGGATGGGATCGGTTCAGACCGACCGCCGAAAGAGCAATGGCATCGTACGCTGTTCGCTGACCACGTGCCGGAGGCTGAAGGGCACCTGCACCATCAGGGTGATCAACGCGACTTGCCCTCCCCTCACGGCACCGACGATGCCGGCCGGTGGGACTATGCACGCGCCAGCTCACCGGTCATCGCTCCCGAACCGGCTGCGCTCGGCGTGCACGGGACCGTGTGGGTGTTGAGCATCACGCGAATAATGCGAGGGTCAATGGCCCCGGCCAAGAAGGGTCGGAAAACTGTGGTGCGATTGTCCCCGATGCAGCGACTCATCATCCGGTTCGAGGCACGCACTTACCCTCGGTTCAGTGATGACCCCTTCTTGACCATTTCAACCAGCCAATATTGAAAGCCATAAAGCGCAGAACCTGGTAGCCGGCATCTGCCAGTGGCGTCGATTGTGGTCTCGATCGTCCTCATCACGAACTCCTTCTTTATGCCAACTTCATGAACATACGCTGAACCTCGTCAATGGCATATCCGTCGGCAGCTGCCTCGTCTGGATTCTGCAGGCAGTAGACCAAGCCGGAGGAGATCAGCTTGAACCCGGCCTGTTCCAAGGCTTTGGTTGCTGCGGACAGCTGCGCCACGACGTCCCGGCACTCACGGCCCTCTTCGAGCATGCGCTCGACGCCTTGGACCTGACCGGCCACGCGTCGCAACCGCTTGCGCACGTCAGTTACGACGCCTTCGGGGAGTTCCATCATTCATTCCTCTCTGGTGTGATTCGATGTGCCACGGTGGCACGATCATGTGCTCGATCCTGACGGGGTTCGATCGGCCCGATAGGCAGCCACTTGCCGGTGCAACTCGGACGTGTCGAACTCAACGGCGCGAGTGATCAGCTCCTCAAGCGCGTCACCAGGGACCGCACCCGGTTGTGAGTACACGACCACCTTCTCCCGCAGGATCATCAGTGTGGGAATCGATTGGACCGAACGAGCTGGCCAGCTCGAACTGGGCCTCGGTGTCGACCTTGCCGAACACGATGTCAGCATGCTGCTCCGACGCAGCCTCGAGGGTCGGACCGAACACGCGACACGGGTCGCACCACGATGCCCAGAAGTCGACCAGGACGGTGCGGTTCGATGCCACCACCTCGTCGTAGTTCTCTTTTGGTCAGCTCCACTTTGGCCACGCTTGCTCTTCTCGGACGGTCACTCACGTCAAACCAGGATACCGGGGTGGGTATTCTGGCCATCGTAAATCACCGGTTGCCTATACCCTACCCCGTATGGTTTACTGGCGCAATGACTCCTCCTCCGACCTCATCGACGGTCGTCGTCAACGACCCGACCCGGGCCGACGAAGACGCACCCCAGCGGGTCGCCAGGGACGCGGCGCCGTCGAGCAACCTCGGCCCTTTGGGTCAGCTCGGGCGATGGTCGGCGTCGCATCGAGGGTCAGTGTTCCTGGCCTGGTTGGCCATCGTTGCCGTCCTGGCTGCCTTCGCCCCGAGCGTCGAGCACGCCCTGAGCGGCGCCGGCTGGCAGGCCAATGGGTCGCAATCCGTGCAGGTCCGGGACCTCGCCCAGAAGGACTTCGGCGGCCAGGCCAGCTCAGCCATCGAAGTGGTCATCGCCGCCGATCGCCCGATCTCGAGTCCACCGGTCCAGACCGTGCTGCTCAAGGCCGAGAGGATCCTGGCCGCCGACCCCCGGATCGGCCGGATCGTGGCTCCCCAACCCGGAGTGTCGATCAGCGCCGACGGGAAAACCGCCGTCATCCTCGGTGGAGCCAATGCGGACCCCAACACCATGGTGAGAGCCGCCGATGCCCTCCAGCAGCCGTTGCGAGAGCTCAGCGGGAACGGGGTAACCGTGGCCGCCACCAGTGCGTCGGTGCTGTGGTCGGACTTCAACACCGCCAACCGGACAGCCATGCTGCGCTCCGAGATGATCTCGTGGCCGGTGACCATGATCATCCTGCTGCTGGCTTTCGGATCTCTCGTGGCGGCAGGACTTCCTCTGCTGTTGACTCTCGTCGGCCTGTTGAGCGCAGCGGGCTTGCTCGACCTGCTCACCCACCTCGCCCCCATCTCGATCTGGGCCATGAACTTCGCTCTCATGTTCGCCCTGGCTCTCGGGATCGACTATGCGCTGTTCATCGTGGTCCGGTTTAGGGGGGCGCACTTCGGACGGAATCGACACGTCCGCGAGTCGGTAGGCGAGACCATGGACACCGCAGGCAAGGCAGTCCTCTTCTCCGGCCTCACCGTGCTCATCGCACTCTCGACAGTCATGCTGGTGCCCGCCCCGGCGTTCCAGTCGATGGCCGCCGGCATCATGCTGTCGGTCTTCTTCGTGCTCCTTGCCACCTTGACCCTGCTGCCGGCCGTACTGGGCAAGCTGGGTGACAGGGTCGATGCCCTCCCGCTCAAGTGGGTACATTCGGGAGAGCATCGCTCCGCCCGTTTCGCCCGGTGGGGGGCACTGCTGTGGCGCCGCCCCTGGTTCTTCGGGGGCGTGGCTGTGGCCATCCTCGTCCTTCTGGCCGCCCCGGTCATCGGCCTCCGAACCGCCATGCCATCGATCAAGGTGGTGCCGGCCACCGACTCGGCCCGCGTCGGCTACGGCCTCGTGCAGTCGGCGTTCGGTCCCGGTGCCCCCGGCCAGCTCCAGATCATCACCACGCCGGTCCACGCCGGCGCCGCCAAGGCCGTCCTGGCCCGTGACCCCGGCATCGCCGCGGCGTTGCCTGCCCAGCGGTCGAACTCAGCGGACCTGGTCATGATCGGAGCGGTGCCCAACGTCGACCCCTCGTCACCGGCGATCGGGACCACCATCGACCGATTGCGAGGCTCGCTGCCAGCGGGCTCGCTGGTCGGCGGGGCCGCCGCCGAAAACCATGACCTCCAGGTGGTGCTGGCCGCCAAGACGCCCGAGGTGATCGGACTGGTGCTGCTGTTGGGCTTCCTGGTGCTGCTTGTGGCCCTGCAGGCACCGCTGATTGCCGCCCTCGGTGTGCTGACCAGCCTGCTCTCCACTGGCGCGGCCTTCGGGGTAGCCCGCCTCATCTTCCAGAACGGATGGCTCCACAGCCTGCTGGGCTTCAACCCCCAGGGATTCCTCGACGCGTGGGGTCCGGTGTTCTTCTTCGCCATGATCTTCGCCATCTCCATGGACTACACGGTGTTCCTACTCTCGAGCACCAAAGAGCACTACGAGAAATCGGGTGACCCGAAGGACGCCATGGTCAACGGTTTGGCCCACTCCGGGCGAGTCATCTTCGCGGCGGCCGCGGTCATGGTGGCCGTGTTCTTCACCTTCGCCCTCTCGGGCCCGCTTCCGCCCAAGGAGATGGGCATCATCCTCGGCGTTGCGGTGCTGCTCGACGCCCTGGTGGTCCGGCTGCTCCTCCTACCGGTGCTCCTCCGCCTGACAGGGAGCTCAGCCTGGTGGACCCCCACGTGGCTGAGCCGGATGCTTCCCACCGTGCGCTTTGCCCATGAGTAGGCAATGAGACGGAGGAGGGTATGAGCTCATCATCTCCAACGAGGACTCACCACAATTGCCAACGATAAGGAGCCAGAGAAATGGGAAGTGCGAAAGAAGTCTTGGACGAGCTGCGAGTGCCGACCCGTGAGCTGCGCCAGGCTGCGCCCGATGCCTGGGCCGGCTTCGGCCAGATGCACAATGCCGCCATCGCCGACGGTGTCCTCAGCCGTCGGGTCAAGGAGTTGATGGCCCTGGCCATCGCCGTGGTGAAGCAGTGTGACGGGTGCATCGCGTCCCACGCCAAGGCGGCCGCCGTGCACGGTGCAACGCCCGAGGAGGTGGCCGAGGCGCTTTCCGTGGCCCTGCTCATGGATGGGGGCACCGCTACGGTTTACGGGCCGCGGGCCTGGGCCGCCTACCGGGAGTTCTCGGCCCCGAAACCCGAGTGACATAGGAGCAACCCAGCTCTCGGACCCTTCACCGCCAAGCCAGGGAAACGCTTCCTGATTCATCTTCGTCTCCTCCTCGTGCGTCGCCCTACCCCAACGGGTACCCCCCGGAACAGGGCCCGCCTCCTTCTATTCCCCAGGTAGACCGCCATGGTGCCTAGAAAGGTGACGATGGTGCCGTCGGACTTTCTCGGAGGACCCGGACCAAGAGTTCTCCGGCCTGCGCCACAGGATCGACCAAAGAGGGACGAATTGCTCTAGTCGAAGCACGCTGTCATGACCCACGATGGGATCATGACCAAGCGGATCGTGATCCTCGGCGGGGGGACCGGGGGGACGCTGAGCGCCAATCGGCTGCGACGCCTCTTTCCAAAAGAGGAGGTTGAGATCGTCGTCGTGGACCAGAACGACGACCACGTCTACCAACCTGGTCTCCTCTTCGTCCCGTTCGGGTTGGTCCACACCGAAGAGATCGTCCGCTCTCGGCACCACCAGCTTCATCAGGGCATCGACTTCCGCCAGGTCCCGATCGAACGCGTCGAGATCGAAGGCGACACCGTGCATCTTGGAGACGGCACGGAACTCGGATACGACGTTCTGGTCGTCGCTTCGGGCTCCATCTTGGTCGAAGAGGAAACCGAGGGACTCACCGGCTCGGGGTGGAAGGAGAAGGTCTTCACCTTCTACGACGTGGCGGGCGCCGCCGCGCTGCATGATGCACTGGAGGGGTTCGATGGAGGCCGGCTGGTAGTCAACGTGGTCGACATGCCCATCAAGTGCCCGGTCGCGCCCCTCGAGTTCTGCTTCCTGGCCGATTGGTACTTCCGGCAGTCCGGCCTTCGCGACCAAGTCGAGTTGACGTATGTGACCCCACTCGACGGCGCCTTTACCAAGCCAGTGGCGTCAAAGACGCTTGCCGGGCTGCTCGAAGAGAAGGGCGTCGCACTCGTGACCGAGTTCAATACCGGTGAGGTGGACGGATCCGGTGGGCGCCTTGTCTCCTACGACGGGCGCGAGGTCGGCTTCGATCTGGCCGTGGTCGTACCCCTCCATGGCGGCGCCAGCTACGTGGCGAGATCCCAAGGCCTCGGGGATGAGTTGGGCTTCGTGCCGGTGGACGAACACACCCTCCAGTCGACCGTCAAGCCGAACATCTTTGCCATCGGTGATGCCGCCGGTGTCCCCACGTCCAAGGCCGGGTCGGTCACCCATTTCGAAGGGGAGGTCCTCGTCGAGAACATCCGGCGCTTTCTGGCCGACCAGCCCCTCGACGGCAGTTTCGATGGTCACACCAATTGCTTTATTGAGACCGGGTTCGGCAAGGCGTTGCTCATCGACTTCAACTACGACACCGAGCCCCTGCCCGGGCACTACCCCACCTCGGTCGGTCTGCCGTTGCTGAAGGAGTCACGGCTCAACCACCTGGGGAAACTGATGTTCCAGCCGCTCTACTGGCACAGCCTGCTGCCCGGCCGTGACCTTCCCGGTGTCGGCACGGCGATGCCCACCCGGGGCAAGGACTTCGAGAGCGTCCCATGACCGCCCGAGCCACCCGTCGGATCAAAGGATAAGGAGCCGACCATGCCCACCGCCACCTACGCAGGCACGACTGTCGCCGTCGACGATGAGGGGTTCTTCGAGGACCCCAGCCAGTGGACCGAGGCCATGGCCCCGGAGATCGCCAAGGCACAGGGTATTGGCGAACTCACCGAACCTCACTGGCAGGTCATCAAATTCATGCGGGCCGAGTTTGCCGAAAAGGGAACCGGACCGACCGTCCGAGTCCTCGGCAAGACCTCCGGCGTCTCGATCAAGGAGCTCTACCAGCTGTTTCCGAAGGGCCCAGCCAAAACAGCCGCCATGATCGCCGGTATCCCCAAGCCGCGAGGCTGCATCTAACCGCTCGGTTGGTTTCCGATTGCACAGAACCGGACTCACCCAGAAAGGTGCACTATGAGTGACCCGATCGAAAAGGTCTCGATCATCGTCTCGAAGGGATCGCTAGAAGGCGTCTATCCGGCGCTGATCATGGCTAACGGCGCCCGCGCCGAAGGGATCGACGCCAATCTCTTCTTCACGTTCTTCGGCCTTGATGTGGTTCATCGGAGCACGATCGACCACATCAAGGTTGCCACTGTCGGCAATCCCGGTCTGCACCTGGCCACGATCGCCGGGGGCCTGCCTGGAGTGTCGTCGGTGATGACGCACTACCTCGAAAAGAAGATGGAGAAGCTCGACATTCCCCCCATTCCGGAGTTCGTCGAAATGATCGCCGATACCGGTGCGGGGATCTATGCGTGCAAGGCATCGACGGATCTGTTCGAGCTCACCAAAGACGACCTGATCGACCAGGTCATGGACATCATCACCGTCGGTGAGTTCTACGCCATGGCCGCCGGTGGTGAGATCATCTTCACGTAGGGCTCGGTGGTGCGCTTTCACGAAATGGGCGTTCGAACAACAATGACCACCCTGACCATCCGGCCACGGACATCGGAGGACGGTAATGGCACTCGCTGACGGAACGACCGTAGGGGCGACCCTCCGGGTCGGGGAGGCCCGCGTGCCGATCATCGGCTCGGCACGCGTGTACGTCTGCGGAATCACCCCCTATGACACGACCCACCTCGGTCATGCCGCCACGTTCGTATGGACCGATCTGGCCGCCCGGGTCTTGCACCTCACCGGCGCACATGTCGACGTGTGTCGCAACGTCACCGATGTCGACGACCATCTTCTGGCCGAGGCCAGATCCCGAGGTGTTCCCTGGCGCTCCTTGGCGACCCAGCAGACCTACCGGTTCGAGCGCGATGCGTCGGATCTCGGAATCGTTCGCCCGGCCTTCGAGCCGAGAAGCCACGATTACGTCGACGACGTCATTACCCTTGCCCTCGGCCTCTTGGCCCAAGGAGCCGCCTATGAGCGTGACGGGTCGGTTTTCTTCCCTGGGGAACAGGTGTGCCAGATCGCAGGTCTCGACCCCGGTGAGGCCGCAACTCTGCTTCGCGAAGACTCGGCCCGCCATGAGGTTCGAATCGACGAGGTAGCGGAGAATCCAGTGGATGTCGTCATCTGGCAACGCTCCTCCGGTGACGAGCCGGCATGGCCCAGCCCATGGGGACAGGGACGGCCCGGGTGGCACGCCGAATGCGCGGCAATGGCGCTCTCCACCTTCGGTCCGACTGTCGACCTGCATGGCGGTGGAGCCGACCTCCGGTTCCCGCACCACGCCTATGAAGCGGCACTCGCCGAAGCCTTCACCGGCGTGGCCCCCTTCGCCCGCTCCTGGATGCATGTGGGCACGGTGATGATCGGGGGGCAGAAGATGGCCAAGTCCGCCGGCAACCTGGTTCTGGTCCACGACCTGCTCGAGCGCTGGTCGGCGGCTGCCATCCGTTACCTGATCCTTTCGAAGCCCTGGCGGGCCAGCTGGGAGTTCGAGGAGAACTCTCTCGAAGAGGCGACCGCACAGCTCGACGAGATGTGGAAGAGCGCCACGACCCCTATCGAGCGTGACAGCGCCCGGCGAGAGGTGGTCGCAGCCCTCCTCGACGACCTCGACATACCGGTCTCCCTCGCCATCGCCAAGGAGGCCGGAGGCCAGGTGCTCACCGAGGTGCTCGACTTTCTGGGCTTGCGCGACACGACCGCCTGGTACTGATCGGAGGGGTCCCGCCTGGGATGGGGACGCCGGGCCGGTATTTTGGCAGCATGGGCTTCTACCGTGAGCACGTCGTTCCCCGGCTGGTGGACCGAGCCTGTGGGATTGCCGGACTTCGACGGTGGCGCACCGAAGTGACCTCTGGTCTGTCGGGTCGAGTCCTCGAGATCGGGTTCGGCTCGGGCCTCAACATCGACTACTACCCACCACGCATCGAGCGGGTCTTCGCCGTCGAGCCCTCGTCGACGGCGTTCCAGATTGCGGGGAAGCGCATCAGAGAGTCAGCAGTAGACCGTCGAGCACATCGGACTCGACGGTCAGTCAGTTCCCCTCCCCGACGACAGCTGCGACAGCGCCTTGTGCACCTTTTCCCTATGCACGATTCCCAGTCCTGACGCCGCTCTCGCAGAGATTCGACGGGTGCTTCGGCCTGGCGGTCGATTCCATTTCCTCGAGCATGGCCTTGCGCCCGAACCAGATGTGGTGGTCTGGCAACGGCGGATCGAACCGCTGCAGCGTCGGCTCGCCGACGGTTGCCATCTCACTAGGGACGCAGTATCCCTGGTTGGAGACGCAGGCTTCGCCATTGATGACCTGACCCAGCAGTACGGGAAGGGCCCGAAGCCTTGGAGCTGGTTCACACGGGGGGTCGCGATCAATGGCGACTGATAGACCGCTCACAGTGGCACTTCCAGTGCGACTTGGGTGACCACCGCTGACGGCTTTGACCACTGCTCGGCCGGGGCGCGGTGTTTCGAATGACACCCTCAAGTGCGTCCGGAAGGGATCATCGCTCTTGGTGGTCCTTCATCCGCCGCATCTGCCTGGCTACGACAATCGCCAATCCCAACCACCAGAGAATGAGGGCCTCCGTGTCACCGATCACGCCCGGCTCCCCGTAACTACACTTACGTTTCCCAGTACCCCGGTCCAAAAGACGAGGACGCCGAGGAGGATCATGTATCTCGGCACATTCCTCGTTTGCTCGACGGTTTCGCAATCACTCCAGTCCGGAATCCGCTGTATGGGCCAAGGGCCCGCCTTCCCGCACTCCAGCCACGATTCCGGCAATGAGGGCCACTGTCGCGAGGAACAGCGAGGTGACGGTGAAGGCATGCGCAACCGATGGAGCGGTGAGGAGCCTTCCGCCTGAAATGTCGAAGACGAGGCCGGTCAGGGCGAGGCCGAGCGCGGTTCCCATGCCACGGGTCATGTTGAGCACGCCGGATGCCAGGCCAGACTGCTTCTGGGGCACGGAACCCATGATGGCGGCGTTGTTCGGCGGAATGAAGAGACCAAGTCCGGTACCCACGATGGCCAACAGCACCAGGAACACCAACGTCGAGGGCCGCAGAGCAGCCAACAGCATGAGCCCAGCTGCCACGATGGCTAAGCCGCCGACGGTCAGTGGCCGCGCGCCAAGTCGATCGGCCAGCCGGCCGGCCACCGGGGCCGTAACTCCAAGAGCGAGTGGCATGACCATGAGCTCAAGACCGGCTCGACCAGAGCCGAGTCGCAGGCCCCGTTCCAGGTAAAAGGGCACCAGGAAGAGGACACCGAACATCACCAGATAGGAGAGCAGGCCGCTGGTGATGCCGACACTGAACCGCGACCGACGGAAGAGTCCGAGATCGAGCATGGGTTGGCTGCATCGATGCTCCCGCCGCACGAACCCGACGCCGAGTGCCAGTCCGACGAAGAACAAGCCGACGATGAGCGGTGACGTCCAACCCATCGAGTTTCCGAAGGAGACGGCCGAAAACAAGGCCACGACGGCAGGGAAGAACAGGGCCAGGCCCGTCCAATCGAAAGACACCCGTGCCTGGAGGTGACGACTCCGCGGCACCAAGAGTATCCCGGCAATCATGCCGACCAGTCCGAAGGGAACATTGACATAGAAGATGAGCCTCCATCCGCCGGCAGCGAGGAGGAATCCCCCCACCGTCGGTCCGAGGGCCAGTCCGATGGCCTGGGCGGCACCCTGGATGCCGATCGCCTTGCCCAGCGACCCCTTGGGCACGGCCAGCACAATGATGGCCACACTGTTGGCTTGCAGGAGTGCTGCGCCCACCGCCTGGAGGGCCCGAAAGCCGATGAGCGCTCCGAGGCTCGGGGCGAGGCCGCACAGCGCCGAGCCGACGATGAAGATGCCGAAGCCGTAGACATAAAGGAGCTTGCGTCCCCACATGTCGGCGAAACGACCGACCGCGGCCACCGTTGCCACCAGCACGAGGAGATAACTCAACCCGACCCACGTGACGGCCCCCACGCCGGCGTGGAAAGTTCGCTGCAGGTTCGGGAGGGCGACGGTCACGATGCTGGCGTCGAGCTGCCCCATGAAGGCCCCGACACACACCGCTGCGACAGCCAGCCAGTAGGCGTCCGGTCGTTGCCGGATGGCCTCGGGCCGCCTTGGTTCGATCACCAGGCGGTGCCACCCGACCGGACTCAGCTCATCGACGGTCTGCACCCCATGGATTGTGATGCTGTCCACTCCAGAAAAGAAATAGATATTCTTTCTACTATTGATAAGCTAAACCAATGGATAGCCGGAGGCTGCAGCACTTCGTAGCCGTCGTGGACCACGGTGGGTTCACCGCCGCGTCCAGGGCAACATTCGTATCGCAACCGGCGCTGTCCTTGGCCGTAAAGGAACTCGAGGCTGAGCTCGGGATCCTTCTTTTCGACCGGATCGGGCGGAGGGTGCAGCTCACCGACGCCGGACGCGCGCTGATCGGACCCGCCCGACAGGTGCTCCGCGACCTCGACACCGGTCGCGAGGCGGTGGAGGCGGTGTCCGGGCTCGAATCGGGGGTGCTGTCCCTGGCCAGCCTTCCAACGTTGGCCGCCGACCCCACGGCCGACCTTGTCGGTCGATTCCGGCGGCACCACCCTGGCGTTCGCGTCGATCTGGCTGCTCCCGAGGACAGCCGCGACCTGTTCGCTCTCGTCGAGACCGGGACATGCGAATTGGGACTTACCGACGCGGTGGACGTGCCTGAGACCCTCGAATCAGTGGGACTTGGTGCCCAAGAGCTCGTCTTCATCCTGCCGCCGGGGACCCTAAACAGTGATGCCGGCAAAGGGAAGTTGACGGACTTCGCCGACACGTCCTTCGTGGCCGCGCCGGAAGGAACATCGACCCGTCGCCTCCTCGACGAGCGGCTTGGCTCGGTCGGACTGACACCGAAACTGGCCGTTGTCACAGCCCAGCGGGATGCCATCCTGCCACTGGTCATCGCCGGTGCCGGCGCCGCCCTGGTCCCCGATTCCATGGCCCGCATCGCCCAACGGCTCGGAGCGGAGGTCGCCCGTCCGAATCCACCGGCGGCGCGGCACCTGGCTCTGATCCATCGACCCGGCGCACTCTCACCTGCCGCTCGTCGCTTTTCGGAGCTGGCCGGTCCTCTCGAACCTTCCGCCAGAGCCAAGACAGACCCGATGGGAGCCCGATAGATCTCCGCACGTCCTGCCGGAGTCCTCCAAGGCGATAGCTGCCGAGCTTTAGGCCTCCTACACTTCGATCGCGGCCTGCCCTGTCGTTTTCCGGGACTACGGGCATTTTGAATTGAGCAACACTGGCAATCCTCAGGCAGAGACGGCTCCGCTTCACGAGCTGAGGCAGATCACTAGCCTGGCAACAGTGTTCGAGCGCTTTACCGACCAATCCCGTCGTGTACTGGTGCTGGCTCAGGAGGAGTCTCGGCTTCTCGGTCATAGCTTCATCGGCACTGAACACATCCTCCTCGCCCTCCTCCGAGAAGATCTCGGCGTTGGGTCGGAGGCACTGCGGTCACTGGGCATTTCGCACGGGGTCGTGCGGCCAAGGGTCGAGGAGACAATCAGCTTGACCGCTATTGGTCAGTCCGGCTCACCTCCCTTCACTCCACGGGCGAAGAAGGTGCTGGAGCTATCGCTGCGAGAGGCTCTGCAGCTCGGCCACCACAGCATCGGCACCGAGCACATGCTTCTCGGCATTCTGCGGGAGGGTGAGGGCGTCGGTGCCCAAATACTCGTCGGCCTCGGTTTTGATCTGTCCAGGGTGCGCCAACAAGTAATCCGGCTCCTTTCCCCCTCCGGGCACGATGAACCTGCCTCCGAGATCGAAGTACAGGCAGGGTCGTATCGACGGCCTGGCTTCGAGCCCCGCATTGTGGCGTGCTCGTTTTGTGGACGGACGCCGCCCGAGTCGGGGCACTTGGTCGCCGGTGATGACGCATTCATTTGCGAACGGTGCCTTCGCCAGTGGGCGGGGCGAGTTGACCAGATACGATTGAGTCAAAGGCGGCGCGGACTGACCCAACACCAGCTGGGTCCTTCCGGTCCTCAGCCCGAGGATCCCGGCGCCGCCCGAGCCGAGATTTCCGCTTCCTACTCCAACCACGGAACACTCAGCGAGGATGGCCAGTCCCTCCTCTGGGTCGAACATGGCGAGAACCTCGGCCCAACGTTGGCCGCGGCCAAGGAACAACGACCTGATGTCGCAGAAGTCGTGATCTCAATCGATGATCTCGTTTTTGTCGACACCGAGCATGCGGCCTTGTTGTTCTCTATTTCAGTAAATGGCGGGCCCGTGCTCACTCGTCACCGTGGTGATGCCGTCCTGGTTGACGGTGTGTGGAAGATGGCCCGCTCGACGTTCTGCCAACTCATGGCCATGGGCGGCATTCAGTGCCCGCCCGAAAGGGAGTGAGCATTCACTCGGAAGTGGATTATCCCTGATTCGAGATGCCTCGACTGTGCATGTTGCCTGCCAGAGTCCCTAGTCGAACTCAACCCGCAATGACGGGGTGCGATCGCTGTCCCGCCGCCGGTCGTGAAGGGGTGTCTGGACGGCGCCTGTCCGCTGACCAGGCAGATCCGCCGAACGCCTTAGCGCCAGGATCCTGGCTCAAGGGGTCGGTCAGACTCCCGAGATGCTCGTGCGTCTCGTCGCCCTCATCGGTCGTCAACTGCTCCGACTGGTTCTTCTCTCCTGTCGATCATCGCGGTCCAAGGACATCGAGATCCTGGTGCTCCGCCAAGAGGTCAGTGTCCTTCGTCGCCAGGTGAATCGTCCTCGGATCCGACCGGAGGAGCGGATCGTCTTGGCCACACTCCAGCGGTTACGGCCAGCGTCCGAACGGATCTCATCCCTGGTCACGCCGGACTCCCTACGACGGTGGCACCGGGAGCTGGTACGGCGGAAGTGGTGCCGACCTCATCGGGTCAATCCGAGACGGAGGATCCCGGTTGAGACCCAGTTGCTCGTCTGGCGGATTGCGAAGGAGAACCCTCTCTGGGGCTACCGGCGCATCCAAGGGGAACTGAAGAAGCTGGGCACCGAGATCTCTGCTTCGAGTATCCGGCGAATCATCGCGCCAAAGCGAAGGCCTGGGCCGAAGCGGGACACGTGGTGCCAGTTCATGCGAAACCAGCCGGCCTCGGTCATCGCCTGTGACCTGTTCACGGTCGAGTCGGTGAGGCTGAGACGCTTCACGTGCTGTTCTTCATCGATCTCCAAACCAGAAAGGTCCTGATCGTCGGGTTGACCGACGGGGCCACCAATCTCTCCTGGTGCACCCAGATCGCCCGGAATCTCTCCGAGGCACGGAATCCCGAGACATTCCGATCAAGTTCCTCGTCCACGACCGTGACAAGCGCTTTGGTGCCGCGTTCGACGAGGTCTTCAAGGTAGAAGGGATCAGGATCCTACGTACACCTTGGCGGGCACCCCGAGCCAATGCCTATGCCGAGCGATTCGTTCGGACGGTCCGAAATGAATGCCTCGACCGGGTCTTCATCATGAACGAACGTCACCTCCGATCAGTGCTTAAGACGTATGTCGATCATTACAACCGGGAAAGACCACACCGGGGACGCGACCTGCTTCCTCCCGAGGGATGCTCGAATATTCAATCCCTCTCCTCCACCAGGGACCGCATTAGCCGCCGCAATCGACTTGGCGGACTGATCCACGAGTACTACCGAGAAGCTGCATAGCCGACCGAGACTCTTCCATCTTGGAAGTTGTACTCGGAGATCAAGCCAAGTGGGCGAGGTGTCAGCCGACGATTATCAGGATCAGTCGGGCTCGATTGGGTATTCAAGGCGAGGACGACGAAAACGGGCGGTCCGCGGTTGTCCTGCACTTCTCACGTTTTGAGCGAATTCGCTGTCACGAAGAGCACACGGATTGTTGATGACACCCTTCAGCGTCAAAACCGGTCACGGCACGGGCAAGATCAAAGGAATGGTGAATAGCTCGGAGCGGCCGGCCGAGATCGAGGACCGGGCCGTGCCCGGACACTGGGAGGGGGACCTCATCTTCGGTAAGCGGATGACCTCCGTCGGAACCCTGGTCGAGCGGACGACGCCCTTTCTCATCTTGTTGAAGCTCCCAGATGGACACACTGCCGAATCGGTCCGCACCGCGATGACCAAACGGATCGTGACCTTGCCTGCACAGCTCCGCCGCTCACTGACCTGGGACCAGGGCTCAGAGATGGCCGAACATGTCCGCTTCACGGTCGACACCGGCGTCGACGTCTACTTCTGCGATCCAAAGAGCCCGTGGCAGCGTGGAACGAACGAGAACACCAACGGACTCATCCGCCAAGATCTGCCGAGAAACACCGATCTCTCGGTCTATACCCAGCGGGACCTCGACAAGATCGCCCGCTCGCTCAACACAAGGCCCCGAAAGACGCTCGACTTGATGGCACCATGTGAGGCGTTCGCCGAAGCTGTTGCGTCGACCCCTTGAATCCAAGCCGGATTGGTGGGACAGAGGGCAGCCAGAACTGGGAAACTCCTGGGCGTGGTCGGCGGCTGGCCGATCGTCGCAAACGCGGGGCGGCTCAGTGAGCTCGGCGTGGCCAGCCCACGGATCCTCTATGGACCCGGGAAGACCTGGCGCAACTCCTCCAACGCACCGGAGTCCCGAACGGTGCTCGGGGTATGAGCCGGATCCAATCTCCCGTAGGTGAGACGAACAAACGCCTCGGCCGGAAGTTCGAGATCGGGCTGGCGCGATTGATCTCCCGCTCCGAGGGTGACCGCATCGGGAGAGAGTTCGATGGAGAAGTCCCGCCTCGGTTGGTCAGTGCGCACCGCGATCGCTCCGGTGTTTCCCGTCGGTTTGGCGGTGAAGCGAGCGATGAGCTCAAGGTTGTCCACAATGTGCGCCGCGGACTCGGCCGGCACCGTCGCAATCGGATCAATGGTGACCTCGATGTCCCACGTGTGCAGCGCATGCTCGTTGAGCCGCATACCGACGAAGCCATCAAACAGCAGCTCCAGCGGTCCCATTGAGAAACGGAAGCTCGAGCGATCCTCGTCCGAGAGCGACTCGACGCGCTCTAGTAGGTCACGGTCCGCTACGAGCGCGTCGTCCGCCTTGGCTCGGGCCACCTTGGCGTTCCAGGTTTCCCACACCCCCGGGGCGAAGTCATCGGGCGTTGCGTTCTCCTCGACGATGTCATCGAGTCGCCGCTGCATGATCACAGCTCCGGATCCGATGTGCGAGAGGACGTCGGCGATGGTCCACTCAGCCGGATAGGCGGGCTCGTCGAGCTGGGTATCGCTGAGGGGTTCCACGACAGAGCGAAGGTGTTCCACCGACGAACCAAGAGCTCCGAGGATCGACGCCATCTCGAAGTTCAGCTCCGGGCGAACCGGGCGTTGACGACGACACGCGCTTCGCCCGATGCCATCTTGAGCGGGCTCCAGGTCATCC
The DNA here is from genome assembly GCA_963710495.1 of uncultured Acidimicrobiales bacterium. Taxonomy (GTDB): domain Bacteria; phylum Actinomycetota; class Acidimicrobiia; order Acidimicrobiales; family RAAP-2; genus Bog-756. The sequence continues at coordinate 678,402 of CAVQAI010000009.1, forward strand.
CGAAGGCAGTGCGGTCGACCACGACCTCTGACCGCAAGCTCATGGCGTTAGACGACGCTCCCACTACCTCGACGATCGGTGCGAGGTTCTCGCTGTGTCCAGCGGCCTCCAGAGTCACCTGGCCCTTCAGGACGCTGCGTCCTTCGGGGACGAGGCGTCGAACCGTCACAACCACGTTCGGGTGGTGCTCGACGTCGAAGAACTCCGCCGAGCGCAGGTGCTGGTCACGTTTCGCGTTCTTCGTGGTGAGCGAGCCTGCATCGATGCGCAGTTCGCCCGAGATGTTCCCCGCCTCGTCGACGGTCCCCTCTCCTTCGATCCGCTCGAAGTGGCCGTGGACGGTGATGACGCCCCAGAAGTGCTTGACGTGGAACTCCACCGTCGAGGCGGCAGGATCCAGTGACCACGTTCCCGGCGCGTCGCGCACGAGGGTTTGGACGTCTACGGAGGGAGAGGGCATGGCGGCATCCATGGCGGCTCCGTTCTCTCGGTCGACTATCCGGGAGCTGTTGCTCCAGTGTATTGGCTAGCCGGAGGCGGGCATCCGGTCAGCCAGGTGGCGGCCTAAACATCGATAGTTGTGCCACGCTCAGCTCGAGTGGAGCTGAGCGGACTCGAACCGCCGACTTCTACATTGCGAATTCAGACCGTCCGATGGGCTGACCTTGCCAAATTCACGTAGTTCCAGGTACATGGCCATTTCTATTGACCGCTTGTGACAGTTGGTTCCCCCAATTTTCCGTTCCTACCCGCACGGATCGCGCACGAAAACAACGGCGGCACCCACAACTTGCCAGGCCAGCCACCTCCTCCTACGATGCGCGGCCGGGTCCCCAACGTGACGAAGGAGCGGTGCTGCTTGTCAGACTCTTCGTCGAATCCAGCATGCTCGAGTAGCTGATGTCCGCCGCCCACCGGGTGCCGGTCGCGATCTTGGTGACCGTGGCCCTGGGCGCTGCCGCGTCGGCCTGTGGGCCTTCGGCCCGGACGGGCTCCGCCGCCCCCGCTGGCAGCCAGGCGCCGACGGCACTCGGCCCTGGTGCACGCGAGAGCGTCCGCTACTGCAGCAGCCAGTCGATGCTGCTTACAGCACCGTTCTCCGGGGGCGCCAGGCCGGCCGTGCTCTTCGTCCACGGCGGCGACTGGATGGGCGGCAACCTCAATGAGTCGGGGTTCATCGACCACCTCCGGCCAGCCCTCAACCAGGCTGGCTTCGTCGTCGCCGCGATCGACTACCGGCTCGCGCCACGATTCAAGGCGCCGGCCCAGGTGGAAGACACAGCCTGCGCGGTGCGGTACCTGCGGGACTGGGCCCACACCCTCGGCATCGACCCCCACCACATCGGCGCCTGGGGCGACAGTGCCGGGGGCCAACTCGTGACCTTAGTGGCGACGGCGCCCCCGTCCGCCGGGTTTTTCGCCGGCCCCTACCACCTGCAGTCAAATCGGCTGCAGGCGGTCGTCGACATGTACGGAATTGTCGACCTGCCGGCCGAGGTCAACTACCTTCGGTCGCTCCCAGGCGGAGACAAGATCGCCGCAACCCAGATCGCCCGTATCCTCGGCTCCGCATCGCCAACGGACGCGCGTAAGGACCTGGTACGGCTCAGCCCGACGACCTACGTCAGCCCCGGCGACCCGCCGTTCCTGATCCTCCAGGGCACCGCGGACACCATTGCGCCGCTCTCGCAATCCCAACTCCTCGCCGCAAAGCTGCAGGCGGCCGGCGTACCGGTGCAGCTCGTGCTCGTCGTCGGCGGTCAGCACGGGCTCGAGACGCCCGGTGAGAGCCCAAGTGAGCCGCAGCTGGTAAACCAGGTCGTAGCGTGGTTCTCAGGGATGCTTACTAGGGAAGGTCATTCCGGGCCCTAGCGAATCAACCGTCGCCCAGCCAAGGCTCCCCCATGCGTCGATTGCGACCATAGTGACGGAACTCCTCGGGATAAATCGGATGTGCTATCAAAGTGCCTGATTGACGTCTTGATGATCGTTTCCCGCTGAAGCGCCCACACCCAGAGTCTTTGGTCAGGTCCGTGAACCTGACCGTCGGATCGGTCCATGCGCCAGGTGTTGCCGCACTCGGCATCCACCAGACGTTGCTGGCTGAACTCCAGCGCCTGCGCAAGGAGCACGCCGAGCTGAAAATGGACCGTGAAGGGACCAAAGACTCTGGTCCGTCGAGGCCTGAGGCATAAGACTTTCGTGATACGCACTCGGCTTCCAACGTGCTCTGGGAGGTAGCCCAAACAACCGGACTGGCGCTTGACCGTGCTGGGTGCGTCATGACTGGTGATTGTTTCGCACAGTAGGAGTTCGAATGTCTAGTACGCATATGTCAAGTACGAATACTCCCGACTTGGCGGCAAGTATCAAGTCTCTCGGGCGAGAGTGGTGGTTGCTCGCCTTATTCGGTGTCATCACGATCGCCTTTGGCGTGGTCCTGACGTTCCGGCCCGGCAAGTCCGTGCATGCCATCGCTGTGATCTTCGGTATTTGGCTTCTCATCTTGGGCATCATCCGGCTAATCCAGGCGATCGGCGCGGTAGGTGAACGAACCGGACTTTTGGTCGTTGGACTACTGGCAATCCTCATCGCGATGCTTGTGCTGGCCCACACAAATGCGACGGTTGCCGTTCTGGGGTTCCTTGTCGGCATCTTCTGGACTATCGGCGGCGCTGCGCAGGTGCTTCACGGCTTCAGCGCGAACGAAGGTGAAGTCAGTTGGCCGATCGTGATACTGGGGACAATTGCGATGATCGTCGGTATCGTGTGCCTTGTGTACCCTTCGCTGTCGTTGTCCATCATTTGCGTGATCGTTGGTCTAGGCATGATCGCTTATGGCATCGTCGAGATAGTCGCGAGCCTCCACGCCCGTGCGCTGAAGGAGATCTCAGCACACACATAACATGAAGCGTTCCACCTCACAATCGACGCGTAGCCAGGCCGAGCCCACCGATAACTCGGGTGCGAAACTGGCCGGGTGACCGTCCGCCTCATCATCCTCTCCCCCGCCAGGTGCTCCGACTGCTGCTCCTCGCATGCCGGTCGTCTCGCTCGAAGGATCTCGAGCTGCTGGTATTGCGCCAGGAGCTGGTTGTCTTGCGCCGCCAGGTCCCCCACCCGAAGACGCGTCAGGAGGAACGGCTTGTGCTCACGATTCTCCAACGGCTCCGCCAGCTCGCGAGCGGGTGTCCAACCTGTTCACGCCTGACACCCTTCGTCGCTGGCACCGGGAACTTGTGAAGGCGAAGTGGCACTTCCCCCATCGGGTCGTCTCGCGGCCGAGAATTTCCCTCGAGACCCAAGTCCTGGTTTGGCGGATCTCACGGGAGAGCGACAGGTGGGGCTACAAGCGAATCCAGGGCGAGCTCCAAAGTACGCCGAGCACTACAACCGGCACCTTCCGCTGGCGAAACCACTCCGGCTCCGACAGGTGACGCCGACAGCGTGCACCTTCAACGAACCGACGTCCTGAGCGGCCATATTCACAAATACCGCTTGGTTTCATGAGCTGGGGATTGGTTTTCGGCAACCACTAGTCAAACATTTCACGATCACTACATCCTTTACAACGGTTCCGGTGGGCCTGGGTCGAGTGTGGTTTGGTCCTGGGAAGCGACCAAAACAAGCCGGCCCCCCCGAGTTAGAGCCCGGTCTGTAAGCCAGCATCGATTCCTACGAGCCAGAAGCTGCTCGCTTTCGTGACCTTCGCCCCTAACGACCGGCCTTTCTACTGCCATAGCGTGAGCTAACGGATAGGGAGGAGATGCGACGATGCCAGATGCCTACGGTGGGAACGAAGTGGGCCGTGCCTGGGCGGGACAGGATGTGGCAGGCGTGTCCATTTGGTCATACATTGGCGTTCGCTGGAGTCAGCGATCGAACGTTGAATCGGGTCCTGAGCGGTGAGCCCGAACCCTGCAGCACTCCGACTCGAGCAACTGACTGAAGCTGTCGCCGCTCGGGTCGTGAACGAGGTACTCGCGGCAATCGATGTCAACGCTCTGCTCGGAAGGGTGGATGTCGAAGGCATCATTGACCGGGTTGACGTCGAAAACATCATTGAACGGGTCGACGTCGAAGGCATTGTGAAGCGTATTGACGTAAATGCCATCGTCGGGGAAATAGACATCGACTCGCTGGTGGAGAACACTGAGCTCGGCTCACTCATCGTGAAATCAACAGCGGGAATCCTGACCGAGATTCTTGATGGCGTTCGGGCTCAAGGAGTCACACTCGACGATTTCTGCGCCAAGTGGACGAATCGAATCTTGCGACGGAACCCTGCTTCCCTGCCCGTTGCCCCTGACTACATTGCTTCGGGTTCTCAGGTGAATCCCACCAGCCCCCCGACCGACGGTCTGACAACAAGGCCTCCTGTGGCCAAAGGACCTGCACCCGTATCGCGAGAGCGCCTCGAACCCGTCCCCGATACTCCTCACTCGGCCCAGCTGACCGTCGAACGCCAGGGTCAATACGCCGGTGTAGTGAGTCGCCTCGCCGCAATTGCCATGGATGGCTTGGCGTCATGGGCGATCTACGTCGCGGCCGGCGCGTTGGTGACTTTCGCGATCGAGCTGGTCACTAGCCGTACCTTCGACTTGACCAAGCACCCCGTCGTTGCCGTCACCGCTCTGGTTATCTGGGAGTTCGCATACTTCTCGTACCAGTGGGCGATCAGCGGGAGGACAATCGGGATGGCAATTCTCGGGATCCGGGTCGAGGGTCCCGACGCAGGACCAATCGGTGGACGGGCAGCATGCATCCGAACGCTCGTTCTCCCACTCAGCATTGCGGCACTGTTTCTCGGTTGCCTCGGAATTCTCACCAATCGCGCACGGCAAGGATGGCATGACCGACTCGCGGGCACCGTCGTCGTGTACGCATGGGATGCGAAAGCCGCTCGGCTTCGGCGGCTGGCCGACCGCAATCTTCCGCAATCGGGTTAGGTCCAGCTCACACGGGTGAGCGCTGTCGCAGTTGCTAGCTCGTCCGGCGCAGACTGGGCGGTATCGGTTGGAATACACCGTTCAGAGCGGGAGCGCCTACATCATCACGAACTTGCCGTCCTTCGCCGCCCTGTCAAACGTCCAACCCTCGCGGTTGCCCACGTCAGCAGACGGCACGTCGGTACCGGCGCCGACCGTTTCCTCAGGGTTGGGGCCCTTCGGCCCTATTGGTCTGCCGGGGTTCCGCTTAGCCTGGAGGGTGTCAGACATAAAGCACTAGGAGATGAGCTGAGCATGCGGAGAAGACGACCAATAGCCAGGGCGGCCGTACGAACGACAGCAGTGGTGGGCACGGCCGCTGCGGTGGGTTCGCACGCCGCCAACCAGCAAGCAGCTGGTGCCCAGCAGGAGACATTGGCACCTGAGGCGGAGCCGCAAGCTGCTCCTGCGCCTCCTGTCGCTGCTCCCGACCCCGTCGAACAGCTCACCCAGTTGGCAGCACTGAGGGATTCGGGGGCACTGACCGAAACAGAGTTCGAAGAGCAAAAGGCAAAGATCCTGGGGTAGGTCCCTCGATCGACGTCGTTTGAACAAAGCAAAGGAAGATAAATGGCTTTCATCCTTGGCGCCATCTACATCGTCTTATTGGTGACGCTTGGCATCATGTCCATCCGGAAGGGTCACTGGGTGATGTTCATCATCGGACTCTTCCTCCCCCTCTTTTGGCTGATTGGGGCCCTGATGCCACGCAGGGTGGATCTAGCCAATTGACCGAGGCGTCGCTTCTGACGCCAACCCGGCGGATCGGTCGCCTCCACCCCTGTGGAGTGTGGCCCGCGACTTCCTGGACCGAGACTAGGAGGAGTTATGGCAGAGAAAGTGGTACAAAGGAGAGCAAGAGCACCGGAGTCGACTGGCGGAGGACAAGCGTTGAGCCACCTGTCCGTCCGCGAACGGGCAGCCATGGGCAAGGACGCTCGCGTCCGGGCGCACCGGGCGTCCCAGGCTGAGTTCGAACCAAAGTCCTCGCGGCCCGACCCGGTCGAATTGCTGGAGGGGCAGAGCCAGGGGCGGGTTCAAGAACTGGTGCCCATTCGATATGGAAGGATGCTCGTCTCCGCATTCACTTTCTACAGGGGCGCAGCACTGATCATGGCGTCCGATCTGGCCACCACGCCGAACTCTGGCCTCAACGTACAGCTCTGCGGCGACGCCCACCTGTCCAACTTCGGCCTCTTCGCCTCCCCGGAACGGGCATTGATGTTCGATGTCAACGACTTCGACGAGACCCTGCCCGGTCCCTGGGAGTGGGACGTCAAGCGGCTGGCCGCCAGCGCGGTCATCGCCGCCCGTGACCGCGAATTCACGGCCAAGGAGGCTCGAACCGCAGCGATCGAGGTCGGAGCCAGCTACCGACAGGAGATGGCACGTCTGGCGGTGATGTCCACGCTTGACGTCTGGTACTCCCACATCGATGTTGAGCAACTACTCGCCGACCTTCACGCCGCGGCTCACACCACGGGGTCGAAAGCCGACAAGCACATGGCAAAGCGCAGCAGAGGGATCGTCGACAAAGCCCGAACCCGGGACAGCATGCAGGCTCTCGACAAACTCACTCACGTGGTCGATGGTCAGCGGCGGATCGTCAGTGACCCTCCACTGATCGTGCCCGCCGACGAGCTGTTCTCCCAACTCGAGAGCAACGAGCTGCTCGAGCAACTGCACCAGTTGGTCCGCACCTATCGCCGGTCGCTGCAGACCGACCGTCGCCACCTGCTCGAGGAGTTCCAGCTCCTCCAGATCGCCCGCAAGGTGGTGGGCGTCGGCAGCGTCGGCACCCGAGCATGGATCCTCCTCCTCGTCGGACGGGATCAGGATGATCCCCTGTTCCTTCAGGCCAAGGAGGCAGATTCGTCGGTCCTGGAGCAGTTCGTGGGCAGGAGCGACTACGCCAATCACGGCGAGCGGGTGGTGGCAGGACAGCACCTGATGCAGGCGGCCAGCGACATCTTCCTCGGATGGGAAAGGGCCACGGGCCTCGACGGGGTGACCCGCGACTACTACCTCCGCCAGCTGCGCGACTGGAAGGGCTCCTTCGAGGTCGAGGGCACGATCCCGGCCGGCCTGACCAAGTACGTCGGGGTGTGTGCCCAGGCACTGGCCCGGGCCCACGCTCGCTCCGGCGATCGGGTCGCCATCGCCTCCTACCTCGGGTCCGGCGATTCCTTCGACCGGGCCATCGGTGAGTTCTCCGAGACGTACGCCGACCAGAACCAGCGGGACTTCGAGGCCTTCCAGAAGGCGGCAGCCAGCGGGCGGATCAAGGTCGAGAGCGGCCTGTAGGAACCTGACGAAGCCCAGCTTCGTCAAAACGACCAGCGATCCGAACAAGGTTTCAAGTGGGTCACCCCGCCAGTGCAGATCGGTATCTCGCATGACGTATCTGACATGAGCGACCAGCCCGGCGTCGATGCTATCGCCGTCTCGAGCGCTGAAGCGGCGCCCATCTCCAAGAATCCACATTGGAATGGGGCAACGTCGCCTGACCGAAGCGACGAGGACAGCGTCGGCAACGTCGCCCTGCCGAGCACGCTACCCGATGCGGTGCGCGCCGAGATGACTCGATTCTTCAGACCACCCTTCGACAGACTGACCACGGTCGTCGTCAACGGGGCTCTGATGAGCTCCGCATGGTTCTTCCTGCCGGCCAAGCTCAAGGACGATGCGTTCACCCTGCATGGCACGCTGGCCTTCGCCCTAGTGCTCGCCGCCTGGATGTACTCCGACGTACCGGCGACCAATGTGCTCGCCCCGGATCGAGACCGAGTTATGGCTGCGATCGCCGATCCGGCCGAGCTTCATCGACTCCTCCACGCCAAGAACATCGTGCTGTGGATGGTGATCACCCCGGTGTGCGCCATCGTCGCAGTCGTGAACGGTATCCTCAACCACAATCTGTTGTCTACCTTCTACACCGTGGTCGCTATCGCCATCATCCCGTTCGGGGTACTGGCGGTCTCGGGGTGGGTGGGCATCCTCTTTCCCTACCATCCCATGCCCCTGCGATTTCGATGGCAACACCGACGACCACGGTGGCGCATGCTCGGGAGGTGGGTGACATTGGTGGTAACGCCCTACCTGCTCGTGCCCACTCTCGCGGCTCTCATGGTGGCGCCGACTCTGGCGATCTGGGGTTTCACCTCTACGCATGGGCTGTCAGAGCAGCTGCCGGACCGGGACCTGGGCTGGGGCGTCGTGGTTGCCTGCCTCGTCGCTCTCGGCTGCTCGCTCGCAGGCCAGAGGATCGCTGTCCGGTTGATTCTGCACCGGCATGACAAGCTGGAAGCATTCCTTGCCGATCCGGCCCGCGGCTGACCAGTTGATTGGGCGCACTGATCTCCTAGAAGGCTGTCAGCGATCGATGCGGCAGTGAGCTGACGCTCACCCACCCTGGGCCGGACGGGGCTCACGGGTTCCCCATGCTTCGGACGGCCTCTGCTCCGGGTTTCGGTCCCGATCGGCACGGCGAAAGCCCCCGTTGAGGCAACAAATCACTTCAAGATGTTCACTGCTCGAGCTACGACCAGTAAGGCGACGACCAGCGAAATTGCCTCCTCAGCCATCATCATCAGCTTCATCCACGGTCGGATCGCCGAAACATCGGTGGGGCTGAACGCGGTCGCAGTGGCGAACGAGAAATGGAAATAGTCCACGAACTTGGGGCTCCAGCCGGCCCCGACGTACTCCTCGTTCTTCATCTCCGGAAAAACCAGCGCTGGGGGTCGATCGCCTCCACTGGCCCGAGCCGCCGGGCCACCACGGTCGAGTGCCCAGTACCACAGCCCGAAGGCGATGACGTTGGTCACCCAGATAGCACCACCGCTGGCCAGAAGGACCTTGGCGTCGTTGGTGAAGGCGGAGACATTGATGATGGACACGACGAGTCGCACGGCGGCGTCGGCATTGGCTAGTGAGATCACCGCGATCAAGCAGTTGGTCATCACCCGCAACCAGGGCAGGTCCCGGTCGATACGACCGGGGTCGCCGATGATGAGAGCGACCAGCAGGGCCACCACGATGACCGGAAACAGCCATCGCGCATCCCCGTTGCGAAGTTCATTGGGCAACGTCGCCCGCAGGAGACCGGTAGCCAACACGGCGAGAGCCATTGGCCACCGCGGTTCGCCGACAGTTGGGTCCCGCCCGTCGTTCAGCACCTCCTGACCGTCGCTCAACCGGCTAGCTCGATTCCCCTCATTCTCTTCCGTAGCCGAGGTACAGAACCGCAGCTCTGATGAAAATGAGGTGGCCGATACTGATCGCGCCCGTAGGGGCGGCCCTTTGCAACGAGGCGTCAACTTTCACGGAGATCGATTGGGGTGTCCGTTTGGTCAGCATGGACCGCCTTCGAAGAGACCTCCCTGATGCGTGAGAACAACCGGCTGGGTCCGGGACAGGGTGGTCCCGGACCCAGCCAAGTGCCCCAACGCCGAATTCGTGACCCGACCTGCGCTCTCCCGTGCTGATCCGATGAGCCGCAATCGGGAAGCCTCCAATCATGGGGTTCGGTGCTGTTGGTTGTATTGCACGGCCTGGGTGACCACACGCAACACCAGACCTAAGAACACCAAATCCAGCCACATCTGCACGGTAACCACAAGGCGTGCGGCTTCGCTCTTGGCCGTGATGTCACCAAAGCCGACCGTCGTGAACACGGTGGAAGAGAAGTACATCGCGTCGGTGCGACTGAGGGACCCGCCGAACGCGGCCGGATTCGTGTGAGCCATCACGAAGTATGCCGTGGCGAAAATCAGCATGTAGAGCGGAACACTGAACGCGAACGCTTCGACAGCTCGGCCGATCGGGTGGTTGGACCGACTGATCTGGCGGACCTGCCAGATGATGATCGCTGTGAGCACCAGTAAGCCCAGCGTCAGTTTGATGATCTTCTCAGCGTTTGTGCCGCCGCCCAGGGGCAGCAGGAAGTAGAGAGCCAGAACCAATGCGACCGTGGCACCCGTGCGCAATGCTGCGAAGATGACCAGCCGCTTTCGCCCCCGCTCGGAGAGGTCACCAAACAGCGAGAACGGCGTCTCGTCGGCAGACATGGAGTCCTTCTTCTCTCTAGTTCCGATGTTCACGCTGTCTTGACGGAGTGCTTCTGGAGCCGATCAGCCACGAACATCACGAGGAGACCGATGCCTACGCCAATCATGGTGAAGAGCACCCGCCGCCCCTCAGCCGCGTAGTCGGTCGGCTGGGGAAGGTCCGCCGCGATGAGAGCGGCACAGGCGATCGCACCGGCGTAGTAGGCGTAGTTCACACCCTTGATGGCTATTCCTAGTCCAGCGAGCAGAATGATGATTACCTCGAGCGCATGCTTGCTCCCGACCAGGATCAGGATGGGTATGGCTGTCGCGGCACCCATGGCCGCACCGACCAGGCGCTGTTCGCCGAAGAGTTTGGATTGCTCCAGGCTGGGCTTCATCGCGACAATGGTGGCGATGGGCATCCAGTCGGCGCTCGGCAGGTGCCCTCCGAAGGCGATGGCGGCGGAGGCGGCCAGGGCCAGGGACCGGATCAACGCGAAGAGGACGATCGGCCGGGTCAACTGCACCGGGGATTGGCTCCCGGGGAGATCCATGACCGGTGCCGGTTCCCATCTGCCCCTGCTCACCAGCCACACGAGGAACATGAGGGCGATCCATGCGGCGGCCCCGGCCAACCAGGCCAGTGCCTGGTTCCACGGGCTGATCTTGAGGTGGCCTGTGTCATGTGTGGCCAGTGAGAGCACGACGAGAAACCACACGTTGAGCAGCAGCCCGGCGGCGAATCGGTGGACCCCGAGCTTGACGGCCAAGCCACACGCCAGCGTCACGGCGAAGACCGCCAGGACCACGAAGCCCCACGCTTCATCTCCCACGTAGAAGCCGAAGGCAGTCACCAGCGCGCCAAGCAGGGCGAAGAGTGACATTCCCCCCATCCTCCTCCCAATGGTTCCGCCTGGGTCACTCTGTGCCACCAAGAGGACGGCGAAGACGACGGGGACGAAGTACTTCTGTTCGTTCGTCTGGACGATGAGGAACCACAGCAGGAACAAGAGGGCCGCAATGGCTACGCCGGCCTTGACGTTCAGCTTCGTTCCGTCGGCCGCGAATACCTTCGACATCCGACTCATCGATCACCGCCGTGCTTTAGCAATTCGGAGGTCATGGTCATCTGATCCTACGGCTCAGAGTCCCGGGGGTGACTCCACAACTCCTCAGCGTCGAATGCCGGCGGCTGGCCCGCGAGCAAAGCAAAGTTGCATATGTCATGTGAAATTGCTCCTACGGGATGGGTCCGGGAGGGGCGCCCGTGTTCGTGAAGGGATCGGTGGCCAGCCACGCGTCGAACGCAACCTTGATTGGGGGCCGAAAGCGTCGGATGGCAACAGCCTCAGCCGTGGTGTCGCCGGCGACGTACGCCGTGAACCATGTGTTGAAAGTCGTAGAGTCGAAGTTGTGGAGGTCCTGTGCATCGAGAACTGCTCGGTTGGCCTCGGTTCGGGCAGCCGAAGCGCCGGCCAATCGCACCGCCGACTCCGTACTCCATTTTGCCGAGACAAAGCCTGTGTACGCGGCAAGCAGCGCGACGACGGCCAGCATGACCGCCTCGATGATGGACAGGACTTGGTCGTGGCTCCGCTCGCCATCATTCTTTCTCCGATCTCTCAACTTTCTGTGCGCTTCCGGCCGAATGCGTGTTGTGCCGGGAGATCTCCGCAGCCACATCGGTCGAAGACAGTCCCTCAGGCATAGATCGACTTCCTTTTTGGGAGGTTTAGATGTGCTCGAGGGCACCCGGACGCGTCGCCATCTCGTTCTCGGCGTGTGCAACGATCGGAAATCCGCCCTTGCCAACTTCGAGCGGGGTGCGGTGGAAGCCCTGGTAGGTGAACAACCCGCCGGAGAGGAAGGCTGAAGCGACGAATCCGTGCTGCTTGAGAATGCAGTCGGCGATGTAGCTGCGGAACCCGGAGCGGCAGTAGCTGTAGACGGGCCGGTCTGTTGGCACCTCGGCAAGCCGAGCTCGAAGCTCGGTGTAGGGAATATTGGTGGCCTCCGGGATATGCCAGTGCTCGTACTCAGCTGTGGTTCGGACGTCGAGGATGGCCGTCGTGGAGGCGCACGCCGGATAATCCTCCGGGTACCAGAGCTTGATGTCGCCCCTGAGCAGGTTCGAGGCCTGGAACCCGATCATATTGACCGGGTCCTTGGCCGCCCCGAAGGGAGGAGCGTAGGACAGCTCGACGTGCTCGAGGTCGAAGACCGACATACCGGCTCGCAGAGCCATGGCGAAGACATCGATGCGTTTGTCGACACCGCCCCAACCCAGTACCTGGGCACCTAGCAGTTTCCCGTCCGAGGGAGCAAACAGCGCTTTGATGAACATGGGCGAGCTCCCCGGATAGTAAGCGGCGTGGTCGTTCTGATCGGTGTACACCTTCCGGTAGTCGATCCCCCGTTCGCGCAGCTGAGCCTCGGTCAGACCCGTCCCGCCGGCTGCCATGTCAAAGACCTTCACGATCGCCGTGCCCTGGGTCCCCCGGTAAGCGCTCGAGCGACCACATATCGTCTCGGCGGCAATCCGACCTTCCCGATTGGCCGGGCCGGCCAACATGGACAAAATGGGCTCGCCCGTCTCCAGGCGTGCCGTCTCCACGGCATCACCAGCGGCGAGGATGTCCGGCACCGACGTTCGCATCTGGGCGTCGACGGCGATACCCCCGAGCGGTCCGATTGTTGCTCCGGCCTGGCGCGCCAAATCGCTGTCAGGCCGCACGCCGACGGCGAGGACGACAATGTCGGCCGGGATCTCCGAACCGTCGGAGAGTTGGACGACGAGCGCTGAACCGTCCTCACGAATGGCCTGAGCTTGGCTGTCGAGCCGGACGTCCACACCATGAGTGCCGACGTGGAAGTCGAGGATCCGCGTCATCTCTGGGTCGAGCCACGGCATCAGCCTGTCCGTCCGCTCGACCACACTGGTCTGCAGGCCACGCATGCGGAAGGCCTCGGTCATCTCGAGACCGATGTAGCTGCCACCGATCACTACAGCGCGTGTGGCGCCCGGGTCGAGTTGGCTGACGATTCGATCCATGTCTGGGATATTGCGAAGAACATCGACCCGAGGATTGTCGGCCCCAGGAATGGGCGGGCGGATAGGCTCAGCCCCGGGGCAGAGCACCAGCTTGTCGTAGGGCTCCCGGTAGACACGTCCGTCCGCAGCCTCGCGCACTTCGACGACCTTGGTCACGGGGTCGACGCTCACGACATCGTGTCCGGTGCGCACATCCAAGGCCAACGAGGCGGCGAGGCTCTCCGGGGTCTGGAGGAGCAGGCTGCTGCGATGGGGGATCTCGCCACCAATGTGGTAAGGAAGGCCGCAGTTGGCAAAGGAAACGTAGTGGCCTCGCTCGAGGATCACGATCTCAGCCGAGTCATCGAGCCGTCGCACCCGAGCACCGGTCGATGCACCTGCCGCCACTCCTCCGACGATCACAACTTTCATCTTGACCTCCTTCGGTCTACGAATCGGCCCGTGGCGCAGATGGAGCTATCCACCGCTCCATCTGCGCCCGGGCGGGAGAGGCTGCAGCGCAGACCACCTCGCCGAGATGACTCCCAACGCGTCGATTTGCATGAGATTGCCACCGGGACGACCGTCGACAATATGGAAGCCCGCAGAGCACTCCATCACAGCGCAGGCCTCAACCACCCTGTTCCAACTCAGTCGAATCGGTCCCCGATCTGGCGGGAGGGCCGAAGACCCGGCCGCTCCGACTAAGTGAGTTCAGGTCTACGATTGCGCTTCCTCGATGGCATCGTCGATGGCCAGCGCCAGCCCGAGGGCCTCGGCGATGGCTGCGGCTGCCGACACCGTCCTGGGCGTGCCGATCACTGGTGCGACGGCGATGAGGGTGCCTTGCGCATCCTCTAGGGTCAGATCCGTCTCTGCAGCGACGACGGCCGCCATGTTCAGCAGATACGAAGCCGGGGGTGCGTTGACCGCTGCCAAAGCAGCGAGGCGGACCATCATGAGCTCCCGATCACTCAAGTGTGAACGGCTCACCGAGGCCTCTGTCATGTCGAGGACGGTTGCGAGAAGGGGTCGATCTTCAGCCATGTTCATTTCCTCTTGTTCATGTTAGGGATTCTTGGATTTGGTCAAAGGGGCACTTGTCAACTCCAACGGAGTGCGACCAGTTCCGAAAGCTGATTCAGGCCACAGCGCCTTTGCGCCTCCCGATGCGACTTCCGCCACATCGGGAGCCAACTGGCTCAACTCATTGAATTCGCTGTCTCCTGAACGGCCTTGTCGATGTCCTTGGAACTCACGTCGAGTTCCTTGGCCGCGTGCTTCTGAGCCTTTAGGCCGGCCTTGTTAATGGCATCTTCGATCGTGCTCTCGCCGACGATCACCAATGCCGCCTGGCCAGCGTCGATCAGATCACCGAACTCCTTGACGTCTGCCCGAGACATGCCCTTCCAGATGTGGCCACTTACGCCGCCGACGGCCGCTCCGACGGCCGCCGCGCCGATGATCGCGGGTGGGAACAGAATGCCGACGACCGCACCGACTGCTGCTCCGCCCCAGGCACCGTGACGGGTCGAGGTCTCATCCTTGTTGACGTGGACCTTGCCATCAGGGTCCTTGGTGACCACCGATGCGTCGTAGGTGCCGACTGCCCCTGCGGCGTGCAGGTCCTTCACGATGTCGTAGTCGGCTCGTGCGGCTACTTCGCTCGGGTAGGTCCCGATGTAGACAAATACTGGGTCAGATTTGGCCATGATGCTCTCTCCATTCTTTCTGTGCATTCATTGGGGCTTCCGGCGCTACTTTGCTTCCATACACGATGGCGAACGCGCTACCGGCCTACTCGAACTAGAGCTTGAGCGGCCGGTCCGTCACCAGGCAGATTCACACTTATGTAGGCGAATTGTCATCACCTGCGAGCCGGATTCACCTAGGGGAAAGCTGCCCGGTTCACGATTGGTCAAGGTGCGAACAGAGACATTCCGGCGATCTGCCCCGCAATGTTGCCGCCCAATGGGGCGGCGCAGCCGTTGCTGCCCTCCTGTCTGGACGATGACGAACCACAGCAGGAACCTTGACGTTCAGTTTCTCGCCTTTGGTTTGTGACCACTTTCTTGATCTGGCTCATCGACCCAGGCCTAGCCATCAGAAGTGCTCGAGGTCGTAGACGGGCATACAGGTGCACAACTCGATCGCGATCCCGTCGGTCCGGTTGTCGTCCATCCTCCCGAGTCGGCCAGGGTCAGGCATGCTTCGGGCCTTCACCCGTCCGTTCCGATGTCTGGATTGACGGACACGAGCTCGACGCCGAGTTCCTGGACTCGCTCAATGAGCCCGACAAGGTGCGCCTGATCTGTCACGTCGCCAGTCAGCACCGTGGTACCCGCGAGTCGCTGCAACTGCATGCCGTCAAACAGGACTCCAAACGAATCGCCCAGCTCCCCACGAAGGACCAGCCGATACCTACTCGGTTGCACCAAGTTGTCGTCCATTTGGACGCAGCCTTACATTCCGGCAGGCGACCCGTCATCACCTTCGGCCGGATTAACCTAGGGGAGACTGTTGGCCGGCCGAGCCAGATCACCCGGTTCTCCAGCGTGGCCTGGCGCCGACCAATGTTCACAGCCTGTGGAGAGACAAACGTGGGCGGCGCTGCCGACCGAGGGTTTCCGTTGCGTTCGCCCCCTGGATGCTCGCTAGAGGAGGCCCAGTTCGCGGCTGCGTTCAAGCGCGTCGGCCCGCGACGACACGGCGAGCTTGCGGTAGATCGACCGAACGTGGCTATGGACCGTGTAGTGCGACACATACAGCTCACGACCGATATCCCGCTCCGACAGATCGCTGCGCAGGAGCTGGAGCACCCCGAGCTCCCGCGGTGTCAACTCGCGATCTTCGGATAGGACGCGGCGGATCTGCGCTGGCCGCTCAAGGGTAGACAATGTCTCGGCCAGGATCCCCGGATCAGGGCAATGGTCGAGGATCGATCTCGCATCGGCTATCGCGGCCGTGGCCGCCTTGTGCTCGCCCAGGGCCCGAAGCACGGGCGCCTGGCCGAGCAGCGCATGGGCCACCTGGATGGGCTGGCCAAAGGTCCGCGCCGAGCGCGACGCCGTGCTCGATCAGCGGCAGCGCCTCCTCGGCCCTGTCACGCGCCGCCAGCGATGCCCCGACCGCCAGCGGAACCGTGCCGACGGCCTCCTCCGTGCCGTGCTCCCGTCCGAACTGGGCTGCCGACTCGGCCAGGATGCGCTGCTCGTCGGCACGCCCCGCTCACCGGCGATCAGCGATCGATAGGCCAGCGACGACGTACCAGACAGCCACTGGGCGCTCGCGGGCGCCAGCACCGCCGATTCCGCGAACCACTCGTCGGCCTCGTCACGCTGACCCTCGAAGTACAGGCCCACACCAACCGCCCAGCAAGCCAACGGCCGCCAAGGCGAGCCGGGGCCCTCAAGCTCAGCCGCCCGTCGGGCATTTTCCAGCTGGGCGCCGACATCTCCCCAAGGGAATGCGGCCCGTAGCAACGTCAGGCTCGCCTCAGCCGAGCTGAAGCCATCGGGCAGCGGTCCTGCGTCCAGATCGCCCAGCCTTTCGACCGCTGCGATGGCCCGTGCCGCCTCATCCTGCCTCGCAGACAGTGAGAGCACCCACGCCTGAATCAGGAGCAGATGCACCTCGCTGGTCAGTAACTCGTCGGGGAACTGCCGGAGCCAGGCCAGGACGGTGTCGTACCTCCACGTGTTGGCGTACCTGATCCACAAGGTTTCGATCAGCTCGACTGCTTCGGCGTATGCCTCGGCCGCCACGGCGTGCTGGATCGCCTCGTCGGTCGTCCCATGATCACGATGCCAGGAGTAGGCGCGGCGGTGCAGCGCCGGGGCCAGGCCCGGCTCGCGCCGCTCGAGCTCCACCCAGAGCAGCTGCGCAAAGACGGGATGAAAGCGGTACCACCCGGCCTCGTCGTCGAGCGGGACAAGGAACAGGTTGCTCCGTGACAGCGCATCGAGCATCTCCGCTGAGCCCTCTTGGTCCATCACGGCATCGCACAGAGGGCCGGTCAACCGTTCGAGAATCGAAGTATGGAGCATCAGCGCCTGTGCCGGCGGCGCGTGGGCCTCGAGTACCTCCGTCACCAGGAAATCCACAACGTGACGGTTCGATCCCCCAAATGTGTGCACGAAAGCGTGGCGGTCGGCGGTGGGCTGCATTGAGAGCGCCGCCAGATAGAGCCCCGCCGGCCATCCCTCCGTCTTCCCCACCAGACTGTCGACGTCTTCGGCTGTGAGGTCGAGCCCGAGGCGGCCGTTCAGGAATGCGTCCGCTTCCTGGTAGGTGAATCGCAGATCAGCGGCTCGTAGCTCGAGTAGCTCGCCGTGGGCGCGCAGACTGGCCACCGGCAGGCTCGGTTCCGTCCTGCTGGCGAGCACGACATGGAATCCAGGCGGCGCATGTTCGATGAACCAGCGCACACTGGCGCGTGCCGGTTCGCTGGAGACCCGGTGGAAGTCGTCCAGGATGAGGGTGATCTCACCTTGGCCTTCCAGCTCGTTGACCAGGCGAGGCAGAACGAGATCAATCACCGGTGCCACGAGCGAATGCGATGACGTCGACTTGGCGACGTCGGGGTTTGCGCGCTGTAGTGCCCCGATCGCATGCGACCACAGGACGACAGGGTCATTGTCGCCCTCGTCCAGCGTCAGCCACGCAATGAGTCTCCGAGCGGCCTCGGCCTCGTACCAGGCCGAGAGAAGCGTGGTCTTCCCGAAGCCCGCCGGGCAGGCAACGAGAGTGAGCCTGCGGTCCGATCCGCTTCGAAGACATTCCTGAAGGCGCTCGCGCGGGATCGACTGTTCGCGCACTGGCGGCGGCCGCAGCTTGGTGCCCACCAGGGTCGCCTGCTCGACACCCTCGTGTCCCCCGCCATCCGCGGCGGAATCCTGCAGGTCAGAGGTGTCGTGGCGGGTCTCTGGCAGTACCTGACGGAGTGACCGACTCGGGGCCCGCGCCCTACCGAGGGCCTCCCTTGCAGGGGACATAATGCTTAGCTTGCCAGTCGAGAGTTCTTGGGTCCATGGCCGAAAGTCCCTAACCAAGGCAGGCGCCGCTCCTTCGCTTGCTCTCAGACTGGCTTCCAGGGCGGACGCCAGACTCCACCACCAACGTTGCCGGGCCAGGCACGTCACCCCCGGGGGCTGCCCCCCGGCAGGCGATGGAATGCCGGATCGGACACCGCGGTCTCCGACGGCCGAGGCCCGTGCTCCATTCTGTGTCCGCACCTTGACCAATAGTGAACCGGGCAACTTTCCCCTAGGTGAATCCGGCTGGCAGGTGATGACAATTCGCCTACATAGATGTGAACCTGCTGGGTGACGAACCGACCGCTCAAGGTGCAGTTCCGGTTGACCGTCAAGGGTTCGCAATTGTCGATAGCAAAGCCGGAAGTCCTCAATGAATGCACAGAAAGAATGGAGAAAGCATCATGGCCAAATCTGATCCCGTGTTTGTCTACATCGGCACCTACCCGAGCGAAGCATCTGCCCGAGCCGATTACGACGTCGTGAAGGACCTGCACGCCGCAGGAGCTGTCGGCACCTACGACGCTTCGGTGGTCACCAAGGACCCGGACGGCAATGTCCACGTCAACAAAGACGAGACGTCGACCCGGCACGGGGCCTGGGGTGGAGCAGCGGTTGGGGCGCTTGTCGGCATCATCTTCCCACCTTCCATCATTGTCGGCGCAGCAGTTGGTGCGACGGTCGGCGGGGTGAGCGGGCACCTTTGGAAAGGCATGTCCCGGTCCGACGTGAAGGAGTTCGGGGACATCATCGACGCTGGGCAGGCCGCACTGGTCATAGTCGGTCAGAGCACCATCGGGGACGCCATCGAAAAGGCCGGCCTGAAGGCTGAGAAGCATGCAGCCAAGGAGCTCGACGTGAGCGCCAAGGACATTGACCAGGCGGTTCAGGAAACGGCGCAGGAGCTCGGCTGATCCAGTCGGCTGTGCGTTAAGCGGCAAAGCGCTACGTCACAGTTGTGGGCCGCGTTGTTTCGTCAATTTGGAATTCCCAAAAAGAAAGGCAGAGAAAATGAGTGAGGACCGACCGCTTCTCGACACAGTTCTCGAGATGACCGATGCCTCGGTGAGGCGTACCAGCCTGAGCGACCGGGAGCTCATGATGGTCCGCCTTGCTGCCATGGCGGCTATCGGTGCACCCCCGGCCTCGTATCTGCTGAACATTGGCGGCCGTCGCAGCCGCAGGCACTGATCTGACCCTGGAGGACGCACAAGGCACCCTCATCGCGGTTGCGCCAGTCATCGGCACGCCCAGGACGGTGTCCGCTGCCGCTGCGATCGCCGAGGCCCTCGGGCTGGCTCTGGCCATCGAGAACGCTATCGAGGAGAGGCAAGCATCCTCCTGACTTGCCGTCACTCCTTCGCTGTGACCCGCCGGCGGTCTTCGATTCCACAGCGAACCGAGGACAGCTGGCCGACCAGCGCGATCGGCCGTTGGAGGAGCCCTGACGTGATCGGGGGAACCCGAGTATCTGTCCGTGCGTCCCGTGAGGAGGTAGCCCACCCAGCCTCCCTCTATAAAGGGATAAGCCTCGAATTCGGGCGAGCGCTCCATGCCCCACACGTGGTGCCGTCCGTTGTCGTGGTCAACGGCCTCCTTGTGGCAGGGCTGTGGTGGTGGGCGCCAGGCTCCTGGAAGAACTCGCTGTTCTCCCTCCACGGACCATTGGCCTTCGCCCTGGTCCTCGGCGGCTGGATGATTGCCGATGTGCCGGCCACCAACCTGCTTGGGCCCGACCCCCGGCGCGCGAAGGCGGCGCTCGATGATCCGGTGATTGCTCTACGCCAAGAACCCCGTCTTATGGACCTTCGTCGCCCCGGTGTGCAGCGTCGTCGCTGTGATCGTTGGAACCTCCAACCACGTCGCAATGGTCATCACCATCATCGCCATCACAGTGATTCCGTTCGGGGTGTTGGGGTTCTCAACCTGGGTCGGTATCCGCTTCCCCTACCACCCGATCTCGTTGCAGGAACGCTGGGCGCATCGCCGCCATCGCCAAAGGCTCGGTTCAAGCAACGCTTGGTGTCTAGCCGTACAACCGCAGCAGAAGACGAGGAGGTGACGCTCAATTTCGGCAGACACGTAAGAAACCACAAATTGAGGGTCGTTGGACCTAGCCATAACGGGACCGACGACCTGCCCGACTAGTTGAACCTGGAGGAAACATGTTGATTGCCTATAGCTTTCCGCTGTTGAGCGTCTTTTGGAGCCTGCTGATGTTTGCGCTGCTGGTCCTCTGGATCTTCATCGTCATCTGGTGCTTCATCGACAACTTCCGTCGCCGGGACCACCACGGTGTTGCCAAAGCGCTCTGGTTTGTCTTCATCGTCTTTGTCCCCGTGATCGGCGTGATCGCCTACATCATCGCCAGGCCGCCTGTGGCGGACGTTGACGTGGTGTGAGAACACCAGCTCCACCTCTTCTATCCAGACTGGGGGACCCGGGACGGCAGTCAAGCTGCCTCGGGGCCCCACCGGCCCACGTGAAAGGTCCAACCAGATGAAACGCTTCGCAGTGCTTGCCGTGATGATCTCCGCGATAGTGATTACCGGGTGTTCAAGTTCTTCCACAAGTAGTTCGACGACGACCACGAGCCAGGGATCGACGTCGACCACTGTTGCCAACAGCGTGACCGGGACGGTGAAATGGGCCACGACCAACAAGGCAGTGGTCACGGCGCTGAGTGCCGATGTGGGCACACTGGGGACTGCACTGCCGGCGGCCGTGTCCTCTCACAACCCGTCGTCAGTGACCGCCAGTTGCCAGAAGCTCGCTACGGACGTGGCGACGGCGAAGGCACTGCCGCCCATTCCCAACTCGACTGCGCAGAAGGAATGGACGTCCCTGCTGAACGATCTCAGCAATGCGTCCCAGAAGTGCAGTGAGGGGATCGCCAACAATGACACCGGGGCACTTAGTCAAGCCGCTTCCGGAATCACGAGCAGCAGCAGCACTCTCCAGAGTCTGACCAGCACCCTCGGCTTGTGACGACGATGTCTACCGCGAAGTCGGAATAAACACGGGTAGTCACGTGAGACGCCGGATTACCCGACCGGTCCTGGGGCTCGCCTTAACGCACGGCGCCACCCTATGCCGCGTCCCCGAGCCTGAGTGGGTGCTGCAACGCTCGTGAACATGACGGGATCAGCCTGCGAACAAGGAGCTTAGGGCCATGACCAACTTCCCCCCCATCGCCGAGTACGCCTTTCTCTCCGACTGCGAGGACAGTTGCCTGATCGCTCCCGACGGATCGGTGGAGTGGCTCTGCCTGCCCCGACCGGACTCACCGAGCGTCTTCGGAGCCCTCCTCGATCGATCGGCAGGATCATTCCGGTTCGGACCTTCGAACACCATGGTCCCCCAACAGCGGGTGTACGTCCCCGGCACCATGGTGATGGAAACAACCTGGCACACGCCCACCGGTTGGCTTGTAGTGAGTGACTTCCTTGTCATCCGCAAGACGGACGACGGGACACGCCGTCCTGGCTATCGGAGGGCGCCCAACGACTCGACGGCGTCCGGAGTGCTTCTCCGCACTGCTAAATGCATCTCCGGAAAGGTCGAGATCGAGACGGACTGTGTCCCGTTGTTCGACTACGGCGCCACCATCGGTCAGTGGGCCTACGACGGTGACGGATACTGCTCCGTTACTGTGCAGGACTCCAGTGGCGAACTGTCGCTGTCAATGGTGAGCAGCCTCCGGCTCGGCATCGTGGGGGCGCGCTGCTACGGACGCACCGGTCTCTCGGAGGGCGAGGAGAGCTTCATCGCCTTGTCGTGGGGCGGAACCCCCCCGACCACCCAAGACGAGGTGAACAGCGACCTCGACTCCACGGTGGCTTTCTGGCGTGACTGGCTTTCCACCGGCACATTCCCCGACCACCCGTGGCGGCCGTACATCGAGCGGAGCGCGCTCACGCTGAAAGGGTTGAGCTACTCCCCGACCGGAGCCATCATGGCCGCCTCCACGACTTCCCTCCCCGAGACCCCAGGTGGCGCCCGTAACTGGGACTACCGCTTCACATGGATCAGGGACACCGGTTTCATGTTGCGGTCGCTCTACCGTCTGGGGTTCAACTGGGAGGCGCTCGAGTACTTCGCCTTCGTACTCGAATGCGTCAGCCAGGGGAAGCTGGACCAGCCGTTCGAACTCCAGATCATGTACGGGATCGGCGGTGAGCGGGACCTGACCGAATCGACGCTCGACCACCTGAGCGGTTACGACGGCGCAAGTCCGGTCCGGGTCGGCAACGGGGCCTGGGACCAGCACCAGAACGACGTCTGGGGCATGCTCCTCGACGGAGTCGAGCAGCACCTCAAGGTGGGGGCGGCGCAGATCGTCCAACCGGTGTGGGAGGGATTGGCTGGACTGGTGGAGGACGCCTTGTCCCACAGCGGGGACGCCGACCAGGGCATCTGGGAGATCCGGGGCGAGCCCCAGCACTTCACCGCGTCGGCCGTCCTGTGCTGGGTAGCGGCGGATCGGGGAGCCGACCTGGCACAGCGACGGGGGGACCACGAACGTGCCGTCCGCTGGCGCAGCGCAGCCGACCAGTTGAAGGATGACATCCTGACCAAGGGCGTCGATTCCCAGGGCAGATTCCGACAGGCGTACGAAAACGAACAGCTCGACGCGTCCCTCCTCTTGATCCCGATTATGGGATTCCTTCCTCCAGACGACGGGCGGGTGAAGGCTACGGTCCTGGCCATCGCCGACGAGCTGACCGAAGACGGGCTGGTACTCCGCTACAAAGTCGACAGCACCGACACCGGATTCGCAGGCAAGGAAGGCACCTTCACCATTTGCTCGTGGTGGCTGGTCTCGGCGCTGGCCATGATCGGCGAGATCGACAGGGCCCGGGTCCTGTGCAAGAAGCTGCTGTCCTTCGCCGGGCCTCTGAATCTCTACGCCGAGGAGATCGACGCGACCACCGGCGAGCACCTCGGCAACTTTCCCCAAGCGTTCACTCACCTGGCCCTGATTGACGCTGTGTCGCAGCTCATCGAGGCGCAAATGGACACTGCCTGATGCGAGCTGCGGGTCGGACGTCTGGGACTGATCTCCCCGGAGATCGAACTCGTGATTCGACCTCCTCGCACTAGCACTGACCGATGACGGTCGGGCCTGTCTGCAACGACGAGGGAGGTACGCCAGTCGGCGACCCTACGCCTACGGTTAAGCCGGGCGCAGTCACCAGAGCGGCAAATCCTGAAGCTGCTACCAGCCGGCACCATCTAGGGTTCGTAGGTCGAACTAAGACACTGGTCCGTGCCATCGAGGACGGCGACGACTCTAAGGTCGAGAAGGCGGTACTCGATCTCAGCCGGTCTCGACGGCTATTCGCCCCCCTGGCCTTTCTGGTTGGCGCCTTCGTGATGTTGTTCCAAGGCGTCAAACTGCTGTTTTCGAACTGGCGGTTAACCCTGGTCGAGGTACTTCCGGCCATGTGGATCTGGCTGGCCCTGCTGGATCTCAAAGTGCACCTCCTCCATGGTAAGTCGTTCACGGTGCTTCGAGGCCCGATCTTGATCCCGATCATTTTGGCAATCGCAGCAATTGCCGCCGCCAGCTTCTTGCTGAATGCGGTCTTCGCCTTCGCAATTGCCCTTCCCGGATCACCTGACATCAGACGCGGGTTCACAAAAGCCCGATCTCACCTTCGAGTCGTCCTGGGTTGGGGGCTACTCATCGGACTGTGCCTGGGAATCTCGGTTACTGTCCTTCCGCGCTGGGGCCGTTGGTGGTTCGCGGTGTCGCTCAGCATCATCATCGGCGTGATGATGGTCGCCTACGTCTCTGTTCCATCACGGCTCATCGGCTTGGCGAAGGCTGGGTCCAGGCGTGACCAGGTCTCCGCCTCGGCGATCGGCGGAAGCATCGGGGCGGTCGTCTGCACCCCTCCCTACGTCCTCGGCCGAATTGGCGTTCTCATGCTCGGCTCCCACGTGCTTTTCGTTCCAGGCATCTTCGTCCTCGTCCTCGCCGTCACACTTCAGGCAGGTGCGAACGGCGCCGTAAAGGCGATCAAAATGAGCGCCAAGTTGGCTTCCGGTCGGAACACTGCGACCTAACTCAATCCCGCGTCTTCGCAGGCGGTCTCGACGATGCCCAGGCACATGATGATGGCGGCACTACCGGCAGGGATGCTCGGTCGGCCTGAACGGTTGCCTGACCAGCTGGAGGACTCGGACGGAACCAAGTAAAGGAACGACAGCGGCATGGCCCAGCTTCGTCGTTCGGGATCGAACTACGAACAGTCCTACTCAGATCACCCGGATGACTTTGTCGGCACCCACAGCCGGTCGTGAGCGCCAAGCAATCGACAAAGGCCGTACAAGAGACTCCGAGGGAGCTCAGCTGAACTGGGCGACCGCCTACACCCAGGCGGGCGCTGCGAACGTCGCCCAACGGGTCTCGGGTGTCGCGATCCTGAGGGTGTCGTGCTGAACTACATGGAAAGG
This sequence comes from uncultured Acidimicrobiales bacterium, assembly GCA_963710495.1. Taxonomy (GTDB): domain Bacteria; phylum Actinomycetota; class Acidimicrobiia; order Acidimicrobiales; family RAAP-2; genus Bog-756. The sequence goes on from CAVQAI010000009.1 coordinate 702,967, forward strand.
CGATACCGCCACTCGTTCAAGTTGTTCGCTCGGCGATCGGGCCCATGCCGATGAGGACCGCTAAGTTCTACGACCGAGCCAAGATCGGACTATTCGAGTGCCTGACGAAGCCACGCCCCCTGCCCCAAATCCACCCTCGGCGGTGGATCTCGTCAAGAGCAAGCAATACGTCGCGCTTCTGGTCATGGGCGCGCTGGTGGGTATCCCGGTGGCGGTCGTGGCCTACTACTACTTGAAGCTGATCGACAAAGGGCAGAATTACTTCTTCAGCACGTTTCCCAACGAGCTCGGCTTCCGTGGTGCGCCTGTGTGGTGGCCGATTCCCATGCTGGTGATGTGCGGCCTGGTCGTTGGTGCGACGTTGCGCTACCTACCGGGTTCGGGAGGCCACAATCCTGCCGAAGGTTTCGCGATGGGTGGGCAGTTCACGCCGAAGGACTTGCCCAGCGTCGTTGTTGCGTCGCTGGCGACGCTCATCTTGGGCGGGGTTCTGGGGCCGGAGATGCCATTGGTCGTGATTGGCATGGTCCTTGCCGTGCTGATTGTGCATCTCATCAAGAAGGGTGCACCGAAACAAGCGGTCGCAGTGATCGGGGCCGCCGGAAGCTTTGCGGCTATTTCGAGCCTGCTCGGCTCACCGCTTGTCGGTGCCTTCTTGTTGTTGGAGGCGGCTGGGGTCGGTGGCGGCCTCATCAGTGTGATCCTGCTGCCCGGGCTCGTGGCGTCGGGAGTCGGAGCCCTCGTCTTTGTGGTCCTCAGTGACTTTACGAGTACGGGCGTCACGTCGTTCGGCGTGCCGAATCTCCCGAAGATCGGTTTTCCGGCGGGGAGCACGTTCGCCTGGAGCATCGTCATCGGTCTCGTGGCGGCGGTCGTCGGCACAGCCATTCGACGTGGGGCCTTCCAAATTCAGCCGTTTGTTGCACGCCACAAGGTGCTCGTGACGCCGGTACTGGGTCTCGTCATCGGCGGTTTGGCGGTGTTCTTCGCTGAGGAGACAGGGAAGAGTTCGCATTTTGTCCTCTTCTCTGGTCAAACGGGCCTGTCCCCACTCATTCATAGCGCCGCGACCTGGTCCTTGGGGGCCATCGTGCTGCTCATCGTCTGCAAGGGACTCGCTTACAGTGCATCATTGGGCGGGTTCAAAGGTGGCCCCGTCTTTCCCGGCATGTTCATCGGTGCCGCAGTCGGGATTGCCTTCTCCCATTTTCCCGGTCTGCCTCTGGTGGACTCGGTGGCGATGGGAATAGGAGCGATGACGTCGGTGGCGATCGGTGGTCTTCCCCTGTCGTCGGTGCTCCTGACGCTGGTCTTCATACAATCCGATGCCTTCAAGGTGATCTCAGTGGTGATCTTGGCCGTGGCCGTGTCGTTCGTTGCTTCAGCATGGCTCGAACGATGGCTAAAGCCGCTATCTCATTCAGTGGCGCCCATAACTGTTGCGCCTGCGGGGCCTGGTGCCGGGGAGGATGCAGCTAAGGGCGGCTAGCCTCCGGTCCGGTCAGGACTTACCGCAAGTGGAAGCCGCCCGCTGGGTTGGCGATCGGACCGAGGGTGCTTCAAGGTCGGGTATCGGTGCCCCGCAGCTCTCACCCATTGGGTCGTCGAGGCGCGTGGGACGACAGCGCCGCTGACCACCAGCACGATCGTTCATCCGATGTGGCGCGGCGCGTGGGACGACAGCGCCGCTGACCACCATCGTTCATCCGATGAGGCGCGACGCGCCCGGATCAGTCGCAAACTGCTCGTACATGACGGTCTCCCCTTCGCGGATTCTAGGATGGTTAGGCTCACACCGCCCGCCCGGCTATCGCGTTAGGGCCGCCCACATCTGTGCCGAAGACGCGTCCATCCGCCTTCGGGCTGGGAGACCCCCACCGATTCTCAGAATCGACCCAACAACCGGGGTCGATATCCGTGGGCTGGCTTTGTCTCCATGACGGGCGGACTCTTTTCCGAAGTTGTTTGGAACCAACTGACATACCGATTCACCAGTGGTGATGCCGAAAGCCCGTGGACCAGGACCGACAGGCCAACTGTGAGGTAAGTGGCTGTGGCAATGTCAGCAGCATGCGGGAGATGGGCATCTTCGACGATTACTGCGAACACGATCGACGCGAGTCCGCGCGGACCGAACCAACCCATGAATGCAACCGTTGGCGGGCGGGCATGAGTGCGAAAGAGCGCGATGGCCACTGGCAACATCCGCACGACAGTCAGGCTCAGCACCGCGTAGAGCACTATTTGCCAACTCATGTGCTTGAACGCCGGGCCGAGCAGTACCGCTCCGAAGACAAGGAACGTGACGTTGTCGAGCGTCGCTCCGGTCTCCTCGGTGAAGAACATGGCTTGGGCCACCTCGCCCCTGGCAAGGAAGCCAAAGAGTGCGCCAGCTACGAAGGCGGCGATGAACCCTGACCCACCGAGTGCGTTAGCTGCTCCGTAAGCGGCAATCGTCGTGGCCAGGGGAACGATCTGCTGCCAGGTCTTGTCAATGAGATTTCGCCGGCCGGCGAGAACGACGATTCCAGCGGAGAGCAGGGCCGCGCCGGCACCACAGAGGACGCCGTAGCCGATCTCCTCAGCGACCACGCGAAGTGGGTGGGACTCAGCACCTGCGGCGGTAGCGAGAAGGATCAGCAGCAACGGCACGCAGATCCCGTCATTGAGCCCGCTTTCGACATTGAGCGACTGACGCACAACCTGGGGAAGCCTGTCATCGGTGACGACGGCACTGCCGAGTCCGGCGTCGGTTGGGGCAAGGACGACCCCAAGGATCAGGGCGTCATTGAGCGAGAACGACTTGAAGAGCGCGAACGCCGTGAGCCCACCGACAACGACTGTCAAGATCAGGCCTACACCGAGCAAGCGAATCGGCATCGATGCCTCGCTCTTCAGTGCATGCAGATCTATGCGGGACGAATCAGAGAACAACACGACGGCGAGCGTTGCCTCAGCGAGTGTGCGAACAGTCGAGCTGGTTGGTTGGACTGCGAGCTCGTCTAGCACGAGAGGGCCGACGAGAACGCCGATCGCGACGACCAGGATCGCTGGGGTGAGCGGGGTCCCCGACAGGTATCGCGACACCGACGCGACGAGCAGCAGCGACACTCCGATGATCGCCAGTCCGGCACCCACAGCTAGAGAACGTCTGTTAAGAGTCCGATGGAACGCATGTTCTCTGAGCATGCCATGAAGCGACTGGGGATCTGGTGATCCCATCCATCCCCATGCTGCCCACCGGCACAAGATCGAAGGACCTTTGGCCCTGGCACCCAGTTGGGCTACGTCGTACGGTCTAAAGAGTCCTCAGAGTGAGGAGCCGCACCGTTCTGAGAGGAGCGGGAATACGGAGTGAGATGGCATGGCTAAGGCTGATGCGACCTTTTATCTACATCGGTACCTACCCAAGCGAGGTTCTTGCACAGGGCGACTACGGCCTCCTCAAGAACCTTCACGCTGCTGGTGCCGTCGTACGACGCCGCCGTCGTCACGAAGGACGTCGATGGGAAAGTCCACGTCCATAAGGATGAAATGGCCACTCGACACGGAGGATGGGGCGGCGCCGCGGTCGGGGAGCTTGTGGGCGTCATCTTCCCGCCAGCAATCATCGGCGCCGCCGCCGTTGGCGGGGCCGTATGGCGCTGTGAGTGGCCACGGGCGGACGTCAAGGAGTTCGGGGACATCATCGATGCTGGGCAGGCTGCCCGGGTCATCGTCGGCGAAAGCACCATCGAAGCCGCCCTCGACAAGGCTGGGCTGAAGGCTGAGAAGCATGCGGCCAAGGAACTCGACGTGAGCCGAAAGACATCGACAAGGCTGTTCAAGAGACAGCGACCGAGTTCAGCTGATCACGGCACTCGGCATCAGTGCCATTCCGATACGCCTGCAGCAACTAACTGACGAAAGAGGTTCGTATGACTTCTATAGGGACGCAAGTCGTTGAAGAGATGTTCGTTCAAGTGGCCCGGGGTTCGAATGCTTCGGACGGAGTGCTGACGCTGTCGGGAGTGTCGCCCGCCACGCTGTACTTCTCTGACCGCCCCGAACGAGTCGTGGGTCACATGACGAACGGGCAGTTCGTCGAAGGTTGGTCGTTGGGCGACAACAATTTCGCAGCAGACCCTCCGAATGCCGTTCTGTCCTACATCGACGCTGGGGAAAACCGACCGGAGGATTGCGTCGTCGTTCTGAGTGATCCGAAGATTGACACTGATTCGATTCGATATTCGTATCAGCTCCTAGAGGGTTCTGTGCCCCAGTCATCAGGTGCCTGCACTCTGTTCATCGACCCGTTGGGGCGCCCGCTCTCGCCGGTCTCAGTTGCGGGGATGCGTCGTCGGCAGCGAAGGCGTTCCTGAGTCGATTGGGTGTCCCGGGCATCGACAGCGGAGACAGCTATCGTTCGTTTCAGCACCGCTGGGTGCGGCAATGAATGCAATCTCAAGGGAGGGTCCGAATGTCCAGCGTTAGTACCGCCGACTCGGCGGCAAGTGTCAAAGCCTTCGGACGGAGCTGGTGGCTGCTCACCGTATTCGGAGTCATCACGGTCGGCTTTGGTGTGGTCCTGACGTTCAAGCCCAGCAAGTCGGTGCACGCGATCGCCGTGATCATCGGTATCTGGCTATTGATCCTCGGCGTCGTTCGGCTTATCCAGGCAATCGGCGCATCGGGCGAGCGAACAGGATTAGTGATCGTTGGACTTCTCTCGCTTGTCATCGCGATAGTCGTGCTGCACCACACGACCACGACGGTCGCTGTCCTCGGATTCATTGTCGGAATCTTCTGGACCATCGGAGGCGCCACAGAGCTTTTTCACGGCTTCAGCGCGAACGATGGCGCTGTGAGTTGGCCAATCGTGGTTTTGGGGCTGATTGCGACGACCATCGGAATCCTCTGCCTCGTCTACCCGTCCCTTTCGCTCTCGATCATCTGTGTGATCGTCGGAGTCGGAATGATCGTCTACGGCATCGTGGAGATACTGGCAAGTCTTCAACTCCGCAAGTTAACGGAGAGCTGAGCACCTCACATCACTCGGGGCCATAGCTGCAGAGGGGTGGGTGAGTCGTGCGTTCGTCCGACTCACTCCTCATGTCCGGCAGCGGTCCAGCCAATGGGGAGGAGCTCTACGTGGCCGGGGACACCAGGGCCTGGCATTCCGATCGGACCGCGGTTCATGGCCTCGATGCCAGCACCCACAAGCTATCGTTCCGAGGAGGATCCACAGGTGTTTCGATCTGCGGGCCCGGGACATGTGCGCGACGTTCAGTCCGGGTCTCGCCGGGAGGTAATGACAATATGTTCGAACCGATCCGGACCACTGAGCACCCTTCTTGAACTGGTCTGACGCGTTTTCCAGCCCGTGGTTCGAGTCCGCTTTGACCGAGGATCGATAGCCCCGCCAAGCGTTCCGGTACCGAGCACGTTCCGAAGGAATGCTGGACGAAGTCCAAAGCGTGACATCGGATCGCTCAGCGCGGGCCGGTGCTCACCTTAGCGTTGGCTTCACGAGAGTTACGTCGGAAGAGGTACACGTAACACAAGGGGCTCACGAAGAGCACGGTGTAAACGAGGTAGATCCAAGGAATCTGTCCGACGTAGAAATCGTGAAAACTGAGCGAGTATGGCGACTTCGCGAGGATGAAAAAGATGACGTCACAGGGGAGAGCAAGCGCCAGCCAGAACGCACCGAGACGAAGCGCCTCGCCTCGCAGAGACCGCTTCCCTGTGGGCTTGCGGAAGTAGATCGCAGCAAAGGCCACCCAAATGATCAGGTTGATGAGCGGGTAGAACCGTTCAGATGTCACGAAAGCATGATTGTGGACATCGGCATGGTTCCCGCTGAAGTTGGTGTGGGTCATCGCCGCGACCAGGATCGAAAACGTCGCTGCCACGATCTCGATTAGTAGGTACGATCCAGCAAAAGTCAGGATTGCTCGTCTGTACTCAAGGCTTCGCGATGTCTTCGTGGCCTCAGAGGCGTGAAGTTTGGTCTCAGTTCTCGTCACCCGGGTAGTATACATTTGTATATGACAAGCGTCTAGTACGTTTGTATGGGAACGACGGAGAACGCTGTGGGAAATCGAGAGAAGCTTTTGGAGGGCGCCAAGCGATGCCTTTACGAAAAGGGCTTCGCCCGCACCACCGCTCGTGATCTCGTAGATGTCTCGGGGGCGAACCTCGCCTCGATCGGCTACCACTTCGGCTCCAAGGAAGCGCTCCTGACTCAAGCGATGCTGGATGAGTTACGTCAATGGGGTGACGAGCTGGCGGCAGTTCTTCCCGGTGGTGACGACAAGGATCCGCTCTCCCGGCTGGAGTCAATGTGGACCCGGCTGATGCAATCATTTGTCGACCGTCGGGCTCTTTGGTTCGCCACATTCGAGGCCTTCACAGAGGCGGAGCGGTCCCCCGAGCTGCACGACGCGCTGGGGACCGGGTATCAGCTTGCTCGACCGTGGATGGCCACGCTGTTAACCGGCCAAAACGTGGAAGACGTCGATGAGCAGACGGCACAGACGATCGGCTCATTCCTGCTCGCTCTGCAGGCGGGACTGGCTGCACAATGGTTGCTCGATCCTGGCCACAGCCCATCCGGTAGTGACGTCGCCGAGGCATTGCGGAAAATGGCTGACGTGGTCGAACGGTCCGATGGCGGGGCCGCTACGTAGTACGACAGATTGTTCTGCTGGCGCCGGCGCCCACAGGAGGCTTCCCCGGGCGAGCGGTGGGTCCCGCATCGGTTCGAGTCCGCTGAGCTCGCCGCGAACGGTCGGAACGGCAATCTCATCCCTGAACAGGCGCGACGCGCGAAATCTGCCAACAGAGGCCAGTGGAGGTAAGCGGACTCGAACCCGGCCCTCGTCCTCACGTGGGCCTTCGGCCGGCGCCTCCGAGCCGCAGGGCTGCTCGGATCGATGGGGTCAATCGGCGACGCCTATGACAACTCCGTGGCCGAGAGCTTCTTTGGAACCCTGCGACTTGAGCTGCTCGACGAGCGTCACTGGACCACTCGTCGGGAGCTTGCCCAGGCCATCTTCGAATGGGTCGAGTGCTGGTACAACACGAAGCGGCGCCACAGCTACTGCCAGATGCTCAGCCCCGTCGACTTCGAAGCTCGCTTCACCCCCACTGCAACTGCGGCATGATCATCACAACCAACCTGTCCGGCGAAACGGGGGATGCTCATCACGGCGCACCTCTACATCGAGCAACTCGTCATCTGACTGCACTGATCATCCGCTCCATAGCCGAGTCGGTACCGAGGTACCGAACAGAGGCAACCCTGAGGCTGAACATCAGACGCAGAAAGTGAGGGTCAACCGTCCCGTGGCCGAAACAAACCGAAAAATGTGGTGCAAATGTGGTGCGGGCCGGCCTGCGGCGCCCCGCGGAACTCCCAATTGGGCATTCTGCAGAGCCCTGAGCAGTGACTTTTCTGGAGCGGACGACGGGATTCGAACCCGCGACCCTCACCTTGGCAATATTCAGAGGCTCAACTCCCCCACCTGCGTCTTTGCGAATTGACGCAGCGTGATCGGCGTCTTCGGGTGACCGCAGCAGACCGCTATCGCCCGTAGTTGTCAATGATGCGTGCGTTTTTCGTGGTAAATGAACCGCGAGATCTCGTACCACACGTACCACGCCTTGCTTCTCAAGAACCCCGAGTCACCACCTGTCGGCGGTTCGAGTGCGCTAGTAGGAGGTTACTCCATCCCCCCTCGAAAAATTAGGTGTGTTCGCGATCGGTCCAGAGACCGTTGAGATCAGCTCGGTCCCACGTTCGTTCGAGTTGATCCGTCGTGACCTCCTCTGGAGTCGACTACGGAGGTCCGGCAGCCTGGTGGCCACGGCGGCAACCTACGGCCAGTGAGCCAAGGCTTCCAGGGCGCTGAACTTAGCGAAAGGTCGGGCGGAAACCTTCGTAGGGACTTCGTGTCGCTGACGAAGCGGGGCGTGCCGATCAATCCGGATCCGGCGTGTTCCACGGGACGGCGCCGGAGAGGCCTGAGGCGACGGACTCGTCTGACGCCTTGTGGGGTCGATGCTGGGCAAAAGTCTCGTAAGGGCGACAGCGCAACACGATACGGTCCTCTTCGTCGGCCATCGACTCGAAGGAGGGGCGGGTCTCATCACTCGGCGCCTCACCTGACATGCGGCCGGCCACGGCCATCAGGACGTCAACCGCGAGCTTCCGGTCCCGGTCGATCACTGCATCGGCGTAGACCTGCAGGTATGCGAATGGCCAGCGCTCGTCGAGAACGCAGAGGCTGATCTTCGGGTCACGGAGGACGGCACGAGCCTTGGCCCTACCGGCGGTAGTGGAGACGAGCAGCTGGTCCTCGTCCGTCGGAACGTAGTACACGACGGACATCGCCGGTCCGTCATGGAGGCGCCCGTAACCCAGCACACAGGTGCGGTGCGTGCGCACGAAGAGGCGACGTTCCGAGGGCAGCATGTCTCGGTCGGTCGGGGCGACGAAGGGTTCAGGGCTCATGGGCAGGTGCACAGGGACACGCCTCCTCCTATCGAGTCATTGCACGAACAACATCGAGATCACGGCGTCGACGTGCCGGTCCACCTCGGATGGCTCGACCGGATCCGTGCCGGTGAGCAGCCGGCACTCGGGCGCCAACACAAAGATGGTGGCCACCGCTCCGGTCAAGAGGTAGTACAGATGCGGGACGGGAACGTTGCGCACCTTCCCAGCCGCAATCAGAGGTTCGAACATCGCCACCGCGAGCGCATAGAGCGGCTGGATATGCTGTTCGACGAGCCAGGCCAAGCGGTCACCTTCGGTCTTGCACTCCTGCATAATGATCCGGTGGAGCTCGGGGTGGCTGGCCGAGAAACGTACGAAATCCGCCACCACCAACCTGGCGACCGTTTCCTCGTCCACGCCGCGCAGCCCCGCCACCCGCTCGGTCAGAGCACGCGCCAGGTCCTCGAAGAGCCGGCCCACGGCGGCCCGCCAGAGCTCGGTCTTGTTCCCGAAGTGGTACGTGAGCAGGGGTTGCTGCACGCCGGCGCGCTCGGCAATCAGCCGGGTGCTCGCTCCCTCGAAGGACCGCCCGGCGAACAAGTCGAGCGCCGCGGCAAGGATCCGCTCGCGCGTGGCGTCGGCCGAGGGCCGCTGCACCCGCTCCTCCAAGGTCTTCGTTGCCACCCGTCGTATGTTAGCGACTGATCTATCTTATTGCAAGATACTTGTTCATATGATAAAGTATTGAGACACGGGTCCGCCCGGCGATCTGTGGCGTCGGACGAGGAGAGGAGCGCACATGTTCCGACTGGTCAATGCAGGGGGGCGGCCGGCCCTCGAGTACGACGGCGGCTTCTTTGGCGTCGCCCAGCTGGCCGACGACCATTCGCTCGCCACGGCGACGGCGTGCCTCGCCCGCTCCGAGGAGCTCCACGAGCTGGCGCGGCGCTGCGAGGGGGCCGAACCGGACGCAAGGCTGGGCGAGGTCGTCCTCGGCCCACCGGTGCCCGACGCCCGGCAGGTCTTCGGCATCGGCCTGAACTACAAGGGCCACGCCGAGGAGAGCGGGATGGAGCTCCCTCCGGCGCCACTCACCTTCACCAAGTTCCCGAGCTGCCTGGCCGGGCCAACGGCCGACGTGCCGTTGTCCGGCGCTGTCGTCGACTACGAGGCTGAGGTGGTCGTCGTCATCGGCCGGACGTGCCGCTCCGTCTCGGAGGACGCGGCCTGGGAGGTAGTGGCGGGCATCACCGCCGGCCAAGACATCTCGGACCGTGAGGTGCAGCTCACAGGCACGCCACCGCAGTTCTGCCTCGGGAAGAGCTTTCACGCCTACGGGCCGACGGGTCCGGCCGTCGTTTCGGTGGACGCCCTGCGTGATCGCGATGACATCGCGCTGCGCTGCGAGGTCTGGGATGAGGTGGTCCAAGAGTCCTCGACGTCGCAACTCATCTTCTCCGTACCCAGGCTCGTCTCGTACCTGTCGTCGATCTGCACCCTCTCCCCGGGAGATCTGATCTTCACCGGCACACCCGACGGGGTCGGCATGGCACGCGGTCGCTTCCTCTCCCCGGGTGACGAGATCGTCACCACGGTCGAGGGCGTCGGGGAGTTGCGAAACCGCTGCGTCGCGTCCGAAGAAGAGGAGGACTGATGGGATTGCACCGATTGCTGGGCTTCACCGCCGCGGTGCCGGACCCGGAGGGCCTGGCCGCCTTCTACGGCGAGCTCGGGCTGGCCGGGGACACCGTGACCGGCTTCACCGGGAGCGACGGTGGCTCGAGCGTGCTCGTCGATGAGGGCGACTTCCGCCGGCTCGTCCGGGTCGAGTTCGGCTGCCGTGGACCCGAGGACCTCGACGCAGCGGCCCGCCGGCTCACCGAGGGTGGCGCCATGCCCGAGCTCACCGACGGAGAGCTGCGGGTCGTCGACCCGGCCAGCCGCGTCGAACTTGTCGTCCGAGTGGCCGAACCCGCACCCGCACCCGCTTCTACGGCGCCGGTGATCCCCAACGCCCCCGGCGCCACCGTCCGCGTCGACGAGCGGGCTCCCGCCGTGTTCGGCGGACCCCGATCCCCACGCCGACTCGGGCACCTGGTGATCGGCACGCCGGCCATCAGGGAGACCCGCGACCTGCTGGTCCAGGGCATCGGACTCAAGATGAGCGACGAGATCGACGGGGTCATCGCCTTCCTGCGGTGCTCGCCGGACCACCACAACGTGGCCCTGGTCGAGTCGCCCGTCCCGCTGCTGCAGCACTACTCCTGGGAGTGCGACGACATCGACCACGTCGGCCACAGCGCGTCCGCGCTGCTCCGGCCCGATCCGTCCCGCCACACCTGGGGCCTGGGCCGCCACTTCGCAGGTTCCAACTTCTACTGGTACCTCCGCGACCCGGCCGGGTCCTATCTCGAGCTCTACTCGGACCTGGACCAGATCCACGACGACGAGGCCTGGGAGCGGTGCGGGAGGACGCCGTTCGAGCTCGAGCATGTCGCCAACTCGTGGGGGCCCGATCTCCCCCTCGAGTTCATCGTGCCCGCGCGACCTCGACCAGCTCCAAGCGGCGTGGGCGGACCGGTGAGCGCAAACGTGCCGGGTCGGGTCGACGTGGTCGTCGTCGGCGCGGGTCCGGTCGGCTGCAGCCTCGCTCTCCTCCTCGGGGCGCGGGACGCTCGGTGCTGTTGCTCGAACGTCACCCGGGGCCTTATCCCTTGCCGCGCGCCGTGCACTTCGACGACGAGACCGCTCGCATCCTCCAAGCTTGTGGCATCGGTGCCGACTTGCCGGCGCTCTCCGAACCGGCCACCACCTACGAGTGGCGCAACGGCGAGGGGGTGCCTCTGCTGCGATTCGAGACTCCGGCGCAGGGCCGACAGGGCTGGCCCTCAGCCAACATGTTCAACCAACCCGATCTCGAGGCTCGCCTCTTCGAACGGGTCGAGGCGACGCCGGAGGTTTCGTTGCTGTGGGGCCACGCCGCCGTCGACGCCGGCCAAGACGCTGGGGGCGCATGGGTCGATATCGAGTCGACAGCCGATGGCACCCGCCACCGCGTCGAGGCGGCCTATGTCGTCGGTTGCGACGGTGCCAACAGCACGGTGCGCGACCTGCTCGGCGTCACCTTCGAGGATCACGGGTTCTACTACGACTGGCTGGTCGTCGACGTCGAGCTCCACGAGCCGCGAGTCTTCGATCCTCCCAATCTCCAGATCTGTGACCCCCGCCGCCCGACCACGGTGGTCTCGGGCGGTCCTGGTCACCGGCGCTGGGAGTTCATGTGCTTGCCGGTGAAACCCTCGAGACGATCGATCAGGAGGCCGCTGCCTGGGCTTTCTTGAAGCCGTGGGACGTCCGGCCCAACAACGCCTCGCTGGTGCGCCACGCCGGCTACCGCTTTCGTGCTCGATGGGCGACGAGATGGCACGAAGGGCG
>CAVQAI010000010.1:0-171830 GCA_963710495.1 uncultured Acidimicrobiales bacterium
GATTAGCCCGTTATTGATTTCATCGCACGCTCGAATGCCTTTGCTAGACGGGGCTATTTACAACCAAAGGCCGCGGAAAACACAGGCTGAATCATCCGACCATCGCAACTTCTAAAGGGGAAATCGCGGCGGAACCCCCTTTCGGAGAGCATTGCGCCCGTACGGCCCCGGATCCGACAAGATCGGATTTCGATCTCATCATGAGCAGGAGCCTACGACGATTGCGAGGTACAAATCGCCGTGGAGGAATCCGTCGTGTCACGTCGCCGTTCGAATGTTGGGTGGTCTCCTGGTCGGCTGAGATGCGTCGGCTGGGACCTTACGGAGCAGACAAGTTGATTGGGCTTTGATCCTGGAGCTGACACGCTGAGGGCACCGAAGATGATGAAAAGAAGGACCCCAACGCCGAAAGTGATGTTCTGCCAGATCGCGGGCTTCGTGATGTTTCCGTCATAAATCGCAGGGGAAGGATTCGACTGAGACACATTGCCAGTGTCTGCCTTCTTGAGAGGCGAGAGGCTACCCGTCAAGCCCTGAAGGGTGAGTACTCCGAAGACCACCGAGGCGAAGAAGAAAGCCAGCACGCGCAAGACCCAGAGTTCATTCGTTGTGGCGGACTTTGCAACATTGCTCATGAAAGAAATGGTGAGCACAGAGGATGCCGGTCGTGAGCGTCAGCAGGGTCTTGCAGGTGTCGCCGGCTGACGCAAAGGCTTCTTTCCTGTTCCGGTCGCCGAATGCGTTCTCTCCATCGGTACCGTACGTCATGGCTACTGGGTCGCTAACACCACGGCCACTTTGGGCAGAAGCTCATGATCAACGCTGTGAATTGCTTGTCGGGAATGGCCCTCTCTTCGGAGCCCTCCTCTGCAGGCGGCTCCGTGACGGCCGTGACAGCCGATCCACTAATGCTCCTCAGTAGCTCTTCAAGATTTGCTTGTGCCTCGGCCCGCCTTGATGGTTGGCGATCCGGCTCGAGCGTCCACGCTCAGCGAGTTCATCCAGATTCCGCGAGATGCCGAACTCAGGGTAAGGCCGGCGAGGTACTCACTAATGAGTTCGCTGATCCAATCCATCGTCCGCCTCCTTGAACTCGCCGATCAGTTGTGAAGAATGATGCCACTGATTGGCAGGACCCGCACCGACTGCCGAATTGGACCGCGTCGCTTGGACCCGGTGAACCTCCCAAGCAGTGGCTGCAACTCCTAAGAGGGTAGTGATGGCTGGCATCTCCCTATTGGCTTCAGGCATCGGAGCACGTCCAATGGAGCCGTTAAACTGACGTTAACCGTGATCCTTGTGTGCCCCCGCCCACGTTGTTTGGACCCAGTCTGGGAAGGCGGGGCGAAGCGAAGGGCGTTGTAGCAATTGCGTTAGGGCCATTGATGCACCCCATCGGGCAATCCGGGTCGAGCCCGGGCGTCAAGGAGCTGCCCGGATTCCAGGTTGATCAGGCAAACTCCATTGCCTGGGTGCTCACTCGATAACGCCGCCCAAGGTCAGTTGTAGCGCGGCCCGGTGCCATCGACAGACGCTCTTCAACATCAGCAAATATCCACTCGGCGGGCATCAATAGCGCCGCACCGAACTGATTGGCCTCTATTTCTTCGCGATTAGTGGCAAGGCTGGATTCAGTGTTTCGAAGGTTCACTCTTGCCCGGACAAGGTGATCCACAATGACAGGGCGGCCCTTGTGCAATCGCAAGTGACCCAGTTCATGAGCAATGTAAAGCGTTGACGCACGACAGCGTGGTCAGCGTTCACCGCGATTGCCGCCCGGTCATCGCCTCGATACAACATGCCCGACAGCCTGGATCGAGATGCTCGAACCAGACCTCAATCAAGGTATCGGATGCTACGGCTCTGACATCTACCGGTGGAGATGTGATCCGTGCCTCTCCTAGCAGCCTTGCGGCTTCGGTCTCCGCCCTATTCATCGCCCGCTGCCGGCCATCCGGTTGATTACATCACGACTTCTTGGTGTGAGGTCTGTCGGCAGCGGTCTTGTCTCTTCGTCGACATCCCCAGGTGCGGGTAGGAGATCCTCGAAATCACAATTCAAAACTTGAATAAGGCGCCATAGCAAGTAGGCCGAAAGTGGCTGACGCCCGGCCTCGATGTTGGTTACTGAAGTACGAGCCAGCGAGAGCCGTCGCGCCAGCTGATCTTGTGTGAGACCTTCCGTCGTTCGGCGGCGGCGGACCTGAACCCCGACTGCATGGTCGAAGGTCGGGTCCGACCCCATCGATGTGGACTCCTTCTCGACCTTTATCGCCGCCGGTGCTCGGCACGGACTATCGCACACCTCAGCAATGTGCGTATATGGTCTAGCAGAGGCGACCCTAGCTGTCTCCTTCTCCCCTCTGGACATTGGGATCGAGTTTGATCAACCTGAGCTTCGAGAGACCGGCGACGAGAAAGATGGGCGGATCTATCCCAGTTACAAGTTTGCACTTGTCGGAATGCCACTCGAGGGGACGCAAGTCCGGATTGGTTCGAGTCTTACCAAACCGGCAATCGATCGGGCCGTCGGCGAGATTCAGATCAGGGGAGACTCGGTTACTCCCGGTTATCTACATGATTCTGATCTGGGCGCAGAGGAATGGTTATCAACCGGTGATCTTGGGTACTTTCAGGATGGACAATTGGTTATTTGTGGGCGCACGAAAGAACTGATCATCATCGCTGGCAGAAATGTGCTGCCTGACCATATTGAGTCGGTCATCTGCAAAGCAGCTGGTGCAAGGGCCGGTTCCGTCGTGGCATTCGGAGTAAAGGGGCGGACCAGTGAGTCCGCCGCTGCCGTCGTGGAGGTTCCCGATTTGAGACGGAACAGCAACCAACTCCGCCGTTTGATTAGAGATCGTGTGCTTGCGGAATGTAACGTCTCACTGAGCACGATCCGGCTCGTTGAGGTTGGCACCTTGCCAAAGACGAGTTCGGGCAAAATCTCGCGTGTGAGAACTCAGCAAATGTTCAATGAAGGATTGCTGTCCTAAGACCAGGACAGACTGCTATTGATGTGCTGTCGAGTTAGATTTCGATGATCCAGAAGTTCTGTCCCTTGTGTGGGATGTTCGGGAATCTAGCTTTTCTTTCTGTGGAAGACTATTGCAACTAATAAGACTCCGGCTCCTAATGCCCCAACCAGGAGGAAAGCGATAAAACCCAGAGTTGAGGGTTTACCGCTGGGCCAGCATTGGCCAGCGAAGATGCCGTTGGAAGATGCGCACTCCCTCCAATTTCGCGATACCGATTGCGCTGAAGGCGGTGGTTACAAAAAACAGAAGTATGGCCCCTAAAAGCGGGATCCATCGGCGCTTCTCTATCATTGCACGAGTGTAGCTGCGACAAGCACCCATGGTCGGATCTATCTGGCTTCGTTCCCCAGTGCGAGGCGACGGGACCCCATCAGAAACCGAGGCCCTCGTCAGCAAGCCACCGATGGCAAATGGCGGCTTCTGCCGTGCCCGCTGCTTGTGGGGACGCATCGTCGAGCGGAGGTAGACCCGGGAAGATTCTCGATCAACCCGCGGACGCGCTTCCGATGTTCTTGGTCAATTTCCGTGTTTGTTCGCGTCGCTGGTGCGATCGCACGTACCTAGATGCCAGGTCAATGTTATGTATAGCTCTACCACGAAATGAAATTGGATGGCTCTTGACTCGCCCACCGAAACATGCCAAAGTGACCACATAACTCACTCACAGTGACCTAGCAGTCACACTGGGTGAGCTTTGATCCCCTGGAGGGAAGCGTCGACTATTTAGCTCATGCTCATTACGCACGGACAAAGTGCACACTGACATCAGACTCGTAGATCCAGTGGCAGCTTAAGTTGGTGAAGCAAAAAGCCTCTAAGAGGGGGATTCTTTGCTTGTCGAATCTGAACAGCACGCTGACCGGAATCGGGAACCCTCACTAATAAGGGCAGCGGCGCTACGATCCGCGACCCGGCGGCTGTTTACCTACACCCGCGATGGGACACGTCTCAGGAAGCGAAGTTGCCGATCGGCAGTTCTGCTGGTGCCGATTGCGGTCTTCGTGCTGTCGGGTTGCCAGATTGTCACCTCTTTCGGTGGACCGGGCACTGGATCGGCGAATGCCATAGCTCAAGTTCCGACCGGCGTGAGTATCGATCAACACGGCAACGTGCACATCGTTGATGGCTATAACGCCGTGGTAAGAGACATCACCACGTCGACCGGTTCCGAAACCACAATTGCAGGATCCGGCACGACTGGATACGCCGGGGATGGGGCTGCCGCGGTTCGGGCCGAGCTGAACCACCCGTCAGCGATGGTATCCGCTTATTTCGGAGACGCAATTGCTGACTCGGGTAACAATCGGATCCGCATAGTTTGCACTAACACGACTAATGCCTTCGGACTTTCGATGACTGTGGGTAACATCTACAGCTTAGCGGGAGACGGCATACCGGCATACCATGGCGATGGAGGGGCCAGCACATCCGCCGAGGTTCAAGGACCTGAAGGTCTAGCAATCGGGTTGAACAACAACATAATTGTCTCCGATACTGAAAACAACGTTGTAAGGGTAATTGCGAAAGCGAATGGCTCCTACTACGGAATTGCAATGACCCAGGGCGACATTTACAAGCTCGCCGGGACTGGCACCGCGGGCTATTCGGGGGATGGCGGGTTGGCGACCAGCGCGCAGCTCAATAACCCAATTGGGGTCGTGACCGATGGTTCTGGGAATATCCTCTTTGCCGATGCAGGTAATGGCGTGGTTCGAGTCATCGCAGAGAGCTCCGGGCCTTTTTATGGGATCGCTATGACGGCCGGATCCATCTATACGGTTGCCGGAAACGGCACTGCTGGATACTCCGGTAACGGCGGACCAGCAACTAGCAGCCAGATGAACGAACCGACGGGAGTAGCCATCGATGGATCAGGAAATATCATCGTTTCGGATACGCATAATAACGTTGTGCGTCTAGTTGCAGAGAGCACCGGGACTTTTTATGGGATCGCTATGACGGCCGGGGATATCTATACAAATGCGGGCAATGGAACGCAAGGGTACTCCGGTGACGGGGGAGCAGGTTCGAGTGCCGAAATTCAGTGCGCCCAGTGGTGCAGCCACTGATGGCGCTCAAGATCTACTAATCAGTGATACTGGCAATGATCGCTTAAGGGTTGTCGCTGGTCGTAATCATACAACCTTCGGAATCACGATGACCCAAGGTGACATTTACACCGCCGCCGGCAATGGAACCACAGACAACACAAGCAGTGGAGCTAGCGCTTCGGCAACTCAACTTAGTCAGCCGGACGATGTCGTGGTTGACGTTTCAGGGAATGTACTAACCACGGATACCGGCAACAATGAGGTTCGGGTCGAAGCTAACGCGACTGGGACATTTTGGGGCGTCGCCATGACATCAGGGGATGTCTACACACTCGCAGGTAATGGGACAAGTGGCTACTCCGGAGATGGCGGTGTCTCAACGAGCTCTGTGCTGGACTACCCGACCGGTCTTACGCTTGACAGTAGTGGCAACATTGTCATCTCCGACACAGAAAACGACATCGTACGAGTTGTGGCGAAATCTAACGGGACATATTTTGGGATAGGGATGACGGCTGGACACATATATAGGATCGCCGGAAACCTCAACTTTGGTTATTCCGGCAATGGCTCATCGGCGACCGCCGCTACTCTGGGACTTCCAACAGGAGTCGCAATCGACGCAAGCGGTAACCTAATCATGGCAGATACTTACAATAGTGCACTTCGTGTAGTGGCGAATACGAACGGTACGTACTACGGCGTGGCTATGACAGCCGGGGACATCTACACCATCGCAGGTACTGGCTCCCCGGGCTACTCGGGCGATGGATCCGCGGCCACGAGCGCGACCATGAGCCTCCCCTCAGGGGTGACGATTGATGGCGCGGGGAACATACTCGTGTCAGATAGCTCCAACAATGTTATTCGTGTAGTCGCAGATTCCACTGGTACGTACTACGGCGTGGCTATGACAGCCGGGGACATCTACACCATCGCAGGTACTGGCTCCCAGGGCTACTCGGGCGATGGATCCGCGGCCACGAGCGCGAAACTCAGCAACCCGACAGGAATTGCCGTGGACGGTTCGAACGATGTCATTGTCGCGGATACAGCCAACAATGTGTTGAGAGTCGTCGCAGGTTTCACAGGTAGTTACGATGGTCAATCCGTTACGGCGGGGGACATTTACACGCTTGCTGGTAACGGAACGCAAGGATACGTGTCGGAGCCGACTACATGGGCTGCGACCGAGTTCAGTACTCCTCAGGGAATCGCACTAAATGGATCGGGCGATCTATTCGTCGCCGACACGTTCAATAATCGCGTTCGTGAGCTGACTCCGTGACCACTACTGGATTGATCGTTTAGCAGAAATGATGAACTTAGAAGAATTCGAAGATGCTGTCCGACTGGAGTTCGGCACGGAGGACGTGTCACAGTTGGATTCACTAGGGATGATCAACCTGATCCTGTTCATAGAAGAGGCTGCCGCGTCGGCCGCTTCCCCGGATTTGGCGTTCCCAATGGTCTCCTCCATTGGTGATGCATTCGACTATTATCAGACTTGCTTCACCTACCCGACCGTTAAACAAGGCACCACCTAGCAAGAGTTAACATCGCAGCTATGGGACCAATGCAAACCGAAATGACTCCTAGTGTCGGGACGGGCCGGCGCAGGGTTGCGTCGTTTATCCACGACATCCTGAATGAGCGCCGGCTCGAAGTGATTGATGAAGTATTTTCACCTAAATTTATCGACCACGATCCGCTCCTTCGACAGAGTCCGGCGAAGTCGACGGCCGAGTCCCGAGGATTCATAGCGGACCTATATAGCATTACCCGATACCTTGATCAGCCACAGATTGATATAAAATTCACGCTTGAATTCGTAATGGAAGAGGGGGACTTCACGGCTTACCGAATGTTCGGCGAAGGCTTCCTAGATCTATCGTCTACTTGGGCAGAGGGCCAACATCAGGATGCGGAGCCGACAGAAGAATTGATCAGTTCTGGCTACAGAGCGCTTCAGGTGGCGCCAAGGGACAACTTTCCACGTCACATCGAGTGCAGCAATGTTGGAATTTTTCGATCCGAGGCAGGGCGTTTTGTGGAGCGATGGGGCGGGGTGATGCTCATATGACTCATCTCAACGGGGGGATGCGCGCGAACAGCGACGAAGCAGCCTTGGTTCAGTCGGCGCCGAAAGAGATCAGCTGCGATCTAGTGCTGCGCCAACGAGAGCTGCCTCCCCGTCCACCACGACATGGCCGATGGGTTCAGCTGGAGTCGGTTGAGCCCTGTCATGCGGAGTTTCTGTATTTGCTCGCCACGAGTGAAGAGAATGCATTGAGATGGAGATTCGCCGGGGGTATCCCCACAAGAGAGATGTTCGTAAAGCAGCTGTGGACTGGGGTATTAACTCAATTCGTCGTTTTTGAGCGGCGGAGTGGAACACCTATAGGTCATGTTCTAGCTTACAGCGCAGACATTCAGAACCGGGTGGCTTTTGTTGGCGCTGCCTCGATACCGGAAGTACAGCGGTCCGGCGTCGTTATTGAGGGGGTCTACTTGTTCCTCCGCTATTTGTTCGCGACCTACAGTTTTCGGAAAGTGTACTTCGAGATTCCGGAATATAACTCTTCCCAGATGGAAATTGCCATGCGTAAGGTATGCAAGCTGGAAGGGGTCTTCAGGGACCACTTTTCTGTACGACGGAAGGTTCTGGGATCGAGTTACGTTTGCCCTTTTATCGATCGGACTTCGAGAATAGTCAGCTATTAAGTCGCATGAGGTGGTCCGATCCGAGGGCTGAAGAGCGGAATGTTGCGAGAGTTGGAGAATGACATGTGGAGAGCACCCTAAAGGGGGTCCAATGAGACCAGCTGTTCCAAAGATTGCGGCAGCAAAATGGTCAGCGTCGGTCGGAGGCCGCGTTGGCACTATCGGGCCGCGGCCGATGTCGTGATGGCCGGGCCGTCTTATGCCTACGACGGTCTGTCAGCAACGATCTATGCTGACCGGTGGGCTGATAACTTCAATAACAATTACTACGCTCAACCTGACGATGACTGTACCAACTTCGCCTCGCAGGTTCTTAAGGCTGGAGGGCAGCCCTTTGCGATCCCGGCGAATTGGGATACGCGAGACCCGCAGGATCAGGGCCAATGGTGGGATTTTGATACGATTGAACAGTATGAGTGGGGGCTGCCCTGGACGACCGTGTCGGCCATAAATGCGCAGACGCTCTACAACTTCATGTATGGAGGTCTGTGGGGAAGACTATGGGCGGTTGATACCGGATTCAGCAGCACCCATCAGGCGGTTGTTCAAGGTGGGATAGGGAAGGGTGACTTGCTGTTTTACAAATTGGGGTGGCGGAGGCCCGGTTAATCACATGTCAGTCCTGACTGGGTATGGGACAGATAAATGGGGTGCGACTCCGGTCGACTATGAAGATCAACACTCGCCTGGTCGCCTTCACCTATGGTGGACCACTCAGGACGATATCGATGCGACAAATCCTTATACGTTGACTATCTGGGAGATGCACGTGGCGATTTAGGCGTGGCCACTTCGTACCCGAAAGGGGCTTACTCCGGGGTGAAAGGGGATTAGCGTGAGAGGTAGTGGAAAGATGAATAGACGAGGCTGGACTGCCCTGGTCATAGTCGGGGCAGCCTTGCTCGGCGGCTCGCTTTTTATTGCGGTGGGTGCTTCGAGCGACACAAAGGCCGGAGCAGATGTGAGTATTGGTGCGGCAGAATCAGCGTTCGCGGCGGCGGAGAATGCTTACGAGGCCGTACAGGCGATTCCTAACAGCTCCACCCAGGTCGGCATTCTTAACGATCAGCAAGGTGCACCGAGTAACACCGCGCGGTCGTCGTTCACTAGCCTCGTGCCCGCGGAGGCCACGAATATGGTGATGACCGCCAATGAAATCATTCCGAACTACTTTGCACCGGGACTCGCATCGCAGGTTCTGGATATGGTTCAGAAAATTGCGTCAGAAAACTCGACCCCGACTCCCCTATTCATCGTCACAGCAGCTGGGGCGTCGGTGCTTTCGTACAGGAGTGCGATACTCTCAACAGATTCCACCACTACCACTACTTCTGTGGCCTCTCCTGCGGATCCATCGTCATCGACGACTTCAACGACCAATGGAACCGAAGTGACGACAACGACGACGCAGATCCCGAGTGGTCCAACTGCATCTATAGATGCAGTTGTCGGGCAGTGGTTGGAAATGGGCCTAATCAATCCTGAACTCAGGTACCATCCGGTGGCAGGCCCACCGATCTCAGGTTGAAGTCAAGGCGACTCTAGACCTGAATGCAAGTGGTTCGTGGGAAGTAACAAGCAGGACCTGGGACTATCTTCCGGGTTATGTGCCTTGAGCTGATCACTCTGAGTAACTCCACCCGACCCGTAGTCGGACGTCCTCTCGATGGATCCACCAGCAAATGACGTCCTCTCGATGGATCCACCAGCAAATACCGCGCGACCGCGAAGCCGTTAGGGGCCGGTCTAAACGAACTCGAACCAGCCCGACTGAATCGCGCTATACGAGGTCAAGCAGCCTGGTAAGGGGTCCGGAGCGGTTCGAAAATATCGCGATCACCTCCACCGGCCTCTGTTGGCAGATTTCGCGTGTCGCGCCTGTTCAGGGGTGAAGTCGGCGTTCCGCTCGCTCGCGCTCCTCGAAGCGGACTCGAATCGCGCCGAGGTGCAACTCCGAGCGATATCCGGCAGTTGCAGGATGGTCCTGCGTGAGCCTCGACCTCCCTACGTCACCCGGATAGGTAACTCCCGCATGAAGAGCAGGATCGGGTTGAAGATCCCGAGCGAGGTGTAGGAAGGGACTCCTGCGAGCTCGATCCTGCGTGTGCGCTCGAGCAGCACCTCCAGAAGAGTGGCGAGCTCCCGTCGCGCCAAGTGCGCCCCAAGACAGAAGTGCACGCCACCGCCCCCGAAGGTGACATGTGGGTTCGGGCTCCGGCCGATGTCGAAGTGGAACGGGTCGTCGAATACCTCCTCGTCGCGATTCGCCGACGGGAACCACATGGTCACACGGTCACCCTTGGCAATCGGGACGCCACGGACCTCGGTGTCCTGTGTGGCCCGCCTGGCGAAGTAGGAGACTGGTGAAGACCACCGGAGGACCTCCTCCACCGCAAGGGAAATCGCCCCAGGCTCGCTGCGCAGCCGTTGGAGCTGTGTCGGGTGGTCGAGCAGCGCCACCAGTCCCTGGGACACCGCATTGCGTGTGGTCTCGCTCCCCGCAATGGTGAGCAACATGAAAAAGAGGTCCAGCTCGACCTGGCTGAGCGCAGTTCGTTCGCCGTCGTCGGTTTCGACCTCGACTGTCGACAGGATCGTCCACACATCGTTCTGTGGATTTCTCCGTTTCTCCCGTCCAAGCTTTTGGGCATAGTCGAACATCTCAATCTGAATCTGGAGATGCTGGTCGGGTGATCGTAAGCTCTCGGTGAGGCCACCCTGCAGTGCCTCGTTCGTGAGCGTGAAGAGCCATTCACGGTCTTCGAGGGGGATGCCAACGATGTCCGCGATCACGTGCATCGGGAGTTTGTAGGCGATCTCCGAAACGAAATCACACTCGCCTCGTTGCAGCGCGCGATCGACGATCGACTCGGCCCATTGTCGGATTTGCTGCTCGAGTTGCTTCACCATTCGTGGTGTGAACCCGGCGCTGATGAGCCGCCGTAGCCGGATATGGTCTGCACCATCCATGCTGACGAGCATCGACCCAGCGATCTCGGGCTGGTGACTGAGTTGAGGACCGTCGAAAGCACAGAACAGTTCGGGGTCTCGACTCACCATCTGAACGTCCTCGTGCCTGGAGAGCACCCAGAAGCCGCGATCATGGTTGCCAGGGAACCCTTCGGGGAACGCCTGCCACTTCACCGGCTTCTCAGATCGAAGGCTGGTGAAGATCTCGTGGGGGAAACCGTTGTCGTAGAGGTTCCTATCGGTGAGGTCGACCTCGAACGGACCGCTGTCGACGATCTGTCTCATTGCACCTCCCCATCGAACTGCGCGACGGCGACAGGCGGCCGGCAGTCCCGGTCGACTCGCAGCGAGCGGTTCGGACGCAGACAATACACTAAACTCACTGTGTATGGTCAATGCCGGGTCGGACCTCTCGAGCACGAGGCACAACTGATCCATGCGGACGCACGGATGGGGAGGGAAGCCTCCCGCCAGTGACGACGAAGCCATCGACCGCATCCTGTTGGCGACTCGCGAATGCATCGACCGGAGCGGTCCGTCGACGACGATCCGGGACGTTGCCGACGCACTCCACGTCACCCGCCAGACGGTGTACCGATACTTCGCGAGCACCGAGGATCTGCTCCAGGCAACCGCACTCGATGCGGTAGGTGATTTCATGGATCACCTTGCGTCGCAGGTCGACCGGATCAAGGACCCGGGTTCGATCGTCGTCGAGATGGTGGCCACAACGCTCGAACAGCTCCCCACGGAGCCCTATATCGGCCTGTTGGTCAGCCCGGAAAGGGTCGGCACCTTCGCACGCGGGATCACCTCTGACACCGCGATGACGTTCGGCCGATCCCTTTTCGAGCGGGTAGAGATCGATTGGCGCTCACTGGGCCTCAGCGGAATGATCTTCGACGAGTTCCTCGAGCATGTCCTGCGAACGATTCAGTCACTCGTGCTCGACCCGGGCCCCGCTCGCAACGGCCGAGAATTCGAGAGATTATCTAGCCCGATGGCTCTGGGCTCCAGCGATGAATCTTGGCGCCGATGTGGCGGGGGCTCCGCGATCACGTTGAATCTGCCGGGTTGGAACAGCGCTGTAACACTTGGCTCCACGAGTGCCTTCGATCGCTGCTTCACTACCGACCGATACGTACCGTGACCGGATGGCGTCCTGGGCCCGGTCTGAGGAGGCCATGCCGGTGAACCGACGGGGCGTGTGGTGGCGACGTCGGCCGCATCGAACAGAGCGGACTCGAACCGAGCCCGCCAAGATTCGTTAGACCAGCTCAAGTAGGGTGCGAAGAGGTCCGGAGCGGTTCGAACATATTGTCATTACTTCCGCTGTATGAACGACCATGCGGCTGTGAAGTTCCGGTACCTGGGCGACACACTGGCTTCGGTTCCTTAGCGACACTTTCCGGACGCGGCTCCGGTACCTGGGCGACACTGGCTCCGGTACCTGGGCGACACTCCATCCGCGCCCGGTCAGCTCGATGGTTCTTGGCTGTGGGCGAACACGTCCGCGGCCAAGGAGGGATGCGTCGTGCTGGTGGAGCTGGGGCCCGTGGAATAGCGCTATAAGGCGGTGCTCGAGGTCACAGACGGTGTGACCAGTGTGACCGAGGTCGCTCGACGATATGAGGTCAGTCGGCAGACCGTGCACAAGTGGCTGGTGCGTTATGCCACCGGCGGTCTGGCGGGCCTGGTCGACAAGAGCTCGAAGCTCGACACGTGCCCCCATCAGATGCCGCCCACTCGTTTCACCGCGAGCACGGCTGGAACGCGTGGGTTCGACTGCGGGCGAGTGGCACTTCCCGGACTCAAACTCTGCTTGGGAAGGTCCTTCCGATTCTGTGCTCGGCCTGCTGCAGATGTTCGTCATCTTCGGGATCGGATTCGCGGCTTTACGGCCTACGGATCAAGGGGTCCGCGTTTGGCGTGCGCTCATCGCGGCAACCTTGGAAGTGACTGTCATCGCGATGGGCCTGGCCATCACCGCAGTTGTTCGCACCGTGCAACAGCTCAACGCGATTGGAAATATCGCGCCGGTAGGGCTTGGCGCTCTGGACGGAGCGTTGGTACCGCTCGCAACTCCTCCGGCATGGTTGCACCATGTCGCCCCAGCGACCCCCCAGTATTGGCCCATGCGACGGTTCAACGGGCTGACCCTCGGTGGTCAGTCAAGGACTGCGATCTGCCCTACTCCCTATCGTAGTGTTGCTCGTCTTTGGAATTGCTTTCGCCATGGTTGCGGTCGCGGGGATCCGCACCGCCGAAAACCGACTCTCGTTCGGATAGCTGCGCCCATCGGGTCAGGCTCCCGGGAGCCTCGACGACTCACCATGTGGCGAGGGTGGGTACCAGAGGTATGCCCCGAGTGCAGCCGGGCCCCGCCCTTTGCCCGACTGTGCCGTCCTCGTTGAGACGGCGAAAGACCGAGACCACCATTGGCAGGGTTAAGGTCCTCGCTGCGCAGCGGCAGCGCCTCGCGAACGGCCCCCGGGGCTCAACCCCGGGGGCCGCATTTGCAGGGTTCAACGGTCGGCCCGTACTGGGCCGGCAGATGAGCTAGAGCGACAACGACCCAGCGCTCACGACAAGGATCGAACCATTCGTGCCATCGATGTAGATGCAGACATCTGCGGGCGGTTCGCTTTGAAGCGAGAGCTTGGAGTTGCCGCCTGTGATGGTGGCCGTCTCTTGCTCCTCGAGACTCGGAGCGGCGCCGCCATAGGTGGCACAGGTATCCGTCACGGACGTATACGTGAAGCTCTCCGTAGTGGTCTTCTTGTTCAACCAAGTGATGGTGGCACCGGTGTCACCGCTGTTCGGGATCGCCACTCCTTGAGCGGTAATCTTGGCGCCACTGGCGCTTGAACAGCCATCCAACAGTTGGTTGGCCGAACTCCCGATGAGCTGACTGCACGTTGCCGTCACAGGGCCTTTGGCGGCGCCGGCCACGGCCCCGGGAAGGGCGACGGCTAAGCCCACCGAACCGAGCAATGCAGCAGCAGCCACGGAGCTAACGATCTTGCGCATGTGTTTCCCCCCGAAGGTTTGTTGGTTGTAGTGACGTCAAGCTAAGACTCTGATCAACCAATGTCAAGGCTGTTGAATGCGCATTGCGGCGACCCAAAGGCTACTGATGGGTAACCGACGAATGCCCGGCCGCCCCCCCGCCCCCCCGGCGATCTCGCGCGTCTCATCCGACCGACCGTGCTACCCGCCTCCGACGGTGGTTCAATCCCCTTACGGCGGGGAGCGGGCCGCGCTAGCATCCGCACTTTTGCCATGCGATGTCACCCACGAGACACAGATCCATTTCATCGTGTACCGTTCACGGGTCAACCGAGTGGCGGGCCACGAGAGTATGCACCGAGCATGCGACGACTCACCTACCGGGACATCTTGCCCTCTCGACGGCCATCGATGACAGAAACGCCAGCACGGTCATTGATTAGGCGACTGGTCGGGGCGTTCGCGGCAGGCCTGGTGGGGTTCGTGGGCGTGAGCTGTTCCTCCAATGGAGCGACTTCTCCGGGCCGTGGTGGCACCCCATCTACGGCTATCTCCACGACTACGACCACGGATAGCGGGCCTTCCGTGGGGAGTCTTCAAACGGCGATGAATCCAGCCGGCGAGAAAGTCTCAGCTGTAGCTGGAATGCCTCAAGCGACTGGGGAAGCACTGGGCGGACCGAAGGGCTCGTGGGTCATGGGATTCGTTGTCGACAACATCGGGCCTAGTGACTTCCAGTTGACCCCGTCTTCGCAGGTCAGTGTCGTTGATGACACAGGGAGGACGTATGCGGCTGTGGCTGGAAGAACGACAACAACGGGTCAACCGACGTCAGTGGCCGTTGGAAGGCAGGTGCAGACGCTGTTGTACTTTCTCTTAGCACCTGGAGCTAAACCGAGGACTGTCGATTTTGCGCCTTTTGGATCATCCGTTCCACCCTTGCGGTGGAGGGTTTGAGAGCGCTCGACGCCCTGACGACGCTCTGGCCGGGGATTATCGCGGCCCGGCGCCCGGCGCCCGGCCCCGGGCGGAGGTGGCCACCTACGCATAGATCCTGACAACGCCACGGCCCGGTACGAGAATCAAGTCCGTGGATTGGAAGACGACGAGACCATTGGCCGTCGGCTCCCGGGTCGCCTTCGTCGCCCAGTTTCTGGGTCGCGACTCTCCGCTCTTGAATCTCTCTTCGAGCTGATTTGAAGCGTCCTTGCCGGCGTCGCCTGAGACATGGGCGTACAGCTCCATCGGCAGTGCCGATGTTCGCGGTGCTGACAGAGGGACGTTCCGCCACGGCGAAATCGGGTACCCACTCGTTCCGAGCGACCTCGGGTCCCGTGATCCGGTCGAGGAGCGGGAACGTCGAGGCGATGATCGCGAGCGAAGCCGTAAGTCCGCCGAGGACAGCGGCCCAGTCATCAACCCACAGCCTGACTCTGGCGGGGAGAAACCGAGCACTGCCCCAGACGCCGGTTGATGGACGATATTGGTTGCCGCTTCGGTGGCCGGCGGTCTAGTGGCGGTTGAGGGTGAGATGAGTGACGCCGCTTGGAGAGCTGACGGCCTCTACATCGAAGCGCTGTTGAAACTCCTCCAACCCGTCCCATAGGCGCTCGCCCCGCCCTAGGACGATGGGGACGATCACTACGTGCATGTAGTCGATCAGGTCGGCGGAAAGAAACTGGCGGATGGTCGATGGGCCTCCGCCAATGCGGACATCCAAGCCGCCGGCCGCCTCCCGGGCAACCTCGAGGGCCTCGGCAGGGGCGGCGTCAATGAAGTGAAACGTCGTCCCGCCACTCATCTCGATCGAAGGCCTGGGGTGATGCGTGAGCACGTATACAGGGGTATGGAAGGGCGGGTTCTCGCCCCACCAACCCTTCCACTCTTCGTCCTCCCATGGTCCGCGCTGGGGCCCGAACTTATTCCGCCCCATGATCTCGACGCCGATGTCCACGGCCCAGTTACTGGCGAAGGCGTCGTCGACGCCGGTGCTGCTGCCCGAGTCGCCCTGGGTGCCCTGGAAGCCTCGAAAAGTGCGGGTGGGGAAGAACCATTCGTGGAGCCGGTTGCCAGCGTGTCCGAAGGGCTCTTCGGGACTTTGACCGTCACCGGTGCCGAATCCGTCGAGCGAAACCGAGAAGTTGTGGACCCGAACGCGTGACACAGGTGTTCTCCTCACAGGTAGGCGCGGTCATGGGTGGGATGCCCGGTGCCCGGGCAGCCGGGCTCCGCCTACGTTGACAATCCGCCCGCGCTCAGCCTCATCGGGGACAGATTCCACAGGGGTCGTTGCCTAGCGCCGGACCGGCTCCATTTTGTCCCAAGGTTACCGCTGGCGTCCCAATATCCCCAGATCCAGGTTGCCCAGGACGCCGGGTGAGCGCCGTCGCAAAGACCCCTTGGCTTGCCGATCGCTGCCTGCGGCGAGGGGTCCGGAGCGGTTCGAATCCATTGTCACTACCTCCACTGCGTTGCGGATATGACAAACGTCCTGAGCGGATCACGCATCCGCGCTCGCGAACGTCGTCTGCCACCAAGCGGCACTTCCCGGCGTGTGGATCGACGTCTCTGGGCTTGACCGGACCAGACATGCAGAAGACCCAGCGAGCACCAGGCGCCATCGCAAGCCAGGTCTGAACTCAGGCGAAGGGAATGGTGGCCTGCACCGAGGCCTCGGTCTTGACCGGCTTGCCCTTGCTGTTGAGGGTTCTCACCGTCTCGGTTACTTGGACCGTGACCGAAGTCGGAGCAGCCAGCTTCTTGTTCGGCGTCCCTGACAACACCCCGACCGAGGACAATCTGAGCCCCTTGGGTAGGGTGACCTTCTTCCACTTCAGCGTGGTCATGTAGGGACTGGTGCTGGAACCGAGGTTGGCCGCCTGGAGGGTCACCGGACCGTAGGCCGTACCCGGCGTAGCGGCCGGAAGGCTGGTGGTGGCGATGGAGAATGTTGCGACAGTGATGGTCACCGATGGCGTCGCCGTCGTGTCCCATTGTGTAGCGGGAACTGGATAGCTCGCACCCCCACCAGCACCGCCACTGATGCCGGCCCCGCCGCCCTCGTACCCCCCGCCGCCTCCCGGCTGCGCACAGCAATCAGGGCCGCCTGCTTCACCGCTACCACCGATGGGACCACTGCCGGCGGCGGCGCATCCGGCAGCGAAGGAACTGCATCCACCGGCGCCCGGTCCAGTCAACGTCCCCGGACCCGGACCGACGATCTTCTCCGGAAGCGGCAGATAGTTGAGAAAATTGTAATAAAGGAAATCGGCTGAGGGGCCAGCTTGGTCGGCCCCGCCTCCTTGCAGTTCGGCGCCGCCAGGGAATCCTTGATCGGCCTCCATCACGCTCACTTCACTGCTGCCTCCGCCACCGGCCGAAACCACCAGGGGAGTATTCCCCTGAGTGCTGTCGATCACGGCCGACCCACCTCCTCCGCCACCACCGGCAAAGCCGTTCCCACCGTTGCCATGGCCGGCTGCACCCGCACCGCCCGCAGTGTCTGGTTGGCCATCGGCGCCAACAGTGACCGCCAGGGAGTCATCCGGATTCACGAAGACCGTCTCGGTGATAACGCCGCCCTCTCCGCCCGGAATCGCGGCCCCGAATCCGGCCGCCTCGGCGCCCCCGCTGCCGCCGACCGCAGTGATGGTGACGCTGGTGGCCCCACCCGGAACGGTGACCGAATACGTCCCCGGAGTCGTGGAAGAGAACAGTGTGGCGGGCGTGGCCGACGCCGCGCCAGCCATGAGAGCGGTGGTCGCGGCGAGGGAGACGGTGGTCAGTCCCCCGATTACCAGCGACCCAGCCAGCACAGCCCGCAGAATTGTTCGACGCCGAATATCCATTGAACGACACCCTTCACCCAGGCTGCCGACTCGCACTCCAGTGCTAGCACCGTTTCAGTGCTGCTGCCATCGCGATCGGCATCGGTCGCCTTCGGCCCTTCTCGGTGACGCCATCCGGCACCGATAGGCGACCACGGTGGTCGTCAAGTGTCGGGACTTGGTCGGGCCCCACTGACCGCCAGCACCCGCACCGGCATCAAGACGGCCCAGTGCCGAAGGTGCAAGGCGGTTCGCGAATTGTCCGCTCAGCAGGCGAAGTCGGAAATTCGATATCGAAAACCGATATCGGATAGGTTGGCACTATGAGGGAGTTCCTGCGAGGTGCAGTACGGCTCCACATCCTCCACCACTCCGCCGAGAGTGAGCTGCATGGGGCATGGATGACGACGGAGCTCGCTCAGCATGGCTACCGGATCAGTCCGGGATCCCTCTACCCCACCCTCCACAAAATGGAATCCGAAGGTCTGCTTCGGTCGAGCCAGCAAGTAGTCGACGGGCGGACCCGCCGTTGTTATGTGGCGACGGCCAAAGGCCGCAGAGTCCTGGAGTCGACCAAACGCCAGCTGAGGGAGCTGGCCGGTGAGGTGCTCGGCGACGAGACCCGATGAGCAACGAGAACGACGCCGAGCAAGGCGGCCGAGAGGGAGTTGCGCTCCCAACGATCGCCAAGGAGTGGCTCCGCTTGGGTTGCATCGGGTTCGGCGGCCCTCCGACCCACATCGCCTTGCTCCGTCGCCTCTGCGTCGACGAGCGGTGTTGGATCGAACCGAAGGAGTTCGAGGACGCCATCGCGACGACGAACCTGCTGCCCGGCCCGGCGTCGACTCAGCTCGCCATCTACTGCGCCTGGAGGCTGCAGGGGCCGGCTGGCGCCATTCTCGGCGGGCTTTGCTTCATTGTCCCCGGGCTCGTGCTGATTCTGGCACTGTCGGTCATCTTCCTGGCCACATACCCACCCGAGTGGGTCCTGGGTGCTGCCGCTGGTGCAGGTGCCGCAGTGCCCGCCGTGGCCTTGAACGCCGCATGGGGGCTGGTTCCGGCCAGTCGGAAGCGCATTGGCCCGAGACAGGCCGAGAAGATCCGTTGGGTCGTGTACGCGCTGGTGGGAGGCGCAGCCGCGGCAACGGTCGGTCCCTACTTGGTGGTTGTGCTCTTGGCCTGCGGAGTGACTGAGATCGTGGTCCGCCGCGCCGGCAGCCCGAGTGCACCAGGTCCGGTCCGGGCATTCCTCCTCCCCGTCCTAACTCACGGGCCTGCAGTCGCGGGACTCGGGGCGTTGGCTTGGGTGGCCTTCAAGGTCGGCGCTCTCTCCTATGGCGGCGGGTTCGTCATCATCCCTCTCATGCAGCACGACGCCGTGACCACGTACCACTGGATGACCGGCGCCCAGTTCTTGAACGCGGTTGCCCTCGGTCAGGTCACCCCGGGACCAGTGGTCCAAACGGTGGCCGTCGTCGGTTACGCGGCCGGGGGAGTGGGCGGCGGGCTGCTGGCGGCGTTGATCGCGTTTGCCCCCTCGTTCGCCTTCGTCCTGGTCGGCGGCCGGCACTTCGACCAGATCCGATCAAACAGCGCCGTTGAGTCGTTTCTCACCGGGGCCGGACCGGCGGTCATCGGCGCCATCGCCGGGTCGGCGATCCCGCTCGGCCTCTCCTTCGGCCATTTGTGGCAGATACCCGTGCTCGCGGGCGCGCTTCTCTGGCTTTTCGTTGTTCGACGTGGCGTTGTGAGCTCGCTGCTCATCGCCGGAGCGGTCGGCACTGTCATCGCGCTTGCCGGGGTCTCCGTTTGAACGCCCGCATCGTGGACGTCCCCACCAACCGTGCCCGCGAGCTGCGCCAGGCCATGTGGCACACGCTCGAGCGGCTGAAGGAGGCGGCCGAGGCGACGCCGTCGGCCCGCTAGCCCCACCCCCTTTCGAGACCTGAGGAGTTCCCGACCATGCACACCTACAAACCCGCACCCGATGTCGACGTCGTGACGTCGATCGCCACCATCCCCAGCTTCGGCAACCTCGCCATCAACGCGTTCGTGATCCATGCCGCCGAGCCGGTGCTCGTCGACACCGGCGCCGTGAGGGAAAGCGAGGACTTCATGGCCGCACTGCGGACGGTGATCGATCCGGCCGACCTTCGCTGGATCTGGTTGACCCACACGGATTTCGACCACATCGGCTCGCTGCACCGCCTGCTCGACGAGAACGAGCGGCTGCGGGTGATTACCAGCTTCCTCGGGGTGGGGATCATGAGCCTGGCCGAAGCCCTGCCCATGGACCGGGTGTACCTGGTCAATCCGGGGCAGATCGTCGACGTGGGCGATCGAACCCTGACCGCGGTGCGGCCGCCGGCGTTCGACAACCCGAGCACAACGGGACTGCACGACGAGCGTTCGGGCATCCTCTTCAGCTCGGACTGCTTCGGCGCCTTGTTGGACGAGGTGCCAGAATGCGCCGAGGACTTGTCCGACGAGGCGCTGCGCAAGGGTCAGGTCTTTTGGGCCACGGTGGACAGTTCGTGGTTGCACCAGATGGACCGCGCCGTATTCGCCTCGGAACTGGATCGCATCCGCAGGCTCGAACCCGCCATGATTCTGAGTAGCCACCTGCCGGCCGCGCCGGGCTCGTCGATGGAGCGGCTCTTGGACGCGCTCGCAGCAGTCCCCGACGCTCCTCCGTTCGTCGGACCGGACCAGGCGGCGCTGGATCAGATGCTCGCGGGGGTCGCCGATTAGTCAGGTTGGCCCAGTCATGAGCCGCCCCGCCGGGATCGGGACTTGACAAGCCGTGGCTTTTATACAATATTGTTCTTGTACAAGAACAAGCTTGTATAAGGAAAGGAGCTTCTCATGCCCGAGACCAGCCTCGTCGGCAAGGACGCCGACTTCAACCGGACCCTCACCATCAAGGCCACCTCGGCGGCGCTGCGGGCCGCGGTCACCACCGCCGAAGGCGTGAGCGGCTGGTGGGCGCCCACCGACAGCCGGCAACCCGAGGTGCTGAACGTCAGCTTCGGCGACCGCGGCGTGGACCTACGGGTCGCCGCCACGCCCGAGCTGGTGGTCTGGGACGTGGTGGGCTGCTCGGCGGAGCCGGACTGGGTGGGGACGACCATCGAGTTCGCTTGGGCGCTCGACGCGGCCGGGACCATCGAGCTCGTCTTCACGCACCGCGGTCTGGGGGATCTGCCCTGCGCTGAGAACTGCTTCGCTGGATGGACGCACTACTTGCCGAGTCTCGTGTCGTACGTCGAGACCGGCGTCGGCCACCCCCAGTCGAGGCACTCCTGACCACATGGCGGCCGAAGCTGCAGATCTGGTGCTGCGGGCCCTGGCTGATCCGAACCGGCGCACGATGCTGCGTCTGGTCCGCAGTCAGGAGCTCGCCGCCGGGCAGATCGCCACGCACTTCTCCATCACCCAGCAGGCGGTGAGCCAGCACCTTCAGGTGTTGCACCGGGCCGGATTGGTCGCGGAACGCCGGGAGGGAACGCGTAGGCTGTACCTGCTGCGTCCCGACGCCCTCGGTCCGGTGCGGGCCTTGCTGGACGATCTGTGGCCCGACGCCCTCGACCGTCTGAAGCGCATCGTCGAAGAGGACAAGAGGAGCCGGTCATGACCCCCGACCACCTGGTGGTGACGACGACCATCGAGGCCAGCCCCCAGGAGGTGTTCCCGTACCTGGTGCAGCCGGACCTGCTCGTACGGTGGATCGGCTCCTGGGTGGACGTCGATCCCCAACCGGGCGGAGTGTTCGCGGTGGACATGGGCCAGACCGCGGTACGGGGGTCCTACGTCGCGGTCGACCCGCCGTCCCGCGTGGTGTTCACCTGGGGGATCGCGGGAAACGACCAGCTGCCGGCTGGCTCGAGCACCGTCGAGATCGTGCTGCGGCCCGAGGGCGACGCCACCGTCGTCGAGCTGACGCACCGGGACCTGCCGGTCGATCGGCAGGCCGACCACCGGCAGGGCTGGACGAACCTCCTCGGAGTTCTGGCCTCGATCCTGTCGGAGTGAGGCCGGGCCAGCGAGTTCCACTGCCACACTGATGCAGAGGTTGGTTTCAACTGCCATGGTCGGCGGGTCGAAGACCAGGATAGAGATCCTCAGGGGAGGAGCTGGTCGATGAGGATCGAAGTCAACCACTTCTTGTACCGTTCCCCACTCCAGCGCCGGTCGAAGACGAGCAAGCCGTACACCTCGGGAGAGGCAAGGGCGTGGACGATGTCGGCGGCGTCGCGCTCTCGCAGCCCGGGCCGCAGCGCACCCGATCGAGCCAGTGAGCGAGCGATACGGCGTTGGCCTTCGTGACGTTGTCGAGCGATGTCGGCGAGCAGCGAAGCAGCCCCTTCGTCGGATCTGGCCGCGTCGGCCAGGATGAGATGAACGGGGCCCACGCGGGCCATCACCACGAGGAGTAGGGCGGCGAATCCGGCGAGCTGCTTCTTCGGGTCCTCGTCCGAGAGGAGCGCACGAACCTGGGGGCGGTCCGCCATTGCGACCGCCTCGTCGTCACCTCCGATGGAGACGTCGAGCACCGCCTTGAGGATCCCGAGCTTCGAAGAGAACAGCCGGTACACCGTCGCCTGCGGAGTTTCCGACCGGTCGCTGATCGCATCGATGGTCGTGGCCGCGTAGCCACGCTCGACGAAGAGGCTCCGGGCCGCCTCGACGACGGCGGCCCTGGTGCGGCGGGTACGCGACTGGCGGGCGGCTCCCTCGTAGGGGCGGCGGTTCTTGACATCGCGGTCCATATTGGTGATAGTAGTACTCTCGAAACGAGAGTCCAACTATCAGATGATCCCGACCCACCACTCGAGGAGCGACCATGACCGACTCGTCCACCCAAGGCATCAAGACCGTGTTGCATCCCGTCTCCGACCTGGCCCGGGCCACAGCGGTCTACGCCGCCCTGCTCGGCGTGGCGCCCCAGCACGAGGCGCCCTACTACGTCGGCTTCGAGGCCGAGGGCCAGCACATCGGGCTGGTTCCGGGCGGCGGTCCCGAGGGCATGACCTCGCCGGTGGCCTACTGGCACGTGCCGGACATCGAGACAAAGCTGGCCGAGGTCACCGCGGCGGGGGCCACCGTGAAGGATCCCGTGCGTGACGTGGGTGGCGGCCGCCTGACCGCCACCGTCACCGACCCCGATGGGAACGTGCTCGGGCTCCTTCAGGACCGGTGAATGCCGACCCGGTTTCGGCGCCGCCGTCCACCGACCACACCGAGCATTTCGATCACCTGCGCCCCGACCTCCGGGTGCGCGACAACCCACATCAGAAAGGATCTGCCATGACCGCAGTCAACGTTGCAGCCACTTCCATCAGTTCCGTCACCCTCGAGGTGCCCGACCCGGCCGCGGCCGACGCCTTCTACTCCGCCGTCTTCGGTTTGGGCGCTCAGCTGGGCCTGCGGGCCTCGGAGGGTCCGACGACCGGCTTTCGCGGGTTCACACTGTCGCTGGTGGTGTCCCAGCCGTCCATCGCCGACGGGCTCATCGGCGCCGCCCTCGAGGCCGGCGCGACGCCGCTCAAGGCCGCGACGAAGAGTCTCTGGGGCTACGGCGGCGTGGTGTGCTCTCCGGACGGGACGATCTGGAAGGTCGCGTCGTCGTCGAAGAAGGACACCGGCCCGGCCACTCGACAGATCGATGACGTCGTGCTCCTCTTGGGAGTCGCAGACGTCATCGCCAGCAAGCGGTTCTACGTCGATCGGGGTCTGGCGGTGAAGAGGAGCTTCGGCCGAAAGTACGTCGAGTTCGCCGCCCCGCCGTCGCACGTCAAGCTGGCGCTCTACGGGCGCCGTGCCCTGGCCAAGGACGCCGGAGTCTCCCCGGAGGGCACCGGATCGCACCGGATCGCCATCGGCAGCGATGCCGGGCCCTTCACCGACCCGGACGGGTTCGCCTGGGAGGCCACCTCGAGTTGAGGTGCACTCGCACCTAGTGTTGCCTCCCGGAGGGATGCAAGCCCGCGGCAAGCACGAGCACCACAGTCATCCCTTGTGAGAGGAGACACAGCACATCATGAACACAACGAAGGGCGATCCAACCACATGACCAAGAGTTCGCCGAAGGGCGAGTCGGATATCAGGGCGTCCGATGATTGGCGCCACGCGACACTTTCCCGGATTCGCACGTTGATCAAGCAGGCTGATCCGGAAGTCGTCGAAGAGCGAAAGTGGGTCAAGCCCACGAATCCAGAAGGTGTTCCGACGTGGTATCACGGCGGCATCATCTGCACGGGCGAGACGTACAAGACCCACGTGAAGGTGACCTTCGCCAAGGGCGCCTCCCTGAAGGATCCATCGCGCCTGTTCAACTCCAGCCTCGAGGGCAACCTTCGGCGCGGCATCGATGTTCATGAGGGCGAGAAGATCAACGAAAAGGCGTTCAAAGCTCTCATCCGAGAGGCGGTGGCGCAGAACACGATGTAGGTCGGTCGCAAATGAACCGAACCTGAGGGGCCGGCCGGATCCCGAGACGCGACTGACCGAAGGGCGCAGAGAAAGGGGAAGCGTCGGTCGTTGCGTTAACCTCCGGGGGCCCAGGCGATCTCCCATCGATTGCCTTCCGGGTCTGTGATGTAGCCCGAGTATCCGCCCCACTCCCGCTTGACGGGATCGGCGACCGCCTGGGCGCCGGCGGCCACAGCAGATTGCACCGCGTCATCCACGTCCTGTTGGCGTTCGACATTGACACCGAGCGTGACTCCGTTCCAGCCCCACTCGGGAGGCCGCTCCCCGGGAGCCGCCTCTTGGCCAAGGCGCTCGATGGGATAGAGGGCGAGGAGAGTGGTGCCGGCCTCGTAGGTGGCGAAGTCGTCATTCGACCCGGACCGCTCCTGCCAGCCGATTCGGGAATAGAACGCCCGGAGTGCGGCCATGTCCCGTGTGCCCAGAGTGATGTAGCTGATCCGCTGAGGAAAGGTCATGGGTCGATTCTGCCCAGGCCTCGCCCGATCGGAAACTGCCGATACAAGGTTTGGCGTCCTGTGGTGCTGTTTCTCGGGCACCACCGCCCAATCGGACTCGAAACGTGGCTGGCGGCCTCCGAGCGGGGCATCCTCACGTTCAGCGGAAGCCGCCTTCCTGCGGCGCGAAGGCGCACGGACCCATTGGCCCTGACACGCCGGTTTCTTCGTGCCCGGGGTTGGGTACATCCTGTTCGTGTCCGACTTCGGGTACAGGATGAGGTGTGAACAGACCGGCCCACGAGCTGGTGGGAGACGTCCAGGCCCCGGGGGGACCGAGCTTGTCAACTCGCATCTCCCGAGCCCGGCTGCCCTCGACACTGCATCGCAGTTCTGCCTTGGTCCATGCGGCGGCGATTACCCGCGGAGGTTCATATCCTGGGCAGGGGACGACGACCCCCAGCCTTGCGAGACGACGCGACGCCAGAGGTCGCCTCACCCCCGGGCATCCAGCCCTCGCCCGCAGAGCCAACCGGGTCCATTCAATGTTGCGGCCCTGACCGAAAAGGAGATCTGATGACCGACGAGCGTACGACTCCGGACAAAGCGACAGAACGTGAGGAGCAGGCCGAGGCGGTTCGGGACCACGTCCCCGATCAGCCGCCAACCGAAGAAGAGGAGGCGGCCGCCGATACGTTCCGCGAGGGGCACTCCGACGAGATGGAAGCAGTGGCCCGCCACCACAAGGAGATGGATGACATCGGAGCGAACGCCAAAGGTGAAGGAAGGATCAGCTCGTAGTCCTGGCTGACGCTTGCAACCGTCCACGACCTTCACACAGTGGCGCGTCCTGTCCATTCGACGACCAGCAGCGCAACGTCGTCGTCCGTACCACCAGGAGCGACTTGGTCGGTGAGGATGGCATCGGCGAGCTCTTCACATCGCTCGGTGGCGTGGCTCTCGACCAGGCGAGCCAACCGGGCAAGCCGTCCTTCGGCCCCGGGGCGCGCGATATCGATCAGCCCATCGGTGTAGAAAACGAATCGAGCGTCCGGGCGGGCCTGGTCCCTGGTCGTCACATAGGTGTGGCGGCCGAACGCCGAGCGGTAACCCCGTTTCGATTGGGACTGGGCCTGGCTCGTGGTGGCCACTGACCATCAACGGTGGTGGATGCCCGGCGGAGGCAAGGTCGAGCTCCCCCGTCGCTGAGTTCAGGACACAGAGCACAGCTGTCGCCAAGCGCTGGGACTCTGATTTGAGGGCATACTCGGCCAGCAGGGAAAGGACGATGCCTGGGTCACTGTTCAGCATCAGGTACGAGCGCAAGGCGCTTCGCAGTTGCCCCATAAAGGTGGCCGCCGTCATGTCGTGCCCCTCGACGTCACCGATCACGAGCGCCACCTTCCGCCTGGAGATCGGGATCACGTCATAGAAGTCACCACCGACCTGCGCCCCACCGTCACCGGTCACATATCGAACGGCAACGTGGAGGTCAGGGTTCTGATCGATGCTCTGTGGTAGGAGGCTCCTCTGCAGATGCCGGGCGATCATCGACTGCTCGTCGAATTGGCGAGCCCGATTGATCACCGTGGCCACCTGTGAGGCGAGCTCCTCGGCCAGCATGAGCTCGTTACTCCCGATCGTTCGGCCCGAACCAGCGGTCACCAAGGTCAGCGCGCCGATTGGTTCGCCATCGGTGAGCAGGGGTACGGACACGTACGACTCGAACCCGAGGGCCCGTGTGATCCGGTAGTGATCGTCTCCGTGCGTGGTGGCCCTCATGAAGGATTCGCTCATATCTGCTGACCACTGTGATTCGCCCTTCCGAACGGCCAGGGCCGCCGGATGATCACCGGCCAGGTCAGGGGCGTGCGAGCCAAGCTCGTCGGTCAAGGGCTGCAGCGATGGGTCGGCATGCCTGGCTGCCATGCGAGTGAGGCCACCGTCGGACTCGAGGACATCGATCAAGCAGACGTCGCCCAGCATCGGCACTGCGACCTCGGC
The DNA here is from genome assembly GCA_963710495.1 of uncultured Acidimicrobiales bacterium. Classification (GTDB taxonomy): domain Bacteria; phylum Actinomycetota; class Acidimicrobiia; order Acidimicrobiales; family RAAP-2; genus Bog-756. The sequence continues at coordinate 26,553 of CAVQAI010000010.1, forward strand.
CAACTTTTTCACCGTGTCCTCGAAGCCGTTTGCTTCGACCAGTGCTCGATTCGCTCTGAGCAAGAAGTCCTGGCGGTTGTGCGACTGTTCGAGCCGTCGGAGAAGGTCGTTCCGTTCGGCTTCGAGGTCGAGCCTTTCGAGGAACTCGCCGAGCTTCGCCCCGACGTCGGCTACGGCTTCGAAGAGCGGTTGATCCTGTTGTCTTGCCGTCCGGCTCAACAGTTCGATGACACCGACCAGCCGGCTACTCGTCCGAAGGGGGAAGATGAACCCCGTCTCCACCCCATCCTCAACGAAGGCGTCGTACCGCTGCAGATTGGTCTCTGACGCGAGCTCGGAATGCCACACCGGCTCGCTGGTTTGGACGACCAACCCGGGAAACCGCTCCCCGGAGCGGAGCGTCCTCCCCATGGAAGCAGTGAATACTGACTCGAGGCTGCCCGTGTCGGCGCGCCAGATTTGTTCGCAGCGAATGAGCTCTGACTCGAGGTCCCATCGCCAGAAGGCGGCGAATTCGAACCCCAGGGTCGACCCGAGGATGGCGAGCAGTTGGGGGACGATCTCCTCGCCTCTTCCCGAAGCACCGGCCAGGAACGCCAGGAGGTCTGACGAGACCCGTTGGTAGCGCTCCATGTCGATTCGATCGGTCACGTTCCAGATCACGGCGATCACCATCCGCGGGCCCGCTTCGGGATCGACGACGGAGAGCGCAATTTCCACCGGGATCTCGGAACCGTCGGCGCACCTCGCCCTGGTCCGCACCGGGGCCTGGCTCGGCGGCAGCGGGTCCGCGTCGAGGTACGCCCTCAAAACTGCTTCGGCCGCATCACGTTGGTCTTCGGGTACCAGCTCGGTGAATGGCTCGCCGAAGAGCGAGCCGACCTCCCGACCCAGTAGGCGATGCACCGCCGGATTGCCATAGAGGACGATTCCCCGGTTGTCGACCAGGACGACAGCATCGACCAGGCTGTCCACTATCCGAGGCGAGAACCCCTCTCCGGTTTCCGGCTGGTTCACCGCTGCCTCCTGTCGACACTGCGAGGTCTTCCCAGCTCGTTCGTCGCCCGGGGCCCTCTCCTTACGCACTTGTCTGCTTGGCCGCCGCCCACTCTGGCGCGGACCGGCCGTTGCGGGTCTGCGGCACTCTATCTCGGGGCGGAGCCCGGTCCCCGGGCAGCACATTCCTCCGATGGTCGGACCAACGGATTCGACGACACGACCAACGGAAAGCATTTGACATCGGATTGGTCGGCACCGGGTCTCTTCGGAGGCGCCCCGGTCCGCGGACAACCCGGAGATCATGAAGACTGTCATCGAGTGGCACCCGTCCGGAATGAGAACTGTCGTTGTTCCGTGATTGGCTTTGCTCGGCGGACGGCGATTCAACAGCCGCATTGGGTTGAGCGCTGGCGCGCTTGCTCTGTCGGCGTTGCGGTCCCCGGCACGGATGGTCGCAGGTAGTCCCGTGAGCCGGTGTCCGGACCCTCCTGGGAGCGACAGTGGCCCACTCGACCGGAACGAGATGACACGGCACTACAGGTGTACCCGCTCCTTTAGCAGAGGTCCCTGCTCCGTGACCCAGTCCTCGCCTTAGGTGCGTGTCGAGGTGCGAAGGTACGTGCCCATCCGCATCTCCTCACCGTGGTCGAGGGCGTGGAGGACGGCGAAAAGGCCGGAGAACGCTTCCTCTCCGACCGCCGCCCTCAACTCGTCGTCGATCGCCCGTGCCGCCGCTCGCTGTGTCTGCAGGTAGGCGATCCCGTGGGAGGTGAGGGTTACCGACTTCTCCCGCTTGCTCGTCGACGAGTCGGACACCACGACATAGCCACGATCGCGTAGGTGCCCCACCACCTTGCTGGCGCCCTGTCGGGTGATGCCAAGTTCGCGTCCGATGGCCGAGATCGTCGATCCGGCCTCTCCCGAACACATCCGGAGCACCCGCCCATCGGGAAATCGCCGCTCCCCGAACCCGGCCTCGACCATGGCGACGTCGAGTTGGAGTTGGTAGCCGAGCCAGGCGCGCCGAAGCGTCGGTCCGAGGCCAACCGATGGCGGCCGCTTCCGGTGGTCGGCCCTGGGGTCCGCATCCGAAGGCGGCGCGTCGTCGGTCACGCGAGAGATGTTAGCAAACTGTAAACTGAGTTGACAGTTCCTAGCTCTGGCCCGATACTTCGAAGATGCGGCTCACCATGAGCAAACATCGGTGGCGCCGACGTGCCCCGCTTCTGGTGTTCGTCTCGGCTCTCGTACTCGCCGCATGTAGTTCCGTCGGCGTTAGCTCCCGATCGCCCACCACCACCACCACCGTCTATCGGTTCGGCGTGGTGGGGAACCGTGGAGCGATCAGCCAGCTCCAGCTCGATAGGCCGACGCCAATCGCCGGAATCAGCGGTCAGGTGGTGCAGATCGCCACATCCAACTCCGATGGCTACGCGCTGACCTCCGGTGGTGCGGTGTGGGCCTGGGGGGTGGCCAGCTCGGGCGAGCTCGGGAACGGCCAACACCCGCCTTACTCCACGCAGGCAGTCAAGGTCGAGTTTCCCGCCAATGTCAGGATCGTCGCCTTGGCGAATCCCATGCCGTTCGATGGCGCGCTGGCCATCGACACGCAGGGCCACGTCTGGGGGTGGGGACTCAACGCGGTCGGCGACCTGTGCCTGTCCGGTCTGACGGAGCTCCGGCCGAGCGAGCTTCCGCTCGGCGACGTGACACTGGCCACCGGCGCTCGGACGCATTCACTCTTCTACTCGGGGGGCAAGGTCTACGCCTGTGGCGCGGGCGAGTTTGGGGTCCTCGGCACCGGCTCCACCACGAGCAGCTCCACCCCGGTCCCCGTCGTCGGCCTGCCGAGCGCGGCGCCGGTGACAGCGCTCACCTCGTCGTGGGAGGGTTCCGGGGCCCTCCTCGACAACGGCGCGTACTACAACTGGGGTTACAACGCCGCCGGTCAGCTCGGCAACGGCACGACCACCAACAGCGACGTGCCCGTGCGGGTCGGGTTACCCGCAGCCGTGCGAGACGTGTTCCAAGGGGGGAGTGGGGCCAAGAACGGACAGACCGTCGCCATCCTGGGTGACGGGTCGGTGTGGGCTTGGGGCGACAACGACCGGGGTCAGCTCGGCAACGGCACCCGAGTCAGTTCTGACGCTCCCTTGCGCGTCGAGGTGCCCCCCGCGGTGACCTTCGTCCTGGTCAGCTCAGGCGGCTATGCCAGTTACGCCATCGACCGCTCGGGCCGGCTCTGGGCCTGGGGTGACAACAAGAGCGGGCAGCTCGGGACGGGCAGCGGCATCCCCGATGCCACCAAACCGGTCAGCGTGGGTATTTCCCTGACGGAGGTCTCATCGACCGCCCAGAACGTGGCGGGTCTCCAGGGCAGCAGGCGGCCTTCATGATGGCCAAAGGGCTGGATGTCGAAAGGAAGACCATGAGACGAGGAACAGAGTCGCGTTCACCTGCCCATGGGCGAAGGGGGGCGGCAATCGTCGCTGGCAACCTCGCCGTGCTGGCGCTGGTGTTCAGCGCCTGCGGCAGCACGGCGCCATCGGCCTCCCCTGCTGAGAAGGTGAGCGGCGGCCCGGCGGGCCATTACGTCGTCCCGACCGGAATCCACAAGATCAAGCACGTCATCGTCATCGAGCAGGAGAACCGGTCCTTCGACAGCTACTTCGGCACCTATCCGGGCGCCAACGGCATTCCTATGCAGAACGGAGAACCCACAGTGTGCGTGCCCGTGCCGGCGGGGGGATGCCAGCCGCCGTACCACGATACGGCCGACGTCAACGGTGGTGGTCCCCACAACGAGCCCAGCGCCCGGCTCGACGTCAACGGCGGGAAGATGGACGGGTTCATCGCCGAAGCGAGCAGAGCGAAGAAGGGTTGCCTCAATACCACCGATCCGGCTTGTTCGAACTCGGCCACCCCAGACGTGATGGGGTATCACACGTCGGCGGAGATCCCCAACTACTGGAACTATGCCAACGATTTCGTGCTGAACGACCAGATGTTCGAGCCCGTGAAATCGTGGTCGCTCCCCGACCATCTGTACCTGGTGTCCGGTTGGTCGGCCAGGTGCTCGAACCCGGCGCCATCCAGCTGCACCAACCAGATCCAGGGTCCGTACACGCCCGCCCAGATGCAGCGGTATGTCGACCAGGCCATCGACAAGGGCACCGCTGACGTCACGAACGCCTGGACGGACGTCACCTGGCTCCTCTACAACGAGCACGTCTCCTGGGCCTATTACGTGCAAACGGGGGACCAGCCCGACTGTGAGAACGATGGCGCCCTGACGTGCCCGCCGGTGGCGCAGAGTTACCTGACCCCGGGCATCTGGAATCCTCTGCCCATCTTCGAAGATGTCCAGAAGGACCACCAGATCCGCAACATTCAGCCCTTGAACAATTACTTCGCCGAGGCCAAGGCCGGAACGCTCCCATCGGTGATGTGGGTCACCCCCTCCCAAGCGGACAGCGAGCACCCGCCTGCCAGTGTGCACCAGGGCCAGGCCTACGTCACCGCCATCATCAACGCCGCCATGAAGAGCCCCGACTGGGACTCGACCGCCATCTTCTTGCAATGGGACGATTGGGGCGGCTTCTACGACAACGTGGTGCCGCCGCCGGTCGACCAGAACGGCTACGGGCTGCGCGTCCCGGCGATGGTGATCTCGCCCTTCGCCAAGCAGGGTTATGTCGACCACCAGACGCTCTCGAGCGACGCCTACCTCAAGTTCATCGAAGACGACTTCCTGGGCGGGTCCCGGCTCGACCCGAAGACGGACAATCGCCCCGACCCCCGGCCCGACGTCCGGGAGGATGCCACCATCCTGGGCAACATGGACAACGACTTCGACTTCACCCAGTCACCCCGCCCGCCCGTCCTCCTGCCGACCAACCCCCCGACGGACTCGCCCAGCATCCCGGCCTACTTCAACGGGTTGGGGCCCTGCCTCGGGTGCACGACCACGCCGCCCAGCACCTAGGACAGCGCTGGGCCATCGGGTCCGAGCCGCCGTTCGGACACCGAGGTCGACCTGGACGAGGTGAGGACGGCGGGCTCCGCTCCGCTGGCGTCGTCCCTATCGTCCCTGGTCAGGGAGGTATCCTCGCCGCAAGACCGGTCCGGCGACCCGGAAGGAACCCCAAATCCCGAGGGCCAGGCCCACCACGACGAGCAGACCGGCGGCGAGCAACGACGGCGGGACGAGGGTGGAGGTGAACGGGAGGCCATTGCCGATGCTGCTCTGAAGGACACCGGGGGCATGGAGCGCCTCGGCGACCCACCAGGTCACGAAGCCGGTGAAGACGACGAGCATCAGCAACGTGACCCCGAGCGCCAGGCTCCCAGGCAGCGCAGGGCCGCGGACGTCGAGGCGGCGGGCGACGCGGATGGCGGCGGCGGTTGCACACCCGAGCGCGACGAGGGCGCCGACCACGAGCGCCACGAACAAGGCGCCGTAGAGGTGATTTCCACCGTTGCGGGCGTGTGTGCTCAGCTGGTGGGCCCAGGCCACGGTCCCCCCGAAGAGCGCCGCCGCCAGGGCCACCGCCATCCCGGCGCGCCACACGGCGCCCCGCACTGCCCGCCAGCCGCCCCGGCGGACCAGGCCCACGAACGCCGGTCCCACCGCCGACGCAGCCACCACCACGAGCACGCAGCCTGCGGTCCCGGTCACGACCACCGCGTCATAGGCCGTGCTCGCCGGCCACCGCCCCGAGACGGGCGTCCCGGACAGCCAGTTGTCGGAGAGCTTGCCGAACGCCGCTCCGGCCGCCATGAACAGCGCCCACCCGCACAAGATGAGCAGGGAGCCGCCGCGCAGCTGCTCGTCGGCAGCGTTCGACGAGCCCACCAGGCCGGCGTCGTGGGCGCGTTCGGCCAGACCCGAGCGGACGAGTGCGAGGCGTTGGCGCCGGGGTACCTCGGACGCCAGCGAATAGGTGTCCTCGAGGAGCGCCGCCAGCTCGGCGCCGTAGCGCGCCCGCCAACGCGGGGGGTACCAGCGGAGGAGCTGATCGAAGCGACGCCCGCTCATCACAGCGCCCCCAGGCCGGGCACCGTCGACAGTCCGAGGCGCGCCGCGCCCTCGTCGGCCAGCGCCCGCATCTCACGCACCACCTGTTCCGACGCCACCCGCCCGCTGCCGGTGATGCGATAAGGGCGGCGACGTTCGTCGGGCCCGACCGCCTCGGGCTCGATCAGTCCCCGCTCCTCCAACCGGGTGATGGCGCCGTAGAGCGTCCCGGGCCCGAGGCTGACCCCGGCGAATCGCCCGATGTCCTGGGTGAGGGCGTACCCGTGCTTGGGCCCGCCGGCGAGGCTGGTGAGGATCAGGACCGAGGGCTCGTTGTTGCGGCCCAGACCGCCCTTCTCCTTGGAGCGAGGTGCCATGTGGGCCACCCTGCTACGTGCGACGTAGTAAAGCCGTTCACGCGCCTGTCCGGTGGCCGCGTTCGGACCTCAGGGTTGTCCCTGCAGCGGGGGAGGGTCGGGCCGGAACGCTACGGCGTGTACACCAGCAGCACGACGCCGCTCTCGAACTGCTCGAAGTCGACAAGATTCATGCGGGGATTGCCCGTTATTGATTCGAACAGGTGCTGACCCGCGCCGACGGCGACCGGCGTCAGCAGCACATGAAACTCGTCGATAAGGCGGTGCTCCATGAGTGGCACATCGAGGAGGCCGTTCCCGTACTTGAGGAGGTTGGCGCCCGAGCGCCGTTTCAGAGCATCGACGAACGTCGGAATGTCTCCCTCGACCACCGTGGCGTTCCACTCGAGCTCATGGAGGGTCGTCGACGCCACGTACTTCGGAATGGCGTTCATCCGATCGACGAAGGGATTGGGCGGCATCGCGGTGTAGGCCGCGGAAAGGCCCTCGTAAGTCTTTCTTCCCAAGAGGAGGGCGTCTGCTGCGCCCAAGGTCCGGCCGGCGTACTCGTGGTGCTGGTCATCCAAGTACGGGAAGGCCCAGTCCGGGGAGCCGATCTCCCCGCCGAGCGACACATGGTTCACCTCGATGAGTTTGCCCATGACAGGACCCCGATCCCTTCGTCGGCGACGGTGCGGTTCCGTGCGCCTATTCTCTCAAGCGAGTGCCTTCGCACATCGTGCCAGCTGCACGGCGGCCTGGCTCCAATTCGATCTCCGACGTCCCCCCTCAGTCCGTCGAAACAGCTCATAGGAAGTGGTCGTGGCAACACGCGCGTGGATGAGTTGGAGCAGTGGCAAGGACAGCACGTACGCATTGCACGCGCTTCGTGACGACCCCGATGTCGACGTCACCGGGCTGCTCGTCACCGTGAACGCCGTGGCCGACCGGGTCGCGATGCACGCCGTCCGGCGCTCACTCGTCGAAGCCCAGGCGAATCGGCTCGGCCTCCCTTTGCATGTCGTCGAGCTCCCTGCTCCGTGCTCCGACGAGGTCTATGAGAGCCGGATGGCGGCGACGGTGGACTCGGCACGGCGGGAGGGTGTGGAGGCGATGGCCTTTGGCGATCTGTTTCTGGACGACGTGCGCGCCTATCGAGAGCAGGCTCTCGCCGGCACTGGCGTCCAGCCTCTGTTTCCGATCTGGGGGCGGCCAACGGACAAACTGGCTGGCGAGATGATTGCCGGCGGTGTTCGGGCCGTGTTGACCTGTGTCGATCCGACGAAGCTACCGGTGTCGTTCGCCGGGCGGGACTTCGATGATCGGCTCCTGAGCGACCTCCCTCCTGACGTCGATCCGTGTGGGGAGCGCGGTGAGTTCCATACGTTCGTCTGGGACGGTCCCGGCTTCACGAAGCCGATCGACGTCCAGAGGGGCGAGAACGTCGCTCGGGACGGATTCGTGTTCTGTGACGTCATGCTCGAGCAGGGAATCGCCGGCTCGAGCCGTCGGTGATGACGAGTCGGAGACCAGCATCGAACTCGTCCATCTGCCGGAGATGTCCGTAGCGTTCGTCCCAGGCGCCCGAGACCAGATCGGCCCGCAACCGTTGCAGGCCTCGTCGGACCGATTCCTGGCCGACGACAGAAAAGCCGGAGGTTGCCCGGCGCACCTGAGGATCGAGATAGGCCTCGGGCCGCCCCCAGTAGGCCATGATGAATCCGTCGGTGCAGTCCCGCGGCACGGGCACGTTCACGACATCGGTCGCGCCGATGCCCTTGGCCACCTCGGCCACACAGAAGCCGGGGCGTCCCTCATCGAGTTGGGCGATGGCAGGCACATAGTCAGAGACGATCCACAGCTGGTTGTGAATCGCCGGCTCGTAGGTCAGCACCACCCGGTGCGGCGCCACGCGACAGAGTTCTGCGTACCCGGCTTGGCGGTCCGTCCAATGGTGGACCGTCAACACAGCCATGACGGCGTCGAACGAACCGTGGTTGAAAGGAAGAGCCTCGGCTGTACCAAGGAGAGCCGGGCCGGCGTCATTGGGCCGCTGGTCAATCATGGTCACTGCCGGGTCAATTGCAGTCACAGCCCGGTCGTCGGGCTCGTAGGAGCCTGCTCCGGCTCCGACATTGAGCACGGTTCGCGCCTCTCCGAGCGCAGCGAGGATCTGACCGGCGAGACGGGGATCAGGCCGACGACGGAGTGCGTAGCCGCTGCCAATCTGGTCATAGGTGCTCCGAATCGGTGTTGCCGGTTCGTCCGACCCCTTCACGGTTGGATTGCCCTCAACGCCTGACTCCTCTGCAGACCCTCGGACGGTGATCCATCACCGAGCCTCCATTCGAGAAGTTGCCACGTCCTGGCGGTGCACGCCAGGGATGGGTGTGTGGGAGGAAATTCGGACCAGGCCGGCCCCGAGCAATCCCGATCCCATCGAGCCACGTACTCCCGTGAGGGGCGTTCGTCCGCGCTCGGAGATTTGGGAGGAAGTATGAGGAATTCGGTCAGCGACCGCCTTTCGACAGCCACCTTGCCAGAAGGTGCTTCACCAGAGAGTGCTCCAAGGAGTGCGTCCGTACGTGGTCTTCGTGCGTGGGGGACCCGTGGGTGTCTCGGGCTGCTGGGCGCAGTCGTCGCCCTTGTGGCCACGGCTCTGCCCGCCGGGGCGGCACACAACTCTTCCCCTGGCAGGGCACGCAATGCCTCCCCCGCGGGGGCACCCAATTCGCCCGCCGGGTCGGTGAGCAGTTCTTCGGACGGGGGGCTTCCCTACCTCAGTCGGCTGGACAACCCGGTCGAGATCGGTTCGACCATTCCGAACAACGGCGACCTCAATCCCTACGGAGTCGCGGTGGTCGACCGGACCGTCGGCCGCCTGGTGACCGGCGACGTCTTGGTCAGCAACTTCAACGCCAAGGGCAACCTTCAGGGGACGGGGAGCACGATCGTCGAGATCGCCCCGAACGGAAAGCAGACCCTCTTCGCCCACCTCGAGCCCAAGACTCTCCATGGCTCGTGCCCCGGTGGCGTCGGCTTGACCACGGCGCTCAGCATTCTGGACGACGGTTCTGTCGTCGTGGGCAGCCTGCCAACCAACGCCGGCACCCTCGAAACGGGGGCCACGGGCTGCCTCATCTTCCTGACGCCGACCGGGATGCCATCGTTCACCGTGGCCGGGGGAGCGATCGATGGCCCCTGGGACATGACGGTCCGCCGAGGCGATGATCAGGATCAACTGTTCGTGACGAACGTGTTGAACGGCACGCTGGCGGCCGGAGGCGCAACCGTTCGACGGGGCACGATCGTGCGCCTGACCGTCAAGGTGGGCGCGGTGCCATCGATCACCGACATTACCGTCATCGGCTCGGGCTTTCCCGAGCGCCTCGATCCGGCCGCCCTGGTCGTAGGACCGACCGGGGTTAGCCTCGGCCATGACGGCACGCTCTATGTCGCCAACAGGGTGGCGAGTGACATCCGGGCCATCCCCGATGCGTCCGATCGCCGATCCAGTGACGGCACCGGCTCTCTCGTCTCGAGCGGCGGACACCTCAGGGATCCCCTGGGCATGGCCCTCGCCCCCAACGGGGACATCCTGACTGCACGCACCAACGGCACCAACGGCACCAACGGCACCAACGGGAACATCGTGGAGACCACGCCCGATGGCATGCAGGTGGATCAAAGGCTCGTCGACTCGAACCCCATGCCCGGCCCCCAACGCGGGAACGGTGCGCTGTTCGGGCTGGCGGCCGCCCCCCGAGGCGGTCTGTATTTCGTCGACGACGACAACAACGACCTGGCCTTGTTGAGTCAGTGAGCCGCCAGACGAGACCGAGCATGATCCGCCAGAGGGCTTCGGGAGCTTAGGAGCCGGCCGCCAGAAGGGCCTGGCTGAGGAGGACTTGCCACTCAGGCAGCCGGTCGAGGAGCGGACCGAGGCCCTCCCACCAGTGACGGGTGTCAGGGGTGTCGTCGTGTCGGTTTTGGAACATTTCGGCCGTGCTGCCGAGGTCGTCCAGGTACCAGCGCAGTCGGTACAGGGCTATGACCGGAGCGTGAACGACGCGGCCCGTCGCCTGCTGGTAGTGGTGCAGAGCCTCGCCGGAGTCGGCCGCGATCAGGGCAAGATCACGCTCCGCCGGGGCCAGGGCCACGGTATCCCAGTCGATCAACACGAGACTTTCGTCCGACCACATGAGATTGGCCGGATGTGGTTCCCCATGGGTGATCACATGGTCTGCTCTTTCGGCGGTTGTCCGGGCCACGAGCTGTGCGAAACCCTCGGCAAGACGAGCGATGTCCCGGGTGTGCCGGGCCAGCAGCAGCCGGGTCGGCTCCGCATACGGCCCACCGATCCAACGGCCGCCCGGCTCGGCGACGATGGCCTTCAGCGCCTCCGCTCCGCCGTAACGAGGTTCATGACGGGGAGCCTGCGTCCGCACGACGTCCGTGGACTGGTGCAGTGCGATGATCCGAGTCATGGCTCGGTCACGCAGGAGAGGGTCGACATAGGGGCCGAAGGCGAATGAGTGACCTTGGAGGAAGGGGAAGACGGACAGCGTGTAGCGACGATCGAGGCGACGGAGGAGCCGGCCGCCTTGGTCTGGGATGGGCGCGACGACGAACTCCAGACCGGCTTCGTGGTGGAGGTGTTGCGCTGTCAGTAGGGCGGCGGTGAGCCCGGCGAAAACGGCCTCCCGGTCATCACCCAGCCAGTCCTTGTCGTCGAGATCATCGACGGTCAGAAAGTGGGGCCGCCGATCAGCGTCGCTCGCCACCCAGTGATGGCTCCCTCCGCCTTCAGGCAGGTACTCCATCGATCCGCCGGCTACTCCCCAACCTTCGCCGAGCACATCTCCCAACCGCCGCACATCCAGGTCCGAAGGGGGACTCCGCATGATGCCAAACCTATGACCGCTCCGGGTGTGGAGCACCGAGCCTCGAAGGAGCCCGCCCCGAGTCAGCTGTCCCGCAAGGTCGGCCAGAGTCTCACCCAGCTCGATCTCGAGCCCGACCAGATCCGAATGGGCGTCCCCTGCTCCTGGCTATTGAGTCCGGCACCATTGTGCAGCTGTCCCACGGTTCGGCAGTGGGCAACGATGTCTCGTGACCGACGCACCTTTAGCCCGACAGCAACAACCGATCGATCGGTCATTGGCGGCGGCCCCCAAGGCCGACCCGCTCAGTCCGCGGTCATCGGTGCCAGCTTGATCACGGCAAAGGCGGCACCATCGGGGTCGGACAGAACCGAAAAGCGCCCGGGTGGAATGTCGGTCGGAGGCACCAACGCGGTTGCTCCCAGCTTGGTCGCCTTCGACACCGAGGCGTCGGTGTCGTCCACTCCGAAGTAGACCAGCCAGTGGGCTGGAACCTCGGCCGGCACCATGTCGGGCATCGTCATCATTCCGGCCAGCGACTTGTCGCCGAGCTTCCACTCTGTGTAGCTCATCCCTTCCATGTCGAGGTCGTTCGGTTGCCACCCGAACACCTCGGTGTAGAAGGCCTTGGCGGCGGGGACGTCTCGGGTGTTCAGCTCGTTCCAGGCAAAGGCCCCCGGCTCGTTGGCCAGCTCGGCTCCTTTGAAGGTCTTCGCCTGCCAGATGCCGATCGCCGCGCCGGTCGGGTCGGCGAACACCGCCATGCGCCCGATGTCGGAAACGTCCATCGGCTCGACGAACACCGTGGCGCCGGCTTTCTTGGCGAGGTCGGTGGTTGCATCAGCGTCGTCCACGGCGATGTAGGTCACCCACGCGCTGGGCTGACCCTCCATCATGACCCCCATGTTCCCGGCCACCGACTTCCCGCCTTTGCGCAGAAGGGTGTAGTGCCCCATTTCCTCCCCCTGGTCGTCGGCTTCCCAGCCGAAGAGAGCTGCGTAGAAGGAGTTGGAGGCTTCGAGGTCCTTGGCCGCGTGGTCGACCCAGGACGGCGTTCCGGTGTCGTAAGAGGTGAACTCGGGCATCTGCTTCTCCTCCTGGTTTGGGTTGGTGATCTCCTGTCGGCACGAGCTTAGTGACGCTCACCCGGGCGGCGTCCACGAGAAGCGCCGGGCTCGAACGGGCACGTCAACCGCCGGTGACAGGGGGCATCTCGACCTGGCGGCCCCGGCGATTCTGTCGGGTTGTGGAGCTCCCGTCCCGCCGTCGACCGATGCAGCCGGGGTCGCGTGTCGGTCGTCGGTGTGTTCGGCGCGCCCGGGCCGGCCGCCGTTTCGGCGGCGGATGCTGAGCCGACCGGTCATCCGCGTCGCCATCGGGGCCGAGCAATGTGTCGGTGCCGAGCGGCCCTCCAAACATTAGTCAGTTGACACTTACGTAAGGAAATGCTAACGTAGTTGGTGTGGATGCCGCCCTCAAAGCACTGGCCGAACCGCGTCGTCGGGAGATCCTGCGTCTCGTCTGGTCGGAGGAGCTCCCGGCCACGGTCATCGCCGGGCACTTCGGACAAGTCACTCGGTCAGCCATCTCCCAGCATCTTGGAGTCCTGCGCCAGGCGGGTCTGGTGAGTGAGCGACGAGACGGGACCCGCCGGCTGTACCGGGCCGATCGAGCCGAGATGGGACGACTGCGCACGTTTCTGGACGACTATTGGACCGACGGTCTCGAGCGTCTTCGCGACGCGGCCGAGGCCGCTCAGAGAAGGAAGGACAACAGCCATGGCTGAACTCGTTCGGGAGCTGGTCATCGACGCCAGCCCGGAGACGATCTTCGAGTTCCTCACCGTCCCGGAAAAGCACGTTGAATGGATGGGGACGAAGGCGGAACTCGAACCGCACCCCGGGGGCATCTACAAAGTTGTCGTCGGCGGTCGTCACGACGCCCGGGGTGAGTTCGTCGAGGTGGTGCCCTATGAGAAGGTGGCGTTCACCTTCGGATGGGATGAGCCCGACCACCCGATCCCGGCCGGATCAACTCGAATCGACATCACGCTGGCTGCCGAAGGGACAAAGACTCGCGTCCGCTTGGTCCACAGCGGACTGCCCGCCGACGCGGTGGACGAGCACACCAAGGGATGGGATCACTACCTCGACCGCCTGTCCCAGGCCTCGGTCGGCCGCACCGTCGGGCCCGATCTCCTGGAGGATGACGCCGGAGACACCGGCGAGGCCGGATAGGCCGGATAGGCCAGGTGCACACTGGCCCCTCGGCCAGGACTGCAGGACAAGGTTCACCTCGAACCGGAACCGGAGAAGGAGGACATATGGCCATCGAGACATCACCCGTCGCATCGGCCCAGGAGTGGGAGACGGCCCGCCAGCAACTGCTGGTGAAGGAGAAGGAATTGACCCGGGCCCGTGACGCGCTGGCTGCCGAGCGGCGACGAATGCCGTGGCTGCCCGTGGACAAGGCCTACGAGTTCGAAGGGCCCGGTGGCAAGGCGAGCCTGCTCGACCTCTTCGAGGGTCGCCGTCAGCTCATCGTCTACCGCGCCTTCTTCGAGCCCGGCGTGGCCGGCTGGCCCGAGCATGCCTGCCCGGGCTGCTCCTTGGTGGCCGACCAGGTCGCCCATGTCGCCCATCTCAACGCCCGCGACACGACGCTGGCATTTGCTTCCCGCGCGCCGCAGGCGGACATCGAGCGGGTCAAGGCTCGGATGGGTTGGGAGATCCCGTGGTACACCATGACCGACAGCTTCGACGCCGACTTCGGTGTCGACGAGTGGCACGGGACGAACGCCTTCATCCGTGATGGGGACGACGTGTTCCGCACCTACTTCATCAACAATCGCGGCGACGAAGCGATGGGGAGCACGTGGAGCTACCTCGATCTGACGGCGCTCGGGCGCCAGGAGAGTTGGGAAGACTCGCCAGAGGGTTACCCGCAGACACCGCCATACGAGTGGTGGAACTGGCACGACGAATACGGCAACGCCTAGTCGTCCGGGCCGGCGTCGAAGCGGCCACCCTCGGCTCCTCCGGAGCCGCCCGCATCAGCCCCGAGGCCCCCGTGCTCCGCCTCTTCCCGCCGGTGGGCGGCGGCTTCATGATCGCGGATGATGATCTCGGACGCCGCCAGCGTCTGGTCCTCGGGGCGCGGTCCGTCCCAGTCGAGGTACCAATGTCTGTTCAGGCTGGCGATCCACGAGCCTTCCGCAGGGACCAGGCCGAACCGGGAGACCGTCCGCTGTCGGCCGACCAGATCGGAGTAGAGCACCTCGACCATGATCCGTTGGCCCGTCTCGACGGCGTCCACGAGGTTGGCGCGAACCGCGTCGTCCGGGTTGCGGAGCGCTCCTTGCCACATGCCGATGTCACCGGCAGGGATGTAGAGGTCTCGCGACTGGAGACGAAAGTCCTCCAGGGGCACGTGCGTGGACAAGTCTGCTGGTGAGGCCTCGGCGGTTCGGGCCGCCCAGCCCTGGCACACCGCGATTCCGCTGCCGACGTTTCTGAGGCTGAGGGCGAGGTACACGGAGCCGTCGACGTGCTCCACCGCGGCCCGGCCACCTGAGGCACTCACCCAGTTCCCCTCGAGGAACATGATCTTCTGCATCGGATCCTCGAGGCGGGATTGAGCCAGGAGAGGTCGCCGCTGCTCTTGCAGCGCTGACTCGGCGATGCGCGCCGACCGGTTGGACGATCGCACCGCCGCGAAAGTGGCCAGGCCCAGCACCAACGTGCCGGCGGCGGTGGCCAGAGAAGCGATGGTCGACCAGTTGACCATGAGGAGAGTCATCACTCGTCAGTCTGGCAGCGCCTTTCGCCCACAGGGAGCGGTGGCACAAACGGGGGCGCCCAGACGCAGGGCGAGCACCTCGGGCGGGTGTGCGCCTCCGACCGGGATGATCACGAGGCTGCCGGAGACCGACATCCATCCGTTCACTGGCCCTGGCAGCGCACGTTCCAGGACGATCCGCCCGCTCGAGCGATCGATCCCCACCAGGGTTCCCTGGTAGGTGGCGGTCAGGACCAGATCGTTGACAACGGTGGCCGCACCCGTCGGGTCGCCGGGCACTTTGGTGTCCCAGACGACCTTGCCGGTCGTGGCGTTGATGGCCACCATGTCCCCCGGATAGGTTCCCAGCTTGCCGCCGAAGTAGGCCGTTTGATCCGGGTACAGCGTATCCGGCGCATTGAGGGTCGGAACGTAGACGATTCCTCCGGCCGAGGCGGGAGGGGTGAGTACGCCGCCGTAGGTGCCGGGAAGGACTTCGGTCGGGCCGGACAGTGCTGGCAATTCGCCGTTGTGGTGCATCCCCACCGGCGTACGCCAGCGAAGGCGTCCGGAGCTCGGATCGAAACCGAGGACATAGCCGTTCTTTCCCGTACCGACGATGACCTTGCGTTGCGATGACCCCGGAATGTCGACGATCATCGTATGGACGAAGTCACGATCGAAGATGTCGTGAGTCGTCGCCTGGTGATACCAGACCAGGTGCCCAGTCGAGAGGTTGAGGGCGACCGTGGAGTCCGTGTAGAGGTTGGCTCCGGGTCGGCTCGTGCCGTTCGGGTATTGAGCCGTCCCCGGGAAGGGAGCCGGGTTGGCCGTCCCCCAGAAGATCCGGTTCGCCGATGCGTCCACCGACGGCGGATACCATGCGCCGCCACCTGAATTGACGGTCGGATTGCCCCACATGTCTGGGGAGGCGACGGTGTCGAACGCCCAATCTGTGGCACCGGTTGACGCGTTGAGCGCGAACAGCCAACCCCGGTCGTCGCCGGTGTAGATGCCGCCCACGCTCACCGGGACCGTGGCGACCAGGACACGCCCGTCGACCACGGTTGGCTGGGTATCGACACCTTCGGTCGGTGTCGTCGTCAACGTACGGGACCAGACGAGCGTGCCGTTGTTTGCATCCAGGGCGGTCACCCCGTCCCTCGTTGCCGCGAACACCTTGCCCCAACCGACGGCCACGCCGTCGGGGCCGACGGTGATACCCGTCTGCGGGCTGCGCCACGCGACTCGTCCGGTTGTGCGATCGATCGCGGCCACGGACCCGGCATCGTCTTCGACATAGACGAAGCTCCCGACGATGACGGGGGCGGTGGTGAGGGCTCCTGTCATCGGGACAGTCCAGGCCGGAACCAAATGCGATGTCGACTTTGCGTCTATGGGCGATGCCCCGGCATCCCGAGTGTTGTCATAGTCGTGCCCAGGGAGCGGCCATTGAGCGGAACCGGCCGATACGACCTGGGGTGGCGCTCCGGCAAAGGCCTCGTTGACCGCCGGGCGTGGGGCGGGACCGGAATCGCCCGGGGACGCGCATCCGGCCACGGCCAGGCCGGCCAGCGTTGCAACCGCTCCGGCCACTCGGAAACGGTGCCATGTCACGGCAGCAACATAGATGGTCGGGCCGGCTCGCGGCGGGGCTGCCGTGGCCCGTGTGCCCGGTGAGATACCCGTTGCCGGTGGTTTCGACCCCGTCGGCTGGGCGCCTGTGCGAAGGTTGCCGGGTGTTCTCCCTCCGATTCGCCATGAGGACGGCATCCAAGGAAGCAGAGGACCGGGCGGCGCTCTACGGCGCGGCCTTGGACATGTGTTCATGGGCCGAGACCCGGGGCGCCGTTGTTGCAGTCCTGAGCCAACACCACCGAGTCGACGACGGCTATCTTCCCTCTCCGCTCATGCTTGCCGCTGCGATCGCGGCTCGGACCGCAACCCTCCCGATCACCATTGCGGCCTTACTCATTGCGTACTACGAGCCCATCAAGCTGGCTGAGGACATGGCGGTGCTCGACCTCATCAGTCGCGGTCGAACGAGCTACGTGATCGGCATCGGTTACCGGCAGGAGGAGTTCGACCTCTTCGGAGTCGACCGGAAGCGGCGGGCGCAGCTGGTCGAGGACCGCATCGGGATCGTCCGGGCCCTGCTGGCCGGGAGCACGGTTGAGATCGGTGGCCGAACGGTGAGCACGACCCCGACGCCTTTCACCCTGGGAGGTCCCTTCCTGGCCTACGGAGGTGGCACCGAGGCCGCCGCTCGACGTGCCGGCAGGCTTGGAATGGTGTTCATCGCCGAGACTCACAACACGGCACTGGAGGACGCCTACCGGGACGAGGCCACTCGCGTCGGCGTGACCCCGCAGGGATGCGTCTTCCCGTCACCCGGAACTCCGCTCACCGTCTTCGTCTCCGACGACCCTGCCCGATCCTGGGCCGAGATCGGGGAGTACTTGCTCCGCGACGCGGTGAGCTATGGCCAATGGAATGCCCATCGGTCGGGGGTCGCCTCGATCTCGACGGCGACCTCGGTCGCCGAGCTTCGAGCCGAGCAGGGCGCCTACCAGATCATCACGCCCGACGAGGCTCGCTCCATCGTCGAGGCCGGCGGTGTCCTCGCTCTCCAGCCCTTGGTCGGCGGCCTTCCCCCGGAACTCGCCTGGCCCTATCTCGAGTCGGCCGCTGACGCCTGCAGGACCTACCTGAGGCTCCGGGCCGGACGGCGAACCCGGGGCCGCGGTGCGAGGATCATTGAAACGCCGATCACATCACAGCCCGGAGGCTCGGTCGGCGACCCTCGGAGAGACGCCGCGCCCGACCATCAGCGCCACCAAGAGATCGTCCTGCAGGAACCGATGGAGAGAACCGGCTCGACATCACTGATCGTGAAGGAGGAGCAACCATGAAACGCATCCAGCTCGGGACTCTGGAGGTTTCCCGCATCGGCCTGGGCGCCATGGGCATGTCCGCTGCCTATACCGGGGCCGGAAGTGACGATGCCGAATCCATTCGCACCATTCACCGGGCGCTCGACCTCGGCGTCACGCTCATCGACACGGCTGAGATCTACGGTCCTTTCACCAACGAGGAACTCGTCGGACGGGCCATCAAAGATCGTCGGGATCAGGTCGTGCTGGCGACGAAGTTCGGCTTCTACTCACATGCCGGCGGTGGCCCCGGCCATCTGGACAGCAGCCCGGCGAACATCCGTATCGCAATCGACGGCTCCTTGCAGCGCCTCGGTACCGACCATATCGACCTGTACTACCAACACCGGGTCGATCCGGCGACCCCCATCGAGGACACCATCGGCACCCTCGCCGACCTGGTCGCCGAAGGCAAGGTCCGCCACATCGGCCTGTCCGAGGCCTGGCTCGACACGATCCGCCGGGCCCACGCCGTCCACCCGGTCACCGCCCTGCAGTCGGAGTACTCGCTCTGGACCCGAGATCCCCAGCCGGAGGTGCTGCCCCTGCTCCGCGAGCTGGGCATCGGTCTTGTGGCCTACTCACCGCTCGGCCACGGTTTCCTCACCGGCCAGATCCGCACCACCGACGACCTGGCGGACAACGACTTTCGCAAGACCAACCCTCGCTTCACCGGTCAGAACCTTCAGCGCAACTTGCGGATCGCCGACGAAGTCGAGGCGGTGGCTGCCGAAGTCGGTGCCAGCCCGGCGCAGGTGGCCCTGGCCTGGATCCTGGCCCAGGGTGACGACATCGCCCCGATCCCCGGCACCAAGCGGGTTTCGCGCCTCGAGGAGAACGTCGCCGCCGACGCTATCCAGCTGACGGCCGAGCAGGTCGACCAGCTCGACAACCTCACCCCGGCCGCGGGCGACCATCACAACGAGGAGCAGATGCGCCTGCTCGAGCGATGACCCGGCTGTCGCCCGTCGTTGCCCACTCGCCGCCGCGGCGCGGCCACGGGTTCGGGCCCGACATAGAGCGCCCACGTCGACAGGCCTCCGGGTCCGAACACTTGCACCGCAAGCTAGCCACCCACTAGCATGTCTCGCATGATAGAGAGCGGAGGACGCCGTACCCAGCTGCTCCGCGGCGTGCTGGACCTGTGTCTGTTGGCGGTGATGGGAGAGGGCCCGGCTTACGGCTACGAGATGACCAGGCGGCTCGGGGCTCGGGGGCTCTCCATCGTCGGGGAAGGATCGATCTACCCCTTGCTGGGCCGACTCGAGAGGGACGGCCTGGTCGACACCCATCGGGCCGCCAGCAACGGTGGCCCGCCTCGGAAGTA
Source organism: uncultured Acidimicrobiales bacterium (assembly GCA_963710495.1). Classification (GTDB taxonomy): domain Bacteria; phylum Actinomycetota; class Acidimicrobiia; order Acidimicrobiales; family RAAP-2; genus Bog-756. The sequence continues at coordinate 45,845 of CAVQAI010000010.1, forward strand.
CTACCGCCTCTCGCGCCAGGGCGAGCGAGCGTTGACCGCCGGCATCTCCGAATGGCAGGCGACACGAGACGCCGTCGACACGGTACTGGGGCTCGTCAAGACGGAGGTGGGCTCATGAGCCGGTTCGTGGACGAATGTCGTAAGGAGTGGAAGCGACTCGGTGTGCCGGAGGCCGTATCCAGCGAGATGGCGTCAGACCTGGCCGCCGATCTGGCCGAAGCCGAAGCCGATGGGGTTTCGCCCGAGGAGGTGCTCGGCAACGGTGTCTTCGATGCCAGGTCGTTCGCGGCCTCGTGGGCCACCGCTCGGGGCGTCGTGGACCCCGGCCCGAGCGTCCCACCTTCGATGTGGCGACCGCCCTGGAGGGTGGCCGTGAGCGCCGCGGCCTCCTTGTTCGCCTTGGCGGTGGGGTTTCTCCTCCTTGTCGCCCGCCAGGGGTCGTCGGTCGCCGAAGCGGCGGTCCGCCGTTCCATCAATCTGCCGGCTCCGGGACTCGGCGGCCCCCGCCGGTTCACGTTCGTGGGACCTCCGCTGCCCGGCCACCTGATGTTCCAGGAGAGCACGCTTCACACGCTCGGTTGCGCCTTGTGGATCGCCGGCCTTCTGGGAGTGGGCCTCACGTTCTGGCTCTGGAAGTCGTGGTCGGCCCGAAGGCCCCCGCCCGGCTTCGACGAGGACGTTCGACGACCCACCTACCTGTGACGCTGCCCGCCTACCTGTGACACCGACGAGCGGCGAGCTCGGTGGGCCCCCGGGCTCTTGAAGCGCCGAGCGGCCCCGGCTGGCGCCACCATTCCGGGTGCGACCGCCCCCACCTCGTGCGTACCTTGCTCTCCGGCGAGGAAGCCGAGCGTCATGACCAGACCAGGCCCAGCTAGCCCGACGAGCTGATCGACGAGGCGTTCGGCGCCCACCCGGCAATCGTCGGTCCGCCATGTCGGCGGTGGCGCCGGGATCGGCGTCCCGGCTCATGGCCGCGCCGATGGTGGTGGGTTCCTGCGCTCCGCGCAGATTGTGGTGGGTGCAGCGCGCTCCGCGTCAGAACGGCTTAGCGATTGACGTCCAGGAGGGGAAGCTCGAGATCAGCCCGTTGCGTGGGCCGATGGCGCTGCACTACGTTCGCCAGCGGGTGGGAGGCAGTTGGATGGGGCAGCGGTTCACGTTGGTGTTGGCGGCCGTGGTGGCGGCGATGGCTGCCGTGGTCGCGGTCGCGTTCCCCGTCGTCGGTGCCGGCGCAGCCGGTGGCAATCCGGTGTCCGTGACCCCCTTGAGCGGGTTCGACGCCCAGCTCACCCGCGCTCCCTACGTCACCGACCTCACCCAGACCTCCGCCGATGTGACTTGGGCCACGACCGTCTCGACCCCGGGCACACTCAAGTGGGGGACCGGTTCGAACTGCACCGCCACCACGGTGGCGGTCCCGTCGAGCCTGCCGGCGCTGGTCAACGGCCCCTCGCCCACGAGCGCCACGGCGCGGGATTTCACGGTCGGCTCCTTGACCGAGTACCAGTCGACGGTGACCATCTCGGGCCTCTCGCCGAACACCACCTACTGCTACCGCATCTTCTTGGGGACCACCGACCTGCTCGGCAGCTCGCAGACCTTCACCACGCTGGCCGCCGCCGGCGCCAGCTCGTCGGTGTCATTCGACGTGGTCGGGGACCTGGGTGAGACCTACTACACCACGGCCGGGGCGCCCTTCCCGGGTGCCGTGGCCAACTACAACCCCGATCAGGCTGCCATCGACAAGCTGATCGGCGCATCGGGCGCCCAATTCCTGCTCACCGCCGGTGACGTCGCCTATAGCGGCGGGACGCAGACCGACTACGGGGACCTGCAGAAGACGGGGCCAGAGGTCAGCGACATGTTCGGTCCCTCCTACTGGCCGCAGACCGGTGGGCTACCCACCTTCGGGAGCGTCGGCAACCACGGGCAGAACGTGGACAGCCTGCGCAACTGGCCCGAGTCCAACACCACCGCCTCCTCCGGCGGGGTGTACGCCTATGACTCGTATCCCGGCGGTGTGGACGGGACCACCGCCAGCAGCGCTCCGGACGAGTGGTACGCCTTCTCCACCGGGAACGTGCGCATCTACGTGCTGGACGCCGGCTGGGCCAACGGCGATGTCGGCACGGCCGACATCTACAAGGTCGATTACGACAACCACTGGGCTCCGGGCTCGCCCGAGTACCAGTGGCTGGCGAACGATCTGGCCAGTCATCCGGGCGGTGTGAAGATGGCCGTGTTCCACTTCCCCCTCCGGTCTGACAATTCAACCGAGTCGAGCGACGTCTACCTGCAGAACAGCTCGGCCAATCCGAACGCCTCGACCAGCCTGGAGGCGCTCCTCGCCGCCAACGGGGTCTCCATCGCCTTCAACGGCCACGCTCACACCTACCAGCGCATCAACCCACGCGTACCCGGCGAGATCACCAACTACGTCACCGGCGGCGGCGGCGGCGTGCTCGAGCCGGTGGACGGGGGTTGCTCGAGTCTCTTCGGGAGCGCCGACGTCTACGCGCTCGGCTGGAGCCCCACCAGCAACTCGGGGTCGAACTGCGGCGCGGGCAGCTCGACGCCCACCTCGGCGGCCCAGGTGTACAACTTCCTGGAGGTCACCGTCACCGGAAGCACCATCGTGGTGAACGGCGTCAACGCCGAGGGCAAGTCCTTCGACACGCAGAAATACACGGCCGCCGGCAACTCGTCCACACCCTCGACACCCGGATTGGTCACCGCCGCGGCAACCTCGTCGACCTCGATCCAGGTCAGTTGGAGCCCCTCGACCGAGACGGGCGGCACCATCACCGGCTACGAGGTCCTTCGGAAGGGCCCGGGCAGCACCTACAGCCCGGTGGCCACGCTCCCCGGGACGTCGACGAGCTATGTGGATCCCTCGGTGCAGCCGGGGATCCGGTTCACCTATGAGGTCGTCGCCAGTGACAACAAGAGCCTCAGCTCGTCACCGGGGATATCGAACTCGGTGGCCACGCCCACCATCCCCGGCAGCGTCACGGCCGCGGCCACGTCCGGCACGTCCGTCCAGCTGAACTGGACGACTTCCACCGAAGCCGGTGGCAGCATCCAGTCGTATGAGATCGGCCGGAACGGCGCGACCATCAACACCGTGCCTGCCTCGACGAGTTACACCGATACCACGGCCCAGCCGGGGATGACCTACACCTACTCCGTGACCGCCATCGACGGCATCGGCGCGCCCTCGACCCCGGCCGGCTCCAACCCGGTGACCACGCCCGGTCAGGCGCCGGTGGCATCCACCGGCGGGTGCATGAACCACCTCCCGGCGGGCCAGGTCGTCGGGTCAGCCGCCTTGAGCAACGGAGCCGGGTACTACATGGTCGACAGCCAGGGCGATGTGGCCGCGTTCGGCGCCGCCACGTGCTACGGCGCCATGACCGGCACCCCGCTCAATCGGCCCATCGTCGGCATGGCCGTCGACCCGGCCACCGGTGGGTACTGGCTGGTGGCCTCGGACGGCGGCATCTTCTCCTTCAACGCGCCCTTCTTCGGGTCCACCGGCGCCATCCGCCTGAACAGGCCCATCGTCGGCATGACCTCGACGCCGGGCGGCGCCGGCTATTGGATGGTGGCCTCCGACGGCGGGATCTTCAGCTTCGGCAATGCGCCTTTCTTCGGCTCGACGGGCAACCTCGTCCTCAACCGACCGGTGGTGGGAATGGGTCTCGACCCGGCCACCGGTGGGTACTGGCTGGTGGCCTCGGACGGCGGCATCTTCTCCTTCAACGCGCCCTTCTTCGGGTCCACCGGCGCCATTCGGCTCAACCAACCGGTCGTTGGCATGATCACCTCGCCCGATGGCGGCGGTTACCGATTGATCGCCTCCGATGGTGGCGTCTTCTGCTTCAACGAACCGTTCCTCGGCTCCACCGGCAACATCGTCCTCAACAGACCGGTGATCGGCGGTCTCGGCAACGCCGCCACCGGTGGCTACTGGCTGACCGCGTCCGACGGCGGTGTGTTCTCCTTCAACGCACCGTTCCTCGGTTCGGCCGCGTGATCCACCGTCCGCTCCAGCCGGGGTACCGCCAGCCCGGACGGTGACGCCTGAGCGACCCCCACCGACCTGCGTTCCCGTCCTGTCGCCGACGCCGACTGTGCGGACCGGCGGTAGGGTCGAGCAGCACATGGCCGATCACTATGCGGAGGCGTTCAGCACCATGCCGGGTCGGTGCTTTCGGTTTACCCATGCCGGCACCGGGCACGCCGAGCACTGCTCGAATCCGGTCGTGTGCACCGGCCGGTTCACCGACGGCAACGGGACGACGTGGACGGTCGATGCCTGCGCCGATCACCGGGTCGACCTGGAGCCCGTCCGATAGGGCGCACCAGGTCGCGTCGCCGAGGAAGGTCGGGGCGGGCCCGGTAACCGGCGACGGGCAGCGCTCCGAGCGGTGACTCAGGTGGGGTTGGGCACGGGTGCGGTCGGGACCGCTCCGGGTGCACAGGCCCGCGGGTCCCAGGGCTGGAGGTTCGACGTCGTGGGTGTCGGTGTGGCGATCGCGCCCGAGGACGTCGTAGTCGAAGGGGCCGAAGGAGCGGTCGAGGCCACCACGGATCCCGAGGCGGCCTGGGTCGGGGCGGGGGTGTTGACCGAGAACTGGGTTCCGGTCACCACGGTCACGTCCGCGCCGTCGGCGACCTTCGACGGATCGTAGGCCATGATGACCGAGCCGGTCATGGCCCTCGACACCGACTCGGCCGTGGCCTCCGTCGCCACATCTCGCGAGCCGTAGTAGACGTAGGTCTCGGCCACGTCTCCGGCCGGCGGACTGTCCCCGATGCCGACCACGCGGTAGCCGAGCGCGCCGAGCGCCGCCGAGGTGTCGGCCGCCGCGTTGGAGGCACCCGTCCCGTTCATCACCGAAACGGTGATGGCCGACGGCGGGGGGAGGGGAGCGCCGGTCATCGAGTCGGTGTCCGGTCCGATCCCGAGCACAGACTCGATGGCCGCCAAATCCTGCGACTGGGCCGGGAACTCGACGTCGCCGTAGCTGTAGCCCTGGTAGACCAAGCTCCCACCGGAGCCGTTGGGGTCGGTGACGACCTGGACGGGCAGGGTCAGCTGGGGAACCGAGTTGACGTTGACCGAGTGGAAATCGAGGACCAGGTTGGCCATGTCGCTGACCGACCACGACTGGTCGAAGGTGAGGTCGCTCTTGACCGAGTTGATGAGATTGATGTCGGCGATGGGATCACCCAATCCCTGCTTGGCCACCGCGCTGCCCAGCACCCGCAGGAACTCGTGGTTGCGCCGGATGCGGGCAAGGTCGCTCTGTGCTTCCTGGGGCCAGGCGTACGGGTCGTTCGGATTCGACTGCGGAGTCTCGTAGCGCAGGTGACGGGCCCGGACCACCTGGAGGGCCTGGGTGCCGTTGAGGTGTACGCACGCCGCCGCCCGCTGATTGAGGCCCGAGCTAACCGGACCGTTGCCGCTCACGCCTCCACCGGTCGGACTCCAGTCGAAGACCGAAACCGGAAAGGACATGTTGATGCCACCGAGGGCCTGGACGATGTTGGCGAACTGGTCGAAGTTGAGCGAGACGGCGTGCTGGATCGGGATGCCGAAGTCCTCTTCGATGGCCGCCACCAGCTGGGTGATCCCCTGGAAGAGGCCGGCATCGATCTTGTTCGGGCCCGTGCTGCGGGCATTGGGGATGAAGACGTCGCGCGGGATGGAGAGCAGGGCGAGGCGGTGGTGGGCGGGATCGACGTGCAGGATCATGATCACGTCGCTGTTGACGCCGGTCACGCCTTGGGAGCACAGCCCGTACACAGGGTTCTGCACAGTGAGCGAGCACCGATCGGTCGATCCCACCATCAGGATGTTCTCGCTACCGGCCTCCTGCCCGGAGGTCAGCGTGCCGGCGAGGCCGTGCACTTGGACCCGGTTGAGGTCATGGGTCAGGTAGTAGACGTAGCCGGCGCCACCCCCGATGATCACGAGCAGGCCGACCAGCGAGAACACCAGGATGCGCTTGTTCCGGCGGCGGCGTCGGTTGGTCGTCCTCTCCTGACGCCGACCACGCCGGGTCGTCGCTCGCTGGATCTCGTCCCCGAGCGCGGCGAGCCCGTCCTCTTTGGCCGCTTCCTCTTTGGCGACTGCCTCTCTGGCGACGGCCTCTTTGGCTACTGGCTCTTTGGCTACGGTCTCTTTGGCTACTGGCCTCTTTGGCTGCTTCTGGGCGCGCCTGGGATGCTGCTATCTCCTCACCGAGCGCGCGCAACCGCTCCTCGCTCGATGAACCCGTTTCCTTCTTGTCGCTCACTGGGGCGAGCCTCCGTGGCTTCAACTGCAAGCCGAACCCTGTCCGGTCGCATGCCGCCGGGACGGGAGGGCCGAGGTTGAAAAGAAGATCGTACCGGGGCCGTCGAGCCGAGAGAGGTCATCCCCCCAGCATGGAGGCTAAGAGCCCGCTACCCGACGTGATCCATCGAACGCTCCACCGTGGCTGGATCCGCCACGGCTCGACCGCCTCGCCAGGGGGCCCCGGGGTCTGGCACGAGGGGCAGACCCCGGTTGGACGAGCCCCGGGGTCCGTTCAGTCCTCCAGCAACTTGAGGGCCAATCGCCGGGTCCCCCTGGCTCTCGACAGGGCGATCCACACCATCAACAGGCCGTCGACGACGTTGGCTTCTCCGACCCCACCGAGCCACACCGGCCTGAGCCCCACGTCGGCGATGAGCTGTTCCACGGTGACGCGAGGCGGTCCGTCCGGGCCACAGAAGACCATGTCGGCTTGGACACCGCCGACGACCGGATTGTCGAAGAGCTCCCAGCCCAGGGTGTTGAACGCCCTGAAGTACTGGATACCGGGAGCCGTCGCCACGATGGCGTCGGCGCTGTTGACGACATCGCCACCGATGTTGTTGGTGGCATCGACGACGATCTTGTCTTCCAGAAGGTTCCCGAGCTCCGCCACCGTTCCGGCCATCGACACACCAGGCACGGCGAACGCGATCACACTCCCGTGGCTCACCGCCTCGGCAACCGACGTCACGTTCGCCCGGACTCCCTCGCCCAGCCAACTGAGTGTTCTGCCATCGGGGTGACGTACCCCGAAGGTGACGTCGTGGCCGGCCTCGGCCCACTTACGGCCCAGGGTCCCGCCGATGTTGCCGACACCAACGATTCCGATGTTCATCTCGTCACCTCGAAAGCGAACTGTCACCGCCCACCATGCGTTCGGGCCCAGGCTAGCCAGACCCGGAGAGATCAGCCCGGCCGTCGACCCGGCTGAGTCGAGCGCGACTCCTCTGAGATCGCGCCCTCTGAGATCGCGCCCCGCATCGAGCGACGGCGCTGTTGATGGGCTCGAAGTCTGGGGCGACCGGAACGGAGCAGCGCTAGTGCTGACCCTGATGGAGGGATGCCAGTTCGCCCTGGGTCTGTGGGCCGGGGCCGGGATCCATGGCCTCGCCCTCGCCACCGCCAAGCCGTTGGCGATTCCGATAGGCCCAATACAGCACCCCGAAGAGGGCCAGGAACACGATGTTCAGGTAGGTCGTGTAGTTCCACTGGAAGTGAGGAGGGGAGATCGGGCCTGGCTTGACCGTGGGGACCAAGCCGGTGACTCGGAAGAGGCCTTCCGTGATGAGGCCCGCCGCGCTCATCACGGCCCAGAACGTCGCCAGCATCCGGAGCATCAACCGGGTGCCGTAGTAGCGCCGGTAGATGAGGAGGAGCGGGAAGGTGATGAGATCGGCGAAGATGAACGCCACGACCCCACCGAACGAGATGCCGCCCTTCCACAATGCCGCCGCCAACGGCACGTTGCCGATCGAGCAGACGAAGCTGATGATGGCGATGAAGGGTCCGACGACGACGTTCTCCAGGCTCGTCCAGAAGCCGTGTCCGTGCAGGAACACGGTGTTCCACAGGCTGGCGGGAACGAGCGTGGCCAGAAATCCGGCGATCACATAGCCGATCAGCAGCTCCCGGCGGAGCATGGTGAGATCGGCCATCGTGTAGGTGGCCGCGTCCGCCCAGCCGCCGCTCGAGCGCAGCTTCCTTCCCCAGGGCTGTTGTTGCAAGGCGGTGTTCTCCGGTGGTCCGTGTTCATGCTCGTGCCCTGCGTCGGCGGTGAGCCGCTCCCGGGCGGCCACGACCAGGCGTCCGCGCAGCCAGAGGCCTCCGAACGTGACCAGCAACACGATCATGATGGCGCCACCCACGAACTCGCTGACGGCGAACTGCCAACCCAGCAACACGACCAAGACGATGCCGAGCTCCACCACCAGGTTCGTCGACGCGAACATGAAGACCATGGCCGAGAGGTAGTCGGCTCCTTTGACGAACAGCGACTTGGCCACCGCGGTGGCGGCATAGGAACAGGAGGAGGACACCATGCCGTACCCCGAGGCCCGTGCCACCGCCGCCGGCCGATGGTCGCCGAGCTTGCGCTGCAAGGACTGGCGGCTGACGAACGCCTGCACGGCCCCGGAGAGGCCGAATCCCAGGATCAGGGGCCACAGCGTCTCCCAGAACATGAAGAAGCCAGCCCGCAGGCTGCGACCGATGTCGGTCAGCCAGGGGAGCGTGGCCAGGATCATGAACGAACCAGCCTCGCAATGGCCGACGAGGCCTCATCGATCTTGGTTCGGGCTCCCGCCCCGCCGGCCGCGGCCGCTTCCACCACGCAGTTGGCCAGATGGTCGTCCAGAAGCTCCAGCGAGACCGACTGAAGTGCCCGGGTCACGGCGGCGACCTGCTCCAGCACGTTGATGCAGTAGCGATCCTCGTCGATCATCCGCTGGAGGCCGCGAACCTGCCCTTCGATGCGGCGGAGCCGCTTCTGAATGGCCTCCTTGTCAGACGCGTAGCCGGTACGAGGTTGTGTCGTCGAGCCCATGATCTGACTATACCCCCCTGAGGTATTGGCCAGACCGGGAGACGGCGGCTTCGGCGTCGTGGCAGGTCTCGGCCAGGGCAAGGCCTTGGGCTGCTCGGGAGCTAAGCCGGCCTCCTCGGTGGTTGCCGGTCGACGGCTGCGTCGAGCAGCGGAGCGAGCTCGTCGACCACCACGTCGAGAGGGGCGACACTGCGTCGAACTCGGGCGAGGACGATGGCGCCTTCCAGCGAGCTGATCATGAGGACGGCCAGCTGTGGAGCGCGGTCCTCCGGCACTCCGGTCCGGGTGAGCGCAGCCTCGAGGGGCTCTTGCCAACCGTCAAAAGCCTGCCCGACCACCTGACGAAGGTGCTCACTCGAAGCGGCGACGTCCGCCGCGGCGGCGACGAGTGGACAACCCGCCTCGAAGCCTTGGGCGATGAACTGATCCCGCCAGCGGTGGACGATGCCGGCGAAGAGCCGGGCTGGCGTGGCGGGATCGAGCGAGTCGAGCGCCCGTTCCACTCGTCGCCCGGCCGTCGCGCCGCTCCAGAGCAGAGCCTCGGCGACGAGCTGGTCCTTCCCCCCGGGGAAGTAGCTCTGCAGCGAGCCTCGAGGAGCGCGTGCGTGGTTCACGACGGCGCGCATTCCCGTCCCGGACACACCTTGGGCCCGGATGAGCTCGGCGGCGCTGTGGACGATCCGCTCCCGTGGGCCCGCGACCGCCGTCTCGCGTGGGCCCTCAGCCATCCCGGGTACCGTGGCCTTGACCATGACAGTCGTCATGATTCATACTCGTACAGTATATGACACTTGTCATGACCGACCGGGGACGCCGATCAGTCGCCGACCTGGAACTCCACCCCCTGGTGGCGGGGGAGATTCCCGAGCTGTTGCGGATGCTGGCCCGCTGCTCGAGGCTCTCGCTCTTCCACCGTTTCCACGGCTTCAGCGACGGCGTGGCCCATACGCGTCTGCTCGCCTCCCGAGCGGACTCCAGCACGGTCGGGTGTTGGTCAGGAGAGCGCTGCGTGGGATTCGGAACGCTGGCCGGACCTGCCGGTAACGTCCATGTCGGCGTGCTGGTCGAGGACACATGGCAGCAGATTGGGGTGGGGAAACGGATCTTCTCAGCCCTGGTGGACACGGCACGCGCCGCGCTCGTGGACGAGCTGCATGCCGATGTGCTGGGCGAGGACGGCTTCGTCCTGCCCCTCCTGGCCCAGGCCGGTCGCCTGCATGTGAACCTGGACGTCGGGGGTGTATTCGGTGCGGGTCGACGTCCGGCGCCGTTCGGCATCCCGGTTCGGGGCCGACGGGGCCGGTGCATGAACTCGGTACCGCGGCGTGACGCCGGACAACTCTTCGGGATCGAGCTGCCCATCGTCCTCGGTCCCATGGCAGGTGGACCATCGACGCCGCGGCTGGCCGCGGCGGTCTCGAACGCCGGCGGGCTCGGCTCACTGGGCGAGGGCTACCGGACGCCCGCTGAGATCCGAGCCGATATTCGAGCGGTTCGCTCATTGACCGACCGGCCGTTCGCCGTCAACCTGTTCGCTCCCGAGCCCGTCGATGTCGACGCCGGCTCGGTCCGGCGGGCGATCGAGGCCCTGGCGCCCTACCGCCGGGAACTGGGCCTGCCTCCCCAGGTCCCCCCCGAACGGTTCGCCCAGGACTTCGGCGAGCAGCTGGAGGCCGTCCTCGAGGAGGAAGCTCCCGTCTTCACCTCCACCTTCGGGCTCCTACCGGACGGGGCCATGGATGCGCTGCACCGGTCGGGCACGGTGGTGGGTGGCACGGCGACGACGCCGGCCGAGGCGAGAGCCATCACCGGGAACGGGGCCGACTTCGTCGTGGCCCAGGGTGCCGAGGCCGGAGGCCATCGAGGGAGCTTCTTGGCGTCGGGGAAGGGCGAGGACCTCATCGGGCTGGTTGCCTTGGTGCCCGCCGTACTCGATGTCGCCGACGTCCCGGTGGTGGCGGCGGGAGGCATGGCCGACGGACGGGGCATCGCCGCCGCCCTGGTGCTCGGAGCGAGCGCCGCCCAGCTCGGCACGGCGTTCCTGCTCTGTCCGGAAGCCGGCACGAACCGCGCCTATCGCCAGGCGCGTCGCATCGGCCTGCCCGGAGGACACCGTGATCACGCGGGCGTTCTCCGGCCGCCGGGCCCGGGGTATCGCCAACCGGCTCGCCGCCGACCTCGCCGGCCGCACGGACCTGCCGCCCTATCCCGTCCTCAACGCCCTCACACGGGAGTTGCGGGAGACGGCTGCAGCCCGGGGCGATTCGAGCGTTCTGTCGCTGTGGGCCGGACAGGGGGTCGGAGCGCTGAGAGCGGTGCCCGCCGGTGAGCTGGTGGAACTGCTGGCCGGGGAGACGAGCCGGTCGTTCGAGCGATCGGGCGGGGCACTCCGATGACCGTGCCGGCAGCGGTCTGCCCGCCGCAGGCCTGACCGTGTCGCCCCGGAGTCGGCGTCCGAGCGGCCGGCAGGCCCGCCTGGTGTGGCAATGCCTCGAGCACCTGCATGCGGTCACCTACTTCGACGCCGGCTGCCGCCAGGCGGCCACATCGGTGGGTCTACGCGGCTTTTGGATGGGATACTTCGGCTCGCGGGCGGCGCCACTCGGGCCGGTCGGACCCGGTGTGGTCGAGGCGCTGTTCTTCAACTTCTCCCCGGCCATGGTGAGGCGTTCGATCCCCGATGCCTGGTCTCGTTCCGAGCCGTCCAGCATCATCGAGGCCCGCGGCCGGGCCGCCGCCGTTGCCCTTCGGGACCTCGTTCCCGGAATCGAGGAGGTGGCGCTCGACGTCAACGCTCGACTCGAGACCTGTGTCGCCGGGGCTGCCGGTTCGGCCCGCCCCCTGTTCTGTGCGAACCGCGATGTGGAGGGGTCCGACGATGCCGTGTCCCGTCTGTGGCAATTGGCAACGACGCTTCGGGAGCACCGCGGCGATGCACACGTAGCCGCCCTGGCGGCAGGAGGGCTGAGTGGCTGCGAGCCCCATCTCCTTCTGGTCGCCGAACGCGGCTATCCACCCAGTGTGCTCCAGGACAACCGGGGCTGGACCCCCGAGGAATGGGGCGCATCGCGAGACGCCCTCGTCGAGCGAGGTCTCATCGCTCGTGACGGGGATTTGAGCCAGGCCGGGCAGCGACTGCGGGACGGGATCGAGGCGACCACCGATCATTTGGCGGCGGCCGCCTATGACCCGATCGGGGGTGCGGGCCTGGACCATCTCATCGAGCAGCTCCACTCGCCGGCCGCCGTCGTGGCCGGGTCCGGGGTGATCCCCTATCCCAATCCCATCGGGCTCCCACCGGTGCGGTGACCATGGGCCGCGTCGGCGGTCGGGGACCGGCGTGTTACGCCCGTCCCGGCGCCGGCTATCCCGTGGCGCGGTCCTGGGCCACGGCGTCGAGGGTGCCGTACTCCTCGGCGGTGTCGACCCAGTTCTCGAACTGGATCACGCCGATGTCGGCGAAGCGTTGGCGCAGCCAGCCGTCCCCGGCGTCGAGCAGACCGAGCTTCTTGCAGTTGGGGACGATCTTCGAGAACAGCAAGGCCTGGAACACGTCTTCGTCGGGATTGTGGTGCGCGGTGATGAACTTGATCACGGCCCGGGGATCGGCACCGAGCCGCTCCCACACTTCCGGGGCGTAGAAGCGGTTGCGCAAGGCCAGGGCCGCCTCGAAGGCGAACTCCTGGCGGCTGAGGATCTCCTCGTGGGACAGGTCGGCGTAGAACTCCTTGAGGGACAGCACACCGAAGGCCACGTGCCGAGCCTCGTCGCTCATCACGTAGCGGAGGAGCTGCTTGAGGAGGGGCTCGGTGGTGATGGAGTGCATCATGCCGAAGGCCGCCAGGGCCAGGCCCTCGACCATGATCTGCATGCCCAGGTAGGTGATGTCCCAACGGCTGTCCTGGATGATGCGGTCGAGCAGCCCACCGAGGTTGGGGTTGATCGGGTAGGCCCCGCCCATCTTCTCCTCGATGTAGCGGGCGAACACCTCGACGTGGCGGGCCTCGTCCATCACCTGGGTGGCGGCGTAGTACTTGGCGTCGATCCAAGGCACGGTGGCGGTGATGAGGCCGGTGCAGGCCAGCGCCCCTTGCTCACCATGGAGGAATTGGGACAGCAGCCACGTCTGCTGTTCGACGGCGAATCGGCTCCACTCCTGCTTGCCCCAGGCCGCCAGTGGCGAGCTCTCCAGGTCGACCAGCATGTTGAAGCGGGCGTTGGCCCCGCCGAACTCGGCGGCCAGCCGCTCGTTGTCGACCTCCAGGTCCCACGGGAGGTCGGTCTTGCCGTTCCACTGCGAGGTCTTGGCCTTCTCGTAGAGCTTCTCGAGGGCCGTACGGCTCCGCTCGTAGTCCCAGGTGAAGAGCACCTCGCTGTGCTGGTCGACGGCGTGGACCACCTCATCGAGGTTGCTGCGGTTGGCGCCGATGATGGTGTCGACGTCGTTCACGTCGCGCTCCAACGCAGTCATGTGTCCTCCTCATTTCGCAACTCGGCGACGAGACGATTGATGAACGACGCCCAGGCGTCGGAGTCGGTGTGCGGTAGGTCGAGCGTCTGCACCATCAACGAGCCGAGCCCCAGCATCAGACAGAAGCGGGCGACCACCGAAGGTTCGACGTCATCGACCACGTCACCGGCGGACTGGGCCAGGCGGACGAAGTCGGACAGCAGGTGCTCCTGTCTGGAGGCCTCCCGCACCAGGACGGCGGCGACCTCCCGGTCCCGGCTCGAAGCCAGGATCATCTCGGCCAGCAGCGGTGAGGCCGGGGGGCGGTCGTTCAGCTGCTCTCCCCGGGCGGCGATGAGGTCCAAGACACCCCCGGGTTGGCGACTGGCCATCAGCTGGGCCAGATCGGCGGCGCTGTGACGCTCCACCACGGCGGCGAGGAGCTCGGCCTTGGACTCGTAGTGGTTGTAGATCGCCCCGACACTCAGATCGGCCGTCTTGGCGATGTGCGCCACCCGCGCCCCCTCGAAGCCCGACTCGGCGAACACGGCGGCCGCCGCGCCCAACACCCGCTCCCGAGTCTCTTCCGGGCTCAATCCGGCCACTCGACCCACAGTTCCATCATAATGAACACTCATTCGTAACGAAAGCGGGCCGGCTGTTCAGCGCGCTCGCCCCTGTGACCCGGTCCCCGCACGAGCCCATCCGCCACCCGCCTGGCCGCGCCGCCCCGGCCGGAAGGGCTGTCCGAACTCAGGACCTCGAGGCGCGGTAGATGGCATACCGACCGCCGACCAGCTCGTGGTAGTAGAGCGCGTGCCCGTTGGACGACAGGGCGGGCGCCTCCACAAAGCCGGTCAGCCCCGTGAGCCTGGTGGGGGGCCCGAACGCGCTGGTCGTGGTCGGTCGGGTCGAGACATAGATGGCGGGCTCCACCGACCCGACGGGAAGGGGAGCCCGGGTGTAGTAGAGATCCAGACCGTCAGGCGAGATATCGGCGCCGTAGACCAGGGCCCGGGGATCATCGACGCTGGCCAGGAGCTGGGGGCTGTTCGGCAATCGGGAGAACCCGGTGGACGTCTTCCCGGCGACGGCCAGGCTGGCGCTGATCAACTGCCCGTTGTTGGGGTCGAACTTGCCGTCGTCGAGGTACATGGTCTGCCCATCGGCGCTGACGTCCACGTCGAAATTGGCCCATCCGGGTGTCAGCTTGGAAATGCCCGGGACGAGCGATACGCCGGTCACCGAACCCCCCGAGAAGGTGCCGCGGTAGATGGTCGACAGGGTCTGGGCATAGCTGCGGGTGGAGACGAAGTAGAAGTTGTCCCTCGAGTCCATGGTGGGGACGGCGTCGAGTGTGTCGGGGGTGGAGCTGTTGGCACCGGTCAGCTCACCGCCGAGCCTGAACGTGGTGCGGTCGACCCGCAGGGCGTAGTAGAGGTCCGTATCGGCTCCGGGTGCATTGCTGCTGTTGAAGAACAGGTACTTGCCGTTGGGGCTGATGAATGGCTCCATGGCATCGCCGTGGTATCCCTCGATCGTGACGGGGACGGGATTGCGGAAGGTTGGCGGGGACATCGGAGGAGAGCCGCCGTGAACGGCCCCCATCGAGATGATCACTGCCCCGGCCAGCCCGCGCATCACCGGTCGATCCTATCCAGGGCGACTGGCGCCAACCCTGGGTGCGGCCCGCTCCCCGGTAACGGGCGGGCTCTGGTTCAGCTGCCCGCTGATCGAAAGAACCAGCCGGGCCTCGATCCGCCCGTCAGCGCTTCTTCGCCTGGCAGTCTCGACAGAGACCCAGGACGGCAGAGTGATGCGGATTGACGTCGAAGCCGAAATCCTTGTTGGCCCGGCGAGCAAGGGTGTCGAACATCGAGTCGGAGATCTCGATGGTCGCCCCGCACTCCTCGCAGACCAGGTGCCCATGGGTGCGGGCCGCCAGGTGATACGTGGAGGGCCCGTGGCCGAGATGGGTGTGGGTGATCACGCCGAGGCGCTCCAGCTCGTCCAGGTTGCGATAGATCGTCGACTGGTGAATGTCGGGGGCGGCCGTCTGGACCTCCGTCGTCAGGTCTTCCGCCGTCAGGTGGTCCGAGCGGTCGAAGAGGGCGCCGACCAGGAGCCGCTTGGCGTTGGTCACCCTGCCGCCGTTGGCCCGAACCAGGGCCAGCACGTCCTCGACGCTGGTCAGGGTCACCGGGGCTGGCGCGCCGACGACCGGGGAGCGGCTCACCGACCCATCATAGGAAGCCGGGACAGCTGCACTGCCGTCGCTGTTGCAACTGACTTGCGTTAGTGGCTACGGTGCCGGTGTGGCCGCCCGACTGATCGCCGCGGACAAGCCGAGCAGTGGCCGCCTCCGCCGGGTCGGGCGCGCCCTGGCCCCGGAGGAGTGGGTGAGGGTCGGAGGCATGGCGCTGACCGTCATGGGTCTCAACGTCCTCGGCTGGGGGTTGCTCGCCCTGGCCCTGCGGGGGCACTACCAGGTCGGCAGGACGCAGGCCTTCGGCTTCGGCACCGGCGTCCTCGCCTACACCCTCGGAATGCGTCACGCCTTCGACGCCGATCACATCGCGGCCATCGACAACACGACGCGGAAGTTGATCCAGGACGGCAAGCGCCCGTTGAGCGTGGGGTACTTCTTCTCCCTGGGCCACTCGACCGTCGTCTTCGTGCTCGCCGTGCTCTTGAACTTCGGTATCCGCTGGCTCGATGGTGCCGTCCGGAACGGCAACAGCGGGTTGCACCACTGGACGGGCATCATCGGCACGTCCGTGTCGGGGACCTTCTTGTGGCTGATCGGCGTGCTGAACCTGGTCGTGCTGTTGTCGATCGTGAGGGTGACCCGGGAGATGCGCCGAGGCCGCTTCGACGACCGGGAGCTCGAACGCCACCTGGACAACCGGGGTCTGATGAACCGCATCCTGGGCCGCTACGCCAAGCGGATCGACTCTCCAGGCAGGATGTACCCGGTGGGCGTGCTCTTCGGCCTGGGCTTCGATACGGCCACCGAGGTCGGGCTCCTCGTGCTCGCCGGGTCGGCCGTCGTGAGCGGGCTTCCCTTCTACGCGGTGCTCTCCCTGCCACTCCTGTTCGCCGCCGGTATGTGCCTCTTCGACACGCTCGACGGCTGTTTCATGAACTTCGCCTACGACTGGGCCTTCGCCAACCCGGTGCGCAAGATCTATTACAACCTCACGATGACCGGATTGTCGGCCTTCATCGCTCTGTTCATCGGCACGATCGAGATCCTCGGCCTCATCGCGGCCGAGACCGGCCTGACCGGTTCGTTCTGGCGGTTCCTGCAGAACTTCAACATCAACCGGGCGGGGTTCATGATCGTGGGGATCTTCGTGGCCACCTGGGTCGTGGCTTTGGCCGTATGGCACTTCGGGGAGCTCGAGACCCGATGGCAGGTCCGGCCGGCCGCCACTGGGCCCGGCCTGCCCGGCGATGGTGACCCCGGCACTGACGGCGGGTCCCGCTCCGGGGCGGAGGACGCCCTGCTGGTGGGCGGAGCATCAATCACTTGACAGTTATATGATCGGATAGATATATTGGCGGCTGATGTCCGCCTTTACTGCCTTGGCCGAACCCCATCGGCGCCAGATCGTGGACCTGCTGGGCCAACGAGCCCGTTCCGTGAGCGAGCTGGTGACGTCCCTCGGCATCAGCCAACCCGGAACGTCGAAGCACCTTCGGGTCCTGCTGGAAGCGGGGCTCGTCGAGGCTCGGCCCGAGGCCCAGCGTCGCATCTACCACCTCAACTACGGGCCGCTGGCGGAGATCGACGAGTGGCTCAGTCCCCACCGGTTGGTGTGGGAGGGCGCCCTCGACCGGCTCGAGCACCATCTCGCCGCTCCGGACGATGACGGATAGCCGTCCGGACCGGGGTGGCTTCGGCGAGCTCGAGCGGGCCGACGACCGGTCAACGGTTCGCTTCGTCCGCCGCCTACCCCACGCTCGCCGGGACGTCTGGCGGGCGATCACCGAACCCGAGCACCTCCGTGCCTGGTTCCCGTCGACGATCGGTGGCGAACGGCACGTCGGTGCGCGATTGCACTTCGAGTTTCCGAACGGGGAGGCCGAGCCGTTCGAGGGCGAGATGCTGGCCTACGAGCCCCCGGCTCTCCTGAGCTTCTTGTGGGGCGACGAAACGTTGCGGTTCGAGCTGGAGCCGGATGGCGACGCGACGATCCTCACCTTCACGGCCACCTTCGTGGAGCTCGGGAAGGCGGCGCGAGATGGTGCCGGATGGCATGCATCCCTCGACCGGCTCGGCTGCGAGGTGGCCGGAACCGCCCCGCCGTGGTCGGCCGCCGATCGGTGGAAGCAGGTCCGGATGCCGTACATCGAACGCTTCGGACCGGAGGCGTCGAGCATCGGTCCGCCCGTCGAATGGGAGGAGGTCCACGGCGGGCCCACCGGCGACAAGACCGCCGACCGATGAGCGCCTTTCCGACCCGGCGGCACGCGCCTCCACCGGCCTCGCCGGGACCGGAGCTCAGGGCCGGGACGGGGTGATGACCGATTCGCCGTACTGCTCGAGGGCCTCGATCGCGTGGGTCAGCGAGTCGCTGGGCACGCTGGTATGTGCCCAGGTCACCCCCAGCCCGCGCAATTCCTCGAGACCTTCGAGGTGGTCCGCCGGCCGAAAGGCGTCGCTGCCCGCCGTCCCGCCTTTCGACGTACCGAAGGCGACGTCGATGGTGGCCCGGTCCCGTCCCGCTTCGTCCACGAACCGCCACAGCTCGTCGAGCATCTGGGCCAGGTCCTCGACCGTCTCCAGGGGGGCCGTCTTGGTCGTCTGCGACATTCCCCGGGGAGCCGGGAACGGTGTCCAACCGTCTGCGTAACGTGCCACTCGACGGCGGGACAGACGGCTGTTCCCCCCGATCCACAAGGGAGGGAGCGGCCGGGGCTTGGGATTGACGGCCAGTCCGTTGGCGGCGATGCCCGCGCCGTCGTAGGTGAATCCGTCTCCGGACCACACGCCCCGGAGCACCTCCACCGCCTGGTCGAAGAGCGCATTGCGCTGCTCGAAGTCCACGCCGAGGGCCCGGTACTCGCCCCGCAGGTACCCGGTCGCCGCAGCCAAAATGAATCGTCCCTCGGACAGCATGTCCAAGGTGGCCACCATCTTGGCCACGATCAAGGGATGGCGGTAGGGCAGCACCACGATGTTGGGAATGAAGCGGATGCGCTCGGTGACGGCGGCGCAGAAGGACAGGGTGACGAACGGATCCAGCGCGTCGTGCCCGCCGCTGTGGAGCCACTTGGCCGTCGGCGCCGGATGGTCGGTGAACCCGATTCCGTCGAAGCCGCTCCGCTCGGCCGTCTGGCAGAACTGTTTGACGGCACCGCGGGTCATGAGGTCCGGGCTGGAGGGATGCATGATCAGCGGATAGGTGACCGAAAATCGCACGCCCGGACGCTAACGGCGAACGACCGGGCCGTTCCACCCGGCGGGCTTCGGGACCGATGGGAGCGAACCTCCACCGCGGATGCCCTCGACGGTTGAACGACGGCCGACCCCGTCAACGACCTGCGGCCGCGCCCTCGGGACTGCGCGGATCCGACGCGCCGACGAAATGCCGAACCGCGCCGTGGTCGTCCCGGACCACGGTGATGATCTGCGCGCATCCCACCGACACCGGATCGAAGGCGGCGATGGTCTGGACCTGGTGCCCTCGACTGGCCAGGTCCTCGGCCCAGCCGGAGGGAGCGTGGGCCTCGATCCGGACGGCCAGGTCGTCGCCCCACCACAGGCGGAACGGCCCCGCCGTGTGGGAGTCCAGGGCCAGCCGAGGCGCAGCGATGGCGGTGGCCGGGTCCTCACCGGCGACCAGCATGCGGGCCATGAGCTGCAGGAGGATCTGCGGCTGGACATCCCCTCCCATGGCGCCGGCCAGATGGGAGAGGTGACCGTCGGTGGTGGTGACCAGCATGGGAGAGAGCGTGTGCGGAGGTCGGCGCCCGGGGCCGACCTCCGCCGGATGACCGGGCACCAGGCCGAACCCGAGGCCGCGGTTGTGCAGGAAGATCCCGGTTGATCCGGCGACCAGATGGGATCCGAAGTCGAGGGCATTCGACTGGGTCAACGAGATCCCGAAGCCGTCGGCATCGATGGCACAGATGTGGGTGGTGTCCCCGTCACCCAGGCGGGCGGTTGCGGCACCACCGCCCGCTGGCGGGACGGCGACGTCCGGTGGATGGGCCCGGTGAGGATGGACACGGGCGGCCGCGGCTTGGAGCCGGTCTTCGGCGAGGAGCGCCGGCCCGTCGGCACCATCGAAGAGGACGGCCGGGCGATCGTGGCCGGCCGCTCGGGAGGCTTCGGCGATCAGGTGCGGCCAGACCGGTTCCGACGGTTCCGGGCCGAGCCCGGCTCGTTGGGCGATCCACGAGCTGGCCAGCGTGAGATAGCCCTGAGAAGGAGGAGGGACCGTCCAGAGGTCGTGACCCCAGACCCGCAGTCTGAGCGGATCGCACCAGTCGGCCTGGTCGGTGGCCAGATCCTCGGCCGAGTACACCCCCCCGCCCAGGCGAATCAGCTCCCGCCCGAACTCCCCCTGGTAGAAGCCGGCCCGACCATCCGTGACGAGGGCCTCGAGGGCGCGACCCACACCCGGGAGTCGTACCCGGTCGCCCGGCCGGAGCGGTCCGTGTGGACACAGCTGCTCGGCTCCGGGCAGCTCGTACACCAGATGGCTGGCCAGCGACAGCAACAACGAGGCGGCGAACCCCTCCACGGCGAGCTCGATTGCGGGGGCGACAACCTGGTCCAGCGGGAGGCGGCCGAATCGGGCGTGCAGGGCGAGCCAGCCGTCGACGGCACCCGGGACGGGGACGCTGCGGAAGTCACCCCGGGCCGGCAGTACGGCGTGGCCTTCGGCCCGGAGCTGCTCCGCACCGACGCCGGATCCGGCACGCCCCACGGCCAGCAGGGCTTGCGGCTGACGGTTCGGGGCCGCCACCGTGGCCAGCATGTCGCCGCCCAGGCCGCACAGGTGCGGGTTCGTCACGGCCATGACCGCAGCCGCCGTGACCGCGGCGTCGGCGGCCGTGCCCCCGAGACCCAGGGTGGCGATCCCTGCCGAGGACGCCAGCTGGTCCGCCGCGCAGACCATGCTCTGGACGCCGATCCGTGGACTGAACGGCGCCCACACGAACGGCATCGTCCACCCTAACTCCGGGCTCGGAGCGCCCGGCGACCCCTCAGCTGGCGGCCCGGGGCTCGCGCCAGAGTCGCCAGATCGGCGGTATGCCGGGAAGGCGGAGGTCGTCGATCATCTCGAAACCGCAGCGGCCGTACCATGCGACGTTCTCCTCCTTCTGTGTCTCCGTGTAGGCCGGTATGCCGTCGGTGTCGCACCGCTGCAGCACCGGCGTGAGCACCCTCGTCCCGAGGCCCCGGCCCTGCGCCCCCGGATCCGTGCCCAACAGGGCGAGATACCAGTGTGGTTCCGTCGGGTGCCGTCGATCCACCTCGCGCAGCAAGGCCGCCGCGGCGCGTCGGTGATGGACCCTCAGGAGCAGCCGCGCCGCCCGCGCCTCCCGGACCAGCCGCTCGCCCCGTGAGCGGGGGAAGGTGCCCGGCCTCAACCATCCGGCGAAGCTCCGGGGCCGACCGGAGACGTCGGCGGCGAACAGCGCGGCGGTCTTCGACCCGAAGTCGGTCATGGCCGATCGGAACACGTGGGGGAGCAGGCGGTACTCGGCGAGCAGGTTGCCGTCCATCAGGAAGTCGAACAACGGGTCGTCCCAGAACGCCCGAGCCAGGACGGCGACGATCTCGGCATGGTCGGAGCCGGCGGCCAGCCGGCGTGCCGGAGGGCCGCTCATTTCTTCGCAGGTTGGCGATCCAGGTCCTTGCGCAGCAGGGCCACCTCCGCCTGCAGGGCCTCGAGCAACTGCACGATGTGTGCGTTGCTGTAACGGGGTGCGACCGGTGACGGAGCCTCGGCCTCGGGGGAGGGGGCGTCATAGCCGGCGGCGCCCATCACCGCGCCGTAGTCGAGGGCGAGGGCCCGGGCGATCCCGCCGAGGACCCGGGGAGAGGGTGTGCGCACCCGGCCCTGTTCCAGCTTGTGGACGTAGGCGGTGGAGCAACCCGCCCCCTCCGCCACCTCCTGGAGGGACATCCCGAGCGCGGCCCGGGCGTCGGCCAGCAACTGCCCGAGCCCTGAATCTACTGTGGGTGACATATTTATATCATAGTAGAAACAAGGAGGGACGAGGGGTCCAGAGCGGGGAAATCGATCGACACTTGCGTCACACGGGAGGTACTTGACTGAATGACTCATTCAGTTGATAATGCGGTATGTCCCGCACTCCTCCACTGGAACGCTTGGTCGAGGTGGCCGAAGCGGCCACCCGGGTGTTCGGGCGTCTGGGATACCGGCGCACCCACATGGCGGACGTGGCGACCCAGGCCGGTTTGTCCTCAGGCGCGGTGTACACCTACGTGGAGAGCAAAGAGGCACTGTTCCACGTGGTCTTCGCCCATGCCTTTGGCCAGTTCGCCACAGGCATACCGAGCCTGCCGTTCCCTGCCCCGCCGTTTGCAGAGACCCTGAAGATGATCGGCCAAGGTTTGCGGAAGGAGGCGGCCACGCCTTGGCTCCGGGCCGCTCTCGATCAGAGCGATCCCGGCGACGTCGAAGCCGAGCTCACGGCGATCGTCGAAGAGCGCTACGCCATGATCGAGCGGTTGTGGCCGGTCCTGGCGGTGATCGAGCGCAGCGCCGTTGACCTACCGGAACTCGAGGCCCTCTATTTCCAACGAGGACGGCCGAGCCATCTCGCCCAGTTGACGAGGTATCTCGAGCAGCGGGCCGCCGGTGGTCACCTGCGCACTATGCCCGACGCGGCCGTCGCCGCCCGCATTGTGACCGAAGCGATCACCTGGTTCGCCTGGCACCGTCGCGAGGACCGAGACGCTCGTCTCTATGACGACGAGGCGGCACGCCGGACCGTCATCGAGTTCGTGGGTAGCGCACTGATGGAACCGGGCCAATGACAACGACCACCCGCCCCATAGAGGAGGCCGGGGCGCGTCTGGCGCCCGCCAGCACGGATGTGGCGCCGATGCACTTCCGTCCCGTGCTTTGCATCGCCGCGGGACTGGTGGCGCTGGAGTTGGCGGTGGCGCCGAGATACGGGTTCCACCGCGACGAGCTGTACTTCCTGGCCTGCGCCCGCCACATGGCCTGGGGTTATGTCGACCAGCCACCCTTTGTGCCGGCTATCGCGAGACTGGCGACCGCGCTCTTCGGACCTTCGGTCGTCGGGCTTCGGCTCTTTCCCGCCTTGGCCGGTGGCGCCGCCATCGTGTTCACCGGTCTGATGGCGCGCGAGCTCGGCGGGGGCCGGAAAGCACAGGTCCTGGCCGCGCTAGCGGGGGCCACCTCACCCCAGGTGCTGGCTGGGTTTCACCTCCTTTCGACCGCCGCCTTCGACCTCTTCTTCTGGTCGGCCATCACACTGTTGGTGATTCGAGTCCTGCGCACGGGGGACGAGCGGCTGTGGGTGGCAGTCGGCGCCGTTACCGGGATCGCCCTGCTGAACAAGCTCAACATTGCCTTCCTGCTCGTTGGCCTGGCCGGTGGTCTGCTCCTGGGCGGGCGGGGTCGGGCACTGCGCAGCGTGTGGCTCTGGACCGGTGCCGGGTTGGCATTTGCTATTTGGTCGCCCAACCTCATCTGGAACGCCCAGCACGACTGGGCGGCCTTCGCCATGTTGCGCAGCCTCCACCAAGAGAACTCCACACTGGGCGCGTCCCTCGGGTTCATTCCCTCCCAGTTCTTTGTCGTGGGGCCGGTCCTTGTCGTGCTGTGGTTCGGCGGTCTGCGGTACTTGCTGCGTCACCCCTTCGCCAGGCCGCTCGGAGTGACCTACCTCGTCCTGCTCGTGCTGTTCACGGTCACGGGCGCCAAGTCTTACTACCTCGCCGGCATGTACTTCATTCTCTTCGCCGCCGGCGGATCGTGGGCCGAGGGGCGGCTCGATGCCCGGCACCCGCCTCGGGGCATCCGAGGCTGGGTGGCCCTGATGACCGTCGGCCTCGTGATAGCCCTGCCCTTGGCGTTACCGGTCCTGCCTGCGACCGCACTGGCCAAGGGACCGTGGGAGGGCAACATCAACAAGGACCTGAGCGCCACGGTGGGTTGGCAGAATCTCGTCGGTCAGATCGCCAAGGTCTCGGCCAGCTTGCCGCCCGAGCAGCGTGCCCATCTCGTGATCTTCACCGGAGACTATGGAGCCGCCGGTGCGGTGGACCTCTACGGCCGAAGTTACGGGCTGCCCAACGCCATCAGCGGCGACAACGCATATTGGTGGTGGGGGCCGGCAGGCGCGCTCCAACGGGTCCACCACCATCGCCATCGACCTGCCGCAACCGTATCTGCGGAGCATCTTCTCCGAGGTCATTCCGGCGGGCGCTGTGGTGACCCCCGATGGCGTATGGAGCGAAGAACAGGGCGATCCGATCTGGGTCTGCCTCGGTCAGAGGCTGACCTGGGCACGGGCTTGGCCGGGCGCCAAGCATTATGGATGAGAAGTGGCTCAAGATCGGACGCCAGGGAGCGCCCCTTCGTGGGCTCGTGCAACCGAGCGACAGTGACTTCGGGTCCGTCCGGCGGGCCGATGAGCCAGTACCAGGCGTTGAGGGGCATGCTGTGACCATGAGCACGCCGGTCACCTACGAGCTCGAGGGCCACGTGGCCACGATCACCTACAACCGGCCCGATTCGTTGAACGCCATCAATGCCCCGATGCGGCGGGCATTGAACGAGGCGTTCAGTCGCTTTCGCGACGACGAGGAGGCCTGGGTCGGGATCGTCACCGGCGCCGGCCGGGCCTTCTGCGCCGGGGGCGACATCCGGGACGGAGCCGGCTCGGTCGGCGAGTTCGGGGGCACGTTCTGGGAGAAGCCGACGATCAACTCGTTCGAGAGCGGCTGGGAGATCTTCAAGCCGGTCATTGCCGCGGTCAACGGCCACTGCCTGGGTTACGGGCTCACGCTGGTGACCTGGTGCGACTTCGTCATCGCCAGCGAACGGGCCGAGTTCGGCTTTCCCGAGGTTCGCATCGGGGTCCCGGCCATTGTCGGCTCCATCCGGCTACCGCAGAGGATCAACTGGCAGTACGCCATGGAGCTGCTCCTGACCGGTGAGCGGATCGGCGCGGTGAGGGCCAAGGAGATCGGCCTGGCCGGCTGGGTCGTTCCTCACGACCGATTGATGGCCGAGGCCCGGTCCCTGGCCGATCGACTGGTGGCGGCCGCTCCGCTGGCCGCCCGCGCCAGCAAGGAGGTGGCCGTCCGTTCCCAGTCGCTGTCGTCGGTCGAGGCCATCCGCTTCGGCGAGACTATGCGCCTGGTGGCTCTGGCCACCGAGGACGCTCGGGAAGGCATGCGCGCCGCCGCCGAGAAGCGAGAGCCACGCTGGCGGGGGCGCTGAGCCGGGTCGGCGAGCCTGATGCGGGCCGGACGGCAACCGCGGTTTGCCCGGTTACGGGGCGTGTCGGCGATCGTCAGGAACGCGGTCGTGTCGGCCGCTCGCCTGTCGCGCCATGCCCTGCCTAGGGTGATGACATGACCAAGACGGTGATGATCACGGGAGCCGGATCGGGCTTCGGCAAGCTGGCCAGTCTCGCCCTGGCCGAACGGGGCCACCGGGTCATCGCCACCACGGAGACCGACGATCAGGCTGAGTTGCTGTACGCAGAGGCACCCGCTCTGGTGGTCGAGCGCATCGACATCACCAGCGACGACGTTATCCGGGCCGCCCGGTGGGACATCGACGTGCTCATCAACAACGCCGGCGCCGGTCAGACGGGACCGATGGCCGATGTTCCGATCGACCGGGTCCGCCGGTTGTTCGAGGTGAATGTCTTCGGCACCCTCGCCGTCACGCAACAGGTCCTCAAGTCGATGATCCCCAAGGGGGCGGGACGGATCATCATCGTTTCCTCCATCGCCGGCGTCCTCTCCGCACCCACCTTCGGCCCATATTCGATGACCAAGCACGCCCTGGAGGCCATGGGGAAGGCCATGCGGGGTGAACTCGCTCCGCTCGGGATCGACGTGACCCTGTTGAACCCCGGTCCCTATCAGACCGGATTCAACGATCGGATGGCCGCGTCCATGTGGGACTGGTTCGGCGACTCGTCACTGAACGCGTCAGCCACCGAGCTCTTCCGGTCGGTGGGCGACCTCGTGACCACCGGCCAGTTGGATCCCCGGGAGGTGGCCGACCGGATGGTCGAGCTGGTGGAGGCGGAGACGACGACCGAGAACAATTTCGTGCCCCCCGAGATCAGGGCGCTCGCTGCCGCCGCCCTCGAAGGCTGAGCCCGGCGCCGGCCGGTCTGTCACCCAGCGGGTGCCGCCGCGCTCCCGGCTGGGCGGCGCGCCACCCACAGCAACTCCCAACGATTGCCTTCGGGATCGGCCACCAAGCCCGAGCGACCGCCCCACGGGTGGTCCTGGGGCTCGGACACGGCCTGGCCGCCGGCCCGCACGGCGGAGGCAAAGGCCGCGCCGACCTCGTCGCGGGTGGCGAGCCTGACGACGAGAGTCACGGCGGAGCGATCCGGTGACGCGGCGTCGGCCGGTCCGGTCACCTCCTCGGGCTCGCTCGACGGATGGAGGGCGAGGGCGACACCCTCGAGCTGGAAGATCGACAGCGAGTCCGATGCACCCGGCTGCTCCTGCCAGCCGAGGGCCCGGTAGTAGCGACGGAGCGCGGGCATGTCGCCAACGCTCAGCACCACCATCGAGAGGTCGGCAGGCATGACCGGTGCGGGCTCCTCGACGGTGCCGCCGGGGGTGATGGTCTCGGCCATGGTCGGCTCCGCTTCCGTCGGCTCGGTCGTTCCCCGTCCGGACCCTACGACCGGGGGTCCGCCCGGGCAACCGGTTCCCGCCGTTCGGCGACGATGTCCCGGCCGATGGCGTCGAGGGCCGCGCCGTCACCTCGCGCCGACCGGTCGCAGCCGGCGGGATCAATCCGAGCGTCGCGGTCGCTGATTGATGCAGCCGGCCAGCGCGGCGGCGAAGTCCGGGGCTCGCTCCGGATTCAATGATCCGCATGCGATCCGGATCCCCGGGGGTGAGGCGATGCGGAAGCGGGCGCCGGGGCTCACCGCCCAGCCTCGCTCGAGGAGGCACCCGGCCACCCCCGCCTCGTCGACGACCGGAAGCCACGTCGTGAAGCCCGAGGAACCGGTGGCGTGCAGACCCTGGGCGGCGAGCGCTTGGCTGAGGGCCGTGCGCCGGCGGCGGTAGCTGAGCGCGGCGCGCTCCAGCAGTTCGGCGACGCCGGGATCACTCCACAGCTCGGCGACGGCGTGTTGGAGCAGGTAGCTGACCCAGCCGGTCCCGAGGGCCTGTCGTCCTTCGACGCGCGCCACCGTGGACGGATCGCCGGCCAGGACGGCCAGCCGGAGGTCGGGGCTCAACCACTTGGACACCGAGCGGATGGTGGCCCAGCGGTCATGGCCCCGACAGGACGTGAAGGCCGGGGCACCGGCGGCCGGCCCGGCGTGGTCGTCCTCGATGACCAGCACCCCCGGGTACCGGGCCACCACGGCGCCGAGCTCGCCGGCCCGGGCGGTGTCCCAGGCCGAGCCGGTCGGGTTCTGGGCCCTCGGGGTGAGGAGCACGGCCGCCACCCCCTGCCGGAGGGCCGCCTCCAGAAGGTCGGGTCGGGCCCCGTGGTCGTCGAGCGGCACCGGGACGAGCTCGAGCCCGACCCCGGTGAGCAGGTCGATGGCGGCCGTGTACCCGGGGTCCTCGACGGCGATCCGGTCCCCGGGGCGTAGCCAGGCCCCGATGACCCGCTCGACCCCGTCGAGGGCGCCACCGACCACCGCCAGGTTGGTGGCGTCGATCCCGTCGCGGCCGAGCTGGCTCCGGGCCACGTCGGCCAGGTGCGGGGCGACCGCCGGCTCGCCGTACTGGCGCGTCGTCGTCGGCGAGGCCGGCAGCCGGGGAAGCAGGTCGGGATCGGGACCGCCACTCCGGAGGTCGACCACGCCCTCCGGAGTGCTGAGCGGCAGGTGCGACGAGAGGGGAGGACGGGCGTTGACCCGGGTACCCCTCCGCCCCGAGCCCGTCGCCAACCCGCGCCAGCGAAGTTGGCGATAGGCGTCCGCCACGGTCGACGGGCTGACCCCGAGCTGCGCCGCCAGCCGGCGCACGGTGGGGAGGGCCTCGCCGGGCCCGAGGGTCCCCTGGCCGATCGCCCCCTCCACGCTGTCGACGATCTCGCTGGCCTTCGCCCCGGTGATGACGTAAGGTGTAGATCGTACTGTTCCTTCCACAGTTTGTACTGTAACAGTTTTGCTTTGAACAGCTTGTCCGGTATCGATTTGCCCGAGTAACAGCCAGCCCGACCGGAGGGCTGCCGACAGCCGGCAGGAGCTCCCGTGGTCCAGCCCGAAACCGCGCCCGACGTCCCACCCGCATCCCCGGCCAGCCGGCGGGTCCGGGTGCGCCGGCTGGCCGAACGCGGCCGCTACGACCGCCAGTCCGTTGACGCCATCCTCGACGAAGGTTTCGTCTGCCACGTGGGTGTCGTCGGACCGGATGGCCCCGCCGTCATTCCGACCGCCTACGGCCGCCACGGCGACTGGCTCTATCTCCATGGGGCCCCGGCCAACGCCATGCTGGGCGCGGCCGGCTCCGGGCCGATCTGTGTCACGGTCACGTTGGTCGACGGTCTCGTCCTCGCCCGCTCGGCCTTCCACCACTCGATCAACTACCGCTCCGTCGTGATCTACGGCGCGGGCGAGGAGGTCACCGACCCGGACGAGAAGCGCCGGGCGATGGACATCCTCGTCGAGCACCTGGTGCCCGGCCGGCGGGCCGATGCCCGGCCTCCCACCGTCGCCGAGCTCCGGGCCACCCGGGTGGTGCGCCTCCACCTGGGCGAGGCCTCCGCCAAGGTCAGGGTCGGGGGACCCAAGGACGACGAGGAGGATCTGGCCCTGCCCATCTGGGCCGGGGAGCTGCCCATGGCGCCAGCCATCGGGCCACCGGTCGGTGCCTCCGACCTGCCCGCCGGCATCGAGCCTCCCGACTACGTCAGGGGCTACCGGCGCGCCGGACGACCGCCCGCAGCACCCGACGGCGTGGCGGTCTGACGCTCAGGTCGTACGGCGTCAGGTGATCGGAGACCCCGCCGGCCGGGGTCGATCACAGCCGGCAGCTCAGGACGGGCCGTGCTCCTCGCCGACCACCGCAGCGTCGGGGCCCGGGAAGAAGAGGTCCTCGTGGCCGGTGTCGGCCCACCTGACCACGTAGGGCGGCTCACCGTTCGCCCGGCGGACCTCCAGGACCTCGCAGTTGCGTTGGGGCAGCCCCACCCGGCGCCCACCGATCAGGATCCGATCGCCGACGTTGGCATGCATCGCCACTCCCTCCCTCGACGGTGTGCTCCTCTTTGCATGGTGAACCGGTCGGCGGCGGCGATCAAGAGGGTGCCGAGAGAGCGCCTCCGGCCTGCCGGGCGGTGTGAGCCGACCGCCAGGGGGTGAGGTCGAGCCCGGGGTACCGGTGGGCCACGCCGGCCAGCGTCTCCTCTGTCCAGAAGGAGTGGCCCGGCGACGGAAAGCCGAGGACGGCCAGCTGGCGCGGTGACGCCCCCGGCACGAAGTTGTGCCACTCGGCCGAGAATCCCTTGAACGGCCACGCCTGGTACCCACCCCATTCCACCGCGGCCGGCTTGTAGGAGACGTGCAGCATGAAGCGGGCCTGGGTCGGGTCGTCGAAGTCCACCGAGCGGTGGTAGACGTCGGGACGGTAGACGACGATCGATCCGGCCGGCGCCGAGGCGTCGCCGTCCTCCCGGTAGAACGCGGCATGGTCGTCGAGGTTGAGCGTGTGCTCCTCCACCGGGATGGACCGGGTCAGCCGACGCGAGACGAAGCGGGTGGCGCCGTTCTCCGGCCCGACGTCGTTGAGGTAGACGAACAGCTCGACCTGGTGGTACCCGGGCTCGGGGCGGGGGACGGTGAGCGTGTGGTTGGGGTAGTCGGTGTGGAACAGCTGGTTGAAACCCGATGGCTGGCCGGCGTACTTGGCCGACGCGAGGGCGAGGTACATGCGCACCTCGTCCGTGCCCAGCAGGTCGGCAGCCAGGTCGATGAGCAGGTCGCTCACCACCAGGGCATTGAGGGAGCGGCTGCGGAAGGGGAACTCCGGCCATGTCGCGTCCCAGGTGCTCCACCGGGCGTCACGGCTCTCGAGTGGCCCGGCCATCGCCTCGGGCGGCGGGAACAGCTTGGCTGCCGCCCGTTGGGCCGCCTCCAGCCGGTCGGCGGGCACGGCTCGCTCGAGCACGCACCAGCCGTCCTCCTCCCAGGCCCGGCGCTGCCCCGGCGGACAAGATGCTCATGTTCGCCAGGGTAACAACCGCCTCCCGGCGGCTTATTGACAGGGGGATTGACAGGAGGGGGGACGGGCCACGAGACTCGCCGTCCGCGACATCCGGTCAGGGGCAGCCGGCGCGATGACAGACACCACCGGGGGAGGCGTCCGAGCGCAAGAGAGGGACTGCATATGAGCAGGGGCATTGCCGTTCGAACTGCGGTGCCGGCCGCCGTGCGTGGCCGCCGGAGCACTGCTTCTCTCCGTGGTGTCCATGGCGCCGCCGGCCGGGGCCACCAAGTCGCAGTCGGCCCCGGTCTTCTCGGGCAAGAGCACGGCCAAGGGCAAGCAGGGCACGCCGCTCGACGTCACGGTCAAGACCAAGGCCAACCCCACCGCCACCCTGTCGGTGACCACACCGCTTCCACCGGGGGTCTCGTTCCACGACAACGGGAACGGCACCGGCACGCTGTCGGACCCGACACCGTTGGGCGGCACCTACTCCATCGGACTGCAGGCCACCAACGTCACCAGTCAGGCCAACACGGTGGATGAGACGCTGACCCTCGCCGTCAAGTCCAAGCTCCCGGCCATCCGCCACGTCTTCGTCATCATGCTCGAGAACAACGACTACGCCGCCACGTTCGGGGCGCCGTCCGTCGATCCCTACCTGGCCACCACCCTGCCCACCCAGGGCGCGCTCCTGAAGAACTACTTCGGCATCGGCCACTTCTCGAACGACAACTACGCCGGCTTCATCTCGGGGCAGCCGCCCAACGCCGACAACCAGCTCGACTGCCTCGGTTCCGGCTTTGCCGACTTCCCTCCGGCTGCTCCGCAGCTCAATGGCATCCAGCAGGGGGTCGGGTGTGTGTACCCGCCGGCGGTGACGACGCTCGCCAACCAGCTCGACAGTGATGGGCTGAGCTGGAAGGGCTACCAGGAGGACATGGGGAACAACCCGGCCCGCGACGGCAGCGTCACGTGCAGCCACCCCCCCATCGGCAACAGCGATCCGACGACCGCGGCGGCGTCGTCCGACGGGTACACCACCCGGCACGACCCGTTCGTGTACTTCCACTCGATCATCGACGACACCTCCGAGTGCAGCCAAAACGTGGTGCCCATGGGGGACACCGCCGGTGCCATGCCGGCCGGCACGCCGGCCGGGGCGACCGGGCTGGTGACCGACCTGCAGTCGGTGGCCACCACCCCCAACCTCAGCTTCATCACCCCCAACCTGTGCGACGACGGCCATGACTACCCGTGCACCAACACGACGGGAGCGGGCCAAGGCGGCGGGTCGGCGGTCGGAGACATCGACAAGTGGCTCAAGACCTGGGTGCCGATCATCACCTCGTCACCGGCGTTCCGGCAGGACGGCCTGCTCGAGATCACCTTCGACGAGGCCGAGGACCCGAGCGTCGATGCCACCGCCTGCTGCGGCGAGACCCCGGGGCCGGCCGCCTCTTCCGGCCTCAACGGCCGCACTGGACCGGGCGGAGGTGTGGTCGGGGCGGTGCTGCTGTCGCCCTTCATCGCCGGGAACACGGTGGTGACCAAGACCTCCTACAACCACTACTCGTCACTGGCCTCGTTGGAGGACCTCTTCGGGCTGCCCCGACTCGGCGAGGCCCAGACCGTCACCACCACCTTCGACAAGCACATCTACACCGGGTAGGCGCGTCCCGCGCCGGAATCCGGCGGCCTGCCGTCGAGTCGGCCCCGTGCTAGACCTGCCGAGAGGTGCTCAGCGCAATTGGCACGTCTAGGCGATCCAGCCGGGGGTGGGCGACCAGATGAGCGGAACTTCGATGGCCCCGTCCGTGGGCCGGCCGCTGCGCGTGGCTCCGGCCAGCGAGCGCCGGGGGGGCGCCGTCACCGCCGTGGCCGCCCTCACCCCGGTCGCCGTCGTGGTCCTGGCCCAGGTCGTGCTGTTCCCGATGCCGGTCGGGGTCTGGCTCCAAGGGGTGATCCTCGGGCTCCTCGGCTCGTTGATGGCGGTCGGCCTCGGCGTCGTCTACCGCCTCAACCGTGTCGTCAACTTCGCCCAGGGCGACCTGGGTAGCGCTCCCGCCGTGCTGGCCTTCGGGCTGGTCGGGCTGTCCGGGGTCAACTACTTCCTGGGGCTGGCCACCGGGCTGGTCGGTGTGGTGCTGCTCACCGCCGTGGCCGAGATCGCCATCATCCGCCGCTTCGCCCGGTCCCCGCGCCTCATGCTCACGGTGGCCACCATCGGCCTGTCCCAGCTGCTCATCGTGGCCAGCCTGCTCATCCCCAACATCTGGGGCCAGACCCCGATCGGCACCGCGGCGGTGCACGTCCCGATCCACCTCACGTTCCGGCTGTCCCCGGTGGTGCTCACCGCCGACGACTTGGTGGCGGTGGTGGTGTCGGTGCTGGCCCTGGTGTCGGTGGCCCTGTGGTTCAAGTCGACCGACATCGGCATCGCCACCCGGGCTGCCGGCGACCACCGGGACCGCGCCGCCATGCTGGGCATCCCGGTCAACCGGCTGCAGACCATCACCTGGGTGGTGGCCGGCGTGCTCTCCTATCTGAGCGTGTTCCTGAAGGCGGCCGTCGTCGGCCTGCCTCTCGATCCGACCTTCAGCTTGACCGCCCTGGTCTCGGCCCTCGGCGCCCTGGCCCTCGGGGGATTCACGGATCTGCCGTTGGTGGCGCTGGCCGCAGTGGCCATCGGCACCTTGGAGCAGGGCGTGGCCTGGGACCAACCGGCCCGGCCCACCCTGGTGTTGGCGGTGATCGCCGCGGTGGTGTTGTTCGGGATGTTCTTCCGCCAGCTGGTGCGGTCGTCCGGCCCACGCCCGGGGTCGGCGGGCGGCCAGTGGGTGTTGGCGTCGGGCATCCGGGACATCCCGGCCGCCTGGCGGCGCCTGGTCGAGGTGCGGCTGGGCGCTTCCGGGGGCGCCGTCCTCCTGCTCGGGTTCATGGCCACGCTCCCGTTGTGGTTGGGGCCGGGGAGCCTGCTCGAGGTCTCCACCCTGCTGGCCCTGGCCGTGGTGGGCTGCTCCCTGGTGGTCCTGACCGGATGGGCCGGCCAGGTCAGCCTGGGCCAGATGTCGTTCGCCGCCGCCGGCGGGGTCGCCGCCGCGGCGGCCATGGTGAACTGGCACTGGGACCTCAGCCTGGCGTTCCTGCTGGCCGGTGTCACCGGTGCCGCGGTCGCACTGGTCGTCGGTCTCCCGACGCTCCGGCTCGAGGGGATGTTCGTGGCCGTCACCACCCTGGCCTTCGGGCTGGCCGTCTCGGGCTACCTGCTCGACCGGGCCGAGTTCTCATGGATACCGAACGCGCCGATCACCACGCCGAAGCTCTTCGGTGTGTCGCTGACCACGCAGCCCGCCGTCTACGCCACCTGCCTCGGTGTGGTCGTCGCCACCGTGGTGGCCATGGGCGGCCTGCGCCGGAGCCGGTTCGGCCGGGTGCTCCGGGCGGTGAGCTCCAACGAACGGGCCCTGTCCGGCTACGGCGTCGACGTCCGGCGGGCCAAGCTGAGCGCGTTCGCCGTCTCCGGGGGCATCGCCGGGATGGCCGGTTGCCTCCTGGTCCTGGTCAACCAACAGTACGTCGAGTCGCCCTTCACGGCCACCGCCAGCTTGGCCGTGTTCACCGCCACCGCGGTGGGCGGGCTGGGCTCGGTGGTGGGCGCCGTCAGCGGCGCCGCCGTCGTGGAAGGGAGCGCCGTCTTCCTGCCCCCCAGCTGGCAGCTGTTCCCCTCCGCCTTCGGCGTGCTGATCGTGCTGCTGGCCTTCCCCGGCGGGATCGCCAGCCTGGTGTTCGCGGCCCGGGACCGCCTGGTGGGTGCGGCCGCCCGCCGGCGCGGTCTGGCCCTGGCCGGAGGGGCGGAGTGAGGTCGAGCCGCCTCCGGGCACTGGGCGGCGGGGCGTCCCTGTTCCCGCTGGCCGTGCTGTTCTCGCTACAGCTCCTCGACCAGGCCACGCAGAGCGCGTTCAACGTGCTGATCCCCAACGTGCGCAACGCCTTCCACCTGTCGGACGCCGACATCCTCGCCATCGTGGCCCTGGCCGGCGCGGCCGCCCTGCTGGTGACGGTGCCGGTGGCGTGGCTGGCCGATCGCCGGGCACGGGTCCCCATCGCCCTGGTCGGAGCCACCATCGGCGCCGCCTTCTCCGTGGGGCTGGGGCTGGCGCCCACGGCGGTGGTGATGGCGGTCGCCCTGTGCGGCCTCTACCTCGGCCTGGCGGTCATCTTCCCCACCCACAACTCGCTCATCGCCGACTACTACCCGGTGTCGTCGCGGCCGCGGGTCTACTCGACCCATCGGGCCGGGCTCTCCCTCGGCGCGGTGGCCGGCGTGCTCATCGGGGCGGGTCTGACCGATGCCTTCAGCTGGCGCGTCCCGTTCATCGTGTTCGCCGTGCCCATCGCCGTGGTGGTGGTGGTGGGGCTCAGGCTGCGCGAGCCGCGGCGCGGGCGCCAGGAAGAGGCCGCCCTGGCCGCCACCCGAGACCCGGAACCGCCGGCGTCCGTGCTGGCCGAGGCCGAGGCGGCAGCACCCGGTCCGCTCCCGGCGCCACCCGATCCGACCGGGACGGCGGACCCACCGCCGTCACTGGGCGAGGCCTGGCGCCTGGTCTGGAAGATCGGGGTGCTCCGCCGGATCTTCATGGCGCTCCCCTTTGTCGCCGCCGCCATCGTCGGGTTCACGTCGCTCGCTTCCCTCCAGTACGAGCAGACCTTCCACCTCGACGCCGTCCAACGCGCTTTTTTGGTCGCGCCGGTGCAGGTGTTCGTCCTCGCCGGGTTGGTCGTCGGGGCGGCGGTGGGTACCAGGCTGGCGGCCCGGCGGCTCGGGTTGGTCTTCCGCATGCTGGCCGTGGCCGCCGTGGTGGCGTCGGGCTTCGCCGTGCTGTTCGCGCTGGCCCCCAACGTGCCGGTGGCCTTCTTCGCCGACAGTGGCATCGAGGCGTCGTTGGCCGTGGTCGGTCCCGGCGTGCTCGCCGCCCTGTCGCTGGCCATTCCGTCCCGGGCCCGCTCGGTGGGGTTCTCGATCGGGGCCCTGTTCGTGCTGCCGGGGCTGGTGGTGATCCCCATCGTCGGGGCGGTCGGTGACGCCGTCGGCTTCCGGTACGGGATGCTCATCCTGGTACCCGTCTTCCTGGTCGGCGGGTTGCTGGTGGCCAGTGCCGGCTCGCTCATCGAGACGGACGTCCGCGACGTGTGGCTGTCGATGCACACCCGCCAGGCCATGCGGGAGGCGCGGGCCCGGGGCGACCTGCCCCTGCTCGCCGTGGCCGACCTGGTCGTCGGCTACGACGGCGTGACGGTGCTCGGCGGCGTGGACATCGAGGTGGCCGAAGGCGAGGTGGTGGCGCTCATCGGCACCAACGGGGCGGGCAAGTCGACCCTGCTGCGGGCTGTCGGCGGGATCATCGAGGCCGACCGCGGGGCGGTCGTCTTCAACGGGCGCGACATCACCCACGCGCCACCCGACGAGATCGCCCGGTGGGGCATCGGCCAGATGCCCGGCGGTGCCGGGGTCTTCCCCGCCCTGACGGTCGAGGAGAATCTGCGCGCCGCCGGCTGGCAGGACCGGCGCAACCGGCGCCAGCGCCACGTCGAGGCCCGGGTGGACGACGTTCTCGGCCGCTTCGAGGTGCTCACCACGCGGCGCGGCGACCGTGCCGGTGACCTGTCGGGTGGCCAGCAGCAGATGCTGGCCCTGGCCATGGCCCTGCTCGCCGCCCCGACCCTGCTGCTCATCGACGAGCTGTCGCTCGGTCTGGCCCCGATCGTGGTCGAGGGCCTGCTCGAGTCGGTGCGGTCCCTGCGGGCCGGTGGCACCGCCGTCCTGTTGGTCGAGCAGTCGGTCAACGTGGCCGTGTCGGTGGCCGACCGCGTCTACGTGATGGAGTCTGGCGCCATTCGGTTCTCGGGGACCGGGCGCGAGATCCGCGACCGCCCGGAGCTCTTGCGCTCCATCTTCCTCCAGCAGGCCGTTGTCCGCCGGACCGACCATGTCGCCACCGGCGACGGCGGGGGCAGGGCCACGCCTGCGGGGGAGGCGGCCGCCGCCCCACCCCCGGCCTCGTCGACGTCCCCGGCCCCGCCGGCGCCCCCGGCCCCGCCGGCGCCCCCGGCCCCGCCGGCGCCCCCGGCCCTGCAGGTGACGTCGGTGTCGGTGGCCTTCGGCGGCATCGCCGCCCTCGACGACGTGTCCCTCGAGGCGGGGCGGGGGGAGGTCGTCGGGATCATCGGCCCGAACGGCGCGGGCAAGACCACCCTCTTCGACGTGATCTCCGGCTTCACCGCCCCGGAAGCGGGCGCGCTGATGCTGGGCGGCACTGACGTCACGCGGCTGCCGGCGGGTGCACGGGCCCGTCTCGGTCTCGGGCGTTCCTTCCAGGACTCGTCCCTGTTCCCCGGCCTGTCGGTGCGCGACACCCTGGCCGTGGCCCTCGAGCGGTTCATCGACGCCGGCGACCCGCTCAACGCGGTGTTCCGCCTTCCGGTGATGGTCGACACCGAGGCGGCGGTGGCCCGGCGGGTGGCCGAGTTGCTCGGGCTCTTCGGGTTGGAGCCGTTCGCCGATGCGTTCGTCAGCGAGCTCTCGACGGGCACGAGGCGGCTGGTCGACCTGGCCGGTGTGGTGGCCCACGCCCCGTCGGTCGTGCTCCTCGACGAGCCGTCGTCGGGCGTGGCCCAACGCGAGGTGGAGGCGATGGGGGAGCTGCTGCGCCGGGTGCAGCGGACCCTCGGTGCCACCCTCCTGGTGGTCGAGCACGACATCTCCTTCGTCGCCGCACTGGCCGACCGGCTGGTGGCGCTCGACCGCGGCGCGGTGCTGGCCGAAGGTCAGCCGGCCGACGTGCTGGGCCGCCCTGCGGTGGTCGAGGCCTTCCTCGGCACCGACCCGCTCACCCGCAGCCGGTCCGGCGCCCTGGGCCCCGACCCGGCCGGCGCGGTGGCGGCCGAGGCCGGCCCGGTGGACCGGTGAGCGAGGGCACCGACAGCCGTCCCGATCCGGGGGAAGGCCCTACCGGGGCGCGTCCCTGGCCCCGCGTCGGCCGGGTACGGCGCTTCGGGCCGGTGCTGGTGGTGGTGGCCGCCCTGGTCGCGGCCGGCGTGGTGGCGACCACCCAGTCCGGCGGGAGCGGGTCCCTCCCGGAGCCGACTCCGGCCGGCACCGCGACCACCCCGTCCCGCCTCGGTTCGGGGTCGGGCCTACCGGTGACCTACCCGATGGCACGCGCCGCGGGCCGGGCGTCGGACTACCACTGGACGGCCGGTTGCGACCTCGGCACCGGGCGCCTGTCGATGCCGACGGTGTTCGCCCCGCCCTGCGTGCCGGCCTTCACCGGTGGCAACGGAGGGTCGACCGCCCCGGGGGTGACGGCCACCACCATCACCGTCGTCTACTACGTGCCGCCACCCGGTGACCTGGCCTCGGCCATTTCGGGGGCGGCCGGCAACCCGGCCACCAACCTCACCACCGCCGAGAACTACGTGGCCTTGTACAACCACGTCGTCCCCCTGTACGGCCGCCATGTGCAACTCGTCCCCTACGACGCCACCGGCACCAGCACGGATGCGGTGGCGGCCCGGGCGGACGCCATCGAGGTGGCCCAGCAGATCCATGCCTTCGCCTCCATCGGCGGCCCGGCCCAGACGCCCGCCTACCAGGACGAGCTGGCCCGGCTGCACGTGCTCTGCCTGTCCTGCGGCCTGGGCGCCGCCTACTCCGAGTACCAACAGGACGCCCCCTACCTGTGGGGCGTGCTGCCGAGCACCGACACGGTGCTCACCGATGCCGTCCGTTACGTGACCACCCAACTCCAGCACCACGACGCCGTCTACGCCGGCGACGCCGCCTTTCGCGCTCACCGGCGGGTCTTCGGCCTGGTGCACTACGACCAGAACCCGCCCATCTACTCATCGGTCACGGCCCGGCTGGACCGGGAGTTCGCCAGCAGCCACCTCTCCTTCGCCCTCAACGAGAGCTATCTGCTCGACTTGAGCGAGCTGCCCGCCGAGGCCGCCACCCTGGCCGAGCACCTGAAGAACGCCCGGGTCACCACGGTGGTGTTCATGGGCGACCCGATCATGCCCATCTACCTGACCAAGGCCTGCGCGGCGATCGGGTACTACCCGGAGTGGGTCATCACCGGCACGGTGCTGACCTACACCTCGACCCTCGGCCGCCTCTACGACCAGAAGGAGTGGTCGCACGCCTTCGGGATCTCGCCCCTGGCCGTCCCGACGCCGATCAAGGACGGCGACGCCTACCGCCTGTACGACTGGTACTACGGGACCACCCCGCCGGCGACCCAGACGGCGGTGGTGATCCTCCCGCCCATCGGCCAGCTCTTCGACGGCCTCGAGCTGGCCGGGCCGGTCCTCACCGCCTCCACCTACGCGGCCGGGAACTTCCGCTACCCGCCCACCGGCGGGGGGCCGACCACCCCGACGGTGAGCTACGGGTTCGAAGGGGCGCCACCCCTCCCCAGCTACGCCACGCCCTCCGACTACACCTTCGTCTGGTACGACGCTTCGGCAACCGGTCCCGACGAGGAGGGCGCCGATGGGACCGGACTGATGCGGTACGTGGCCGCCGGCCGGCGCTACCCGTCGTCGGGAGGACCGAACAGCCCCGTCCCCATGTTGGACGAGTCCAACTCGGTGACCAGCTTCTCGGCCGTCCCGGTGGTGGACCGGGCGCCGGCCTACCCACCCTGGCCGGGCTCACCGGCGGCCGCCGGATCCTCGCCGGCGCCGACCGGCTGACCGACTGACCGGCTGACCCGCCAACCGGCTGACCGGCACCGGGCTTCGGTCGGGGAGCCTGCCCCCCCGGAGGGTGCCCGCTCCGACCGGGTGCCTGGCTCCGACCGGGTGCCCGGCTCAGAGGCGGTAGAGGCGCGCCGCGTTCTCGCCGAGGACCTTGCGCTGCACCTCGGGTGAGAGGGCGGACATCTTGTCGGCCACCGTGTCGAGCGGCTTGGGGTAGAGGCAGGTCGGATGCGGGAAGTCCGTTTCGAACAGGACGTTGTTCTCGCCGACCGAGTCGATGAGGGCGGGCACGTTGTTCCGCTCGAACCAGAACGTGGCGTACAGCTGCCGCTTGAAGTACTCGGACGGCATCATCGAGAGCCGCTCGAGCTCGTTCGGTGCGTTTTCGGCCATCTCGTAGTCGAGGGCGTCGAGGATGAACGGGACCCAGCCCACCCCGCTCTCCACCGACACGAAGTTGAGGGTCGGGTGCCGGTCGAGCAGGCCCGACAGGATGATGTTGGTGACCACCCGGGCATTGCCGATGAACAGGAGTGCACCACCGATGGCCAACTTGGTGTCCTCGGCCTGGGACTCCCACGGATAGGTGTCGAAGTAGGTCATGGTGGTCAGGCTGGCGCCGATGTGGAAGTGCACGGGCAGGCGGAGGTCGGCGCACACCTCCCACAGCGGGTCCCAGGCCCGGTTGGCCAGGTCGGGAGCGCCGAGGTCCTGGGGATCGGAGGTGAGGTTGACGCCGCGCATCCCGAGCCGGGCCACCCGCTGCGCCTCGCGGGCACAGGCATCGACATCCCACGCCGGCAGGACCGGCATGGGAAGCAGGCGATTGCCCGACTCCTGTTGCACCTCGGCCATGGCGTCGTTGTAGATCTCGATGCACAGCAGCCGGAGCTGCTCGTCGGCCACTGCGCTGGACAGGCCCTGTCCCCCGAGCCCGATGGCGTTGGGGAACACCACCTGGGCCCAGATCCCCGAGTCGTCCATGACCTCGAGACGGGCCTTCGGGTCGAAGGCGGCGACGTGGATCCGGTCGAGGCCCCATTCGAAGAGCGCCTCGGCGGCCAGTCCTTTGCTGCCGTCCCGGGCGATGACCCCGCCGCCGCCGGCGAAGCCGAGCTCGTTGTCGTCGACGATCCACGTCGGTCGCCCGTCGGCCCCGGTCTTCACCTGCGGGACCCGATCCTTGAAAGCGGCCGGCGCCCGCTTGATCCAGAGGTCGTGAGCCTCCGTCATGTGGGTGTCGGCATCGATCACCCGGAGTCCCTCGAGCGCCAGCGTCATCAGATTCTCCCTAGTAGCTTGGCGCCAAATGTAGTGGTCAACCGGGGGAGCCATGGCGGTCGCCGAAGTCGAGGGTCTGTCGATCGCCTACGACATCATCGGCGAAGGTTCGCCGTGGGTACTGACCCCCGGCGGCCGCTTCAGCAAAGACACCCCCGGGCTGCACGAACTGGCCCAGGAGCTCGCCGCCGGCGGCAACCGGGTGCTTCTCTGGGACCGCCCCAACACCGGTGCCTCACAGGTCTGCTTCACCGGCGACTCCGAGTCGGCGATGCAGGCGGACGTGCTCGCCGGTCTGCTCCGCCGGCTGGACATGGCACCGGCCGTCGTCGCCGGCGGCTCCGGGGGGTCGCGAGTCTCGCTGCTCACCGCGGCCCGCCACCCGGACGTGGCCGACGGCCTGGCCGTGTGGTGGATCAGCGGCGGCGTGTTCGGTCTGGTCAGCCTCGGCGTCCACTATTGCGGCGACTCCATCCTGGCGGCGTGGCGCGACGGCATGGCGGCGGTGGCCGAGCTGCCCGAGTGGAGCGAGGTCGTGGCGCGCAACTCGGTCAACCGGGATGCCTTCCTGGCCGAGGACCCGCGCCGGTTCATCGCCACGCTCGAACAGTGGATGCTGGCCTACTGTCCGCGGCCCGGCGAGCTCGTCCCGGGGCTGCCCGACGACCAGGCCCGGGCCATCGACGTCCCGGCGCTCGTCTTCCGCAGCGGGGCGAGCGACCCGCACCACACCAGGGAGACGTCCGAGCGTCTGGCCACGCTGCTCGGCCGCGCCGAGCTCGTCGAGCCGCCCTGGCCGGACACCGAGTGGAACCAGCGCGTCGACGCCGCCCAGTCCGAGGGGGCAGGGCTCTTCGAGCGGTGGCCCCGGTTGGCACCGCAGCTGCTCGACTGGCAGGCGCGAGAGCTGCGTTCGGTGT
The DNA here is from genome assembly GCA_963710495.1 of uncultured Acidimicrobiales bacterium. Classification (GTDB taxonomy): domain Bacteria; phylum Actinomycetota; class Acidimicrobiia; order Acidimicrobiales; family RAAP-2; genus Bog-756. The sequence goes on from CAVQAI010000010.1 coordinate 86,537, forward strand.
GAGCTCCGGCGAGCGGCGGTCAGCCAACGCGGCGGCGGGCCGTCAGGCCGCCTTCTCCAGGATGTGGACGCCGCAGGCCGAGCCCAGCCCGATGACGTGGGTCAGGCCCACCGTGGCGCCCTCGATCTGACGGTTGCCCGCCTCCCCCCGAAGGTGGGTGGCGACCTCCCAGACGTTGGCGATCCCGGTGGCGGCGATGGGGTGGCCCTTCGACTCGAGGCCGCCCGAGACGTTGACCGGTGTCGATCCGTCGCGCCATGTGGCTCCGGACTCGAAGAAGTCGACCGCACCTCCGGGCTCGCACAGGCCGAGGTTGTCGTAGTGGACGAGCTCGGCGGTGGCGAAGCAGTCATGGAGCTCGACCAGGTCGAGGTCGGACGGGCCCACCCCGGCCTGCTCGTAGGCCTGGGCGGCGGCGTTGCGGGTGAGCGTGTTGACGTCCGGCAGGATCTGGCACGCCTCCTCCCAGGGGTCGGTGGTCAGGATGGAGGCCGAGATCTTCACGGCCCGGCGTCGCTGTTCGGCCGAGAGGGTCTTGAGCTTGGCCCCGCTGACCACCACCGCGGCGGCCGAGCCGTCGCAGTTGGCCGAGCACATGGGCCGGGTGTTCGGGTAGGCGATCATCACGTCGCCCATGATCTCCTCGAGGCTCATCTTCTTGGTGTAGGCGGCCAGGGGGTTGAGTGTGGAGTGGGCGTGGTTCTTCTCGCTGATCCGGGCGAACAGCTCGAAGCTGGTTCCGCCGTGGCGGTAGCCGTACTCCATGCCGATCTGGGCGAACACCCCCGGCATCGTCTCGGTGCCGATACGGCCGTCGACCGGGGCCACCGCCCCGTAGCGACCGTGCGGCTCCCAGGTGTTGGAGTCGGCCCCGCGGCTCCCCCCGGCCAGCAAGCCGGCCCCGGAGAGCTTCTCGACCCCGAAGGCCAGGCCGACGTCGGTCTCGCCGGCCTTGACCGCCATGCAGGCCACCCGCAGGGCGGTCGCACCGGTGGCGCAGGCGTTGGCCACGTTGTAGACGGGGATGCCGGTCTGACCCAGCTGCTTCTGGAGCTGCTGGCCGATGCCGGCGTTGGCGGCCATCAGGTTGCCGGCGCCGATCACCCCCACGTCCGACATCGCCACCCCGCCGTCGGCCAGTGCGCCGAGCACGGCCTCGGAGGCCAGGTCCACCAAGTCCTTGTCGGGATGCTTTCCGAACTTGGTCATATGGATCCCGAGGATCCACAGGTCGTCAGTTGCCATGACTCAACCTCCCAGGGGTTCGAAGCCGAAACCGACCGCTTCGGTGCCGGCCTCGTCGGTGCCGACGGGTTGGAGAGCGAGGCGGACCTTCATGCCCAGGGTCACGTGCTCGGGGTCGGGTTCGACGTTGACCACGTTGCCTCGCACGCTCGTCCCCTCGCAGTCGATCAGGGCCGCCACATAGGGGACGGGCACGCCCGGGGCGGCGAAGGCCACGATGGTGAAGGCGCGGACCTCACCGGTCGTCGGGACATCGACCGTCCTGAATTCCGTGGCCCCGCAGCGGGCGCAGGCATTGCGCCGGTCGAAGAACCGGGCACCGCACGAGGTGCACTCGTGGGCCGTCAGGTGCGGGTCGTCCCCCAGCACCAGATAGTCGACCAGCGGAATCTGCTTGGCCATCGTCTCCACTCCAGTCGTCGCCGGTTCTCCCGGCGTCGCAGGCCACCCTAACGGGAGGGAGAAATCGACCGCTAGTTGAGGCCCGAGCGATGCCCCAGCTGGCTCCGGCCCGGCGGACGCCGGGCGGCCTCGGGCGCCGGCCGACCGGGGTGGCAAGCACCCGGCGGTGCGCGGCGGGTACCGTGATCCCGTGACCGGTGCGGACGGCGGGGGTGATGGGTCGAGCGGGCCCGGGGCCGGTCGGTCCGGGCCGAGGATCTCCCGCCGATCCTTCATGGCCGGGAGCCTGGCCGCCGGCTTGGCGGCCGCGGCCGGACCGGCCGTGGGCACAGAGGCCTATGCCGCCACCGCCGCGGCCCGAGGCCTCGGACCCGGCGGCTCGCACCTCCCGCCCGGGACGTTGCCGTTCCCGAAGCTGCCCCCGGGCACCGACACGCTGCCGAAGATCGAGCACATCGTGGTCATCATGATGGAGAACCACTCGTTCGACGACCACCTCGGCACCCTCGGCCGCGGCGACGGGCTGACCCGGGGGAAGGACGGGAAGCCGGTCAACTACAACCCCGACCCGAACGGCGGATTCGTCCGCTCGTTCCACAACCCGAACACGTGCGGCGAGGCCGACTCACACATCTCCCAATCGTGGGATGCGTCACACATCTGCTGGGACAACGGCACCAACATGGGTTTCGTGAAGGGCTGCAGCGGCGCGGCCATGGGCTACTGGCGGGGCGACGACCTCCCCTTCTACCACGACCTGGCCAAGAAGTTCCCCATCGGCGACCGCTATTTCTGCTCGGTCATGGCCCAGACCTATCCCAACCGTCGGTTCCTCATCGCCGGCACCGCACTGGGCAACATCAGCACGGACAGCTCGGGGATCTCGAGCACGGACGCCCCCAACGGGACGATCTTCGACCGCCTCAACCAGTACGGCATCTCCTGGAAGGACTACTACCCCGACCTCCCCACTTGTGCCCTGTTCGAGCCCGTCTTCACCAACAACCCGACCAAAGTGGCGCACATCAACCAGTTCTTCGTGGACGCGGCCTCGGGGAACCTGCCGGCCTTCAGCCTGATCGATCCCTATACGAACTTCTCGGAAGAGGACGGGGACATCAGCGTCGGCGAGGCGTACGCCGCGCTGTTCATCCAGGCGGCGATGAACGGTCCGGCCTGGGAGAAGACCGCGCTCATCTGGACTTACGACGAGCACGGGGGATGGTACGACCACGTCCCACCCCAACCCGCCGTCAAGCCCGACAACGTGCCACCCGCGCTCAAGCCCGGCGACATCCCCGGCGCCTACGACTTCACCGGATTCCGGGTTCCGTGCGCCATGGTCTCCGCCTGGTCGAAGAAGGACTACGTCTCCCACCAGACCTTCGACCACACGTCGATCCTCAAGTTGGTCGAGACCAAGTGGAACCTCCCGGCCCTGACCTACCGGGATGCCAACGCTCGCAACATGCTCGACTTCTTCGACTTCAGCGCGCCGAAGCCCCCCTTCGCCAACCCACCGACCCTGCGCGCCCCGAAGAACCCGTTCTCCAGCCCGGCGGCCCTCCCGCCCAACTCGCTGGGCTCCAACACGGCTCTGTTCCACCCCGTCTGCACCGCCCTGCCCGGCGGGTCGCTCCCGCCCGGGAGCGCCCAGCTCTCGTCGCCGCCACCGGGGGCGGACAAGCTGCTGGCGGCCCAGCGACGGCTCATCCGCAAGGAGATCGCCGCCCAGGACGAAGCACTGGAGAAGCACAACTGACCGATTGACCGATTGACTGCCGGACCGCCCGGATCGCCGGCGTGGATGCGGCGGTGGCGACGTTCGTCCTCCGGCCAGTTGTGGCCCGGTGGTCTGCCCCGCTAGAGGACGAACCGCTCCATGGCCCGGGCGAATCCCTCTTCGGCATTGGACGCGGTGACCCTCCGGGCGGCGCGCTGCACGTCAGGAGCGGCATTGCCCATGGCGATGCTCAGCCCGGAGTGGGCGAACATGAGCACGTCGTTGGGCATGTCCCCGATGGTGGCGATCTCCTCGGGGGCGACGTCGAACCGGGCCGACAGCCATCGCGCCACACTTCCCTTGTTGGCGTCCGGGTGGGTGATGTCGAGGTAGTAGGGCTGGGACTGGGCGGCCGAGACGTGGTCACCGAACCGCTCGCCGGCGGCCGCGGTGGCGGCATCGATGCTCGGCCGGTCGTCGCTCACCCCGACGATCTTGGCCACCCCGTCGCTCAGCGCGGCGAACGAGTCCACCACGGTGGGCTGGAAGGAAACGGTGGCCGCCTCCCGGTGGACGTGACGGCCATCGGCGTCGAGCACGTACCAGTCCTGGCGGCGGTAGACCCAGGCGGAGAGGGAGAACGAGTCGAGCAACTCGATGATCGGACCGACGAGCTCGGAGGGGAGCACCCGTTCCTCGACGACGTGCATGTCGGGCTCGACGATGAGGCCGCCGTTGAAGGCCGAGATCGGCGTGGTCAACCGGAGGGGCCCGATCAGCATGGCCATGCCGCGTGGTGGCCGCCCACTGGTGACGGCGAAGAGGATCCCGGCGTCGTCGAGCGCCTCCACGGCCGACACCGCGGCCGGCGTCAGCTGCTTTTCGGGTGTGACCAAGGAGCCGTCGACGTCGGCCAGTACCAGGCGGATAGCACTGTCGCTCATCATGGCTCCTGACCTCCGTGCGTCCCCGCCGGGCCCGGTCTCAGGGTACCGATGCGGAACCGGCCCGCTCCACCCGGTGGCTGGTCGGGGTCGGCCCCGGAGTCGGTCGGTGCAACTCGGTCCGTGGAATCAGTCGGTCCAACTCGGTCCTGGAGTCAGTCCACGAAGGAGAACAGGAAGAGCTGGGTGGCGTAGGCCACCAGCCTCGGCTGGTCCGATCCGTGCTCGCCGTAGTCCCACAGTGCCATGTCGGCCGAGGCGTAGCCGTCACCGGCCTGACGGGCCCGGTTGTGGGCCAGCACCCACGACGAACGACAGACGTCCAGGAGGTGCACGGTGAGATCGATGCTCGGGGCGAACCAGGCACGCGGTCCCGGCCCGACCATCTCGCCGACCGCGCCGGGCATGGTGTCGGCCAGGACGACCAGGGCCAGGGGGTCGAGGGTGCCGTCGTGGCGGAAGGGTGGTTCCTCGAACCGATACCACATGGCCCGCTCGGCCCGTTCGGGCACGTAGTCGTCGTCCCAGGGGGCGTGGCCGATGGCGCTTCGGCCCTCGACCCGCTCGCGCCCAGAAGGGCATGGGCTCGAACGGCCGGGCGCCCGGCGGGGGCGGGTCTCGGAAGGAGGGACACGCTCCGGGAGCGGGCACCCCGATCGGTGGCGCCAAGTCGGTGAAGGCGAAGCCGCGCCGGGGGACGCCGAAGATGGCGGTGGTCAGGTGGCCCCGGGCCGCCCCGGGGTTGGCCACCTCGGCCCGCAGTTGGGACATCGACCGCCCCCGCCGCAGGAGCTCGACCTCGATCGAGACCGGCCCGTCGGCCACCTGGGCGACGAAGGCGGTGTGCAGGGTCCGCAGCACCTGGGAGGGGTCGGCCAGCATCTCGCCCATGGCCCGCAGCGCCAAGGCGGTGACGATGCCTCCTTGAGGCAGCGGATTCAGATTCCAGCCGGCGTCGATGTCCGCCTCGTAGTGTCCCGGCCCGGTCGCCCTCACCGACGTGGTGGCCGAAAAGGCATCAGTCACGACCGCAGATGCTCACCGCCCCGTTCCGGTGGTGTCAACCCGGTTCCTCCGGCCCGGCCGGCGGCCCGGGCGCAGCACCGGGTTCTGCCCACCCGGGCCCGTGGTCGCTCGCGGCGGTGGCGGGCCGGCACCGGAGTGACGCCGTTTCCCCTGGTCAGACGCGAAACGGGTCGGCTAGGGTCGACTCGGACGAACGTCGTCATCCGCTGGGGTCGTCCCCTGACCAGCAATGAGGTCTCCATGAACATCGTGGTGAGCAACGTGAAGGGCGGGGTGGGCAAGACCACCACCGCGGTGTATCTGGCGGCCGCCGCCGTCGAGCGCGGCTGGGAACCGGTGACCCTCGTCGACGCCGATCGGCAGGCCTCTTCGGCGGAGTGGCTGGAGCAGCGACCCATCGAAGGCGTGGACCTGGTCGAAGCGCCGTCGGAGCGCACCGTGTCCCGGGCCATGTCGAGACCGCGGGCTGGCCGTGGTGGACACGCCACCGGGCGACGAACGGATCGTCCGGGCCACCCTGGAGCGGGCCCACGCCGTGGTGGTCCCCACCCGGGCCGGCGGGGTCGAGTACTCGCGGGTGGTGGCCACCCTCGACATGGTCTCGGGCCGCACGCCCTACGGCGTGGTCATCACGGCGGCGCGCCTCGGCACCAACGACCTGGAGGAGGCCATCGAGTGGTGGACCGAGTCGAAGGTGCCCATTTGGGGCGTCATCCCCGAGCGGGTGGGGATCGCCGCCGGGCCCGAGGCCAGGCTGTACCGCGAGGGCCTGGAGGGCTACGACGCCGTGCTCAAGAAAGCGCTGCGCAAGCGGGCCGCCTGAGCGTCAGGGCGCCAGATCGCCCGGTCCCGCCGGGACGTCGACGGCGTGCTCCTCGAGTGCGGCGAGCGGGACGACCTCGAGGGCGCGCTCGTGGGTCGAGGCGAGGACGACGAAGGCGGCCGCTCCGTCGTGGTGGGCGCGCAGCCAGTTGGTCGCCGTCACGCACCAGCGGTCCCCGGGGACCAGGCCCGGGAAGCGGAATTGCGGCAGGGGCGTGGTCAGGTCGTTGCCGATGCTCTGCTGGTGCTCGAGGAACTCGGCGGTGACCACCGCGCAGATGGTGTGGCTGCCCCGGTCCTCCGGGCCCGTCTTGCAGCAGCCGTCGCGGTAGAAGCCGGTCATCGGGTCGGTGCTGCATGGCTCCAGCTCGCCGCCGAGGACATTCCGATCGGCCATCGCGTCAGTATGTCTCAGCGGTTCGCCGCCAGGAAGCCCCGGGCCCGGCCGAACCCCGGGGCTTCCCCTTCCGACGGTGAGCTTCCGATGTGTCTTCGGGGGCCGGTTCGGTCAGGCGTTGTACCCGTGGAGCTCGGAGCGGTCGCCCCTGCCGGCCGGCACCAGATCGACCCGGAACCCGTCGACCATGTCGATGCGCTGGAGCGCGTCCACGTGGCTCGGCCCGGTCCCGCGCCATTTGGCCTTGGCCTTGGCGTTGGCGTCGGCCCGGTCGTCGGCGACGATCAGGACCATCTCGTGGTCCTCACCCATCCGACCGTCGGTCATGGACCCCCCGAGGAAGGCGGCATACAGGTGCATCGTCGCACCCTAGCGAGGCCGTTGGGCGTCCCCCGCGGTCGGCCGACCCCGGACCGGGCGGAGGTGACCGATCGCCGCCTGATCGGTCGCGCTGTGATCGGGAGTGGTATGAACCAACCGATCGGGAGCCGGCCATCGCCATCGGCGACCGGGCGACCAACCCCTCTCCCGGCCCGGAGCGAAGCAGACGGACATGGCACTTTGGACCCCACAGTCAGGCGGAGCCCCGACGTCACGGGCTCCGCAGGCCGTCAGGGTGGGCAGCCATCTCGTCGTGTGGGCGGCGCTGGTGGTCCCACTGGTGGTGGTGCTGGTCCGCGGCTGGATCCCCTCCGGCGACGATGCCGCCATCGCCATCCGGTCGTACCAGACCTTCAGCCTCCACCCTCCGCTGGTCGGGTTGGTATCGACCGTCGGAACCGGCACCGGGCACTACGTCTCGGACCCGGGCCCACTGCTCTTCTGGCTGCTCGCCGTCCCCGTCCGCATCGACCCGCTCCATGGCCCGTTGTGGGGCGCGGCGCTGCTCAGCGGGATCGTCCTGTCGGTGGCCATCGAAGCGCTGTGGTCGGCGGGCCAGTGGCTGGCCGGTGCCGTCGTGGCCTTCGTCGTCGCCGACTACCTCTGCTTCGCACCGGCGGTGGTCGAGAACATCGTCTGGAACGCCTACCTCCCGATCCCGTTCTTCATCGCCGCCATCGCCCTCGCCTGGGTGGTGGCCGGCGGCTCCTTCGGCTGGTGGCCGGTGCTCGTGTTCGCCGGTTCGGTGGCGGCCCAGAGCCAGCTGATCTACGCCCTTCCCGCCGTGGCGCTGGTGGTGGTGACGCCGATCCTGGCGCTCGGGCTCGGGTCTCGCCCGCCGCGTCTCCGGTGGCTCGTGGTCGGAGTGGCGGTTGGAGGGGCCTGCTGGTTGGCCCCATTGCTCCAGTCCCTCGGGCCCGCCGGCAACCTCGCCGCTCTGGCCACCAGCACGCATGGCCTGCCCCGCTGGGGCATCGGCTGGGGCTTGCGGGTGATCGGGACGGCGGGCTCGCCGGCGCCACTGTGGCTCCACACGCTGCCCACCCAGTTCTTCCAGGTGCTCGGCACCATCGCGGTGAACGGACCAGCCCTCGGCGTGGTCGTCCTCGGCATCCTCACCGTCATCGCGGCGTGGGCCTGGCGGGGTGGCCGGCGCATGCTCTGTGCCCTCTCGCTCGTAACCCTGGTGTGCTCGTTGACCGTGGGGGCCGGGTTCGCGTTGGTGCCGACGAGGAACTCGCTCAACCTGGCCTACATGATCACGGTCCTGTGGGCGCTCAGCCTGTTGGTGTGGTCGGTGGTGCTCTGGGCGCTGGTCCTCGTGGCCACGGCGACGGCCCGCCGGCTGGCCGGGCCGGACGTGGCCCGGCCTCGGGTCGCCGGTGGCCCGAAGTGGGCGGCGGTGGTGCTGGTGGTCCCGACGGTGGCCCTCGTCCTCGGTGCCGCCGCGCTGCGGTCGTACCAGCCCGGACTGGTCAACGTCGGGACGAGCGCCAGCGACTCGCGGCTGCTCCCTCGCATCGCCAGCCAGGTCGAGCGGGCCGCCCCCCGGCGCCATGTCGTGCTGCGCGTCCACGAGGTGGGGGTGACCGGATTGCAGTCGTTCTGGTTGACCGAGGGCGCCGCCTGGTCGCTCGAAGCAGCCGGCTGGCATCCCGGGCTCGAGGGGATGGCCCGCGCCTACACGGGCCTCGTTCCGCAGCCGGGGTCGGCCGTCTACCAGGTCACGGTGGACCCGGGGGATCCCTCCGCCGCGGTTCAGATCGGCCACCCCCACCAGGAGCCCGGGCGGACGCTGCCCTCGACGTCAACCGGGGGCCGGAGCGGGAAGTTCGGGCGGTAGCGTCGATCCGGGGCCGGTGGCACCGTCAATTGGGGGAAAGCGTGGGACACCACGAACCCGAGGCAAGGAGACCACCGTGCAATACATGCTGATCATCCACAACGACCCCACCATCCATCCCGTCCCCGGCGATCCCGAGTGGGACCAGCTGATGGCGGACTACGCCGCCTTCAGCCAGCAGCTGGGCACCTACACCGGTGCGCCGCTCAACGACCCCAGCACGGCCACCACCGTCCGGGTGCGCGGCGGCGAGACGCTGGTCACCGACGGGCCGTTCGAGGAGACCAAGGAGTGGATGTCGGGCTATTACGTGTTCGAGTGCGACAACCTCGACCAGGCCCTCAAGGCGGCCGCCATGGTGCCGTCGGCCAAATTCGGCTCGGTCGAGGTGCGCCCCGTGGCGGAGATGTAGCCCTGCACGAACCGCCCCCGCCCGGGCGTCCCGGCCGGCCGATCACCACCCTCGAGTCGGCCTACCGGGCCGACCGCGACCGGGTGCTGGCCCGGCTCATCCGCGTCCTGGGCGACTTCGACCTGGCCGAGGACGCCCTCCAGGACGCGCTGGTGGCAGCCACGTCGGATTGGCCGCACCGCGGGGTGCCGGCCAATCCGGCCGGTTGGCTGGTCACCACGGCCCGACGGAAGGCCATCGACCGGCTCCGGAGCGCGGCGGCGTCGGACCGCCGCGCCCGGGCCTGGGGCGAGCTGGCCGTGGCCTGGGACATCGGTGACGGCCTCGGCCCCATCCCCGACGACCGGCTCCGGCTGATCTTCACCTGCTGTCACCCGGCGCTCACCCACGAGGCGCAGGTGGCCCTCACGCTCCGGACCCTCGGCGGACTGTCAACCGAAGAAGCGGCGCGGGCGTTCCTGATCTCGGAGTCGGCGCTGGCCCAGCGCATCGTGCGGGCCAAGCGCAAGATCCGAGCGGCGGGCATCGCCTACCGGGTGCCGTCCGCCGAGGAGCTGCCGCCCCGGCTGGCTGCCGTGCTCACCGTCATCTACCTCATCTTCAACGCCGGGTACCTGTCGCCCTCGGGGCCGGAGCTGGTCAAGGTGGACCTCTGTGACGAGGCCCTGCGGCTGGCCGGCGTGCTCATCGACCTGTTGCCCGCCGATCCCGAGCCGGTGAGCCTGGCGGCGATGATGTACTTCCAGGACGCCCGGCGGGCGGCGCGGGTGGATGCCGAGGGCGTCCCGGTCACGCTCGACGAACAGGACCGGGCCCGGTGGGAGCCGGCCAAGGTGGCCATGGGGCTGGAACTGCTCGAGCGGTCCCGGTCCATGGGCCGACCCGGCCCCTACGGGCTCAAGGCCTCGATCAGCGCCTTGCACGCCACCGCCCCCGGGCCCGAGCTCACCGACTGGTCGACCATCGTGCGGCTGTACGACGCCCTGGTGAGGTGGGAGCCCACCGTGGTGGTGCGCCTCAACCGGGCGGTGGCGGTGGCCATGGCCGACTCACCCGCCGCCGGGCTGGCGCTGGTCGACGACCCCGAGCTCCGGTCGCAGCTGGCCGGCTATCACCTGTACCAGGCGACGCGGGCGGACCTGTTGCGGAGGCTCGGACGAACGGAGGAGGCGGCCGCCGCCTACCGGTTGGCCCGGGGCCAGACCGACAACGCCGCCGAGCGCCGCTTCATCGACCGCCGCCTGGCCGCGCTCGGCACCGTGGACCCGGTAACGGGCGGGTAGCTCCCGGCCGCGACGGTGGTTCGGGCGACCTCGGGCCGACGTGCACGGGCTCAGGTGGTGCGCATGAACTCGGCCACCACGCCGGCCAACTCGGGCCCCCGGTCCTCTTGGAGGAAATGGCCTCCGCCGGCAATCGTGGTGTGCGATCGCCCCCGAGCTCCGGGGATCCGCTCTTGGAGGTAGCGGTCCGAGCCGGCGGTGATCGGGTCCCCGTCGCTGAAGGCGGTGAGGAAGGGCTTGTCGAATTGCTCGAGGACCTGCCAGGCCTGACGGTTGGCCTCGGCCGCCGGGTCGGTGGGTGAGATGGGAACGAGGGTGGGGAACTGGCGCGCCCCCTCGGTGAGGGACTGGTCGGGGAACGGGGCGTCGTAGGCGGCGATGACTTCGGGGCTGAGCTCGGTCGCGCAGCCGGAGTTGACGATGGCGCCGGTGGGGAAGACGTCGACCTCCTGTGAGAACTGGAGCCAGGCCAGGAACGCCTTCCCCGGCGGCCGGTCCCCGGTCGGGAGGAAGGTGTTGGCCGCCACCACCCGGGCGAAGCGGTCGGGGTGCTCGCCCACCAGCCGGAGACCGATGAGACCGCCCCAATCCTGGCCCACCAAGGTCACGTCGGACAGGGCGAGGGCGTCGAAGAGAAGGGACCGCATCCACTCCACGTGCCGGGCGAAGGTGTAGGCCGAGCGCGGCGTGGGCTTGTCCGACCGGCCGAAGCCGACCAGGTCGGGCGCGATGGCCCGGAACCCGGCCCCGGCCAGCACCGGGATCATGTGGCGGTACAGGTAGCTCCACGAGGGTTCGCCGTGGAGCAGGAGCACCACCTCGCCGGCGGGTGGGCCCTCGGCCAGGTAGTGGACCCGGAGGGAACCCCCGTCCTGGTCCGGAATGTCGGCATAGTGGGGCTCGAAGTCGAACCCGGGCAGGCCGACGAAACAGTCGTCGGGGGTACGGAGGACCTCCATCGGGCGTGACTCCCTCGTTCGGGCACGTGCTGGGCCGGGACTGAGACTGTCACCATGTAACGGCCACGACAACCGGCCCGCACAAGAAGTGACATTAACTATGTCAATAGATCCTAGCAGGCGTACCGCAGCGCAGTGGCCGCCACGAGGCGACTTGCGGGCGCGCCGACCGCCCTGGGCCTCCCGGCGCGCCGACCGCCATGGGGCGCGGCCTCCCGGCGCCGGCAACGAAGGCCGTACCATGCAGGGATGAGCGACGCGACCTCCAGCGATCCGTCGGAGCAGCCACTGGTGGGGATGAAGCCCCGCAGCCACGAGGTCACCGACGGGCCCACCCGGGCCCCGGCCCGGGCCATGTTGCGGGCCGTCGGGATGACCGACGACGACTGGGACAAGCCGCAGATCGGCGTGGCCTCCTCCTGGAACGAGGTGACCCCGTGCAACCTCCCGCTCGACCGGCTGGCCAAGCGGGCCAAGGACGGGGTCCGTCGGGCCGGGGGGTTCCCGCTGGAATTCGTCACCATCGCGGTGTCCGACGGGATCTCGATGGGGCACGAGGGGATGCGGGCCTCGCTGGTCAGCCGCGAGGTGATCGCCGACTCGGTGGAGACGATGATGCACGCCGAACGGTTCGACGGGCTGGTGGCGGTGGCCGGCTGTGACAAGTCGCTGCCGGGCATGCTCATGGCGGCCGGCCGGCTCAACCTGCCCTGCGTGTTCCTCTACGGCGGCTCCATCCTCCCCGGGCGGGCCGGGGGGCGCGCCCTCGACATCACCTCGGTGTTCGAGGCCGTCGGCGCCCATGCGGTCGACGCCCTCAGCGACGAGGAGCTGAGCCTCATCGAGCACAATGCCTGCCCGACCGAGGGAGCCTGCGCCGGCATGTTCACGGCCAACACCATGGCCTCGGTGGCCGAGGCGCTGGGCATGGCCCTGCCCGGGAGCTCGACGGCCCCGGCGGTCGACCGACGGCGTGACGACGCCGCCTTGGCCTCGGGGGAGGCAGTGGTCTCGCTGCTCCGGGCGGGCATCCGCCCCCGGGACGTGATGACCAAGGAGGCCTTCGAGAACGCCATCGCCGTCACCATGGCCCTCGGCGGCTCGACCAACGCCGTGCTCCACCTGCTGGCCATCGCCAACGAGGCCCGGGTCGATCTCGGCCTCGACGACTTCAACCGGGTGGCGGCCCGGGTTCCCCACCTGGCCGATACCAAGCCCCACGGGAAGTACCACATGGCCGACCTCGACCGGATCGGGGGCGTCCCGGTGGTCATGCGTGAGCTGCTCGAGGCGGGCCTGCTCCACGGCGACTGCATCACGGTGTCGGGGAGGACGGTGGCCGAAAACCTGGCCGCACTGGATCCGCCCGCCCCCGACGGCGACGTGGTCCACCGGATGGGCGACCCCATCCACGCCCAGGGAGGGATCGCCGTCCTGACCGGCTCGCTCGCCCCCAAGGGAGCCGTCGTCAAGGTGGCCGGCATCGATCGGCTGACCTTCGACGGGAGGGCCCGGGTCTTCGACGGGGAGGACGCGGCCATGGAGGCCATCCTGGCCGGGGCGATCGAGCCCAACACGGTGGTGGTCATCCGGTACGAGGGGCCCAAGGGCGGTCCCGGCATGCGCGAGATGCTGGCCGTGACCGGCGCCATGAAGGGAGTGGGGCGCGGGGCGGACTGTGCCCTGGTCACCGACGGGCGGTTCTCGGGCGGCACCCACGGGTTCTGCATCGGGCACGTGGCCCCGGAGGCGGTCGACGGCGGGCCGGTGGCACTCGTCGCCGACGGGGACCGCATCGTGGTGGACGTGTCGGCCCACACCATCGATCTGATGGTCGACGAAGCCGAGCTCGATCGCCGCCGCCGCGACCTCAAGCATCCCGAGCCGCGCTACACCAGCGGGGTGCTGGCCAAGTACGCCCGCCTGGTCACCGGGGCGGAGCGCGGCGCGGTCACCGAGCCCTGACCGGGCCGGCGGCGTCATGGCCACCTGGCAGGAGTTCCGGGCCGCCGACGGACCCTTCGCCCAGCTGGCCGAAGGCCGCATCGAGGGCCCCGGCCTGGTGCTGGTCGGGACCCTGCGGCGCAACGGGTGGCCCCGGATCAGCCCGGTCGAGCCCCTCATCGTGGACGGCGTCCTCTACCTCGGGATGATGTGGCGATCCAAGAAGGCACTCGACCTGCTCCGTGACCCGCGTTGCACCGTCCACAGCATCGTGGCGGACACAGCCGGAACGGAGGGTGACGTGAAGGTCTACGGCCGCGCCCTCGACGTCACCGACGCCGACGAGCGCGAGCGGTACGGCCGTGCCCTCGAGGCCCGCATCGGTTGGCGGCCCGACGGTGAGTTCCACCTCTTCGCCGTGGACATCACCGCGGTGGGCTACTTCGTGGTGGCCGGCGAGGGCCACGAGACCCGGACCTGGACGGCACCGAGCTCGTAGACTCCGAGCGGGATGGGGAAGTCAGCCGGGGAGGCCTCCCAGCGGCCATGGCGCCCCGCCGCCTTCGCAGGCGTCGGTCTCGTGCTGGTCGCCTGCGTGCTCCCCGGGTGCTCGTCGACCTCGGCGGCCAAGGCGACGGGCGGTGGGGGGGAAGGCCGGATTCCCGCCTCGGCCTTCACCGATCACACCGGGGTGTCGCCCCACACGGTGACCATCGCCAACATCTCGACCCAGTCGGCCGGGTTGTTCACCGGAGCCGCGGTCGGCACCGAGGCGTACGCCGCATTCGTGAACGCCCACGGCGGCATCGCCGGCCGGAGCCTGGTCGTGGAGAGCTCCGACGATCGGTTCACCGGGGCCTTGAACAAGCAACAAACCGAGGCCGCCGTGCAGCGCGACTTCGCCACCGTGGGCGGCTTCTCGCTGGAGGACGCCTTCGGTGGTTCGGTCCTGTCGGCCAACCCGCAGATGCCGAACGTGGCCGAGTCGCTCGACCCCGCCACCGCCGCTCTGCCCAACACCTTCAGTCCTTCTCCCAGCGCTCCGGGATGGCCGCTCGGGCCGCTGGCCTACTTCAAGCAGCGCTTCCCCGAACAGGTCCACCATACCGGGACCATCGTCGCCGACCTGGCCTCGACCGTGACGGCTTGGGACCACGAGAAGGCGACCATGGACCACCTCGGCTACCAGGTGGCCTACGAGGCCGCCCTGCCACCGTCGACCACCGACTTCACCCAGAACATCGTGGCCATGAAGAACGCCGGCGTGCAGATCGTGTTCCTCGAACAGATGCCGGAGAACTACGCGTCCGCCGCGGTCAAGGACATGCGCCAGCAGGACTTCCATCCCATCCTGGTGCTGGGTGGCCCGGCCTACAGCGAGTCGTTGGTGGCCGACTCCGGAGGCCCGGGCTCGCTCGACGGCGCCTTCTTCGAGCAATCGGCCGCCTTCTATCTCGGCGAGGACGCCAGCGCCATCCCGGCCGTCCGAACCTTCCTCGACTGGGTCCAGCGGGTCTCGCCCGGCTTCCACGCCGACTTCTTCACCCTGTACGGGTGGCTGTCGGCCGAGCTGTTCGCCGACGCGTTGCAGTCGGCCGGCGCCGATCCGAGCCGGGGCTCGGTGCTCGAGGCGCTGCATCGGATGACGTCGTTCTCCGGGTCGAACCTCATCCCGGCGAGCGACCCGGCCCACAAGACGCCCATCAGCTGCTACCTCCTCGGGCGCATCGAAAGCGGGTCCTTCCAGCGGATGGACGACCCACCGGTGACGGGACCGACCCATGGCTACCGGTGCGACCAGCCCTTCTACTACCCGGCGTGACCCGCGGGCCTGGCCTCGACGGCGCCCCGGGCGGCGAGGTGGCCGCCGCGAGGTGGCCGTGGCGAGGTGGCCGTGGTGAGGTGGCCGTGGCGAGGTGGCATCTGGCTCGCCCCGGTGCTTGTGGGCGTCGTTGCGGACGTGTAAGAATATGGCCACCATGCTGTTCGTCCCCGCCCGCCGCCTGACCACCCTGGTACTCATCTCGTAGCGCGCACGCCGCCCCCCGCCGTGCGCGCTCTTCGACCTCCCAGACGGGAGGTCGTTTTCATGTCCCCGCACGTTTCGCCCGGCCCGGAGCGACCGACACCCACGACCACCGACCACCGACCACGACCCCGACCATCGCAGAAAGGGAGCCCACGATGGAACTCACCGGAGCGCAAGCTCTGATCAAGAGCCTGGAGATGCAGCAGGTGGAGGTCATGTTCGGCCTCCCCGGCGGCGCCATCCTGCCCGTCTACGACCCCATTCTCGACTCGCCGATCCGCCACATCCTGGTCCGCCACGAGCAGGGTGCCGGGCACATGGCCGAGGGCTACGCCCAGGTGACGGGACGACCCGGGGTGGCCATGGTGACCAGTGGGCCGGGCGCCACCAACATCGTCACGCCGCTGGCCGACGCCTACATGGACTCGGTCCCCCTGGTGGTGATCACCGGGCAGGTGGCCACCACCGCCATCGGGACCGACGCCTTCCAGGAGAGCGACATCACCGGGATCACCATGGGGATCACCAAGCACAACTGGCTGGTGACCGACGGGGCCGACATCCCGCGGGTGGTGGCCGAAGCCTTCCACGTGGCCACCACCGGGCGCCCGGGACCGGTGCTCATCGACGTGCCCAAGGACGTGGCCAACCGACCCATGGAGTGGTACTGGCCCGAGCCCGCCGATCTCGACCTCCCCGGATACCATCCGGTGACCGAAGGTGACCCGACCCTGGTGCGCAGCGCCGCCGAGCTGCTGCTCGCCGCCGAACGACCGATCATCTACGCCGGTGGCGGGATCCTCCGGTCGCGGGCGGCCGATCCCCTGCGGGAGCTGGCCGAGCGGACCGGGATCCCGGTCGTCACCACCCTGATGGCCCGGGGCTGCTTCCCCGATTCGCACCCGCTGTGCCTGGGCATGCCGGGCATGCACGGCAACTACACCGCGGTCACCGCCATGCAGCGGTCCGATCTCCTGATCGCCCTCGGCAGCCGGTTCGACGACCGGGTGACCGGAAAGGTCGACGCCTTCGCCCCCGAGGCCAAGGTCATCCACGTGGACATCGACCCGGCCGAGCTCAACAAGGTGCGTCGAGCCGATGTGGCCATCGCCGGCGACTGCCGGTTGGTCATCGAGGAGCTGCTGGCCGCCCTCGAGGCCAGCGGGCTGCGCCACACCGACGCCACCCGGAGTGGGTCGGGCGGC
Source organism: uncultured Acidimicrobiales bacterium (assembly GCA_963710495.1). Taxonomy (GTDB): domain Bacteria; phylum Actinomycetota; class Acidimicrobiia; order Acidimicrobiales; family RAAP-2; genus Bog-756. Next base: position 103,152 of record CAVQAI010000010.1, read on the forward strand.
GCGCCGTCCGACGCCGTGTCGGGGGGGCCGGCCATCGACGGCTCCCTGGCGGCGAGCTTCCCGCGCCACCGGCTCAGCCCGTGGCGAGCCCAGCTGAGCGAGTGGCAGCGTCGCTTCCCGCTCGTCTACGACCAGCAGCCGGGGGCGGGTGCGCTCAAGCCCCAGTTCGTCCTCGAGACGCTGCGGGACGCCACCCCGGCGGACACCATCGTCGCCTCCGGCGTGGGGCAGCACCAGATGTTCGCCTCCCAGTGGTGGCAGTTCGACTATCCCTACACCTGGGTCAACTCGGGCGGCCTCGGGACCATGGGGTTCGCCGTGCCGGCGGCCATCGGGGCCAAGGTCGGCCGTCCCGACCGGATGGTGTGGGCGGTGGACGGAGACGGCTGCTTCCAGATGACCGCCCAGGAGCTGGTCACCGCCAGCTCGGAGCGCATCCCGGTCAAGGTGGCCATCCTCAACAACGCCTACCTGGGGATGGTCCGCCAGTGGCAGGAGATGTTCTACGAGGAGCGCTACTCCGAGGTGTACCTCTCGCCCGACCTCCCCGACTACGTGGGCTGGGCCGAGTCCATGGGGTGCGTGGGCATCCGGGTCGAGGCCTCCGAGGAGGTGGGCCCGGCCATCGACAAGGCCAACGACATCGACGACCGGCCGGTGGTGATCGACTTCCGGACGGACGCCTTCGAGAAGGTCTTTCCCATGGTGGCGGCGGGTGCCTCGAACGACGACATCGTGGTCGACCCGTCACAGACCGGGGAGCATGAGTGAGATGTACGGGACCGACAAGCACCACCACACGCTGACCGTCGTGGTCGAGAACAAGTCCGGCGTGCTCGCCCGCGTCGCCGGGCTGTTCTCCCGCCGGGGGTACAACATCTTCTCGCTGGCCGTCGCCCCCACCGACAACGAGCGGCTCAGCCGGATCACCATCGTGGTCGACGTCGAGTCGTCGCCCCTGGAGCAGATCATGAAGCAGCTCGACAAGCTGGTCCCGGTGGTGTCCATCACCGAGCTCGACCCGGCGGTCTCCCGGGAACGGGAGCTGCTGCTGGCCACCGTGGAGGCCGGGCCCGACACCCGGGGACAGGTGATCCAGCTGGTGGGGGTGTTCGAAGGGAAGATCGTCGACGTGGGCCGGGACCGGCTCACCGTCATGCTGGCCGGCGCGCCGTCCAAGCTGGACGACTTCGAGGACCTCATCCGCAGCTACGGCATCGTCGACATGCAGCGGACCGGCCGGGTGGCGCTGCCTATGCTTGACCGGTCCGGGGCGGCCGCACGGCCGGCGGGCCCGGTCCCCATCGAGAAGGCAGGTTGAAGGCCATGGCCACGCTGTACTACGAGAAGGATGCCGATCCGAGCCTCATCTCCAACCGCAGGGTGGCGGTGATCGGTTACGGCTCCCAGGGCCACGCCCACGCCCTCAACCTCTCCGAAAGCGGAGTCGACGTCCGCGTCGGGCTGCGCCCCGGCTCGTCGTCCCGGCAAAAGGCGGAGGAGGCCGGGCTCCGGGTCCTCTCCGTGTCCGAGGCCGCGGCCGAGGCCGACGTGATCATGATCCTGCTGCCCGACACCGAGCAGGCCGCCGTGTACAAGAGCGACATCCTTCCCCACCTGCACGGGGGCGATGCCCTCTTCTTCGCCCACGGCTTCAACATCCGGTTCGGCCTGGTCGAGCCGCCGGCCGACGTGGACGTGGCCATGGTGGCGCCCAAGGGGCCCGGGCACCTGGTGCGCCGGACGTACACCGAGGGCGGGGGCGTGCCCTCACTGGTGGCGGTGGCGGCCGACCCGTCCGGCAAAGCCCACGACCTGGCCCTGTCCTATGCCCACGCCATCGGCGCCACGCGGGCCGGCGTGCTCGACACGACCTTCGCCGAAGAGACCGAGACCGACCTCTTCGGCGAGCAGGTGGTGCTGTGCGGCGGGTTGACCGCCCTGGTGCAGGCCGGGTACGAGACGCTGGTGGGGGCCGGGTACCAACCCGAGTCCGCCTACTTCGAGTGCCTGCACGAGCTCAAGCTCATCGTCGACCTGATGTACGAGCAGGGCATCGGCGGCATGCGCTTCTCCATCTCGGACACGGCCGAGTACGGCGACCTGACCAGGGGCCCCCGGGTCATCAACCAGGCGGTGCGCGACGAGATGGGCCGCATCCTGTCGGAGATCCGGGACGGCTCCTTCGCCGAGGAGTGGGTGGCCGAAAACGCCAACGGCCGCCCCAATTACAAGGCCCTGCGCCAGGCCGGGTTGGACCACCCGATCGAGAAGGTCGGGGCCGAACTCCGCGACATGATGCCCTTCGTGACCGCCGGGAAGCAGAAGATCCAGGACGTCTCCGGGGGTTGAGCGGGCCCCCCGAGGTCGAGATGTCCGGGCTGGGGCCCACCTTCCGACACCTCGACGACCCCGATGTCCCCTGGCAGCAGGTCAAGGCCATCCGCAACGCCGACGGGTCGACCTCGTCGGTGTGGGAGAAGTGGCTGGCCTTCTCGCCCGACCCGCCCTACCTCTCGCTGTATGCCCGGTGGGACCCGGGGATGGTCATCCGCCGGCATGGGCACCTGAGCCCCCACGTGGTCTTCGTCATCGGCGGGGCCATGTGGTGCGGCGACCGCCACTGCCCGGCCGGCACCCACATCGAGCTGCCGCTCGGGGCGGCGTTCGGGCCCTTCGTGGCCGGGCCCGACGGCACCCTCCTGCTCGAGGTCATGATGGGGGACCCCCGGTCCTGGGGCGACGGCCCGGCCTTGTTCCAGGCGGCGCTGGAGCGTCAGGGGGCCGAGGCCCTCCCGGACCCGGCGATCGACCTTCCGCCCTGGCTCGAGGACCTGCGCTCGCGTTGGGTGGTGGAGGGCGAGGAGCGGGGAGACGGGTGATGCGGCACGCCGGGTGGACGGCCCCCCGGGGCGGCCGGGGAGCTCAACCGGCGAGGGCCCCGACCACGTGGTTGATGCATGCGCACAGGGCGGCCACGTCGTCGGGCTCGACGGCGGGGAACATGGCGATGCGGAGCTGGTTGCGGCCGAGCTTGCGGTAGGGCTCGGTGTCGACGATCCCGTTGGCCCGCAGCACGACGGCGATGGCCGAGGCGTCGACCGAGTCGACGAAGTCGATGGTACCGACGACCCGGCTCCGGTCCTGTTCCCGGGAGACGAACGGGGTGGCGAAGTCTGAGTTGTCGGCCCAGGTGTAGAGGATCTGGGCCGACTTGTCGCAACGCCCGGCCGAGAACTCGAGCCCTCCGTTCTCGTTGAACCAGGACACCTGGTGCTCGAAGAGGAAGAGGGTGGCCAGGGCCGGGGTGTTGTAGGTCTGGTCGAGCCTCGAGTTCTCGATGGCGATGCTCAGGTCCAGCGAGGCCGGTACCCACCGCTTGGTGGCGGCGATGGCCGTCACCCGGTTGAGGGCGGCCGGTGACAGCAGCGCCACCCACAGGCCGCCGTCGGACCCGAAGCATTTCTGCGGGGCGAAGTAGTAGGCGTCGAACTGGCCCGGATCCACGGGGAGGCCCCCGGCCCCCGAGGTGGCATCCACCGCCACCAGGCCACCGCCTTGTGCCGGCGACACCTCGCCGTCGGGCCGGGCGATCTCCATCATCACCCCGGTGGAGGTCTCGTTGTGGGTCAAGGCGTAGAGGTCGACCCCCTCCCGGGTGACCGGGAGGGGGTGCGTCCCCACCTCGGAGGCGATGACCTCGGGATCATCGAGATGCGGGGCGCTCGCCGCCGCCGCCGCGAACTTGGAGGAGAACTCGCCGAAGCTGAGGTGCTGGCTCTTCCGGTCGATCAGGCCGAAGGTGGCGGCGTCCCAGAACGACGTCGTCCCGCCGTTCCCGAGCACCACCTCGTAGCCGTCCGGGAGGGAGAAGAGGTCGGCCAGCCCTCGGCGCAGGCTGGCCACCACCGACTTGACCGTCTTCTGGCGATGGCTGGTCCCGAGGTACCGCCCGGCCGAGGCGGCCAGGGCCTCGACGGCCTGCGGGCGGACCTTGGACGGCCCCGAGCCGAACCGGCCGTCGCCGGGCAGCAAATGGGCCGGGATGATGATGTCGGGGGCGACGGTCACGTATGGAATCATGGCACCATGGCCCTGCTCCGACGAACCGGCCCCGGTCCGGTCGGCCGCTCGCGTCGGGGCGCACCGTGACCGGCCGAAGGGTGTCGGTCCGGGCCGCCGCCGTCTCGCCGTCGGCGACCCTGGCCGTCGACGCCAAGGCCAAGGCCCTCCAGGCCCAGGGCGAGCACGTGATCGGCTTCGGCGCCGGCGAGCCCGACTTCGCCACCCCCGAGCACATCGTGGCGGCCGCCGAGGCGGCCTGCCGCGATCCGCGCTCCCACAAGTACACGCCGACGGCGGGGCTCCCCGAGCTGCGGGAGGCGGTGGCGGCCAAGACCAGGCGGGACTCCGGGCTGGAGGTGGCCGCCTCCCAGGTCCTGGTCACCAATGGGGGCAAGCAGGCCATCGCCAACTCGTTCGCCGTCCTTTGCGACCCGGGCGACGAGGTGGTGGTGGTCGCCCCGTACTGGACGACCTATCCCGAGTCGATCCGCCTGGCCGGCGGAGTCCCGGTGGTGGTCGGTACCGACGCGGCGAGCGGCTTTCTGGCCACCGTCGAGCAACTCGAGGCGGTCCGGACGGCACGGACCAAAGTCCTCTTGTTCGTCTCGCCCTCCAACCCGACGGGGGCGGTCTACCCGCGGGCGGAGATCGAGGCCATCGGGCGATGGGCCGCCGAGCACGACCTCTGGGTCCTGACCGACGAGATCTACGAGCACCTCGTCTACGGCGGTGCCGAGCACCACTCGATGCCGGTACTGGTGCCGGCGCTGACCGATCGGTGCATCGTGGTCAACGGGGTGGCGAAGACCTATGCCATGACCGGGTGGCGGGTCGGTTGGATGATCGGCCCACCCGACATGGTGACGGCGGCCACCAATCTCCAGTCGCACGAGACGTCCAACGTGGCCAACGTCTCCCAGCGGGCGGCCCTTGCCGCCCTCTCCGGCGATCTGGAGGCGGTGGCGGCCATGCGGCGAGCCTTCGACCGCCGGCGCCTCACCATTCACACCATGCTCAACGAGATCGAGGGTGTCGAGTGCCCGCTCCCGGAAGGAGCCTTCTACGCCTTCCCCTCGGTCGAGGGACTACTGGGCCGCGAGATCCGCGGGCGGCACCAGACGTCCAGCGCCGAGCTGGCCGAGCTGGCCATCGACGAGGTGCAGGTGGCGGTGGTGCCCGGCGAGGCCTTCGGCGCGCCCGGTTACTTCCGGATGTCGTACGCGCTGGGCGACGACGACCTCGTCGAGGGGGTCAGCCGTCTGGCCAAGCTCTTCGGCGACGCCGCGTGACCGTCGGCCTCGGTGTGCCGCCCGGGGTCCCCGGGCGGCGAATGGTCCCGGAGAAGCCGTGAAGGTGAGGAGGCGTTGCCATGGCTAGGGTGCTGGTCACCGAAAAGCTGGCCCAGACGGGGCTCGACATCCTGGACGCGGCCGGCCATGAGGTCGACGTCCGGCTGGGGCTGTCTCCCGAAGAGCTCGTCTCGGCCGTCGCCGGGGCCGAGGCCCTGATCATCCGTTCGGCCACCACGGTCACCGCCGAGGTGCTCGCCGCCGGCACCGACCTGGTGGTGGTCGGGCGCGCCGGCATCGGGCTCGACAACGTCGACGTGCCCGCCGCCACCGAACGTGGCGTGATGGTGGTCAACGCTCCCCAGTCGAACATCCTCTCTGCCGCCGAGCAGGCGATGGCCCTGCTGCTGGCCCAGGCGCGCAACATCCCCCAGGCCCACGCCGCGCTGGTGGCGGGGAAGTGGGAGCGATCCAAGTGGGAGGGCGTGGAGCTGCACAGCAAGACACTGGGTGTCGTCGGACTCGGCCGGGTCGGCGCCCTGGTGGCCCAGCGGGCGCTGGCCTTCGGCATGCGGCTGGTGGCCTACGACCCGTTCGTCTCGGCCGATCGGGCCCGGCACATGGGGGTCGAGCTGATGGGCCTGGACGAGCTGATGACCCAGGCCGACTTCGTGAGCGTGCACCTCCCGAAGAACGCCGACACCGTCGGGTTGATCGGGAAAGACCTGCTGGCCAAAGCCAAGCCCGGGCAGCGGATCATCAACACGGCCCGGGGCGGCATCGTGGACGAGGAGGCGCTGGCCGAGGCGATCCGCTCCGGCCAGGTGCAGGGCGCGGGCATCGACGTGTTCGCCAGGGAGCCCACCACCGAGTCACCACTCTTCGAGCTCCCCTCCGTGGTGGTGGCCCCCCACCTCGGCGCCTCCACCGCCGAGGCGCAGGACAAGGCCGGCGTGACCATCGCCGAGCAGGTCATCCTGGCCCTCAACGGCGACTTCGTCCCCTTCGCCGTCAACGTAGCCGCCACCGATGTCTCCGAGACGGTCCGCCCGTTCATGGGCCTGGCCGAGCAGCTCGGCCGGATCCTCTCCTGCCTCAACGACGGGCTCCCGGACATGTTGGAGATCGAGTACCAGGGTGGGTTGGCCGGCGCCGGCACCGGCATCCTCGGGCTGTCCGTCCTGAAGGGCCTGTTCGCCGCCACCACCGACGAGCCGGTCTCCTATGTCAATGCGCCCCAGCTGGCCGCCACCCGGGGGCTCGAGGTCCGTGAGATCTCGACCGTCACACCCCATGACTTCGTCAACCTCATCGTCGTCCGCTGCGGCGACCACTCCGTCGCCGGCACGCTCACCGGCCCGCGCAACGAACCGAGGCTGGTGATGATGGACGACCACACCGTCGAGGTGCCCCCTGCGCCCCACATGGTGGTGGTCCGCAACGACGACAGCCCGGGAATGATCGGGGTGGTGGGCACCCTCATCGGGCAGGCCGGTGTGTCCATCTCGTCGATGGCGGTCGGTCCGTCGGCCTCCGCCAACACCGCGCTCATGGTCCTCTCCACGGACACCAAGGTGCCCGACGACGCGTTGGCCAGCCTCCGGACGGCGCCCGGCATCAGCGACGTCCACGTCGTCGAATCCTGAGGATGGTGGCCGGCACCGAGCGGGTTGCCCATCGGTTCGGCGCGGACCAGGTCGTCACGGTCTTCCGGTCCCGCCGGCGACCCGAAGCCGAAGAGGCCTATCAGGTACTGAGCCGGGAGATGGAATCGAAGGCGCGTGCCATGCCGGGCTTCGTCGACTTCAAGTCGTTCACCGCCGAGGACGGTGAGCAGGTCTCGGTGGTGACGTTCGCCACGCCCGAGGACCAGCGGGCCTGGCGGGACGAGGCCTCCCACCGTCAGGCCCAACAGCGTGGCCGTGACGAGATCTATGCCGAGTACTCGATACAGGTGGCCCGCTGCACCCGGGTCTCCGAGTGGTCACGACCACCGGGCCCGAGCGCTCCCGACCGGGACTGAGCCCCTCGGACCAGGACTGGGCCGGCTCTCCGAGCCTCGCCGCGTGGGCCGGTGCAGGTGCTCCGGCCGGTCCGGGCGCTCCGCCCGGTCCTGGCCGGCCTTTCAGTCCGACGCCCGATTGGTCGGCACCGGGGGCCAGGTGTCACCGCCGATGACGGGAGACCCGTCCGGCCCGCTGCTCTGGGACATCCGGGCCACGACTCGCGACGCCGACGATGGCCAGGGCCGCCAGCACCACCAGTCGCACGGTCCACTTGGCCACGGCCCTCAGCACGGGACCACCTTAGAACCGAGCGGACGGGTCGTTTGGGCGTCGACCGGACGCCCCGGCAAACTCGGGTATTCCGCCTGACCAGGTGGGCAAAGTTCGCTCTCGTCTGGTGCCGGCACGAACTCGAAGAGTGGTGCGTGTCACGCCGAGGTAACCCTCAAGTTATCTCTCTGTGTCACGCCCCCATTTCGATTGACTTGGCTCGGGCCTCGTGACAGAACACTACTGACAGTCGTCATGAGACGGACATGAATCGCTGGCTACCGGCTGTCCTTTGGTTTGCGTCACTTACGTACCCACCTGCCATTCGCAAGGAGTCGCCAAATGCTCGGACGTCGAGCCCCGAAGGTCGTTGCCGCCTGCATTGCGGCAGTTGTTGTCGCTGCCGCCTTTGTCTTCGGCTCGTTGGCCTTCACCCAGGCGGCGCATGCCGGCACCGGGCCGGGCGCGTCGGGCAACACCATCACCGATGCCGCCCAGGCCCAGACCCCCTTCTCGCCCGGGACCTTCGACAGCGGCCAACCTATCGACGTCGTCGTCCCACCGAACAGCGTGCTCACACCCGGAGCCACGATCTTCATCTTCGAGTGCGCCGCCCCCAACGGGGCCAACCCGACCAGCACCGCGGCCTGCGATGGCAATACCGGGTATGCGGGCGGCACCATCTCGGTCCAATCGGACGGTTCGATCGACGTGATCAACACGTCCACGTCCTCAGGGCTGCCCTACAACGTGTACGCACTCCCAGACCAGCCGACTTTCAGTGAGAACCCGAACGGTGCACCCAAGTGTGGGCTCGGCTCGGCCAACGAGTGCGTGCTCTACATCGGGCAGGGCGGGGGAGGCGATACCGGGTTCTCGCAGCCGCACTTCTTCTCCCAGGCGTTCCAGGTCCACCCGGACCCGACCGACTCGGGAACGTTGAACCCCGGTGACGGCACCTTCCCGGCCGACTCGGCCCCGGCCATCACCTCGGCCAACAACACCACCTTCACCCAGGGGTCGGCCGGCACCTTCTCGGTGACCGCCACCGGCTGGCCGCCGCCGGCCATCGCCGAGACGGGATCCCTCCCCTCGGGTGTGACCCTCAGCTCGAGCGGCGCCCTCTCGGGCACGGCGTCCTCGTTCGGGTCCTTCCCGATCACCATCACGGCCTCCAACGGGGTCGGCTCGCCGGCCACCCAGAGCTTCACCCTGACCGTGCAGCCGGGCGTCTCGGGTGACAACATCCCCGGCTCGGCCGCGGCCCAGACGCCGTTCTCACCGGGGACCTTCGACAGCGGCCAGGGCATCGACGTCGTCGTCCCACCGAACAGCGTGCTGACACCCGGGGCGAGGATCGAGGTCCTCGAGTGCGCCGCCCCCAACGGGGTCGACCCGACCAGCACCGCCGCCTGCGACGGCAACACCGCCTACGCGGGCGGCACCATCACCGTCAACAGCGACGGCTCGATCGACCTGATCAACGGCTCGAGCGCCTCCGGCCAGCCCTACAACGTGTACGCACTCCCAGACCAGCCGACTTTCAGTGAGAGCGCGGGCGGGTTCCCCAAGTGCGGACAGGGCTCGGCCAACGAGTGCGTGCTCTACATCGGGCAGGGCGGGGGAGGCGATACCGGGTTCTCGCTGCCGCACTTCTTCTCGCAGGCGTTCCAGGTCCACCCGGACCCGACCGACTCGGGAACGTTGAACCCCGGCGACGGCACCTTCCCGGCCGACTCGGCCCCGGCCATCACCTCGGCCAACAACACCACCTTCACCCAGGGGTCGGCCGGCACCTTCTCGGTGACCGCCACCGGCTGGCCGCCGCCGGCCATCGCCGAGACGGGATCCCTACCCTCGGGTGTGACCCTCAGCTCGAGCGGCACCCTCTCGGGCACGGCGTCCTCGTTCGGGTCCTTCCCGATCACCATCACGGCCTCCAACGGGGTCGGCTCGCCGGCCACCCAGAGCTTCACCCTGACCGTGCAGCCGGGCGTCTCGGGTGACAACATCCCCGGCTCGGCCGCGGCCCAGACGCCGTTCTCACCGGGGACCTTCGACAGCGGCCAGGGCATCGACGTCGTCGTCCCACCGAACAGCGTGCTGACACCCGGGGCGAGGATCGAGGTCCTCGAGTGCGCCTCCCCCAACGGGGTCGACCCGACCAGCACCGCCGCCTGCGACGGCGACACCGCCTACGCGGGCGGCACCATCACCGTCAACAGCGACGGCTCGATCGACCTGATCAACGGCTCGAGCGCCTCCGGCCAGCCCTACAACGTGTACGCACTCCCAGACCAGCCGACTTTCAGTGAGAGCGCGGGCGGGTTCCCCAAGTGCGGACAGGGCTCGGCCAACGAGTGCGTGCTCTACATCGGGCAGGGCGGGGGAGGCGATACCGGGTTCTCGCTGCCGCACTTCTTCTCGCAGGCGTTCCAGGTCCACCCGGACCCGACCGACTCGGGAACGTTGAACCCCGGCGACGGCACCTTCCCGGCCGACTCGGCCCCGGCCATCACCTCGGCCAACAACACCACCTTCACCCAGGGGTCGGCCGGCACCTTCTCGGTGACCGCCACCGGTTACGGTCCCCCGACCTTCTCCGAGACGGGGACCCTCCCGACCGGCGTGACGCTCAAAGCGTCGACCGGGGTGCTGTCGGGGACGCCCACTCAGGGCGGCGTGTTCCCGATCACCATCACAGCCAACAACGGAGTGAGCCCCGCCGCCACCCAGAGCTTCACGCTGACCGTGAACGCGGCCTCCGGCCATCACCTCGGCCAATAACACCACGTTCACCGAGGGCACGGCCGGAAGCTTCACCGTGACGGACACCGGGACCCCCGCGCCCACGCTGGGCGAGTCGGGGACCCTCCCGACCGGGGTGACCTTCACCCCCGGTACCGGGGTGCTCTCGGGTACGCCCACCCAGGCTGGCGTGTTCCTGATCACCTTCACGGCGACCAATGGGATCGGCTCACCGGCCAGCCAGAGCTTCACCCTGACGGTGGACGCGGCCCCGGCCATCACCTCGGCCAACAACGCCACCTTCACCCAGGGCACGGCCGGCAGCTTCACCGTGACGGCCACCGGGACACCCGCGCCCACCCTGGGCGAGTCGGGGACCCTCCCGACCGGGGTGACCTTCACCCCCGGTACCGGGGTGCTCTCGGGCACGCCCACCCAGTCGGGCTCCTTCCCGGTCATCTTCACGGCGAGCAACGGTGTGGGCTCCCCGGCCAGCCAGAACTTCACTCTGACGGTGAACACCTCCGGCGTTGCACCGGCCATCACCTCGGCGAACAAGACCACGTTCGTCGAGGGACAAACCAGCACCTTCACGGTGACGGCCACGGGCAACCCGACACCGACCTTGGCCGAATCGGGTGCACTCCCGGCCGGGGTGACGTTCACGCCTTCCACCGGGGCGCTGTCCGGGAAGCCGACGGTGACCGGGACCTTCCCGATCACCTTCACCGCCTCGAACGGTGTGAATCCGCCGGCCAGCCAGAGCTTCACGCTCACCGTGGTGGCCATGAAGATCACCACCACATCGCTGCCGACGGCCCACATCGGACAGGCCTACAGCGCCCAGCTGCAGGCTACGGGCGGGTTGCCCCCCTATAAGTGGAAGAAGCTGTCCACCCTGCCCAAGGGGCTCAAGCTCAACGCCTCGACCGGTCAGATCGCCGGGACGATCACGAGCAAGAAGGTGGCCCCGGGCAACTACTCCTTCTCGGTGATGGTGAGCGACCACACCAAGCACGTCCACAACACGGCCGAGGCGACGTTCACGCTGACCGTGGCGTCATAGGGCGGGGCCGGGCAACGAGGGGCACCAAGGGGTCGGTTCCCATCACAGAGAGATGGCCGGCGGACCGGGTGTTCGTCACGCCGAGGTAACCCTCCGGTTATCTCTCTGTGTCGGGCGCCGATACCCATTGACTTGGGTGTCGGACGTGACGCAACACTACTGACCGGAGGTGTCTCCTCCGGCCACGCCGTGGTTGCTGATCCACCCGAAGATCACCCAAGGAGCTGCCCATGTTCGCCGGTCGCCCTGCCAAGGCCATCGCCCTTTCGATCAGCGTCGTCGCGGTCCTCGCCACGTTGGCCGTCACGGTGGACTTCGCTCGAGCGGGCACCGGCCCCGGGGCCTCCGGCAACACCATCACCAACGCCCTGCAGGCCCAGTCGCCGTTCTCGCCGGGGACCCTCGACAGTGGGCAGCCGGTCGACGTCGTCGTACCGGCGAACTCCGTCCTGACGCCCGGGGCGACCATCTTCGTACTCGAGTGCTCCGCCCCGAACGATGTGGTCCCAACCACCATCAACAGCTGTGACGGCAACACCGCCTACGCCGGCGGTACCATCACCGTCCAACCAGACGGCTCAGTCGACGTGATCAATACGTCGACCAGCTCGGGCTTCCCCTACATCACCTACGCCCTCCCGGACACCCTGACCTTGAGTGAGAACCCGAATGGATCACCGAAGTGCGGGCTCGGCTCGGCCAACGAGTGTGTGCTCTATATCGGCCAGGGGGGCGGCAGCGACACGGGTCTCTCGCAGCCGCATTTCTTCTCTCAGGCCTTCCAGGTCCATCCCGACCCCACCGACTCGGGAACACTCAATCCCGGTGACGGCACCTTCCCGGCCGACTCAGCCCCGACTATCACCTCGGTCAATCACGCCACGTTCAACCAGGGCACAGCAGGGACCTTCTCGGTCACCGCCACGGGTTACGGACCCCCCACCTTCACCGAGTCGGGCACGTTGCCGACGGGCGTGACCCTCAAGACCACGTTCTCGGGGACATCGAGCACCGGGGTCCTGGCCGGCACGCCCACCCAGTCAGGCTCCTTCCCGATCACCATCACCGCTGACAACGGGGTGGGCACGCCGGCCACCCAGGCCTTCACCCTGACCGTCAACGGCACCGGCACGGCGCCGGCCATCACCTCGGCCAACCACACCACCTTCACCGAGGGCTCGGCGGGGACGTTCACGGTGACGGCCACCGGCTCGCCGACCCCCACCCTGGCCGAATCGGGCACCCTCCCGACCGGGGTCACCTTCACCCCGGGCACCGGGGTCCTGGCCGGCACGCCCACCCAGTCGGGCTCGTTCCCGATCACCTTCACCGCCACCAACGGGGTGGGCTCACCGGCCACCCAGGCCTTCACCCTGACGGTGAACACCTCGGGCACGGCGCCGGCCATCACCTCGGCCAACCACACCACCTTCACCGAGGGCTCGGCGGGGACGTTCACGGTGACGGCCACCGGCTCGCCGACCCCCACCCTGGCCGAATCGGGCACCCTCCCGACCGGGGTCACCTTCACCCCGGGCACCGGGGTCCTGGCCGGCACGCCCACCCAGTCGGGCTCGTTCCCGATCACCTTCACCGCCACCAACGGGGTGGGCTCACCGGCCACCCAGGCCTTCACCCTGACGGTGAACACCTCGGGCACGGCGCCGGCCATCACCTCGGCCAACCACACCACCTTCACCGAGGGCTCGGCGGGGACGTTCACGGTGACGGCCACCGGCTCGCCGACCCCCACCCTGGCCGAATCGGGCACCCTCCCGACCGGGGTCACCTTCACCCCGGGCACCGGGGTCCTGGCCGGCACGCCCACCCAGTCGGGCTCGTTCCCGATCACCTTCACCGCCACCAACGGGGTGGGCTCACCGGCCACCCAGGCCTTCACCCTGACGGTGAACACCTCGGGCACGGCGCCGGCCATCACCTCGGCCAACCACACCACCTTCACCGAGGGCTCGGCCGGGACGTTCACGGTGACGGCCACCGGCTCGCCGACCCCCACCCTGGCCGAATCGGGCACCCTCCCGACCGGGGTCACCTTCACCCCGGGCACCGGGGTCCTGGCCGGCACGCCCACCCAGTCGGGCTCGTTCCCGATCACCTTCACCGCCACCAACGGGGTGGGCTCACCGGCCACCCAGACCTTCACCCTGACGGTCGACGCGGCACCGGCCATCACCTCGGCCAACCACACCACCTTCACTGAAGGGTCGGCCGGGACGTTCACGGTGACGGCGACGGGCTTCGCCGATGCCGACCTTGTCGGAATCGGGCACCGCTGCCGACCGGAGTCGCTGTTCAGCTCGGCCGGGAGTCCTGGCCGGCACGCCCACCCAGTCGGGCTCGTTCCCGATCACCTTCACCGCCACCAACGGGGTGGGCTCACCGGCCACCCAGGCCTTCACCCTGACGGTGAACACCTCGGGCACGGCGCCGGCCATCACCTCGGCCAACCACACCACCTTCACCGAGGGCTCGGCGGGGACGTTCACGGTGACGGCCACCGGCTCGCCGACCCCCACCCTGGCCGAATCGGGCACCCTCCCGACCGGGGTCACCTTCACCCCGGGCACCGGGGTCCTGGCCGGCACGCCCACCCAGTCGGGCTCGTTCCCGATCACCTTCACCGCCACCAACGGGGTGGGCTCACCGGCCACCCAGGCCTTCACCCTGACGGTGAACACCTCGGGGACGGGACCAAGCCTCACCATGAACAAGGCATCCGGGCTAGTCGGTCACCAGACGCTGGTGATATCGGGAACGGGCTGGGGTGCAGATGCCACGGTCACGCTCCACGAATGCACCACGACGGAATTCAAGGCATCCTCTTGTGGCAGTTCGAACGCGGTGACCGTCACGCTCGATCCGCATGGAGGGTCCGGGGCATCCGGTGCTGGTGAATTCGGACGAGCCCGCCTCGTAGCCGACAACAATCGTCATGGCAAAGCCGCGGTAGCCGGCTCGGGCGTCTTCAGCCGAGTTCATTTCACAATCGAGGTGGGGCGGATCGGACCCAAGAAGAAGAACACGTGCGGCCTCGCAACCTCCGGCCCATGCTTTATCGTGGCCCGGGGGAACACCGGGGATTCGACCAGTAGCGGGCCACTCGGCTTCTCCGTTCCCATGGTCACTGCGAAGGACACCAGCAATGTGCTGGGCAACTCGACCGACCGTCTCACGGCCAGTGGGTTTCCGGGGGGTGACACCGTCGTGGCCCTCGAATGCGGATTGCATATACATGCGGCCTCGTCCGCCCTCAACCACTGCGACTCGGCGACGTCGATTTCGGGCGTGGCTTCGGCACAGGGACGTGTGTTGTTCAAGCCGAAGGGGATCACCCTTCTGGTCGGCTCAGCCTTTGTCGACGCCGCTCACAGCAAGTGTCCCGCCGGCGGAACCTGCGAGATCGTGGTCATCGACACGAGCAATTCGGCCATCGGTGCCGCAGTCCCAGTGACGTTCGCCACCCCGACGGTCTCTCTCAATTCGACGTCCGGCGTCACGAACGGATTCGCGGACAAGATCCAAGCCAGCGGGTTCCCGGTCGGCGACACCGCCGTCGCCCGCGAGTGCGACCAGGGCGTCCACCTGTCGCAGAAGCTCGAAAGTCACTGCGACCCGGCCACTGAGCTATCGGGATCGGTCAGCAGCAAGGGCCAGGTCGCCTTCAGCCCGGGCGCGATAACGCTGGTGGACGGTAGTGCATACCAGGACATGGCGCATCAGAGCTGCCCGCCCGGCGGAACCTGTGAGGTTGTCGTGTCCGATTCTGGCAACTCGGGCGTCGCAATCAAGACCCCCGTTTCCTTTGCCCCCTAGGAGGCACACGATCCTCGTCCGAGAGGTCCGGACATCGTGGCGAACCCGTAACGAGTCAGCGCATAGTCCGCGCTCACGTCGCGTGCAGGTAATCGGCAAGTTATCTCTGTGTGTCAGGGCTCGATTCCGTTTGACTTGGCCGACGGCGGCATGCCACAACACAGGTGGAGACTCGTTCCGATGTCTCTCTACCCCCTGTAGAACCAAACTCCGGCAATCGAAGGAGCTTCTCCATGTTCGCTGGTCGACCTGCTAAGGCCGTCGCCCTGTCCCTCGCCGCGGTGCTCTGTGGAGTGTCCGCGTTCGTCCTGGCCGGTACGGCATTTGGCGGTACCGGACCGGGTGCCTCGGGCAATACCATCACCAACGCCCTGCAGGCTCAGTCGCCGTTCTCGCCCGGAACCCTCGATAGCGGACAGCCGGTCGACGTCGTGATCCCGGCCAACACGGTGCTGACTCCCGGAGCGACGATCTTCATCTTCGAGTGCGCCGCGCCCAGCGGCGTCGATCCGACCAGCACCGCCGCCTGCGACGGCAACACCAACTACGCCGGCGGCACCATCTCCGTCCAGTCCGACGGCTCGGTCGACGTCATCAACACGTCCACCAACTCAGGACTGCCCTACATCATGTACGCACTCCCCGACCAGGTGACCTTGAGTGAGAACTCGAGCGGATCACCGAAGTGCGGGCTGGGTTCGGCCGACGAGTGTGTGCTCTATATCGGTCAGGGGGGCGGCAGCGACACCGGTTTCTCGCAACCGCACTTCTTCTCCCAGGCGTTCCAGGTCCACCCCGACCCGACCGACTCGGGAACCCTCAATCCGGGTGACGGCACCTTCCCGGCCGACTCGGCCCCGGCCATCACCTCGGCCAACCACACCACCTTCACCAAGGGCACCGCTGGCACCTTCTCGGTCACCGCCACCGGCTATGGGCCTCCCACCTTCACCGAGACCGGCTCCCTGCCGGCGGGCGTGACCCTCAAGACCACCTTCTCGGGCAACTCGAGCACCGGCGTACTGGCCGGCACGCCGACCCAGTCGGGATCCTTCCCGATCACCATCAACGCGGATAACGGGGTGGGCACCCCGGCCACGCAGTCCTTCACACTGACGGTGAACGCGGCACCGGCCATCACCTCGGCCAACCATGTGACCTTCACCCAAGGGACGGCGGGCAGCTTCACGGTGACCGCCACAGGCTCGCCGGCGCCGACCCTGGCCGAGTCGGGGACCCTCCCGGCCGGGGTCACCTTCACCCCGGGCACGGGCGTGTTGGCCGGCACACCGACGGCCACGGGCACCTTCCCGATCACCTTCACCGCCACCAACGGGGTGGGCTCACCGGCCAACCAGAGCTTCACGCTCACCGTCTCCAACTCGGGAACGGCTCCGGCCATCACCTCGGCCAACAACACCACCTTCACGGAAGGCACGGCGGGGACGTTCACAGTGACCGCCACGGGCTCGCCCAAGCCCACCCTGGCCGAGTCGGGGACCCTCCCGGCCGGTGTCAGCTTCACCCCGGGCACGGGGGTGCTGGCCGGCACGCCGACGGCGACAGGCACCTTCCCGATCACCTTCACCGCCACCAATGGTGTGGGCTCACCGGCCACCCAGAGTTTCACGCTCTCGGTGCTCGGCTTCCACATCTCGACGACGTCCTTGCCCAACGGCACCGTTGGGGTGCCCTACAGCGTGCAACTCCAGACCCTGGGTGGCACGGGTCCCTACAAGTGGAAGAAGACGGCCAAGCTGCCCACCGGGCTGAGCATCAGCTCGACCGGCTTGCTGTCGGGTACCCCGTCGTCCAAGGCGGTCGGGACGCAATCCGTGGGGGTCACGGTCACCAGCAACAAGACGTCCACCGCCTCGGCCACCCTCCCGCTCACCGTGGATGAAGCACCGGTGATCACCTCGTCGAATGCGGTGTCGTTCGACGACAACACGGCGAGCTCCTTCACGGCGACATCCACGGGCTTTCCGGCACCGTCCTACACGGAGACCGGGGCGCTCCCGACCGGGGTCACCTTGTCGAGCGCGGGTGTGCTGTCGGGCACGCCCGTCCTGCCCGGTTCGCCGGCCAACACCACCGTCTTCCCGATCACCATCAGGGCCAACAACGGGATCGGTTCGCCGGGCAGTCAGAGCTTCAGCCTGACCGTGTTCGCCCCCCTGGTCATCACGACGACGTCCCTGCCGTCGGGCGCGCCGGGAGCGGCCTACAGCGGCCAGCTTGCGGCCGCCGGGGGGCTCACACCGTACAAGTGGAAGAAGCTCTCCTCATTGCCGAAGGGTCTCAAACTGAACGCCGCCACCGGCGCCATCACAGGAACGTTGAGCACCAAGGCAGCTCCGAGCACGAACCCGATCACGGTCGAGGTCACGTGCAAGGAGGGCAAGGTCAAGGTGGCGGCAAGCAAGACGCTCACCATCGTTGTGTCCTAGCCGCCGCGCCGGGTCCGGGTGGGACGGGGGTTCCCTGCTCGGACCGGCGTGCGGCAGGTCATGGTGAGACCCAGCTGGTCGACCTGACTGAACCAACCGGCGCTGCCCGAATCGAGATTGGTCGTTCGGATGCGCGGACGGTTACCTTGAGCGGACCGATTGTCTTGCCGCGGCGGACGCGTTGATGTTCCGTGAGGGGTCGTTCTCGACGTCTGTGCGGCGCTGTGTCGCTCGCCCCGGAGCTCTCCCTGAGTCGAAGGTCGTTCCGTGGCCCCTGACGAGTCACGAGGGGGCATGGACGGCCTTTGACGGTATCCCCCACAGCCTCGGCTGCCGGGCGACGCCACGACTGAATGGAAACCTCCAAACCGCTGCTGTGTGCGTGCGCCCGACTGCTGTCCGCGCGGAGAAGACACGCCGGATTCCGGGTCCCCGGCGGCCCCCAATCTTTCCGGAATGTCGCCACTACTTCTCTAGCTACACGCCCAGGTAACCCCCAAGTTATCTCTCTGTGTCAGGGGCCCAAATCGATTGACTTGGGTTCGGCGCCATGACAGAACAACTACTGACGGCGAGGTCCGTCATCTAGTGCGGAGACAAGTCCACCCTGCCATATACCTGCTCAATCATCTCCTGCCTCGGCGGGCGTCCACCTGACAAGGAGCAATCTGAGATATGAATCCTCTCAACCCTAGAAGTTGGCGTTCGGCGCGCCGCCGCATGGTTGGTGCGGCGACCGTCGGTGCTGCGGCCTTGGTCGTAGCTGGCACGCTCGGAGCGGGAGTCGCCGGTGCCGCCGGCAGCACCGGTGCGCCGCACTTCAACAACTCGACAGCGTCCGAGCCCATTCGTGGCGCGGGCTCCGACACCACGATCTTCCTGCAAACGAAGATATCGGAGCTCTACACCTTGGCCGGCCTGTACGGTTGCCAGCTGGTCAGCGCCGCCGGTCAGAACCTCTTCGGCGGCGGTACGTCGGTGACCGGGGACATCAACTCCAAGTGCCAATCGACAGACATCGCCACGACCGACGATGCCGACAACTGGAACCGAGTAGAGGTCACCCAGGGAGTGAACGCCGTCGGTTCCGGGAACGGGCAGAACCAGCTCTGCGGTGCTTTGGCGACCCCCCTCCAGGTGAACTATGCACGTTCGTCCAAGGTCAGCTCCAACATCTCAGGCTGCAACGAGCAGGAGCTCGGTTATGCCAAGGACGGTGTGCCGATCGTCGACTTCCCGACGATCAACCCTTCGACCCTTGGCACGTCGACCTTCGCTGCTGGACAGGTCGCCAGCAACGCCTTCCCGAATGGTGCCTACAACACCATCAATGGCGGAGTGGTCGGCCCGGTGGCCAACGGTTGGCTCCCCGGGGACAACCCCGCAACTGCCGGTGTCCATAACGGTACGAAGGTCGGCTCCATCTCCAATGCGGGAGCGATCGACTCGAGCGTCGCCTTCCGGATGTGGTGCACGCCGCATGGGTCGGCCGGCTCTATCGGTGACTGGGGTCAGCTGACCAACCTCGGTCCGAACCTTGAGGTCAACGTCGACACGACGGCGAGCTCAAGCACGGTGACCATTGACCCGAGCAGTGGCACCGCCTTCCCGGCGACCATCGCTTCCAGTCAGGCGGTCACGCCTCCGTTCTCGACGTCGGGCTTGCTTGCCTCCGGCACGACGACGACCTCTGCCGGTGGCGCTTCGACGCTGACGCTGAGCAACCCCGCCACGCTTACGGGGACCTACACCCTGACCTTCGCCACCGGGGCCGCCAAGCTGGCCCAAGGTAGCGGCGTACCGGTCGGCGTTCCGATCCGGCTCCTGGGCGTCAACCTGGGTTCCGGCACGACGGCCACGTTTGCCACCTTTGTGGACGGTCAGACCCCCGATAACGCCAGTGGCTGCCATTCGTCGGCAACGTTGACGAACGCGAACGCCGGCAACGACCCGAAGGCGTCGACCGCTCCTGCCGGAAACCCGGCGCACGTCGCGCTCGAGAACAATGCTCATCAGCTGGAGTTGTTCTCGCAGTCGGACTTCCCGTCCGACCCGGTCGATCAGGCCATCGAAGAGGCGACGTCGTTCTACTTCATCTCCAACGGTGCATACCAGACCAATGCATACGAAGGACAGACCACGATCAACGGCGCCAACTACGCCGCCAACCTCGTGGGAGAGAACGGGAGCTTCTCCGGGGCAGCCACCGAGCTGAACAACACGTACCCGACAGCTCGGACGTTGTTCAACATCATCAACTCGGTCACCGTTACACAGTCGACCGCCGGGTTCATGGACTGGCAGTGCGATTCGAACACCAACTTCACGAAGGGGGTCGACCTCAGCACCGGTCTCAACTACGACGCCGAGCTGAGTAACACCATCTCGACCAACTTCGGGTTCCCGCGCCTGTCGGACACGACCCCACCCATCAGCACGATACCGGCCGACAACCAGCTCGCTCCGAATGACAGCTGTGTTGCTCAAATCCCGGTCACCGCGGACGGAAGCAACACGGTGACGTATGCCGGATCGGGCTCGAACTTCCCGAACTCGATCATCAACGGTGGCTCGGTGACCGTGGTGACCGGTGGGACCCTGCCGACGGGGACGACTGTGACCTCAGCTGGTGGTTCGTCGACACTGACACTCAGCAACACGTTGGCCGCCGGCAGCTACACACTGGAGTTCTTCGGAGTCCCAGCCGTGATCACCGCCTCGGCCACGCCATAGCGTCACAACGATCGGGGGTGTGACCTTGGGCCACGCCTCCGGCAGCAGTGCCCTACCTGACCCGGAGTCTGGTGAGTAATCACCGGGCTCCGGGTCACGGGGTTCCACGGGGATGTTTGAGAAATCGGGCGGAAAGGATTCCTAACAGAGTTTTCGGCAGGTTTTGGATGGCTAAAGCAGAGTTTTTCGGTAGGTATTGGATACAGCGCAGCACTGGATACGGAGCGCCGCAGATGGTCGTCGCACCGGGCGGGGGTTCTCGAGAGGACACTTCGGTTTGGCAGCCAGCAGGATGACATCAAGGGAAGGGCGAACCCGGGTCACCTTGGGCGGTGGGCAGTTTCCCTCGATCCGTTCCAGATGGGGATCACTACGGCTCGTGCAGGCGGTCGGCGCCCTGCTCCTCATCACGGGGGCGGTGACCGCCTTTGCCCTCTCCGGCCAGGCCGGTGCCGGAACCGGGCCTGGCGCGTCGGGCAACACCATTCCAAACGCCGCCCAGGCCCAGGCACCCTTCACGCCGAATACGCCCTTCGACAGTGGCCAGCCGATAGACGTCGTGGTGCCGCCGAACTCGGTGCTGACGCCCGGGGCCACCATCTTCATTCTCGAGTGTGCCGCACCCAACGGGGTGGACCCGACGACTATCAACAGCTGCGATGGCGACACCGCGTATGCCGGGGGCAGCATCACCGTCCAGCCGGATGGCTCCGTCGATGTGATCAACACTTCGACCAGTTCGGGGTTTCCCTACAAGATCTATGCCCTGCCCGACCAGTTCACGTTCTTTGAGCCCCCGACCAACCAACCGGCCTGCGGCCTCGGGGTGGCCAACGAGTGCGTGCTGTACATCGGACAGGGCGGGGGGAGCGACACCGGTCTTACCGCGCCACACTTCTTCTCCCAGGCGTTCCAGGTCCACCCCGACGCGACCGACTCGGGGTCCGTCAACCCCGGCGATGGGTCGGCCGCTCAGGCCACCTCCGTGTCCACGACGCTGTCCACGGTGACCCCGGCCACCCAGAGCGCCACCGCCGACGGGGCCGACCCGGCCAAAGTCACCGTCACCCTCAACGACACCAACTCGACGCCGGTGGCGGGCAAGACGGTCTCGCTCAATGCTGGAGCCGGGAACGCCACCGTGGTCCCGGTATCGACCGGCTCGAATGTCACCGACACCAATGGGCAGGCCACCTTCAACGTGACCGACACGACCGCCGAGACGGTCACGCTCACCGCAA
Organism: uncultured Acidimicrobiales bacterium; assembly: GCA_963710495.1. Classification (GTDB taxonomy): domain Bacteria; phylum Actinomycetota; class Acidimicrobiia; order Acidimicrobiales; family RAAP-2; genus Bog-756. The sequence continues at coordinate 124,854 of CAVQAI010000010.1, forward strand.
CGGACACCACCGATTCACTTACACTCACCCACACGGCCCAGGCCACCTTCGCCACCCCGACGGTCAATCAGTCGGCCTCCTCAGTAATCGCCAGCCCGACCCAGGTGGCCAACGACGGCACGACCGCCTCGACCATCACGGTCACGTTGTTCGACAACTCGGTCCACGGTGCGCCGGCGCCGATTGCGGGCAAGACGATCTCGCTGGCTGCTGTGAGTGGCAGCTCGGTGATCACCAATGCATCAACCGGTTCCAATGTCACCGATTCGAATGGTGCGGCAACGTTCACGGTGACCGACACGGTCAACGAGGTGGTCAACTACAAGGCGACCGACACCACCGATTCGGTGACGCTCACCAAGACGGCGGCGGTCACTTTCGGGGCCGCCCTGCCGGTTTCGGCCACCAAGTCGACGATCGTCGCCAACCCGACGACCCCGGTCACCGGACCGACCGGAACAACGGTCACAGTCACCCTGTTGGCCTCGGACGGGACCACCCCCATCGCGGGGAAGACCGTTCAGTTGGGCGTCACCGGCGCCGCTTCGGTCCCGGGGGGGAATACAGGCACGTCCGACAGCTCGGGCCAGGTCCTGTTCCAAGTGATCGACCAGACCCCCGAAACGGTGACCTTGTCGGCCGTCGACACGACCGACACCGTGACTCTGCAGGCCACCCCCACCGTCGTCTTTTCCACTCCGTCTCCTTCGACCATTTCGCCGAGTCTGTCGACCGCAGTGGCCTCCCCGACGACAGTCCCGGCGGACGGATCGACCGAATCCGGGGTCTCGATCACCATCCTGGACACCGCCGGTAAGCCGGTGGCCGGCGTCCCGGTCACGGTCACCAGCAACCCCGGCAACACGACAACAGTCGATCCGGTGTTGGGCGGGACCGGGACGACACCGGGAACAACCAATGCACAAGGGCAAACGAACTGGGGTGTGCGCGACACCACGGCCGAAACGGTGACGCTCACCGTCACGGCGACCGACCCGGTGACCTCGACCACGATCACGCTGACGGCGCAGCCGACGGTGACGTTCACCGCCGGAGCGGCTGATGCCAACAGGTCCACCGTGGCCGCCAGCCCCGCCAATGTTCCAGCTGACGGCGCCACAGCCTCTACGGTGACGGTCACCCTGACCGACTACTTCGGCAACCCGATCCAGGGCAAGGCGATCACCCTCGCGCCTTCGGGCGGGCATTCGGTCGTGACACCGACCGCCACCGGGTCGAGCACGACCAACGCCCAAGGGGTGGCCACGTTCGGGGTGACCGACGCCACCACCGAAGTGGTGACCTATACGGCCACCGACTCGAGCGACGGATTGACCCTCTCCCAGCTGACCGCCGTCACGTTCGGCACACCGCCCCCGGTGATCCCGGCCCAGGGTGACTCGAACGCGGTGGTGAACGACCCCAAGGTGGTGGCCGACGGCAAGACAGCTGCCACCATCACCGTCACGCTGCGAGACGCCAGTGGATCGCCAGTGAGCGGGAAGGTCGTGTCGTTGGCCGCCGGCTCCGGAAGCTCGGTGGTCACTGCCGCGCCTGCAACCACAGCTTCCATCGTAGTGACGCCGGCGAATATCGCCTCACCACGTACATCGTCGGCCGCTACGACGGTCACGACAGATAGCAACGGCGTTGCCGCCTTCGACGTGACCGACACGGTCGCCGAGTCTGTCAACTACGCAGCAACCGATACCACCGACTCGATGTCCGGATGGTCGGTTGGTGTCACGTTCACCGCGGCGACGTCCTCTTCGACGAGCACGACGACGCCCTCGACCACCGCCACCACGACACCATCAAGCGCCGCCTCGGGCGGCACCGGTGCGGCCGACAACTCAGCTTCCGGCTCGGGCGCCTCGAGCCCGGGCTCGGGGACCGGTTCGAGCACTCCAGCACTCGCCTTCACCGGAGCTTCGGTGGCCCTTCCCTGGCTGTTCGTCGTCGGCGGGCTGTTACTGTTGTTCGGAACGCTCGGCCGCCGACTCGTTGCGGCGAAGGGTCGGGGCCGATGATAGCCACTACGTCGAGTCCGAAAACTGGAATGCCCTCCATGCCTGCTCGCTCGCCCCGTCGGTGGATCTTCGTCGGTGTTGGCGCCGTCTTGGTAGCGGTGATTATCGCCATCGTGGTTTTCGCGACGGGCGGGAATGGCTCAACCGACGGAGGTCAGCCGGCCGCCGTGCTGTCGCCGGTCCCCTCGCCGTCCTTCCACGACGGTCAGGTCATCGGGGTATCGGTCGGGCCCAACAAAGTGTTTGCCCCCAACGCGAGGATCGAGATCCTCCAGTGTGCCGACCCCGGGGGACAATCGGCCAATCTCCCCAGGAGTGACATTGCTTGTGACGGCAACACCGCTCCTGGCTTCTCCGTCCTGGTCAACCAGGACGGGAGCTTCTCGACCAACATGTACCGGATCTATTCGCTGCCCAACGCGACGGCCCTTGGCGAGCCTCGGGACAATGAACCGGTGTGCAACACCACCCATCTCTGTGTCCTCTACGTCGGCCAAGACCAGACGAACTTCAGGGCGCCGAAGCTGTTCTCGGCACCGTTCTCGGTCACACCAACGGGGTCCTCGAGTTCCGGTGGTGGCTGATGTCCGTCGTCCGCGTCTCCAGGAGCGTCCGCCGCCTGGGTATCGCCTTTGTCCTTCTCGGCGTCGTGGCCTTGGTGTCCTGGATGTCCTCGGGAGCGGGGGCCGCCGGAGCACCGGCTCTAACCATGACACCGAGCCCCACCTCGCGGCCGTACACCGATGGCCAGTCGATCACCTTGGCCGTGGGAGCCAACAGTCGATTCGCTCCTAACACCCGCATCGAGGTGCTGGAGTGCGCTGCACCCAACGGGGTGCTGCCTATCGACGATACAACCTGTGATGGCAATACAGTCCAGTACCGCTCGGTTCTCGTCGCGGCGGACGGCAGCTTTCAGGTTCCCGCCTACACCGTGTACCAGCTGCCCAACACCGTGCTGGGTGAGCAGAGCAACAAGATGCCGGTCTGCAACGCCGTGCGGCAATGCGTCCTCTACATCGGGCAGGACCAGAACGACTTCACCCAACCGAAGATGTTCTCACCCCCCTTTACGGTCGGTTCGGCCGCGGCGCTCGCCACGGGACCCTCATCAACGGCAAGCGTAGGATCGACGCCATCAGGCGGTTCGACGCCAGCGGGAGGGTCTGGGGCTCAGCCGGGGACGGGCGACTCGACCCCGGCGCCGGTGTCTCCCGGCGTGGCGCTGAGCGGCCCGTCCGGAGGGAGTGGCACCCTCGACCCCGGGGTGTCAGCCCCGTCAGCCGGCTCCCTGGCCTTTACCGGCATTGACCAGGTCCCCGTGCTGGTCGGGATCGGCATGTTGTTGATGGTCCTCGGCACGGTCGGAATCCATGTGAGGCGGAGGGCCGCCCCATGACCGTTATGCTCCAAGCGCCTCCCGGTATCCCGGCCGTCGACCCGGACGTACCGATCGTGCTGCACAAGTCCGAAACCGGCGCGGACCGGGCCTTTCGGTACGTCCTGGCGGTTGCTGCGGCGATCACCCTCGCCATCCTGGTCGCCGTCGTGGTCTTCCTGGCGGTGTACGGATGGCCGGCTATGCGTCGGGGCGGCCTCGGGTTCTTCTCGACCACCTGGGCGCCCGACCTCGGGCGCTTCGGCATGGTGCCCCTGTTGGTGGGCTCCATCGCCATCGCCGTCGTCGCCCTTGTCATCGCTTTGCCCATTTCCCTGGCGACGGCGTTGATGATCAACGAGTACTTGCCCCCGCGCTTCCGGCCGTGGCTCACCGGGGTGGTCGACCTCTTGGCCACCGTTCCAAGCATCGTGTACGGCTTTTGGGGGCTGTCCCTGGTGTCGGGGCTGCAGGCTCCATGGGCGAAATGGCTGGTCGACAACTTCAGCTTCGTGCCCTTCTTCCGGACACCGGAGCCGGGTTCGTACGTGAACTCGATCTTTGCTGTCGGCCTGGTGTGCGCTGTCACCCTCATCCCCATCATCACCTCGGTGAGCCGAGACGTCATGTCACAGGCGCCACGCGACGTCTGCGAAGCAGCCCTGGGGCTCGGTGGCACACGTTGGGGAATGATCACCGACGTCATCTTCCCCTTCTCGCGCAACGGTATCGTGAGCGCGGCGTTGCTCGGGCTCGGTCGCGGCCTGGGCGAGACCATGATCGTCGTCCTCATGCTCTCGACCTCGAACAAGATGACCTGGGCCATCCTCGGGCCCCAGGGTCTGGGCTCCATCGCCAAACAGATCACCCAGGACTTCCCGACGGGGTCGGTTATCAACAAGAGCGCTCTCGTCTTCCTGGGATTGGTCCTGTTCGTAAGCACACTGGTCGTCAATGCAATCTCCCGCATGATCGTCAACAGGGCGTCGAGGTCCCGAGCATGAGCGTCCCCGTGGATCTCAGGAGCAAGGGGATGGCCCCACCCCCGACGGCCGAGGGCCCTAGGGCGAACGGCCTAGCGGAACCCCCCAATGCAGGGGCCGACCGTCCCAACCGCCGTAAGCGGCTGACCACGGAGCAGGTCGTCGAGTCGGTGGGGTCGGCACTGGCGGCCGTTGCGTTGGTGTGGATCGTCTTCACCGTGACCGGGGTGTCGGGACCTTTCGGCTTTGCGGTGGCCTCGATCTGCGTTTTCTTCGTGATCTACGGAGTCGTCTGTTGGCGGGCCCATGGAATCCTCTCCATGAAGGATCGGATGGCCACGGTGGCCATCTGGATCGGGGCCCTGTGCGCCATGATCCCGCTCGGCGCGGTCATCGCTTACGTCATCTTCAAGGGGGCGGCGGTGGCGCTGGCGAATTTCCCCCACTTCTTCGTGGCCGACATGTCCCAGCTCACGGCCAATTCGCCGACGACCGCGGTGGGCGCCGGAGCCGCCATCGTCGGAACGATCGAACAGGTGGGCATCGCCGCCGTGCTCTCGGTCCCCCTCGGGATCCTCACCGCCACTTATCTGGCGGACTCGCGATCCCCGTTCTCCCGGCTGGTGAGTTACGTGGTGGATGCCATGACCGGTGCACCCGCCATCATCGCTGGGCTCTTCATCTACCTCTTCTGGGTGGCGCCCAGGCACCACAACGGAAAGTCGGGATTGGCGGCGGGCATGGCTCTGGCGGTGATGATGCTGCCGGTCGTGACCCGAGCCGCCCAGGAGGTGGTCGCCATCGTGCCGGGATCCCTCCGCGAGGCGGCGCTGGCTTTGGGTGCCCCGCAATGGCGGGTGCTGGTGCGAGTGGTCCTCCCGACCGCACGCGCCGGGCTGATGACGGCAGTGATCCTCGGCGTCGCCCGGATCGCCGGTGAGACGGCACCGGTGCTGTTCAACGCCGGGGGCAACGACGCCTACAACTGGAACCCGTTCAGTGGCCAGCAGGACAATCTTCCGTTCCGGATCTACCAGCTCATCCTGCAACCGAGTGCCAACGTCAACAAGATCGCATGGGGTGTCTCCTTCGTCTTGGTCCTCTTGGTCCTCATCCTGTTCGTCATGGCCCGGCTGGTGGGCGCTTCGCGTCCCGGTCGGCACTTGATCCCTCGCTTCGGGCGCTCACAGTGAAAACACCGGTCCAACCATTTCCGCTGTATCAACCAGGAATCCAGAGAGGAACGAGATGCACTCAAGATCACGCCAGACGGCAAGCCAGCTTGAAAGACGTGCCGTGACAAGGGCGGGGGCTAAAAGCATCATCGGCCTGTTGGTGGCCGGCATCACCGTCCTCACGCTGGCCGGACCAGCCGTGGCCGACACGACAAGCTCTGCGTCGACCACTGCTTCCGCTGCTCCGATTGCCTCGACGTCCAGTGGCTCGACTTCCACCGCGCCCGTCACCGGGTCCACCACCACGACGTCGACCACGTTCCCTCCCGTGGGCAAGTACCTGAGCCCGCCAGGGCCGATCGCCCACGCTGGAGCGGGCCTCAATGGTGCCGGATCCTCGTTCGCCGCGCCGGCCATCGAGACGTTTCAGCAGGTCGTTCAGTCAGCGCCCTACAACTTGAGTATCAACTACACAAGTACGTCCTCGGGTGACGGTCGCTACGAGTTCACCAATGGCACCACCGATTTTGCCGTCAGCGACATTGCCTACGGCCTCGGCAACGCCGATACCACACCGCCGAGCTTCCATTTCATCTACGTGCCGGTCACCGCCGGCGGCATCGCCTTCATGTACAACATCCCGGGTCTGACCAAAACGCTGCAACTGGACAGCTACACCACGTGTGCCATCCTCACCGGTGGCATTACCAACTGGAACGATTCCCACATTGCGACACTGAACCCCGGGGTCTCTCTACCCAATCTGTCGATCAAGCCGGTCACCGAGAGCGATCCGGCCGGGACCAACTTCGTGCTCGAGGAGTGGTGCATCGCCGAGCAGCCGGCCCTGTGGGCCGCGTTCGCCAACTACATCAATAGTCAATCGGGCAACCAGACGGTGATCAGCGCTACCCAACCCGAGTCGCAGTGGCCGCCTTTGTCCAACGGCCTGGACGCCGACACCACCGCCACCGTCTCCCAGGACGTGGGGAGCAACCAGGGCGCGATCGGCGGGGTCCAGCTGCAATACGCGCTGGACCAGGGATTCGACAAGGGCGATCCGTCGAAGGGGGTGGCGTCCGAAAAGAACGCGAGTGGCGACTTCGCCCAACCCACGCCAGTGGATGTCGCTTCGGCCCTGGCCTATGCCACCCAGCTTCCCAATGGCACCCACCAGCTCAACTTCGGCGGTGCCGGACCCTACGTCTACAACCCGTCGACCTACAGCTATCTGCTCACGCCGTCAGCCGGGTGGCAGGCGACCAAGGGCGCGGTCATGAGCCAGTTCGTCAACTATGTGCTGACACTCGGCCAGCAGAAGTCGCCGAGCATCGGCTATGCCAGTCTCGGGCTCTCGCTGGAACGATGGGGGGTCGATGAAGTCACCCAGGACGTGCCCGGGGCGGTGGCGCCGACGGCGGCCGAGCAGGCTGCCTATGCCTGTGGCGACCTCACACCGGCCGAGGTGGCTGCAGGTCAGACCACCCCGACCTGCGGGGTGACCAACGCGACGGCCTCAATCCCCGGTGCCAACGGGACAACGACGACGGGCGCAGGGGCCCACGGGGCCGGGGCCAACGGAGCCGGGGGCACTGGAGGCGCGAACGGGGCCGGTGGCGCGGGGGCGAACGGCGCCGGCGGAGCGGGCGGGGTAGACCCCGGCGTCTCCCTGGGCGGTTCGACACCGCTGGCCTTCACCGGCGGCGATCCGCGACCGGTCATCATTACCGGAGCCCTGTTGCTGCTGAGTGGTTGGGTGGCCCGCCGGCGGCTGTTGCGACACCGTCGAGCCAAGGCTCCGAAGTGACCCATCGGAACCGGCGGGGCCGAGGGCGTACCGCCGTCACGACGGGTGCCATCGGCGCGCTTTGCCTCGTGGCCAGCATCGTCCTGGTCACCATGAGGCCGATGCCGGCGGCGGCCGCAACCGACCCCGGCACCCTGGCGGGTGAAGGGGGCACGTTCTTCGGTCCGGTGATCACCAAATTGATCACCGACGCCAAGGCGAACTTCGGATCGGTGTTGGGGGGCTTTGTGGCCTCCGGTATCGACCAAGGGATCAGCGACTTCGTCGGTACCGGTCAGGGCTCCTTCAACGCCGACTACGACATTTCCGAGCGCCCGCTCACCTCGGCCGAGGCGGGAACGGCGTCCACCGACGGGCGGTCGTTCGCCTATGTGCCATTCGCCGCGACACCAGTGGCCATCGGCACCCTCGTCACCAACACGAGCTACACCGGAAGCCAGGTCCCCGTCCCTCCGGCCGACTTCTGTCCGCATATCCAGCTCACTGTGCCCGACGTAGGCGCCCTCTTCGGCCTGGACACCGCCTCACCGATCGCTAACTGGGCGGATCCCAGGTTCATTTGCTCGAATGGCATGCCGCTGAGTGGCCAGGGGGTGGCCCTAGCGGCCAACGAAGATCCCTCCATGGCCAATTACGCGCTGATGGCCCTCATGGACAGCGATCCCACCGCTCAGGGCTATTACGCCGCGGGACTGGCGGCCGCCGTTGCCAACAACACGGGGACGACAACGGACACCACCCCGAGTGAGCACTGGCCCTTCAACAATGGCGCGTACAATACGGCCGGTGGTGACCAGCCGTTCCTCGGCAGGCTCCTCAATGTCAACGCCACGACGAACGTTCCGAACATCCTGCCAACCCTTCTTGGCAATACGTTTCCTGTCTCCTCGGTGTGGACCGGTACCCCGCTGGGAGCCCAGTGGAACATCCCAACGGCGGCGGTCCAGAACGCGGCAGGCAAGTTCGTTGCGCCCTCGACAGCCGCCGCTGCGGCCACGGAGGCGGACGCGACGTTGGCCCAGACCTCTGACCCGACCACTAACAACCTGGTGACCTTCAAACCAAGTACCACTGATGACGCCGCCTACAACGACTCCTTGATGGAGGAGGAGTACCTCGTCGTGCCGACCAACGGGCTGTCGGCCGCCAAGGCCTCGGGACTTGCCGGTTTCATCCGGTTCGTGCTCGGACCGAACGGTCAACGGGACATCAGCAGCTTTGGCGCCGCGCCGGCTACTGCCGCCATGGTGACCGCTGGACTCCAGGTGGCGACCGCCCTCGACGCTGAAGCCGCAGTGGTGGCTGCCCAAGCAGGGGCGAGTACGACCACGACGACGGCTCCAGGCTCCTCGGCCGCTGCCGGTGGTGCCGGAGCCGGAGCCGGAGCGGCCTCCGGCACGCCGGCCGCGGACGCCGCCGGCTCGGGCTCGCCCGCGGGGGGCAGCGGATCCGGTTCTCCCGCGCTCGCCTTCACCGGAGCCCCCGACCTCTCGATTCTGGTCGGGGTTGGCGCGCTCCTCGTGGCGGGAGGGGCGCTCGGGCGGAGGAGGCTCCGTCGCCGAGGGGCCAGACCATGAATGCCATTCCGTGGCAATTGAGTCGAAGATAGGACCGAGATGACCACCGTTGAACAAGCGCAATATGGTGTGCCTCCCCACGGATCCGCAGGTTACGGAGCGTCCGGCGTGGCCTCGCAGGTTCCCGTCGCGCCCGGTGCTGGCCAGGCTGGAGCGGGCCCCGCAGCCCTCTGGGCTGCCGGAGTCAGCGCCTGGTTCGGATCGAACAAGGTGCTCGAACGGATCACCTTGTCGATGCTGCCCGGCAAGGTGACGGCACTCATCGGTCCGTCCGGCTGCGGGAAGTCGACCTTCCTGAGGATTCTCAACCGGATGCACGAGCTGATCCCGAGTGCCGCCCTGTCCGGCACGGTGACGCTTGATGGCGTCGACATCTACGGACCGACGGTGCGCGTGACCGACACCAGGCTCAACATCGGCATGGTGTTTCAGCGCCCCAATCCGTTCCCCTCCATGACCATCGCCCAGAACGTACTGTCCGGCCTGCGCCTGTCGGGCGCGAGGGTCCCCAATCCGGACGCACTGGTGAAGGAGTGCCTCGAGCGGGCCGGTCTGTGGCGAGAAGCGCGCAATCGGCTGAACGAGGCCGGAGGTGCACTCTCGGGTGGACAACAGCAGCGGCTCTGCATAGCTCGGGCGCTGGCCGTCCGACCCAAAGTGCTATTGATGGACGAGCCGTGTTCGGCACTGGACCCGATCTCCACCGGTGTGATCGAGGAGACAATCCGTGAGCTGAGTTCAGACGTCACGATCGTGATCGTGACCCATAACATGCAACAGGCCCAGCGAGTTTCGCACAACTGCGCGTTGTTCCTGGTCGACGGCGAGGGCCTTCCCGGACACATCGTTGAGGCTGGTCCCACGGCCCAGCTCTTCCAGAATCCCGTCGACCCGAGAACGGCCGACTACGTACACGGTCGGTTCGGATGAACGAGGAGGAGCGCCAAGGTACGCGGCGGTATCCGCCGCCACCTCCGCCAACCGCGTCCAACGGGCCTCAGGCCATTCCTGACGTGCAGACCCCAACGACGGCCGGGGCGTCATCGCCGTGGGACGAGGAACCTCGTGTGGAGGGATTCCAACCGTGGGGTGAGGAGGCGGCGGTCCAACCGGTGGGCCACCCGTCCGCTTCTGCCACCACCCAGGAACCGCCTCCCATCTACTGGCCCGTCCATCCGCCCTCCGAATCCTGGTCCACGCCACCAGAGGAAGAGTTCGCCCAGGATCCGTGGAGGGCGGCGCCAAGCGGTCAGCCGGAGACATCGTGGGACGCACCACGGGCCCCAGAACCGCCATCCACCTTCATCCCGCCAGCGCCTCCTGTCGGACCACAGGAGGCGATTCATGCCCAGGAACCATGGAGGGCGGCGCCAAGCGGTCAGCCGGAGACATCGTGGGACGCACCACGGGCCCCAGAACCGCCATCCACCTTCATCCCGCCAGCGCCTCCTGTCGGACCACAGGAGGCGATTCATGCCCAGGAACCATGGAGGGCGGCGCCAAGCGGTCAGCCGGAGACATCGTGGGACGCACCACGGGCCCCAGAACCGCCATCCACCTTCATCCCGCCAGCGCCTCCTGTCGGACCACAGGAGGCGATTCATGCCCAGGAACCATGGAGGGCGGCGCCAAGCGGTCAGCCGGAGACATCGTGGGACGCACCACGGGCCCCAGAACCGCCATCCACCTTCATCCCGCCAGCGCCTCCTGTCGGACCACAGGAGGCGATTCATGCCCAGGAACCATGGAGGGCGGCGCCAAGCGGTCGGCCGGAGACATCGTGGGACGCACAACGTGTGTCCGCCCCCCCGACGATCGCCACGCCGCCGCCACCGCCGCCAACCGTTCCGGTAGCCCGACAGGACGCGCCCACTTCTCACCAGACCGACCCGCCGCCGTTGCCCTCCTCCTATTGGGAGCCGGTGCCGGCCAGCTCGCTGCCCACACCCGATTCGAATGGCTCCCCGCCGACCCGGCCGTTCATCTCTGCACCACCGCAGCAACAAGAGACATCACAGGTTCCGGTGGAGGGATGGACGACACATCCCCAGCCCTGGCCGGGGGCACCGACCCCTCCAGAGGCGTCGGAACCGGCACCCCTCCCACAGACATGGCAGCCGCCCCCGGTGATCCAGGTGGCAACGCCCGACCCGCTGACCCGACCCTTGTTCCAGCCGCCCCCTACCAACTTGCTGACCCAGCCGCCCCCGGCGAACCCGCTGACCCAGCCGCCCCCCACCAACTTGCTGACCCAGCCGCCCCCGGCGAACCCGCTGACCCAGCCGCCCCCCACCAACTTGTTGACCCAGCCGCCGGCTATGACCCAGTCCGCGCCGGGTGGTCCGCAGGAACCAGGCAGCGTTCCGGAGCGGGGGGACTTGGACATACATGAGAGACGTACATGGAAGACCTGGCAACTCCTCGTGGCGGTGCTCATCGCCATCGTCTTGGGCATGGGGATCAACGGAGTCACGGGCTCATCGGGATCGGGTACAGCCGGCGGCACCAGTTCCCATGGAAGCTACAAACTCCCACCGGCGAGCGGTTCAACTTCTGGTGCTCCGGCTGGAGCATCGTCGGCGACGTCGACCACCGCGGCAGGTGGTTCGACTACGACGACCGTGGCTGGCGGATCCACTTCGACCACCGCCGCCCCGTCGACGGGTACGGCAACCGTCCTCATCCCCCAGACAGTGATGAGTGGGAACTGGACGAGCACTCCCTTTACCATCGCGAGTGGCACATGGAACATCGGATGGGCGTTCCAATGCACCCCGGCCCCGCCGACTTCGCCGACCTTCGCCATCTTCGTGGTGAACGCCGGTGGCAGTCCGGGATCCACTCCGGCCGTGAGTAGCACCGCGGCGTCCGGTCAGTCGGTCACACCGGAGTCCAGCACCGGCAGCCAGCAGATCATCGTGCAGACCGCGGCCAGTTGCCGCTGGGCGGCGAAGGTTACCGGGATCGGCTGATGAGACCCAGCTCCGAAGGATTGGAAGTGACGGACTCGCGCCACCCGTCCCTCCCTCGCCGATCGCTGTATCAAAATGGCTGGTCAGAGCCCAGTTCTGGCTGCCCTTGCGGCCTTGAAACGTCGCGGTAGCAGAGGATGGCCGTCGATCTGCCCGAGCTGCTGCCGTTCGACGCCGGACCCGGTGGCGCACCGGCCGCCGTCCCTGAGCTCATCGAGCCGGCCGATGCCCTTGTGAACGAGGCATGGCGAGACGCGCTGAGCCCGTGGCCAACTCCTCGGTCCGTCCCGGAGTTGCATCCAACGTGGCCAGGCCAGGCATCGAGCGAGCCCGCGACGATGCCAAAGCCAATGTTGCCGGTGCCCGACGTGAGACCGGCAAACGGGACACAGCCCGGGTCGACCCCGCTCTCGACAGACGGCTGGGTGCGTCACGCGGGCACCGGGGCCGGGTGGGCTGTCGATCCCGGCGCGGTCGGTCATGCCGGGATCGATGTGGCCCGCGGCGTGGCCCCCGCCGGCTACGAGATGCCGCCGGCCATGCCCTACGAGGCCCCCCCCGACCCAGTGACCGAGGAACCTCGGTACCGCCACGCCCCGAGGAGGTCGCGACGATCGGTACGGCCCGTCACGCTGCTGGCCTGGGTGCGGAGGGACGGGGATAAGCACCGCACCCGGTTGGTGACCATATCGACCTGGGTGCGGAACATCGGCGCGCTGCTCATCCTCTTCGCTGCATGGCAGCTGTGGGGGACGGCCATCGCCGAGCACCACTCCCAGGACGCGCTGCGCCAGCAGTTCGATGCCAAGGTGCACGTGCACCCGGTTGGGAACGGGTTCACCCTCGCCCCGGCCTCGATCCGTGCCCCCCAACCCCCCGACGGGACGCCGGTGGGCATCATCCAGATCCCCAAGATCGGCGTCAATCAGGTGGTCGTCTCCGGAACCGGCGAAAGCGACCTCGATTTGGGCCCGGGTCACTACATCGGAACGGCCATGCCTGGCCAGGGCGGCAACGTCGCAGTTGCCGGCCACCGCACCACCCACGGGGCTCCGTTCAACCGGCTGGCCGAGCTGGCGCCGGGTGACCCCATCTATCTCACCGACCTGGCTGGCCAGCAGATGACCTACATCGTCGCGGTGCCCCCTTATCCGGTCGACCCCTCGAACGTCTCGGTGTTGAACTACTTCGGGGACAATCGGCTGACGCTCACCACCTGCAATCCCGAATTCTCGGCGCGCCAGCGGCTGATCGTCGTGGCCGAGTACCGACCGCCCGGCGGGGCAAGAGGGATCCCGACCGTCGCCCGAGGGAATGGGAAGTCCTACCCGGTGAAGATCAGCGGTGAAGCTGGGTGGAACACTTCACTGTTCCCCCTGGTCTTGCTCGAGCTCGGGTTGCTCGTGGTCCTCGGGCTCACCAACCGGCGGTGGTCGAGGATCCTCGGTCGGGAAGGCCGGTGGCTGGTCCTGGTCCCCATCTGGGCGGCCCTGCTGTTCATCCTCTTCGAGACGCTGACGAACTTCCTGCCGACGGCGGTCTAGGTGGGATCGCTCATGCACTCTGCCACGCCTCCGAGCGCACTCGGCGTCCAACCGCGGCGCTTTCGCTGGGTTGTACCCATCCTGCTGTTCGGGCTGGCTGTGGTCGTCCTGGGTTGCGGCGGAGGTGCCTCGTCTGGCCCCCCACACTCGACGTCGGCTCGACCGGTCTCCGCTTATGCCTGGCTCGCCCACAAGGCGGAGCCTTGGAACCATGTGTTGAACACCGATCAGGGGTCTATCCTGACAGCCGCTAGTGCGGGCAGCCGAGTCTCCAGCTCGCAGTTCTTCTCTCACCTGAGCGCCGCCTGCTCGAAGATGCTGGCTGACACTCGGAAGGCCCAGGCCATTCCCCGTGCGCCGTCGGCATCACTCGAGCGGGCCTGGTCGGGCATGCTAGGCCGGACCTCGACCTATGCCTCCGATTGCCTCACGCTCGCCCACAACCACGGCAGCCGGGACCTGACGACGTGGAACAACAGTCTCACCTCCATGAACCAAGCGAGCGGGGTATGGAACACGGCCGTGGATACGACCCGCAACGGGCCTCACTAGTCGACCTTCTCATCCGGATCCGCATCCGGCTCTTGGCTCCGCGGGGCGTTCGGGTGGCGCTCGTCGCCCTGCTGGCGGCCGTGGCGGCAGGCTGTTCGACCGGCAGCGGGGCGGCGCGCATCCTCCGGCCCGGTCCCGACCCGGCCGCCCACCTGACCCCGGCGGCGCCGACCACGACCACGCAGCCCCCCCTACCGGTGACCCCCGTCCTGTGGCAGGCCTGCGGCAGCCTCCAGTGCGGTTCGGTGACCGCGCCGCTCGACTATGCCGACCCCAATGGCGCCACCATCCAGATCGCGGTGGCCCGGCATCCGGCGGAAGTGCCCGCCGAGCGGATCGGGTCCCTGGTCATCAATCCGGGGGGCCCGGGTGGCTCGGGCATCGACGACCTGCCCAACGAGCTCTCGGTGCTCCCGTCGTTGTTGCTCGACCGCTTCGACGTCGTCTCGTTCGATCCGCGTGGCGTGGAGCGAAGCAGTCCCGTGTCCTGCTCGAGCGGCTCGGGCTCGGGCTCGAGCTCCAGCTCGGACTCGGGCCCCGGTCCCGACCCGGTCCCCAGCACCCCCGCACAACAGCAGCAACTGCTCCAGAGCGACCAGGCGTACGCCAGCGCCTGCGAGCACGCCAGCGGCACGGTCCTGCCCTACGTGGGCACTGTCGACGTCGCCCGGGACCTCGACCGGATCCGCCAGGCGGTCGGGGACGCCGGGTTGACGTACATCGGTCACTCCTACGGGACGCTGCTCGGCGCCACCTACGCCGAGCTCTTCCCGACCCATGTGCGAGCCATGGTGCTCGACGGGGCCATCGATCCGGCGCTCACCACGCAGCAGTACGTGATCGACCAGTCCGACAGCCTCGAGGCGGATCTGCAGTCCTTCTTCGCCTGGTGCGCAGGCAACTCGGGCTGCGCCTGGCGACCGGCCGGGGACCCGACCTCCGCCCTGCTGGCCCTCATCCAGCAGACAGCCAACCAACCGCTGCCGGCCTCTGGCGGCGTCACGGCCGGCCCCGGCACGCTCTATTCCACGCTGCTGGCCGGCCTCGAGTCACAGTCGTCGTGGCCGTCATTGGCCGGCGCCCTGGCCGGTGCGGCCGCCGGCAACGGCTCGGCGGCCAGCTCCATCTCGGGTAGCTACGACCGCGGAGGATCGAGCAACGGAGCCGACGCCGAGCGCGCCATCGACTGCCTCGACCATCCGACCGATCGCAACCCGTCGAGCTACCCCACCCTGGCGGCCGCGGCCGCGCAATCGGCCCCGGTGTTCGGACCGCTCCTGTCGTGGGGTCTCCTCACCTGTGCCACCTGGCCGGCGCTCCCGACACGCACGCCGGCTCCCGCCTCGGACTCGGGAGCACCTCCGATCCTCGTGGTCGGTACGACCGGGGATCCGGTGACCCCGTACAAGTGGGCCGTCTCGCTGGCAGGGGAGCTCACCGGTGGTGTGCTCCTCACGTGGCAGGGCCAGAGCCACGTGGCCTTCTTCTACAGCTCGTGCGTGCGCACCGCCTACGCGTCCTACCTCGTCACCGGCGTGCCGCCGCCGGCGGGGACCACCTGTACTGACTGAGACGCCGGTGCACTGCAGGCGGCCGACATGTCACCCACCGCACGAAGCGGACTCTCTCACCACCGCACGAAGCGGACTCTCACCACCGCACGAAGCGGACTCACCACCGAAGGACCGTTGCGCACGGATGGATCGGCGAGCTCGGCAGCGGAGCGCAGTTCGAGCCGGCCGCTCGTCGACCACCGCGCCGTCCGGTCGACCGTGGTGTTCGAAACGGGCGGAGGGCGAGCTGGTCCACATGGCTGACGCGCCACGTCGGGTTCGTCCCCCTCCGAATCGCTCGATCCCGGAAGTGGCCGCTCGCCCGATCGGGAGAGCGGCTCTCGTCGACGGACACTCTCTGTGACATCGGACATGCGAAGTTCGGCGCCCGAAACGTAAACATGCATGGTACCGGGCCATAGACCTCACGCTGCGTGACCATTCGGCCTGGTCCCGGCCGCTTTCGGGGGGCCTGACCGGGGTCGAGATTTCCGTTGACCGAGGATGGGCGCGGGCATACCATGAGCCGGGCGGGAGTGGGGACGGTCGTCGGCGGCGGCGGCGTGACCCATGGATCTGCGGCTCCGTCCGGGGGAGACCTGAAATGGGCTGGCGCGGGATGGGGATCGAAGCTTGGGATCGAAGCTGCCGACGTGAGGGGGCGGGATGCGCGGAGATACCCGATCCGAACCTCGCGTTCGTGTACCGTTTGTCGCGGTGGCGTTGCGGCTCGATCCACCGAACAGACTCCATGCGCCGAGGAGCGACACATTCGCAGTTGCGATCCCCGGGACTGATCGCAACTCATGTTCTACCGGGTCCCCCGACGTCGGCTGCCCCCCTGCCCCTCGTGGTAGTCGGCGCCGGGGACCCGGTAGACACGCAGTACCGCTGACGACATCGGCCTGAGCCGGCGAGCGCCTTCGCCTCCGTGGCGTGTTCAGCGGGTGGTCGGCAGCCACGCCGGCCGGGTCGCCTCGTAGGCCTTGATCTCGTCCTCGAAGCGAAGCGTGAGGCCGATGTCGTCCCACCCGTTGACGAGGCGGGCTCGGGTGAATTCGTCGAGCGGGAAGCCGGTCTCGATGTCCGCGGCGGGCGCTTCCAGCGTGCCCCGCTCGATGTCGATGGTGATCTCCAGGGTGGGATCGGCCTCCACCGCGTCGAGGAGGCGGCGCCCGACGCCCGGTTCGACCTGAACCGGCACCAGCCCCGCCTTGGTGCAGTTGTTACGGAAGATGTCGGCGAAGCCGGGGGCAACCACCGCCTCGAACCCGTAGTCCTGCAGCGCCCACACCGCGTGCTCCCGCGACGAGCCCGTGCCGAAGTTGGGTCCGGCCACCAGGATGGTCGCCCCGGCGAATTCCTCACGGTTGAGGACGAAGCTCCGGTCGTCGCGCCACTCGGCGAACAGGCCCGCACCGAAGCCGGTCCGCTCCACACGCTTGAGCCAGTCGGAGGGGATGATCTGGTCGGTGTCCACGTCGGACCGGTCGAGCGGGACCGCCCGGCCGCTGACCAGCCGGATGGCCCGCATCAGTCGAGCCCGTCCGGGGTGGCGAACCGGCCGGCCACGGCGGTGGCCGCGGCCACGGCCGGCGAGACCAGATGAGTGCGTCCCCCGCGACCCTGGCGTCCCTCGAAGTTGCGGTTGGAGGTCGACGCCGCCCGCTCACCCGGGGCGAGCTTGTCCGGGTTCATGGCCAGGCACATCGAGCACCCCGGCTCGCGCCAGTCGAACCCGGCGGATTCGAACACCGAGTCCAGCCCCTCCGACTCCGCCTGAGCCTTCACCCGGTGGGATCCCGGCACGACCAGTGCCCGGAGCCCGGCGCGTACCTTCCGGCCCCGCAACACGTCGGCCGCAGCACGGAGATCCTCGATGCGGCCGTTGGTGCAGGAGCCGATGAAGACGGTGTCCACCGGGATGTCGGCCAGGCGGGTGCCCTCGGTGAGCCCCATGTACTCGAGCGCCCGCGAGGCCGCCTCCTGCTCGACGGGATCGGCATAGGAGTCGGGGTCGGGGACCGTGCCGTCGATCCGGGCCACCTGGGCCGGATTGGTGCCCCACGTGACATAGGGGACGAGGCCGGCACCTTCGACCACCACCTGGCGGTCGAAGGTCGCCCCGTCGTCGGTGGGCAGGGCGCGCCATTCGGCGACCGCTTCGTCCCAGGCCGCCCCCTTGGGCGCATGGTCGCGTCCCTCGAGGTAGGCGAAGGTGGTGTCGTCCGGGGCGACCATGCCGGCCCGTGCCCCCGCTTCGATCGACATGTTGCACACCGTCATCCGGCCCTCCATGCTCAGGCCCCGGATGGCCGAGCCGCGGTACTCGATGATGTGGCCGCTCCCACCGCCGGTCCCGATCTGCCCGATGATGGCCAGGACCAGATCTTTGGCCGTCACACCGGGGGGCAGCTCGCCGTCGACGGTCACCGACATCGAGGCCGGTCGGCGTTGGGGGAGGGTCTGGGTGGCGAGGACATGCTCCACCTCGCTGGTGCCGATGCCGAAGGCCAGCGCCCCGAACGCGCCATGGGTGGACGTATGGCTGTCCCCGCACACGATGGTCATCCCCGGCTGGGTCAGTCCCTGCTCCGGGCCGATGATGTGGACGATCCCCTGATTTGCGTCGCCCATCGGATAGCAGGTGATCCCGAACTCGGCACAGTTATGGGCCAGCACGGCCAGCTGCTTGGCCGACGTGGGATCGGCGACCGGCTTGTCGATGTCGACCGTCGGCACGTTGTGGTCGGCGGTGGCGATGGTCAGGTCCGGACGGTGGACCCCCCGTCCCGCCAGGCGGAGGCCGTCGAAAGCCTGCGGGGAGGTGACCTCGTGGATGAGGTGGAGGTCGATGAAGATGACGTCGGGCTCGTCGCCGCCACCGGCGTGGACGACGTGGCGCTCCCACACCTTTTCGGACATGGTGCGTGGTGTGACCGTCGATGTCACCGGTATCAGGCCCCTGGTGCCCCGACGTTGACGATGTGCACTTTCATCGTGCCCCCCGGCGAGGCGTACTCCACCGCCTCGCCGGCGGACCGGCCGAGCAGCGCCTGGCCGAGCGGTGAACCGGGGGAGACCACGGTGGCTTCGGCATGGCGTTCCTCGATGGACCCGACGAAGAAGTCGGTGGCGTCGTCCTCGGCGTCGCCCTCGTAGCGGAGCGTCACGATGCAGCCCAGCGCCACCGAGCCGTCGCCCACCTGACTGTCCACGATGGTCGCCGACTTGAGCAGGCTCTGGAGTTGGCGGATGCGCGACTCCATCTTCCCCTGGCTGTCCTTGGCCGCGTGATAGTCGCCGTTCTCGGACAGGTCGCCGAGGGCCCGGGCCGCCTCGATGGCCGAGGCGATCTCCACCCGGCCCCGGGTGGAAAGGTCCTCCAGCTCGGCCTGGAGCCGCTCGAAGGTATCCCGGGTCAGGTGGGGGTGGGCGGTGTCACTCACGGCTCACCAGGCTAACGGCTGCCGATCGGCGCCCGGACCGCCGGACCGGGTGCCCGTTGACCGCCATCGTGGAATGATCGTCTCCGATTGGCACACCGGGAGGTCGGAGGCCGTGGCTGACATCAAGGGGTCGTGGGACCCGCGCTTCGAGGGCGTGGTCGATTCGCTGGGCTCGAGTCTCGACGCCGGGACCGACGTCGGGGCGGCGGTCGCCGTCTTCCTCGACGGCCAGCCGGTGGTCGACGTCTGGGGCGGCTACGTCGACGAGACCCGGTCCGCTCCCTGGGAGCAGGACACCATCACCAACGTCTGGTCGACCACCAAGACCATGACCTTTCTCTGTGCCTTGATCCTGGCCGACCGGGGCGAGCTCGACTTCCACGCCCCGGTGGCCCGCTACTGGCCCGAATTCGCCGCCGGGGGCAAGGGTGCGGTCGAAGTGCGCCACCTGATGAGCCACACCGCCGGCCTGTGCGGTTGGACCGAGCACCTCGAGCCGGAGCAGCTCGCCGACTGGGAGCGCTGCACCTCCTTGCTGGCCGCCCAAGAGCCGTGGTGGGAGCCGGGCACGGCTTCCGGGTACCACGCCGTGACCCAGGGGTACCTCATCGGGGAGGTCGTGCGCCGGATCACCGGCGTGAGCATCGGCGCCTGGTTCGCCTCGGAAGTGGCCGCTCCGCTCGGGGCCGACTTCTTCATCGGTCTGCCCGAGTCGGAGGACGCGCGGGTGTCCTTCGTCATCCCACCGCCGGCCATCGACTGGGGGCAGCTCGACCCCACCGCTATTCCGGTGCGGACGTTCTCCAATCCGCCCCTCGATGCCACCTTCCCCCGGCATGCGTGGTGGCGGCGGGCCGAGATCCCGGCCGCCAACGGCCACGGCAATGCCCGCTCGGTGGCGATGGTCCAGTCCGTCCTGGCCGGGGGCGGCGAGGCCCGTGGCACCCGGCTGCTGTCCCCCAAAGGGTGCGAGGCGGTCTTCGAGGAGCAGATCGACGGGATCGACCTGGTGCTCGGGTCGCAGTACCGGTTCGGCATGGGGTACGGATTGAGCACCGAGCTCATGCCCATCGGTCCCCGGGCCTGTTTCTGGGGCGGCTACGGGGGCTCCCTCATCGTGATGGACCTCGATGCCCGGCTCACCGTCTGTTACGTGATGAACAAGATGGAGAGCACCCTCGAGGGCGACGTCCGCGGCGCCAACATCGTGCTGGCCGCCGCCGTGGCCCTGGCCGGGGGCTGATTCCCACCGGGAGCTGATCCCCACCGGGCAACTACCCTGGTCGCGGTGACGGCGCCGAGCATGTTGGGATCTGCCGGGGCATGACCGGGTGAGCACCGTGTCTGCCGGCGGGGAGGGAGTCCCGCGCTCGTTCGAAGCCCGGTTCGAACAGGAGCAGCAGCGGCCCTTCCAATGGAAGGGGGCCATCAAGCGGACCATTCTGATCCTCTTCGCCGGGGTCGCCCTGTATCTCGTACTTCCCGAGGTGGTGGCCGTCTTCCACGCCTGGCCCAAACTGGTCACGCTCAACCTGCTGTGGTTCATCCCCGCCGTCATCGCCGAGCTGGCCCACTTCGCCTGTACCTTCGCGCTGCAGCGCATCGCCTTGCGCACCAAGGGATGGTTCCCGGTGGTGACCGCCCAGCTGGCCGGCAATTCCATCTCGCTCATCGTGCCGGGGGGCGCCGCCGCCGGCGCGGCCGTGCAGTTCCGGATGCTGGCCACGAGCGGGATGGACTCGGCCGACTCCGTGGGGGGCCTCACCGCCTTCTCCTTTCTCGGCATCGGGGGGCTCCTGGCCCTGCCGATCTTCGCCCTCCCGGCGGTGCTGTTCGGCGCCCCGGTGAGCCGGGGCCTGGTGGAGGCGGCCGTCATCGGGGCAGTCGGATTCGTGCTGTTCATGGCGTTCGGGGTCATGGTCATGACCACCGAACGCCCGCTGCTCTGGGCGGGCGACACCGCCCAGAGCCTGCGCAACCGGTTGCTGCGCCGCCGCCCACCGATCAGCGGGTTGGGGGACCGCCTGCTCGAGCAGCGGAACCTCATCCGCGCCGTGCTCGGCCAGCAGTGGGGGCAGGCCACGTTGCTCTCGGCCGGCCGGCTCTTGTTCGACTACCTCTGCCTGCTGTTCGCCGTGCGGGCCGTCGGCGCCCACCCGCGTGCGTCGCTGATCCTGTTGGCCTACGCCGTGGCCGGCGTCATCGGGCTCATCCCCATCACGCCGGGCGGGCTCGGGATCGTCGAGGCCAGCCTCAGCGGGTTTCTCGTTCTGGCCGGGCTGACCGGGGGCCAGGCGGTGCTGGCCACCCTGGCCTACCGGTTGGCCTCGTACTGGCTGCCCCTGCTGGCCGGCCCGTTCGCCTATGGCGCCTTCAAGCTCCGGTACCGCAACGGCAAGATCCCGCCCCCGGTGCCGGCCGGGTCCTGACCTCGGGATCGGACCCCGGCTGGGCGATCCGCTCCTCGGGCGTGGCGGTGTTCCTCTCGAGAGCGGACGGTCCTCTTCGTCTGGCGGTCCTCTTTACCGGGGCGCGCCGCCGGCAGGGGGCAGCAGGGGCCCGGCGCCGGGGGCCTTGGCCAGGCGGCTGGGGCGTCCCGGACAGGTGGCTCCGAGGGCCTCGTCGGACCGGCCCCACGGCCGCGGCGGGGTGCGCTCAGTACACTCGGAGCGTGCGTATCGCCCTCGGCTCCGACCATGCGGGATTCGAGCTCAAGGCCGCCCTGGCCAAGTACCTGGCCGATTCCGGACACCAGGTCATCGACCTCGGGACCGCCGCCCCGGAGCCCCCCGTCGACTATCCCGAGTTCGGGGTGGCTGTGGGCCGGTCGGTCGTCGAGGGTCGGGCCGACCTCGGCATCGGCATCTGCGGCACCGGCATCGGCATCGGCATGGCGGCCAACAAGGTCACCGGCGTGCGGGCGGCCACCGTGCACGACGTGACCACCGCCCGGCTCGCTCGGCGTCACAACGACGCCAACGTGCTCTGTCTCGGCGGCCGCACCACCGGAGCGGCGGAGGCATTCGACGCGGTGGAGGCATTCCTCGCCGCCGAGTTCCAGGGTGGCCGCCACCAGAACCGCTTGGACGAGCTCGCCGAATTCGAAAGGCAGGAATCGGGTCGATGAGCCCGTACCCCGCGTCCCCCTTCGACCAGTGGTTGGCCGGGGACCCCGAGCTGGCCCGCCTGCTCGGCGACGAGGCCGAACGGCAGTCGACCACCCTCCAGCTGATCGCCTCGGAGAACTTCACCTCCCCGGCCGTGCTGGCCGCCTCGGGATCGGTGCTCACCAACAAGTACGCCGAGGGCTACCCGGGACGCCGGTACTACGGCGGGAACCAGATCATCGACGAGGTCGAGGAGCTGGCCCGAGGGCGGGCCACCACCCTCTTCGGGGCCGAGCACGCCAACGTGCAGCCCCACGCCGGGGCCACCGCCAACCTGGCCGTCTACCAGGCCCTGCTCGAGCCGGGCGACACGATCCTGGCCATGCGCCTCGACCACGGCGGGCACCTCACCCACGGGTCACCGGCCAGCATCACTTCCAAGGTGTGGCGCTTCGTCTCCTATGGCGTGTCGTCGGCCACCGGCGACCCGGACAAGCCCGGGGAGGTCATCGACTTCGACCAGGTGGCCGATGTCGCTCGCCGAGAGCAGCCCAAGCTCATCGTGGCCGGCTCCACCGCCTATGCCCGCATCATCGATCCCGGCCCCTTCCGGGAGATCGCCGACTCGGTCGGCGCCCGGTTCATGTTCGACGCCGCGCACCCCGCCGGGCTCATCGCCGGCGGCGTCCACCCTTCACCGGTGGGGGTGGCCGACGTCGTCACCTTCACCACCCACAAGACCCTGCGCGGCCCGCGGCGGCGGAGCCATCCTGTGTTCCTCCGAGCTGGCCAAGGCGGTGGACAGCGCCGTCTTCCCCGGGCTCCAGGGAGGCCCTCTCGAACATGTCATCGCGGCCAAGGCGGTGGCCTTCGCCGAGGCGGCCCGGCCCGACTTCCGTGTCTACGCCGCCGGGGTGGTGGCCAACGCCGCCGCCCTGGCCGGGTCGCTGTCCGAGGCCGGTTTCCGCCTGGTGTCCGGGGGGACCGAGAACCACCAGGTGCTGGTGGACCTGCGGGCCTTCGACGAGGAGCTGACCGGCAAAGTGGCCCAGGAGGTCCTCGACCGTGCCGGCATCACCTGCAACCGCAACACCATCCCCGATGATCCGCGCTCGCCCTTCGTCACCTCGGGCCTCCGACTGGGGTCGGCTGCCCAGACCACGGCGGGCATGGGGCTCGGCGAGATGCAGACCATCGGCCAGCTCATCGGTCGGACCTTGCGCAACCGCGAGGACGAGGAAGTCCTCCGGGCGGTGCGCCACGAGGTGCGGGAGCTGTGCGGCGCCTTTCCTCCCTATCCCACTCTGGGTGGCGCGTGACCGGGCAGGACGTGTGACCCGGGGCGGCCCGTGACACGGTGAGCTCGGGCACACCGCTCAACTGGTACGCGGTCCTGCTGGTGGTAGCGGCCGCCAGTTCCTGGGTGCTCACCTTCCCGGCGCGTCGCATCGCCGTCGACATCGGCTACGTGGCCCAGCCCGACGACCGCAAGGTCCACCAACGGGTCACACCCGCGGCGGGAGGCGTGGCCCTGTTCGTGGCCATGCTGGTCGCTTGGGCCGTCGCCGCCTCCATCCCGGCGCTGGCCCCCCTGTTCCGGGACTCGTCCGAGCCGCTCGGGCTCCTCCTCGGCGCGGCGGCCATCTTCGTCGTCGGGCTGATCGACGACTTCCGGGACATGTCTGCGCCGGCCAAGGTGGCCGGTCAGGTCCTGGCCGCCACCATCCTCTACTTCCTCGGGGTCACCTGGTTCCAGTTCAAGGTGCCCTTGGCCGGCCTGGTCCAGCTGTCTCCCGAATGGACGCCGTTGTTGACCGCCCTGTGGGTGATCGCCATCACCAATGCGGTCAACCTCATCGACGGCCTCGACGGACTGGCCGCCGGGGTCGTGGCCATCGCCTCGGGCGCCCTCGCCGTCTACGGCCTGCACCTGCAGTATCTCGGCAACCTCCCGACCGACAACATCGGCCCCCTCATCGCCGTGGTGACCTGCGGCATCTGTCTCGGGTTCCTGCCCCACAACTTCCATCCGGCCAAGATATTCATGGGCGACGCCGGCGCCCTGCTGCTGGGCCTGTTGATGGCGGCCTCCACCATGTTGATCGGAGGCCGGACGGCGGGGACCGTGAGCGGGGTCACGGCCCGGAGCGGCCAGACCTATTTCTTCTTCGCCCCCCTGTTCATTCCCTTCTTCATCCTCGGGGTCCCCATCGTGGACATGGCCTTCGCCTTCGTGCGCCGGACGGCCAACCGGACCGGATTCTCGACGCCCGACAAGAACCACCTGCACCACCGCCTGCTGCGACTGGGCCACGGCCACCGCCGCAGCGTCCTCATCCTGTGGGCGTGGACGGTGCTCCTGTCCGGGTTCATCCTCTTCCCGCTGTACAACTCGAGCGTCAACGCCTTCATCCCGTTCGGCGCCCTGGCCCTCGGCGTGGTCCTCTACACCCTCTTCCACCCCTCGCTGCGGCGTGAACGCGGGCTCGGACCCGAGGGTGAGCCCCCCGTGGACGACGCCCCCGAGGCCCCCGAGGCCCCGGAGGCCGGCCTGGGGGTCATGGTCCTGACGGGCGAGACCCCCGCCGGGCCCGAGGGGGCGGCCCCGCCGGCGGACGGAGCCACCCCCCAGGCGGGCGTGACGCCCCCGGCCGGGGGAGTCCGGGCCCGGTCGATCCGCTCCGGCCCGGCCGGAACCATGTGAACGGAGGGTTTCGCCGTTTTGCCGCCCAGGGGGCGGAGATGCGATGATTGCGCCCGTGAATCGCACGCCTCGCCGCCCCGTTGGGGGTCCCGGTCCGGGCGGCTCGACCGGCTTGCGGTGCCGGTTCACTGCGTGATCCCAGGAACGACTCGTGATGCTCCGACCTTCCAATTTCCCTGACGCGGCACGGCCCGGGCATGGACGAGACGCAGTCAGGCGAACCCTCCGACCAGGACCACTCCCCCGATCGGTCGCCGCCGCTCGGGCCGGGAGCGGTCGCCTTCCTCACGCTGGGGATCGCCTGGGCGGCCGCTCTCGCCGTCGGATGGGGTCTCGGGTACCTGGTCGACCGGTGGGCGGGCACCAGTCCCGCCTTCACCTTGGTCGGGCTGGCCTGCGGTGTGATCCTGGCCGTGCTCATGACCGTCGCCCGGGTCCGCAAGTACTTGTAGCTCACGGCCGGGCCACCTGGGTTCGGCCCGTCCGGCGTCACGGATAGACTGGATCGTGTTCGCCCATTTCTCTCTGCCGAACGTGCCCGACGTGGCGCGGCGAACGGTATCCACAGTGCTGGTGGTCGGTGTGGCCACTCTGGTGGCCTGCATCGCCTTCGGGAATCCCCTCCTCGGGCTGGGCGCCTGCATCGGGCTCGCCCTCGGCACGCTCAACTTCCGGATGATCGGCAACTCGGTGGCCCGGGTCAGTGGCCGACCGGGTGGCGACACCCGGCGTCCCCTGGCCCTCAACACCATGGGCCGGATGGGGATCATCACCGTGATCACCATCGGGCTGCTGTTCGTCTCGTTCGACCTGGGGTTCGGCGTTCTCGCCGGTCTTGCCGTCTTCCAGGTCGTCCTGCTGGTCAACGTGGCGCGGTCGATGGCCAAGGCCGGGCCGATGACCTCGGTCGACGAGGTGATCAGCGCCAACGTCGTCGAGGACAACATCGTCCGGACCGATCCCCGGTCGCTGGGCGGTCCGGCTGACGACGGCGAAGGGGGCGACTGACCGTGGCCACCGCCCTGCTCCGGGCCCCGCTCCTGGCCACCAACATCACGGTCGGCGACCATCCCCAGGCCAAACTCGGTCCCCTCACCATCAACGTGGACATCGTGTGGGCCACGTGCATCGCCGTCCTCGTGGTGGTGACCCTCGGGTTGGTCCTCCGGTCCAAGGCGACCAGCGGAGTGCCGGGGAAGTTCCAGCTGTCCTGGGAGCTGGCCGTGACCGCGGTGCAGCGGCAGGTGACCGAATCGATCGGGCCCGCCGGGGCCAGGGTGGTTCCGCTGGCGCTCACGCTGTTCGTCTTCATCTTCACCTGCAACCTGTTCGAGGTGCTCGGCATCGGGAGCCGGTTCGAATTCCTGCCCGCCCCGACCAGCGACATCAACCTCCCGCTGGCCATGGCCCTGACCGTCTTCGCGCTGACCAACTTCGCCGCCATCCGCAACCGCGGGGTCGGCGGCTATTTCGCCCACTACGTGAAGCAGCCCTTCTCGCCCTGGCTCTGGCCGGTCAACCTGTTCATGAACGGCATCGAGGAGATCATCAAGCCCCTCACCCTCACCCTCCGGCTCTTCGGCAACCTGCTGGCCGGGGGCTTGATGCTCTCCCTTCTGGCTGCTCTGGTGATCTGGAAGCTCGGCCCGCTGCCCATCGGCGGCATCCTCTCGGTCCCCTTCACCGTGATCTGGAAGCTGTTCGACATGGCCATCGGCGCCATCCAGGCGTTCATCTTCGCCCTGCTCACGATCGTGTACTTCGATGCCGCGATGGCGCCCGAGGTGGCCCACTGATGCCCCCGGCCCGCTCCCGACCCCTGATCGTCAACGCAACCTGACCAAAGCCTCAACAACAACCTGACAAAGGAGAAGCAGTCATGGCAGACGCCTCAATGGCGGACGCAGTACGGATCGCCGGCGCCATGGTCGGCGGCGGTCTGGCCCTCGGCGGCGGCGCGGTCGGAGCCGCCATCGGTGACGGCCTCGCCGGAAGCCAGACCATCGCCGGCGTGGCCCGCCAACCCGAAGCGCAGGGCCGGTTGCAGACGATCATGTTCCTGACCGTCGGACTGTGCGAGGCGGCCTACTTCATCAACTTGGCCTTCACCGCATTGTTCATCTTCTCGCTCTACAAGAAGTAGCGCCGATGTCGTCGGAAGCACTCACCACCGCTCGCCGGCCGGGTGTCCCGGTGTCTGGTGCCGACCCCGGCGCGACGACCGAAAGATGATCGCCATGCTCATCGCAGACAGCAACTTCCTCATTCCCAACGGGACGTTCGTCGTCGTCCTCATCGCGTTCCTCGTCGTGGTGGCGTTCATGGGCCGCGCCGTGGTCCCGTACCTCAACAACGTGCTGACCGAGCGCCAGGAGCAGATACGCGGCGAGCTCGAGGCCGCCGACCAGGCCAAGGCCGACGCGGAACAGGCCGACGTCGAGCGGCGCGCCCTGCTGGAGGAGGCCAGGGGCCGGGCCCGGGAGATCGTCTCCCAGGCCCAGACGGCGGCCGACCAGGCCAAGCTCAGAGCCGAGAGCGACGCCCAGGCCATCCACGACCGCATCGTGCAGGCCGCCGACGCCGAGGTCGCCGTGGCCCGGCAGGCGGCCGTGGAAGAGGTCACGGCCCGGGTAGGGGAGATCGTGATGGTGGCGGCCGAGCGGGTGGTCGGCCGCGAGATCCAGGCCGCCGACCACCAGGACCTGATCGACGAGGCCATCGCCGCGGTGCGGGCCGAGAGCTCGGGCGTCGCCGCAGGGACGGGCGGGGCAAGCCAGTGAACCCTGCCCTCCAGGGCTACCTGGCCGCCATGGAGGAGTCGCTGGTCGCCACCGACGGGCTGGCCGAAGCCGGTCTGCAGCTGCACGCGGTGGCCGACCTCGTCGACGGCAACAACGAGCTGCAGCTGGCCATCAACGACGGGGCCGTGCCGGTGAGCTCGCGGCGGGCCGTGCTCGACCAGCTGCTCGAGGGAAAGGTCCGGCCCGAGGTGGTCCGCTTGGTGCACCAGGCCGTGACGGTGGTGCCCGCCGCCGAAGTGACCACCTCCTTCCACTGGCTGGCCAGCCAGCTCGACCTCGCCGCCGCCCGGGCTCCGGCAACGGCGGCCGAGCCTTTCGACGAGGAGGTCCTCGGCCGACTGGGCTCGCGCAACCGGGTGTCGGGCTATGCCGCCGCCGTGTTCGAGACCGTCACCGTGCCCGATCTCGAGGAGATCGAGGACCAGCTCTTCCGTTTCGCCCGCACCGTCGAGTCCGACCGCCGCCTGCGAGGCGCCCTCGGGGACCGCGACCTCCCCGTCGTCGTCCGCCAACAGGTCATCGTCCAGCTGCTCGGCGATCGGGTCCTGCCGGCCACCGTCCGCCTGGCCACCTACGCGGTGCGCGGCGGTCGGGCCCGCGACATCGTGGCCACCCTCGACACCCTGGTCGAGGACGCGGCCCAGGCCCGGGGCTGGCGGGTCGCCCGGGTGAAGGCGGCCGATGAGGTGGGTGAGGACCGGAGCCGGGCCCTGCGCGAGGAGCTCGGCCGGCTGTCGGGCAATCCGGTCGACCTGCAGGTGACGATCGACCGGGAGCTGCTCGGAGGCATCGTGGTCCAGGTCGGCGACCTATTGGTCGACGGCTCCACGCGGCACCGGCTCGACGAACTGCGGGAGCACCTCCTCGTCTCCGAGGCGGCCTACCGGATACCACAGAGAAGGGACGCAACCGATGGCTGAGTTGACCATCAACGCCGACGAGATCACCGCCGCCCTGAGGCGGTACGTCGACGACTACACCCCCGAGGTCGGCACCGAACAGGTCGGCCGCATCGTCGAGGTCGGCGACGGCATCGCCCGGGTCACCGGGCTCCCCGGCGCCGCGGTCAACGAGATCCTCGAGTTCCATGACGGCACCGAGGGCCTGGCCCTCAATCTCGACGAGGACACCATCGGAGCCGTCATCTTGGGGGACGACACCGGGCTCGAGGAGGAACAGCTGGTCAAGGCGACCGGGCGCATCCTCTCGGTGCGAGTGGGCGATGCGTTGCTCGGGCGGGTGGTGAACGCGCTGGGCGAGCCGCTGGACGGCAAAGGCCCCATCCACACCGACGAGACCCGACGTCTGGAGGTGCAGGCCCCCGGCATCGTGCGCCGCCAGCCGGTGAGCGAGCCGCTGCAGACCGGCATCAAAGCGATCGACTCCATGACCCCCATCGGCCGCGGCCAGCGCGAGCTGATCATCGGCGACCGCAAGACGGGCAAGACCACCGTGGCCGTCGACACCATCCTCAACCAGCGGGGCCTGGGTGTGAAGTGCATCTACGTGGCCATCGGCCAGAAGGAGTCGTCGGTGGCCCAGACCGTGGCCACCCTCGAGCGCTACGGCGCCCTCGAGTTCACGGTGGTCGTCCTGGCCGGTGCGGCCGACCCGGCCCCGTTCAAGTACCTGGCCCCCTACGCCGGCTGTGCCATGGGCGCCCACTGGATGGACAACGGGGAACACGCCCTCATCGTCTACGACGACCTCTCCAAGCAGGCCGAGGCGTATCGCCAGATGTCCCTGCTGCTCCGCCGTCCACCCGGGCGCGAGGCCTACCCGGGCGACGTCTTCTATCTCCACAGCCGGCTCCTCGAGCGCGCCGCCAAGTTGTCCGATGCCGAGGGCGGCGGATCGCTCACCGCCCTTCCCATCATCGAGACCAAGGCCGGTGACATCTCCGCCTATATCCCGACCAATGTGATCTCGATCACCGACGGTCAGATCTTTTTGGAGAGCGAGCTCTTCTACGCCGGGGTCCGCCCGGCCATCAACGTGGGCATCTCCGTCAGCCGGGTGGGGAGCGCGGCCCAGATCAAGGCCATGAAGTCGGTGTCGGGCACCCTCAAGATCGACTTGGCCCAGTTCCGCGAGCTCGAAGCCTTTGCCACCTTCGGGTCCGAGCTCGACAAGGTCTCCCAGGCCCAGCTCGACCGGGGCTACCGCCTCACCGAGTTGCTCAAGCAGGGGCTCAACGCCCCGGTCCCGGTCGAGGAGCAGGTGCTGGTCATCTTCGCCGGCTCGGAGGGCTACGTGGACGAGATCCCGGTCTCGGAGGTGCAGCGCTACGAGATCGAGGTGCGCGCCTACTTCCGGGCCCACCACGCCGACCTACTCGATGGCATCCGCGACTCGGGGAAGCTGCCCGAGGGCGACAAGCTGGAGACCGCCCTGCGCACGTTCGGCGAGAGCTTCGACGTCAGCAAGGTCGACTGAGGCATGGCCGGCGGTCAGGAGCGCGTCCTGCGTCGACGGATCAAGAGCATCCAGTCGACCAAGAAGATCACCAAGGCGATGGAGCTGATCGCGGCATCGCAGATCGTGCGCGCTCAGGGTCGCATCGCGGCGGCCCGGCCCTATCAGCTGGGCATGGCTCGTGTCGTGCTGGAGACGGCGCTGGGCGACCCGGTGGCGGCCGGGCGCCTCCTCGGCACACCCGAGTCGGTCTCCCGAGCGGCGGTCCTCTCGGTGGTAGCCGACCGCGGGCTCTGCGGTGGCTACAACACCATGGTCTTCCGCGCCACCGAGCGGTTGCTGGCCGGGGGGGCCGAGTCGGGCATCGACTACCGGTTGTTCACCGTGGGCAAGAAGGCGCAAGGCTATTTCCGGTTCCGGCGCCAGCCCGTCGAGAAGGCGTTCGTCGGGATGAGTGAACGGCCGGCGTTCGCCCATGCCCGGGAGGTGGCCTCGGTGGTGCTCACGCCGTTCGTCGCCGGGGAGGTCGACCAGGTGCTGATCGTCTCGACCCGCTTCCTGTCGGCCGGCAGCCAGCGGATCGAGGTGCGCCAGCTCCTGCCGCTGATCGACCCCCGGACCGGGGAGGAATCGAAACCGGCCGGCACCGACCGTCCGGCCGGCTACACCGAATTCGAGCCCGACGCGGCGATCCTGCTCGAGACACTCGGGCCGCGGGCCGCCGAGACCGAGATCTTCGGGGCCCTGCTGGAGGCGTCGGCGTCCGAGCTCACCGCCCGCCAGCGGGCCATGGCCGCCGCCACCGACAATGCCGGCGAACTGATCAAGAAGTACTCGCGCATCATGAACCGCGCCCGCCAGGACACCATCACCACCGAGATCATGGAGATCGTCGGGGGGGCCGAGGCGCTGCGGGCCGGTTCGGACGTGGACGAGGGCGGCCTGATCATCGAGACGAATCTGACGGCACCATGGTGACCTCCCGGGCCGGTACCACTCCGCCTCGGCGCGCCGTCACCACCCGACCGCATCCGGACGCTCACGAGACCAAGGGAGCCCAACCCTCATGACCACCACCGCACCCCAGCCGACCAAGGCCGAGACCCTGCCCAGCGGGCGGGTGGTGGCCATCGCCGGGCCCGTCATCGATGTGGAGTTCCCCCCACATGCGCTGCCTGAGATCAACGGCGCGGTCGAGGTCGACATCAACCTCGAGGGAACGTCCCAACTGATCGTGGCCGAGGTCGCCCAGCAGATCGGTGACGGGCGGGTCCGGTGCATCTGCTTGCGGGCAACCGACGGCCTCACCCGTGGCGCGGTGGTGCGCAACCGCGGCACCGGCCTGCAGGTGCCCGTCGGTGACGCGGTGCTCGGGCACGTCTTCAACGTGCTCGGCGAGCCGCTCGACACCGACTCCATCGGCCAGGTGGAGGACCGGTGGGAGATCCACCGGCCGGCCCCCGAATTCGACACCCTCGAGCCGAGAGCGGTCATGTTCGAAACCGGCATCAAAGTCATCGATCTGCTCGAGCCCTATGTACAGGGCGGCAAGATCGGCCTGTTCGGCGGGGCCGGCGTGGGCAAGACCGTGCTCATCCAGGAGATGATCAACCGGGTCGCCACCAACCACGGCGGCGTCTCGGTGTTCGCCGGGGTCGGTGAGCGCACCCGCGAGGGCACCGACCTCTGGCTCGAGATGCAGGAGTCGGGCGTCATCGAAAAGGCCGCACTCGTCTACGGCCAGATGGACGAGCCGCCCGGGGTGCGCCTGCGGGTTGCGCTGGCCGCCCTCACCATGGCCGAGTACTTCCGGGACGTGAAGAACCAGGACGTGCTCCTCTTTGTGGACAACATCTTCCGCTTCGTGCAGGCCGGCTCCGAGGTCTCCACCCTGCTGGGCCGGATGCCGAGCGCGGTGGGCTACCAGCCGACGCTGGCGGACGAGATGGGCCAGCTCCAGGAGCGCATCACCTCGACCCGGGGCCGCTCGATCACCTCGCTCCAGGCCGTCTACGTGCCCGCCGACGACTACACCGACCCGGCGCCGTTCACCACCTTCACCCATCTGGATGCCACCACCGAGCTGTCGCGGGACATCGCCTCGCTGGGCATCTACCCGGCGGTGGACCCGCTGTCCTCGACGTCCAACATCCTCGCCCCCGAAATCGTCGGGGAGCGTCACTACGATGTGGCCCGCCGGGTGCAGGGCGTGCTGCAGCGCTACAAGGAGCTCCAGGACATCATCGCCATCCTGGGACTCGACGAGCTCTCGGAGGAGGACCGGGTGACGGTGACCCGGGCCCGCAAGATCCAGCGGTTCCTCTCCCAGCCGTTCAACGTGGGCGAGGTGTTCACCGGGTTGAAGGGCGTGACCGTCTCGGTGACCGAGACGGTGGAGTCCTTCGAGGCCCTGGTCGACGGCGAGCTGGACGAGGTTCCCGAACAGGCCTTCCTCAACGTGGGTGGGGCCGAGTCGGCCCTGGCCAAGGCCCACGCTCTCGAGAACGAGTGACCGGGGGATCGACCGCCCGTGCCTGACGCCAACCTCTTCGCCGTCGAGTTGGTCACGCCCGAGCGCGTGCTGATCGACGGCTTGGCCGCCGAGGTCATCCTGCGGACGGGGGAGGGGGACATCTCCTTCCTCGCCGGTCACACCCCGTTGGTCGGCACGGTCGAGCCCGGCGTGCTCCGGGTGGTCGGCCCCGAAGGCGACGAGGAGCAGGTGGCCGTCCACGGGGGCTTCGTCCAGGTCGGCGAAGACCCGTCCGCCGACCGCGCCGACGTCCCGGCCGGGACGAGCCCGGCCAGCCGGACCCGGGTCACCCTCCTCATCGGCGTGGCCGAGCCGGCCGCGGAGATCGACGTCGCCCGGGCCCGGGCCGCGCTCGAGGCGGCCGAGGCCAAGGTGGCCGAGCTGACCGGATCGGGTGGTCGGGGGGCGGCCCCATCCGAGGAGGAGGCCGATCCCGAGCTGGCCGAAGCCGAAGCGGCCCAGCGCCGCGCCGAGGTCCGCCTGGCCGCCGCCGAGCCGGGTGGGTCGGGCAGTCCCGCCACGGCGGCCTGAACGGTTCGGAAGCCCCGCCGGTCCGGCCGGCCCCGCCATCGGGGTGGGTGTTCGGCCGGCCTGACCGCTGACGCTTCTTCGACCTGGTGGCCGGGCCAGACCTCAGCCGAACTCGATGGCGCTGTACTCGGCCAGCTTGTGCAAGGGGTGGCGGGCCTCGATGAGCCGCACCGTGCCCGACTTGGAGCGGGTGACGAGCGACTGGCTGGTCGCCCCGAGCTGGTCGTAGCGCACGCCGTGGAGGAGCTCGCCGTCGGTGATCCCGGTGGCGGCGAAGAAGCAGTTGTCACCCTGGACCAAGTCGTCGGTGGTGAGGACAGCTTCCAATTCGTAGCCGGCACTGACGGCCGCCTGACGCTCGTCGTCGTCGCGGGGCCACAACCGGCCCTGCATCTCGCCGCCCATCGACTTCAAGGCGGCGGCCGCGATGACCCCTTCGGGCGTGCCCCCGATGCCGACCAGCATGTCCACGCCGGAGTCGGGCCAAGCCGTGGCGATGGCGCCGGCCACGTCCCCATCGGTGATGAGCCGGATCCGGGCCCCCGCCGTCCGCACGGCGGTGATGAGCTCCTCGTGCCGCGGCCGGTCGAGGATGGCCACGGCCAGATCCCGCACCGAGGTGCCCTTGGCCTGGGCCACCGCCTTGAGGTTGTCCTCGATCGGCCGGGTGATGTCGATGGTGCCGACCGCCGGCAGCCCGACGGCCAGCTTCTCCATGTACACGCACGGGCCGGGGTCGAACATGGTTCCCTGCTCGGAGACGGCGATGACGGCCAAGGCCCCGCCCCGGCCGAGTGCGGTGGGGGTGGTGCCGTCGATGGGATCGACCGCGATGTCGGCCTTGGGCGGGCTGCCGTCCCCGATGCGCTCGCCGTTGAAGAGCATCGGGGCGTTGTCCTTCTCCCCTTCGCCGATGACCACCACCCCGTCCATCGAGATGCTGGAGAGGACGATGCGCATGGCGTTGACGGCGGCGCCATCCGCCCCTTCCTTGTCGCCCCGCCCCATCCAGCGGGATGCGGCCAACGCGGCCGCCTCGGTCACCCGGACCAGCTCCATGGCCAAATTGCGGTCGGGTGCCTCAGCTGCGGCCGTCACAGACGATGACGATAGTGGCTGGCGCCGAGTCGCTCACTCGGCGCCGGTATCGATGGGGTGACCGGGGCGGGCGGCCATACTTGAGGGGTGGACCGCTTCCTCGTCAACCCGAACGGGCCCCTGTCGGGGACGGTCCGGGCCGGAGGGGCCAAGAACTCGGTCCTCAAGCTGATGGCCGCCTGTCTGCTGGCCGAGGGCCGGTCCGTGCTCACCAACGTCCCCCGCATCACGGACGTCGACATCATGGGGGAGGTGCTCGGCGCCATGGGGGTCCTGGCCGAGCGGGGCGCCTCCCCCGACGAGCTGGTGGTGGACACCCCGGGCGACGTGGTCCCCGAGGCTCCCTACGACCCGGTGGAGCGGATGCGGGCGTCGGTGGTGGTGCTCGGCCCGCTGCTGGCCCGCCATGGGTGGGCGCGTGTGCCCCTCCCCGGCGGTGACGACTTCGGTCCCCGGCCCATCGACATGCACCTGCGCGCCCTCGAGTCGATGGGGGTGTCGTTCAAGTCGGCGCACGGCTACGTCGAAGGCCGGGTCGAGTCGACGGTGGGGTCGCAACCCCGGCTGATCGGCACCCGGGTGGTGCTCGAGTACCCCAGCCACACCGGCACCGACAACGTGCTGATGGCCGCCACGCTGGCCAAGGGGACCACGGTGATCGAGAACGCGGCTCGTGAGCCCGAGGTACGGGACCTGGCCGAGTTCCTCAATTCGATGGGGGCCCGCATCACCGGGGCCGGTACGTCCCGCATCGAGGTCGAGGGGGTGGACGAGCTGCACCCGGCCACCCACTCGGTCATTCCCGACCGGCTGGTGGTGGCCACCTTTTTGGTGGCGGCCGGGCTGGCCGGGGGCGAGGTGGTCATCGAGGACGGGCGCCCCGACCACATGGAGATGCTCATCCGCAAGCTCACCGTCACCGGCATCACCATCGACGCCGTGCCGGGCGGCTTGCGGGCCGCCCGTGACGGGCTGTCCCGACTGCAGGCCGTGGACGTGGCCACGCTGCCCTACCCGGGCTTCGCCACCGACTACAAGCCCCTGCTGGTCACGTTGCTGACCGTGGCCGAAGGGGTGGGGATCGTGACCGAAAACCTGTTCTTCGGGCGCTTCCGCTACGTGGAGGAGCTCCGCCGCATGGGAGCCGACATCCGCACCGAAGGCCATCACGCCGTGGTGCGGGGGGTCGGGCGGCTGTCGGGCGCGCCGGTGCGGGCGTTCGACGTGCGGGCCGGGGCGGCCCTGGTGCTGGCCGGCCTGGTGGCCGAAGGCGAGACGGTGATCAGCGACGCCCATCATGTGGACCGGGGCTACGAGGACCTCGAGGGCAAGCTGGTCTCGTTGGGCGCCCGGGTGTCGCGAGCCTGAGGGCCCGCGCCTGTCGCCACTCCCTCTACGCTCGTCAGACCATGGCCGAGGCTCCCGCTCCCGATCTCCCGGCGCTGTTCGAGTCGGCCCGCGGCGGCGACCGGGTGGCGCTGGCCCGCCTGCTGTCCCTGGTCGAGCGGGGCGGCGAGCCCGCCCGGCGGGTCGCCGGGCTGTCGTTCCGGGCCGGGGGCGACGCCTACTCGATCGGGATCACCGGGGCCCCCGGCGCCGGCAAGTCCACCCTCACCGACCGGCTGGTGACCATGGGCCGCGAACAGGGGCTCGGCGGCGGCAACCAGGTCGGCGTCCTGGCCGTCGATCCCTCGTCCCCCTACTCGGGCGGGGCCATCCTCGGCGACCGGGTGCGCATGCCGCGCCACGCCCTCGACGACCGGGTCTTCATCCGGTCGATGGCCGCCCGTGGCCACCTCGGCGGCCTGTCGGTGGCGGTGCCCGACGCCATCCGGGTGCTGTCGGCCGTCGGGATGGCGGTGGTGTTGGTGGAGACGGTCGGGGTCGGGCAGCAGGAGGTGGACGTGGCCGCGGCCACCGACGCCACCGTGGTCGTCGTCAACCCCGGCTGGGGCGACACCATCCAGGCCAACAAGGCGGGCCTGTTGGAGATCGCCGACGTGTTCGTGATCAACAAGTCGGACCGGCCCGGTACCCGGGAGACGCGGCGCGATCTCGAGCAGATGCTCGATCTCACCGACCTCGGCGCGTGGCGGCCGCCGATCATCGACACGGTGGCCACCGACGGGAAAGGGGTCGACCAGGTATGGGCCGCCCTCGGCGCGCACCGCCAGCACCAGATGGCCGACGGCCGGCTCGAAACACTGCGCCGGCAACGGCTGGAACGCGAGCTCCGACAGATCGTCGTGACCCGGGTGGTGGAGCAGATCGACGAGGAGGCGTCCAAGGAGCGCTCCGGCATCGTCTCGGCGATGCTCGCCGGCGACCTCGACCCTTACGAGGCCGCCGACCGGTTGCTGTCGAGACTGCCGACGCGCCGTCGGGCGACCGAGGGCGCCTGAGCGTTCCCCTTCTGCGCCGGGGGCTCAGGTAGCGTGCCCACGTGGCCGTTGGCTCCGATCCGGACCTGTCGGGACTGTCCCTTCCCTTTGCGCCCTTCGGCAGCCTGACCGACCGCGGTCGCCCGTCGGCGCCACTGCCCCCGGCCGACGAGGACCCCCTCTGGTTCCAGCGGGCCGTCTTCTACGAGGTCCTCATCCGCGGGTTCTTCGACGGGAACAACGACGGGGTGGGGGACATCCCCGGCCTCATCGCCAAGCTGGACTATCTGCAGTGGTTGGGCGTCGACTGCCTGTGGCTGCTCCCCTTCTACCCTTCGCCGCTGCGCGACGGCGGGTACGACATCAGCGACTTCTACTCGGTGCACCCCGAGAGCGGCACGGTCGACGATCTCCAGCGACTGCTCGACGAGGCCCACGCCCGGGGCATCCGGGTCATCGCCGACCTGGTCATCAACCACACCAGTGACCAGCATCCCTGGTTCCTCGAGTCGCGCCAGAGCCGGGACAACCCCAAGGCCGACTGGTACGTGTGGAACGACGACGACCAGCGCTGGCCGGAGGCCCGGGTCGTCTTCATCGACGTGGAGAAGTCCAATTGGACCTATGTCCCCGAGCGGGACCAGTACTACTGGCACCGCTTCTACTCCCACCAGCCCGACCTCAACTACGACAACCCCGAAGTGGCTGACGCCATGCTCGACGTGATGCGGTTCTGGCTCGATCTCGGGCTCGACGGGTTCCGCCTCGACGCCGTCCCCTTCCTCTTCCAGAGGGACGGGACCAGCGGCGAGAACCTGCCCGAAACCCATGCCTTCATCCGCCGGGTCCGCGCCGAGCTCGACGCCAACTACCCGGGGCGCATCCTGCTGGCCGAGGCCAACGGGTGGCCGTCCGACGTGGCCGACTACTTCGGGAAGGACGACGAGTGCCATCTCTGCTTCAACTTCCCGCTCATGCCCCGCCTGTTCATGGCCGTCCGCCGCGAGCAGAGCTACCCGATCACCGAAATCCTGGCCCAGACGCCGGAAGCACCCGGCTCCAGCCAGTGGGCCATCTTCTTGCGCAATCACGATGAGCTGACCCTCGAGATGGTGAGCGAGGAGGAGCGCGACTACCTGTTCGCCGAATACGCCAAGGATCCCCGCATGAAGCGGCACATGGGCATCGGCCGCCGCCTGGCCCCTCTGCTCGACCGGGACCGCCGCCTCTCCGAGCTCCTGTTCTACCTGCTGCTCACCCTCCCGGGGAGCCCCGTCCTCTACTACGGGGACGAGATCCAGATGGGCGACAACCTCTATCTGGGCGACCGCGACTCGGTGCGCACCCCGATGCAGTGGACCCCCGACCGCAACGGTGGGTTCAGCCGGGCCGACTTCGCCCAGCTCTACCTGCCGCCGCTGATGGACCCGGTGTACGGCTTCAGCGCGGTGAACGTCGAGGCCCAGCAGCGCAACCCGAGCTCGTTCCTCCACTGGATGCGGCGCATCCTGGCCGTCCGCCGCGAGTTCTCGGTGCTGGGCCGGGGCGAGCTCGAGGTCGTGGCATCGGCCAATCCTTCGGTGCTGGCCTTCGTCCGCTTCTCGCCCGACGCGCCCACGCGGGGCCCGGTCAACCCGGTGCTCTGTGTCCACAATTTGAGCCGCCTGGCCCAACCGGCCGACCTGCACGTGGAGCACTGGATCGGGCGTCAACCCATCGAGCTGCTCGGGCGGGTGGCCTTCCCGCTCATCGGGGCCCATGCCTACCCGGTCACGGTGGCCCCCTATGGGTCGCTCTGCTTCGAGCTGGCCTGAGCGCCCGGCCCGGTGGGTTCGGGGCCCCCGATCAGCCGGTTAGGGCGTCACGGCGTCAGGGCGTCAGCCGGCGTGGGCCACCGGGACCCGAACGGCCAGTTCCTCGGCGGCCTGCTCGGGGTTCACGATGTTGATGAGCAC
The DNA here is from genome assembly GCA_963710495.1 of uncultured Acidimicrobiales bacterium. Lineage (GTDB taxonomy): Bacteria > Actinomycetota > Acidimicrobiia > Acidimicrobiales > RAAP-2 > Bog-756. Next base: position 163,399 of record CAVQAI010000010.1, read on the forward strand.
CCCGGTGCCGAGCTCGAACCCGGCCACCGTGGCCAGCTTGGGGACCACGTGGACGTGCCAGTGGTACGGCTCGGGGGCGCGGTAGGGCGCTGAGTGGAAGACGAGGTTGTAGGCGATGTCGCCCACCACGTCCCGGAGGCTCCCGAGTGCCACCTTCAGCGCCTTGCCCACGGCGATGAGGTCGTTCGGCGGGCTGTGGTGGAGGTGGGGACCGTGGGCCCGGGGGATGACCAGCATCTCGAAGGGGGACCCGCTCCAGAACGGGCAGATGACCACCACTCGCTCGTCGGAGTAGACGACCCGGTGGCCCACGTTCTCCTCGGCGTCGACGGTGGTGCACAGCAGGCAGCGCCCGGCGAAGCGAGCGAAGCCGGCCTGCTCCTCGACCAGTTCCCGGGGGACGAACGACATGCCGAGCAGCTGCCCGTGGGGGTGCTCGATCGACGCGCCCGCCTCGCGCCCGGCGTTGACGATGGCCTGGCTGTAGCGGAGCCCGGGGATGTCGGCGTGCTCCTTGATCCGGTCGCCGATGGCGGTCATGACGGCGGCCGTCTGATCGTCGGTCAGCATCGACCACGAGTTCTGGTGGCTGGGCGACAACACCAGGACCTCGTGGGTTCCCCCCGCCGTGGCCTGGGTGAAGATCGGGCCTCGATTGGTCACCACGAACGGCGCGTTGCCCTCGAAGGCCGGATAGAGGTTGGGAACCACCCGGACCTTCCATTTGCCGTCGGGACCCGAGACCTCGAGCGTGGGGGAGACGGTTTCCTCGTTGCCGGGGCAGAACGGGCAGGGTCGAGAGGTGTCGGCCTGGATCGACGCGATCCGAGGGGCAAATGCCTTGGGCCGGGTGGCCCGTTCGGTGCTCACCACCACCCAGCGGCCGGTGAGGGGATCGAGACGGAGCTGGTTCATCGGAACTGGGCGCAGCTTCGCTCTGGTCGTCGTAGCTCTCTTCGCACGCCCGTCGACACCTCTGTTCTGTCTTCGGCGCCCGACCCCGGCCGGGATGCCCCGGGGACTGGCGGAAGCCCTGTCACCAAGGTACCAAGCGCTGGGCCGGCGTTGGTGCCAGGGGCCCGGTCGCCGGCCGCCGAAACCCGACCCCCGGGTGCCAGAATCGCGCCGATGACCCGGCTCGCCCACCGATGACGTTCCACCATGCCCGGGATGCGGCCTACGACATCGTCCTCCTCGCCCACGTGCTCAGCGTGGTGGCGAGCTTCGGCGTGGTGGTCGTCGCCGGCTCGTACGCGCTGGCGCTCCGCCGGCCGGGCCCGCCCTCCGAGGCCGTGCGCCGCTACTACCGGCCCGGGGTGAACTGGGCCGGCCGGGCGCTCTTCCTGGTGCCGGTGCTCGGGGTGGCCCTCATCGCCATGAGCGGGGGGGATTGGTCCTATGCCGAGGGCTGGGTCCTCGGCGGCCTCGGGCTGTGGGCGACGGCCGCCTTCTTGGCCGAGCTGGCCCTCTGGCCCGGGGAGCGGTCGCTCCAGGTCGTCGCAGCGGCCAGCGGGCCACCGGCCGACCTCGGGCGTCGCTGCCTCCTCGTGGCGGCGACGGCCGGTCTGATCGCCGCCGTGCTGGTGGCCGCCTCCGTCGTCATGGTGGCCAAGCCCTGACGGCGGGCTCAGCGGGGCGCGTACCGACAGGGGAGATGCTTGATGCCGTTGATGAAGCTCGATCGCAGGCGGTCGGGCTCCCCCGAGGCCTCGATGTCGGGGAGCCGGGTCAAGAGCTGGCGCAGCATCACGTCGACCTCGCGCCGGGCCAGATGGGCCCCCAGGCAGAAGTGTGGCCCGGCCGCACCGAACCCGAGATGGGGGTTGGGTTGGCGCCGGACGTCGAAGCGGTACGGATCGTCGAAGACCGACTCGTCCCGGTTGGCCGAGTTGTAGAAGAGGAGCACCTTGTCCCCGGGGTGGAGCTCCTCCCCCGAGAGGACGGTGTCCTCCACGACGGTGCGGCGCATCCAGATGACCGGCGACGCCCACCGCACGATCTCGTCGACCCCGGTGGCGGCGATGCCGGCTGGGTCGGACTGCCACCGGGCCCGCTCGTCGGGATGCTCGGTCAGGGCCAGCAGACCGTGGGCGATGGCCGTGCGGGTCGTCTCGTTCCCAGCCGTGAGGAGCAGGATGAAGAAGGACGCAAGCTCGGCGTGGGTCAGCGCCTCGCCGTCGATGTTGGTGGTGATGAGAGCCGTGGTCAGGTCGTCGGTCGGGTGGTCGACCCGGTGGGCCGACAGCTCGGTCATGAGCGTGGTGAGCTCCTGCCCCGCTTCGATGAAGGCCAGCACGGGGTCGCTCCCCTCTGGGACGTACTCGGGGTCACCGTTGCTGAGAATGATGTTGGAGCAGCGGAACACGGCGGCGTACTCCGAGGGCGGGATGCCCATCATGTCGCAGATGATCTCCAGCGGCATCGGTGCGGCGATCTCGGTCACGAAGTCGCAGCCCCCGAGTCCGGCGACCCGATCGATGACCTTGTCCGCCACCTCCTCGATGGACTGCTCGATCTCCTTGATCCGGCGCGGGTTGAACGCGGCCGACACGATCCGCCGGAGGCGTGCATGGCGCGGGTTGTCGGTCGAGATCATGCCGGCGAAGTACTCGATCATCTCCTCGGGGAGGTCGAGGACGCTCACCGCGCCCTGACCCGAGCAGTAGATCTCGGGGTGGCGGCTGATCTCGGTGACATCGGCATGGCGGGTGACGGCCCGGTAGCCGGGCCCGGGGGGCGGGGCCAGAGGCGACGACTCCGAGACGTCCGGCTCCTCGAAGAAGGCCAGCGGCCGCTGTTGGCGGAGGAGTCGGAAGGCCCCCTCGCGCTCGGCCCACGGCCGCTCCCAGAAGGCGAGATCCGAGAGGTCGATCTCGTCCAGGTCGAGCACCGATCGGGGCTCCATGGCCGCCACCCTATCGGGAGCGACCCGGACCGGCCCGGCGTGCCGGTCAATCCTCGGCCAACGGCCCGGCGGTCCGGAGGATCTCCCGCGCCTCGTCGACCCGGCCGGCCTCGACCAGGGGCACGACGTGTTGGTCCAGCAGGGACGCCCAGTCCGTGGCGCCGGTCGGGCGGCCGGCCTCCCGGTGGGCCGTGCGGGCCTCGTCGACCAGCGCGGCGATGGTGGGCAGGTCGGGCGGAAGGCAGCCGGCCAGCCGGTCGCACAGCCATCGGGCCAGGGCCGGGCTGGTGCCGGCGGTCGAGACGGCCAGGGTCACCGCTCCCGATCGGTGGACGGCGGGGAGACGCACCGTGCCGGGGACGGCGCGCTCCGCGCCGGTCACGAGCACCCCGGCTCCGACGGCATCGGCCACCACGGCCGCGTCCACCTCGGGCCGGCCGGTGGCCGTCGCCACCAACCGATAGTGGGCGGCCTCGCCCGGCCGGTACCGGCGACGCTCGACGGCCAGCGCCGGGGCCCGACCGCTCGGCTCGGTCTCCCCGGCCAGAGCCTCGAGGGCGTCGGTCAGGTCGGGAGCCACCACCGTCACCTGGGCCCCGCCCGAACGGAGGGACTGCGGCCCGGCGGGCGGCGACGGGCCCACCCCCGACCACCAGGCAGCGCCAGCCGGTCACGTCCAGCACCACGGGGAAGTCCCGGTGGGGCTCGGGGGATGGAGGGGTGGCTGGTTCCGGCATGGCGTCGGGCCGGGTTCGGGGGGCTCCGGCACGGCCATTGTGGCCGATCCCGGTCGGGGCCGGCGGCTGCTCCAAGCCCCGATTGATCTAAAATATGATCTGAATAGTCATGTATAGTCGGGGAGCCGAGGCCGAGGGTCGGCCGGAACGACCGACCGGCGCCGGGGCCGGGCAGCGGTTCGGCCGCCCGGGGGGCTCGCCCGGCGGCCGGACGACTGAGTCGAGGCCCGACGGAATGCAAGTGGGCCGGACCGGGTTGGCACCAAGAGGTTGAGACAGGAGCAGGGCAGGAGCGGTCGTCGGACGGGGTGTGAGGGGTTCGCCCGTGCATGGGAGAGAGGGTTTCGGGAGAATGAGTGTCGTGACCAGTGAAACCGGGGCGCCCGAACTCCGCGCCGAGTTGGCCGAGGAATCGGAAGCCTTCGAGACTGCGCCGGCCGGGTTGATCGTGGCCTGGGCCGCCGAGCGGTTCGGCCCCGGCCTGGCCCTGGCCTCGTCCTTCCAGGACGCGGTGCTGATCGACATCGCCGTGCAAGTCGATCCCGACATCGAGGTCGTGTTCCTCGACACCGGCTCGCACTTCCCCGAGACGTTGGACTATGTCGAGACGATCCGCCGGCGTTACGACCTCAACCTCACCGTCACCAAGCCGGTCGCCGGGGCGGACCAGTGGCCGTGCGGCAGCGCCCAGTGCTGTGAGTTCCGCAAGGTGCGGCCGCTCAAGCAGGCCCTGGCGGGCAAGTCGGCCTGGGTCACCGGCCTCAAGCGAGTGGACGCGCCCACCAGGCGCGATGCGCCGATCGTCTCCCTTGACGACTCCTGGGGATTGGTCAAGGTCAACCCCCTGGCCACCTGGACGGACCAGGATGTCGCCGGGTACGCCGCCGATCACGGCATCCCCGCCCACCCGCTCCAGTCCAAGGGCTACCTCTCGATCGGCTGTGCGCCGACCACCCGGCCGGTGGGAGCCGGTGAGGACCCGCGGGCGGGCCGCTGGTCGGACTCGGACAAGGTCGAGTGCGGGCTGCACCTCTGACGTGATGACTGAACGCGTGACGTGACGAAGGACCGGGACGAGCTCTACGGGCTCCACATCCGGGGCTCGGACCGCCCCATGCCGTTCCTCAACCCCTACCGCACCAAGGGCGAGCTCGGCGACATCGAGCAGCAGAAGCTGGCCCGCCATCCCCTCGAGGTGGTCGACGCCCTCCTCGACACCTACTCGAAGGAGGGCCCGGCCAGCATCGCCAAGGTGGTCGGCGAGGTGGAGCGGCTCAAATGGGCCGGCATCTATCCGCAGCGCCAGGGCGGCGACGCATTCATGATGCGCATCAAGGTCCCCGGCGGCTTCCTGACCGCCCCCCAGATGCGCGAGATCGGCGTCATCGCCGACGCCTTCGGCGAAGGCCCGGACGGGACCGAGTCGAGGGTCTTCGGCTCGCGGTACGCCGACATCACCACGCGCCAGACAGTGCAGATCCACTGGGTGCGGGTCGAGGACATCCCCCGCATCTGGCGCCGGTTGGCCGCCGTCGGGCTCACCACCGTCCAGGCCTGCGGCGACTCGGCCCGCAACGTCCTGAGCTGCCCGGTGTCGGGGGTCGACGCCGACGAGGCGTTCGACGCCATGCCCGTCGTGCGGGCCGTCTCGGCCTTCTTCACCGGCAACCGGGAGTACGCCAACCTCCCCCGCAAGTTCAAGATCTCGATCACCGGCTGCGTCGACGACTGCGCCCAGGCCGAGATCAACGACATCGGCCTGTGGCCGGCCCGGGGCGCCGACGGCTCGCTGGGCTTCAACCTGCTGGTCGGGGGTGGGCTGTCGGACGGTGAGCGGATGGCCTCCGACATCGACGTCTTCGTGGCCCGGGACCAGGCCGTCGAGGCCACCCGGGCCATCGCCCAGCTCTTCGGCGAGCTGGGCAACCGCGAGAACCGCGGCCAGGCCCGCATGCGCTACCTGGTGGAGGAGCTCGGCCCCGAGGGCTTCCGGGCCGAGCTGGCCGCCCGGGCCCGGTTCGAGCTCGTCCCGGCGGGCGAGGACCTGACCCGTCGCTACCGGGGCGATCACGTCGGGGTCCACCCCCAGAAGGAGGCCGGGCTCGTCTACGTGGGTTGCTCGGTCCCGGTCGGGCGCATGAACGGGATCGAGCTGGTCGAGGCGGCCCGTCTGGCCGAGACCTACGGCGACGGCACCGTCCGGCTGAGCGGCGACCAGAACTTCATCCTCACCGGGGTGCCCGAGGACCGCCTCGAGGACCTGCTGGCCGAAGACCTGCTCCAGAAGTACTCACCCCATCCCGGTCCGTTCTCCCGGGGGGCGGTGGCCTGCACGGGCAGCGAGTTCTGCCGCTACGCCATCGTGGAGACCAAGGAACGGGCCGTCAAGTGGGCGCGGTTCCTCGACGAACAGCTGGCCGGCGAGCCGGTCGGGGCCTCCCCGTCGAGCGGGGGGCGGTCTCGCCCCGGCGAGGACGCCGGCATCATCCGGATGCACTTCTCCGGGTGCTCGGCCAGCTGCGCGCAGCCCCAGATCGCCGATATCGGCTTCCGCGGCGAGGTGGCCCACGTCGGGAACCACCTGGCCGAGGCGGTCGACATCGGGCTCGGGGGATCGCTCGGAGGCGACGCCGCGTTCATCGACTGGGTCGAGCACGCCCGCCCGGTCAACGACGTCCCCGAGGCGCTCGTCAGGGTGGTGCGGCGCTACCAGTCGGAACGGCGTCCCGACGAGCCGCTCCACAACTGGGCCCGCCGGGTGCCGAACGACGACCTGCGACAGACCCTGGCCGGAGGCGAGGCGGCGGACCAGGTGGCGGCGGGCACGACGGGCGGAGCCGGCCGGTGAAGGGCTACCGGATCCGGGAGGAGATGAACGGCGTCGCCGAGCCACCGGGCAAGACCTGGTTCTGGGAGCTCGAGTCCGGGGTGATCGATGCCGGCCGCTGCATCCAGTGCGGCACCTGTGTGGCCGTCTGCCCCTCCAACTCCATCGGGGTCGACGAGGACACCGACCTCCCCGAGCTGGTCAAGATGTGCACGGGCTGTTCGTTGTGCTGGGATTTCTGCCCCCGGGGCGGCCTGCGCTACGAGGCCCTCTGGCCTCCGTCGACCGTGGCCGAGGGCGACGACGGCTCGGGCCCGGTGGTCCGTGTCGACGCGGCCGACAGCTACTGGAAGATCTCCGGCGGGCCTCCCGGCGACGGGCTGGGCGCCGTCCTCGACTCCTACGCCGTCCGGGCCGGGGCCCGTCCCGACGGCGCCCAGGACGGCGGGCTGGTCAGCGCGCTGTTGATCGCCGCCCTGGCCGGCGGGGAGATCGACGGCGCCTTGGTCACCCGGCAGAGCGACGACCCCGACGAGCCTTGGAAGGGCGTCGCCCACGTGGCCACCACGGCCAAGGAGATCGCCGACGCCGCCGGCAGCTATTACAACCAGACGATGGCCCTGGCCGAGCTCGACCTGTCCCGCTACGACCTGCCGGCCAAGCCCCGACTGGCGGTGGTCGGCACGCCCTGCGAGATCCAGGGCCTCCGCGCCATGCAGGCGCGGCGCTGGCCGACCGGGGCCCACCGGGTCGACGCCGTGGTGCTGACCATCGCCCTCATGTGCACCAAGAGCTTCGACTACCAGGGGCTCATGCTCCAGCTACTGCGGGACGACCGGGGCATCGACCTCGACCGGGTGAGCAAGGTGGACGTCATCCGGGGCCGGATGATCGTCGAGTACCGCGACGGGGAGATCGCCGTCGACGAGCCCATCAAGCGGTTCCACGGTGTCGCCCTGAAGGGCTGCGACGAGTGCGCCGACTTTCTCGGCCGGGGGGCCGACCTGTCGGTCGGGAGCGTCGGGTCGATGGACGGGTGGAGCAGCGTCCTGGTCCGCACCGAGCGCGGTCGGCGGGCCCTCGACAACGCCCGGGGCCGGCTGGACTTCCGGGAGCTCGACAACCCGGAGGCCCTGGTCAAGCTCGACGCCTACGACAAGCGGGTGGCCGTCGACACGTTGCGCCGCCGGTTCGACCCCGACGGCCCGCTGTTCATGGAGTACGCCGAGCACGCCGCCGCCTACCAGGACAGCGACCGGGCACCGGTGGTCCCCGACCGTTGAGCGGTGGGAGGGCGACGACCAGGATGTTTGACCACGACAATCAAGGATTGCGTGCCGATCCGGCCGAGTGCCGCCATCGGTCTGATGCGGTGGGTAGGGTGGCGGTCATGACGGTGTTCGAGGTGGAGGGGGGACCCCGGCTCGAGATCCCCGACGAGCCCCCCGAGCTCAAGGCCGGCCTGCGGGACGCACTGCTCGAGGGACGCGACTGGCGAGCGGGGTTCAGCGACGACATCTGCATCGGCCTGTGGCTGTGGGCCCGCTGGCAGCCGGCCCTGGAGCCTTGCGGGATGAGTCGCGAGGACTTCGTCGACGTGGTCATCGCCAACAAGCGCGAGCTGTGGCTCTGGCTCATGGGCGAGCGCCAGTGGTTGGCCTACCTGACCGGGCTGGCCGGGCGGGCCGTCCGCCGGCTGCCGGCGCCGGCCGGGGCGTGAACCGGCCCGTCCGGCTCGGTCCGATCGCCCCCGCCTCCCGTCGTCCCTGATCCGGCCGGCGGCCGATGGAGAAACTGATCTACCTGTTGTGGGGCGAGGGCGGCCCGGGGGCCGGGGACGCGCTGCGGGACCGTCTGCTCGGTGAGGTCGGTCCGCACCTCTCGGAGGCCGGGGCGCGGGGCCACTCGGTCAACGTCCACGACGGCGAAGCCGCCGCCGCCCCCTCCCCGGCGCCACCCCCGT